>NZ_JBGAFX010000003.1:0-597195 GCF_044227025.1 Dokdonella sp. | reverse complement strand
CTCGTTCAACTGTTCGGGCTGCGGACGAGGTCGATGTGCGGCCACCCTGGCTCCCACACGTGCTCGAACACTGCGGCCTGTCGGTGTGCCGCACATCGCTCTCCACTCAGACTCTACGACGAAGTGCAGACACAAGCGGCTTCAGCCGCGATGCTTTGGCTTTTGCTTCTGCGCGCAGGAGCGCGCCGCTCTTCCATCGGGGTCCCCTTGCGGCACGGCGAGCGGGTGGAGGACCAGCCCGAAGGGGCGCGCGCACGATGCGCGCGCGTTCGTTGCGGTCCATGGATGGACCGTCAACGAACCCCGTAACCCGATCGCGCAGTCAGCGGGCAGGAGCCCGCTGACCGGGCCGCTGGGGTGCCCTTCTCTTTGGTGACTTTCTCTTGGGCACGCAAGAGAAAGTTACCCGCTCGCAGGAAGCGAGCGGAAAACACAGGGATGTGGGTAGGTCATCACCAAGGAACCGGGTCTGCGAACAACAAAAGACAGGGCAAAGGCGCCCTCACCCTACCCTCTCCCGCAAGCGGGAGAGGGGAAAGCGAAAGGGATGCGGCGCAAGCCTATGCACTCCCCCGCAAACGAGAAAAAGAAAAACCATCCCCCAGCGAATCCGCCACCACCCACGCCGCCCCGATCAATGCGATGTTCACCGCGTTTTCGTTCCACACCCAATGATTGGAAGGCGTCGCCACCAGCATCGGCGCGTGCACGAATACCGTGAACGAAACGAACATGATCGTGAGCAGGATCGCCGCGAGTCGCGCCTGCACGCCGGTCAGGATCGCGATGCCCGCGGCGATGTGCGCGCAGCCGGTCGCATAGGCCCAGAACTCCTGCGTCGGCGGCAGCCACCCGGGGACCAGCGGAGCGGTCAAGTCCACGTAGACGAAATGCGCGGTGCCGAACACCAGCAGGCAGGCGCCGAATGCGAGTCGGGCAATTCGCGTGAGGCGTGCGGCGAGCGCCGCATCGATCCTCGCGCTGTTGGCGTAGACGATGAGTCCACCCGCGGTGATCGCGAGCTGTATCGCGAGGCTTTCGTAGGGCAGGAACTCGGCGTAGTGGGCAAGCCACTGGCGGCCGTTCATGAGGAGCACGACCACGAATGCGAAATAGGCCGTGAGCGCGGCGGCGCCCCACGCACGCATGCGCGGCGATTCGATCGCTACACCCGTGACGAGCATGAACCCCGCGACGACATGGGCGAGCACGCCGCGGGCGGGAAAGTCCTTCGGCACCGGTTGGCCCGGATGGAAGTCACCCAGGATCAGGCAGACGATGCCGAGCGCGATCGCACCGAGACCGAAGATGCGCCAGCCAAAGGCCTTCGTCGTGCTTCCAGAGGACATGGTTCCGCCTGTCTTGCGATCGTTGCGTCATTCGCGAACCCGTCACCGCACTGCATGCATTCGTGCGAGCAGGCGAAAACGGTGGGCCGGCGCCCACCCTACGTATCTCGATGTTGCGGAGGTTGTCGAGTTGCGGGACGCAGGGAGGCGTCGAAGTAACGGACGGTCGCCCAGATGGCGCGCAAGCGGCGGACCGTGCTCCTCCTCTGTGGACCCGGTGTTGCGGAGGCTGTGGAGCTCCGGGACGACGGTGGCGTCAAGAAGCGCGGGGCGACGTCGCATCGATCGCACAATGGCGTCGTGCTTGGGATAAAGTTCGATGTCGCTCCCTTCGCATGCAGCGTGCGAAACGGATCGCCGTCGATCCCGGCCCGTTGCCCTGCATGCCCCGCGTCTCCGAGAACCTATGACCAAAGCAACCACATGGACCCGCGAACTGCAGTTCGACCAATGGGTGTCCGCCATCGCGGACTACGCGATCTTCCTGCTCGATCGCGAAGGCCGGGTGGTTACGTGGAATGAAGGCGCCGGGCGCATCAAGGGCTATACCCGCGCCGAGATCGTCGGCCGCCACTTCAGCGTGTTCTATACGCCCGAAGACCAGGCAGCAGGAATTCCCCGGCGTGCGCTCGAGACGGCGTTGAAGGAAGGCCGCTTCGAGGCAGAGGCGTGGCGCATGCGCAAGAACGGAACGCGCTTCTTCGCCAACGTCGTCATCGATGCCATCAAGGATCCGTCGGGCGAAGTGGTCGGGTTCGCAAAGATCACGCGCGACATGACGGAACGCCGCGCGATGGAAGCGCAGCTTCGCCACGCGCAGAAGATGGAAGCCATCGGCCAATTGACCGGCGGTGCCGCGCACGATTTCAACAACCTGCTGACGGTCGTCCTCGGCAACCTCGATGTCATTGCACGTGAGCAAAGCGGAACGGTGCGTTTCCAGCGGGCGGTCGAACACGCAACGCAAGGCGCACAGAGGGCGGCCGCGCTGACGCAGCAGCTCCTCGCGTTCTCCCGCCGCCAGGCCCTGCAGCCGAAGTCCATCGATGTCAACGAGCTCGTCGCCAACACGACCGACATGCTCGGTCACCTGCTCGGGGAGAACATCGCGATCCAGTTGCAACTGACTCCCAATGCATGGCGCGCCCAGGTCGATGGCCACCAGCTCGAAAGCGCACTGGTCAATCTCGCCGTGAATGCGCGCGACGCGATGCCGGATGGCGGCGCCTTGACCATCACGACGCACAACGCGACCCTCGGCAGCACCGATCGCCTTCGATTCGACGACATTGCTCCCGGCGACTACGTGATCGTGTCGGTGAAGGACACCGGCTCGGGCATGTCCGCCGACGTGCTCGAACACGCCTTCGAGCCCTTCTACACGACAAAGCCGCAGGGCAAGGGCACCGGGCTGGGCCTGAGCCAGGTGTACGGCTTCGCGCGCCAGTCCGAGGGCACTGCGATGCTGACCAGCGTGCCCGACCATGGCACCACGGTGGCGCTCTACCTGCCCCGGTCGACGACGGCGGCCGAGGTATCTATACCGGAAGCGCCGACGAACCTGGAAGGCACCGAGACCATCCTGCTGGTCGAGGACCAGGACAATGTCCGCGCATTCGCCGCCGAGGCGCTGCGCGAATCCGGATTCAAGGTGATCGAGGCCAGTGAAGGCATGACGGCCCTCACCCTCCTGCACAAGAATGCCCACGTCCAGTTGCTGCTCACCGACATCGGACTGCCGGGCGGACTCAATGGACGGCAGCTCGCGGAACAGGCGCGCGAGCTGCGCAACGACCTGCGCATCCTCTTCATGACCGGTTACGCCCGCGAGGCGGTGCAGGACGGTCGACTCCAGTCCGGCGTCGGCCTGCTCCGAAAGCCGTTCGCGATCAAGGAGCTGATCACGCAGGTCCGCGCCGTGCTCGACTTGAGCATCGAACCCGCAACTCCGGATTGACT
This sequence comes from Dokdonella sp., assembly GCF_044227025.1. Classification (GTDB taxonomy): domain Bacteria; phylum Pseudomonadota; class Gammaproteobacteria; order Xanthomonadales; family Rhodanobacteraceae; genus Dokdonella_A. The sequence continues at coordinate 593,887 of NZ_JBGAFX010000003.1, read as the reverse complement.
GCACGCGACGGTCCGCGGACGACGCTGCGCGCCATCCGCGAACACCTCGTCGCGTGACAGAAAAGCGGTGGGCCGTGGCCCGCCCTACGCGCCGCCCATCTTCACTTCGTCGAAGACGTATTCGTGCTGGCCGTCGCGCGCGATGAGGCGGCGCTTGCCGTCGACGTCGGCGCGGACGAGCAGGAAGCCGGCCGCGACGGGATCGATCATCACGAACGCGACGCTGCCATCGGTCTGCGGCGAGGTGGTGACTTCGGACTTGAACGCACCGACGTCGAACCAGGCCTTGCCGTCCTTCGTCGTGACGACGATGTCGCCGAGGGCGTCGCTGTGGTAGCGCGGTGCGAGTCCGGCGAGCGCGCTTGCGTCGGCCGGATACTGCAGCAGCTTGCGCTGCGCGTCCCATGAGGCCTTGCTGGCCTTGGCGTTCGCGTCCGCGGTTGCGAGCGCCTGCGGCTCGCCGTCGAACATGATCTCCATGAGGCGGCGCTTGAACGGCCCGCGCAACATGTAGCCTTCGTCGGCGTTGGTGAGGATGACGGCACCCACCTTCTGCTCCGGCCACCACATCATGTTGGAGTGGAAACCGTCCATGTCACCGCCGTGGTCGACGACGGTGACGCCGTCGCTCTTGTCGACCATCAGCGCCATCGCGTAGTCGCGATCGACGCCGAGCGCGATCTGCGGCTGCCGTCGCTGCAGCAGCGCGGCTTCGCCGATGTAGCGCTTGCCGTCGGGCAGCAGCCCCTTGCGGATCTCCATCTGCACGTACTTGAGCAGGTCGTCGACCGTGCTCCACGCGGCGCCTGCCGGACGCGAGGAACGGATCGTGTCGTTGAGGCCCATGCCCATCACCTGCACGTGATGGTCGATGTCGTAGCCGTGCGGCGCGGCGTAGTTGCCGGTCTGCGCGACGGCGTAGTCGAACGTGGTGTTCGTCATGGCGAGCGGATCGAACACGAGCGCCTGCATCGCCTTGTCGTAGCCGTTGCCGAGTTCGCTGCCCGGGTTGGCGATCTGTCCGCCGATGAAACCGGCCGCGGCCGCGAGCGGATTGGAGTACTGGAACAACTCGCCGAAACCGCTGGTCGGCTGCATCGTGGCGAGCGTGGACATGACGGTCTCGGGGGTCTGCTTCTCGCCCTCGAACAGCCATTCGTAGTCCTGCCGCGGCAGTCCGGTGCAGGCGCAGATGAGGTGCTTCACGAGCACCTGTTTCGTCGTGTCGGCGTTGCCGAGCTTGAACGCGGGATAGACGTCGGTGACGTGCGCGTTCCAGTCGAGCTTGCCGGCGTCGACGAGCTTGGCGAGCATCAGCGTGGTGAGCGCCTTGGTGTTGGACGCGATCATGAAGCGCGTGTCCGCGTCGACCGCGTCGGGCTTGCCAAGCGCGCGCACGCCGAAGCCCCTGGCCATGACGGTCTTGCCGTCCTGCACGATGCCGATCGCGACGCCGGGCACGTCGTATTCAGTGCGCATGTGCTCGACGAAATCGGCGACCTGCTTGAGGCGCCTGTCGTCGAACTTGTGCGCGGTGCGGCCCTTGAACGTCTCGCGCTTGTAGTCTGTCGGCTGCAGGCGCTGCTGGATCTTGCCGAATTGCGAGGCGCGCTTCTCGGCGATCGCCTGGTCGACGTCGGCGACGAGCACGGTGTACTTCGCACCGCGGCGGTACACGGCCGCGAACACCGCGCGCTTCGCGTTGGCGGGCACGTCGTAGTCGTAGAAGCGGCGCTGCTCCCAACCGTCCCTCGGCGCCCCGTCATTGGCGACGAGGAACTTCGGCGAGAGCTTGAGGAATTTCCACCCCTCTTCCACCGCTTCGTCGGCAGTCTTCGCCGATGAATCCATGATCGCGATGCGCGAACCGTCGGCTTCCGGCGGCGTGAGGATCATCGCCGCGCCTTCGGCACGCTGCGACCAGCCGGCGGGAAGGATGAAGGTCGCGTTGTGCGGAGTCTTCGACGGCGTGTCGGCGGCGGCCGCCGATGCAGCGGGCGCCGCCGGCGCTTCGGCATTCGCATGCGGCGCAGCAAGAGCAAGGGTCAGGGCGAGGGCGAGGCTGCCGAGGGTGAGCGAACGGTCCATTGCACGACTCCGTTGGAAGACCGGCCGAGTCTCGCGGACACGAATCGCGCGATGCAAGTGTCGTAGGCTGGGCTCAAGCCCACTTCCGCGAACCACCTTCGCGCGACCGATGGAGCGGTGGGCCAGGGCCCACCCTGCGAAATGCAAGGTCCGCTCGCCGGCCTACATGTTGCGGCGGTATTCACCGCCGACGTCGTAGAGCGCGTGGCTGATCTGGCCGAGGCTGTGCGTCTTCACGGCCTCGATCAGTGCCGCGAACACGTTCCGGCGGTCGCGCGCGGTGTCCTGCAGGTAGCGCAGGCCGTGGCCATCGCGAACCATCGGCGGCTCTTCATCGGCCTCGGGCAGGTGCTCGTGCGAGGTTTCGCCCGACGGCGCGAGCGCGTTGCGGTTCTGCTGGTAGGCGCGCACGTTGGCGATCTGCTGGCCCTTCTCTTCCTCGGTGCTGCGGATCAGTTCGATCTCGGTGACGATGTCGCCGGCATGTTCCTTCGGCAGGAACGTGTTGACGCCGACGAGCGGCAGGCTGCCGTCGTGCTTCTTGTGTTCGTAGTAGAGGCTTTCTTCCTGGATCTTGCCGCGCTGGTACATCGTGTCCATCGCGCCGAGCACGCCGCCGCGCTCGCTGATCGCCTCGAACTCCTTGTAGACGGCTTCCTCGACGATATCGGTGAGCTTGTCGACGATGAAGCTGCCCTGCCACGGGTTCTCGCAGAAGTTGAGGCCAAGCTCCTTGTTGATGATCATCTGGATCGCGACCGCGCGGCGCACGCTCTCTTCGGTCGGCGTGGTGATCGCCTCGTCGTAGGCATTGGTGTGCAGCGAGTTGCAGTTGTCGAACAGCGCGTACAACGCCTGCAGCGTGGTGCGGATGTCGTTGAACTGGATCTCCTGCGCGTGCAGCGAACGCCCGCTGGTCTGGATGTGGTACTTCATCATCTGGCTGCGCTCGTTGGCGCCGTAGCGCTCGCGCATCGCGCGCGCCCAGATGCGCCGCGCGACGCGGCCGATGACGGTGTACTCCGGGTCCATGCCGTTGGAGAAGAAAAACGACAGGTTCGGCGCGAAGTCATCGATCTTCATGCCGCGCGCGAGGTAGTACTCGACGATCGTGAAGCCGTTGCTGAGCGTGAAGGCGAGCTGGCTGATCGGATTCGCGCCGGCCTCGGCGATGTGGTAGCCGGAGATCGACACCGAATAGAAGTTGCGCACCTTCTGCTCGACGAAGTACTGCTGGATGTCGCCCATCATGCGCAACGCGAATTCGGTGCTGAAGATGCAGGTGTTCTGCGCCTGATCCTCTTTCAGGATGTCCGCCTGCACGGTGCCGCGCACGGTCATCAGCGTGTGCGCCTTGATCGCGGCATAGGTCTGCGCGTCGACGACCTGGTCGCCGCTGATGCCGAGCAGTCCGAGGCCGAGGCCGTTGTTCGTCGCCGGCAGGTCGCCGTGATAGCGCGGACGCTCACGGCCTTCGAACAGCTTCTCGATCTTCTTCTGCGCCTCGGCCCAGCGCGCCGGGTCTTCCTTGAGATATTTCTCGATCTGCTGGTCGACCGCGGTGTTCATGAACATCGCGAGGATGATCGGCGCAGGGCCGTTGATCGTCATCGACACCGACGTGGTCGGCGCGCACAGGTCGAAGCCGGAATACAGCTTCTTCATGTCGTCGAGCGTCGGCACGTTGACGCCGGAATTGCCGATCTTGCCGTAGATGTCCGGGCGTGGCGCCGGGTCTTCGCCGTACAGCGTGACGCTGTCGAACGCGGTCGACAGGCGCGCGGCGGGCAGGCCCTGGCTCAGGTAATGGAAGCGGCGGTTGGTGCGTTCCGGCGTTCCTTCGCCGGCGAACATGCGGATCGGATCCTCGCCGGTGCGACGGTACGGATAGACGCCGCCGGTGTACGGGTAGTAGCCGGGCAGGTTTTCCTTCTGCAGGAACACGAGCAGCTCGCCCCAGCTCTTGTAGGTCGGCGCCGCGATCTTCGGGATCTTCTGGTGCGAGAGCGATTCGCGGTAGTTCTCGACGCGGATCATCTTGCCGCGCACTTCGTATTCGGTGACCTCGTCGACGATCGACTTGAGGCGCTGCGGCCATTCACGCAGCAACCTGAGCGCATCGGACGACAGCGAATGGATCGCGTCGTTGTAGCGCTGGCGCAGGGTGACGAGCGAGCGGTCGACGGTCGCCGCGGATGACCCGGAGGAGCTGCGTTCCGCCTGCTCGCGGCGCAGTTCCCAGTTGAACTTCTGCTTGCGGCGGTCGGGCGTCATGCGGCGGTCGCCGCAGGCGGGAAACTCGGCCGCCGACGAGCCGGAGGGAACGAGCAGATCCTCGTTCGCGTACAGGCCGAGCGCCTTGGGCAGGTTCGGGTCCTCGAGATCGCGCAGGGATTGCCAGTACGACTGCGCGCGGTCGGCGATCTCGGCCTGCTTGTCGATGGCGCCGTTGATGCCGCGACCCTGCTCGGCGATCTCGGCGAGGTAGCGCACGCGCGCACCGGGGATCAGCACGGTCGCGCGCGGTTCCTTCAGCGACGTGTCGAAGTGCGGCGTCCAGTCGAGCGCAGTGCTATTTGTGGGAGCAGCGGAAGCCGCGATGCCTTTCGGGTCCTGCGGGGAGAGCATCGCGGCTTCCGCCGCTCCCACAGGGGCAGTGCCAGCCGCTCCGCTGCCGAGGTGGAGCTTGGTGCGCAGCAGGCGGCACAGGTTCGTGAACATCCAGGTCACGCCCGGATCGTTGAACTGGCTCGCGATGGTCGGGTAGACCGGAATGTCCTCGTCTTTCGTCTGGAACGCGACGCGGTTGCGCTTCCACTGCTTGCGCACGTCGCGCAACGCATCCTCGGCGCCGCGCTTGTCGAACTTGTTGAGCACGACGAGCTCGGCGAAGTCGAGCATGTCGATCTTCTCGAGCTGGCTCGCGGCGCCGTAATCGCTGGTCATCACATACATCGGGAAGTCGACCAGGTCGACGATCTCCGAATCGCTCTGGCCGATGCCGGCGGTCTCGACGATGACGAGGTCGTAGCCCTGCCCCTTCAGGAACGCGACGCAATCCTTGAGCATGGCGCTGGTGGCGGCGTGCTGGCGGCGCGTCGCCATCGAACGCATGAACACGCGATGGTTGCGCAGCGAGTTCATCCGGATGCGGTCGCCGAGCAGTGCACCGCCGGAGCGGCGGCGGGTCGGGTCGACCGCGAGCACGGCGACGCGCATGGTCGGGAACGCATGCAGGAAACGCAGCAGCAGCTCGTCGACGACCGACGACTTGCCGGCGCCGCCGGTGCCGGTGATGCCGATCACCGGGGTCTTGCCGGCGGCCAGCTGCCACTCCTTGCGCAGGCGTTCGAGCTGGTGCTCGTCGTGGCGACCTTCCTCGATCGCGGTGAGAGCGTGGCCGACCGCGATCTCGTCCGCGATGTCGACCTTGGCCGGCAGCACGGTGTGCGAGGCGTCGATGTCGGCGCGCTGTTGCTGCGCGGCACGGGTGCGCTTGATGACGTCCTCGATCATCGCGACGAGGCCCATGTGCATGCCGTCGTTCGGATGGTAGATGCGCTCGACGCCGTACGCCTGCAGCTCGCGGATCTCTTCCGGCGTGATGGTGCCGCCGCCACCGCCGAATACGCGGACGTGGCCGGCGCCGCGTTCCTTGAGCATGTCGACCATGTACTTGAAGTACTCGACGTGGCCACCCTGGTAGGACGACAGCGCGATCGCGTCGGCGTCTTCCTGCAGCGCGGCACGTACGACGTCCTCGACCGAGCGGTTGTGGCCGAGATGCACCACTTCGGCACCCTGCGCCTGGATCAGGCGGCGCATGATGTTGATCGCGGCATCGTGGCCATCGAACAGGCTGGCCGCGGTGACGAAGCGCAACGGGGCCTGTTCGATCACGCTTTCGGTGGCGACGGCGGGGGCGGTAGCACTCATGGTCGGTCCGCGAATTTTCGGGGACGGGAATTGTAGCGCCCCGCCCCCGGCCGCGCCGTTCGCCGGCGGGATGGCGGCCGCGGGGTGGCAGACAGGCACGCAGGAGCCGTCGCCCCCGGGCTGGGCTCCTGCAGGCAGCGCGAGAAGCCGCGATGCGTTTTCAGTCCTCGCTGCCGACGCCCCTACGCAAACCCATACGGCAGATTCGGCGACGACACGACGCGATCACCGACCGTCTCGCCACGCAGGAAGCGCAGGCCCGCGTCGATGACGCCGGTGTCGTCGACGATGCGATGGTGGCCGAGTCCGGTCGTCGTCAGCAGGCGCGCGTCGGGCCAGTGGCGCGCGTATCGCTCGCCTTCCGCCCACGGCACTTCGCGGTCGCCGAGGTCGTGGACGATCAGCGCGGGGCGCGCGATCGCGGGCGCTTTGAGGTGCGCCTGGAGGCTTGCGACCCGCAATGGATGCTGCGCCTCGTACTCGTCGAACAGGTGTGCGCCGAGCCGCTCGTCGAGACCGACGAAGCGGGCGAAGCGCGACGCGGCATCGATCGGATCGGCGGCAGGCGCGATCAGGATCGCACGCGCGGCCTGCAAGCCATCGGCGAGCGCGAGCATCGAGGCCGCACCGCCAAGTGAATGACCGATCACCGCCGCGCACGCACCATGGCGTGCAGCGACCGCCGCGAGCACTTCGGCAAAGTCGGGCAAGGTCGAACGACGTCCGCTGCTGCGGCCATGGCCGACCTGATCGACCCCGACGATGGCATAGCCCGCTGCGCGCAGCGGTGCGATCCACGGCAGGAAGCGCGTCGCGTGGCTCGACCATCCGTGCGAAAGCAGCACGTACGGCTGCGTCGAGGGATCGCCCCAGGTGTAGATGCTGACCTGTTCGCCCGCGACCGCGAGCGCGCCGAGTTGCGCGCCGCCGGTATCGGTCGCGAGCGCGCGACGGCGTGTGATCGAAAGCGGCGTGCAGAACAAGGTGTAGGCGCGGCGCAAGGTCGCATGCGGTCGCAACCAGCTGCCGAAGCTGAAGCCTGCGCGCAGCAGTGCGAAACGCATATTACGAACGATCGTGCTATTTTTGGTCGCAACCAGCGTGGTCATGGCACACCTCGAAGGAGTTCAGCGTGAATGCGCGGCGAGCAGCCGCTGGACGGCGTGCTCGGCTCGCGAGCGCGCTTGTTTCGGATCGAACAGCCGCGTGTCCTGGTGCAACGCGAGCGCGATGCCGAAGATTTCAAACGACAATTGTTGCGGATCGGCATCGGCGTGCAGTTCGCCCGCATCGATCGCCATCTGCGCGGCACGCGCGGTGTCGGTGCGCCAGCGCTGGATCAGTGCGACGACCGCATCGTGCAGCGCACCGGGGCGCGAATCGTATTCGCTGACCGCGCCCATGATGAGGCAGCCATGCTGGTTTTCGCGCACCCAGTCGAACCAGCCGTCGACGATCGCGCGCAGGCGCGCAAGGCCACGCGGCTTGCGCACGGCCGGCATCAGCACCGCTTCGCCGAAACGCCGGCCCGCGTATTCGAGCACGGCGAGCTGCAGGTCCTCGCGCGAACCGAAGTGCGCGAACACGCCGCTCTTGGACATGCCGACCGCGTGCGCGAGGTCGCCGATCGAGACGCCTTCGAGGCCCGCGCGACAGGCGATCGCATACGCGTGATCGATGATCAGATCGCGCGTGGCGGCGCCCTTGCTGATGGTGGCCTGATTCGACATGGCGCGCATAATAGAACGATCGTTCGTATTTTTCAAGCGCGCCCGGTGCGGAGCGGCTGCCACTGTCGCCGCCGGACGGGCGGGACTACACTACGCGCCGCATTTTGCCGGCCATGCTCCGGCAATCCGCAAAAACAAATTCCGATCAATTACTTGCAACCCGTTTCATGGCCGGCAACGCGATCGCGCAGCCGGCCCGGGCGGGTCTTTCCGCGTCGCCAGGAGCAGCCATGATTTTTGAAACCGTCTCGCAGACCGGCCATGAGCAGATCGTCTACTGCCACAACAAGGACGCCGGCCTGAAGGCCATCATCGCGATCCACAACAGCGTGCTCGGCCCCGCCCTCGGCGGCCTGCGCATGTGGCCGTACAAGAACGAGGCGGAAGCGCTTAACGACGTGCTGCGCCTGTCGCGCGGCATGACCTACAAGAACGCGGTCGCGGGCCTCAACCTCGGCGGCGGCAAGGCGGTCATCATCGGCGATCCGAGCAAGGACAAGTCCGAGGCGCTGTTCCGCGCGTTCGGCCGCTTCGTCAACTCGCTCAACGGCCGCTACATCACGGCCGAGGACGTCGGCATCGACGTCAACGACATGGAATGGGTGTTCCGCGAGACCGAGTTCGTGACCGGCGTGCACCAGGTGCATGGCGGCTCGGGCGATCCGTCGCCATTCACCGCCTACGGCACGCTGCAGGGCCTGATGGCCGCGCTGAACCACAAGCACGGCAACGAGGAAGTCGGCAGGTACAGCTACGCCGTGCAGGGCGCGGGCCACGTCGGCATGGAGTTCATCAAGCTGCTGCGCGAGCAGGGCGCGAAGGTGTTCGTCACCGACATCAACAAGGAACTGGTGCAGAAGGCGGTCGACGAGTACGGCTGCACCGCGGTCGGCCTCGACGAGATCTACGACGTCGACGCGGACGTGTACAGCCCGTGCGCGCTCGGCGGCACGCTCAACGAGCAGACCATCGACCGCATCAAGGCGAAGATCGTCTGCGGCGCGGCGAACAACCAGCTCGCCACCGACGCGATCGGCGACGAGCTGAAGAAGCGCGGCGTGCTGTATGCGCCGGACTACGCGGTCAACGCCGGCGGCGTGATGAACGTGTCGCTCGAGATCGACGGCTACAACCGCGAACGCGCGATGCGCATGATGCGCACGATCTACTACAACCTCTCGCGCATCTTCCAGATCGCGGAGCGCGACGGCATCGCGACCTACAAGGCCGCCGATCGCATGGCGGAAGAGCGCATCAACGCGATCGGCAAGATCAAGCTGCCGACGATGGGCAACAACGGCCCGCGCTTCCTCGGACGCATGCGCGGGCAGTAAAGGCGGGTCGAGCGCGGAGCGCGAGTCCCGACGACTGTCGCGACTCCGCTTCGCCACAATCGGCGGCACGCGCTCCGCGCGTACCGCCCTACCCGATGCGGGACCCGGTTCGACCGCAGCGTGCCCGCGATCCGCTAACATTCAGGCTTTCCTGGACAGGAATCGCCTTCCCATGCGCCCCTTCCCCCTCGGTGAAGAACTCGACCTGTTGCGCGAGACCGTGCGCGCGTTCGCCGACAAGGAGATCGCGCCGCGCGCAGACCTGATCGATCGCGACAACGCGTTCCCGGCCGACCTGTGGCGCAAGTTCGGCGAGATGGGACTGCTCGGCATCACGGTCTCGTCCGCATACGGCGGTTCGGAACTCGGCTATCTCGCGCACCTGGTCGCGATGGAGGAAATCTCCCGCGCGTCCGGTTCGGTCGGCCTCTCCTACGGCGCGCATTCGAACCTGTGCGTCAACAACATCTTCCACAACGCGAGCGAGGCGCAGAAACAGAAGTACCTGCCGAAGCTGTGCAGCGGCGAGTACGTCGGCGCACTCGCGATGAGCGAGCCTGGCGCGGGTTCCGACGTGGTCGGCTCGATGACCTGTCGCGCCGAGCAAAAGGGCGACGTGTGGGTCGCGAACGGCTCGAAGATGTGGATCACCAATGGCCCGGACGCCGACGTGCTGCTGGTCTACATGCGCACCGCGCACCGTCCGGCCGGCTCGCGCTGCATGACCGCGTTCATCGTCGAGAAGGGCATGAAGGGGTTCTCGACCGCGCAGAAGCTCGACAAGCTCGGCATGCGCGGCAGCAACACCTGCGAGCTGGTGTTCGACCACTGCGAGATCCCCGACGCGAACCGCGTCGGCGAAGTCAATGAAGGCGTGCGCGTGCTGATGAGCGGCCTCGACACCGAGCGCCTCGTGCTCTCGGGCGGGCCGATCGGCCTGATGCAGGCAGCCATCGACGCTGCCCTGCCCTATGTGCGCGAGCGCAAGCAGTTCAACGCGCCGATCGGAACGTTCGGACTGATGCAGGGCAAGATCGCCGACATGTACACCGCGTTGCAATCGTCGCGCGCGTACGCCTACCTCGTCGCACAGAACTACGACGCCGGCATCAAGTCGCGCATCGACCCGGCGTCCTGCCTGCTGCACGCCTCGCAAAGCGCCGTGCAGGTCGCACTGGAGGCGATCCAGGCGCTTGGCGGCAACGGCTACATCAACGAGTATCCGGCCGGACGCATCCTGCGTGACGCAAAACTTTACGAAATCGGCGCCGGCACCAACGAGATTCGCCGCATGCTGATCGGGCGCGAGCTGTTCCACGGCAAGTCCTGAGCCGGCCCGGCCTCCCGCGAAAAATGGGTGTTCCAACACTCCGCCCACAGGAGTAGGCTGGCACTGTCCCATCAGGGGGTGGTGTGGGCAAAGCGGACAACAACCCGCAGTTCGGCTCGATCGAGGTCCGCGACACCACGCCGACCTGGAAAGTGCTTGTCGCCGACGACGAGCCGGAGGTGCATGACGTAACTCGCCTCGTGCTCGGCAGCTTTCGCTTTGCCGATCGCCGGCTGGAGTTCCTGAGCGCCTACAGCGCCGCCGAAGCACGCGCGCTGCTGGTCGAACACCCGGACATCGCAGTGCTTCTGCTCGACGTCGTGATGGAGTCGGAGCAGGCCGGCCTCGCCCTCGTGCGCAGCATCCGCGAGGAAATCGGCAACCCGTTCGTGCGCATCGTGCTGCGCACCGGCCAGGCCGGACAGGCGCCCGAGCAGGAAGTGATTGCCGCCTACGACATCAACGACTACAAGGAAAAGACCGAGCTGACCGCGTCGCGCCTCGCGACGACGATGTACTCCGCCTTGCGCGCGTATCGCGACATGCGCGCGATCGAGGCGCATCGAATCGGCCTCGAGAACGTCATCCGTAGCTCCGCGCAGATCTTCGCGCGGCGCAATTCGCGCGAATTCGCCAATGCCGTGCTCGACCAGCTGGTCGAGCTGGTCGGCCTCGAACACGGCGCGCTGTACTGCACGGTCGACCGTCGCCGCGACGCGCAGCCGGAGCACTTCCGCATCGCCGCGACCAGCGGCGACTACCGTGGCCTGCAGCACGACAACGCCGACGAGGCCTTGCCGCCGGCGATCGCCGCGACGCTGCACAACGCCTACCGCGACAAGCGCCACAAGTTCGACCACGACCACTACGTGCTGCATTTCATCGACAGCCACCAGACCGAAAGCCTGTTGTTCGTGGGCGAAACCTGGAGCCTGTCGCCGCTCGACTACAAGCTGGTCGAGTTGTTCTGCACCAACGTCTCGATCGCGTTCGACAACCTGCACCTCAACGACGAACTGCTCTCCTCGCAACTGGAGATGGTCTACCTGCTCGCCGGCGCCGCGGAGACGCGCTCGCAGGAAACCGCCAACCACGTGCATCGTGTCGGCCTGCTCGCCGAGATGCTCGGCCAGGCGATGGGCTTGCCGCCGGCGATATCGGAGATCCTGCGTTACGCCGCGCCGCTGCACGACATCGGCAAGATCGGCATTCCGGACACGATCCTCAACAAGCCGGGGCCGCATACGCCGGAGGAGATGGTGGTGATGCGCACGCATGCCGAGCTCGGCGCGCGCCTGCTCGGCAACTCGCAACGGCCGGTGCTGCGCCTCGCATCGGAGATCGCGGCCTCGCACCACAAGAACTGGGACGGGTCGGGCTATCCGAAGGGTCTTGCTGGCGAAGCGATCCCGATCGGTGGTCGCATCACGATGGTCGCCGATGTGTTCGACGCGCTCGGCAGCAAGCGTTGCTACAAGGACCCGTGGACACCCGAACGCATCCGCGCCTTCATGCTCGAGCAGCGCGGCAGCAAGTTCGATCCCGCCGTGGTCGACCGCCTGTTCGAGCGTTGGGACGAGGCGATGGCGCTGCGCGACAACCTGCCGGATTGAGTCGCGCGTGATGCAGGGCCGGCCTGCCGCGCGAGGAGTTCCCGGCATCGTCGAACAAGAGCGGCGGGGCGAGTCCCACCCTACGCGCGTTGCTTGAGCACGTCGCCGGCGAAGCGGATCAGGAAGCGCGTGCCGATGCCGGGTGTGCTCTCGCAATCGATGCTGCCTTCGAGCACCTGGGTGACGAGACTGTAGACGATGTGCATGCCGAGTCCGGATCCACCCTGCCCGCGCCGGGTGGTGAAGAACGGTTCGAAGATGTGCGAGCGCACCGTGTCGTCCATGCCGCGACCTTCGTCGCGATAGTCGATCGACACCACGCGATCGTGCCAGCTGACGCCGATGCGGATGCCGCCGGCACGCCCGCCTTCGAAACCATGGGTGAGCGAGTTCATCACGAGATTGGTGATGATCTGGTACAGCGCGCCCGGCGCGGTCTCGATGATCAGTCCGGGCGGACAGTCGATCTCGACCCGATGCGGCGTCTTCTTCAGGCTTGGCCCGAGCGTGGTCAGGATCTCGTTGAGGCAGACGCCGAGGTCGACCACGCGGCGTGCTTCGCTCGACTGGTCGACCGCAACCTGCTTGAAGCTCTTGACCAGCCGATCGGCTCGTTGCAGGTTGCGCAGGATCATGTCCGAGCTTTCGCGTGCGGTGTAGCGGAACTCGTCGAGATCCTCGGTGCGCAGGTCACCGGATTCGATCAGGCGCGACATGCGCGCCGCCTCTTCCTGCAGGTGCGACGCCGCCGTGACGCCGATGCCGAGCGGCGTGTTGATCTCGTGCGCGATGCCGGCGACGAGGCCGCCAAGCGAGGCGAGCTTCTCCGACTCGAACAGCTGGCGCTGCGCGATGGTCAGGCGATCGAGCGTGCTGCGCAGTTCCGCGTTCGCGCTCTGCAACGCCGCCGTGCGCTGCTCGACGCGCGATTCGAGCTGCTCGTTGAGGGTGCGCAATGCAGCCAGCGCCTGGTTCAATGCGTTGATGTCCGAGGTGGTGCCGCTGAGGCGCAGCGCACGCCCGTTTTCGTCGCGCTCCACCACGCGGCCACGCGTGAGGATCCAGACCCAGTCGTGGTGCGTGTCCTGCGTACGGTAGCTCGCCTCGAACACCGCCGCGCGACCGGACAGGTGCGCGCCGAGCGCGTGCTCGAAGCGGCCGATGTCGTCCGGATGGACAAACGGCCGATAGGCGGAAAGCGTCTGCTCCACGGCTTCGTGGGTGACCGCGAGTTGCTCCAGCTGGTTGTCGCGATGCATGCGGCCGGTCGCGAGGTCGATGTCCCACATCTCGCTGCCGCTGCCCCACAGCGCGAGCTTGAGGCGTTCCTCGCTGAGCCGGATCGCTTCCTGCACCGCGCGCCTGCGGCGCAGGTTCGCACGCGTCTGCCAGGTGATGATCGCGGCGAGCGCGATCGCACACAGCGCGTACAGCACATAGGCACGCGGCGAAGCCCACGGCGGCGGTTGCACGAGCACGTCGACCGAGGCGGGCGGATCGCTCCAGTCGGCGCCGTCATTGCGCGCGCGCACCTGCAATGCATAGCGCCCCGGCGGCAGGTCGGTGTAGGTCGCGAGGCGACGGTTGGCGGGCGTCTCGATCCACTGCACGTCATGCCCCTGCAGGCGATACGCGTACTGCACGCCCTCCGGATCGGCGAATGCCTGGGCACCAAACTCGAACGTCACATTGCTCTGGTCGTGCGCGAGCACCACGCTGCGGCCACGCCAGAGGCTGGTCGCGAGTGGCGAGTCCGGCGCCTGCCAGCGCAGGCGAGCCGGCACGTTGCGCAACAGCAGGTCCGTCACGATCGGCTCGGGCAACGGCGGCGGCGCGACCTTGCGCGGATCGAACAGGGTCGCGCCGCCGAGTCCGCCGAACGCGATGCGACCGTCGGGCAGGCGCGCGGCGGAATTGGTCCAGTAGCCGAGAGCCTGGGCACCATCGCGCACGCCGAAATTCACGATATGCCGCTGCGCATCGATGCGGCTGATGCCGACCGTGGTGCTGACCCACAACTGCCCCGCTTCGTCCTCGACGATCGCACCGATTGCGTCGGCCGCCAGGCCGTCACGCGTATCGATCACTTCGAAGGTCGAGCGACCGTCCGACCCGACGATGCGCCGGTTGAGTCCGCCGCCCTGGGTGCCGATCCACAGATCGCCATGGCGGTCCTGCCCCAGCGTGCTGATCGAATCGCTGCTGATGGAGTGCGGATCGTCCGCGCGCGCGCGGAAGTGTTCGAAGTGCCCGCTGTTGCGGTCGTAGCGCTCGAGCCCGCCGCGGGTCGCGAACCACAGGTCGCCATCGCGTGTTTCCAGCACGATGCTGACCGTGTTGTCGCTGAGGCTGGCCGGATCGGAAGGGTCGTGCACGTGATGTCGGAACCCGGTGCAGCCGGCGCACCGCTCGTCGACACCGCGATCGGCCGTGGAGATCCATTGCGTGCCGGTGCTGTCCTCGAAGAAGCCGAGCAGGCTGTCCGTCGCGATGCTGGTCGGATCCGCCGGGTCATGGCGCGCATGTTCGAACGCGCCCGAATGCGGACGCAGCCGGTCGAGCCCGCCTCCGACCGTTGAAATCCACAGGCTGCCGTCGCGCGAGCGCGTCAGGTTGCGGACGAAATCGTGGGCGAGGCTGTCGGGGCGGTTCGGATCGTGCACGAACCGTTGCAGCACACCCTTGGCCGGATCGAAGTGGACCAGCCCGCCGCCCTCCGACATGCCCATCCAGAGCGTGCCGTCGTCGTCCGCATGCACGCTCATCACCGGACGCGCGGGCAGTGTGCGTGCATCGCCGGGAATGCTGTCGATCTGGATGAATGCGCGGGTGCGCGGATCATGGATGCTGAAGCCATTGGTCCATGAGCCAACCACAAGCAGGCCGTGGCGCTCGCGCATGAGGATCCACAGTCGATTCGCGGCCACGCTGTCCTGCTTGGCGGGTTCATGCGCGTAGCGGACGAATTTGCCGCTGCCCACGTCCATCCGCGCGAGGCCATGCGCATTGCCGGCGATCCACAGCATGCCTTCGTCGTCGAACAACAAGGAACGCACCGCGTCATCGTGCAGGCTCGCTCCCTGATGGAGTTCGGCATCGTGCCGATAGCCCGCGACCGGCGACCCGTGCGGATCGAAGCGGTACAAGCCCTCGTCGGCGGTGCCGACCCACCATTCGCCCTCTGCGCCGACCGCCAGCGCATACACGTCGAGCGAGCGCGCAGGATCCGCACGAACCTCGACCATCGTCGCCGCGGCCGGGTCGAACCGCCACAAGCCGTCGAGCGTGCCGAGCAGCAGCGTGCCATCGGCCAGCCGATGCATCGCACGCACCATGCGCAGCGGCGCGCGCTCGCCGAGACCGGAATCGTGCAGGCTGCCGTCCTTGCGGTCGAGCCATTGCAGTCGCCCGCCCGTGCTCGCGACCCACAGGCGCGCATCGCGCTCGAGCAGCAGCGCGGTCACGCTGTTCGACGCAAGCGCGTCCGGCCGCGCAGGATCCGACCGCCACACCTTGAAGCGGTCGAGGTCGGGGTCGTAGTGGTTCAGGCCACCGGCGAGCGTGGCAATCCAGAGGCCGCCGTCATCGTCCGCGACGAGGCTGGTGACGTGGCTGTCGCCCAGCGACCACGGGTCGGTGCGGTCGTGGCGATAGACCCTGAAGGTGTAGCCGTCGAAACGCGCGAGGCCATCCTGGGTACCGAGCCAGAGGAAGCCGAGTGAATCCTGGGCGATCGCTCGCACGGTCGCCTGCGGCAAGCCTTCGGACGTGCTGTAGGTGCGAAAGCGTACCTGCTCGATGCCCGGGACATCGCTCGCGCGTGCGCCGTGCGTTGCCGCGAGCATGCACACGAGCGCGAGCGCGACGTCTCGCGCCGTTCGCGTGACCGCCTGCCACCATCCCCTGCCCCGCATGCCGACGAGGCTAGTCCGATGTCCGCGTCGCGACAAGCGCGCCCGTGCCTGCGGGGTTGCATGCGGGTCAATTGTCGCAGCGCAACAGCGCGCGCATAATCGGACGATCCACCCGGCGTGCACGCGCCGCCCGCCATCATCCTCCGGAGGTTTTCCCATGTCCGATATCGTCATCGTCGGCGCCAAGCGCACTGCGATCGGTTCCATGCTCGGCCAGTTCACCGGCGTGCCGACCACGACACTCGGCGCGACCGCAATCCAGGCCGCGATCGAGCAGTCCGGTGTGGCACCGGCGGACGTTTCCGAAGTCATCATGGGCTGCGTGCTGCCGGCGAATCTCGGCCAGGCACCGGCGCGCCAGGCATCGCTCGCGGCGGGCCTGCCCAAGTCGGCCGGATGCACCACGATCAACAAGGTGTGCGGTTCCGGCATGAAGGCAATCATGCTCGGCCACGATTTGATCAAGGCCGGCTCGGCCGAGGTCGTCGTCGCCGGCGGCATGGAATCGATGACGAATGCGCCGCACATGGTGTCGGCGCGCCCCGGCCTGCGCTACGGCGACGCGAAACTGGTCGACCACATGGCGTGGGACGGCCTGACCAATCCCTACGATGGCCAGTCGATGGGCGTATTCGCGGAAAACTGCGCCGACAAGTACGGCTTCACGCGCGAGGCACAGGACGCCTACACGATCGAATCGGTGAAGCGCGCGCAGGCGGCGATCGCGTCCGGTGCATTCGCTGCGGAAATCGTTCCGGTCAAGGTGGCCACGCGCAAGGGCGATGTCGAATTCGCGACCGACGAGCAGCCGGGCAAGTCGGACGTCGCGAAGATCCCGACGCTCAAGGGCGCGTTCCGCAAGGACGGCACGGTGACGGCGGCAAGCTCGTCGAGCATCTCCGACGGCGCCGCGGCGGCCGTGCTGATGAGTGCGGACGGCGCGGCGAAGCGCGGCCTGAAGCCGCTTGCGCGCATCGTCGGCCACACGACGGTTTCGCAGGAACCGGAATGGTTCACCACCGCGCCGGTCGGCGCGATCGATGCGCTGCTGAAGAAGATCGGCTGGAAGGTCGGCGACGTCGACCTGTTCGAGGTCAACGAGGCATTCGCGGTGGTCGCGATGGCGCCGATGAAGGACCTCGGCATCCCGCACGACAAGCTCAACGTCAACGGCGGCGCGACCGCACTCGGCCATCCGATCGGTGCCTCCGGCGCGCGTCTGGTGGTGACCTTGCTGCACGCGCTCAAGGCGCGCGGCGGAAAGCGCGGCATCGCCTCGCTGTGCATCGGTGGCGGCGAGGCGACCGCGATCGCGATCGAACTGGCGTAAGTTGCGCGCAGGTCGTTCAGACTCGCTAGAATCGGCCCGTTTCACATGTCGCGAACCTCCGGTTCGCGGATTCGCGACCGCAGCAACGGCCCAGTCCGGCCTGCGGTTGTCCATACATTACGGGAGGCAGTCCAAATGACCAGCAAGACCCTGAAGTTCGCACTCGGTATCGCACTCGTTGCCTCGCTCGCTGCCTGCGACAACTCGCAGCAGCAGGCGCAGGAAGCGGCCGACAAGGCCGCCGCGGCGACCGCCAAGGCCGCTGCCGACGCGCAGGCCGCCGCGAAGAAGGCTGCCGACGCGACGGCTGCCGCGGCACAGCAGGCGGCGGATGCCGCCAAGGCGGCTGCCGCCCAGGCCGCCGATGCGACGCAGAGCGCGGCCGACAAGGCCAAGGAAGCCGCCGGCAATGCCGTCGATGCGACGAAGGAAGCGGCCTCCAACGCCGGAACGGCCGTGAAGGAAGGTGCGACGGCAGTAGGCCAGGGCGCGATGGCGGCCGGCCACGAGGTCAAGGAAGGCGCCAAGGAAGTCGCGCACGATGTCGCCGACGCCGCCAGGAAGGCGAAGGACGCCGCCGCGGACGCCACCAAGAAGGAATGATCCCGCAGCCGCATTCCTGCGGTTGACGATCGACGCACCGGCCGCCTCGCGCGGCCGGTTGCGTTTTCGGCGCGAGGCGCCGGCAACCTTGCGCGATCCTCGCGGTACCCATGTCCGTCAACCGTCGGATCTGGAGTACGCCATGCCTGCCCATTCCCTGCGCCTGCTCTTCGCAATGGCCCTGCTCGCCTCCGGCGCGGCAACCGCCGCGACCCACTCGGTCATTGTCGGCGGCGTCACCAGCGGATACTACGGCGACCAGGATGTGCTGATGTTTTCCCCTGCGAACCTGACCATCAACGCGGGTGACAGCGTCGTCTTCACGAACGCCGGCGGCGCTCACAACGTGCATGCCGACGATGAATCGTTCCGGTGCGCGCAGGGCTGCGATGGCGGCGGCGGCAGCGGCGAGCCGAGCGCCAGCGAATGGCATGCGACGGTGGTGTTCGACCATCCCGGCAGCGTTTCCTACCACTGCGACAACCACGGCAGCATGGGCATGACCGGCACGATCACGGTGCGGTCGACCAGCGCCAACGTGCCGATCACGAGCGGCTTCACCGGCACCTGGGTCGATGCCGGCGTGACCGGCCAGCTCGGGCTCGGCCTCGAGGTGCTCGCCGACGGCAACCTCGTCGCCGAGGTCTACACGTTCGCGCCGGCGGGCGGGCAGGCGTGGATCGGTGGCGTTGGCCCGATCGTCAATGGCGATCACGCGACCATCACGGTCTCCACGATCAATGGACCCGGCGGCCGCTTCGCACCGAATTTCGATCCGTCACAGGTGACGAACACGACCTGGGGCACGTTGACGCTGCGCTTCAGCGACTGCAACCACGGCACGCTGGATTGGGCATCGACGGTTCCGGGGTTCGCCAGCGGATCGCTGCCGATCATCCGCGTGACCTTGCCGGCGGGGCTGACCTGCCCGTAACGAACGCGCCCGGGTAAGCGCTCTTCTCCCCGGCCGTTCGTGCCGAGCGCAGCAGAGTCGAAACGCCGGACCCGACCCGCGCCGCCCTTCGACTCCGGCGCTGTGCGCCTGCGCTCAGGGTGAACGGCCTTTGTTCCCTGGCCGTTCGCGTCGCGGGGGTGAACCGCCTTTCTTCCCTGGCCGTTCGTGTTGAGCGAATGGCCTCTGTTCCTTTGGCCGTTCGTGTTGAGCGTAGCGCAGCGGAGTCGAAACACACGGACTCCGCCCGCGCTGCCGTTCGACCTGCGCCGCGAAGCTGGCCTGAATCGCGGCGCTGTGCTTTCATCGCGGGATTCGCTCCCGCCGTGAACGCCATGCCGCAGATCCGCTCGCAGATCGACCTTCGCTCACCCGACTTCCAGGCCAACGCGGCGCAACTGCGCGAAACGGTCGACGACCTGCGCAAGGAGATGGCGCGGGTCGCACAGGGCGGCGGCGAGAAGGCACGCATGAAGCACACCGAGCGCGGCAAGCTGCTGCCGCGCGAGCGCATCCGCGCGCTGCTCGATCCCGGCTCGCCATTCCTCGAACTGTCGCCGCTCGCCGCGCACGGCATGTACGACGACGCCGCGCCCTGCGCCGGCGTCATCACCGGCATCGGCCGCGTGCGGGGCGTCGAAGTGCTGGTGATCGCGAACGACGCGACGGTCAAGGGCGGCACCTACTTCCCGATGACGGTGAAGAAGCACCTGCGCGCGCAGGAAGTCGCGCTCGAGAACCGCCTGCCCTGCATCTACCTGGTCGACTCCGGCGGCGCGTTCCTGCCGCTGCAGGATGAGGTGTTCCCGGACAAGGAGCATTTCGGCCGCATCTTCTACAACCAGGCACGCATGAGCGCGCTCGGCATCGCGCAGGTCGCGGTCGTGATGGGCTCGTGCACCGCCGGTGGCGCCTACGTGCCGGCGATGAGCGACGAGACGATCATCGTGAAGGAACAAGGCACGATCTTCCTCGGCGGCCCGCCCCTGGTGAAGGCGGCGACCGGCGAAGTCGTCGACGCCGAAACGCTCGGTGGCGCCGACGTGCATACCTCGATCTCGGGCGTCGCCGACCACTTCGCCGAGAACGACGCGCACGCGCTCGACATCGCGCGCGGCATCGTCGCCAGCCTCAACCGCAGCAAGCCGATCGCGCTTGCGCTGGCCGAACCGCGCGAACCGCTGTACGCGGCGGACGAACTCTACGGTTGCGTGCCGCGCGACACGCGCATCCCGTTCGACATCCGCGAGGTGATCGCGCGCATCGTCGACGGCTCCGAGCTGCAGGAGTTCAAGGCACGCTACGGCAAGACCCTCGTCACCGGCTTCGCGCACATCCACGGTTACCCGGTCGGCATCGTCGCCAACAACGGCATCCTGTTCGCCGAGAGTGCGCTCAAGGGCGCGCACTTCATCGAGCTGTGCAACCAGCGCAACGTGCCGCTGGTATTCCTGCAGAACATCACCGGCTTCATGGTCGGCAAGAAGTACGAGCAGGCCGGCATCGCCAAGGACGGCGCGAAGATGGTCACCGCGGTCGCGTGCTCGCACGTGCCCAAGTTCACCGTCGTCATCGGCGGCAGCTTCGGCGCCGGCAACTACGCGATGTGCGGCCGCGGCTACCAGCCGAGGTTCCTGTGGATGTGGCCGAACGCGCGCATCTCGGTGATGGGCGGCGAGCAGGCTGCAAGCGTGCTCGCGACAGTCAAGCGCGACGGCCTCGAAGCGGCCGGCAAGGACTGGTCGAAGGACGAAGAAGACGCGTTCAAGGCGCCAATCCGCGAGCAGTACGAACGCCAGGGCCATCCCTACTACGCGAGCGCGCGCCTGTGGGACGACGGCATCATCGACCCTGCGGATACCCGCAGGGTGCTCGGGCTGGCGTTGTCGGCAAGCCTCAATGCACCGGTCGAGCAGGGACGGTTCGGCGTGTTCCGCATGTAGGGTGCTCGCGCCGTTCGCCGCAGCCTCGGTTTCTGCGCAGGAGTCGAATCGCACCGCGCGTGCGCGCTGCACGGTGACAGGACCTGCCATCCGCCTCGCAAGCGTCACCATCGCTTCAACAAAGCTTCATCCCCGCCGCTTACCGTGAAGCGCTTTGCAACTGGCGCCGCCACGCCGCACTCCGGGGACAACGCATGCATTCCTCACGCTTCCTCGCCAGCCTGATCGCGCTCGGCGTGGCGGTTGCGTCATCGGCAGGTGCCGCTCCTTCCGCGTCGCCATCGGGGATCGCGCGCACACCGCGCGCCCTTGCCGTCACGAGTCGCCTGCCGGCGCCCCCCGAGGGCGTCGCGGAACTCAAATTCGCCGAGATGTTCAAGACGCCCATCGGACCGAAAGGACTCGAACCGACCGAACGACTGCGCCTTCTCGATGGCAGGCGCGTGCGCATGGTCGGCTACGTCGTGCAGCAGCAACCGCCCATTCCCGGCGCATTCCTGCTTTCGCCTTTGCCCGTCTTCGCCGGCGACGAGGACGAATCGCTGGCCGATGACATCCCGCCGAGCGCGGTGCTGGTGCGCCTGCCGCATGCGAGGCAGGCGCGCGTACCCGCGCTGCCAGGTCTGGTCCAGGTGAGCGGCACCCTGCATGTCGGCGAGAGCGAAGCAGGCAGCCGCGTCGCCACTGCCCACCTTGAGCTTGACGCTGCATCCGAACGCGCGCTGGTCACCAGCATGCCGCGCAAACAAAAGGCATCGCGCTGACCGCGCCGCCCGGCTCCGGCGCGCACGCGTGCGTCGTCGGCCGACCCTGTCAACCGCCCTACCCTGCAGGAGATTCCGCATGCACGTCCACACCATGCTCCGACGCCCGCTGGCCACGGTCATCGCGATCGCGATAGCCGGCACGACGCTGCCCGTTGCGGCCGCGACGATTTCCCGCCTGACTCCACCGAGTGAATTGTTCGCTTCGGGGAATTCTGCGCCCGTCGTCGCGCGCTTCCTGCCCGGGCAGTTGTTCGACCTGCAGGCGACCGTGCAGCCCGATCCAGGCCGCACGATCGTCAATTTCGCGTTCTCCGTCGACGGCCTCGGCGTCACCGACCGCTTCCATCAGGCCGGGCTCGCCCGCACGAGCGTCGTGACGGAAACAGGCGACGCCGCCCTTTGCGTCGACCCGAACGGCAAGACCACCGGCAAACCGGGCTGCAAGCTGATCGCGGGCTTGCCCGCTAACGCCGCCGTGATTTCGCAGCGCGCCTATTCGAAGGGCTCGACCGGCGTGCACGAACTGAAGTTCGTCGCCGAGCAGGATGATGGCCGCCTGATCAGCGCGACCGGCAACTTCGAGATCATCGGCATCGACAAGGATGCCGGCACGGTCGCCAAGAACATCATCGTGTTCCTCGGCGACGGCATGGGTGCCGCGCACCGCACCGCGGCGCGCATCATCGCCAGAGGGTATGCGCAGGGCAAGGCGAAAGGCCTGCTGACGATGGACACGTTTCCCGAGACCGGCATGGTGATGACCGCATCGCTGAACTCGATCGTGACCGACTCCGCCCCCGGCATGCAGAACTACGTCACCGGCAACAAGGCGAACAACAACCAGGAAGGCGTGTTTCCGGACGACACCCTCGATGCATTCGACAATCCGCGCGTCGAGTACCTGTCCGAATACCTGCACACGCTGCAGGGAAAGTCGCTCGGCATCGTCACGACCGCCGATGTGTTCGACGCAACGCCCGCCGCCAACGCGGTGCATACCTCCGCACGCGGCAACGGCACCGGTATCGTCGACCAATTCCTGGACGATCGCCATCTCACGGGCCTCGCGGTGCTGATGGGCGGCGGGCGCAAGTGGTTCCTGCCGAACGAATCCAACAGCACCAGCCCGCAAGCGGCGAACGGTTCGCAGCGGCGCAGCGCGAACGACTACGTGCTGCCGGCCGACATTGTCAGCGGATGGAGCGCAAGCCCCGGCGCGATCGATCCGCAGCGCGACCTGATCGCCGAGTTCCAGCAAGCCGGCTTCGCCTATGCATCGGACAAGACGGTGCTGGACGAACTGATGCAGGCGGGTCGTCCGCCGAAGCAGCTGCTGGGACTGTTCGCGTATTCGAACATGAACGTCGCCTACGACAAGATAGCGGGTCGTCGCGGCGACCGCGCCGTCGTCGATGCGTTCGGCTTCCCCGACCAGCCGATGCTCGACGAGATGACCGATGCCGCGCTCGACGTGCTTGCACAGAATCCGAACGGTTTCGTCGCGATGATCGAGGGCGCATCGATCGACAAGCAGGCGCACCTGATGGACAGCGACCGTTGGCCGCTCGAAGTGCTCGAGTTCGACCGCGCGATCGCGGTCGCGAAGGCATTCGCCGTGAAGCATCCGGACACCCTGATCATCGTGACGGCCGACCACGAATGCTCGGGTGCGGCGTTGATTGGTGCGTCCGCGGTAAGCGCGACGGCGCTGGCCGACCATCCGGACGCGGGATCGTCCATCGTCGGCACGTACGACGCGGCAAGGTTCCCGAAGTACGCGCTCGCCGACGACGGCTATCCGCAAACGACGAACATCGACGGCAAATTGCTGATCGGCTACGGCGCGAATGCGGACCGCTACGAGACCTGGTTGCCAAGCCTGTTCCCGACGAGGGACACGCAGCAACCGTTCCCGCCGACGCAGTCACCACTCGATCCGAACGTGCGCAACAAGGAAATCGGCAAACTCATCGTCGGCCAGGTGCCAGGCGACCAGGCGGTACACACGGCGACCGACGTTCCGCTGTCCGCATACGGCCAGGGTTCGCGTCTCTTCCACGGCGTGTTCGACAATACGGACGTGTTCTTCAAACTCGGCCAAGCCGCCGTCGGTGGTGCCGCGGAGTGACCGGCACGGGCCGCGCCGCCGGGGCGCGGCCCGTTTACAAGTGGACAACTCGGGATTAGCCTCGGCGTCATCCTTTCATCACCGCAGAAGGAGACGTGCGATGCATGTGCAAAGACGTATGTTGCCGTGCCTTGGCTGCCTGCTTGCATTGACAACGGGCGTCGCACAGGCGATGGGCTTCGATCCCATGCAGTCGCAGACTGCCCAGCAGTTCGGACGGCGCCCGGACGACAGCGCGCGCCCGGGCGAGAAGTTCTTCTACGACGCCGTGCGCGCGTACCGCAAGAACGACTACTCGTTCGCGGTAAACATGTACCGGGTCTCGTCGTCGTGGGGATACAAGCCGGCCGAGTACAACCTCGGTGTCATGTACACGACCGGCGACGGCATTGCGGTCGACCGCCCACTCGGCCTCGCCTGGCTCGCGCTCGCCGCCGAACGCGGCGACAGGGACTACGTCGAAGCGCGGGACCGCGCCTACGCGGCGATGTCCGACGCCGAATACGCGCGCGCGAACGAACTCTGGCGCGACTTGCGCAAGACCTACGGCGACGAGGTCGCACTCAGGCGGGCGAAGAACCGCTGGCAGCAGGCGCGATCGGAGACGACCGGCTCGCATCTCGGTGCGCCGGTCAGCCCGGTTCTCGTCGGCGGCCGCGGACACATGGGCACCAACGTCGGCGGGGCGGGCGCTGCGCCGCAAGCGGACTCGTACTATGCGTTCGGCATCACCGGTTCCGGGGCAGTCGACGGATCGATCGCGTTTCGCCAATTGCGCGAAAGCAACGATCCATACGATCCGAAGTTCACGACGGCACCGAATGGAACCGTCAGCGTCGGCGACATCATCCCGGTCAGCGAGGGCGTGCGCCGCCCGGCACGGAGCCGGTTCCTTTGACGTGGAACTGTGCGCGCAGGGACGCGCGCCCCACGACATAAGGAATTCGTTATTCATCAAAATGTTAACGCACATACCGTGAGTGTCGTCACACGTTCAGGCGGTGCCCGTGGCTATGCTCGGGCTCCCCTGGAGCGGAGTGCGTGACATGGCGATCTTCAATCAACAATCCTCAGCCAAGAAGGACGCGCCTGCGTTCGCCACCGAAACGGCAGCGCCGCCGCCGCGCGAAACACCACCGATGGTCGACTATGCCGCGATGCCGACCTCGGCAGTGCGCGCGAGCGAACGCAGTGAAGCGAAGGAATCGTTGATCGCGTCCGACCTCACCATCGAAGGCAAGATCGAAGGCAGTGGCCACGTGCGCATCGCCGGCCGCTTCAAGGGCGACGTCAACGTGCAGGGCGATCTCACGATCGAAAAGGACGCCAAGCTCAATGGCGGCGTGCGCGCGAAGAAGGTCACCGTCGCGGGCGAACTCGAAGGCAACATCGAGGCGGCGGTGAATCGCCCCGGAAATCCCGGAGGCTGTTTGGTTTGAGTCACACCTCGATGGCGGACTCGTGCTGACGATAATAGTTTTCTTCGGCTTCTGCTGGAGGAATGTATCCGATGGAGCCGAGCAGGCGGCGATGGTTGTACCAGTCGACCCACTGTAAGGTCGCCAGTTCGATCTGCTCGCGGCTGCGCCACGACTGACGGTGCACCACTTCGGCCTTGTACAGGCCATTGATTGTTTCGGCGAGTGCATTGTCGTAGCTGTCGCCCACGCTGCCGACCGATGGTTCGATGCCTGCCTCGGCCAGTCGTTCGGTGTAGCGGATCGATACATATTGCGAACCGCGATCGCTGTGATGAACCAGTCGGTTCGCCGGACTTCGCGCATGCAGCGCCTGTTCCAGTGCGTCCAGCACGAACTGCGTTTGCTGGCCAGCGGACACCTTCCAGCCCACGATGCGCCGTGCATAGACGTCGATCACGAAGGCCACGTAGGCGAACCCTTGCCACGTCGAGACGAAGGTGTAGTCGCTCACCCATAGCTGATCGGGCCGCTCGGCCTTGAACTGCCGATTCACGCGATCCAGCGGGCACGGGCGCCCGGGATCGGGCTTGGTCGTACGAACGGCCTTTCCACGGACCACGCCGACGATGCCCAGCTCTCGCATGAGCCGCTCAACCGTACAACGGGCCACGACCCAGCGCTCACGTTGCAACTGCTTCCAGACCTTCCTCGCCCCGTACACCTGCTGGTTCTCTTCCCACGCGCGCCTGACCTGCGGCAGCAACGCGGCGTCGCGTTGTAGACGCGCCGGTCGCTTCGTCGGATTGGCGCGGCGCCCCGCGTGCAGGTAATACGTCGACGGGGCGATCGGCAATACCCTGCAGATCGGCTCGACCCCGTACATCGACCGGTGTTCATCGATGAAACGCGTCATCACTTGGATCGGCGGTCGAGCTCCGCCTGCGCAAAATACGCACTGGCCTTGCGCAGGATCTCGTTGGCCTGGCGTAGCTCCTTCACCTCGCGTTCCAGCGTCTTCACGCGCTCTCGCTCCGCCGTCGTCAGACCGGCACGCGACCCTTGGTCGCGCTCGGCCTGCCGAACCCAGTTGCACAGCGTCTGCGCCGTGCAGCCGATCTTGGCAGCAATCGATTCGATCGCCGCCCACTGCGAGGTGTGCTCAGCCTGGTGCTCGCGCACCATCCGAACTGCTCGCTCTCGTACTTCCGGGGCATACTTGTTGGGCTTCTTCATGACTCCATCCTCTCAAAGGTTGGAGCCTCCGGGAAAGCCGGGGCGATTCAGCGGCGCAGGTCGAGCTGCAGCAGAGCGGCGTCCTGATCGGCGACCTCAAGGCCGGCTCGCTCACCGTCGCCGCCGGATCGCGCATGCGCGGCCAGGCCGAGTTCGGCTGGGACGAGAAGAACGCGCCGAAAGGCCGCAGCGGTGCGGAGAGCGGCGCCGCAGCGTGAATGCGCCGACGCGAGCGCGCGTCACGCGCGTCTGTCCGCACTGCAAGGCGACCATCCTTGCCAATGCGGACGTGTGTCCCGCGTGCCGCCACCACCTGCGCTTCAATGCGGCAGGCGCGGTCGATCGACCGCGCCAGAGCGTGTGTGCGCTGCACGTCGAGGGCACCCTGAACCCGCCGAAAGCGGATGACTGGGAGTACTCGATGGTGCTGTCGATCCGCAACGAACGCGGCGAGGAAATCGACCGCAAGCTCGTCGGCGTCGGCGCGATGCGCAACGGCGAGCAGCGCACGTTCGTGTTGTCGGTCGACATCCTCACCGACGCCACGATCGACACCGATGTGCAGCCGCCGCGTCCGCATTGAGCGATCCGTCGCAGCGACGCGCGCGGCCTACATCAGTACCAGTTCCTCGGCCGAGGTCGGGTGGATCGCGACGGTCGCGTCGAGGTCCGCCTTGCGCGCCCCCATCTTCAGTGCGACTGCAAATCCTTGCAGCATCTCGTCGGCCGCGATCCCGAGCAGGTGGATGCCGAGGATGCGTTCGTCGTCGCCGACGCACACGAGCTTCATGCGCGTGCGTTCCTCGCCGTGCGCGAGTGCGGTGAGCATCGGGCGAAACGAGGTACGGTAGACCTTCACCGCGTCGCCATGCTGCGCGCGCGCGGATTCTTCCGAGAGGCCGACCGTGCCGATCGGCGGATGCGAGAACACTACCGTCGGCACGTTCGCATAGTCGAGCTTCGCATCGGCCTTGCCGCCGAACACGCGATCGGCGAGGCGCCGCGACGCCGCGATCGCGACCGGCGTCAGGGCGAGGCGACCGGTCACGTCACCGACGGCGTGCACGTTCGGCACGTTCGTGTCCTGCCATTCGTCGGTCGCGACGAAGCCCTTCGCGTCGAGCGCCACGCCGGCGACGTCGAGCCCGAAGCCATCGGTCACCGGATCGCGACCGGTCGCCCAGATCAGTTCGTCGAAGCCCTGCTCCACGCTGCCGTCGGCGAACCGCAGCGCGTGGCCGCTGGCAGTGCGCGTCACCTGCGCGGTCGTGCGCCCGAATGCGAGCCCGATCCCGCGCGCCTGCATCGCCTGCGCGAGTCCCTCGCCGAGATCGTGGTCGAACGAGCGCAGCAAGCGGTCGCCGCGCGCGAACACAACCACCTCGGCGCCGAGCGCGCGCAGCACGCCGGCGAGTTCGACCGCGATGTAGCCGCTGCCGACGATCGCGACCCGGCGCGGACACGCACGCAAGGCGAAGAAGCCGTCCGAGTCGATGCCGAGTTCCGCACCGGGTATCGCCTCGCGGTGCGAGCGTGCCCCGGTCGCGACCAGCACGTGGCCGGCGGCGAGTTCGCGCTCGCCGGCCGCGATGCGGTTCGCCGCGAGGAAGCGGCCACGCCCGGCGATCAACTCGATGCCAAGCTCATCGAAGCGCTTGCGATAGCTCGCGTGGATGTTGTCAATGTAACCGCTGCGTCGTTCGATGAAACGCGGCCAGTGCAAGGCACTCGGGGGCGAATCGAAACCGACCTCGCGCGCGAGCTGCTGCGCTTCCGCCAGTTCTGCGGCAAGCCACATCGCCTTCTTCGGCACGCAGCCGACGTTGACGCAGGTGCCGCCGAGCGGACCGGGCTCGACGACCGCGACCCTGGCGCCGTGGCGCGCCGAACGCACCGCCATCGCGATGCCGGCAGAGCCGGCACCGAGCACGACCAGATCGAACCGCTCCGCCGCCATCACCACCTCGGGATCTCTGCAAGGCAATACCCACGCCCGGATTGAAACACGTCCCCGTCGAAAACATTCAGGGCGGGCGCACTTCGAGAAGTCGTTCGAATCGAGCGCAGCGGAGCGAAGCTCTGCGGACGATTCCGGAAGTATCGAACTTCTACTTTGCAGCCACGGACGACGCCGCGGCAATCGGCATCGTCAATGCGCTTGGATGCGCGGCGTCGTGGTACAGGGTGACCGTCACCTTGCGCGCATCCTTGCCGGATTCCTCCGCGACCACGCCGCCGGCGTTGTAGTTCTTCTCCGCGTACATCGAGTTCATCGGCGCGATCATCAGGCGCAAACGGCTGCCCTTGGCGATGCGGCGCGCGACGAAGCTGAAGCGCGAGAAATCATAGCGCTCGATCGCGCCCGGCTTTACCAGTTTCGCCTCGCGCAGGCTTTCGCGGTAGCGCGCGCGCAGCGAATCGCTGGCCAGGAATACGCTGCTGCCATCGGCCTTGACCTCGTACAGTCCGACCATGATGTCGGTATCGGGCTGGTCGAGCGCGATCCATGCCGCCAGCTTGAAGAAGCCGGCGATGTCGGTGTCGGCGGTGAATGCGGGCGAGTGGTAGAACAGCGCCTTGCCGGACGACATCATCGCCGCGCGCTGGTCGGTCAGCGCATTCGGCACGTCCTCCTGTTCCCAGGCGGCCGAACTGGTGTCGAGCGGATCGTGGACATAGTGGTCGGGCTTGCCTTCGGCCTTGCCGCGCTGCAGCCCGCCGGCGGCGAACACGTCGTTCGCGCGCGACGCGACCGAATCGAGGTACCAGGTGTCGTTGCGCGCGCTGACCGCGGCGAGCGTCGGCGCGTAGCGCCAGGCTTCCTCGCCCGTCACGTAGAACGCGACCTTGTCCTTGAGGAACTCGGGCTTGCTGCCGGCCTTCATCGTCCAGTCGTACCACGACTTGTGCAACGCATTCATGTCGAGCAGCGCCGCCGGCCCGAACTTGAGGCCGCCGACCTCCGCCTTCGGCGTGCGCGTGCCGGCGTGGTCCCACGGACCGATGATCAGATAGTGCTTCGCCTTCGCCTCGGCCGAGCCGTAGCGCATGTGGTCGTCATAGAACGCGAGCGCGCCCGGCTGGTCGCCGTCGTACTGGCCGCATACCGACAGGATCGGCAACGCGAGTTTCGCGTATTGCTCCGGCGTCGGGCTGAAGCTGTCCCAATACGCATCCTGCGCCGGATGGGAAACCCACGTCTGGAAGTGCGGCGACGGATTGCCGACGTACTGGTCCAGCTGCTTGAACGGCGCGTGTGCCTCGAACCAGCGCTTGAACTGCGCCGCCCAGAATGCGCTGTCGCCGAAAATGCCTTCCTGCGACGTGTGCCCGCTGACCAGCGTCAGCCACTGCGTGTCGTAGGAATAGAACATGTTGTGCTGCATCGGATAGTCGACGCCGGGCTTGGGCGAGGCGACCGGCACGATCGTCGCGAGATGCGGCGGGAATTCCTTCGCACTCGCCCACTGGTCGTAGCCGGCGTACGACCCCCCCCACATCGTGACCTTGCCTTCGCAGTACGACTGCCGCGCGAGCCATTCGACCACGTCGTGGCCATCCTTCGCTTCCTGCAGGAGCGGCGTGAACTCGCCCTCCGAGTTGCCGCGGCCGCGCACGTCGACGGTCAGGAACACGTAGCCGTGCGCGGCGAAGTACATGCCGCGCTCGTGGTAGCTCTGCGCGATGTACGGCGTCAGGGTGAACACGCACGGCAGCGGCTGCTTCTGCTCGCGCGGCTTGTACAGGCTGGCCGCGAGCTTCACGCCATCGCGCAGGGGGATCTGCACGCCCCACTGGAACTCGACCGGATCGCCAGGCGCTTGCGGCTCGGCGGCATGCGCGGCGATTGCGACGCTCGCAA
This sequence comes from Dokdonella sp., assembly GCF_044227025.1. GTDB lineage: Bacteria > Pseudomonadota > Gammaproteobacteria > Xanthomonadales > Rhodanobacteraceae > Dokdonella_A. The sequence goes on along the minus strand of NZ_JBGAFX010000003.1, from coordinate 563,703 downwards.
GCGCGATCGCGATCGCGCAGATCCAGGGGCGGTGACGCAGGCCGGTATTTCGCATGCTTCGGGTATCCATGACGAGATTCATTTGAAGCGCGCCGCGGCAAACGGCGCGCAATCGATGCTCGGCGTCCTGCCGCACACAAGCTCGCTGACCAGCAGGCCGGTTCCGGCCGACATCGTGACGCCGAGCATGCCATGCCCGGTCGCCATCAGCAGATTGTCGATCCCTTCGACCCGGCCGAGCACGGGTAGATCGTCAGGGGTCATCGGGCGCCAGCCATACCATTCCTCGACCACCGCCGGGCCTTCCGGTTCGTGCAGGAATTGCGCGGCGCCGCGTCGCAGGGCGTCGAGGCGCACGCGATTGAGGCGCGTGTCGTAGCCGGCGAATTCCATCGTGCTGCCGAGCCGGTAGCCGGAATCCCATGCCGTCACGCACACGCTCGGCTCCTTGAGGGTCAGCGCGATGCGCGGGCAACGCGCCGGCCGCGTGTAGGTGATCGAATAGCCCTTGCCAGGCTGGATCGGAACACGCAAGCCGAGCGGACGGGCGAACTGCGGCGACCACGCGCCCAGTGCGAACACGATCTCGCGCCCGCTGAAATCGCCCTGCGCCGTGCGCACGGCATCGATGCGGCGACCCTCGCGCCGGATGCTGTCGATGCGCGTGCGCTCCTCGATCACGCCGCCTTTCGCGCGCACCACGCGCGCCAGCTCGGCGACGTAACTATCCGGTCGCAGCTGCGCATCCCCGGGATGGAAAAGCGCGCCGGCGATGCCGGCCTTGAGCGCCGGCTCGCGTGCCAGCGTCGCCGCCTCGTCGAGCACTTCGATCGCGGGAGCGTACGGCGCGAGCCGCTCGTGCACGGCGCGTGCCTCGGCGAATGCGCGCGGATCGCGGTACACATTGAGGGTGCCACTCGCAGTGAATTCGCAATCGAGCGCCTCCTTGCGCACGATCTCCTCGATCAACAGGCGCGACCGCTGCAACAGCGGCGCCTTCGCCGCCGTCGCAAGCAACGCATCGCGCCAGTTGCAGTGCGCGGCAAAACCAAGCAACCAGCGCAGCAAGGCCGGGTCGGCGCGCGGCGCGATGCGCAGCGGCGCATCCGGCCTGAGCAGCCAGCGCAACGCGGTGGCGAGCGTTCCAGGCATCGCCAGCGGCGCCGCATGGCTCGGCGTCAAGGTTCCGCAGTTGCCGTGCGAGGCCGCGCCGCCGACGCGGTCCTGCTCGAGCACGGTGACGCTGCGTCCTGCCTCCAGCAGGTAGTACGCGCAGGCGAGGCCGATCACGCCGCCGCCGAGCACGAGCACATCCGATGTCCGGTTCGTCATCCGCGCATTGTAGGACCTGTATCAAGTATTCGCGCCTGTCCCGACCGAACGTGCCCCGCCCAAACCGTTCGTGTTGAGCGCAGCGGAGCGAAGTTCCGCGAAGTCGAATTACCAGCGACTTCGCGCTGTCGGACCCTTCGACTCCGCTCGGGACCGGGCTACGCCCGGAGCGAACGGCATCGTGGAATCCAGCCAGCGCCGGTCTTCGCCGCGAACGCATCCAGCACGCGCGCCGAATAAACGAGCGCGGCACCGGCATTGAGCGCGACCGCGACACCAAGGGCCTCGGCGATCTCCTCGCGCGTCGCGCCTGCCTTGGCCGCGGCGTCGGTGTGCACCGTGATGCAACCGTCGCAGCGCGTGGTCACCGCCACCGCGAGCGCGATCAGCTCGCGCGTCTTCGCATCGAGGTGGTTCGTCTTCGCGCCGGCGCCGCTCAACGTCGCATAGCCCCTGACGGTGTCGGGACTGAGACCGGCGATTTCCCCGATGCGCTGCTTGAGCTGGTCCTGGTAGGTGTTCCAGTCGTACATCATGGCGGTCGACTCGTGGCTGGCCGGGATTGCCGGGCACAGCCTACGCCGGACCCGGCGGCTCGCGCTGGCATCAAACCTGCAGCAACCGAGACAGACACCGACTCCCGCGGGGACCCGTAAATGAAGGTTTCAACGAACGAACTGCTGCTTGCCCTGCGCGCGCCGAATTCCGGCTGGCTCGCGGCGCTGGTCTGCGCGCTCGACGAGGCCCTGCAGGACCCCGATTTCGGCGAACCGCAGCGCCAGCTCGTGCGCGGCCTGCTTGACGCCGGCAGCGTGCCGAATCCGGTCGCGATTGCCGCCAACGACCGCCTGACCCGCTTCGAGGAAACGGTCAAGGACCTGCACTCGCTGCTGGTACCGGAAACCGAGCCGGTGGTGGCCGCCGTTTCGGGACGTCCGAAATTGACACTTTGTGTAACCGCCGCCTGAGGCCAGCCCCTCGCCAAGGACAATTTAGGTCACTCCCGGACGCGCTCCCTGCGTTCAGGGCCGGCCTGACCTCGCGACGTTGACTTGTCCGTCGCTCTCGGCGAGCGTTGCCGGATGAAGACGATTCGGCGCCTCGCCACGACGTTCGCGCTTTCCGCCCTGCTTGCCGCCTGCAGCAGCCTGCCGCACCGCAACGAACCTCCGCTGGTCGCCGGCACGCCGCGCGCGGACGCGGCCAATGCGGTGTTGTTCCGTGCGATCGCGCTCGTCGGCACGCCCTACCACTGGGGCGGCAACACGCCACAGGGCGGCTTCGATTGCAGCGGCCTGGTCGGCTACGTCTTCAGCGACGCCGCCGGCGTGACCCTGCCGCGCACGTCGGCCGCGATGAGCGAACTCGGCCAGCGCAAGCTCGCGATCGACTCGTTGCAATCCGGCGACCTGGTGTTCTTCGCGAGCGGCCGCAGCGTCAGCCACGTCGGCATCTATGTCGGCGAGCGCCGCTTCGTGCATGCACCGAACAGCGGCGGCACGGTGCGCCTCGACAGCCTCGACGGCGCCTGGTGGAAGGAGCACTTCGTGTATGGGAAGCGGGTGCTTTGAAGCCGGGTTTGGAGATTCTGGAACTGGGATCGGCAGAGCCGGGACTACGGCTTCGGCTTTTGCCGAATTCCGAATCCCCAATCCCGAATCCCGGCCTTCAGTGCTCGTGACCACCGGCGCCGTGCGCGTGGCGATGCGCGATCTCTTCCTCGCTCGCGTCGCGGATGTCGGTGATCTCGACATCGAACGCGAGTGTCTTGCCCGCGAGCGGATGATTGAGGTCGACGTCGATCACGCTCGAACCGATCTTGTGCACGACGACCATGCGCGGACCCGCTTCACGCGTGTTCAGCACCGTGCTCATGCCCGGCTGCAGGTGTTCGGCGTCGTCGAAATACTTCTTCGGCACGCGCTGGGTGAAGTTCGCACGGCGCTCGCCGTACGCTTCCGCTGGCGCGACGCTGATCTGGAAATGGTCGCCGACGGCGCGGCCGAGCAGCGCCTTCTCCAGACCCGGGATGATGTTGCCGTGACCGATCAGCACCGTCAGCGGTTCGCCGCGTTCGCGCGAGGAGTCGACCGGCTCGGCGCCGCCGTCATTGACGGTGTAATGGAAGGAAACGACCTTGTTCGCCTCGACGTTCACCGCACTGCTCCGACCGTAAAAAAGCGCGCGAGCATAGCAGCTTGGAGTGCGGGCGTCACCGGCGTTCCACGCTTCCTTGCATGCCGCACAGCTTCGCGGATGCGCGGACCAGGGCAGTCGCGGATGCCGCAGTCTCCGCGAAAATCCGCGTCGATGCGCTATTCCGCTCCCGCGGCCACGGCCGAACCGAAGCGCGCCCCGCGCGCCTCCGGTCCTGACCAGGTCACCAGCGCGAGCAGGACCGCGACGACCGCGATGAAGCTCGCCATCGCGAACGCGTAGTCGCCGCCACGCTGCTCGGCGAACCAGTTGAGGAACGGTGCGGTCGCCGACGCGAGCAGGTTGCCGCCCTGGTAGGCGAAACCCGGCAGGGTCGCGCGCACGGCATCGGGCGACAGCTCGTTGAGGTGCACCGGCACGACGCCCCACGCGCCCTGCACCATCACCTGCAGCAGGAACACGCCGACGCCGAGCATCACGATCGAGCCGCCGAATGCCCACAACGGGATCGCCGGCAGCGCGAGGAGTGCAGCGGTGATGATCGCGCGGCGTCGCCCGACCTGTTCGGACCAGCTGCCGAAGAACAGTCCGCCGACGATCGCACCGAGGTTCAGCGTGATCGTCAGCCATGCGACCGTCGAGGTGTCGAAATGATGCTGCTCCTTGAGGAACGTCGGATACAGGTCCTGCGAGCCGTGGCTGAACAGGTTGAAGCACGTCATCAGCACGACCAGATAGGCGAACAGGCCCCAGCGCCCACGCATCGTCTCGATGAAACCCGGACGCGCGGCCTGTTCGCCCTGCGCGGCGATCCACACCGGCGATTCCGGCACGTGCCGCCGGATGTAGAGCACGAGCAGGGCCGGGAGCGCGCCGACGATGAACATGCCGCGCCAGCCGATGTGGTCGAACAGCGTGAGGTAGACGAGGCCGCCGAGAAGGTAACCGCAGGCGTAGCCCTCCTGCAGCAGGCCCGATACCGCACCGCGCGCCTTCGCCGGGATCGATTCCATCGCGAGCGACGCGCCGATGCCCCATTCGCCGCCCATCGCGATGCCGAACAGCGCGCGGATCACCAGCAGCGCGGTCAGCGACGGCGCGAACGCGGACGCGGCTTCGAGCACCGCGAACAGCACGATGTCGAGCATCAGTACCGGTCGACGCCCGTAGCGATCGGCGAGGCGTCCGAACAGCCACGCGCCGAACGGGCGCATCGCGAGCGTCAGCATCAACGAGAACGCGACCTCGGTCTTGCCGACCTGGAATTCGCGCGCGACTTCCGGGATCACGAAGACGAGCAGGAAATAGTCGAACGCGTCGAGCGTCCAGCCGAGGAAACTCGCCAGCACGACCTTGCGCTGGCCCGCATCCAGCTCGCGCAGCACGGCGACGAAATTCATGTCCACCCCCATCAAGACAAGCCGCATCGTCCCGACGGAAGTCGGGACCCAGCACGGTTCGGCCACGCAATCGCCACAACCGGTCGCTGCCGCCACGTACCCCGGACGATCGCGACATCCCGTCCGCGACGCTAGCACAGCCTCCCTTCCCGCGCCCCGTTCTCCCGGCTACCCTGCGATGCCCGCTCCGATGGCTGCGTGATGACCGACGACGCCCGTGACATCGCCCGCCGCATCGCCCGCCGTTTCCGCAAGCCATGGCACCGCGACTACGCACGCGCGAAGCTGCGCATGGACCCGGTCTATGCCGCCGCGGCCGCCGCATTCGGCGACAGCGACACCCCGCTGCTCGACATCGGCTGCGGACTTGGCCTGCTCGGTTGCTACCTGCGCGAGCGCGGATTCCGCGGTGACTACCTTGGACTCGATTTCGACCCGAACAAGATCAGCGCCGCGCGCACCGCGCTGCCGGCGTATGAGCGCTTCCATTTCGAGGACAACCGCGCGCAATCGCTGCCGCCGTTCGCCGGCCACGTCGCCCTCATCGACGTGCTGCACTATCTCGAACGCGACGAGCAACAGGTCCTGCTGCGCGAAGCCGCCGCGCGCGTCGCGCCGGGCGCGTGCCTGATCGTGCGCAGCGTGCTGCGCGATCGCGGCTGGCGCTTCCGCGCGACCGTGATCGAGGAGTTTTTCCTGCACGCGATGCGCTGGATGCGCAGCCCCGCACGCCACTATCCACTGCGCGAGGAAATCGAAGGGCCGCTGCGCGCCGCCGGCCTCGACGCCGACGTGCGACCGCTGTGGGGCAACACGCCATTCAACAGCTTCGTAGTGATCGCCACGCGCCGCGCGCGCTGAAGCCGGCGAAACCCGCATGCGCCCAGGGCGAACGGAAAATGCGCGTCGCGGATCACCCACCCGTTCGCGTCGAACGCAGCGGGCGATGGCGAGAGAAGTCGAAGCGCCCGCAAAGCCTGCGCCGCCGCCCCCCAGCTCCGTTACGCACTCGCCGGGGTGCGCTGGCGTCCGCGCCGCATGCGCGCCTGCAGTTGCGTGCGCAGCGCCGCCAGGTCGCGTGCGTGGGCGCATCGCTCGGTTGCATCACGCAGGTCGGTCGCGAGCGCGGCGCGGAACCCGCAGAATTCCGCGTACGCCTTGCGTACGTGGCGCATGCGCTGCAACAACAGTTCGAGCAGGATCGCGTCGTCGAGCAGGCCGATCACTTCGACATGGTCCGGGATCAAGTCGTCCGGGTCGCTGAAATAGACCAAGGTCTCGACGATGTCGCAGCGCTCGGCGCCGGACAGCGCCCACGCCTCGTCCTCGAGCATGACGATCAGCTTCTGCACCTCGACCACGCGCTTGCGCACGAAGGTCGGCACGTCGGCGGTATTCAGGTGATCGAGCGCGTACTTTGCCGCCTCGATCACCTCGAACTCGTCGGCACATGCGGCCGCACGGCGCGCACGCGCGAGCGCGGCGTGGAAACGCTCGATGTCGGCAGGTTCGAGTTCGAAACTGATGCGCATATCGATCATCCCCGCACGGAATACCGCACGTCGGTCGGTGCAACCGGCATGGCGCCGCTTCCCCAAAGCGGCAATGTACCGCGCGACGCGCGTGTCCGCACCCCGCCGGGTCCGGTACATGTCCAGCACGCTACCTCTTCACAACGCACGCACGGCAGGCCTCTTCCTTGGGTCGGCTTCGGCAGGTTCAAGGCCCTACCGTGCCAGGACTTGCCAAGCACCCGCCGATCGCGCACGTTTCGCCTTCCGCACACACGAACGGCACCACCACGATGGGTGAAGGCGAACCTGGCATCACGATCGTCGGCGGCGGCCTCGTCGGCGCCCTGCTTGCCACCCTGCTCGCGCAACGCGGCTTCGCGGTCGATGTGTTCGAGCGTCGGCCCGATCCGCGCGAGGCGGGCTATGCCGGCGGCCGCTCGATCAACCTCGCGCTCGCCGAGCGCGGCCTTCACGGCCTGCGCCTCGCCGGCCTCACCGAAGAGATCATGCGGCTTGCGGTCATGATGCGCGGGCGCATGGTGCATCACCGCGACGGCCACACCGAACTGCTGCGCTACGGCCGCGACGACAGCGAAGTAATCTGGTCGATCAGCCGCGGTCGCCTCAACATCGCATTGATCGATGCAGCGGAGCGCGCGGGCGCGCGCTTCCATTTCGGTCGCCGGCTGCTATCGGCCGCATTCGGCAACGGCGTGACGATGCAGTTCCACGACGACGGCGCCGACACCGCGCACGAACACGGATGCGCATTCGCGATCGGCGCCGACGGCGCCGGCTCGGCGCTGCGTGCGGCGATGAATGCGCGGCATCCCCTCGGCGAACGCGTCGAGCAGCTCGGGCACGGTTACAAGGAGCTCGAAGTGCCCGCACTGCCGGACTTCCCCGCCTCTTCGCTGCCGTCCGCGGCGGCCGCAGCACTCGCGCGCGGTGAACGCTTCGCGCTCGAACCCAACGCGCTGCATATCTGGCCACGCGGCCATTACATGTGCATCGCGCTGCCGAACGCGGAGGGCAGCTTCACGGTCACCCTGTTCCTGCCGAATGCCGGTGACCCGAGCTTCGCGACGGTCGCGACCCCTGCCGCTGCGCGCGCGCTGTTCGAGCACGACTTCGCCGATGCGGTGCCGCTGATCCCCGAGCTCGAAAAGGACTTCGGCGAGAACCCGGTCGGCGTGCTCGCGACCCTTTACCTCGATCGCTGGCACCTCGGCGGCCACGCATTGCTCGTTGGGGACGCCGCCCACGCGATCGTGCCGTTCCACGGCCAGGGCATGAACTGCGGCTTCGAGGACGCGGTCGAACTGGCCGAACTGCTCGACGCGCACCGCGACGATATCGCCTGGACATTCGCCGAGTTCGAGCGCCGGCGCCGCCCGAATGCGGAGGCGATCGCGAAGATGGCGCTCGAGAACTACGTCGAGATGCGCGACTCGGTCGCCGACGCCGGCTTCCTGCTGCGGCGTGAACTCGGCCGATTGCTCGCCGAGCGCCATCCGGGCCGCTTCGTGCCGCGCTACTCGATGGTCACGTTCACGCGCATGCCGTACGCGCAGGCGTTCGCGCGCGGGGCGATCCAGGACACGCTCCTGCGCGAGCTCACGACGGGCCGCGAACGCCTCGACGAGATCCCGCTCGACCGGGCGGACGCGCTCGTGCGCGAACGCCTGACGCCACTGGAAACGCAGTGATCGAAAACTCCGCCGCATCGATCGAACGGCGACGGCGGGCGTTCGATCTGCTGCGCGAAGCGCTCGACATCGACGAACCCGCACGCGCTGCCTGGATCGAGCGGCGCGCGGGCGACGATGGCGATCTCGCCGACGACGTGAACGCCCTGCTCGGCGCGTCCGGCGCGCAGCTGCTCGATCATGGCGCCGACACGCTCGCCGCCCGTCTTGCCGCCGAGGAAGCGGGCGAGGACGTCCCGGCCGGATCGCGCATCGGCGCATGGACGGTCGTCGGCCTGGTCGGCAGCGGCGGCATGGGCACGGTCTACCGCGTCGAACGCGAAGGCGACGGTTACGTGCACGGCGGTGCGCTCAAGCGCATCAAGCGCGGCATGGATTCGGACGCGGTGCTCGCGCGTTTCCGGCGCGAACGGCAGATCCTTTCGCGCCTCGCACACCCGGCCATCGCGCGACTGCTCGATGGTGGCGTCGCCGCCGACGGTCGCCCCTACCTGGTCATGGAATACATCGACGGCGAGCCGTTGTCGACCTGGTCGGCGCGCGCCGCGGTCGACCTGGACGCGCGCATCGAACTCGTCCTCGCCTTGTGCGCAGCGGTCGCGCACGCGCACCACCGGCTCGTCGTGCACCGTGACATCAAGCCCGCGAACGTCCTCGTCGCGGCCGACGCATCGCCGCGCCTGCTCGACTTCGGCATCGCGCGCGTGCTCGAGGCCGACACCGGCGGATTGGCCACCGCGACCGCGGCGCGTTTCGTTTCGCGCGCGTACGCGGCGCCGGAACAACTGCAGGGTCTCGCGGTCACGACGGCGACCGACATCTTCCAGTTGGGTGCGCTGCTGCACGAGTTGCTGACCGGATTGCGACTGGCGGACGCAGCCGCCGACGCGACGGCGCGCCCGAGCCAGCGCCTCGCCGCCGCACGCGAGCGCGCCGGTGCGCTCGGTCCCGTCGCGATCGCGGCGCGGACGCTGGTCGGCGATGCGGGCATCATCGTCGCGCGCGCGACCGACACGGACCCGGCACGCCGCTATGCGACGATCGAGGCGTTCGCCGACGACCTGCGCCGCTGGCGCGACGGCCGGCCGATCCTCGCACGGGCGGACAGCTCCGGTTACCGCCTGCGTCGTTTCGTCGGTCGCCATCGCTGGCTCGTCGCACTCTCCGCGGTTGCCGTCGCTGCCGTGCTTGGCGGTGCGGGCATCGCCGTGTGGCAAGCGCGCGTCGCCGCACGCCAGGAACGCGTCGCGCTCGAACGCGCCGCGACGGCCGAGCGCGTCAAGCGTTTCATGATCGACCTGTTCCAGGCGCCCGATCCTGCGCAGGCGCGCGGCGCGATGCCACGCGCGGACGAATTGCTCGATCGTGGCGCGGCGCAGATCGCAAGCGGCCTCGCCGGTGAGCCGCGTGTGCAGGCCGAGCTCTACGAAACGATGGGCCTGAGCTACATGGGGCTGGGGCGTTTCGACGAAGGAACGAAATTGCTCGAGCGAGCGGGCTCGGTCCTCGATGCCGCCGGCGATCCCGCATTGGCCGCCCGCGTCGAGACCCGCCTCGGTTCCGCCTATGCCGAGCTCGGTCGTTACCCGCTCGCGCTCGCCGCGCTCGACCGCGCGGCGCGCCAGCGCGCGCTGGCTGCCACGCCGGAACCGGCGGACGACGCGCGCATCGAGTCGGTGCGCGGCTGGGTGCTGCGCGATTTCGGCCGCTACGCCGAATCGGAAACGGCACTGCGACGATCGCTCGAACTCGCGCGATCGACGCCCGAGGACATGAATCCGGCAGTGCTGCGCGCGCTCAACAATCTCGCGTACACGCTGCAGCTGCAAGGCCGCAAGCAGGAATCGATCGCCACCTACGAGCGCCTCGTCGACTGGTTCGGCACGCACGAACCCGCCGACAGCCAGGCGCGCCTGTGGGCGGAATACACGTTCGCCAAGAGCCTGCGCGACCTTGGCGAACCCGCACGCGCGCGGGAGATCCTCGAACGCATCCGTCCAGCCGTGTTGCGTGTCGTCGGAGAGCACCATGCCGACCTCGCGGGGCTCGACATCGCGCTCGGTCAATCCCTGATGGACCTCGGAGACGACGCAGGCCACGCGCGCATCGTCGATGCCGTCGGACGCAGCCACGCAGCCATGCCGCAGAAGAACATGCTGTGGTCGAACGCGGAGTTCGCGCTCGCCGAAGCCGAGCAGCGCGCGGGCAATGCGGACGCCGCCAGGTCGCACTTCGAGGCGGCCAGGACGGCCTACGTCACGCTCGTCGGCACGGATCATCCCGCCGTTCGCGAGTGCGATCGACGGCTCGCGCAGGCCGCACCCGCCCGCGCCGGCATCGATTGACGCGGACGCGGCCGGCGGCGATGCTCGCCCCAGTGGACGAAACCCTCACCGAACTCCTCGATGCCGCGGGCAAGGGCGACGACACCGCGCAGGGCCGCGTCTTCACGCTGCTCTACGACGAACTGCGCCGCTGCGCCCATCGTCAGCTCGGCGGCGCGGGAGAAACGCTGTCGACGACCGCGCTCGTGCATGAAACCTACGTGAAGCTCGTTGCGGCCGACTCGCTGCGCCTCGAGAGTCGTCGCCACTTCATGGCGCTCGCCGCACGCGCGATGCGCCAGGTGCTGGTCGATCACGCGCGGCGTGCCGGCGCCGAAAAGCGCGGTGGCGGCGCCCTGTTCGTGACGCTCGACGATCGCGTGCCCGATGCACCGTCGATCGCGTGCGAAGTGCTCGCGCTCGATGGCGCGTTGACGGAACTGGAGCGCATCGACGCGCGCGCCGCACGCGTCGTACAGCTTCACTTCTTCGGCGGCCTCACGTTCGAGGCGATCGCCGAGCTCGAGGGCCTCAACGAGCGCACGATCAAGCGCGACTGGCAGGCCGCGCGCCACGTGCTCGCCGCCAGCATGGGCTAGGCACGACGGGGCTCTGGCCCGGCTGCGAAGCCCCGTCCAGGCTAGCGGGTCGTCACCGGCCGGTTTGCCGCACGCCCGCCCGCAATGTCCCGATCGGGCGCGCAACCGCGTACTCCATCCCAAGCCTTGGGGAGTTGCGCGTCATGTCGATCCGATCCGCCCTGTTCACCGCATTGTGCCTCCTGCTTGCATCCGCTCATGCGAAAGCCGATGTCGCCGTCGACGCGAGCTTTGCCTACGGCGGCTGGAATCGCCTGTACCAGCCGGGCGGAGGCACCCAGGACGAAAAGGGTGTCGCGTTCGCGCGCACATCGGATGGCGGCTACGTGCTTGCCATGGAAGTACCCGGTGGTGGCGCCAACGGAGGCACCGGCAAGCGCATCGGCTTGTACCGCCTCAATCGCAATGGCATCGCCGTGACCAGCGGTTTCGGCTCGTCGGGCTTCGTGCTCAAGGACGCGTGGCTGACGAGTGTCACCGACATGACGATCGACGCGCAGGGTCGCATCGTTGTCGTCGGCTCGACGCCCGGCCAGGGTGGGCTCGCCGATTTCGGGGTCATACGCTTCAACGCCGATGGCAGCGACGACACCAGCTTCGCCGGTGACGGCGGCACGGTGTTCAGCTTCGAACCCGGCAGCACGGGATACAACGAGGCACCCACGTCGGTACTCACCGACCCGGACGGCCGCATCGTCGTCGCGGGCAACCTGGATTTCGGTGGTGCGGACAAACGACTCGGCGTCGTGCGCCTGAACACCGACGGTTCGATCGATTCGAGCTTCGGCGACATCAGCGACGGCAGCGGTGGGCATCGCGGCACCGACGCGACCTTCGTGAGCGGCCAGGGGGCGTATGCGAGCCGCATCGTGCGCATCGTCGACGGCTACTACCTCATCACGGGCACGTCCGTGTTTTCCTCGACGGACACCGATTTCGCCGCGCGGATCCTCACACCGGACGGATCGCCATGGGCGAATTTCGCCGGTTCGGCGACATTCCCGATCGACGAACCCGGGCCCGGCAACTCGTTCTACGACGCGGTCAACGATGCGGTCGTCGTCGATCCGACGACGGTACTGCTGGTCGGCAGCGCAGGCGGCAAGTTCGCCGCGACGCGGGTCAGGATCGCCGCCAATGGCTTCGGCAACTACGCCATACTCAACCAGGATCTGACGTTCGCCGGCAGTTCGATTCCGGGCCGCCCGTATCGCTACATAGGCAACACCGCGAGTTCGGATTGCCGATCGGCGGCGCTGCGCGGCGATGGTCGCATCGTCCTGGTCGGAGGCACCTCGAGCACGACCATCAGCCGATTCGCCGACGACACCGACGGCATGGACGCGCCGGCAGGCAATTTGTGGGCGCGTGCGGGCCTGGTCACGCGATTGAACGCCGACGGCAGTCCAGACACCACTTTCGGCATTGGCGGCAGCTATCCGTATCTCTCGCCCGGTGGCAACGGGCAGAGTTACTACACCTCGTTCGAGCGCGTCCGGTTCGACGGTTTCCAGCCGGTCATCCTCGGCAGCGCGGTCGACAACAGCGTGGCGATCTCGGATTCGGATGCCGTCATCGTACGACTCGAATCCGACGTGATCTTCGCCGACGGTTTCCAGGCGCATCCCTAGGGCGGCAATCGGACGCATGGCATTACCCCGCGCCTGCCGCTAGCATCCACGCGGCATGACGCCCACTCCTGACCGCACGCGCGCTGGCTACGACCACCCCGCCCTGCTCGAAGCGCGCGCGCTCGCATTTGCGCGCAATGACGAGCCGGTGTTCGGCCCGCTCGACTTCGCCCTGCATCCGGGCGAGGTCGTGCTGATCGAGGGCGACAACGGCGCCGGCAAGACCACCTTGCTGCGCGTGCTGTCCGGCCTGCTCGCGCCGACGTCGGGCGAGATCCGCCTCAACGGCGAGCCGCTGACCCTCGCGCTACTGTCGCCGCAGGTCGCCCTGCTCTCGCACCAGGGCGGACTCAAGTTGGAGCTCAGCGCGATCGAAAACCTGCGCTTCGCCGCCGGCCTGCACGGCGTGCGCAGCGGCATCTCGCCGGCGACCGCACTCGCGGGTGTCGGCCTCGACGGCTACGCCGATGTTCCGGTGCGACAACTCTCCGCGGGCCAGAAGAAGCGCGTCGCGCTCGCACGCGTGCTGCTCGCGCCCGTCGGCCTGTGGCTGCTCGATGAGCCGTACGCGAACCTCGACCTCGAAGGCATCAAGCTCGTCAATCGCCTGCTCGAAAACCACGCGAACCGCGGCGGTGCCGCACTGATCACGTCGCATGGCGCGTATGCGTACACGTCGGGCACGCCGCGCCGCATCCCGTTGCGCCCCGCAAGCTCCGCAATCGACGCTCGAGGCGCCGCATGAAGCCGGGCTCGACCAGCGCGGCGTGCGCAGCGCTGATCCGGCGCGACCTCACCCTCGTCTGGCGCCGCCGCGGCGATGCGGCGAACCCGATCCTGTTCGCGTTGATCGTGGTGGCGCTGTTCCCATTGGCACTCGGACCGGAGCCGGAACAGCTGCGGCGTATCGCCGCAGGCGTCGTGTTCGTCGCGATCCTGCTCGCCGGCCTGCTCGCTCTCGACACGCTGTTCCGCAGCGACTACGAGGACGGTTCGCTCGAACAACTCGTGCTGTCGCCGCATCCGCTGTCGCTGCTGCTCGCGTGCAAGATCGCGGTGCACTGGCTGACCACCGCACTGCCGCTGATCCTCGTCGCGCCGCTGCTCGGCGAACTGCTGCACCTGGCCGAACCGCTGCGCTGGCTGCTGCCCTCGGCGCTGCTGCTGGCGACGCCGCTGCTGAGCCTGCTCGGCGCGGTGTGCGTCGCATTGACGGTCGGCATGCACCGCTCCGGCATGCTGCTCGCGCTGCTCGTGTTGCCGCTGTACGTGCCGGTGCTGATCTTCGGCGCGGGCGCCTGCAACGCGGCGCAGGCCGGGTTGCCGTTCGTCGCGCCCCTGCTCTGGCTCGGCGCTGCGCTCGTACTCGCGCTCGTGCTGGCACCCCTCGCCTGCGCCGCTGCGCTTAGAATCTCGCTCTCATGAACGCCTTCACCCTCTGGTTCCACAGGACCGGCTCGCCACCGACCGCCTATCGCCTCGCCGGCCGCGTCATGCCGTGGTGCTACGGCATCGGCTTCGTGCTGGCCGTCATCGCGCTCTACGGCGGCCTCGCGCTCGCGCCGCGCGACTACCAGCAGGGCGACGCGTATCGGATCATCTTCATCCACGTGCCGTGTGCATGGATGAGCCTGTTCGCGTATTTCTTCATGGCCGCGAACGCGTTCATCGCGCTGGTCTGGCGCATCAAGCTGAGCGAAGTGCTGGCGATGGCGGCCGCGCCGATCGGAGCCGCCTTCACCTTCATCACGCTCGTCACCGGGTCGATCTGGGGCAAGCCGATGTGGGGCACCTGGTGGACCTGGGACGCGCGCCTGACTTCCGAACTCGTGCTGCTGTTCCTCTATCTCGGCGTGATCGGCTTGCATGCGGCGATCGAGGACCGCCGCCAGGCCGCACGCGCGGCCGGCTTCCTCGCCCTGATCGGCATCGTCAACCTGCCGATCGTGCACTTCTCGGTCAACTGGTGGAACACGTTGCACCAGGGCTCGACCGTGCGCCTGATGGGCCCGTCGAAGATCGATGCCTCGATGATCTGGCCGCTGCTGCTTATGGCACTCGCCACGCATGTTTGGTTCTTCGGCAGCGTGCTCGCGCGCACGCGCATCGGCCTGCTCGAACTCGATGGCGGCAAGGACTGGGTGCGCGCGATCGCGCTCGCCGGCGACACGGAGGCGCGCGCATGAACGATTTCCTCGCGATGGGCGGCTACGGCGCCTATGTCTGGAGTTCGTACGCGGTGTTCTTCATCGTGCTCGCGCTCGAAGCGCTCGCGCCGCGCGCGACCCGCCGCCGCGTACTGGCTGAACTGCGCGGCCGCCTCAAGCGCCGCGATGCCCGCAACAACGGACCTTCCGCATGACTCCGACCCGCAAGCGCCGCCTGATTGCCATTTCGCTGATCCTCGCCGCCGTCGGTGTCGCCGCCGGCCTGACCGCGCTCGCGCTGCAGCAGAACATGACGTACCTGTATTCGCCGAGCGAGATCGCCGCCGGCCACGCGCCCGCCGACGCGCGCTTCCGCCTTGGCGGCGTCGTGCTGGAACAATCCATCCGGCGCGCGAGCGATTCGCTCGATGTGAGCTTCATCGTCACCGACCGCTTCAAGGAGATGCCGGTCCGCTATACCGGCATCCTTCCCGACCTTTTCCGCGAAGGACAGAGCATCGTCGCCACCGGCGCGCTCAAGGACGGCCATTTCGTCGCGACTGAAGTGCTCGCCAAGCACGACGAGACCTACATGCCGAAGGAAGTGAAGGACGCGATCGAGAAGGCGAAGCAGGCGCACGCTGACAAGCCTGCAGGCTGACGCAAGCCCGCACGGCCCGTGCGCGCTTCGCAGGCGGCCTGCCGCCTGGCCCGAATCCGCGATCGAAGATTTTGCGAACGGAACCCCGCGTCGATCAGCCGACTTGCGGGCCACCCACGACGCGGTCGCGGCCCTGCGCCTTGGCCCGGTACAGCTCTTCATCGGCAGAGCGAAGCAACTTCTCCGACGATTCCGACGACATCGGTATGGCAGCGGCGACGCCGATGCTGATGGTCACGTGCGCCGCGGCATCCGATGCACCATGCGTGATCGCGAGCGAGCGCACCGCATCAAGGATGCGTCGCGCGACTACCGCGGCTTCGCGGCCATCGCAACCGGTCAGTAGGACCGCGAACTCCTCGCCACCGTAGCGCGCGGCGAGATCCCCCTTCGAGCGCAAGGCCTTCGTCAATGCACCGGCGACTTCGGTGAGCGCAGCGTCGCCGGCGAGGTGGCCGTAGGTGTCGTTGTAGGCCTTGAACGCATCGATGTCGCAGAGCAGCACCGCGAGTGACGTGCCACTCGCGACATGTTCACGCCAGGCGTCGTCGAGGCGCTGGTTGAAGGCGCCGCGATTGGGGATGCGGGTCAGGCTGTCGATCGAGGCGATGCGTTTCAGAGCCTCGTTCGCGTCGCGCAGCGCTTCGGTTCGCTGGGCGACTTCACGCTTGAGGTCGCGCTCGCGTTCGTGCAGGCGCCACACGCGGACGCGATAGATCGCCGCGAGCAGGCCGATCGCGCCGAGCACCGCGAGCATGCGGAACCACCAGCTTTCGTACCAGCTCGGGACGATCGAGAAGCGCACGGTCGCACCCTCGGTGTTCCAAACGCCGTCGTTGTTGCTCGCGATCACGTTGAACACGTAGTCGCCCGGCGGAAGGTTGGTGTAGGACGCGACGCGGCTGCTGCCGGCCTCGATCCAGCCGCGGTCGAACCCCACGATGCGGTAGCGGTATTTCACCGCTGCCGGCGCGACGTAGCTCATTGCCGCATAGCGCAGTTCGATGCGCTCGACATCGGGACCTATCGCACCGATGTGGTCCGGGTCGGCCTCGCGGCCATCGACGAAGACGCGTTCCATCGCCACCTGCGGGCGCAGTTCATTCCGATGCGCGTGCTTCGGATCGACGACGACGACACCGTTGGCGGTGCCGAACCACAGCCGCCCGTCCGGCGTGCGCCCGGCCGGCGTCTGCGAAGCGCCGTTTGCCTGCGAGGACAACATGCCATCATTCTTGCCGTACCAGACCGGTTCGACCTGCGCCACCGTTCCGTGCCCCAGCGCATCGAGGTCGGAGCGTGCGAGGCACGCGATGCCGCGGTTCGAACTGACCCAGAAGTTGCCCTCGTCGTCATCGAGGATCGCGAACACCGCATCGCCATAGAAGCCGGCGCGCTGCGTGTAGCCCTCGACCGTGGTGCCCTGGATGCGCGCGAGACCGACGCTCGTGCCGAGCCACATGGCGCCATCAGCATCGGGATGGAACGCGAACACGCTGGTGCCCGGCAAGCCGTCGGTACCGCAACGGTCGACCACTCGGTCGCGCAGGCAGCGCAGTCCGCTGCGTTCACCGATCCACAGGCGTCCGCCGGCGTCTTCGCGCAAGGCGCGCGTGTCGTCTCCGCGCGTGCCTTCCACCACTTCGACGGAATCGCCGTTTATGCGCGCGACACCCTGCAACGTCGCCACCCACATGCCGCCATCGCGACTCGGCGCGAACGCGAACACGATCGTGCCGGGCATGCCGTCGCTCATGTTGAAGTTGCGCAACGAGCCGTCGGGCGCGATCCGGCTCACGCCCTCCGTGCCGCCCACCCACAGGTTGCCGGCCGCATCGCTTTCGATTGCGCGCACGAGCTGGCTCGGCAGCCCCTGGTTGATCGATGCCGCAGGCACCAGCACCTGGTCTTCGTAGCGCGCGAGTCCCGCGCCATCGGTACCGATCCACAACACGCCGGCACGGTCCAGGTGCACGGCGCGCACCGCGTTGGATTCCATCGCGCCCGTGACCGTGATGAGCTTCGAATTGCTGAAGCGGTGCACGCCGCTCGACGTCGTGCCCATCCAGAGGTTGCCTTCGATGTCCTCGAACATCGAACGCACGGTTTCGCCGACCATCCCCGCGAGCGTGTTGTCGCAATCGAAACGCACGTCGGTCAGGCGGCAGATACCCACGCCGAGCGGCGCGAACCAGAGGTTGCCGTCACGGTCCCCGAACAGCGAATACACGCGTTTCGCATCGAGCGCGGCCAGGCGCGGATCGCGTTCGAAGCGCCCGTCTCGATATCGGACGGGCCCGGCCTGCGTACCGGCCCACACGCCTCCGTCGTGATCGATCGCGAGGCTGTACACGGCATTCGTCGGCAATCCGCGCGACGTGTCGAGCGTCTCGACCTGCCCGTCACGCCAGTGCACGACACCGACGCCATCCGCCGCGATCCACACGCCGCCGACGCCATCGGCAACGATCGCGCGATAGAAACCGCGTGGCGGGAATCCGCTTTCGGTGCCGAGCAGGTGCGCGCCCGTCGCATCCATGCGCGCGACGCCGGCATTGGTGGTCAGCCAGAGCGAACCGGCGCGGTCCTGCACGATGCCGAACACGCTCTCGATCGCCGCGGGCAGCGCCACCGGTTCAAGGGCGTATCCGCGACACCGGTAAAGCCCGCCGTTGAGGGTTCCCACCCACAGCGTGCCGTCGCGATCGGCGGCGACCGCGGTGATCGCCGAACTCTTCAGCGCCGGTGCGGCACGCTGGTCGATGGTGTCGAACTCGGCGCCGCTGTAGTGGATCAGGCCACCGTAGGTGGCCAGCCAGATCGAACCGTCCTTGCGCTGCGCGATCGACAGCACCGTGCCCTGCGGCAACTGGTTCTCATAAAAGACATGCGTGAGCTGGTTGATCGCGCGGTCGGGATCAAGCGCGCGCGCCGGCGTCGCGACCAGCGCGCTGCACAGGGCAACCACGAGCGAATACCATACCCCGACATGGCGAATCACGCGCAAATCCGACCGTTCCACCTCTTAGTGCAACCTGCATCGTATCAGCGTATCCGCAGGCAGGGTGTCCGCCGATGGTCACACAGTGTCGCGGCGAAGGGATGAAGGCGTCGGGGTTCATCCCGGTCCCCAGGCGGATATCGCCCATGCGCTCACGTACAGGCCGGTGCCGAACACCGTGTGAGTGAGGACGCTGCGTGCGCGCGCGATCCACGGATTGCGCGTGCGGCGTGCCGCGATGCCGGCGCCCATGCCGGGCTGCATCAAAAGCAGCGGCGCGACGACGCTGCCGACGCCGACGATGAGTGCCGGCGCGATGCTCGGTTGGCGTACCCATCCGGCACCCCACACCGCGAGCAGGAGGGACGCGAACGCGATGCCGGTCAGGTAGTGCACGCTCCAGCCGAGTTCGCGTTCGCCGCGAACGGGCGCGGCGGCCGCGATCGAATCGTGGCGGAACCGCCCCTTGCCCATGTGCGCGACCCAGCGCCCGACCAGCGCAAAGTCCGGCGCCGCGATGCCGGACAACCGCTGCCGCAGCCACGAAAACAGATCCAGCAGCGCGGTCGCGCCGATGCCGAGGACGATTGCGTACACGACCGGCAATCCGATATCGCTCACGGCCTCACCTGAATCGCCTGCGCCGACCGGGCGGAAACCTCCCAACAGGCGGCATCGAAGCGCACGTCCTCGCCCTTCACGTACGGCTCGAACGCTCGGCGCACATCGTCCACGATACGCTCGCGCGTCGATGCATCCACGTTCTGCAGCGCGCGTCCGAGCGGTCCCATCTGCGTGATGTACTGCGTCAACGCGCTCGCCGGAAAGCG
The DNA here is from genome assembly GCF_044227025.1 of Dokdonella sp. GTDB lineage: Bacteria > Pseudomonadota > Gammaproteobacteria > Xanthomonadales > Rhodanobacteraceae > Dokdonella_A. The sequence continues at coordinate 544,398 of NZ_JBGAFX010000003.1, read as the reverse complement.
GCAGGCCGCATCGACCGGCTCCATCCAGACGCTGGTCCAGCCGCTCGCGTCGAGGATGGACCGGACCCGCGCCGGGTCCGCGAATGCGAACTGCCCGGGAGCGCCCGGTGCACTCCTCGGCATGCGCGGTAACCAGCGGCGCGCGACGTGTTCGGCGGTGGTCATGAACGGATTCTCCGCGGCGCTGCGCCAGGCGAAGAAATGCAGGCCGGCATCATCCGTCGCCGCGCGGCGAAGGTTCGCGAACGCGGCGACGGGGTCGTCGAAGAACATCACGCCAAAGCGTGACACGATCCAGTCGAACGACGCCGCTGCAAGGACATGCTCCTGCGCGTCGGCACGAATGAAGCGTGCGGTCGCATGCTGCTCCTGCGCACGCCTGCGTGCCACTTCGATCATCGGCGCCGAGATGTCGATGCCCGTGCATTGCGACGACGGACCGTGCCGCCGCGCGATCGCCAGCGTCGTCGCACCGGTACCGCACCCCACGTCGAGGACGCTGCGTGGCAGCCGCGCTGCGACCGCTTCGACGAGGCGCGCCTCGAACGGTTCGAACATCGCGTCGAGCGCGGGCTGGCCCTCGACCCAGGCACGTCCGGCGCTGCCGTTCCAGAGCGCGGACTGTGCGCTGTCGGCGCGTCCTGCTTCATTCATGGTGGTATCCACGGGCTTGCTTCCATTGGGAGACAAGCGCACTCTGCCACTTGAAGTCCACTTGAGGTCAAGCACATGCACGAACTCGACATCGGCGAGGTCGCGAGCCGCTCGGGCGTGGCAGCCTCGGCCCTGCGCTACTACGAGGACCAGGGCCTTATCCGCTCGATCGGGCGACGCGGCCTGCGCCGCCAGTTCGATGCGGGCGTGCTGGAACGGCTCGCCCTGATCACGCTCGGACGCGCCGCCGGATTCTCGCTCGAGGAAATCGCGCGCATGTTCGCCGATGGCCAACCGCGCATCGACCGCGCGCTGCTCTCGACCAAGGCACGGGAACTGGACGCGACCATCCGCAAGCTCACCGCGATGCGCAACGGCCTGCGCCACGCCGCCGCCTGCAGCGCGCCGAGCCACATGGAATGCCCCACGTTCCGCAAGCTGCTCGGCGCTGCCGCGCGCGGAGCGCTTGCACCGGCGACGAGGAGGAAATCCTGATCGGAGTTGCCAGCAGGCTCCGCGTCATGAACCCGCATTCGCAGCGAACCAGGTCAAGACCGCCACCAGCAACAACGCGATCCAGCCCGGATGTCGCCCGCGCGTGCCGACGAACACCAGCGCGGCGCAGCCAAGGTAAGCGACGCCGATGGCATTGACGACGATCGGAGCCGGTGCCGTTGCAGAACCGACCGCGCACAACAGGATTGCAGCGCATGCCCAGTTGAAGACCGACGCAAGGTGCCAGGTCGCCCAGAGGATCCGCACATGACGCACCTGCAACGGCGGCGCAGCGAGGCTCGGCACGATCGCGTTCTCACGCAGATGACGGAAGATCAGACGCTCGCCGAGAACGGAATGGACCAGGCCGGTCACGATGGCCAGGCTTGCGGTGAGCGCGTAGAGGATTTGCGTCAGCTTCATCACGAATCCCTGTGGAAATCGACCGCTGGCGTGCATGCCGCACGCGTCGCGGGCGCGCGCAGCCTAGCACGCGGAAGCGCCGGGCCCGATGCGTTCGAACGCGCACGGCGCACCGCGAGCCTATCCCGTTCGCGTTGAGCGCGGCGCGTGGCACGCGCGCGAAGCCGAAACGCCCGCGTACCGGAAAGCCCCTTCGACTCCGGTCTTGCAGGCCTGCGCTCAGGGGGAACGGATCAAGGCAGAGCCGGCGCATCCCGCTGCCGTTCGCGTTGAGCGCAGCGCGCGGCACGCGCGCGAAGTCGAAACGCCCGCGTACCGGAGAGCCCCTTCGACTCCGGCCTTGCAGGCCTGCGCTCAGGGGGAACGGATCAACGCAGAAGCGCATTCCGCCACCGTTCGCGTCGAGCGCAGCACGCGCATCCCACCAGAGCCGTTCGCGTCGAGCGCAGCACGCGCATCCCACCAGAGCCTTTCGCGTCGTGCGCAGCGTGCGCATCTGTTCGGCGACCTCCTCACCGACAAGGCCCCGATGCTCGCCGGCCAGGCGGGACTGTCCCGGCGCTCCGTGGTTCCTGCGCCGATCCGCCGCACCCCCTCGGTACTGCCACCCCGGCAAGTCGCGTAAGCTTGCGGTTTCCCCGCCGCGCAGCCGTTCCGCATGCTCCCCGAACTCGGTCAATTCGCGTTGATCCTCGCCCTGTTGCTGGCCGCATCGCAGTGCGTGCTGCCGATCCTGGGCGCCCAGCTCGGCAACCGCGCGCTGATCGCGGTCGCGCGGCCGGCGGTCGCGGGTCAGGCGGTTTTCGTCGTGCTGGCGTTCGCGATACTCACGTTAGCGTTTGTGACGCAGGACTTCTCGGTCGCCTACGTCGCGCAGAATTCCAACTCGGTGCTGCCGTGGTACTACCGCTTCACGGCGGTATGGGGCGCGCACGAGGGCTCGATGCTGCTGTGGGTGCTGGTTCTCAATCTCTGGACCGTCGCAGTCGCCGCGTTCAGCCGCCGCCTGCCGGACGACTTCATCGCTCGCGTGCTTGGCGTGCTCGGCTTCATCAGCTTCGGCTTCCTGCTGTTCCTGGTGCTGGCATCGAATCCGTTCCTGCGCGAGCTGCCGATGCCGGTCGACGGCAACGATCTGAACCCGGTGCTGCAGGACCCGGGCATGATCGTGCATCCGCCGATGCTCTACATGGGCTTCGTCGGCTTTTCGGTCGCGTTCTCGTTCGCGATCGCGGCGCTGCTCGGCGGCAACCTCGATGTCGCGTGGGTGCGCTGGGCGCGCCCGTGGACGAATGTCGCATGGGCCTTCCTGACGCTCGGCATCGCACTCGGCTCGTGGTGGGCGTACTACGAACTCGGCTGGGGCGGCTGGTGGTTCTGGGATCCGGTCGAGAACTCCTCGTTCATGCCGTGGCTGGTCGGCACCGCGCTGATCCATTCGCAGGCAGTGACCGAGAAGCGTGGCTCGTTCCGCGCGTGGACCCAGTTGCTCGCGATCTTCGCATTCTCGTTGTCGCTGCTCGGCACGTTCCTCGTGCGTTCGGGCGTTCTCACCAGCGTGCACTCGTTCGCGGCCGACCCCAAGCGCGGACTGTTCATCCTGTGCTTCCTCGCGATCGTGATCGGCGGTTCGCTGCTGTTGTATGCGCTGCGTGCTCCGAAAGTCGCGGGTGGTGAGCCGTTCGCCGCGGTCTCGCGCGAAACCCTGCTGCTGGTCAACAACCTGATGTTCACGGTCGCGGCGGCAATGGTCCTGCTCGGCACGCTCTACCCGATGATCGGCGACGCATTCAATCTCGGCCGCATCTCGATCGGACCGCCGTACTTCGGTTTCATGTTCGTGCTGCTGATGCTGCCGGTCGTGCTGCTGATGCCGTTCGGCCCCTTCATCAAGTGGCGTGCGGGCGACTGGCGCGTCGCGCTCGCGGCGCTGCGACCTGCGTTCGTCGGCGCGATCGCCTGCGCGATCGTCGCGGCGATCCTCGCGCGCACATTCGCCGACGGCCTGCCGTCACGCGCGATCGTCGGCACCGCCGCATCGCTGTGGGTCGGCCTCGGCATCGTGCTGTATGCACTGTCGCGCTGGCGCCACGCACCGCGTGGCCGCCGCTACACGCCGGAGATGCTCGGCATGATCTGCGCGCACTTCGGCGTGGCGGTTTTCGTCGCCGGCGTGCTGATCGTCGAGGCGACCAGCGTCGAGAAGGACGTGCGCCTCGCGCCGAACCAGAGCGTGACGATCGGCGCGCTCGACTTCCGCTTCGACGGCGTGAAGGAAGCGAAGGGTCCGAACTTCACCGCGCAGCAGGGCACGCTGAGCGTGCTGAAGGACGGCAATGTCGTCGCAACCCTGCATCCGCAGAAGCGCGTGTACCTGCGCAACCAGCAGCCGCAGACCGAATCGGCGATCGACCCCGGGCTCTTCCGCGACGTGTACGTCGCACTCGGCGAACCGATCGGCACCGACGGCGCGTGGGCCGTGCGCGTGTACGTGAAGCCGTTCGTGCGCTGGATCTGGCTCGGCGCGCTGTTCATGGTGCTCGGCGGATTGGTTGCCGCGGCGGACCGGCGCTTCCGCGCCTTGCCTGCCCCGAAGACATTGCCCACGCGCGAGCCCTTGGCACCACCCGCGACCAATGCGGAGGCGAACGCATGAATGCACGCCTGCTGCCCTTCGCGGGCTTCATGCTCGTGCTTGCCCTGCTCGGTTTCGGCATCTGGTGGAGCAGCTCGCACGACCTGCGCGAAGTGCCGTCGCCGCTGATCGGCAAACCCGCGCCGACCTTCAGCCTGCCGTTGCTTGGCGACCCGTCGAAATCGCTCGGCAGCAAGGAACTTGCAGGACAGCCGTACCTGCTCAACGTGTTCGCGAGCTGGTGCGTCGCCTGCCGCGACGAGCATCCGATCCTGATGCAGCAGGGCAAATCGCTCGGCATCAAGCTGGTCGGCTTCAACTACAAGGACGAGGCCGCCGATGCGCAGCGCTGGCTCATGCAGTTCGGCGATCCCTATGACGTGGTGATCGCCGACCTTCCCGGCGACGTCGCGATCGATTTCGGCGTGACCGGTGCGCCGGAGACCTTCCTCGTCGATGCCCGCGGCATCGTGCGCTACAAGTACATCAGCCCGATCACGCCCGCGATCATTGCGACCGAGCTGCTGCCGCGCATCGCGAAGATGAAGGCGGAGGCGCGATGAACCGCCTGGTCCGCATCGCGCTCGCGTTCGCGCTGATCGCCTGCGCGCACGCGGCGGTCGATCCGCTGCCATTCAGGGACCGCGCCGAGGAGCTGCGCTTCCAGAACCTGACCAAACAGCTGCGTTGCCTGGTGTGCCAGAACGAAAGCCTCAATGATTCGAGCGCGCCGCTTGCGGCGGACCTGCGCCGGGACGTGTTCGAGCAGATGCAGGCCGGCAAGAGCGATGCCGAGATCAAGCAGTGGCTCACGGCTCGCTACAGCGATTTCGTGCTGTACGACCCGCCGCTGCGCGGTGGTACCTGGCTGCTGTGGTTCGGGCCGTTGCTCGTGCTGCTCGCCGGCGGCGCCGGCATCCTCGCGATCGTGCGCCGGCGCGCGCGCGCGACGACCGCCACACCGGCGCCAACCGCGCGCCATGCAAGCGATCTCGAGGACGACTGGTGATGGCGATGTTCGTGGTTTGCGTGGCGCTGATGATCGCCACCGCGCTCGCATTCGTGCTGGTGCCACTGCTGCGCCATCGATCGGGCGCGACCGATCCGGCGGCGCGGCGTCTGCGTGCGCTCGACCAGGCGCTCGCGGCCGGCGTCATCGACGCCGACGAACACGCACGCAAGCGCGAGGTGCTGGTCGCATCCAGCGCCGAAGCAACGCCTGCGCGTCCGTCGCGCGGCGCATTCGCCGCCCTGCTGCTGGTCGCCTTGCTCCTGCCCGCCTCGGCGCTGCTGCTGTATCGCCTCGTCGGCGCACCGCAGGCGCTCGATCCCGCGAATGTCGCGGCAGCGCCGGCGGACGAGCACGGCCCCGACATGCAGAAGGCGATCGAAGCACTCGCCGCGCGCCTTGCGCAGCAGCCCGACGACGTCGAAGGCTGGGCACTGCTCGCGCGCGCGTACCAGGCCACCGGTCGCACACAGGAATCGCTCGACGCCTATCGGCATGCACACGAACTCGCGAAGGACAATCCGGCGGTCACGGTCGAATACGCGCAGGCACTCGCGGTGGTCGCTCCGGATCATCGCATCCAGGGCGAGTCACGAGATCTGCTCGAAGGTGTATTGAAGGTCGACGCGAGCAACCAGCGCGCGCTGTGGCTGCTCGGCATCAGCGACTACCAGGCAGGTCATTACGATGCCGCGATCGCGCGCTGGAACACCCTTATGCCGTTGCTCGAAGCGGGCTCGGAAGTCGCGGCGAGCGTGAAACAGCAGATCGCCGAGGCGGAAGCGAAGCGCGACGGCAAGGAGACGCCGGCACCAATGAGGCCGCCGGCCCGGGAAAGCAGCCAGGGCATCGCGGCTTCCGCCGCTCCCACAAAGGACACTGCCGCCAGTGGCACGGCAGCGGCTGCGCCGCGACTCACGGTGCAGGTGTCGCTCGATCCGAAACTCGCTGGCAAGCTCGATGCCGACGCCACGCTGTTCGTGTTCGCGCGCGCGGCGAGCGGGCCGCCGATGCCGCTCGCGATCCAGCGCCTCAAGGCCTCGCAGTTGCCGCTCACGGTCACGCTCGACGAGAGCATGGGCATGCTGCCGAACATGAAACTGTCGATGTTCCCCCAGGTCGTGGTCGGCGCACGCATCTCGAAGTCCGGCAATGCGCTGCCGCAGAGCGGCGACCTGCAGGTGCTGTCGGCGCCGCTCGACGTGCACCGCAGCGAGCCGCTCGCGCTGGCCATCGACCAGGTCGTTCCCTGAGCCCGGATCAATTTGTCACGCCCTCCAGGAGCCGGTTCATGATCGCAGTCATCCGATCGTTCGCAATGGCGGTCATCGCGTTGACGGCCCTTGGCAGCCTCCAACAAGCCATTGGCGCGGAGGAGGCAGACGATTCCTGCACGCCGGAGGCGGTCGCGTCGCGCAAGCAACGGGCAGGCGCAGGCGACGTCAAGGCGATGTACTGGCTCGGAACCGGATTCGACATCGGCACCTGCGGCACCGTCGACAAGCGAGAGGCATGGAAACTGCTGACGAGCGCCGCGGGCCGCGAATTCCCGCCCGCCATCCACGCGCTCGGTGTCATACGGCGTCGTGATGGCGAACCACGCGAAGCGATCGGCTATTTCAAGAGATCGGCAAACCTCGGCTACCAACTCGGGTTTGTCGATGCGGGCTTCACGTATGCCGAAAGAGGCAAAGCCCACGATGCCGCCGCGGCACACGCCTCGCTTTCGATCGCCATCGCTCGAGAGCAAGAGGCGACCCTTCGCGAATTCCTCGAACGTACCCGCGAGCGAACCGCTGCCGAGATGACACCTGCCGACTTGCAACGAGCAAGGGACATGGCGACCGACCTCGCGCGTCGGTATGAATCCGTGGCGAAGTGGACAGACGACTGACTTCGCGAATGGCGCGGCAATCCAAGCGCCAAACCATCGTCAGTCAGCGCAGCCGGCCCACCAGCACGGGTTCGCGGTGATGAAATCGAGCAGCGCGTTCTGCTTGGGCGTGCTGGGTTCGTCGAGGTATTCGACCGCGCCCCAGCTGCCGAACTTGCCGTAGCCGCTCGATGACGTGAAGTTCATGAACAGCTCGCCGCCACCGGCGCGCCAGTCGTCGAGGTGCGTCGCGTAAGCGGCGCCCATGCGCGCGTCGCGGTTCGCACCGGTGAAGAGTGCCTCGATCGTCGTGTTGTTCTCGATGCCGAGGATGCCGACGAGGTGTTGCCCGCCTTCATAGGTCACGAGGTGCAGGTTGCGCGCGACGGCTGCGGCATGCTGCGCGGCGATCCAGCCGCGCGCTTCGGCAAGCGCGCCGCCCGCCGGTCCGCCTGCCAGCTGCCCGCCGTTCGCGATTTCCGCGAACAGCGTGTCGGGCGACCACGTCTCGATCGTCGCCGCGGTCGAAGGGCCGTCCATGTAGCCGCCGAAATACGGTGCGATCGCGATCGCGGTGATGCCATGCGCGCTGCACGGCGCGCCCGTGCTCCACAGTGGGCAGTCGGCGGACTGCTCCTGCGTGTAGGCGTTTGCGGCTTGCGCGCCGAGCACGCAGGTGACGCGCGCGGCATCCGCTCCCCATGCGGCCTTCCACAGGTCGCACATCTGCGCGGTGCGTTCGCCGTGCCAGTTGAGGCGGCGATCGAAGCCGGAACCGATGTTGCCATACTCCGCGGTGCCCATCGATTCGACGTAGGCGCCCTGGCCGAACTGCCCGTTCCAGACCTCGTTCGAATATTCGACGTAGACGCGGCGATTGCGTTGCAGCAAGCGCTTGACCGACTGCGCGAACTGCGTGATGTAGTCGTCGGTCGCGCGGTGCGGCATGTTGAACCAGGGATCCGCGTCGGTGCGGTTCGACAGTTCGACCATCATCTCGAGCGGCACGCCGCCGCCTTCGGTCCAGCGCACGTCGTCGAGGTGCGGACGATGGGCGAAGTCCTGTTGCGTCGAGTTGTTGGTCTGCATCCAGTCCATGAAGCGCAGCACCTTGTTGCGCCGGATCAGCGAGAGGAAGTCCGGATGGAACAGTTGCCCCGGCCCGCGGTGCTCGTCGTAGCCCGGCATCCAGACATGGATGTTGCGCGGCGGATTGCCGCTGTCGATCGCATCGAAGCGCATCATCCAGCCGCCGGTCGCGGAATCCACGTCGAGCACGTCGCGGCCCGGCGTGGACAACGCCACGTTGCGGTGCGCGGCGAAGAAATAGCTGATCGTCGCGCTGCCGTCGTAGGTGACGACGTAGCGGCCGCCCGGGTAGTGGCCGCCGAAATCGCCGAACGAGAACAGCGTCGCGACCGCGTTGTAGGACGGCGTGTCGCAGCCCGGATTCGCGGCGACCGGGGCGAGCGAGCGCAGGTAGCCGCGCGCGTCGAGGTCGAGGCAGGCCTCGTCGCCGGTGTCGAACACGCCGCTGCCGGTGGTGTCCTGGGTGATCCAGCCACGCGACTGCTTCATCGCGTCGATGAAGTTGTAGCTCGTCGAGTAGTCGACCACGCCGTCGAGATTCGTGCCAAGCGGCGAGGCGTGGTTGGCGGGGAAGTCGAAGCCGTCGCGATGGATCGTCTCGAACGCCGCCGCCGGCGATGCGATCGCGAGCGCGGCGAGCGCGAAGGAAGCCATGATGGCTGCGTGCCGGCGCACGCGCGCTGCGGTTCCCTGCATGTTCCGTCCCCGTAGTGGCCCCCGGCGAAGGTAACCGCAACGCATGCAACGGAAACGTGAGCGATTGCGCAATCGCGGTGCGCGTCCGCCCGCCTACATCTGCCGGAACAGGTGCAGGTAACTGCGGCTGACCGGCAGCACGTCGGCACGACCCTTGAGATGGATGTCGGCGGTCTCGTTGTCGCCGCGCGTGACGTGGCTGATCGCATGCAGGTTCACGACCACCGAGCGGTGCACCTGCGCGAAACGCGAGCCATCGAGCTGCGCCAGCAGCTCCTTCAGCGGCGTGCGGATGAGGCCGTCGTTTGCGCGGCCGTCGTCGCCGCGCCATGCGACGACGGTGTACTTCTCGTCGGAGCGCAGGAAGTCGATCTCGTCGACCGACACCATGCGCAGCGACTGGCCGACCGCGACGCGCAACCAGCGCAGCGACGCCGGCGCGTCCTTGCGGCGCAGGCGCGCTTCGAGCTGCTCCAGCAGCGCCTCGTGGTCGGTTGCGGGCTGCGCCGCGCGCAACCGCTCCTGCAGGCGCGCCACGGTGTCGGCGAGCCGTGCGGGCTCGACCGGCTTGACGAGGTAGTCGACCGCGCCATGCTCGAACGCCTGCACCGCGTACCGGTCGTATGCGGTGACGAACACGAGGTGCGCGCGCCGACCGATGAAGCGCGCGGCCTCGACGCCGGATAGTCCCGGCATGTGCACGTCGAGGAAGCAGATTCCCGGCTGGCGTTCCTCGTACTGCTCCACCGCCTCGCGACCGTTACGCGCCTGCGCGACCACCTCGAGCTGCGGCCATGCATCGGCGAGCATGCGCACCAGCGCCTTGCGCAGCAGCGGTTCGTCGTCGGCGATCAATGCGGTTGCGACGTTCATGCAGCGCTCCCGCGCGCGCGAAAATCGAGCGTCGCGCGCACGCCATGCGGTTCGATCGCTTCCAGGCGCAGCCGCGCATCGCCGCCGAACGCGAGCTGCAGGCGTTCGCGCAGGTTCGACAATCCCGTGCCGAGTCCGTCCGCGGCGTGCGCGAGGCCGACCCCGTTGTCGACCACTTCGGCGTGGCAGCGTCCCTCGCGCACCCGCACGCGCACGTCGATGCGGCCGCCCCGCTCGCCCGGATCGATGCCGTGGCGCACCGCGTTCTCGACCAAGGTCAGCAGGGTCATCGGCGGACAGAACAATGGACCCGCCTGGTCGTCGACGTCCAGCGCGAACTGCAGGCGATCCGGCATGCGCATGTGCATGACCTCGAGATAGGCGCGCACGAGTTCGAGCTCCTGGCCGAGCGTGGTGGCTGGTTCGTGCAGGCGCGGCACCGCGGCACGCAGGTAGGCGATCAGGCTGCCGAGCACCGACGACGCCTGCGGCGAGCGCGCGTCGACGAGTTCGCGCACGTTCGCCAGCGTGTTGAACAGGAAGTGCGGTTCGACCTGCGCCTGCAACAGGCGCAGGCGCGCGTCGAGCGCCTTGCGTTCGTACTCGCTGCGTTCAAGCTCGAACGCGAGCGCCTGCTTCTGCGCCTCGCCCTTGATCTGCTTGAGCAAGGCCGCGACCGCCATCCACGGCGCGATCAGCAGGCCCTGGATCGTCATGGATGCATAACCGCCGAGGCGCTTCCTGTCGTGGAACCACGGCTCCGGCAGGTCGAGCGTCGTCAGCCAGTAGGCGATCGCGACCACGAACGGCACCGCGACGGCGACCGCGACCACCTGCAGTCCCCATCGCGCGACCCAGCGCGGCAGGTTCGCCGGCCAGCGTTCGAACAGGCCGAATACGCACAGCAACGACATGCCGATGAACAGCGTGCGCGAGACGAGTACCGCGTACGTCGCCTGCCAGCCCGGCGCCATCAGCAGCGTCATCAGCCCGCACGCAATCAGCACCGGCTTCGTGCGGCGCCAGGCGAACAGGCGCGCGAATCCGCGTGGCGGTTCCGGAAGGTCGGCATCCATGGCTTGACGATAGCAACGAACCGGTCGCGCAGTCAGGTGGCGGCAATCACAACCGCGGCAACCACATGATCATCGAGGCGGCGACGATACCGCCAGCGGTCAGCAGCGTAAGGGCGAACAGTCCGCCCGCGACCGCGACCCGTTGCAGCGATCCGCGACCCGCCTGCGCACGCAGGTACAGCTCGAGCACCGCCAGCGGCAGCACGTACTGGGCGAATGCGAGGAAGGTGAGGAACGGGCCGGCGAACGTCTTCGGATCGAAACCGACCGGCCCCCGGTTGACGACGATCCATGCCATCAGGCCGATGCGGAAGAACCAGACGCCGCCGACGACGAGGAACAGGCGCAGCGCCCAGCGTCGGTGCAGGTCGATGCGGCGCGCCAGCGCATGACGAAACGCCATGCCCGCGAACGCGATGATCAGCAGCGCATTGATGCTGATCGCGACGTGCTGCGACAGGTCGCCGACGGTGCCTCGCGTCCACACCATGACCAGGCCGCCGACGCTCATCAGCAGCACCGAGGCAAGATAGATGCGCCCGTTCCAGCGATGGAAAGCGGGCGCGACGCGCCGAACGGCCGGCATCAACTGCAACGCGCCGCCGACGATGACCACGGTCGCGAACGCCAGGTGCAACGAGACGACCAGATTGCCGAACGTGTCGCCCGCCACGTAGCCGTGCGGCAGTACCTTGTTCCATGCCTCGAAGCGGCCCTGCAGCGCCGCGCGACCGTAGAACCCGATTACGTAGGCGACGAACAGCAACTGGCCGAGCACGGCGACCACGAACCATGACGTCGCGGCCGCCTTCAGCGCGGGAGCGCCGATGCGATCGGCGAACCCACCCAGCGCAACGCCGGGCGGTGCCCGCAACGACCCCTGCAACACGGGACTGGAGGCATTGGTCATCGCAGGACTCCGGCCGGACTGGGCATGGCACGCGGGAAATCGCGGCGCAACTATCGCGGGCGCGTCATCGCGAATGAAAGCCCGCTGCGACGAACGACGGTATCCGGGCCACGGGACACGCCACGACGCGACAAGGCGCGCTGCCGGTGCCTTGCGTCGGCGGGCCTGCCGTTCCTCCCGAGGCAATCGCGGCGCGGCGGCGTCATGCAGTCGCCATGTGTTGCCCGCCGCGTGCCACATTCCCCGACGACACTCGCACGTTCCACCTGCCGCCCTTCGGGTCATCCATGCAACGACTGCTCTGCACCACCCTTGCCTTCATCCTGCCCGCCCTCGTCCACGCAAGCGACGATCCGCTCACGCGCCCGATCGTCTTCAAGGCGGCGGCGGACTGGAACGGCCCGCAGGCACCGCAGCGCATCCATGGCGACACCTACTACGTCGGCGTACGCGGCCTGAGTTCGGTCCTGATCCACGGCGATGCCGGCGCCATCCTCATCGACGGCGGTTTGCCGCAGTCGGCGCCGGAAATCGAAGCGCACATCCGCCAGCTTGGTTTCAAGCTGGAAGACGTCAAGCTGATTCTCAATTCCCACGCGCACTTCGATCATGCCGGCGGCATCGCGGCGCTCCAGCGCGATTCCGGCGCCGACGTGCTGGCGAGTCCGTCGGGTGCGCAGGCGCTGCGCAGCGGTCGCGTCGCCGCCGACGATCCGCAAGCGGGTTTTCCCGACAACGGCTTTCCTGCCGTCGCCCGCGTACGCGACGTGCATGATGGCGAAACCGTGCGCCTCGGCGCTCTCGCGGTGACTGCGCATTTCACGCCCGGACACACGCCGGGAAGCACGACCTGGACGTGGCGCTCGTGCGAGGACGGCCAGTGTCTCGATGTCGTCTATGCCGACAGCATCAACGCGATCTCCGCGCCGGGCTTCCACTACCTCGCCGACACAACCCACGCGGATCTCGCCGAGACGTTCCGCCACAGCATCGATACCGTCGCGAACCTGCCCTGCGACATCCTGATTTCGGTGCACCCGGGAGTCGCCGACGTCGACAGGAAGCTCGCGCGGATCGCGCGCAAGCCGAAACAAAACCCGTTCATCGACGCGCAGGCATGCCGCACGTACGCCGCCACCGCGCGCAGCCTGCTCGACGCGCGCGTGCAGCGGGAACGGAAGGACGCCGCAGCGTCCGTCGACGCGAAGGGCAAATAGGCGGTGCCTCGTCGCCTTTCCCCGTCGGGGAGAGGCCGACGCGCGCAGCGCCGCGCCCGCTCGCCCCAATCCTCTCTCTGACGGCGACAGGGAGAGGAAGCTGCTCGCTGCTTTTACGGAGCGGGAGGCAGGGAGCCCTCGGCGCCGTCGCTGTACGGCACATCCATGCCCGTGCGCAGCAGCACGAGCACGTCGCTGTCGGTCGCGCTCGCCTTACCGGCACCGCTTGCATCGACCGTGTACTCGAGCGTGTCGCCTGTTGCGTCCGCGCGCATCGGCGCGGTCACCAGCCAGGCCAGGCTGCGACCCACCGGCAGTGCGATGCCGCTGTCGACGAGCGCACCCGATCCCGCTGCGCTGCAGGTGGCGCCTTCGCCCGCGCCGACGCAGGTCCACGTCGTCTGGGCCGCATTGAGCTGCGGCGGCGACACGTTCGCGATGCTCACGCCGGTGGCATCGCCGTTGCCGTCGTTGGTCAATGTCACGACATAGCTCATCGTCATGCCGTAGCGCGCATAGGCGTGGTCGTCGTCGACCGTCAGCACGAGGTGCGGCTGGGGCTGGGCGCAGTCGACTTGGACATCGGTGACATTGCTGATACCTATCGTGCCACTGCCATTGCCGACGGTGCAGACCTGGGTGGGGTCGATCGGTTGCTGCGCGATCGTCACGTCGTAGACGCTGCCCGTGGTCAACGCTTGTGCGAACGTGAAGCCCCCATTCGCGCCGACCAGCAGATTGTTGCCGCCATTGAGGCTCAGCACGAGGTCGGTGCCGACCAGGCCTCCGACGGTTCCACCGACCGTGAAGCTGGAGACGCCGCGCACGCCGGGCTGCCCGCCGGCGGCGAGCGCCGCTTGCGTCGCGGCGGCGCAGGACACCGCCAGCGCCACGCTCCGCGCAAGCCCGCGCGTACGCCCGGCGGGCCGGGCCGCCGCGCTGGCGAATGGACGGGTGCTGCGCAGGGCGGACAGGACGGTCGGCATGGTGATCCCCTTGGTGTGGACGCGTGGCAGGGCGCTCGTCCCCGTTTGCGCATGATAAGCGCAACCCGTTGCGGCGGCACTCGTCGGCGGCTGGTCCGATGCCGCGCCGGCGCGCGCCGGCGCCGCTTCAGGCAAGCAGCGAAACACCCGAAGTTGCCGCCCGTTCCGGACCCTTCGACCCGACCCGGAGTGCACGACCGGCACGACGGGTTCTAGGCAACCGTCGCGATGTCGATCACGAAGCGATACTTCACGTCGCTGCGCACCATGCGGTCGTAGGCCTCGTCGATCTTCTGCGCCGGGATCATCTCGATGTCGGAGACGATGCCCTTGTCGGCGCAGAAGTCGAGCATCTCCTGCGTCTCGGCAATGCCGCCGATCAGCGAGCCGGCGATCGCGCGGCGCTTGAAGATGAGGTTCGCCACGTTCGGCGACGGATGCGCGTGCTCGGGCACGCCGACGAGCACGAGGGTGCCGTCACGCTTCAGCAGTTCGGAATACGCATCGAGCGAATGGCTCGCGGCGACCGTGTCGAGGATGAGGTCGAAGCTGCCGCGGTGCGCGCGCATCTGCTTGTCGTCGCGCGATACCACCACTTCGTCCGCACCGAGCTGCAATGCATCCTGGCGCTTGCCTTCCGAGGTCGTGAACGCGACCACGTGCGCGCCCATCGCATGCGCGATCTTCACGCCCATGTGGCCGAGACCGCCGATGCCGACGATGCCGACCTTCTTGCCCGGCCCGACGTTCCAGTGCTTGAGCGGCGAATAGGTCGTGATGCCTGCGCACAGCAGCGGCGCGACCGCGGCAAGCTGTTCCTTCGGATGGCGGATCTTCAACACGAACTTCTCGTCGACGACGATGCGCTGCGAGTAGCCGCCAAGCGTGTGGCCGGGCGCATCCCTGGTCGGACCGTTGTAGGTGCCGACGAAGCCGTTCTCGCAATACTGCTCGAGCCCGTCCGCACACGATGCACAGCGCTGGCAGCTGCCGACGAGGCATCCGACGCCGACGGTGTCGCCGACCTTGAAGCCTTTCACGTCACCGCCGACCGCGGTGACCTCGCCGACGATTTCATGGCCAGGTACGCACGGATAACGCGTGCCGCCCCACTCGGAACGCACCGTGTGCAGGTCCGAATGGCAGACGCCGCAATAGGCGATGTCGACCTGCACGTCACGCGCACCCGGCGCGCGTCGTTCGATCGCGATCGGTTCGAGCGGCTTGTCGGCAGCGTGGGCGCCGTAGGCTTTGGTGGTCATGTGATTTTCCTTGCGGGGAATGGGGAACGTCATGGACGAGCGGATCGATCTCGCGATCCGACAAGGTATTCCTCGTTGGTGATTTTATCCATCCATTCAACCCCGCGGCGAACGGATCGCAAGGCGACGGACCGGGGCCGCCCCTTCTTGTGGGAGCGGCGGAAGCCGCGATGCTTTGGGCGCGGCAAGAAGCATCACGGCTTCCGCCGCTCCCACAGGAGAACCCTTCGCTCAGCGCCCGACCAGCTTCTGCAGGTGCTCCGGATAGCGCGCACCGTACACCGTGATCGCATCCGCGGCGGCACGGATGTCGCGCAGGTCGTCGCTGGAAAGTTCGACCTCCGCGGCAGCGAGGTTTTCCTCCAGCCGGTGTAGCTTGGTCGTGCCCGGAATCGGCACGATCCATGGCCGCTGCGCCAGCAGCCACGCCAACGCGATCTGCGCGCGCGTCGCCTGCTTGCGCACCGCGATGTCGCCGAGCACGTCGACGAGGGCCTGGTTCGCCTTGCGCGCCTCGGCCGAGAAGCGCGGCATCGCATTGCGGAAATCGCTGCTGTCGAACGTCGTGCTCTCGTCGATCGCACCGGTGAGGAATCCGCGCCCGAGCGGGCTGTAGGGAACCAGGCCGATGCCGAGTTCCTCGAGCGTCGGCAGGATCGCCTGCTCCGGCTCGCGCCACCACAACGAGTATTCGCTCTGCAGCGCCGCGATCGGCTGCACTGCATGCGCGTGACGGATCGTCTGCGCCCCGGCTTCGGACAAACCGAAGTGCTTCACCTTGCCTGCAGCGATCAGGTCCTTCACCGCACCGGCGACCTCCTCGATCGGCACGTCCGGATCGACGCGATGCTGGTAGAACAGGTCGAGCGTGTCGACGCGAAGACGCTTCAACGACGCCTCGGCGACCGCCCTGATGTGCCCGGGCCGGCTGTCGAGCCCGGCCTGCCTGCCGGTCGCCGGATCGATCGCGAATCCGAACTTCGTCGCGATCACCACGCGTTCGCGCACGGGCGCCAGCGCTTCGCCAAGCAGTTCCTCGTTGGCGAACGGCCCGTACACCTCGGCCGTGTCGAACAGGGTCACCCCGCGTTCGACCGCCGCGCGCAGCAGCGCGACCGCGGCCGTCCTGTCCAGCGCGGGGCCATAGGCGAAGCTGAGGCCCATGCAGCCGAGGCCGATCGCCGAGACCTCGAGGCCGGTGTTGCCGAGTCGACGCGTCTGCATGTGCCGTACTCCAGTAAGGTGGACATAGTGTGGGCCCCGCCGCGCCATTTGGTCAGATGCCGGAATGGACATGGACTGTCGGCTCCGATTCATGATGGGCCGAAACGGCCATCGCGCGCGTCCGGCAAAGCATGCGCCTGCGCGGCCACAGGATCCGGCCACATCGCGGACCCGGTCGCCGGCGGGGTGTGGCTCCAGCGATGGTCGGCCGCAGCGATCCGCGCAATCCACGCAACGCCAGCCGATGCAGTGGCGGCTTTGCAAGCCGCATTGATGGAAAACATATCCGTTGGTGATCGAACGCGCATGCACGTCCATGTGCGACGGTGGACGCTCGCGCCGCGTCGTCATTCCGATCACTGAACGGAGACCTGACCCGTGTTGCAGAACCTGCTCGCCTGCGCGACCGCTACGCTGGCCGCGACCTTCGCCGTTCCCTGCCTTGCCGCCGACGGCATCCCCGATCCCGGCTTCGGCACCGCCGGCATCAGCTACGTCGCGACCGATGACGTGTCCGCGCGCTCGATCTATCCGCACGCGACGATCGAGCTGCCCGACGGCAAGCTGTTGTTCGCCGGCGCGCGCAACAAGGTCGTGCCGCCGGCGCCGTTCTACGAGCCGCAGATCCGCGGCATGCTGCTGCGCCTCAATGCGGACGGCAGCCCGGACACGACGTTCGGCAACACCACCATCGACGGCCTGCACGAGCTGCCCGACCTCGTCACCGGCACGCGCATGCAGGGCATCGAGTCGATCGCGCGGTTTCCCGACGGCTCCTACGTCGCGGTCGGCACCGGCATGGTCAACCAGCCGATCCAGGGTTACATCGTCAAGCTCACCGAAGGCGGCGACGTCGACGAAAGCTTCGGCAGCGCTGGCGTAGTGCTGATGCCGATGACCTACCTGCACACGGTCAGGCTCGACAGCCAGCAGCGCATCGTGGTCGGCGGCGAGCACTTCGACAATGTCGCCTTCGTCTACACCACCACGATCGCGCGCCTGGACGGCACCGGCGCCTACGACGCCACGTTCGGCACCGACGGCGTCAAGACGATCGCGTGGAGCGACCCGGCCTCGTCCGGCTACGTCGACGATCTCGCGGTCGTTGACGGCGATGCGATCGTGATCGGCGGTGGCTTCGAGGCGAACGGCCCCGGCCTCGGCAACGACTACGCGCTCGCACGGCTGAAGGACGACGGCAGCTTCGACCCGACCTTCGCGAGCGTCGGCTGGCGCGTCTTCCACGACCCGTCGGAGACCTCCGTCACCAGCCGCATCGAACGCATCGCGCCGCGCGCCGACGGCAGCATCGCGTTCGCCGGCTACCACAACACCAGCGACAACATCACCGGACTCGTGTTCGGCAGCGTCAACCCGGACGGATCCACCGACACCACCTTCGGGCAGGCCGCCAATCCCGGCTACTTCAAGCCCGCCATCCTGCCGAGTGCCGAGAGCGCCAACGCGACCGGGCTCATTATCCAGCCCGACGGCAAGCTGGTCGCCTCCGCCGCGTACTACACCTCCGCGAAGGAGAACTTCGTCGCCGTGCGCTGCAACGCGAACGGTGGCGACCTCGACGCGACCTTCGCCAACGCCGGCGTCTTCGAAGCGGACCTCGCGCCGACCGGCATCTACAGCGAGATCGACACGCTGGCGTTGCAGCGCGACGGTCGCATCGTCGCCGCCGGCCGCGCACAGCGCACGACCGGTTCGGCGCTGGTCGACTTCGCCACGATGCGCCTGCTGAATCCGTCCGCGGACCTGATCTTCGCGAACGGTTTCGACTGATCGACGCCACGCGTCGGCCCCGCATTCCCGGTTGCGGGTCGTCCCTTCTCCCGCTTGCGGGAAAAAGTGCCGGAGGCGGATGAGGGAAACCGCGCCCCGCTCACATGCAGGCGCGCATGTTCCAAGGCTTGATATTTCGGAGGGAAAGGAATGAAAAAAGCCCGGAACAGGCCGGAAGAAATCGGGAGATATTGGTTCGGTCGGACACAACTTTGCGGCTGACGCAATCGCACTCCGATGTCGCGACAGGTGGCTGGCTACTCTCCCCGCCACGCGGCGCCTACGTCGGCGATTGCTCGGAACTCCTCCGGACGCCTCACCATGAGAGACATGGACCCGTCGACTTGAAGTCGGCCGTCGCGATCCGGTCGGACAGGCGAGCAGGAAACTCCGTACTGCCAACAGATGCTATCCCAAACCATCGAATATACGATTTGACCTGCAACCCGGGACTTCCAAGGCGGGACGTGCAGCTGTCGCCTTAGACCTCCCTGAAACCGAATGACCATGCCCCAAATCGGATACAACTCCGCATTGCCAACCTCTCCACGCAACAGCATCGACCGCAAGATATCCTCGTGCTTGCCAAGCCCCACGACACGAAAATTTGGATCGGAAGATACGGACGCCCGCCAGAGAATCGAAAGCTGGAACAATCGAAAGGTCGCATAAGCTAACTTGATGTTAACGATTGCACCGAGCGGAGCATCGTCAGGAATTGGGTATCTCTCGGTCCATATGCTCTTGAAGGGCTTCTCGTATTGGTCGTTTAGCAGACCCTCACATTCATCGCACAAGAGCCGATCGCGAATCCCCTTCTGCACAACCTCGTACCGCTTCTGCCCACGCCCTGTAATCCCCATCATCTGGTGCTTTTCGTTGTAGATAGGGCCGTAGAGAAACTCCGGAACAATATGCGAACGGCGGAGCACCTTGTCTTGCAGGCAGAGTTTGCAGATGCCCATACATCGCTCCCCTCGGCTCGGTAACGCTGCACCCTGCCGAACTGGGACGCACCCAGTCCGCGCGCGAATTACCGTGTAGATTATTTCATTGCGGCCGCGCAATTCGTCGGCGGCGCCATTTGTCGCGCGCGCGGGCCCGGCGTCACCGACCCGCAACGATGCGACTTTTTTCGCCAGCGTTGCTGGCTTCGAACGGCATGCTTAGGGTTGGATGTCGCGACGCTGTTGCTTCGAACGGCAACGGTGTCGCTTGAAGCAGCATGCGTGCGACTTCCGGCGCTCCGCCGGCGTCGCCGAGCGGCATCGATGCGACTTTTTTCGCCAGCGCTGCCGCTTTCAGCGGCATCCATGGCGTTGGGAGTCGCGACGGTGCCGCTTTGAACGGCAACGCAGCCGCTTGCAGCGGCGAGCGTGCGACGTCCCGACGCTCCGCCCGCGTCGCCGATCGGCATCGATGCGACTCTTTTCGCCATCGCAGTCGCTTCGTGCGGCATGCCTGTCCGTCGCAAGCAGCAGGTTGCCACTGCAAGCGGCACGCCCTCGACTTTCCGGCACTTCGGTAGCGTCGCGCACCGGCATCGACGCGACTTTTTCGCCATCGTTGCCCCTTCGAGCGGCATTCGCTGGCGTTCCCCGGCGAGCGCACGGCATCCGCGACGCGCGCGTGATGCACGCAGGCCATGATCTTCTTCATGCATGATCCTGCACTTGAGCGCGCCGCGCGGCGCGTTCCTCGATCCATTCGTACAGCACGGGCAGCAGCACCAGCGTCAGCAGCGTCGAGGTGATGAGGCCACCGACGACGACCGCAGCGAGCGGGCGTTGCGTCTCCGCACCGACGCCGCGCGACAGCAGCATCGGCACGAGGCCGAGCACCGCGACGCTGGCGGTCATGAGCACCGGGCGCAGCCGCAGCGCGGTGCCGCGCGTGACCGCTTCGCGGATCGACAGTCCGGACTCGCGCAGTTCGTCGAGGACGCTGACGAGCACGATGCCGTTCAACATTGCCACGCCGAACACCGCGATGAAACCGATCGCGGATGGCACCGACAGGTACTGGCGTGTCAACGCCAGCGCGAGGATGCCGCCGATGGTTGCGAACGGTACGTTGGCGAGGATCAGCGCCGCGTGGCGCACGGAATTGAACGCGGTGTAGAGCAGCACGAAGATGAAGAGGATCGTGACCGGCACGATCAGCCCGAGCCTGGCCATCGCGCGCTGCTGGTTCTCGAACGCGCCGCCCCATTCGACCCAGTAGCCCGGCGGCAAGGTCGCCTGCCGCGCGATCGCGGCGTTGGCGTCGCGCACGAAGCCGTCGACATCGCGGCCGCGCACGTCCATCTGGATCACCGCGTAGCGCTGCAGCTGTTCGCGCCGTACGAACGAATAGCCCTCGCCCACGCTGACGTCCGCGACGTCGCGCAACGCGACGAGCGCGCCACCCGGCGCGCGCAGCGGCAAGGACTCGATCGCCGGCACCGAGGCCTTCGCCTCCTGCGCGAGCACCACCGCGATGTCGAAGCGCTTGACGCCGTCGAGCAGCGTCGTCACCGGCTCGCCGCCCATGCCGTTGCGCACGACGGTGAGCACGTCGTCGGCGTTGAGGCCGTAGCGCGCCAGCGCCTCGCGGTTCACCGCGATGCGGATCTGCGGCTTGCCGAGGTTCGCTTCGAGCGACAGGTCGGCGACGCCCGGCACGTTCGCCAGCACGGCCTTCAGCGCCCGGCTCTGGCGATCGAGTTCCTCGAGGTCTTCGCCGTAGAGCTTCAGCGCGAGCGTCGCGCGCACGCCGGAAATCAATTCCTCCACGCGCATCTGGATCGGCTGGGTGAAGCTCGGCACCGTCGTCGGCACGACCTTGCCGAGCGTCTCCAGCATCGCCTCGTCGAGTTGCCGCATCGAGCGCCCGCTCTTCCATTCCTTCTCGGGCTTGAGCGCGGTGTAGATCTCCATGTAGTTGACGTCGGCGGTCTCGCCCTTCTCGGCACGACCGATCATCGCGAGCGTGGTCTCGACCTCGGGAAACGCCTTGAACGCTTCGGCGATGCGCCTGGAGACATCGATCGATTCGTCCAGCGAGGTCGACGGGATCGCGGTGACGCGCCACATGATCGAGCCTTCCTGCAGCTGCGGCATGAATTCCTTGCCGAGGAACGGGAACAGCGCGAGGCTCGCGACGAGCGCGGCCGCGGCGATGCCGAGGGTGCGCCGCTTGCGCTGCAGCGCCCACGCCAGCACCGGCGCGTAGCGACGCTTGAGCCAGGCGACGAGGCGGGTGTCGCGTTCTTCGCCGGGCTTGAGGATCAGGGCGGCGAGCACCGGGATCAGCGTGAGCGCGAGCAGCAGCGAACCGCCCATCGCGAACGCGATGGTGAGCGCCATCGGCTTGAACAGCTTGCCTTCGAGCCCTTCGAGGCCGAAGAGCGGCAGGAACACCACGATGATGATGCCGATCGCGAACGCGACCGGATTGGCGACCTCGCGCGCCGCCGCGAGCACGGCGGCGGTACGGTCGACGCGTTCACCGTGCGCCTTGCGCTCGGCCATGAGCCGAAACGCGTTCTCGACCAGCACCACGGCACCGTCGACCATCATGCCGATCCCGATCGCGAGGCCCGCGAGCGACATCAGGTTGGCGGACAGGCCGGCGTACTCCATGCCGATGAACGCGATGAGCATCGCCATCGGCAGTGCAACGATCACGACCAGCGCCGAGCGCAGTTCGCCGAGGAACAGGAACAGGATCACCGCGACGAGCAGCGAGCCTTCGACGAGCGCGCGCACCGCGGTGCCGACCGCCTTGTCGACGAGGTCCGTGCGTTCGTAGACCGGCTTCACCACCACGCCCTCGGGCAATGCGCCGCGCACGGTGTCGAGCTTGGCCTTGACCGCTTCGACGACCGTCCTGGCGTTCTCGCCGACGCGCGCGAGGGCCACGCCGAGCACGACTTCGTGGCCGTCGCGCGTGACCGCGCCGAAGCGCGGCGCGGGTCCCTGCTCGACGGCGGCCACGTCGCGCACGTACACCGGCGTGCCGTCTTCGGTCTTCAGCACGATGCGCCCGATGTCCTCGGCGTCCTTGACGAGGCCGAGGCCGCGCACGAGGAACTGCTCGCGTCCGATGTCGACGAAGTTGCCGCCGACCTGGCCGTTGTTGGCCTCCAGCGCGGCGATCACGTCCTTGAATCCCAGCCGGTGCTTGATCAGCTTGAGCGGATCGATGCGCACCTGGAACTGGCGTTCGCCGCCGCCCCACGACGTCACGTCGTCGACACCGGGCGCGGTGCGCAGGATGAGGCGGATGGTCCAGTCCTGCAGCGTCCGCAGGTCCATGTCGGACATGCGTTGCGCGGGTTTCTCGTCGCTGCGCTCGACCGTGTACCACAGCACCTGGCCGAGGCCGGACGTGTTCGGACCCATGCCGGGCTTGCCGTAGCCGGCCGGCAGGCGATCGCCGACCTCCTGCAGGCGTTCGTTGACGAGCTGGCGCGCGAAGTAGATGTCCATGTCGTCGGCGAAATACACCGACACATGGGACAGCCCGGACAGGCTGACCGAGCGGATCTCCTGCACCTTCGGCAGGCCCGCCATCGCCGACTCCACCGGGAACGTCAGCAACTGCTCGACATCTTCCGCGGCGAGGCCCGGCGACTCGGTGTAGACATTGACCTGCACCGGCGTCACATCGGGGAACGCGTCGATGGGTACGGTGCGCAGCGCGCGGTAGCCGAGGAACGCCACCACGACGAAGCCGATCAGCACCAGCACCTTGTAGCGCAACGACAGTTCGACGAGGCGGTTCAGCATGGCGTCGATCCCCGCATCGCCAGCGTGGCGTCAGTCCGCATGGCCTTCTCCCAGCTGCGCCTTGAGCAGGCGCGCCTTCAGCACGTAGGCGCCGCGCACGACGACGCGATCGCCTTCGGCGAGGCCGTTCCTGATCCGCGTGAGCGCGCCGCGCGTGGCGCCGGCATCGACCGGCACCGGTTCGAAGCGATCGCCGGCCACCGCCTTGAACACGACCGCCTGCCCTTGCAACTGCACGATCGCATCGGCGGGAACGGCCAGCACCGTTTCCTTGTCCGCGGTGGCGATGAACGTCTCGACGAACTCGCCCGGGTGCAGCACGTCGCCGGGGTTCGGCATTTCGATGCGCACCGACGACGTGCGCGTCGCTTCCTGCGTGCGGTGCGAACGCTGCACGACCTTGCCTTCGATGGACTGGTCGTGCGCGACGGCGCGCGCCGGCGCATCCTTCGCGATGCGCTCCGCCGCGGCGGGCGCGACCTGCGCCTCGATCCATACATGCGTCTCGTCGACGAGCGTGAAAAGCACCTTGCCCGGCTCGACGCGCTCGCCGACGACGAAGTCGTCGGTGGTCACGCGCCCCGCCTGCGTCGCGAGCAGCGAGAACTCGCCGGTCGCGCGCTTCGAACCGACGCGCAACAGGCCGCCGATTTCGCCATCGGCCACGCCGAACGCGCGCAGCTTCGCATGCGCCTGGTCGCGCGCGACCTGCGCTTCGGTGTAGCGCTTGGCCGAGACGGCTTCGGTGCCCAGCGCCCTGACGCGCCTCCATTCGCGCTCGGCGACGATGAGCGCACCCTGCGCCTCGGCGACGTCGACGCTGGACAGCGTCACGAGCGCCTGGCCGACCGCGACGGCATCGCCGAGGCGCGCCTGGCGCCGCACCACCTGCGCGCCGACACGCGGCGACACCAGCACGGTGGCGTAAGCGTTCGCCTTCACTTCACCAGGCGCCTTGATCTCCTCGACCAGCGCCTGCATCGCGGCGACCGCCGTGGAAACGCCCAGTTGCTCCTGCGCGGCCGCATCCAGCACGAGCGGATTTTCCTGCGCGGGGCCGGCAGGCGATTTTTCCTCGGCCGCGCGCACGGCGCCGGCGAGTGGTACACACAACGTTGCAGCCAGCAGATAGCGCTTCATCGGGACATATCCTGGTTCGAGGCGGCGGGAACATCGGCAAGGTCGAGCCAGGCGGCGAGGCCACCGGACGCGGCGAGCCAATCGGCCCAGCCCTGCCAGACGCGCGCACGCACGCCCGTTGCGGCGAGTTCGGTATCGAGGCTCTGCCTGAGCTGGACGAGGTAGTCGGCCGTGCTCAATTCGCCGGCTTCCCACAGTTTCTGCAGCAGCGCGGCACGATCGCCGGCACGCGCGGCACGACTGTCGCGCCAGCCGATCCAGGCCTCGCGCAAGGCGAGGTAGCTTTCGCGCGCCTGTTCCGCCTGTGCGCTCGCCCGCGTGCGCGTATCGCGCAGGCCCGCTTCCGCGGCCTCCGCATTCGCGCGTGCCGCGACCGTTTCGGCGCGATGGTCGTTGCGCACGAACAGCGGCACGCGCACAGTGACGCCGACGAGGCGATCGTTGAACGGGCCGTCGGTGACGCGACCGGTCGTCAACGCGATCGACGGATCGGGGCGGCGATCGCGTTCGGCGACGCTGACGCGCGCCTCGGCGATTTCGCGCTCGGCCTCGGCGCGACGAACCTCCGGCAACGCGGCGAGCGCGGCATCGGGCAATGCGCGGGTGTCGACCGCGGGCGGTGCATCGAGCATCGATGGAAGTTCCGCCACGACACCGCCGACGGACTGCAGCGCCTGGCGTGCCTTCGCCGATTCGGCAAGGAGTTCCGCCTGCTGTGCGCGCGCTTCCTGCAAGGCAAGCTCGGCAAGGTCGCGCTCGAGCGCGGGAATGTCGCCCGCGCGCAGGCGCTTCTGCGCGAGCGCGACGAATTGCGCGAGCAGGTCGACTCGTTCGGCGCCGAGCGCGACACGCGCTCGCGAGACCTGCCAGGCCGCGGCACCACGCAGCCAGTCCAGGGCGACCGACTGCCGCACGCCGTCGCGTTCGGCTTCGACCGCGCGCGTTCCCGCATCCGCCGCGGCGGTACGTGCGCGGCGCTTGCCCGACCAGTCGATCTGCTGCGCCAGCCCGACGCTGCGCGTGTCGACATCGGCGTTCTGGACGGCGAGTTCGAGTTCGGGGTTGTACAACGGCTTCGCGGCCGCCTGCGCGAGCGACTGCGCCTCGATGACCTTTGCTTCGGCCGCCTGCACGGCGGCGTTGCGTTCCCACACGGCGCGCACGGCCGCGACCAGCGCGGGCGGCGCCTGTTCACGCGTGCCATGGCCGCCGGCGGCCATGGCGACGGTCGACAGGGCCGTGCCTACGGCGAGGCACAGCACGGCGCGGGCGCGATGCGCCCGCTGGATCGTATTCATGGTGGATTTCCTGGAATCGAATCCGCGGCGCATGACGTGCGCCGACCTTCACGCGAAGGACGCGTGCGGAAAATCGATCAGGCGATGGGTGGGCGAAGCTCGGTCTTCTGCGCGGAACTGACGAACACCGCGGGCAGCGCCTGCGGCGACAGCGGCAATGCGGCGGAATCCGCCACGACGATGCTGGTCGGCAGCACGACGCCATGCGCGCACGCACAGTGGCAGCCACCGCTTCCTCCATGCCAGCACGGCCCCTCGTCCGCATCGGCCGCGGCCGCGACGTCCGCGGAGCCGGACGCCGATGCCTCGACACCCGCTGTCGGCGCCGCCGCGAGCCCGTCGCCCGCGCAGGTCGTCGCGAGTGCGAACTTGCCCAGCACGAGGAACGCGAACAGCCACGCCGACGCCAGCAGGCGACGGCGAAGACGTGCGATCAATGGCGGGGCGTGGCGGGGCATGTCGGCAAAGCTAGCGGATGCATGCGC
The DNA here is from genome assembly GCF_044227025.1 of Dokdonella sp. Lineage (GTDB taxonomy): Bacteria > Pseudomonadota > Gammaproteobacteria > Xanthomonadales > Rhodanobacteraceae > Dokdonella_A. The sequence goes on along the minus strand of NZ_JBGAFX010000003.1, from coordinate 518,490 downwards.
GGTTACACAATCACGCAGGTGGCGCTCGTTCATCCCGTCGCCGCATCCACGGATCGCGGAAGAAAAAACCGCGGCGCCATGGCCGGCTTGCGCGCCGTTTGCTGTTCCTATGGCCAAACCGGCCGCTGTTGACGGAGCACAAGCAATGACATGTCGAGCATTTTCCAGTGGACTGCGGCGACTCGTCCTCGGCGGCCTGGCGCTGCTGGCGGCGGCTGGCGCCCATGCGGACGTCGTGTTCCTCGTCGACACGACGGCCGATCTCATCGACGACAATGTCGCGGATGGTGCGTGCCACACGCTCGCCGGCACGTGCTCCCTGCGCGCTGCGGTGATGCAGGCGAATCACCGGGTCGGGCCGGGCGCGGCGATCATAAGCCTCCCGGCCGGAACGTATGTGCTGACGCGGGCACCGGCCGGCGCGAACGGCGACGACACGGGTGATCTGAACGTGACCGCGCCCCTCGCGTCGGGACAGAGCGTCTCGATCGTCGGCGCCCGTGCGGCAACCACGATCATCGATGCCAATCACTTCGACCGCGCACTTGCTGTGGAAGTCGGCAGCGAGGCGCATCTGTCGGGCGTCACGATCCGCAACGGAAGGCCGCCGGGCAGCACGTTCGGTGGCGGCATCTTCAATCGCGGCACCCTGGTGATCACCGATGCCGTGATCCGGGACAACCAGTCCGCCGAAGGCGGAGGAATCGACAGTTCGGGCACGCTCACGATCGCGCGTACGTCCGTGCGTTCGAACATTGCGCAGTATGGTGGTGGCCTGTACGTGTACGGAGACACGCGCATCCGCGACAGCACGATTGCCGCGAACATCGCCAGTCCCGGCTCGGGTGGCGGCATCTTCAACGCCAACGAACTGCGCATCGTCAATGGCACGCTGACCCTCAACGCGGCCGACACGGATGGCGGCGGGATCTACAACAACTACAAGGCGTACCTGTACAGCACGTCGATCATCGACAACGACGCGGACCACGACCGCGACGAAAATGGCGGCATCGGCGGCGGCGTCCGTGCAGAGCCATCCGGCGGTGCGCAATTCGTCATCGTCAACACCCTGCTCGCCCGCAACACGCTGTTCGACAGCCCGATCTACGACGACTGCTCGGGAACGCTCGAGGCCTTCTCCTGGAACCTGCTCGCGGAAGCGTCCGGCTGCACCCTCAATGGACCCTGGGGCTTCGTGTCGCCGACCACGATCGGGCCGCTGCAGGACAACGGCGGGCCGACCATGACGCAGGCGCTGCTCGCCGGCAGCGAGGCGATCGACCCGCCATCGGGCAGTTCCTCATGCGTCGATGACGAAGGCGAGGACATGCCGACCGACCAGCGCGGCGCGGCGCGCGTCGCCGGGCCGCGCTGCGATATCGGCGCCTTCGAGTTCGGCTCGGTCGTTCCCGGTGGCGACGTGATCTTCCGCGACGGCTTCAATGGTCCTTGAGGACCGGCATGCCGGAATTCGATGACCGTCGCCGGCGTCGCGCAGGATCCCGGCATCGGATTCGGCATTCATCGCGAAGAAAGGGCTGGATCGCCGGAGTCGTGAACATCGCGATCGCTGCATGCTTTCAATCCGCGCCGGCGCCGCGCCGCGCGAGCAGTGCCGACAGCGTGTCCTGCGTTCCGTCGATGCGCTGCAGGTGGGGATAGCGCCGTCCTTTGCCTGCATCGACGTCGACGACCTCTTCCTTTCCGTCGAAAGCAATGCCCAGGTGCACGCGTCCGTTTGGTGCGGCCGAGGCGATGGCGCGGTCGAGCGCCTCGGGGCTGAATGGCGCGCCGTCGACGGTGTTCACGCGCGCGCCGGGCACGATACCGGCCGCGAACGCGGGGCCGTCCCATGCGACCGATTTCACGAGGCCTGACGACGCCACGGTCAGGCCGATGGACCAGGTCAGGTCGGCAACGCCATCGGCCACTTCATTGAGGCGGAAATACGCGCTCGGCGTGTCGCGGAACACCAGTTGCCAGCCGTGGGCGGCGAGGCCGTCGAGAATGTCCTTGCTGTCGTGGGTGTCGAGTTTGTGCCGCAGGACATCGGACCATTGGCCAGGACAGAGACGATCGAGCGTGGCGGCGACATCGGGCTCCTTGTACGTCCTGTATCGCTCGCCGGCCTTCCTGTTCGCTGCGGCGAAGAACAGTGCGGCGAAATCGTCCATGCCTTTCGCGCCGTGGCTGCATCGGCGCAGTTGCGCGTCGATGTCGAGCCAGAACAGGACGCCTTCGACGTAGTAGTCCTCGCGCCGTTGCCAGTCGCGCCAATGGACCGCGCCATTCTGGATCAGCGGATCGTTGCCGCTGTCGGCGAGCGATTTCCAGCGACGGCCTGGCCGCGACTGCACGATCGCCGCATCCAGCGCGAGCGCATCGAGCGTCTCCTGCATGCTTCGCAATCCGGCCCGAGCCGCAATCACGCGCGACCAGAACTCCGTCTGGCCCTCGTACAGCCACAGCATCGTACCCGTCGCCGGCTCGTTCGGCGTCGCGGTGGCCATGTCGGCCGGGATTCGCCACAGTCCGTTCCATGCGTGGATGAACTCGTGCGGCACGACGTCGATGTACGGCACGGCTGCGGCAGGGTTCGCGAGGAAATCCGCTGGCAGGAACACTTCGCCGGATGCCGCGTGCTCGATGCCGCCCGGGCCCGGCAAACGGTCGTCGAGCGCGAAAAGGAATTCGTAGTGCTCGAACGGAGGGCGTCCGAACACCGCTTCGACTTCTTTCACGACGGCGGCCAGCGGACGATCGAACGCGGCGGCATGTTCGATGGCGTCCGCGTCGCGGGCAATCCAGTGCGCGTGCACGGGCGCGGCAGCGCCGGTGATGAGGCGCGCATCCACGTGGCGGGACGCGAACACCGGCGCGTCGAGAAGCCGGTCGAGTGTCACCGGCGCGAACCGCACGAGCGCGCCGTCCCGAGTGCCCTCCAGCGAAGTGGCGGGCGACATTCCAGCGGGCAGCGTGATCGTCGCCTGCACGGACAGCAGGCGTACCGGCCAGCCTGCCGGATAGACCAGCACATGGTTCCAGGACAGGCCGACAAACCCGTCCAGCACCGTGGCCGATGCCTCGCGCCCGAGCGGCGCGAGGTACTGGAACTCGACTTCGAGCTCGTGCGTGCCAGCCGGCACCACCACCTCGAAGGCATGCACGCGACCGGGTTCACGCTTCCACTGCAACGGCTTGCCGTCGACCGTGATCGTCAACCCGGCGAGGCGATGGGCGGAGATCGACGGCGCATGGCTGGCTGCATCCCACTGCGGATAGAGCAGCACCGTTGTCCCGGCGCGCTGCACCGGGATTCGCTCGCGCACCGTGACGATGCGTCGACGCGTGTCCGTGAGATCAACGTCCAGCGTGGTAAGGCCCTTGAACGGCGCGACCGCTCCGGCACGCATGGTTGAAGGGCCATGGGTTGCCGCCAGGGCCGGCGAAGGCAGCAGGGGCGAGGCGAGCAGCGCGAATGCAAGCGCGCGCAGTCTGGAACCGGGAGTGCGATGCATGGATGGGCAGTGACGATCCGGGAGGTGGCCATGCTACGGGAGCAGCCTGGCAGGGTCTGCGTGCCCAACGTCACGCCAGTGAATGCGGAAACCCGTACGCGACGCGAACCGCGTGCGCGGCAATGAAGGGTTCCACGGAGTTCATTCGGTGTCCAAGCGAAGTCACGCGCGGTGGTACGGGTGCCCCGCATTGATCGACACGGCGCGATACAACTGCTCGGCGACGACGAGTCGCACCAGCATGTGCGGCAGGGTCAGCGGACCGAGCGACCAGCTCTGGTTCGCGCGCGCGAGCACGTCGGTTGCGTGGCCGTCGGGTCCGCCGATGAGGATCGCGAGGTCGCGGCCTTGCATGCGCCAGGCGCCGAGCTGTTCGGCCAGTTGTTCGCTCGACCACGGTTTGCCACGGCCGTCGAGCGCGACGACGTGGGCGTCCTTGGACAGCGCCGCGAGTACGGCGGCGCCTTCATCGGCGATCGCACGTTGTGCGTCGCGACCCTTGCCGCGGTTGCCGAGTTCGATCTCGACGAGGTCGAGCGGTAGGTCGCGCGAGAGGCGCTTCCTGTATTCGGCGAAGCCGTCCGCGACCCAGGCGGGCATGCGTTCGCCGACGGAGATGAGGCGGGTCTTCATGCGACGTGCGTCGGGGCGGGACGGCTGGCGCGAAAGGAATCAGGAGCATCGCGGCTTCCGCCGCTCCCACGGGGGAAATCGAGGGCATCGCGGTCGCAGCCGCTCCTGCGGAAGCTCGGAATTTGCGCGAAGGCGTGCATCCAGGCGCTCCGCGCGGATGATTCAGCCGGCGAGCGTTGCCGGTGCGTCGTCGCCGACGGTCCACAGGCGCTCTAGGCCGTAGAACTCGCGCGTGCGCGGCAGCATCACGTGCACGATCACGTCGCCGAGGTCGACCAGCACCCATTCGCCTTCGCGCTGGCCTTCGACACCGATCGGCGGGTTGCCGGCGTGCTTGGCCTTCTTCACGACTTCGTCGGCGATCGACTTCACATGGCGCGACGAAGTGCCGCTCGCAATCACCAGCAGATCGGTCACGCCGCTCTTTTCGCGCACGTCGATTTCGGTGACGTCCTTCGCCTTGAGGTCGTCGAGCGCGCCGATCACGATCTTGCGCAGGCGCGCGCCAGCATCCGGCAGCTTGGGGGCCTTGGCTTTCGCCGCGGGCGGGGCGGACTTTGCCGGACCCGCCTTGGCGATCGCCTTGCCGCCACGCAGACTGGCTGGCGCCTTGCGCGGGGCGGGCTTCGTCGCAGGAACAGGCCGCTTCGCCGCCGGCTTCTTCGCAACGGTCTTCTTCGCGGTCGGCGGCGATTTCGAGGCAGCCGTTTTCTTGCGGGGGGCGGAGGCGCTGGTGGCCTTCGGGGTTGCGGCTTTGCGCGGCCGTGCGCGCGTTTCCGACGTAGCCAAGTGGGAGCGACCTCTTCGTGAGCGGAGCGCCAGCAGTGGCGCGGCCGCAGTATAGGCGCAATCCCGTTTGCGGGCGCGCGGACGGGTCCTTCGCCCTTCCTGGCGCCGTTCGCGTTGGGCGCAGCGCGCTTCCGGCTCCGTTCGCGTTGAGCGCAGCGAGCGGAGCGAGCGAAGTCGAAACGCCATGCGCCCGAACCCTTCGACTCCGGCCCTGCGGGCCTGCGCTCAGGGCGAACGGATTCACCGACCGCCCCGAACCCTTCGACTCCGGCCCGCGGGCCCTTCGACTGCGCTCAGGACAGGCCTGCGCTCAGGGCAAAAGGGTTTACCTGCGCCCAGAGCCTGCCCCGAACTGGGCAGGGCCACGCCAACGGGCATGCTATAAGCCGCGCATGCAGACCGAGGAAACCACCGCCCTGCTGCTCGACCGCGCCCGCGGCGGCGACGACGCCGCGCGCGAGCGCCTGGCCGCGCGCTACCTGCCGATGCTGCGGCGCTGGGCGCATGGACGGCTGCCGCCGTCGACGCGCGATCTCACCGACACCGACGATCTTGTTCAGGTCACCCTCTTCCGCGTGTTGAAGCAGATAGGCCGGTTCGAGTACGGCGGCGCGGGCAGCTTCCTGGCGTACCTGCGCAGCACCCTGCTGAACCTGCTGCGCAACGAGATCCGTCGCGTTGCGCGACGCGGCGAGAGCCTCGAATTGGACGAGGCCCTGGTCGAGGACGACACGGCATCGCCGCTGGAACAGGCGATCGGGCGCGAACGCCTGGAACGCTACGAGGCGGCGCTGGAAGCGCTGCCGGCGCGCGCCCGCGAGCTGGTCATCATGCGGCTGGAGTTCGACATGACCTATGAAGACATCGCCAACGAAGTGCAATCGACACCGGATGCGGTACGCATGGCGATCCGCCGCGCGGTCGAGGCGCTGGCGCGCACGCTCGGTGGCCGCCCATGACGACGCAAGCGGACCAACACGGCCTGGTCGACCGGCTCGTCGACGGCGAGCCGATCGACTGGAGTCGCGCGACCGCGAGCGATGCCAGCCTGCTCGACGCGCTGCACACACTCGACCAGGTGCGCAGCGCCTACCAGCGCATCGGCGCAGCGCCCGCGCCGCATGTGCCGACCCTGTTCCAGTGGGGCCCGCTTGCGGTACAGGAGAAGATCGGCAGCGGCGCCAGCGCGGAGGTCTATCGCGCCTGGGACGCCGGCCTCGCGACCACGGTCGCACTGAAGCTGCTGCGGCCGGAAGCCGCGGCTGCCGGCCTGCGCAGCAATGAATTCCTGCATGAGGGGCGCCTGCTCGCGCGACTCAGCCAGCGCAACGTGTTGCGCGTATACGGCGCCGCGGTGCACGACGGACGTCCGGGCATCTGGAACGAATGGATCGACGGACGCACGCTCGATGCGATCGTCGCAGCGGACGGACCGTTCTCCGACGCCGAAGCCGCGCATATCGGCATCGAACTGTGCGCCGCGCTCGGCGCGATCCACGCGGCCGGCCTGCTGCACGGCGACGTCAAGGCAAGCAATGTCATGCGCGCGCGTGGCGGGCGCATCGTGCTCGCCGATCTCGGCGCGGCTGGCGCGCCGGACACCTTGAACGGTTCGCTGCGCACGCAGGCGACTCCCGCGTATCTCTCGCCACAGTCGCGCAATGGTGCGCCGCGCGCGGCGACCGACGACCTGTATGCGCTCGGCGTGCTGCTGCATTTCCTGCTGAGCGGCACCTACCCGGACGACGCCGGCAGGAACCTGCGCGAATCGAAGCCGACGATCGGCGCGCCGCTCGCCGAGGTGATCGAGCACGCGTTGTCGCCCGATCCGCAACGCCGCTACGCGAACGCGCATGCGTTCGGCGATGCGCTGCTCGCGACCCAGGGCGGCGCGCGTGGGATGACGAAACCCAGCGGGCATCGCGCGCCGTTGCTGGTTGCGGCAGCCCTGCTCGCGACGCTGCTTGCAGCCGGCGCGTGGTGGACATCGCGTACGACAGGCTGGCAGCAGAACGTCGAACTCGCGCGTCGCACCGCCACCGGGGGCGAGCCGTTGCGCGATGGCGCCGAACTGCGGCTCGGCGATCGCATCGGCCTCACGCTCTCGTCGAACCGGCAAACCTGGGCCTATGTCCTGAATGAGGATCAGGCCGGCACGCTGCACGTGCTGTTCCCGCTCGCGAGCCTCGCGCAGGCCAATCCACTGCCCGCCCAGGTCCAAATCCACTTGCCCGGCCAGCAGGGCGGCCGCGCGCTGTCGTGGGAAGTGTCGAGCAACGGCGGTCGCGAGGAATTCCTCGTGATCCTCGCCGATCGGCCGATGCAGGCGCTTGAACAGCGACTTGCCGGTTACGCAGCGGCAACCAGCGATGCGCCGCAACGCGGCATCGGGCGCGTCAGCAGCGAACCGCTGGTGAACGTCCGCGTGCAGGGACGGCAACTCAATGCGTTGCTGTCCGAGTCGGCCGCCGAACTCGTCGACACACGCCACGTGCGCGTGCTGGCCTACCACTTCGGCACGTCCGACACGCGCTGACATGCGTGTTCGGATCGGCGTCCCGCGGTGTTCCGTTGAAGGAACCTCGCGGGAACAGCCCCATGACACGCACGCTCGCAACACTCCTGCTTTTCCTGCTGCCACTGGCCGCACCCGCCGCCACCTGCACGTGGAACACGCCGTCGGGAAACTGGAGCGTGGCTTCCAACTGGAGCGGCTGCGCGGATGCCGCGGGGCCCTCCACGCGCGCTCCGGGCAGCGGCGACACCGCGGTGCTGGCCAACGGCACCGCGGACCTCGACATCTCCCCGACCGTCGCCGAGTTCGAGCTCGGCGGCAACGGCGTGCTGTCGGTGGTCGGATCCACCAAGACTTTCGACGTGACGTCCAGGCTGCGCTTCGCCGGTGGCCGCGCGACGACGGTCCTCGGCAGCAACCAGTTGCTGCTGTATCTGCACGCGGGCGGCAGCGGTTCGCTGCTCGCGCCGACCACCCTCGAGAACGCGGTGTTCTTCGAGAACTCCGGCACGCTGACGCTTGGCTCGGCGGGCGGCACCGCACTGACCCTGCTCGTCGCGAGCGAAGTGCGCAACATGGCGGGTGGAACGACCGCGATCGCGGGTGGCAATTCGCGCCTGTACCTCGACGGCAGCAGCCAGCTGGTCAACAACGCCGGGGCCATGCTGACGATCAGCGGCAATACGGTGATCGGCCGTGCGACGCCGGCATCGAACTACGCGATCGTCAAGAACCTCGGAACGATGGTCGTCAACGGCCCGGGCACCCTGGACATGCCGTTCGGCGGCAGCTTCTCCGCGTTCCAGCAGTACGGCGACCTGACGGTGAACAATGCGAGCATCGTCTGCAGCCAGGTGGCGACCGACAAGTGCTCGTTCCGCGACGCGAACGGCATGCCCGCGCCAGCGATCACGCGGCTCAACAACGCCGTGCTCGACCTCGGCGGCGCCGCGGTCTCCTATTCACTCGGCGACGTGTCCACATTGGCCGGTACCGGCACCGTGCAGGCCTCGATCGTGCTTCGCGGACGGATCGCGCCGGGCGCGCTCGCCGGCACGCCGTACGGCACGCTCGTGGTGAGCGGCGCGGTGACCGTGCAGGAGACGGGCATCCTCGATGTCGACCTCGGTGGAAGCGCGGGCGGCAGCCACGACCTCGTCCAGGCCGGCGGCGCCGCGAGTGCAGGCTTCCCGACCAGTTTCGACGGCCAGGGACGCCTCGTCCTTCGCCTCGCGGGAGGCTATGCGCCGCCGCTCGGCGCGGTCGTGCCGGTGATGACGTACGCAAGCGTGACCGCGGGTGCGAGCTTCAATCGCATCGACGCCAACTACCCACTCGACTATGCCGCGCGCTTCGCACCGACCGCGCTGGAGGTATTCCCGGCGCCACGCGTCACGATCAGCGACGCGAGCGTCGTCGAAGGCGCGACGGGCATGACGCCGATGGGATTCAATGTCCACCTGTCGCAGCCGACCACGCAGGCGGTCACGGTCGAGGTGCGCAACCGCGACGGCACGGCCGTCTACGGCACGTCGCCGTCGGGCGACTACCTGCTGCCGTCCGACTACGTGTTCACGTTCGCACCGGGCGAGGTGCTGAAGACCCAGGTGTATCCGGTCAATGGCGACGGCGTGGTCGAAGGCAACGAGTCCTTCGCGGTGGACCTGTACCGCAACAAGGTGACCAACGCAGCGCTCGGCAACGGCGTGCCCGGCAGTCCGACCGCGACCGGCACGATCATCAGCGACGAGATCGCGCCCGGCACGCGCTTCGTGCTCGTCGGCAAGGACAACGGAACCAGCGGCAGGAAGATCCGCCGTTACACCACCGGCGGTACCTTCATCGACGATTGGGATGACCGCTTGCCGAGTGGATTCGGCTACATCGTCACGGGCATCTGCTTCGCCCCGAACGGCAACGTGCTCGCGACCCGGTTCGCCTATCCCGGGCCGGTCCTTTACAGCCGCTTCGGCGCGATCCTCGACGAGGACTTCACGCGCCATCCGCTCGGCAATGCGACCTTCGCCAACCACGAATCATGCGTGTTCGACCACGCCGGCAATGTCTACATCGGGCAGGCCGGCGGCTCGAGCTCGCCGGATGACCAGGTACCGGTGCTGAAGTTCGATCGCTATGGCACGCGGCTCGACACGCTCGTGCTGCCGACGGGCCCGCGCGGCACCGACTGGATCGATCTCGCGGGTGACGACTGCACGCTCTACTACACGTCCGAAGACACCGACGTGCGCCGCTACAACGCCTGCACGCACACCGTGTTGCCGATGTTCGCGACCGGCCTCACGCCGCCTTACTGCTATGCGTTGCGCATTCGACCGAACCGCGAGGTGATGGTCGCGTGCCAGGAAGCGGTGCATCGCCTGAGTCCGCAGGGCGCGAACCTGCACACCTATACGCGCACGAGCATCGGCGAGACCGATGCGAGCGGCCTGTTCGCGATGAACCTCGATCCGGACGGCACCTCCTTCTGGACCGCGGGCGCGAACAGCGGCAACGTCTACCACGTCGACATCGCCAGCGGTGCGGTGCTCGGCAGCTTCAACAGCGGCCAGGGGGGCGTCGCGGGCCTGGCTGTCTACGACGAGCTGCATGACGACGTGATCTTCCAGGACGGATTCGACCCGCCGCCTGCGCTGGTACCGGTCGTCGCGAAACTCGGCCCGCATCCGCAAGCCGACTGCGAAAGGGAACAACAGTTCTGGCCCGAGGTGCGCGAGATGCCGCCGTTCGTGCCGTCGTGGATGGCGCTGGTGGCCGTGCGTGAGGAAGACTGCGAAGAATGAGCACCGCGGCGGCGCATCTCGGACGCCGCGATGTTCGGAATCGCACCGCGTGGTGTTCCTAGGGAAACGGATTCCCGAGGCCTCGACGATGTCCATCCGCCTGCGCACGCTCCCCTGGCTGGCACTGCTGCTCATCGCATGCCTGCACAAACCCGCCTTCGCCACCGAAGAGCGCTGCGTCGACACCAGTGGCGAGTTGCTCGGAGCGATCCTGCTTGCGGTCGACGACGATGTCGTGATCCACGTCGTGCAGGGCACCTACCACCTCGACGTCAATCCGCTCGACCTTATCGACGACCCGTCGTTCGGCTACACGATCACGATCGTCGGCGGCTACAACAGTGCGTGCACGTCGCGCAGCCTCGATCCGCACCTGACCACGATCACCGGCGACGCAGACATCGTGCAGTTGCAGACCTACGATTCGCTCGACATCGACTCGATCCGCTTCGCGCACATCGCGGGCGGCGTCTGGCTCGAGGCAGTGTCCTACGGCGGCAGCGGGCCGGACGAGCAGGTAACACTGCGCCGCGTGATCTTCGAGGACCTGTGCACGAGCGGGAGCTGCAACGGCGTCAACAACGGCGGCTACGCGGTCGGGATCAACAGCGACGCGGTCTCGATGTCGCACGTGCTCGCGGTGCACAACGCACATTCCGGGTGTGCGCTGTACGTCGACAACCACGATCTCGATGACGTGTTCCTGTCCTATTCCGTGGTCGGCGACAACGCCGGCGACGGCCTCTGCATCACGGACACGCAGTTCGCCGACGACGACTACCGCCTGCACGCGGAGAACAACATCTTCTGGGACAACGCGGGCGGCCAGGACATCCGCACGCGCGCGTCGGGACACCTGACATTGCGCAACAACATCTACCAGGTGCTGGATGCCTCGCCTGCTCCGATCGGCGCGCCAACCGGTACGCTCAACCAGGATCCCGACTTTACCGCGCCGGCGAGCAACGACTACCACCTGCAGGTCGGTTCGCCGGCCGTCAACAGCGGCACGCCGTTCGTTTCCAACCCGCTCACCCAGGATATCGACGGCGGCCCGCGCACCGTCGGTTCCGCGCCCGACCGCGGCGTCTACGAGACCAATATCGACGATACCAACACGCTCGTCGTGACTACCACCGCGGACCAGCTCGTGCCGCAGATCACCGGCTCGCTGCGCTGGGCGATCACGCAGGCGAACGCCGACGGTGGCCTCAACTACATCCACTTCAACATCCCCGGTGGCTGCCCGCGCATCATCACCCTCGCGGCGCCGCTGCCGACGATCACCGATCGCGTGATCATCGACGGCTACACCCAGCCGGGCAGCGCGGAAAACACCGCCGCCTACGGCTTCAATGCGGACATCTGCATCGGCATCCGCGGCGATCTCTCCGACGATTACGCGTTCCGCATTCCCTCGTCGGTCAGCGCCTCTCACTACCTGCAGCTGAGCGGCGTCGCGATTGGCGGTTTCGACAACGCCGCGGTCGACCTGCAGGGTGGCGCGGGCTCGTGGATCCACGGCGTGCAGTTCGCCGGTACGCTCGGCAGCACCGCGCTCGGCAACAACGCGGTGAACATCCGCGTCTCGGGTAGCTCGACCTACTACAACCTGATCGGCGGCGAGGAGACGGCAGACCGCAACATCATCCCGTACGCGTGGGTCACCGGCGTGCTCATGCTGGCGACGCATGCGAACGGAAGCACGGTGCAGAACAACTACATCGGCACCAGCGCGAACGGACTTGCCGCGGCGCCGAACCAGGTCGGCATCCAGGTCACCGGCAGCCACCACACGATCCGCGACAACCTCATCTCCGGCAACCAGAGCTACGGCATCGAACTCGCCGGCACGTCCGCGCTCGACAACTTCATCGCCTCGAACCGGGTCGGCGTCCGCTCGATCACGCTGTGCCTGCCGACGTGCGGCCCTTCGGACCTGCCGAACATTGCCGACGGCATCCGCATCCACGGCGACGCACACGACAATTCGATCAACAGCAACACGATCGCATGGAATGGCGGCGCGGGCGTGCGCATCGTCGACGGCCTGCACAATTCCCTGCTCAGCAACACCATCTACGAGAACGACGGACTCGGCATCGACCTCAATGCCGCCGGCGTCGATCCGGTCGACAACGATGCCGCGCCCGGCGCCGCCAATCTGGCCAACCGCGGACTCAACTATCCGGCGCTGAGCCTCGCCGAGGGCGGCAAGCATCGCGGCCATGTGGTCACGGCGTTCGTCTCCACCAACGGCACCTATCTGGTGCAGTTGTTCTCCGACGGCAGCTGCGATGCCTCCGGCCATGGCGAAGGTCGCAAATACCACAGCACCAGCGTCGCGACGATCGACAATGCCTCGCCGGGCAGCAACGGCAGCGTGATCGTCGACATCCCGGTCAGTTCGACCAGCGCCCTGGGCGGCCGCCAGTTTTCGATGGTCGTGCGCGACCTGGCTGGCAACTCCTCCGAGTTCTCGAATTGCGCGGCCTACACCTGCGACCAGATCTTCGGCTACGGCGGCGACGGCAGCAGCGCCGATACCTGTCCCTGACGGGAGGTTTGATCGAGGCGGACGCCATGGCCGGCCCGGCGGGTCTAGAATCGCGGCACGGAGGCTGGCATGCGCGAACCGGGGAAACGCGGGAACTGGATGACCGTCGCCACCTGCGGCCTCTCGCTTCTGTGCGCGCCATGGGCATGGGCGGGTGACGATCCGGAAGGCCTGGTGGCGCGCGGAGCATGCAAAGCGGCGCAACTGGCTGCCGCGGCCGGCGTCGCGCGCGCGGAATCGACCCGACGGGATGCGGCGATTGCCGACGCGCTCGCCCTGCGTTCGCAGATCGCACTCGCCTGCGCGCGACCCGAAACGCCGGGACTGGACGAATGGCTCGCGCGCGAGCTGCAGTTGCGCATGCCTTCGGGAGCGGCGAGTGCCGCGGTTGCAACGGTAAGGCTGCAGCAGGCACGCGTACTGCTGCAGCGGAGCCGGCTCGACGATGCGCTGGCTGCACTGCAGGATCTCGATCGCGAGGCGGCAGCAGCCAAATGGCCCACGCCGCTGCAGGCGCGCATCGCCAACCAGCTCGGCACGATCCACAACATTCGTGCGGACGCGCCCGCAGCGATCGCCGCGAGCGATCGCGGGATCGCGTTGGCACGTGTGGCGCACGATGACGAAAGCCTCCTGCTGGGCCTGAAGAACCGGGGCCACGCGCTGATCCGGCAGCGCAAGGGCGCCGAGGCGATGGCTCAGCTCGCCGAAGCGGAACGCATCGCCCGCACGCGATTCGGCGACCGCAGCTGGCGACTCGCCGACATCCTGCGCACCAAGGCGAAGGCGGCGCGCGAGAACGGCGACCACGGCGCCGCGATCGATGCGCTCGAGCAATCGCTGGTGATCCAGCGCGCGCAGGCGGAGCCGGACCAGCGCGACATCGCGGCCACCCTGCTCGTGCTCGGCCAGTCGCTGAAGATTTCCGGCGACAAGGAACGCGCGGGCCCGGTCTACGAGCAGGCGCTCGCCGCCGACAGCCTCGACCCCGACCCGAGCGGCCGCATGCGCGCGGCCACGCTGCACGGCCTGGCAAACCTCGAGCGCGATCTCGGTCGCAACGAGCAGGCGATCGCGCACTACCTCGAAGCCGAACCGCTGTTCGACAAGAGCTTCGGTGCGCAATCGATACCGCTCGCGCAGGTGCTCAACAACCACGCCAATGCCGAGGCGAACCTCGGCCACCTCGACGCCGCGAAAGCGCTGTACCAACGCGCACTGGACATCGCGCACGCGCGCAAGAGCACCGATCCTGCGGACTACCTGCCGCAGACGAACCTCGCGATGCTGCAGGTACGGCAAGGACTCTTTGCCGACGCCGAACCCGGCTTTCGCGAAACGCTTGCGCGCCTGCAGGAAACCAGTGCGGGCAGCGAGGCAAGCACGCTGTTTTCCTCGATGGGCCTGGCGGCGAGCCTGTGGGGGCAGCGAAGGTTCGACGAGGCGTTCGACGAGGCCGCGGCAGCCGAACGGACACGCCAGGCCGCGCTGCGCCTGGCCGCGAGCCATCTCGGCGAACGGCAGGCGGTGAACCTGCAGGAATACCTGCGACCTACCCTGGACCAGGTCACCTCGATCGCGATCGCGAGCGGCAAGCCCGCGCACCTCGAGCGCGCATGGGAACTCGGCATGGCCGCCCGCGACCAGCTGACCGCGATCCGCGCGCAACGCCTCGCGTCGGCTCGCGCCAGCGACGATCCGAAACTCGCGGCGTTGTGGCAGGCGTGGCGCGACGCGAGCGCCGCGCTCGCGCGCAGCGAACTCGCCGGCGCCAATGCGGATGCACGCGCCGAAGCGCAGCTGCACCTGGATCGCGCCGAACGCGCACTCGCTGGCGCGACCCCGCTGGCGGCTGCACTGGCGGGTACGCGGCTCGATTTCGACGCCCTGCGCCGCAACTTGCCGGCCGGCAATTCGCTCGTGATGTTCACCGTATCGCAACAACGCAACGCGGCGGACTTCGCCAGCGACGACGCCGAACGGCGCAGCCCGGACCTCTACGCGTTCGTGCTGGCCAGCGCGGAAGCGCCGGTGCGCGCCGTGCGCCTTGGTGAACTGGAATCGATCTCGCGCGAGATCGACGCATGGAGCGCGGCACTGGCCGATCGCGACGTCGCGCTCGCCGCCGTCGAGCAGCGCGGCCGCGCGCTGCGCGGGAAACTGTGGCAGCCGATCGCCGCGGCAGGCGCGGGCACGCACTGGCTGGTGCTTTCGACCGGTGCGCTGTATCGCATGCCGTGGAGCGCATTGCCGGATGGCGACGGCTATCTCGCCGAACGCGGATTCCGCGCACACGAACTCAATCACGAACGCGAGCTGCAGGCGCCCGCCGCGCCGCAGGCGGCGCCGCGGCTGCTCGCGGTCGCCGATCCGGTCGTCGGCACGTCCTCGCGGGTCGCACGACGCGGCTGCGGCACGGGCCTGGCGGCACTGCCGGGCGCGCGCCGCGAAAGCGCAGCGCTTGGTGCGCTCTGGCGCAACCGCTTCGGCGACGCGGCGCAAGCGACGATGCTGCTCGGCGCCGATGCCACCGAGGCGAAGCTGCGCGCAATGGCGGCCAACGCGGACATCCTGCACTTCGGCACGCACGGCATCAGTGCGAACGCCGATTGCGACAACCAGACGACATCGCTCGCGCTTCGCGGTTTCGCGCTGGCGGCGGACGTTCCGCTCGATCCGGCCGCGCCGGCGATCGCGCCGACGGCCCTACTGCTGTCCGCCGGCAGCGCGGACGACAGCAGCGACGATGGCGTGCTGACCGCGGAGGAAATCGCGACGCTCGATCTGTCGCACGCGGGCTGGGCGGTGCTCGCGGCGTGCACGACCGCGCGCGGATCGACGCATCGCTACGAAGGGCTGTTCGGACTTGCGCGCGCGTTCCGCCTCGCCGGCGCGCGCACCGTGCTGACCAGCCTGTGGCCGGTCGACGATGCCGCGACCGCGGAATGGACCCAGGCGCTGTATGCCGCCCGCATCGGCGAGGGGCTCGACACCGCGGCGTCGATGGCCGCGGCGCAGCGCAGCGTGCTCGCCGCACGCCGCGCGCGCGGCGATTCCACCCATCCTTACTACTGGGCCGCATTCACGGCCGCCGGCGACTGGCGCTGAGCGCCGACGCCGGGGCTCGCACGCACGAGGTCTCAGTCGAATCCGTCGGCAAAGATCGCATCGCCCGGCACCACGTACACGAACACGCCGGCCGCGGAGGTGAATGCGAAGATGCGGCCGTCCGGCGCGCGTTCGACCTTCCTGACCGGATAGCCGGTGGAATGCCGCGCAAGCCAGACCGGCGCGGTCGGATCAGTCACGTCGATCTCGTCGAGCCCGAACTCGTTGCCGACGTAGGCGCGCCCGTCGGCGACGACGACCGAGTGGGCCACGTTGTAGTCGGTCAGGTTCGGCGGCAGTCCGGGCAAGCTCAGGCTGCCGAGCAGCAGCGGCTGCGCGCGGTTGCTGGTGTCGATGATGCGCAGTGCGTTCGCGAATGCCACGTCGGACGCGCATGCGATGTAGGTCGTGTTGCCGTCGCTGCTGACGTCGACGCCCATTGCATACGGGCAGCCGGTGTCCTGGCCGACCACGACCGGCTGTGCCGCGTTCGACACGTCGACCACGCGCAGGCCACCGTCGCCGAAGTCCGCGCCGTCGGCGAGGTAGGCGTAGTTGCCGCGCACGGTCAGGTCGTAAGTCTGGCTCGTCAGCAGCGAACCCAGTTCCACCGGCGCGGCGGGGTTGCCGACGTCGAGTACCTTGAAGATGCCGCCGTTGGTGGTGCTCGCGACATACACGCGATCGCCATGCGCCTCGATCGCGCTGGCAAACGGGAATTCGAAGCGGCCGAGTTCGACCGGTGCCGCCGGATTGGCGAGATCCGCGATCAGCACGCCGTAGCCCCACGCGGCGAGGTAGGCGCGACCGCCGTCGACCGAGATGTCCTCCATGTCACGCGCGGCCAGGCTCGCCGGCAGGTTCGCGTCGTAGCGTCCGATCGGCGCGAGGCTCGCCGCATCGGCGACACCGAGCCCGTAGCCTTCCTCGGCGAAGTACGCATGGGTCGCGTCGAATGCGCCGGCGTGCACCGCGACGCCGATCGGCAGGGTGAACTGCGCGGCGAGCGTCGGTTGTTGCGGGTCGGCAGTGCCGAGCAGGACCGCGCGATCGGTATGGGTCAGCACGAGCGGACCGAACGGCGTGATCGCGGTCTGGTCGGGCGCGAAGGTCGGCATCGCGACCGTGCGCACGAGCGTCGGCGCCGCGGGATTGGCGAAGTTCCACACCTGGATGCCGCTGTCGCCGACGAGGTAAAGCGTGTTGCCCATGCGGATCGCGCCGGTCGCCTGGTCGATCGGCGTATCCGAGACCTGGGTGAGGTTCGCGCCGTCGTGGGTGTCGACGACGATGAGGTCGTTGCCGACGCCGAGTGCGTAGCCGTCGGTGAGCACCGCGCGCAACACGGTGCCGCCGTCGAGCGACGCGTTGCCGGTCAGCACCGGCGCGGACGGGTTGGAGACATCGATCGCGTTGACGATGCGGCCACCGATGAAACTCGATCCGCTCGTCAGTAGCTGGTTGCCGAACACGCCCATGGCGTCGAATTCGAAGATGCCGCTGGCCGAGCCGATCACGCTCGGCGCCAGCGGATTGCTCGCATCCAGCACGAACAAGCCGTTCTGCCCGTCACCGAGATAGACCGTCGTGCCGGTGGCCGCGAGGCCCATCGGTCCGTGGAAGTCGGACACGACGAAATCGTCGTATTCGCCGGCGACGATCGGGCGGGCCGGATCGGCGAGCGAGTAGATCGTGATGCCGCCCGTGCCGTCGGGCGCGCTCCACGCGGCATACAGGTGGTCGCCTACGACTGCCAGCGCGTCGATCGGTCCGCTCGCCGGGGCGGAGCTGCTGCGGCCGGCGTATACCGGCTGCGACGGGTCGGCCATGTCCCAGGCATTGATCGTGACGCCGGTACCGACATACAGATACCCCGCGTGCGCGACCGGCATGGACAACTTGCCCCCGCCGATGTCCAGGCGTTGCAGCGCCTGCGCGCGCACGCCCGCGACGAGGAACAGTCCAAGGCACAGGGAACCAGCCGCTCGCAGGAACTTCATTTGGTCTTCCTCGAAGGTGAACGCCACTCGGTGCAACGCGGCAAGGCGTCGCGCGACGCCGCGACCGGGGCGGTCGCGAACCCGGCAATGGTCGGATGTGCCCGCATGATGCGCATGTCGGATCGATGCACTAGGCATGCACGATCCATGTACCTGCCCTGTGTTGGGGACGAACGGACTACCCAAACCGTTCGCGTCGGGCGCAACGGGGAGCTGGCGCAGTCGAAACGCTTGCGGAGCCTCCTGCCTTGCCCTCCCGTCGCGGCCCTTCGACTCCGGCCCTTCGGCCTGCGCTCAGGGCGAACGGCTTCCGGTTGGGGCTTTGCGCCGGGTGCGTCCCGCGGATTGCCGACGGGGGGATTCAAAGCAAGCAGTGGAGCGAGCCCGCTCCACGAAGGCGGCAGTCATTCACGGCGGACCGGCCTGGGCGGTCGCATACGCGGCGAGCAGCCGCGCGGCCTGCTGCTCGGCGCTGCGCGCGGCGTCGTCCTGGCCAAGCGCGCGGAACAAGTGCGCCTGCGCAGTTGCCGCGCGCGGGTCGTGTTCGGCCCACAGCGCGATGCGACCGCTCACCGCGCGCGCCGTATCGAGCTGGCTCGCATCCACCAACGCGGCCAGATACGGCGCACCGACCTCGACCAGTTCCTCCGGCACGCCGATGCGCTCGGCCATGGCCATCGCGCGTGCGTACTGTTCGAGCGCCGGTTCGCGCCGATGCTCCACCTCCGCTTGCCCGGCCGCGGCGAGCGCGGCGTGCAGTCCGCGCCACTCATCGCTGGAAGCACTCGCCCAGGCCTGCAACGTCGCGGTCGTCGCCGCGGCGTCGGCGAGCTGTTGCTGTCCACGCTCAAGCGCGGCCTTCAGCACGAGGCCATGCGTCCATCCGATCGAATCGCCGTCGCGCAGGATCGGCACCAGCGCGCGCTCGAGATCCAGCAGCGCGCGCACCCGGTCACCGCGCCGTTCGGCGATCGTGGCGGCGAGCAGCGCCGCCTGCGCGCGCGGGAGGGCGTCCTTGCGCGGGTCCGACTCCGCCCCGATGCGTTCGATGAGGCGCTCGCCTTCGGCGACGCCACCGCTAGCCACCAGGCCCGCCGCGCGTTCGAACGTCAGGTTCCAGCGCATGCGCTGGTTGCTGGTGTGCGCATCGGCCGGCCAGAAACGCGTACTCGTCGCCAGCGCCGCCTCGCCGTCGAGCAGCTCGCGTTCGGCGGTCGCCTGTTGCGCCAGGGCATAAGCGCGCCCTTCGCGTGCACCCAGCAATTCGAATTCGCCGACTGCCTTCTTCAGCAGCACGAGCGCGTCGGCCGGTCGATGGCGCATGCGCTGGAACTCGCCGAGGTTCACGTCGACACTGGCGACACCAAGGCTGTCGCCGACGGTCGCCAGCTCGATGCGTGCGCGTGCGAGCTCCGCAGTCGCATCGTCGTAGCGTTCCTGCAGGGCGAGGATCGAGCCGCGCCCGAGGCGGGCGACGCCGAGCACTTCGTGGTCGGCCGCGCGTTCGCGCAGCGCGATCGCCTCGTCGTACAGTTCCAGTGCACGATCGCCCTGCTGGGTGCGCACCCACGCCGCGGCAAGCGTCATCATCGAGCGGGCGCGCAGCGCGTCGTCGTTCGCGACCGCGGTACTGTCGAGCAATGCGTGCAGGCGCGATTCCGCCGCCTCGTACTCGCCACGACGCAATTCGATCTGGGCCATGCGCTGCTCGACGCGTGGTTGCTGCTGCAACAATGGCGGCGCGGCGACGATCAGAGCGCGCGCCTGGTCGAGCTGGTCGGCCAGCATTGCGGCGCCCGAGCGCTGCAACAGCTCGTCGAGTCCGGCGACCGCCTCGCCCTGCGTCTGCGCAGACGCCTGGCCGAGCTTGCGCAGCAGCGCATCGGCTGCCGCGCGCGCGGCAGAGATCGCATCGTCCGCCTCTGCGTCGACGCTGAGCGCACGCTGCGCGCCGAACGCATCCAGACGCACGCTCCAGCGGCCCTGCTCGCGGCGGATGCTCGGCTGTACGCGCATTGCGGCCAGCTGCGCCAGCGTCGCATCGTGCAGCAGGTCGTCTTCGCCCGTCGCGCCACGCTGGCGCAACAAGCCGACGACACTCTCGCTCGGGGTGGTTGCGATCGCTGCGCTGCGCAAGCGGTTCGCCACCAGATCCATCGCACCGAGGCGCAGCCAATGCCAATCCTCCGGCGCATCGACCAGCGCCGGCAACACCAGCACAGCCGCCGCCAACGGCGCCGCTTCGATTGTTCCGGTCGATGGCGCCGGCGCGCTCGGCGCATGCCGGTCGATCCGCCAGAATGCAAGCGCCGCGAGCGCGCAGGCCACCACCACTGCAGCGGCCACGGCATGCCGCGTGCGGCCGCGCGGCGCAACCACGGCCTCAGCGTTGACGGCTTGCGCGACTGACGGCGACGGCGCGACGGCCTGCGCATCGGCTGCCTCCTCCACCGTCGCGACCGCATCCATCGGTGCTTCGTCGATCACCTGCACCGGCTGCACCCAGCGGTAGCCGAAGCGCGGCACGGTACGCACGCCACGCTGCTCGTTGCCGCTGTCGCCGAGGCTGCGCCGAATCTTGACGATCGTGTGGCCGAGCAGCGCGTCGCTGATCTCGACCCGCCCCCACACCGCGGCGATCAGCTCATCGCGACCGACCGCACGTTCGCGATGTTCGATCAGGTAGGCAAGACAATCGAACGCGCGCGCCGGCAACACCACCGGCACGCCGTTGCGGTGCAGCTCGCGCGTGGCCGGGTTGAGCAGGAAATCATCGAAGCGGTACGTCATCGCATCCATCCGAAGCGGCTACCCGGACGAACGAATGCGCAAGGCCGTCGCAGCGGGCACGGTCGGATCAAGGATCGTTGTCCTCTTCGTTGCCGCCGGGCGCCGCCGCGCCCGGCACGCAACCGGCAACGACCGCGTCGGCACCGAACAGATACCACTCGCGCCGGTTCGCATTGCCGACGCGAGTCGCCTTGGTGCGATCGAGGCAGGCGCCTGCTGCGTCCATCGCCTGCTCGAGGATGAAGATGCGTCGCTGCGCGGGCGCCTCCTCCATCCAGCGCAGTGCCGCCGCGTACTGCTGGTTGCGCGGCAGGCGGAAGCCGAAGTCGCGCACCGGGCCGAGCGCCATCAGAAGGTTCTGTTCCTTCCACGCGACCAGACCGATCTCGCTGCCCGCTCCGGCCAACTCGCGCGCGTGCCGCATCACGCCCGCGGCGGAACTCGAATCGTTCAGCAGCGGATACGCCCACACGCTCCACACCAGCCACAGCGCACCGATGCCGGCGAGCAACGCGTGCAGGCCGCGGCGGGGGCGAAACCACAACGCGGCGACGAGGAAGCCGAGTCCCATCGCGACGAACATGGTCCACACGTAGTGGCCGAGGTCGTCGAGCTGCTTGCGCTGCAACCACGCTTCCGCCGCACTCGAATGGCCGAGCAACGCCCACGCGCCGACCGCGGTGACCGCAAGCCCGGCGACGAGTGCGACGCCGAATGCGAGCCGACGCAGCCAGCGCGCCTGCGTGGCCTCGACCAGATACGGAGCGAGCGACAACGCGAGCATCGGCAGCACCGGCATCAGGTAGACGTCGCGCTTGCCACTCGGGATGCTGAAGAACACGATCACCAGCAGCGTCCACGCCAGCGGCAGCAGCACGCGTGCTTCGCCGGCTTTCAGGTCGCGCCACCAGCGTGGCAATGCGGCCGGATACGCCAGCGACAACGGGAAGAAATGCAGCAGCAACACCGGCAGGTAGTACCAGAACGGTTGCGGGTGCGACCACGTTCCGCCATAGCGTCCGGCGGTCTGATGGAAGAACAGGTCGTCGACGTACGATGCGTACTCGGGCATCCCGCGCGCCTTCGCGACCAGCAATACCGACAGCCCCCACGCCAGGATCGGCGCGAGAAACGCGAGCAACCCGCCGAGCCAGTGCAGCGTCGCGCCCGACGTGCGCGTGACGCCGTCCCAGCCACGCAGGCGCGCGAACAGGTACGGCACGAACATCAGCAAAGCGAGCACGCCGACCCCCTTGCTGATCACGCCGAGACCGGCCGCGAAGCAGCCGAGCCAGTACGCGCGCCAGTTCGGTCCACGCAGGAAATGCAGCAGCAGGCCCCAGTTCGCCAGCGTGATCCAGCCCATCACGAGCGGATCGATCTGCGCGCGCTTCACCTGGAACATGAACTCGAACGTGAACAGCACGCCGATCGCCGCATGCAGGCCGGCGCGCGGATTCCACAGGCGCCGGCCGAGATCCCAGGTCAAGCCAAGCGTGAGCAGGCCCGCGAGCAGCGACGGCAACAGGAACGCGACGCGCCAGTTGCGCACGAGTTCGTACGCGGCAGCCTGCAACCAGAACAGCATCGGCGGCTTGTCCGAATACAGCTCGATGCCGCGGCGCGGAAACAGCCAGTCGCCGGATTCCACCATCTGCTTCGCGGCCAGTACGTAGCGCGGCTCGTCCGACGGCCACGGGTCGCGCAAGCCGATGCCCGCACCGAGCAGCAACAGCGCGAACAGCATGAACAGCCAGAACGCGCGCCGTTCCTGCGAGGTGAGGGCGGCGGGCGGAGAGTCGGTCATCAGGCCGTTGCGAAGTGGAAGCGTCGTATCGTAACAGCGGGGAGCTGCACTGTAGGAGTCCGCGCTGTGGGCGACCGAACCCGCGATGCGGTTGGGGTTGTCGCGGACGCGCAAAGGGTGCGCGCCTGCCGGAGGAGGTATCGGGAAGCGGCGGAAGCGGCGGAAGCCGCGATGCTTCTCGGCGCTCGGCCCTCAAAAGCCCGTTGCGCGCGCCGATGCAGGCCAAGATACTGGTCGCCGTCGCCACCCGTGGATGCCGCATGTCGAACCCGCAACCGCACGAGTTTGCAGCGCAACCGCTCGCGAATGCATCTGCGCTGCCGGCGCACCGCTACGTCGGCAACGACGCCGAAGCGCTCGACCGTCGCGCGGTGTTGGCGCGCAGCTGGCAGCTCGCCGCGCACCGCTCGCATCTCGAAGGCGTCGGCGACCATGTCGTGACCGAAGTCGCCGGCGTGCCGCTCATGATCGTGCGCGGCGAGGATGGCGAACTGCGCGCCTTGCACAACGTCTGCCGCCATCGCGCGGGACCACTCGCGCTGTGCGACGGTCGCGCCGCCAAGCGCCTGCGCTGCCATTACCACGGCTGGACCTACGCGCTGGATGGACGCCTTCTCAGCGCGCCCGAAATGGATGCCGCGTGCGACTTCCACGTGGAATCCGTGCGCCTGCCGGAAGCGCACGTCGCCTGCTGGCGCGACCTTGTGTTCGTCGCGCTCGGCGACGCACCACCGTTGCGCGAACTGCTGCACGGCATCGACGCGCGCATCGGCGACGCAGCGCTCGCCGGCTACGCGTTGCAGCGCCGCGTCGCCTACGACATCGACTGCGACTGGAAGATCTACATCGACAACTACCTCGAGGGCTACCACGTTCCGCACATCCATCCGGAATTGAACCGGATGCTCGACTATCGCAGTTACGTCACCGAACTCGCGCGCTGGCACTCGCTGCAATGGAGTCCGCTGGAAAGCGCCGGCGACCTGTATGGCAATGGCGAGGCGCTGTACTACTGGATCTGGCCGAACACGATGCTCAATATCCTGCCCGGTCGCCTGCAGACGAACCGCGTACTGCCACTGCCCGGCAATCGCTGCCGCGTCGAATTCGACTTCTACTATCCGCCCGGCTCCGACGCTGCCGAACGCCAGCAACGCGACCTCGTCTTCAGCGACGTGGTGCAGAAGGAGGACGTGGCGATCTGCGAGCAGGTGCAGCGCGGACTTGCCTCAGGATCCTACGTCGCCGGACGACTCAACCCGAAACGCGAGAGCGGCGTGCACCATTTCCACGAGCTGCTCCGCGCCGCATATCGCGCGGCAGAGGACACGGTTAACCGGTCTGCAACATCAGGTTAACCGGAAGCACACCGTCGCTGGGTAAGCTGCGCGAAACCCCTGACGGAGACCCCGACCATGCGCGACCAGCGCCATACCGAAGTCAACGTGCTCGGCTACCGCATCGAGCGGGTGCTCACGCTCGACGAACGCGGCGACATCGCGACCCAGTGGTACGAAGTACTTGCGCCCGAGTCGCAGACGTTGCTCGGTTCATTCGCGCACCGCGCCGAAGCGGAACGCGAAATCATCTCGCGTGAGCTTGCCGCGATCGCGGCGTGAGGAAAGCGCGCGGGTCCCCCATCCGTTCGCGGTGAGCGAAGTCGAAACGCCGGTCCTGCGAAAACGCCGTTGACTCCGGCCCTGCGCCCCTACGCTCCGAGCCTGCCCCGGACTTGATCCGGCGGCGAACGGTATTTGCGCGCGGCAATCGCTCGCCGCATTCTTACCCGGTAATCGTGAACTCGTCGGCATCCATCCAGGCCGGAAAGCGCTGGCGATGTGCGGCGAGCGCCGCCGGATCGAGCGCAACGGTCACGACCTGCTCCTGCGCACCCAGCTCCACCAACGGCTGACCGACGAAATCGAGCGCGACGCTGTCGCCGGCATAGTGCAACTCGTTGCCGTCGACACCGACGCGATTGACGCCGACGCAGAAACACAGGTTCTCGATCGCGCGCGCGACGAGCAGGCTGCGCCACGGATGGCGGCGCGCACTCGGCCAGTTCGCGACGTAGACCAGGAGATCGTAATCGAAGCGACCGACGGCACGATCGTATCGATTGCGCGACCACACCGGGAAACGCAGGTCGTAGCAGACAAGCGGACAGATGCGCCAGCCCGCAAGCTCGACCACGACGCGTTCGTTGCCGCCCGCATACCGTTCGTGCTCACCGGCCATGCGGAACAGATGACGCTTGTCGTAATGCACGTGGGTGCCGTCCGGGCGCATCCACACGAGGCGGTTCACGCAACGCTCGCCTTCACGCACGACCAGGCTGCCGGTCACGACCGCGCCAACCTCGATTGCGAGCGCGCGCAGCCAGCGCAGGCCCTCGCCGTCCATCGCCTCGGCATTGCCGAGCGCCTCGTTGGTGAAGCCGGACAGGAACGTCTCGGGCAGCACGACGAGATCGGTCTGCCCCCGCAGCGGACGCACCAGCGCGCCGTAGTAGTCGCGGTTCGCGGCAGCATCGTGCCAGCGCGTCGCGCCTTGCACGAGGGACACACGCAATAGTTGCTTCATCATGGGCATCAGACTCCGTTCGGTACGAGTGCAGCGCCGAAGGCGCGGAGCCTCGAACAGCGAGTGTGCAACATTCCCAGCGTTCCAAGATGACGTTCGGTCCGAGCGCTGTGCCGAAGGCGCGGAGTCGAACAGCCAGCACACGACATGCTCCGGTGTTTCGACCCCGTGCGACTCCGTTCCGCTGCACTCGTCACGAGCGGCGTTGGTGCTAAAGCGCCTTCAGGCGCGCCGCGGCCTGTTCCAGCGTCGCGTCGCTCTTGGCGAAACAGAATCGCACCAGCTGCTGTCCGGCCGGCGGAGTCTCGTAGAACGCCGAGATCGGAATTGCCGCCACGCCGCCGTGCTTGGCCAACCATTCGCAGAACGCGAGGTCATCGGCCGTGCTCAGCGCCGAATAGTCGGCGATCTGGAAATATGCGCCGCCAACGCCACGCAACTCGAACTTCGAACCTGCCAGCAGGTCGCGGAAGCGGTCGCGCTTGGCCTGGTAGAACGCCGGCAGGTCGAGGTAATGCTGCGGATCGTTCTCGATGATCTCCGCCAGCGCCCACTGCGCCGGCGTGAACGTGCAGAACGTCAGGTACTGGTGCACCTTGCGAAACTCGGCCGACAGCGCGCGCGGCGCGATGCAGTAGCCGACCTTCCAGCCGGTGCAGTGGTAGGTCTTGCCGAACGAACTGATGACGAAGCTGCGCGCGGCCAGCTCTGCGTGGCGCAGCACGCTCTGGTGCGCGGCGCCGTCGAACACGATGTGCTCGTAGACCTCGTCCGACAGTACGAACAGGTCGTGCTTGCGCGCGAGCGCAGCGAGCGCCTCGATGTCGGCGGCGCTGAACACCGCGCCACACGGATTGTGCGGCGTGTTGACGAGGATCATGCGCGTCCTGGGCGTGACGGCATCGGCGATGCGCTGCCAGTCCGGCGAGAAATCGCGTGGATCGAGCGCGACATGCACCGCATGTCCGCCGTTCAGCTCGATCGCCGGCTCATAACTGTCGTAGCACGGGTCGAGCACGATGACTTCGTCGCCGCTGCGCACGACTGCGGCAATCGCCGCGAACAGCGCCTCGGTCGCACCCGAGGTCACCGTGACTTCCGTGTCCGGATTCACCTTGCAGCCGTACAGGCGCTCGGTCTTGCGCGCGATCGCCTCGCGCAGTGCCGGCACGCCGGTCATCGGCGAATACTGGTTGCGACCTTCGGCCATCGCGCGCGTGAGCGCCTCGCGCAATGCCGGCGGTCCGTCGAAATCCGGGAAGCCCTGACCGAGATTGATCGCCTTGTGCTCCATCGCGAGCTGGCTCATCACGGTGAAGATCGTGGTGCCGACCTTCGGCAGCTTGGTTTCGATCTGCATGTCGCCCTTGTGTTTGGACGGCCAAACGGCCTGGTCGATCGATGGTAGCACGCGCGTGCCAAGGCTCCCGGACATCCTTGCCCGCGCTGCTCGAAATCCGACCCGTGATGCCCGGGATGGCAAAGCTGCGAACCCGCTCACGCTTCGGGTCCGCCCCGCGAGTTCCCGATTGTAATCCTGCCGTGATCTGTGCATGCTTGGGCCGTTAGACCTACGCAACATCAGTCCAAGGGCGTAGTGCCGGTGAGGGCCGGCACGCGCGCAGCGCGGCCCGCGGACGTTTCCACATGTCTTCCAACGCCTGGGGAGAGGCTGATGAGGACGCTTGTGTTCGCCGCAGCGCTCGCCGCGCTGCACGGATGTGCGCATGTCGATGCCGGCCGCTCTGCGGCGCCGACAGTTCCCCCTGCGTCGCCGGTCGCGGCGATGCCAGCGCCCGAATCCGCGCAGCCGCAACGCCTCGACTTCAGTGCAACTCTCGTCGACGGCCAGGCCGTCACGATCGACAATCCCTATGGCGACGTGCGCTTGCGCTTCGGCGGCTTCGCGCACGAGCTGGAAATCCATGCGGTGCTTCAGCAGCCCGAGGATGCGGCGCCGATCGCCGTGCAGCCGGACGACGACTCCGGGCGCTACCGCTTCGCGCCGCGCCTTCCCGCCGGCGCGATCGCCGCCGAGGGACAACGCCTCGACGTCGTCGCATTCATTCCGCGGGGCCATGCGGTCTCGGTGCATACCGAACAGGGACTCATCGAAAGCCATGGCGTTCGCGCCGACATCGACCTGGAGAGCGTCTCCGGCGGCATCGCCATCCGTGGTACGCAGGGGCGCGTCCAGGCAAAGACCGGAACCGGATCGATCGAGGCGTCGTTCAACACGGCGCCGAAAGCGTCGCGGCAAGTCCTCGCCACCACCACCGGCAACGTCGTGCTCGCGGTCGACGATCACCTTGACGCCACGCTCGAACTCGCGACGTCCGGCGTGTTCGCCACCGAGTTCTCGCTCGACGTCGAACCTCTCGCGAACCAGGAACCGAACAAGCGCGCACGCACGACCATCGGCGACGACGACGCCCGCATCACCGTGGAAAGCCGGCGCGGCGAAATCCGCCTGCTGCGCCGGAGCGCATTCACACCGCTGGGCGGCAAGCCCGCGGATCAGGAGTACGAGGACAACGACAGTGACTGAGCATCGCCCGCAAGCGGGCTGCGCAGGTCCAAGGATGTCGGCACCGAACCCGGGTCACAACAGACATTCCGCAGGAGGGATTTCGAAATGAATCGCTTGAGGACCGTACTCGCCGCAGCAGCAGTGTCGCTATTGCTGTCCGGCATCGGACAGGCCGCCGATTCCACGCGCGCGAGCGACGCGCGCGTCGAAGTCGGCGAACCGGTCACGCCGATCAGCATCGACGTCGACCTTCGCCAGTTGCCGGTCGTGCCGGAATGGCGGGCGGGAATGGCGATCAAGGAAGCGCACAAGCGCCAGTTCTTCCCGCTCGACCAGCGCAATCCCGCTGCGCCGGCGTGGATGGAAGCGGCGCCCGATCGGCTGCCCGAACTGCAGAAACTGTGGGACGACAACGCACCGGCGTCGGCGACGCAGGCCGGAGCGCAGGGGCGCGTGAGCATCAACAACGGTTCCACCGGCGTATCGCCGGGCGATCCGGTCGTCGATGTCAGCGCGAACTACATCGTCTACGGCATCAACGGCAGCAGCGGCACCAACTTCACGGTGTACGACAAGAGCGGCACCAAGCTTGCCGGACCGACGACATTCTCTTCGCTCGCGCCGGCCGGCGACGGTTGCCGCACGTCGGTCAGCGATCCGATCGTGCTGTTCGATCGCCTCGCCAATCGCTGGTTCCTGCTCGAGATGGGCGGCACCTCGTCGGCGGCCAAGATGTGCATCTATGTTTCCAAGACCGAAAACCCGGTCTCTGGCGGCTGGTGGTTCTACGGCTTCTCGACGCCGACGCAGAACGACTACCCGCATTGCGGCATCTGGCCCAATGCCTACGTTTGCACCGACAACGAAGGCGCGGCGAACGTGACCGCGTACGCCTACGACCGCGCGAACATGCTCAACGGTGCGACCGCGCGCGCGCAGCAGCGTTTTGTCAGCGTGCCGAAACTGGCCGGCTACGGCTTCCAGGCGCTGACACCGGCGTCGTTCATGGGTGACAGTGCGCATGCTCCGCCCGCGGGCACGCAGCAGATCCTCGCGCGCCACAACGATGACGAGGCGCACGCCGGTGCCTCGGCGGACACCACCCACGACTTCATCGACCTGTACTCGGTCAACCTCGACTGGAGCACGCCGGCGAACAGCGCGATCACCACCCTGCCGCGCATCACGATCAGCGAATTCAACAGCTGGTTCCGCGACTACTCGACGTTCGCGACGGTACCGCAGCCGGGCTCGACATCACTGCTCGACCCGATTCGCGAAGTCATCCTCAACTCGCTCGTCTACCGCAATGTCGGCACCTACGAATCGATCGTCGGCCAGTTCGCGACGAACATGAACTCGGCGCGCAGCGGCACGACGGTCAACGCGGGCATCCGCTGGTTCGAGCTGCGCCGCACCGGCGGCGGCAACTGGACGCTGCAGCAGGAAGGCACGTTCGGCCCCGGCGACACCAGCACCAACCACCTCGAAGGCTCGATCGCGACCGACAACAAGGGCAACATTGGCCTCGGCTACAACGTCACCAAGACGAGCTCGCCGACGATCTACGCGACGCTCGGCTACACCGGTCGCAAGGCGTCCGACGCCGCCGGCGTGATGACGCTCGGCGAGAATACCGTCGCAGCCGGCGCCGCCGCCGAAACGTCGGGCCGCTGGGGCGACTATTTCCAGATGGCGGTAGACCCCACCGACGACTGCACGTTCTGGATGGTCGGCATGTACCGCCCGGCGAGCAGCTGGAACACGCGCATCCAGGACTTCAAGTTCAACGATTGCGGCGCGGCACCGAGCACGTGGTCGGTGTCGGGCACGGTCACGACCGGCACCGGCGTCGGCATCGCGGGCGTGACGATCAGCACCGGTGCGGCCAGCACGACGACGAATTCGAGCGGCGCCTACACGCTCGGCAGCCTGGCCAACGGCACCTACACCCTGACGCCGAGCCTCTCCGGCTACGCGTTCTCGCCGGCGAACAGCAGCGTCACGATCGGCGGTGCGAACGTCAGCGGCAAGAACTTCACCGGCACGCCGACGACGAACAATCCGCCGGTCGCGAACTTCGGCGTTACGACGAGCGGCCTCACCGCCAACTTCACCGACAGCTCCACCGACAGCGACGGCACGATCGCCTCGCGCTCGTGGACCTTCGGCGACGGCGGCACCTCGACCGCGACCAACCCGAGCCACGCCTACGCCAACGCTGGCACCTACAGCGTGTCGCTGACGGTCACCGACAACGGCGGCGCCACCAACACCAAGACCACGTCGGTCTCGGTCAGCTCGCCCACCAACACGCCGCCGGTCGCGAACTTCAGCTTCACCACCAGCGGCCTCGTCGCGACATTCACCGACAGTTCCACCGACAGCGACGGCACGATCGCCTCGCGCTCGTGGAACTTCGGTGACGCCGCCACGTCGACGACAACCAACCCGGGCCACACGTACGCGAGTGCCGGCACCTACAGCGTCTCGCTCACGGTCACCGACAACGGTGGCGCGACGAACACGAAGACCAGCTCGGTCACGGTCGCGCCCACCGGTGGCAATGTGCTGCAGAACGGCGTAGCCGTCACCGGCCTGACCGCGACGACCGGCAACAAGCTCAACTACACGATGGTCGTTCCGGCAGGCGCGACGAACCTCAAGTTCGTCACCTCGGGCGGCAGCGGCGACGGCGATCTCTACGTGAAGTTCGGCTCCGCGCCGACGACGTCGAGCTACGACTGCCGTTCGTGGGCGACGGGCAATGCCGAAACCTGCAGCATCGCGACCGCACAGGCCGGCACGTACTACGTGATGATCAACGCGTACGCGACGTTCAGCGGCATGAGCCTCACCGGCAGCTACACGACCGGCGGTGGTGGCGGCACGGCGCTGTCGAACGGGGTGCCGGTCACCGGGCTCGGCGCGACCGCCGGCAACTGGACGTCCGACTACACGCTCGTGGTGCCAAGTGGCGCGACCAACCTCAAGTTCGTCATGGCGGGCGGCTCGGGCGATGCGGACCTGTACGTGCAGCTCAGCGCCGCGCCGACGACGTCGAGCTACCTGTGCCGCCCATATCTCAGCGGCAACAGCGAAACCTGCGCGTTTGCCTCGCCGACGACCGGCACGTACCACGTGCGCATCAACGCCTATTCGACGTTCTCGGGCGTCACGCTGACGCCGAGCTACACGCCGTAACAGGCAGTTCCAACGAAAAAAGAACGGCGGCCGGTTCGCACCGGCCGCCGTTCCTCTTTGCGGTATCGGCGTGGACGTCAGGCCGTCAGCAAACGATTCATGCGCGCTATGAATGCCGCGGGGTCGGCAAGCTGGTCGCCGGCGGCGAGTTGCGCCTCCTCGAACAGCAAGCTGGCAAGGTCGTCGCTGCGGCCCGCATCGGCTTCCGCGGCGAAGCGCTGCACCAGCACGTGCGCAGGATTGATCTCGAGTGTCGGCTTGCTGTCGGGTACTTCGTGGCCGGCTTCGCGCAACAGACGCTGCATGTGCAGGGCCATGTCGTACTCGCCGAGCACGATGCATGAAGGCGATTCGGTCAGACGGTGGCTGACGCGGACTTCGCCGACGCGGTCGCCGAGCGCGGCAGCGAGCTTCTCGATGACCGGCTTCGCTTCCTCCGCCGCCTTCTCGCGGCGTTCCTTGTCCGCGCCGTCGGCCACGTCGAGTTCGCCCTTGGCGGCATTGCGCAGTTTCTTGCCGGCATATTCGCCGAGGTAGCCGATCATCCACTCGTCGATGCGGTCGCTGAGCAGCAACACTTCCACGCCCTTCGCGCGCAGGCCCTCGATCTGCGGGCTGCCCTTGGCCGCCGCGTGCGAATCCGCGGTGACGTACCAGATCACGTCCTGACCGGCCTGCATGCGGCCAATATAGTCGTCGAGCGCGACGGTCTTCCTGGCGTCGTCGCCGTGCGTCGAGGCGAAGCGCAGCAGCCTGGCGATGCGCTCTCGGTTGGCGCCATCCTCGGCTACACCCTCCTTCAGCACGTTGCCGAACGCGCCGGTGAATTGCTGGTACTTCTCCGGTTCGTCCTTCGCGGTTTTTTCCAGCAGGTCGAGCGTGCGCTTGACGCAGGCGCTGCGGATCTGCGCGACGAGGCGGTTGTCCTGCAGGATCTCGCGGCTGACGTTGAGCGGCAGGTCGTCGGAATCGACGACGCCGCGCACGAAACGCAGGTAGGCCGGCAGCAACTGCTCGCTCGCGTCCATGATGAAGACGCGGCGGATGTAGAGCTTCAGGCCCTGGCGTTCGTCACGACCGCTGAAGACGGCGTCGAACGGCGCCTTCTCCGGCACGTACAGCAGCGAGGTATAGCTCTGCGAGCCTTCGACGCGGTTGTGCGACCACGCCATCGCGTCGTTGTAGTCGTGCGAGAGCGACTTGTAGAACGCCTGGTATTCCTCGTCGGTGATCTCGGCCTTCGGACGCGTCCACAGCGCGGCCGCATGGTTGACCGTCTCGAACTCGTCGGTCGGCTTGCCGTCCTTCTGCACCGGCATGCGGATCGGGAATGCGACGTGGTCGGAGTAGCGCTTGACGAGGTCGCGCAGCTTCCAGCCATCGAGGAATTCGTCTTCGTCGGGCTTCAGGTGCAGCGTCACGCGGGTACCGCGCTGCGGCGCGTCGACGGTTTCGAGCGTGTATTCGCCGGTACCGCTCGATTCCCAGCGCACACCCTCGGACGCCGCGGTGCCGGCCTTGCGCGTGACCATGGTGACGCGGTCGGCAACGATGAACGCGGAATAGAAGCCGACGCCGAACTGGCCGATCAGCTGCGTGTCCTTGCGCGCATCGCCCGACAGCGATTCGAGAAAGCGGCGCGTGCCCGAGCGCGCGATCGTGCCGACATTCTCGATGACTTCCGCGCGCGTCATGCCGATGCCGCTGTCCTGGATCGTCAACGTGCGCGCATCCTTGTCGAACGAGATGTCTATGCGCAGATCGGCGCCATCGGCGGTCAGCGATGCATCGGACAGCGCGGCGAAGCGCAGCTTGTCGCAGGCATCGGAAGCGTTCGACACCAGCTCGCGCAGGAATATCTCCTTGTGCGAGTAGAGCGAATGGGTCACCAGGTGCAGGACCTGGGAAACCTCGGCTTCGAAGGCACGGGTTTCGGTGGCGTTCGTCATGGATTCCCTCCGCGGATGAGTGCGTCGGAAATGGTGCCGGCAACGCAATCGTTCAAGGCATCCCGTGGCGGCGGTCGTCGCTGAGCCCTGCTTCGAAAACGCCACGACGAAGCGGGTCCCAAGGCGGCGAATAGCTCATGCCGAAGCGGCGATCAGGGAGGACCGCAAGAGCGCGCTTTTCGCGGGCGCCCGGAGCGACCGCGGACCGGTGTGCCGTCCATCATGGACATACCGGAAATTGCTCCTGCATTTTCGCCCCCCCCATGGATGGGGGAGGTGTTCGCGGGCGCCGCGAGCGACCGCGGACCGGTGTGCCGTCCATCCGTGGACATTAAAAAGCGGCCGTCGTTTCCGACGGCCGCTCTGACGAGGAGCACAGACGCGACTCGATGCTCCAAGACGGATGTTGCTGGCGTCAGTCCTTCTTGACGTGTGCGCCGAGATCTTCCTTGATGCGCGCTGCCTTGCCTTCGAGGCCGCGCAGGTAATAGAGCTTCGCACCGCGCACCTTGCCGCGACGCTTGACCACGACCGAGTCGATCGTCGGGCTGTGCGACTGGAACACGCGCTCAACGCCGGTACCGTGGGAGATCTTGCGCACCGTGAACGCGGAGTTGAGGCCGGCGTTCTTGCGCGCGATGACCACGCCTTCGTAGGCCTGCACGCGTTCGCGGTTGCCTTCCTTGACCTTCACGTTGACGACCACGGTATCGCCCGGGCTGAACTCCGGCAGCGAGCGGGTCATCTGGGCGGCTTCGAATTGCTGGATCAGGTTCATGACACTCACCACTCTAGGTCTGTTGTTCATTCACCGGGTTCGCGGCCCGGCGTCTTCTGTTCGTGCTCGCGCTGGAACTCGACCAGCAGCGCACGCGTCTTCTTGTCCAGTTCCACCTGTTCGAGCAGATCGGGTCTGCGCAACCAGGTCCGCCCCAGCGACTGCTTCAGGCGCCAGCGCGCAATCTCCGCGTGGTTGCCCGAAGTCAGCACCGCCGGCACGTCGCCCCATTCGTGCCGCTCGGGTCGCGTGTAGTGCGGGCAGTCGAGCAATCCGTTCGAGAACGAATCCTGCTCGGCCGATGCTGCATCGTTCAGTACACCTTCCTGCAGGCGCCCGACCGCGTCGATCACGATCGCCGCCGCCAGTTCGCCGCCGGAGAGCACGTAGTCGCCGACGGAAATCTCCTCGTCGACCGCATGCTCCAGAAACCGTTCGTCCACGCCTTCGTAGCGTCCGCTCAGCAGGATCAGGTGATCGCGCCGCGCAAGCTCCGCCACCTTGGCCTGGTCGAGCCGCGCTCCCTGCGGACTCATGTAGATCACTTTCGCAGCGCTCGATCCGGCCGCCGCACGCGCGCTGTCGAGCGCCTTGCGCAACGGATCGATCATCATCACCACGCCGGGCCCGCCACCGTAGCAGCGGTCGTCGGCCGAGCGATAGTTGTCGGTCGCGAAATCCCGCGGGTTCCAGCTTGCGATCTCAAGCAAGCCTTTTTCCCGCGCGCGCCCTACGACTCCTACCCGCGCACAGCTTTCGATGAAGTCCGGAAACAGCGTGATGACGTCAATACGCAACGCGCTCTTCCCATGTGTGCTGCTTGTGCGTTGATCCATGAACGCGACGATCAAGAAGCGTACGTCCTGGTACGCACTTTTCCATACAAGCCTAGAAATCCACGTCCCAGTCGACCGTGATGCGACCGATTTCGAGATCCACTTCCGTCACGAACTGGCCGACCAGGAACGGTATCAACCGCTCGCGTTCGGCGTCCTTCACGACCAGCACATCGTTTGCGCCGGTCGCGACCAGATGCGAGACCTTGCCGAGCGATGTGCCTTCGACCGTCACGACCTCGAGTCCTTCGAGATCGCACCAGTAGTATTCGCCGGGTTTCGCCTTCGGCAACGCCGAACGCGCGACCCATATTTCCGCACCGAGCAGGGCCATGGCCGCATCGCGGTCATCGACTCCGGGCAACTCGGCGACGATGCCCTTGCCCTGGGCACGCCCACGGCAACCATCGATCATCCTTTCGCCGGCCGCTGATCGCATCCACCACGGCGAGTAGCGGAAGATCTGCGTTCTCGGCTCGGTGTACGACTCGAGCTTGAGCTCGCCGCGTACGCCGTGAACCCCGACAACCTTGCCGAGCAGGACGAATTTCTCCGGCCCACTCACGGCGATCAGGCTGCCTTCTTGTTCGCTTCCTTGTAGAGCGACTTGACCTTGTTGGTCATCTGCGCGCCCTTCTCCACCCACGACTTGACCTTGGCAGTGTCGAGCTCGAGGCGCACGTCCTTGCCGGCCGCGATCGGGTTGAAATAGCCCACGCGCTCGATGTTGCGGCCGTCGCGCGCGTTGCGCTCGTCGGTCACGATGATGTGGTAGAACGGGCGACCCTTGGCACCGCCGCGGGAAAGGCGAATCTTGACCATTGTTTTTGCTCGATATTTTGCGAAGTCGTCGACGTCGGATCGGTGCCGGGAACGGCCATCGCGCGTCGGGAGCCGGGCATTCTAGCTGGAATCAGGAAAAAATAAAGCCCCGCAACGACTTGTCGGCCGGTACGCGCCGCTTTCCCCCTTCTCCCCGTGGGCAGAGGACCCTCCAGGCCGTTCGCGTCGAGCGCAGCGAGCGCAAGGCGAGCGGAGTCGAAACGCTAGCGACGAGGTGCAACCGTTCGACTCCCTGCCGCCCTTCGACGGCGCCCAGGACAGGCCTGCGCTCGGCGTGAGCGGCCGTGGGGCTTGTGCCCCGTGAACGGTTCGAGGTCAGGGTACGAAACCGCGGATCTCGAAGCCGTCGCGGAATACGGTGTTGCTCGTGCCCGGCAACGCGCCGTTCGCGATCCAGTCGTAGATGAGCGCCTGCTGCTCCGGCAGCAGCCCGCCGCCGTAGTTGTCGAGCGGCATGCGCGCGCCGGCACCCGGCGTGTCGCAGTTGACCTTGCGGAACAGCAGGCTCTCCTGCGGCCTACCCGGCACGACGTAGAGAATGCCCGGGTCCTCCGCGCTCGGCACGCCGACCAGGTGTCCCCAG
This sequence comes from Dokdonella sp., assembly GCF_044227025.1. Taxonomy (GTDB): domain Bacteria; phylum Pseudomonadota; class Gammaproteobacteria; order Xanthomonadales; family Rhodanobacteraceae; genus Dokdonella_A. The sequence continues at coordinate 482,663 of NZ_JBGAFX010000003.1, read as the reverse complement.
GAGACGCCCGCGCTGAGATCGAGCTCGCCGCTCGGCATCGGCGGCGGCGCGAAGTGGCAGTCGACACAGCCGGCGCTGCCACCGTTCGTCGCGTAGTCGTCGAACAGGCCCTGCAGGGCCGCGCCGTAGCTGATGGCGTAGTTCGGCGGGATGTCGGCGATGCGCGTGCAGCCTTGCGGCGCGCCCGCGTGCGCGAGCGTCGCCGCGAGCGCGAGCACGATGCCGGTCGCGACCGCGCTGGCCGGCCTCGTGCGCATCGCGTCAGACGAACCCGAGGTTGCTGCTGCCGAAGTTCGCCAGGTTCGGGAAGATCGCCGCGAGATCGCCCGGCGCGGTGACGCCGAGCCACTCCGCCAGCGTCGCCGCGTACTGGTCGACGCCGATGCCGGGGATCATCTGCCCGCGCGAGAAGTTGTTCGGCGCGTCGAGATGCTGGTCCGGGAACCCGCTGATCGGCCCGCCTCCGTTCGTGTACAGCTTGCCGCCGTTGACCGCGCCACCCAGCACGAACTGCACGCCGCCCCAGGCATGGTCCGAGCCGGAGCCGTTCGACTGCAACGTGCGTGCGAATTCCGACGCCGTGAACAGTGTCACCTCGTTCTGCGCATCGACATCGCCCGGTGCAAGCGACTGCCAGAACGCCGCGACGCCGTCCGATACGAGCTTGAGCAACGCCGCATGGTCGTTGTTGCCGCCGGACATCAGGCCCGCATGCAGGTCGAAGCCGCCGAGCCGCACGTAGTAGATCTGGCGCGAGGCGTAGTTCTGTGCCTTCGACAGCTTGATCATCTTCGCGACCATCTGCAACTGCGAGGCGAGCGAGTTGTTGGCCGGGAACTGCTGCACCAGCGTGGTGCCGTCGAGGCCGGTCTTGAGCAGGTTGTAGAGGTCGCGGCTGCGCGCGAACACCTTGGAGTATTCACCCGCGAAATCGCTCGCATAGGTGTCGCCGAGCAGTGCATTGAACGCGTTGTCGCGCACGCTGGTCGCGCTGACGCCGTTGCACGGCGTGGGGTTGCACATGCCATTGAGCGAGGACAGGCCGCTCGACGACATGCGGTAGGGCACGGTCGACAGCCCGACCTCGAAACGGTTCGCACCGGAGATCGAGATGCAGGTCGACAGGTCCTGGTTCGCGTTCGACGAGTGCACGACGTCGCCGCAGCGACCGCCCCAGCCGACCACGCGATCGGCGAAACTGTTGCCCTGGTGCCAGAGGTTTTCCTGATCCGAATGGGAATACAGCTGCGGCGGGCGGTTCGCCGGCAACGAGTAGTCGGCCTTGGTGATCGGCTTGACCAGCGTGCCGACATTGACCGCGAACGCGAGCTTGTTGGCGCGATAAAGGCTCGCGAGGTCGGCCAGTCTCGGGTGCACGAAATACTGGTTGGTCGTGCCGCTCGCATCGTTGGCGTCGATGATCTTCTGCAACGCGACGTCGGTGCCGGTCGGGATGCCGAGCGCGAGGCCATCGGCGTTGGACTGTGCGTTGTAGACGCCACCGCGTGACTCGGCGTAGATGCCGTGGCGCGCGCTGTCGAACGGCACCAGCAGGTTCCAGGAATCGTTGCCACCGGCAAGGTAGACGCAGACCAGTGCCTTGTAGCCGGGGAGCGAACGCGTGTTCGCGAGTGCACTGCCCATCATGCGCAGTTGCGGGAACATCGCCGCGGTTCCACCGCTGGCGGCAGCGAGCGCGAGCGTGCGCAGGAAGTCGCGGCGCGAGTTGCGGGAATGGCTCATCGTCGTCTCCTCAGCGCTGCGTCGCGAATTCGGGTGACAGCATCGTCACATAGATCACCGACCATGCCTTTTCCGCCGCGGAAGCGCCGTTGAGGTTGGCCAGCATGCCGGTCAGCGTGCTGCGCATGGTCTGGGACATCGTGCCGTACAGCAGGCTCCTGTCGACCGTGGCGACCATCGCCGCCGGATTGGTCGCGTTCGCGGTCAGCGCGGCAAGGTCGATCAGCGGCCGATCGGTCGGCGGATTCGTCATGCCCTGATAGGCCTTCGCGCTGAAGTTGTAGTAGTAGTTCGCGGTTGAGTACACGCTCGCCTCGCTCAGGATCTGCAGCTCGGGCGAGTATTCGTTGTGGTCGGCGAACGGCCCGGGCTGCTGGTAGTCCGGCTCGTAGAAGTTGAACACCGTCGGCGATTCGAGCGGCCCCTGCCCGAACGAACTGGTCAGGCTGTTGTTCGCCGTCATCTTGATCTCACCATAGGTGTCGGCGGGCTGCGCCTGCGCGTTGAACGCGCGCCACAGCGCGGTCAGGCGCAGGATCGGCTCGCGCAGCTTGCCGTATCGGTCGCCGCTCGCGAGCGCGGGCGGATTGCGCGCCTCGTCGTCCATGAGGATCGCCTTTACGACATCGCCGAGGTTCGCGCCCGGTGCATCGAACACCTGCGCGACGCGCCCGATGTACTGCGGCGACGGATTGCTCGTGACAAAACGCTGGATCAGCTGACGCGAAATGAACGGCGGCACGTTCGGATGCGCCGCGAGGATGTCCAGCTCGTCGTTGACGTCCTGTGCGCAGGTCTGGTTCGCGGGGATCGTCACGCCGCCGACGACCGTCTTCGGCGTCGCGGTGGTGCCGTCATCGCCGGTGATGTCGTGGCGCATGTTGTTGCTGCCGCTGCCGCTCGCCGGGAAATACTCGGTGCCGAAGCAGCGCATCGGCTCGTACTGCGCGGCGAAGGTGAGGCCACCGCCGTAGAAATTCGGCGGCGCCGTCGGCGCGTCGCTCCAGGTGAAACCGGTGAACACCTTCGCGGTGTGCGTGATGGTGGTCTGGTCGTAGGTCGGGATCTCGACGCCGTTGTCGAGGATCGGCGAGAAATCCATGTCGCGCAGGATCAGTCCGATCGAGAACAGTTGCATGACTTCGCGCGCGTAGTTCTCGTCCGGGCTGGTGGTCGAGCTCGGCTTCTGGTTGCGGAACGAGGACAGGTAGCGGCCCATCATCGGGTGCCACGTCACGTCTCCGAGCAGCGTGCGATAGGACGCAAATGCGTCCTTCGCGAGCATGTCCTGGTAGCCGGCCATCGGCACCACGTACTGGTTGATCGCACTGCTCTGGTCGGAAATCACGAAGATCTGGCTGAGCGCCCACGCCATGCGCTGGCGCAACTGGTCCGGCGCATACGCGGCCTGCCAATACCAGCGCTGGATGCGCTGCATCTGCGAGACATTCTGCGCCGCTCCGATCCGCGCATTGACGACCTGCTCGACCGTCGGTTCGCCAAGCGTCGGCGCACGGGCGAGTTGCTCCTCGATCCACGCGTCATAGCCGAGCGCGGTCAGGCGCGCGATGTCGCCAGCGGTCGGGCCGAACGTGGCCTGGGTCAGGAAGCGCGCGGCTTCGTTCGCGTTCGCCGGCGGATCGGCGGCGGGATCGAAACCATAGGCGAACAGGCGGTCGTGCGTGGCGGCGTGCGCGCTCGCACAGGCCATCGAAGCGGATACGGCGAGTGCGCCGAGTGCCTTGCTTAAGCGGGTCATCGCTCGTCCCCACGAGTGGCTGGATGGTCCGGTAACCGGAGCGGCGCACCATAGCCGCTGTGGTCGTCCGGTGGTTGTGACGATCGACCCACTTGGCGGATCGGTCGACAATCGGTGCGAACGCGCGGATGTGCGGTCGGTTGACAGCGCGACGAGGATCGGCGGCGATCAGCGCCCGGGCAAGCCGCCGGGCGGGAAGCCACCGCCGCCCATGCCCTTCATCGCCGAGCCCATCTGGCGCATAAGGCCCTTGAGGCCGCCGCTGCCGAGCTTGGCCATCATCTTTTCCATCTGCTGGTACTGCTTGAGCAGCTTGTTGACGTCAGCCGGCTGCATGCCGGATCCGCGCGCGATGCGTGCGCGGCGCGAACCATTGAGCAGGTCCGGATGACGACGTTCCTTCTTCGTCATCGAACCGATGATCGCGATCATGCGGTGCACTTCCTTGTCGTTGACCTTCGACTTGACGTTGTCCGGCAGGTTCGACACGCCGGGCAGCTTGTCGAGCAGCGACGCCATGCCGCCCATGCTGACCATCTGTTCGAGCTGGTCCTTCATGTCGTTGAGGTCGAAACGCTTGCCCTTGATGACCTTCTCGGCGAGCTTGCGCTGCTTTTCCTGGTCGACGCCCTGCTCGACCTGCTCGACCAGCGACAGCACGTCGCCCATGCCGAGGATGCGCGTGGCCACGCGATCGGGATGGAACGGTTCGAGTGCGTCGACCTTCTCGCCCGCGCCGATGAACTTGATCGGGCGGCCGGTCACGTAGCGCACCGACAGCGCGGCACCGCCGCGTGCATCACCGTCGGTCTTGGTCAGCACGACGCCAGTCAACGGCAGCGCATCGGCGAACGCCTTGGCGGTGTTCGCCGCATCCTGGCCGGTCATCGAGTCGACCACGAACAGCGTCTCGACCGGATTCAGCGCCGCATGCAGCGCCTTGATCTCGGCCATCATCGCTTCGTCGACATGCAGGCGGCCGGCGGTATCGACGATCAGCACATCGGCGAACGCACGTGCCGCCGCGTCGAGCGCGGACTTCGCGATCGCGACTGGATCCTGTTCGCCGGACGATGGATGGAACAGCACGTCGACCTGGCCGGCGAGCGTGCGCAACTGTTCGATCGCCGCAGGGCGATACACGTCGCAGCTGACCACCATCACCTTCTTCTTGCGGCGATCCTTGAGGAAGCGAGCGAGCTTGGCGACGGTCGTGGTCTTGCCGGCGCCCTGCAGTCCTGCCATCAGCACGACCGCGGGCGGCGCCGCGGCAAGGTTGAGGTCGCTGTTGGCGGTGCCCATGACCGCGGTCAGCTCGTCGCGCACGACCTTCACCAGGGTCTGGCCCGGCGTCAGGCTGCGCAGCACTTCCGTACCGAGCGCCTTGACTTGCACGCGCTGGATCACCGCCTGCACCACCGGCAACGCGACATCGGCTTCGAGCAGGGCGATGCGCACTTCGCGCAACGCCTCGCGGATGTTCGCCTCGGTCAGTCGTCCCTTGCCGCGCAGGCGCTGGACGGTGGCGGAAAGGCGTTGGCTGAGCGACTCGAACATGGGGCGACCGGTTGCGCGGAAAGAGCGGAATTATACCGTTGACTGCGGCTGGCGCGCGCCGAGGGCTGCAGGTTGAGGGCCGCCACGCATTGCGGCTCCCGCCGCTCCCACAAGAATGACCTGCGCACGGATCCGGCAGTTCTTGTTGGAGCGCCGGAAGGCGCGATGCCCTCCCCCTCGCGGGTGTCGCGATCGACGGCTCCGCAACGCGAATCCGCCCACGCCGCGCGACTCGTGCGAAACTTCGCCCATGCTGATACCCACCCTCGCCCTGCTCGCGATCACGCTCTATCTCGCGGCCGCCGCCCTGCTAGCGCGTCCGCTGTTCGGGCGCGAAGCGACCACGACGACGCTGCCGCTGGCGATCGCCGGTGCAGCAGTGCTCGCGCATGCCGGCGTGCTGCTCGGCGCCCATCGCGGCGCGCTCGACCTGCATTTCTTCGCCGCGCTGTCGCTGGTCGCGAGCGTCGTTTCGGCGCTGACCCTGATCGTGAACCTGTCGCGACCGGTCGCGACACTCGGCGTGATCGTGTTTCCGCTCAGTGCGCTACTGCTCGGTGTCGACGTGTTCGCCGCGCCGGCGACCGCGCCGCAGCCGATGGACTGGCAGATCAAGCTGCACGTCAGCATCGCGCTGCTCGCGTTCGGCGTACTGTCGATCGCGGCCGCGCTGGCGATCCTGCTGGCACTGCAGGAACGCGCGTTGCGCCACCGCCAGTTCGGTGCGCTGCTGCACGCGCTGCCGCCGCTGACCTTGACCGAGGCGCTGCTGTTCCGCCTGATCGCGGCCGGTTTCGTGCTGCTCAGCCTGACCCTGCTGAGCGGCATCCTGTTCGTCGACAACCTGTTCGCGCAGCACCTCGCGCACAAAACGCTGCTGTCGATCGCCGCGTGGCTCGTGTTCGGCGTCCTGCTCTGGGGCCGCTGGCGCCACGGCTGGCGCGGCCGCCGCGCGGTGAACCTGACGCTCGCCGGCATGGCGATCCTGCTGCTCGCGTTCTTCGGTTCGAAGTTCGTGCTCGAAGTGGTCCTGCACCGCACGGCATGAGGGACGTGCGTGCGGAGCGGGAACGCGTTGCTCGCCGCTGGGCAGGGGCGAGCGGACTGTTCTTCACCCTGATGTATGGACTGGTTGTCGCGTTCCAGCTCGAACGAGCAGCCGAGCGGGCATGCACGCGCGCCCTGTACGGCGCCTACATCCCAGGCCACCACTGCGCGTTCGATGAAGCACTCGCATGGGTCAAGGCCGGCGCGAGTCCATTTTTCCGGTCATCCGCCGTGCTGTTCGTCGCCACCGGAACCGCCTTCGTCGTCATCTGGTTGCGAAGCCTGCGCGACTAGTCATTGGCCGCGTAGGGCGGGTCGAGTGCGCAGCACGAGTCCCGCCGCGCACCGCAGTGGCTTGATCGTCACGAAATCGGCGGAACGCGCCCTGCGCGTACCGCCCTACGTCCAAGCGGCGGTCAGCGCGTCCGCGAGCCGGTCGACCGCGATGATTTCCATCTCACCGATCCTCGCCTTCTTCGGCGCGTTCGCCTTCGGCACGATCGCACGGCGGAAGCCGTGCGTCGCGGCTTCCTTCAATCGCTCCTCGCCGTTCGGCACCGGGCGGATCTCACCGGAGAGGCCGACTTCGCCGAACGCGACGGTCTTGTCCGGCAGCGGCCGGTCGCGGAAGCTCGACAGCACCGCGAGCAGCACCGGCAGGTCGGCCGCGGTCTCCTGCACGCGGATGCCGCCGACGACGTTGACGAACACGTCCTGGTCGTACACCGCGGCGCCGCCGTGGCGGTGCAGCACCGCAAGCAGCATCGCGAGGCGATTCTGTTCCAGGCCGAGCGCGACGCGGCGCGGATTGCCGAGCGAACTCTGGTCGACCAGTGCCTGCACTTCGACCAGCAGCGGACGCGTGCCCTCGCGCGTGACCATGACCGCGCTGCCGGATGTCGGCTGGCTGTGCGCGGAGAGGAAAATCGCCGACGGGTTCGGCACCTCGCGCAGGCCCTTGTCGCCCATCGCGAACACGCCGAGTTCGTTGACCGCGCCGAAGCGGTTCTTGAACGCGCGCAGGATGCGGAAACGGCTGCCGGATTCGCCCTCGAAGTACAGCACCGCATCGACCATGTGCTCGAGCACGCGCGGGCCGGCGATACCGCCTTCCTTGGTCACATGGCCGACCAGGAACACGCTGGTGCCGGTTTCCTTGGCGAAGCGCACGAGGCGCGCCGCGGACTCGCGCACCTGCGACACCGAACCCGGCGCGGCAGTCAGCGTCTCGGTCCAGATCGTCTGGATCGAATCGATGATCAGCACCTCGGGCTTGCCGTTCATCGCCTCGGTGAGGATGCGCTCGATCGACGTCTCGGCCAGCGCTTCGAGTCCATCCAGCACGATGCCGAGGCGCTGTCCGCGCGAGGCGACCTGCGCCAGCGATTCCTCGCCGGTCACGTACAACCCGCGCACGCGCTGGCCGATCGCACCGAGCATCTGCAAGAGCAGGGTCGACTTGCCGATGCCGGGATCGCCGCCGATCAGCACGACCGAACCGGCGACGAGGCCACCGCCGAGCACCCGGTCGAGTTCGGTGATGCCGGTCGCACTGCGCTGCTCGGATTCGGCCGCGACGGTCGCGAGCCTGGTCACTCTCGGCGCGTCGACCGCACCGGCGTAACCGCCGCGGGGATTCACCGCCGCCGACTTCGAGGCCGGCTGCACGACGAATTCGCTGAGCGTGTTCCATGCTCCGCACTCGACGCACTGGCCCTGCCACTTAGAATGTTCCGCACCGCATTCGGTGCAGACGTACGCAGTCTTCGCCTTGGCCATCAGCCCTCGTCCTCGACGAAGCGCACGCGCCGCGTGACGCCGCAGGTGAGTTCGTAGGCGATCGTCTGTGCGTGCGCGGCGACTTCCTCGACCGGCAGCCCGCGACCCCAGAGCACGACCGCGTCGCCGATCTTCGCGTCCGGATGCTGGCGCAGGTCGATCGTGACGAGGTCCATCGAGACGCGGCCGATGATGCCCGCTCGCGTGCCGTTGACGAGCACCGGAGTGGCGCCGTCGGAATGGCGCGGATAACCGTCGCCGTAGCCGATCGCGGCGACGCCGATCGGCATGTCCTCCGGCGCAGTCCAGGTCGCTGCGTAGCCGACGTGCTCGCCCTTGCGCACGCGGTTGATCGCGACCAGGCGCGTCGCGAGCGTCATCGCCGGGCGGAAACCGAAATCGGCGCCGATGCGACCGGCGACCACCGACATGCCGTACAGCGCACCGCCGACGCGCACCCATTGTCCCTGCGCCTCGGGCCAGCCAAACACGCCGGCCGAATTCGACAGCGAGCGCTCGCCCTGGAGACCGATGGTGGCGCGCTCGAAGCGCTCGATCTGCTGGGTCGTCATTGCGTCGTCGAACACGTCGGAGTTCGCGAAATGGGTCATCAGCGCGATGTCGCGATCGACGCAGGCGAGCGCGCGCAGGCGCGCATGCACGTCGCGCGCGCGTTCGGGTGCGATGCCGAGGCGGTGCATGCCGGTGTCGACCTTGAGCCAGACGCGCAGCGGGCGGGGATCGTGATCCGCGGCGAGCAGATCGACTTGCGCCTCGCAATGCACGACCGTGTCGAGGCGCAGGCGGCGCATCTCGGCGAGATCGGTCGCCTCGTCATGGCCGGACAGCACGACGATTCGTTGCGAGACGCCGGCCGCGCGCAGGCGCTGGCCGTCGGCGATGCCGGCGACCCCGAATGCATCGGCGCCTTCGAGCGCGCGCGCAACACGTTCGAGGCCGTGGCCATAGCCGTCGGCCTTGACCACCGCCATCACGCGCGCGCCCGGCGCGAGCTCGCGCACGCGTCGCAGGTTCTCGCGCAGGGCTCCAAGATGGATCGTCGCGCAGGTCGCGCGCATGCTGTCTCCTTGCGGAAGTGGAATCCTGATGTCGTACGCCGCGCAGGAGCGGCCCGGACACGGCGCCGCAGCCTCGTCATGGTGCTGGCAGGCACCCTGCGACACCGCGGCCGCAGCCGCCCCTGCTGGCTGACCTACCCGAATCCTCCGGCATAACTGTTGCTCGCGAGGTTTTCGAATTTCGTGTACTGGCCGAGGAACGCCAGCTTGACCATCCCGGTCGGGCCGTTTCGTTGCTTGCCGATGATGATTTCGGCGACGCCCTTGTCGCCCGATTCCGGGTTGTAGTACTCGTCGCGGTAGATGAACATGATGACGTCGGCGTCCTGCTCGATCGCGCCGGATTCGCGCAGGTCCGCCATCATCGGCCGCTTGTCGGTGCGCTGTTCGAGCGAGCGATTCAGCTGGGACAACGCGATCACGGGGATGTTCAGTTCCTTCGCCAGCGCCTTCAGGCTGCGCGAGATTTCTGAAATTTCCGTGGCGCGATTCTCCTTGGTCCCGGGCACCTGCATCAGTTGCAGGTAGTCGATGACGATGAGGCCGAGGTCGTGTTCGCGCTTGAGGCGGCGCGCACGCGCGCGCAATTCGCCCGGCGACAAGGCCGGCGTGTCGTCGATGAAGATCTTCGCATCGCTGAGCAGCGTGATCGCGTTGGTCACGCGCGGCCATTCCTCCTCGGCGAGGTCGCCGGTGCGCAGATGCTGCTGGTTGATGCGACCGAGCGAGGAGATCAGGCGGAACGCGAGCTGCGAGGCCGACATTTCCATCGAGAAGATCGCAACCGCCTTCCTCGCGCGCATCGCCACCGTTTCGGCCATGTTGACAGCGAATGCGGTTTTTCCCATCGACGGTCTCGCCGCGACGATGATGAGGTCGGACGGCTGCAAGCCGGCGGTCATCTCGTCGAGGTCGAGGAAGCCTGTCGGGAGCCCGGTAACCGAACCGCGATTCTCGTAGCGCTGATGCAGGATCTGGAACGCTTCCTTGACCGCGGTGCGCATCTGCACGAAACCCTTGCGCCCGCGCGCACCGGCTTCGGCGATGTGGAACACCTTCTGCTCGGCGACTTCGAGCAGTTCCTGGCTGGAGCGCCCTTCCGGCTGGAAGGCATCGCCGGCAATGTCGGTGCCGGCGTCGATCAACTGCCGCAGTACCGATTTCTCGCGCACGATGTCGGCATACGCGGTGATGTTCGCGGCGCTCGGCGTCGAGTTCGCAAGCTCGATCACGTAGGTGGTGCCGCCGACCAGCTCGGACAGGTTCTGCGCCTGGAACCAGTCGCCGAGCGTGATCGCGTCGTAGGGCATGCCTTTCGCCGACAGATCGCCGATCGCACGGAAGATCAGGCGGTGGTCCTTGCGGTAGAAGTCGTCCTCGTTGAGGCGATCGGCGACGCGATCCCACGACTCCGGCGCGAGCATCAGGCCACCGAGCACTGCCTGCTCGGCTTCGATCGAATGCGGCGGAACGCGCAACGCTTCGATGTTGGTGACGTTCTTGCGTTCGGTCAGGGCCATGGCGACGGCATACTCATTCGGCGGTGAATCATCCGCGGCGCAGTCTCAGCTGTCGAGACAACAACTCTGTGGATAACCTGTGCGTATGCGAAGCTGCGATCCGGCTCATGCTTCAACGGCCGGCGCGCTTCGTGTTTCAAGCTGTTCGCCACTCTGGAAACGAAACGGGCGCCCGAAGGCGCCCGTTTGTCGAAGCGATGTCAAAACGGATCAGTCTTCGCCGGTGATGACGACCTTGACCGTGGTGTTGACGTCGGCATGCAGGTGCACCTGCACGTCGAACTCGCCGATGTGGCGCAGCGGGCCTTCGCTCATCACGACCTCGCTCTTGTCGAGGGCGCTGCCGGCGGCGGTGAACGCCTCGGCGATGTCGCGCGGGCCGACCGAGCCGAACAGCTTGCCTTCCGGGCTCGCGTTCGCCTTGATCGTGACCGACGCGCCTTCGAACTGCGCCCTGCGCGCTTCGGCGCCGGAGAGCAGCTGGTTCGCCTTCGCCTCGTACTCGGCGCGGCGCTTCTCGAACTCGGCGATGTTGTCGGCCGTGGCCGCGGTCGCCTTGCCCTGCGGCACGAGGAAGTTGCGGCCGTAGCCCGGCTTCACCTTGACCTTGTCGCCGAGGTTGCCGAGGTTTTTCACTTTTTGCAGGAGGATCAGTTCCATGGGATTACCTATTCGTTAGCGTCGGGTTGGCCGGCGCAGCTTGCGCTGTCCGAATGCTGGCGAGGGAAGGGTCGTATCGACGCGATCACTTCCCCTCACCCCAACCTCTCCCGGCGGGGAGAGGGAAAGTGGTCGTCGCGCTCACGCGCGACGCTCGTTTCAATGGGCGTCGCTGTAGGGCAGCAGCGCGAGGAAGCGTGCGTGCTCGACCGCAGTGCCCAGCATGCGCTGGTAGCGCGCCTTGGTGCCGGTGATGCGGCTCGGCACGATCTTGCCGGTCTCGCTGATGTACTGGCGCAGCATGTTGAGATCCTTGTAGTCGATCTCGGTCACGCCCTCGGCGGTGAAACGGCAGAACTTCTTGCGGCGGAAGAACTTGGACATGGGAATATTCCTTCGGACCTGGGCGGGTGCTTATTCGGCGGCTTCGACGGGAGCCGAGGCTTCTTCGCGCGGAGCGCGCTCGCGACGCGGACGCGGTTCGTCGTCGTCGCTGCCGAAACCAAAGCCCTCGTCGTCGCGGCGGCGGCCGCCCTTGTCGTCCTTGTTCTTCATGATCGGCGACATTTCCGTCACCGCGTTCTCGCGCGTCACGATCAGGTGGCGCAGCACCGCGTCGTTGAAGCGGAAACCGGACTGCAACTCGGCCAGCACCGGGGCGTCGCACTCGATGTTGAGCAGCACGTAGTGCGCCTTGGCGAGGTGCTGGATCGGATACGCGAGCTGGCGGCGACCCCAGTCTTCGAGGCGGTGGATCTTGCCGTTGGCACCTTCGATCAGCGCCTTGTAGCGCTCGACCATCGCCGGCACCTGCTCGCTCTGGTCGGGATGGACCAGGAACACGACTTCGTAATGACGCATTTGCAACTCCTTGTGGGTACCGCACGGAGGAATTTCCGGGGCGGCAGCCTCCCGCGGCGCGGTGAGGCAAGGCCTTGGACGTAGCCAAGGGGCGCGGATGGTAATGGAATCAGTGAATTGGCGCAACCAGCCCAGACTCGGTGTCAGGGGAACGGCACCACGAACAGGCTCGCCGGGCGCTTTGGCGCCGGCATCGGCTGCAGGCGCGCGATCGCATTGACCGGCAGCACGAGCGCCCGCCGCTCGGTACGGTCGTAGACGAACACGTAGTTGGCAACCGCGCCGAGATAGCTCCAGGTGCCGGACTCGCCCGCCGCGAGCCCGCCGTCCTCGCCATTCAGCCAGATCCGCACCTCGGCCACCTCGCCGCGCTTGACCGCCTCGGCGCGGTACTTGGCATAGATCCCGACGAACGCCCACCCGTATACGGCGATCACCGCGACATAGCTGAGCTGCGTGTACCACATCTCGCCAACACGCCATTCAAGGAAACGGCGACGCAGGCGCTGATAGCCGGACAGGGAATCCGACGCGCGCAACAGCGCGAGCGCATCGAGATGCCGGCGCCGGCTGCGCAGGTTGTACAGGTCCATGAGCCAGCACAGCGGGAACGTCGACAGCACCAGCAGCAACGCCATCGGTCGTTGCAGTCCTGCGACGAGGAAGTCGCTGATCTGCGACAGCGTCAGCACCGGGATGTCGAACGCTCGGTAGAACCAGTAGTTGTAGAAAATGCCCGCCATCGCGACGAGCAGGTAGCCCAGCGTGATCGCGACGGCCGGCTCGCGCCGCAGGGTGTCGATCACATGCGGCAGCATGTTCTGCAACGCCGAGGTCGAATCGCGCACCACCGGGACCGGCGGCGGACGCGTCTCCTCGACCGCGCTCAAGCCTGCGTCTCGACCGTGAAACTCTCGCCGCAGCCGCATTCACCGGTCGCGTTCGGATTGCGGAACACGAAGCTCGCGTTCAGGCCCTGGCGCTGGAAATCGATCTCGGTGCCGTCGACGAACGGCAGCGCCTTGCGGTCCACCACCAGGCGCAGGCCATCCTGCTCGAACACCGTGTCGTTTTCGGCGACCGCGGCGGCGAGATCGACCGTGTAGCCGAAGCCGGAGCAGCCGGTGCGCCTGATGCCGAAGCGCACGCCGTAAGCATCCGGCTGCTTCGCGAGGAAGTCGTGCATGCGCTGGCGCGCGGCATCGGTGAGCTGGATGGACATGACTGGGCGGGGGATTCGCGATTTGGATTGGAGATTCGACAAGCCGCGCCATTGTAGCGCCACACGGGCCGTGGCGCCGATGCGTGTACGAGGATTCCGCTATGATCGGCGATCTTTCCGCGCCCTCCGATGATGGGTGCTCTCGCGAGGGTTTCAAGGTATGTCGGACGTCGACGGCGACGTGATGAAGGTAGTGGACGTGAAGCACGCCCTGTCGGGCGCGATCGCGCCGGGCAGCCGCGTGCAGATGCGCGGCTGGGTGCGCACCCGGCGCGACTCGAAGGCCGGCCTGTCGTTCGTCAACCTCAGCGACGGCTCGTGCTTCGACACCATCCAGGTCGTCGCGCCGAACGCGCTGGAGAACTATGACAGCGAAGTGCTGCACCTCACGGCCGGCTGCTCGTTCGTCACCGAGGGCGTGCTGGTGGCCTCGCAGGGCAAGGGCCAGTCGTTCGAGTTGCAGGCGGAGCGCATCGAGGTGCTCGGCTGGGTCGACGACCCGGAAACCTATCCGATCCAGCCGAAGCCGCATTCGCCGGAATTCCTGCGCGAGGTCGCCCACCTTCGTCCGCGCACCAACCTGTTCGGTGCGGTCAGCCGCGTGCGCCACACGATCGCGCAGGCGATCCACCGCTACTTCGACGAGCACGGCTACTTCTGGGTCAATACCCCGATCATCACGACCTCGGACACCGAGGGCGCCGGCGAGATGTTCCGCGTCTCGACGCTCGACCTCATGAACCTGCCGAAGACCGACAAGGGCGCAGTCGACTTCAAGAAGGATTTCTTCGGCAAGGAAGCGTTCCTGACCGTGTCCGGCCAGCTCAATGTCGAGGCGTATTGTCTCGCCCTCGGCAAGGTCTACACCTTCGGCCCGACCTTCCGCGCCGAGAACTCGCACACCTCGCGCCACCTCGCCGAGTTCTGGATGGTCGAACCGGAGATCGCGTTCGCCGACCTCGCCGAGGACGCGCGCGTCGCCGAGGAGTTCCTCAAGTTCATCTTCCGGATGGTGCTGGCCGAGCGCCCGGACGACATGGCGTTCTTCGCCGACCGCGTCGAGAAGACGGCGATCTCGCGCCTCGAGTCGATCGTCGCCGCGCCGTTCGCGCAGATCGACTACACCGATGCGGTCGAGATCCTGAAGAAGTCCGGCAGGAAGTTCGACTACGCAGTCGAATGGGGCGCGGATCTGCAGACCGAGCACGAGCGGTTCCTGACCGAGGAATACGTCGGCGGACCGGTCGTGGTGAAGAACTACCCGGAGAAGATCAAGGCGTTCTACATGCGCCTCAACGACGACGGCCGCACGGTCGCGGCGATGGACGTGCTCGCGCCCGGCATCGGCGAGATCATCGGCGGCTCGCAGCGCGAGGAGCGCCTCGACATCCTCGACAAGCGCATCGCCCAGTTCGGCCTCGATCCGAAGATGTATTCCTGGTACCGGGATTTCCGCCGCTACGGCACGGTGCCACACGCGGGCTTCGGCCTCGGTTTCGAACGGCTGGTCGTGTACGTCTGCGGCCTCGCCAACATCCGCGACGCGATCCCGTATCCGCGCGCGCCAGGTTCGGCGGAGTTCTAGCTGCCATGTCCGCGTCGGCGTGGCACCAATTCATCTTCATCATGGGGCTCGGCCTGGTCGTCGCCGGCCTCACCACCTACATCATCACCTGGATGCTGGTCGCAGTGCATCTGCGTGATCGCCATCCGGCCGAGCACGCTCGCCTCGGCGCATTCCTGTTCGCGCCGCGCGCGTTCGGCTGGTATCTCGCCGGGCGCTATCGTGCATTGCGCGACCGCAGCCTGAATGCGCTCGGCGCACCCGGCCGCATCGGTGCCTGGGCGATCGTGCTCGGCGCGATCGCCGCGGTCGTCGCCAAACTGCTTTCACTGCAAGGAGCCGGCGCATGAGCGCAGAGACCTCGAGCTGGTGGGTCGCCGGACTCGGCGACACCCTCGTCTGGGCACGCCTCGACGTGCTCGACTCCGGCGTCGCCGAAGTGTTCGACAACGACGGGCGCGTGCTGCGCTACGACGACGAAGCCGCTGCGCGCATGGCCCTGCTCGACGCCGAGTTCCGCGAGTTCGACGGCCTCGACGAAGACGATGCCGCGATGATGGGTTTCGATCTCGACTCGATCGAGCCGCCGCGCGGCGACAGCGACGAGGAACTGCTCGCCCGCATGATCCAGAGGCTCGCGCCGGAGCACTGATCGCTGCCGCTTCGGGGATCGCCCGGCGGGTGTGGCTCCTGCAATACTGTCTCCATGACCGACGTGGCTGAATGATGAACCTCGACCTCACCGGCAAACACGCGCTCGTCTGCGGCGGTTCGCAGGGCATCGGCCGTGCGGCCGCGATCGAACTGGCCCAGCTCGGCGCCGATGTCACCCTGCTCGCGCGTTCGCGCGAGGCGCTCGACGCCGCGCTCGCGATCTTGCCGAAGGTGCATGCCGCGCAGGCGCACGCGACGATCGCGGCCGACATGAGCGACCACGCCACGTTGCACGCGAAGGTCGAGGCCGCAGCGAATGCGCATCCGCTGCAGATCCTCGTCAACAACACCGGCGGTCCTCCCGGCGGGCCGGCGCATGCCGCGACCACCGATGAATTCCTCGTCGCATTCAACCAGCACCTGATCGGTGCGCAGACGCTGCTGCAGGCGGTGCTGCCGGGGATGAAGGCGTCCGGCTACGGCCGCATCGTCAACGTGATCTCGACCTCGGTGAAGGAGCCGATCCGGAACCTCGGCGTGTCGAACACGATCCGCGGCGCCACCGCGAGCTGGGCCAAGACGCTCGCCGGCGAACTCGGCGCGTTCGGCATCACGGTCAACAACGTGCTGCCGGGCTACACGCAGACGCAACGGCTCGAACAGATTCTCGCCGACCGCAGGAAGGCGACCGGCAAGAGCAGCGCCGAGATCGAGCAGGCGATGCTCGCCAGCGTGCCGGTCGGACGCTTCGCCAAGCCGGCGGAGATCGCCGCGGCGATCGCCTTCCTCGCTTCGCCGGCGGCCGGCTACATCAACGGCATCAACGTGCCCGTCGACGGCGGGCGGATGCAGTCGCTGTGAAACACCTCGTCGTAGTGCTGGCGGCGATTGCGCAGGCGGGCGCGATCGCGTGGGGCGCGGATTTTCTGTACGCCTCGCACAGCCAGGCCGCCGCTTTGTTCCGCGTGCCCGGCGTGATCACCTGGATGCTGGCCCTGCTCGTGCTGGGCATGGGGTGGGGTCCGCTGCTTGCCGCCGCCATCCTTGCCGAACTGGTCGCATTGTCCGCGCGCTGGCTGCCCGATCGCGAAACGCCCGCGCCTGGCTACCTGTTCTGTGCACTGGCGATCGCGCTGCTCGGGTTTGCGGGCTGGCAATGGGGACTGGCGCACTGGCCACCCTTGCCGCCCGGCCCGAACGACAGTCGCGGCACGCTGTTCCGGGTGATGCTGACGATGACCGCCCTGATCTACCTGCCAACGGTCGCATTTGCCGTGCGAATGGCGCTGGGCCCGCGCCCTGCGGGGCAATGATCGAACCCGCGTCCGCTACAATACGTCGATGATCCTCAACATCGCCGCCTACCGTTTCGTCGCGATCGACGATGCGCAGGCGATCGTCGATCGCCTGCGAGCCGAAGCCGAACGGAATGACCTGCGCGGGACCGTGCTGGTCGCGCCGGAAGGCATCAATCTTTTTCTCGCCGGCGTGCAGGCCAAGGTCGAAACCTTCCTCGCCGCATTGCGCGCGGATGCGCGTTTCGCCGGCATCGGGATCAAGCGCAGCTGGAGCGAGGTCGTGCCGTTCGCGCGCCTGAAGGTGAAGGCGAAGCGCGAGATCATCGCATTCCGGCGCGAAAGCAATCCGGCGGGCGAGCGCGCACCGGCGCTGGCGCCCGCCACGCTTGCGCGCTGGATCGAGCGCGGCCGCGACGACGACGGGCGCCGCGTCGTGCTGCTGGACACGCGCAACCGCACCGAAGTGGTGCACGGCACATTTGCGGGCGCACTGACACTGCCGATCGACAAGTTCACCGACCTTCCTGCCGCCATGGAATCGCAACGCGCGGCGCTTGCCGATGCCACGGTCGTCAGCTTCTGCACCGGCGGCATCCGCTGCGAGAAGGCCGCCCTGTGGATGCAGGCGAACGGCTTCGCGCGCGTGTGGCAACTCGACGGCGGGATCCTCGGCTACTTCGAACACGTCGGCGGCAACGGCTACGACGGCGGCTGCTTCGTGTTCGACGAGCGCGTTGCCCTCGACCCGGCGCTGCAGCCGCTGCGCGACGCCACACTGCCCGCCTGAGCGAGCGGACGCAGCACCACGGCTGCGCAGGATCCGCCCTCCCTTTTCCGGCACAAGCGGCTAAGCTGGCGCCAATGAGTCCGCTCCCTGCCCTCTCCAACCTGATCGACGGCGTGCTGCTGGCGCCAAAGGGCGAGCGCTGGCTCGATGTCCACGAGCCGGCGACCGGCAAGCTGTTCGCGCGTTGTCCGGATTCCGATGCGCGCGATGTCGACGCGGCGGTCGCCGCCGCCACGCGCGCCGCGCCCGGTTGGGCGTCAACGCCGGTCGAACAGCGCGCGCGCCTGCTCGATCGCCTCGCGACCCTGGTCGAGCGCGACCTCGAGGACCTGGCGCAGCTTGAATCGCAGGACAGCGGCAAGCCGGTCAAGCTCGCGCGCAGCCTGGATATCCCGCGCGCGGTGGCGAACCTGCGGTTCTTCGCTGCGGCGATCGGCCAATGGTCGAGCGAGGCGCATGCGACCGATGCGCGCGCGCTGAACTACACCCTGCGCCAACCGCTCGGCGCGGTCGCCTGCATCTCGCCGTGGAACCTGCCGCTGTACCTGTTCACCTGGAAGATCGCGCCCGCGCTCGCGACCGGCAATGCGGTCGTCGCCAAGCCTTCCGAAGTCACGCCGTGCACCGCCGCGCGCCTGGGCGAGCTCGCGCTCGAGGCGGGCTTTCCGCCGGGTGTCCTGAACATCGTGCTCGGCACGGGTCCCGGCGTCGGCCAGCCGCTGGTGGAACACCCGGCGATCAAGGCGGTCTCGTTCACCGGCAGCACGCGCACGGGGGCCGCGATCGCGCTCGCGACGGCAGCTAAGTTCAAGAAGGTTTCGCTCGAGATGGGTGGCAAGAATCCGGCGATCGTGTTCGCCGACGCCGACCTCTCCGATGCGAACCTCGAAACGATCGTGCGTTCCGGCTTCGCCAACCAGGGCGAGATCTGCCTGTGCGGTTCGCGCCTGCTGGTGCAGCGTTCCATCTTCGACGCGTTCAAGGCGCGTTACCTCGAACGCGTGCGTGCACTGCGCGTCGGCGATCCGCAGGATCCCGCGAGCGACCTCGGCGCACTGGTTTCGCGGGCGCATTTCGACAAGGTGACCGGCTGCATCGAACGCGCGCGCAGTGAAGGCGGCCGCATCCTGTGTGGTGGAGATGCGGTGCGCATCGACGGGCGCTGCGCTGGCGGCTGGTTCGTCGCACCGACCGTGATCGAGGGCCTCTCCAACGACAGCGCGACGAACCAGGAGGAGATCTTCGGTCCGGTCGTCACGCTGATCCCGTTCGACGAGGAAGAGGAGGCGCTCGCGATCGCGAATGGCACCGGCTACGGCCTCGCCGCGTCGCTGTGGACCGCCGACCTCGCGCGCGCGCACCGCTGCGCGGCACGACTCGAGTTCGGCATCGTCTGGATCAACTGCTGGCTGCTGCGCGACCTGCGCACGCCTTTCGGCGGGGTGAAGAACTCCGGCATCGGCCGCGAAGGTGGCGTCGACGCATTGCGCTTCTTCACAGAGGCGAAGAACATCTGCGTACGACTGGACTGAGGGAACACCATGCACGACCTGCACGACCTGCTGGAACGCAACCGCGCCTGGTCCGAGGCGCTCAGCGCCGAGGATCCGACCTTCTTCAAGCGGCTCTCCGAGCAGCAGGCGCCGAAGTACCTATGGATCGGCTGCTCCGATTCGCGCGTGCCGGCGAACCAGATCATCGACATGGCGCCAGGCGAGGTGTTCGTGCACCGCAACGTCGCCAACGTCGTCGTGCACACCGACCTCAACTGCCTCAGCACGATCCAGTTTGCGGTGGACGTGCTGAAGGTCGAGCACGTCATCGTGGTCGGGCATTACGGCTGCGGCGGCGTGCTGTCCGTGCTCGAGGAACGCCGACTCGGTCTGGTCGACAACTGGCTGCGCCACGTCGACGACGTGAAGCACAAGCACGCCGAAGCGTTGCGCGGCCTCGCCGGACCGCAGGAACGCCATGACAGACTGTGCGAGCTCAACGTGATCGAGCAGGTCGTCAACGTCTGTCAGACCACGGTCGTGCGCGATGCCTGGGACCGTGGCCAGCAACTCAGCGTGCACGGCTGGATCTACAGCCTGCGCAACGGACGCGTGCGCGACCTCGGCCTGCACGTGCAGGCCGACACGGATACCGTGAAGGCCGTCGCGAATGCCCATGCGCTGGTCTGCGCTTCAACACGAGAATGACTGGCGATCGTACGCCGCCATGCATGCCAGCCACGAACGGGAACCACGATCATGCGCCCCATCGCCAGCCTGTCCCTCGCCCTGCTGCTCGCCTGCGCCGACACCACCGCGGCGGACGAACCGCTGTCGCCGTACCAGTGGCAACAGGCGCAGAAGGTCGCGTTCGAAAAGTCCGAGAAAGTCTATGCGGATGCGCTCAAGCGTGACGGCTTGCTGGCCCAATACGCCGCGATGCGCGACGCCTACCGCGCCGACAAGGATCGCGCGTTCCGCATCGTGTTCGGCCAATACCTCAGCTGGTACCAGAGCTTCGTCGGCGACTATGCCGGGGCGCACGACTCGTATTCGATCCGCCAACTGCCCTCGCAAGACGACGCGGCGTCGCCACTGTCCGGCGGCCAGGTCGCCAAGCCCGCGCTGGAGGCGATTGCCACGTTGGCGAAGGGACGCAAGGCGATCTTCCTCAACGAAGCGCACAACGTCCCGCTGACGCGCACGCTGACGGTCGAGCTGCTGTCGAAACTGCGCGCCGATGGCTACACCCATTTCGCGGCGGAGACGCTCTACTCCACCGACACCGACCTGGCCAAGCGCGGTTATCCGACTGCGAAGACCGGTTTCTACACGATGGAGCCGATTTGCGCCGAAATGGTGCGCACCGCACTCAAGCTCGGCTTCAAGGTGGTCGCCTACGAAAGCGAGCGCGAAGGCAACGGCGACATCCGCGAGTACGACCAGGCGAAGAACCTGTACGAGCGCGTGTTCAAGAACGATCCGACCGCCCGCGTCGTCGTCAATGCCGGCTACGCGCACATCCAGGAAAACGGCAAGTACCTCGGCGGTCGCAGCATGGCGCAGCACTTCACGCGTCTCAGCGGCATCGATCCGCTCACCGTCGAGCAGACCATGATGATGGAGCACCCGCCAGGCACGGAGAGCCACCCGTTCTATCTCGCTGCGATCGCACAGCTGCATCCGACTGCACCGATCGTGTTCGAGAACGCAAAGGGAGAGCCATGGACGCTCAAGCCGAAGGCGTATGACGTCAGCGTGGTGTTTCCGCCCGCGCCGCAAGGCGAGGAACGCCCCGCGTGGGCGGATCTGGGCGGACTGCGCCAGGCGTATTTCGTAGCCGGCGATTTCTGCCAGAAGCAGTTCCCTTGCCTCGTCGAGGCACGCTATGCGGACGAGGGCGATGACGCGATCCCTGCGGACCGCCTCGTGCTCGACCCGATCAACGCCATCAATCGCGTCAACGACAAGGTGATCCAGGGCCAGATCGAGGTGCACGGCAACCTGTACCTGCGTCCGGGGCGCTACCGCATCACAGGCGTCGACCGCGAAAACCATTCGCTTGCGCGCAAGGACGTCACGATCGGATCCGGCGGCGCGACTGCGCCGGCAGCAGGCACCCGCGCCGGCAAGGGTGGCTGACGGATGAGCCAGGCGATCCGCACCGACAGCGCGCCGGCACCGGTGGGTGCCTATCCGCACGCACGTCGGGTCGGCGACCTGCTGTTCCTGTCCGGCGTCGGACCGCGCACGCCGGGCACGAACGCGATTCCCGGCAACGTGGTGGATGCGAACGGCCGCCTCGTCGGCTACGACATCGAGGCGCAGTGCCGACAGGTGTTCGCGAACGTGCGCGCTGTGCTCGAAGCGAGCGGCGCGCGCTGGGAAGACCTCGTCGACGTGACCGTGTTCCTGACCGACATGGCGCGCGACTTCGCGACCTACAACCGCGTCTATGCCGAATACTTCGCGGACCCGGCGACCGCGCCATGCCGCACCACGCTCGGCATCACCGCGCTGCCGACGCCGATCGCGATCGAGTTGAAGTGCATTGTGGCGTTGCGGCCTGCTGGCTAGCCGAGGATGGTGGGCGAGTGCCGCGAGGGAGCGTCGAAAGGATGCGCTCGCAGGGCACGCCACGCCCTCCGCGCGGATGCGCGTCAATGCTTTCCCTCTCCGATTTCCATGAAACGGTAGACTTCACCCTGCCTGCACAGGACTCCACCATGCTGCCCGCCCCGTTCAACCTGCAAGCCTGGATCGACGAGCATCGCCACTTGCTCAAGCCGCCGGTCGGCAACAAGTGCATGGTGCAGGGCGATTTCATCGTCATGATCGTCGGCGGACCGAACCTGCGCACCGACTACCACTGGGAGGAAGGCCCCGAGTTCTTCCACCAGCTCGAAGGCGAGATGGTGCTAAAAATCCAGGAAGACGGCCGCGTGCGCGACATTCCGATTCGTGCCGGCGAAGTGTTCCACCTGCCGCCGCACGTGCCGCACTCGCCGCAGCGCATGCCGGGGTCGATCGGCCTGGTCATCGAGCGCAAGCGCCTCGCGCACGAGCAGGATGGCCTGATGTGGTTCTGCGAACGCTGCAACCACAAACTGTACGAGGAGTTCTTCCACCTCGTCGACATCGAGAACGACTTTCCGCGCGTGTTCGAGCATTTCTACCGTTCGGTGGACGCGCGCACCTGCGACGCATGTGGCCACCTGAATCCGGCGCCCGAGAAGTACGCGTTCGAAGGCTGAAGTCCTTTGCAGCGCCGCGTCGCTGCCGCATGATCCGCCGATGCTGCGCAGCCTGATCGAACTCAAGCCACGCGACGTGCCGCTGCGAGTGGCATTGCGCAACACCGCCGCGGTGGTGCTGCCGCTTGCGCTCGGCCTCGCGACCGGCCACGTCGGCGCCGGTCTCGGCATCGCCGCGGGCGCGCTGAACACGATGTTCACCGACCAGCCCGGTCCGTATCGGCTGCGCATGCAGCGCATGCTGCTGACGGCGCTCGCAGCAGGCCTGTCGGCGTTCGTCGGCAGCCTGCTCGGTGGCCATGCCGTGCTGCTCGTTTTTGCCGCCCTGGTCTGGGGTGTCGGCGGAGGCCTGCTCGTCGCGCTTGGTCCGGATGCCGCACGCGCCGGACTCACCAGCGTGATCCTGCTGGTCATCGCCGCATCGCAATCGCGCACTCCGGGCGAGTCGTTTGCGGCCGGCGCGCTGATCTTCGGCGGTGGCATGCTGCAGATGCTGTTCGCGATCGCGGCGTGGCCGCTGCAACGCTACCGGCCGGAACGCCACGCGCTGGCGCAGATCTGCCGCCAGCTTGGCGCGAGCGCACGCAACCTGCCGGACAGCAGCCAGGCACCGCCGGTGACGCAGGCCCTGCTCGATGTCGAAGGACTGTTGCACGGCTCGCATCGTGCACGCGGCGAGATCATGCAGACCTTCCGCGTGCTCGCCGAGCTGGTCGAACGCGTGCGCCGTGAACTGCTGGTGATCGGCGATCTGCGTGCCCAGCTCGCGGACGACGAGGCGAAGGCGACGCTCGGGCGCACGCTCGAATACGCCGCGCGCGTGCTCGATGCTCTGGCGACCGCGCTGGAACGCGGCACCGCACCGCTGGCCGGCAGCGCGGCGATGGAAGGCCTTGACGCCACCGTCGAAGCGCTGCGCCTGCAGGCGCGCGTCGACGGCACGCCGTCGACCATGCCACGCACACTGGCGATCGCGGTTGCACGTGCGCAGGGTCTCGCCGGGCAGTTGCGCGCGATGCTGCGCAACGCGAACTTCGCCGGCAGCCGCGGCGAACTCCGCGCCCAACTCGCCGAAGCGCTCCTGCCGCGCGCGTTGCGCCCGCGCAGCGCGCTGGCCACCTTGCGCGCGAACATCGGCCTGTCCTCGGTTGCGTTTCGGCATGCGTTGCGCTGCGGCGTCTGCGTCTCGCTTGCGGTCGCGGTGGAGCGCCTTTCCGGCATCGAGCACGGCTACTGGATCCCGATGACGATCGCGATCGTGCTGAAGCCCGATTTCGCCGGCACGTTCCAGTTCGGACTGTTGCGCGTAGCCGGCACCCTGCTCGGCCTCGTGCTGACCACCGCGCTCGTTCACTATGCGTTCGGCGATGCGTGGGAGGAACTCGCCCTGCTCGCGCTGTTGTGCATCGGCTTTCGCATGCTCGTCACCATGCACTACGGCCTCGGCGTGATGATGCTGACCGGCATCGTTGTCATCCTCCTCGCATTCGACGGCATCTCTCCCGGCGAAACGATGATCGCGCGCGGCGCCGCGACCGCGATCGGCAGCGCGGTGGCCCTGCTTGCCTACGCGCTGTGGCCAACCTGGGAACACCGCCGCGTTCGACCGGCGCTGGCCGCGATGCTGGATGCCTATCGCAGCTATTTCTCCACCCTGCTCGCCGACGACCTGCCAGCGCGCATTGCCGCGCGCAGCGTTGCCCGCAGCGCGCGTACCAATGCGCAGGCTTCGCTCGACCGCCTGCGCGGAGAGCCGCGGCCCGATCGCCGCCTGCTCACGTTCGCAGAAGGCGTGTTCGCCAACGCGAATCGTTTCGTGCGCGCCAGCATGTCGCTGGAAGCAGCCCTGCAGGATGCGCACGACCTGCCCGAACGCGCCGCGCTGGCCGCGTTCTCGGCGCGCATTGAAACCCGCCTCGCCGCACTCGCAGCGACGCTGCGCGAGGAGTCGCCGAATGCACCCGAAGACAACGACGACCTTCGCGCCGACGAACGCTCCGTCGCCGAACGCCTCGGCGCAACCGCCGACGAACACCGCGCGCGCCTCGCCGCGGAAGTCATCGAAACCTTCGACCGCATGACCGACAGCATCGATACGCTGGCGCATGTCGTCGCGCAGGCGGAGCGCGACCTGCGCCGCGAGACCTAGCGCGCAGCGAATCGCGCACGGCGCGCTTTTTTTTCCGTCCCTCGGCGGACTCCAAGGCACGGGCGTCGTGCTAGTTTTACGGTCGGCGCCTGCGCGCCCCGGGGGAAATCCGTCGTTCGTCCGCGCCGTCATCCACGGCCGGCCACTGCATGCGCGTGCGAATGCGCGTCGAACGCCGGATGCACACCCGTTCCATCGTCTCAGCTTGGGGAAGCACTGATGATATCGACACACCAAGGCGGCAATGTGCCCGCGCCTTGCGCACGCCGCGCGCAACTGACCCGCATGCTGTTCGCAGCGTGCCTGTTCCTCGTGACTTCGCTCGCGTTCGCGATCCAGCCGATCGTGCCCGAACAGCGGGCGGCGCACGTAAAACTCGCGCGCGCGTTCCTCGCACCGGAACTCGCCGTGCAGCCGGAACTGGAAGCGACTACGTCGCTCGCCACGGCCGATCATGCCGCCGCACGCGCGTTCGTGCAGCGCAATTCCGGCTCATGGGAGATGCGCTGGGACCGACGCTCGGATCGCCCGAACCTCGTCCAGGGCAGCGGCTACGCGCTGATTCCCGGCCGTGGCAATGCGCTGACGCTGCAACAACTGGGCCTTTCCGCCGGCGAACCGGTCGACATGGCGCTGGTCGAAACGCGCCTGCTCGATTTCATCGGCGCGAACGCCGACCTGCTCGGCACCAAGGGCCTCGAGTTCCGCCTCGACCTCGACAGCAGCCTTGCCTACGGCAAGGACAACTCGCACTGGTTCGTCGAGTTCGCGCAGTTCAAGGACGGAGTCCGCGTGGAAGGCGCGAACCTGTTCTTCCGCATCGCGGCCGGCAACATCGTGCAGTTCGGCGCGAACGCAGTCGCCCCGGTGACGATCGACGTGCAACCCGTCTCGACGCGCGCGAATGCGTTCGACCTGGCGCTGCACGAACTGGATTTCCCCGCCGGCACGCGCGTCGAGGAACTTCTCGTCGCCGGCGAGCTGCTGGTCCTGCCAGTGAGCCCGGCCGGTGAAGCGGAGCATGCGAACTATCTCGGCAGTGCCGGCAAGGGTTACGACCATCGCCTCGCCTGGCGCTTCGTGTTTCGCGTCAACGACGACCAGACGACCTACCAGGTCCTGTTCGACGCGAAGACCAATCGCGTGATCGAAGTGCGTGACCTCAATGACTGGGTCAACGCGACGGTCACGGGCGGCATCTACCCGACCACGAACTCGGATACCGAGGTCGTGCGCCCGATGCCGTTCGCGAACGTTTCCAATGGCGGTACCAAGGTCACCGACGTACTCGGCATCTACGACTACAGCGGCGGCTCGGCAACGATCACGCTGAACGGCAAGTTCTTCAACATGTCGGACAACTGCGGCGCGATCTCGCTGTCGAACTCCACCGACGGCAACCTGAACTTCGGCACCAGCGCGGGCACTGACTGCACGACGCCCGGCGTCGGCGGCGCAGGCAACACGCACGCCTCGCGCACCGGCTTCTACCACCTGACCAACATCAACCGCAAGGCGATCACGTTCTTCCCGTCCAACTCCTGGCTGCAGGGCACGGTGACGGCGAACATGAACGTCAACGACGTCTGCAATGCCGGCTGGAACGGCAGCACGCTGAACTTCTTCAAATCGGGCAGCGGCTGCTCCAACACTGGTGAAATCGCCGCGGTGTTCCTGCACGAGTGGGGCCATGGCATGGATACCAACAGCGGCGGCGCGGCCAGCGAGAACGGCAGCGGCGAGGCGGTCGGAGACACGTTCGCGTTCCTCGAGACGAAAGACGCCTGCATCGGCAAGAACTTCCAGCCCGGCGTGCCGTGCGCGAACTGCGCGGCGAGCTGCACCGGCGTGCGCGACCTCAATGCCTTCAGCACGCTCGGCGCCGCGACGGTCTCCAAGCCGTCGACCGTCACCGACAACGCCGGCATCAATTGCGACCGCTTCACCTGCCCCTACCTGTCGCAGGGCATCTTCCCGTATCAGGGACCGATGGGTTACGAAGGTCACTGCGAGAGCTACATCGCCAGTTCGGCCAACTGGGATCTGTCGCAGAAGCTCGTCGCCCAGCACGGCGCGACGCAGGGCTACTCCGAAATGGATCGCATCTGGTACGGTAGCCTGACGCCGAGCAAGAGCGCCTATCGCGTCGTCAGCGGCGGCACCTGCAATGCGGCCGCCGTCGTCGACGGTTGCGGCGCGAACAACTGGTACACGGTGTTCCTCGCCTCCGACGACGACAACGGCAACCTCGCCGACGGCACGCCGAATGGCTGCCGCATCTGGGATGCGTTCACCGCGCACGGCATCGCCTGCGGCGCGCGCCCGGTCTGCAGCGCGGACGCGCCGGACTTCTCGCTCGCGATCGTCGAGGCAAGCCGGAACATCTGCGCGCCGGGCAACACGACGTACACGATCAACGTCGGCAGCCAGATGGCGTTCTCGAACGCAGTGACCCTGAGCGCGAGCGGCCTGCCCGCCGGCGTCAGCGCGTCCTTCTCGGTGAACCCGGTCACGCCGGGTAGCAGTTCGACGATGACCCTGACCGCGAACGGTGCGGCGGTCGCCGGCAGCTCGACCATCACCGTGAACGGCACCGCGGCCTCGAGCGCCGGCCACTCGGCGACGACCCAGCTGGTGCTGACCACCGGCGCGCCCGCGGCACCGGTGTTGAGCGGTCCGGCCAATGGCGCGAGCGGCGTCAGCACCTCGCCGACCCTGACATGGGCGGCGAGTGCGAATGCGGCCTCCTACACCGTCGAGATCGCAACCGACGCCGGCTTCGCGACGATCGTGCAGACACTGCCGAACCTTACCGCGACCAGCGTCGCGGTCAGCGGCCTGCAGCCGACCACGACATACTTCTGGCGCGTGACCGCCATCAATACCTGTGGCAACACGACGTCGGGCGCCTTCAGCTTCACCACCGCCAACCTGATCTGCCACGCCGTTGGGACCGCGATCCCGGACAACCTCCCCGCTGGCCTGAACGACACGCAGACCGTCACCGATCCGTCGGGTGCGACGCTGACCGGCCTCAAGCTCACGATCAAGGCGACCCACACCTGGGTGGGCGACCTCAAGTTCACGCTGAGCAAGGGTGCGGGCAGCTCCATCGTGATCGATCGTCCCGGCTATACCGGCAGCGGCTTCGGCTGCAACGGCGACAATGTCGACGTCACCATCGACGACGGTTCGGCGACCCTGGTCGAGAGCCAGTGCAATGCGACGCCGCCGGCGCTCTCGGGCCCGGTCAAGCCGAACAATCCGCTCGCCGCACCGTTCAACGGCCAGACGCTCGCGGGCACCTGGACCTTGAATGTCTCCGACAATGCGAGCGGGGATACCGGTTCGCTGACCGAGTGGTGCCTGGTGCCGACCACCAGCGGCGGCCCGACCACGTTCACGGTCGGCGGCAACGTCGGCGGCCTGACCGGCGCAGGCCTCGTGCTGTCGCTCAACGCGGGCGCGCAGAGCCTGCCGGTCGCGGCGAGTGGCGCGTTCACGTTCCCGACCGGCCTCGCCAACGGCGCCGCGTACGCGGTCACCGTCGGCACGCAACCGGCTGGCCAGACCTGCTCGGTCGCGAGCGGCAGCGGCACGATCAGCGGCGCAAACGTCACCAATGTCGCGGTCACCTGCGCGGCAACCCCGACGTTCACCGTCGGCGGCAATGTCAGCGGTCTCGCCGGCACCGGCCTGTCGCTGACGCTCAACGCCGGCGCGCAGACCCTGCCGGTATCGGCGAATGGCAGCTTCACGTTCCCGACCGGACTCGCCGATGGCACCACCTACGCGGTCACGGTCGGCGCGCAGCCGTCGACGCCTGCGCAAACCTGCACGGTCAGCAATGGCAGCGGCACCATCGCCGGCGGCAACGTCACCAACGTCGCGGTCGCGTGTGCGACCAACACATACAGCGTCGGCGGCAACGTCGGCGGCCTGTCGGGCGCGGGCCTTGTGCTCTCGCTCAACGCGGGCGCGCAGACCTTGCCCGTCGCGGCGAACGGCAGCTTCACGTTCCCGACCGGCCTCGCCGACCTGTCGCCGTACGCGGTCACGGTCGGCACGCAGCCGGCTGGCCAGACCTGCACGGTTGCGAACGGCAGCGGCACGATCAGCGGTGCGAACGTCACCAACGTCGCGGTCACCTGCGCGGGTCCGACGACGTTCACCGTCGGTGGCAACGTCAGCGGTCTGTCGGGTGCGGGCCTCGTGCTCTCGCTCAACAGCGGCTCACAGACCTTGCCGGTCGCGGCGAATGGCAGCTTCACGTTCCCGACCGGCCTCGCCAATGGCGCGGGCTACGCGGTCACCGTCGGCACGCAGCCAGCCGGCCAGACCTGCTCGGTCGCGAATGGCAGCGGCGTGATCGCCGGGGCCAACGTGACGAACGTGGCCGTGACCTGTGCGGTGAGTACCTTCACGATCGGCGGTAATGTCAGCGGCCTCGTCGGCACCGGTCTCGTGCTGTCGCTGAACGCCGGCGCGCAGACCTTGCCGATCGCGGCGAACGGCAGCTTCGCGTTCCCGATCCCGCTCAACGACGGAGCCGCGTATGCGGTCACCGTGTCGGCCCAGCCGATCAACCCGATCGAGGTCTGCACGGTCATCAACGGCAACGGCACGGTTGTCGGTGCGAACGTGGTCACCGTCACCGTCAGCTGCATCGACCGCATCTTCGCGAACGGCTTCGACGGCAACTGATCGATCTGCGTGATGCAACCCGGGCGCCGCGACCCCCAAGTCGCGGCCCCGTTCTGTAGAGCGCAACCGCCTACGGCATCAGCACGACCCGACCGGCAGCACCCTCGCGCGCGATGCTTTAGACTCGCGCCCGATGCTCAAGATCGACACCCACGCGCACATCCTCCCGCCGACCTGGCCGAACCTCGCCGAGAAATATGGCGACGACCGCTTCCCGGTGATGGTGCAGGCCGAAGGCCGCCACCGCATCTACAAGGACGGCAAGTTCTTCCGCGAGGTCTGGGCGAACGCATTCGATCCCGAGGTGCGCATCGCCGACTACGCCAGGTTCGGCGTCGACGTGCAGGTCGTGTCGACCGTACCGGTGCTGTTCTCGTACTGGGCCAAGCCAAGCCAGGCACTCGAGCTGCATCGCCACCTCAACGACCACACTGCGGACATCTGCCGCAGGTATCCGCGCCACTACGCCGGCATCGGCACCGTGCCGTTGCAGTCGCCGACGCTGGCGATCCAGGAAATGGAACGCTGCGTCGAGCAACTCGGCCTGTCCGGCGTGCAGATCGGCTCGCATTGCGAGAACTGGAACCTCGACGCGCCGGAGCTGTTCCCGTTCTTCGAGGCCGCCGCGGAAATCGGAGCGGCGATCCTCGTGCATCCTTGGGACATGATGGGCGCCGCGTCGATGCCGAAGTACTGGCTGCCGTGGCTGGTCGGCATGCCGGCCGAGCAGTCGCGCGCGGTGTGCAGCCTCATTTTCGGCGGCGTGCTCGAACGCCTGCCGCGCCTCAAGGTCTGCTTCGCCCACGGCGGCGGCTCGTTTCCGTACACGATCGGACGCATCGAACACGGCTTTCGCATGCGCCCCGACCTTGTCGCGACCGACAACGCGCGCGGGCCGCGCGAGTACCTCGGCCGCATCTACTTCGATTCGTGCGTGCACGACCCGGTCGCGCTGCGCTACCTGCTCGATGTCGTCGGCGTCGACAACGTCATGCTCGGCACCGACTATCCGTTCCCGCTCGGCGAGCAGGAACCCGGCAGCGGCATCGCCGCGCTGGGTTTGCCGCCGTCGCAGCAGGCGCGCCTGTTCCACGGCACGGCGCTGGACTGGCTCGACCTTCCCCATTCGCGTTTTTCCAACGACACGGAGTGAACACGTGATGCCGATGTTGCGTTCAACCATCCTGCCGACCGCCCTGTTCGCCGCCTTCGCCGCCGCGACCGTGCACGCGCAGGCGAAGACCGACTACTCGCTCAATGGGGACCAGGTGCGCTTCCACGTCCCCGCCGACTGGACCGCGATCATGGAAAAGACCGACGGCAATCCGCAGGCCGTCGCGTTCCAGGTACCTGATGCGAGCGCGCAGGGCAGCGAGGATGTGGCGAACGTCACCGTGAAGACGCGCCAGCTCAAGGACGCTTCGCAATTTGCGGCGACCGTGCAGGACGAGTTCGAACGTGCCAAGACGCAGGGTGGCTACGAAGCGGATCCGGCCAACAAGGACACGTCCGCACACCAGTATTTCGTCGTGCGCGGCAAGACCAAGTACCTCGTGCGCGACAGCTTCCAGTTGAGCGGCAACATCGCGGTCGAAGTGCGCTGTCAGCGCCCCATGCTCGCAACGACGCCACCGGCGTGGAATTCCGCGTTCGACAACGCCTGCGGCGCGGTCGTCGCCTCGCTGAAGCACTGACGATGGTGGCGCCGGACCAACTGCGTGAACTCGAAGCGCGCGCATTGCAACTCGATGCGCATGATCCGCTCGCCGCGTTCCGCGGCGAGTTCCTGATCCCGCGCCACGACGACGGGTCCGAACAGGTTTACCTGTGCGGCAACTCGCTCGGCCTGCAGCCGCGCGCGACGCGCGACGCCCTGCTCGAGGAACTGGACGACTGGCAGCAGCTCGCGGTGGAGGCGCATTTTCGCGGACGCCACCCGTGGATGCCGTACCACCAGTTCGTGCGCGACGACCTCGCCGCGCTGGTAGGCGCACTGCCGCACGAAGTGGTCGCGATGAATTCGCTGACCGTGAACCTGCACCTGATGATGGTCAGCTTCTACCGGCCGACGCCGGCACGCAACGCGATCCTGATCGAGCGCAACGCGTTCCCGTCCGATCATCATGCGGTCGAGTCGCAGATCAAGTTCCACGGCTTCGATCCCGCCGATGCGCTGATCGAGATCGATCCGGATCTCGCCGACGGCTCGCTTTCGCCGGACGCGATCCTGGGTGCGATCGAGCAGCACGGCAAGCGCATCGCGCTGGTCATGCTGCCGGGCGTGCAGTACCTGTCCGGCCAGGCGTTCGATCTCGCCGCGATCACGCGCGCGGCGCACGCGCAAGGCTGTCTGGTCGGCTTCGATCTCGCCCACGCCGCGGGCAATCTCGAACTCGCGCTGCACGACGACGGCTGCGATTTCGCGGTCTGGTGCAGCTACAAATACCTCAACGCAGGCCCCGGCGCGGTCGCCGGCTGCTTCGTGCACGAACGCCACGCGCGCGCCGACCTGCCGCGCTTCGCCGGCTGGTGGGGTCACGACCAGGCGACGCGCTTCCGCATGGCGCCCGAGTTCGTCGCCACGCCGGGCGCGGACGGATGGCAGCTTTCCAATCCGCCGATCCTCGCGCTGGCACCGGTGCGCGTTTCGCTCGGCCTCTTCCGGCGTGCCGGCATGCCCGCGCTGCGCGCGAAGTCGAAGGCGCTGACCGCGTACTTCGATGAGCTGATCCGCAAGCATGCGGGCGACGTGCTCGACATCGCGACGCCAAACGACCCGGCACGCCGTGGCTGCCAGCTGTCGCTGCGCGTGAAAGGTCCGCGCGAAGCAGGACGTTCGCTGTTCGAGCACCTGCATGCGAGCGGCATCGTCGTCGACTGGCGCGAACCGGATGTCATCCGGGCCGCGCCGACGCCGCTGTACAACCGCCACATCGATTGCCTGCACTTCGTGGGCGCGGTGCGTGAATGGGCGGCAACGCGCTGAATTCAGGCGCCTGCGGGATCGGCGTCCGTTCAGTGCGCATGTCCTAGCTTCTGCTCCGCAGAGCGCCCCACCGGCGCGACAGGAGACGACCGTGCACATCCGCAAGCAGCTGCTGCTCACCGCAACCCTCGCCGCCGCCGGCGCATTTTCGTTCGCGGCGGCCCCGGCGCAGGCGCGCGTGCATGTCGACATCTACGCGAACGTCGCGCCACCTCCTCTGCGCGCGGAAATCGTGCCGGCCCCGCGCCGTGGTTATGTCTGGGTGCCCGGCTATTGGGGATGGCAGCATCGCCACCATCGCTGGCACCGCGGATATTGGGTGCGCGAACGTCCCGGCTACCACTACCGGCCAGCGCAGTGGGACCGCGACGGAGACCGCTGGCGCTATGACCGTGGCCGCTGGGAACGCTGACGCGACGGATCGCGAAGACACGGGCGAGGTCTCGCGGGCCTCGCCTTTCGCGCCGGTCGGCAGCAGGGCGATCGGCGATACCACAGGACAGCCGCGTAGGGCGGTACGCACGCAGTGCGTGCCGCCGTCCGGCATCGGCATGATCGACACAGTGGCCGGACTTGCGCTGCGCGCGCGTCCGCCCTACTCGGCCACATCCCCGGCACCATCATCCGGCGCTTCGATCGAATAGCCGCGCGCGCGCAGCGCGGCGAGGTAGCCGTCCGCATCGACGACCAGGCGCATGGGCAGGATCGCGAAGCTCGTCGTGTCCCGGTCGAGCACGTCCGTCGCCGCGTCGAGCCATGCCTTGCGCACCTTGGCCTCGATGCCGTCGAGGCCGTGTTCGCGCGCCAGCGACAGTTTCAGGATCGCATCGCGGCACGGACCTTCCTCGTCCACATGCGGCAGTGCGCGCAACGCGCCCAGATCCCCGGTCGCCCACGCGTTCGCGCGCGCGGTCATGCGAGCCAGATCCGTATCCACTCGTTCGAGCGTCGCGCGGAAGCATGCCTGGTCGTCGAGCGCCGCCTTCTTGAAGTCCTTCAGCAGCGCCTTCGGTGCCTCGATCCCGATTTCGAGCACGACCGGCCGCAGCGGCACGCCGGCCTTCTTCGCTGCCTTGCGCACCGCATCGGCCACGATCGGCTTCTCGGCGAGACCGGCGGATCCGATCGCGGCGACGTAGAGCTCGCGCGCGGCGAAGATCGGACGCCACTTCTCGACCTTGCCGCTGCGACCGATGTAGCGCTGCTTGAGGGTGCTCCACTGCGCATACAGATCCGCCGGCAGCACGTCCGCAAGCTTTGCGCCGTCGGGGTTGTCGCGGATGCCGATCAGCGACGGCAGCAATGCGAGCTGACCGAAAAAGCCGGTGTCCGGCTCCATCTTCACATGCGGCGCGAGCAGCACCTCCTGCGACTCGGCGATCCGCCACGCGACCTCCGCAGCACGCCACTCGAACCGCTTCGGCAACGGCGAGAGCGTGCCGAGCACCCACATCGCATGATCGCCCTTCGATACCTTCCACAGGCCGGGACCGGGCTGCTCGCCGGTGACGACGATCGTGTCGAGCGATGCCGTGTCAGCGGGCGCCGTGGGTTCCACCGCGACCGCAGGTACATTCCATGCCAGCACGAGGCTTGCGACAACACCGAACACGAAGCGGCTCATCGAAACGGATTCCATTCGAGGGGGCGCGCAGTGTTGCCGAAACCGCGATGTGCGGCGTCAAATTCCGGTTAGGAACACGCGGCAGGGTGGGCTCAAGCCCACCATTCCTTCCAGCACCCGATAGGTTGGCGTGTTCCGCGGCGGGCCAGTGACCCTTCCTAGATCGTGCGCGCAAGCTCCGCCGCGACCTGCCTCGCCGCCTCGAGCGTCGCCGCCACGTCCGCGCGCGTGTGCGCGGTCGATACGAACAGGTTTTCGTACGCGCCCGGATGGAACAGCACGCCACGCGCGAGCATGCCCCTCCACCATACGTCGAAGATCTTCTGGTCGGCGTGGCGTTCGGCGTCGCGGTAGTTGTGGATCTCGTCCTTCGCGAACCATACCTGCATGAGCGGTCCGATGCCGACGACGTAGGCGGGCAAGCCCGCATCCGCCATGACCGTGGCGAGGCCCGAGCGCAGCTCGTCGGATACCGCATCGAGCTGTGCGTACAGCCCCGGCGTGTTGAGTTCGTCGAGAGCCGCGTTCGCGGCCGCGATCGCGATGCCGTTCGCGCTGTAGGTGCCCGCCATCGACACCGTGCCGTTCGCGACCAGCGCCATGATGTCGGCGCGACCACCCATCGCCGCGACCGGGAAGCCGCCGCCGATGCCTTTCGCGAACACCGACAGGTCCGGCTTGATGCCGAGGCGACCCTGCGCACCGGCGAGGCCGAGGCGGAAACCGGTGATGACCTCGTCGAAGATCAGCACGATGCCGTGCTTCGACGTGATCTCGCGCATCGCCTGGAGGTAACCGGGCCTGGGCAGGATGCAGCCGGTGTTGCACATGACCGGTTCGGTCAGCACGGCGGCGATGTTGTCGCCTTCGCGCCGGATCGCGTCCTCCAGCGCCTGCGCGTCGTTCCACGGCAGGATGATGAGGTTGTCTTCCACGCCCTTCGGCATGCCCGGACCCTGGGCCACCGCAATCGGACGGTTGTCGGGGCCGGCCTTGCTGATCGACGGATGCTTGCTCCAGTACACGCCGTCCGAGAACCCGTGGTACATGCCCTCGAAGCGGATGATCTTGCTGCGCTTCGTGAACGCACGCGCGAGACGCGTCGCGTACAGCACGGCCTCGGTGCCGGTATTGCACAGCCGCACCATGTCCACGCTCGGAATCGCATCGACGATCTTCTGCGCGAGGCGCGCCTCGTCGGCGGTCGGCAGCGCGAACACGGTGCCGCGGTTCTGGATGAAGTCGACCACCGCCTGCGTCACGCGCGCCGGACGATGGCCGAAGATCATTGGACCGAGGCCAAGCAGGTAGTCGATGTATTCGTTGCCATCGACGTCGGTCAGGCGCGAACCCTGCCCGCTCTCGACGAACAACGGATATGGATTCCAGCCCGACCACGTCGCGCGCGCGGTGCTGTTGACGCCGCCCGGGATCAGCTTGCAGGCGGCGCCGAACAGCTCGCCGCTGCGACTGGTCTGGAGACCGTCGGCGAGCGCGGAAGGATGCGTGGAGGTGTCCATGTTCAAGGTGGTGACTCCGGTCGTGCGATCGGCCACGCGTGGGCGTGGCATCGTTGGCAGGGTGATACCTGGATAAGCGTCGCCGTGTTCGATCCCGCGTCACGCGACCTGCTGCGTCGGCGCCTGCATCGCTTCATCGCCATGCGCAGCAAGCTCGCCCGCCAGCAACGTCGGCAGCAATTCGAGCGCGTCGGCAAACCCGGTGATCGGCACGTACGGGATGCCGGCCGAGCGGCAATGCTCGATCAGGCGATGCTTGGCGAACACGAGGTCGGCCACGCCGGCGACGCAGAAATCCGAGGTGCCATCGCCGATCAGCAGCACGCGCCGACGCTCGGCGTGTGCACCCGCCACGCTCGCGCACTTGCAGTTGCCGCTGCGGCAGTGCGGGCTGCCGAAGGGGAATTCGAGGCGCCAGCCGCTTTCGCCCACCGCGGTGAAGCGATTGGCGACGATCGGCAGGTCGTCGAGCCCATGCTGGCCGAGTACCCGTCGGATCGCGTAGTCGAGGCCGTCGCTGAGCACGGTCAGGGGCACCCCTGCTTCACGCGCCGCCGCGACGAACTGCGGGAACGCGCGATCGATCATCATGCTGTCCAGATGCGCATCGAGCTCGCCGTCGGTGGCTTCGAGCAGGCCGACCTGCTGCGCCATGCAATCGCGCGAACCAATCTCGCCGCGCTTCCACGCCTGCTCGAGCGACTGCCAGCCGGGTCGGCCGAAGCGTTCGAGCAGCGAATCGGTGATGTCCTCGACGGAAATCGTGCCGTCAAAGTCGCACAGGATGGTCCACTGGGACACGGGCTGCTTCCTGCGGCCCGATTGGGACCGCCACGGACAGCAGCCTAGCGGCGGTCGCCTTTCGGGTCGGTTTCGGGTCGAGGCCGGCCCAGGGACGGAAGGCTGGAAGCAACACCACAGCCGGTCCGGTCGATTGGCAGCTCGACCTTAGCCCTGCTTCTTGAATCGCACCAGCACGCGCTGGCCGATGCGGAACTCGCCACCGTCGAGGCGCAGCACGCACTCGACGTCGTGCGCGCCGGCGCGTTCGACCGGATCGTCGGTGAGGCGGCTGGGGCCGAATACTTCGCCGACGCGCAGGACCTCGGCGCTTACGACGGTGCCCTGGTCGGAGTCGCGCACGACTTCGGCGCGCATGCCCGGCTTGACCAGGTCGACGTAGGCTTCATTCAATTCGGCACGCACGATGCGGGGACGGTCCGGCAGCAGCTGGAACAGCTCGGCGCCTGCCTGCGCCGACACGGAATCGCCGACATGCACCGAGCGCCGCACGATGCGTCCGGCAGCGGGCGCGACGATCGTGCGCTGGTCGAGTTCGGCGCGCGCCTGCTCGACCTGCTCGCGCGCGACGCGCGCGGCGGCCTCGGCGGCAGTGACTTCCGCTTTCAGCACCGCGACCGCGGTACCGGCGTCGTCGGCGGATTGACCGCTCGCCGCGCCCGCGCCGGCGGCTTCGGCGACGCGGCGCGCCTGGTCGGCGAGCGGCGCGAGCTTGGCATTGAGCACCGCGGCCTGTGCGTTCGCCTGCGCCAGCGTCGCCTCGGCGATGCCGAGCGCAATGCGCGCCGGGCGCTGTTCGAGGCGCGCGAGCACGTCGCCCTGCTTGACGACATCGCCGTCCTCGACGCGCACCTCCTCGACGCGACCGTCGCGCGCGGCGACGACGCGCACCAGTCCGCCTTCGACATCGACCTGCCCGCGCGCCATTGCCAGATACGTGCCGGACGGCGGCAGCGGGCCGGCGTTCGCATCCCGCTCCGACGAACACGCGGCGAGCCCGGCCAGCGCGGCGACGGAAAACAGCGTGACCACGGCGGCGTGCAGTGCGCGGGCGATGCTCATCGGTGCTCATCCTTCACGGCTGCGGCGGGTCGGCGGTCGGACAGTATCTTGCCATCCTCCATCGCGAGGACGCGATCCGCGTGCGCCGTGAGGCGCGGATCGTGGCTCACGCACAGCACGGTCGCGCCATGCGTGCGCGCGATCCGGTGCAGGGTGTCGATGACGATCTGCCCGTTCGCGGCATCCAGCGCGCTGGTCGGCTCGTCGGCGAACAGCAACTGCGGCTCCTTCGCCAGAGCGCGTGCGATCGCGACACGCTGCTTCTCGCCGCCGGAAAGCTGCGCCGGCTTGAGCTGCATGCGACTGCCGAGGCCGACCTCGCCGAGTGCATCGATGGCGCGTCGACGTGCGCTTGCGTTGTCGAGGCCGAGGTAGCCGAGCGGCAGCATCACCTGCTCGAGTGCGTTGAGCGCCGGGAACAGGTTGAAACCCTGGAACACGAAACCGGTGTGTTGCAGGCGGAAACGCTCGAGCTCGACCGGCTTGAGGCGCGCGAGGTCCTGGCCGAGCGCGAACGCGCGTCCGCCGTCGGGGCGCAGGAGTCCGCTGAGGATCGCCAGCAGGGTGCTCTTGCCGCAACCGGACGGGCCGGAGACGAGCGTGAGTTCGCCGGCCGCGACCTCGATCGACAGGCTGCGCAGCACATCGGTGCGCACCGCGCCGGTGACGAAGGATTTCGACAGTGCGTCGGCGACGAGGGCGGCGGTCATGTGCTCACCGCAGCAGCAACGCCGGGTCCGCGTGGCGCAGCGCGCGCACCGCGGCAAGGCCGGACAGCAGCGCAATGCCCATGACCAGGATCGCGCATACCAGCACGGTGGACAGGTCGAGCTGCACCGGCACATCGCGCCGCTGCGCCAGCAGCACCACCAGCGCGGTCGCGATGCCGCCGACGAGGAGTCCGAACGCGCCGACCCACGCCGCCTGCTGCAACACGACGTGGCGCAATTGCGCGAAGCCGACGCCAAGCGCGTGCAACGTCGCGTATTCGCGGATCGATCCCGCCACGGCGCCCATCAGGGTCTGGCTGGTGATCACCGCGCCAACGATGAACACCACGACCGCCAGGAACAGCACGCCGAGGCCGGCTCCGGTCTCGAACATCCAGTAGGTGACGGCGCGGCGTGCGAACGCATCGCTCGTCCACACCTCGAACGTGCGCGCTTGTCCACTCGTTTGCAGGCGTGCGCGCACCGCATCCGCCTGTGCCGGATCGCGCAGTTTCACCACGTAGTACGCGACCTGCCCGGTGCTGTCGCCGTTGTCGAGCCGGCGCGAAGTCGCCAGCGAGGTCACGATGTTGACGCCGCCGAGCGCGCGCAGGCCGTTGCCGACGCCGACGATGCGCACGCGATGGCCGTTGATGACCGCCTGGCCACCGACGGCGAGGCCGAGCTTGGACAGGTCGGCGCGATCGACAATCACGCCGTCCGGTTCGTCGAGGCGCGCGCGCAGGTCCGGCGTCAGCACATCGGCGAACATCAGGCCATCCGCGCGCGTGTCGATGCCGGAGACGAACACCGATACGCCACCTCGATCGACCGGTCCGCGCCAGTCGCCATCGATCCAGTTGAACGGCTCGACGCGCGCGACGGCCGGGTCCATCAATGCGGCGATCTCCGCCTGTGTCGGGATCGGGCGACCAAGCTCGATGCTCTGCGTGCCGGGGTAGCCGAGCCAGAGTTCACCGCCGGACTTGCGGATGTACACCGCGGAACTGTTGAAGATGCCGAACACGAGCGCCGCCTGCACCAGCAGCAGCAGGCCGGAGAACGCGACTGCGAAGGCGGACGGCAGGAAGCGTCGCCATTCGTGCAGCAGGGTCTTGCGCGCGAGCGGTATCACGGCGTGCGCTCCGCCGCCGCCGTTGCCGGCAGTGGCGCGCCACCGAGCGCCTTGTACAGCGCGATGAAGGCGAGGCTGCGTTCCTGCTGCGCCTGCGCAAGTTCCAGTTCGGCTTCCACTTTCGCCCCGGTCGCCGCCGCGAGATCGGCGCCATCGGCGAGCCCGAGCCGCCGCAGCGTGGCCGCGCCCGCGACCGCCTTGTCCAGCGCCGGCAACGTCTGCTCGAGCAATGCGCCACGCTCGACCTGCGCATGCAGCGCGGCGAGCGCGCTCTCGACTTCGGCGACACCGTCGAGCACGGCCTGGCGGTAGGCGAGCAGGCTCGCCTGCAGCTCCGCATCGCGCGCCTGTTCGACCGCATGCCGCGCACCCCAGTCGAACAGCGGGATGTCGATCGCCGGCCCGAACGTGACGATGCCGTCCGCATCCGACAGGCGCGTGTGGCCGATGACCTTGGCCGCATAGGTAAGCGCACCGCCGAGGCCGATGCGCGGAAACAGGTCGGCATGCGCGAGTCCGAGTTCGCCGGCCTTCTTCAGCACCTCGAATTCGGCGCGCCGGATCTCCGGGCGCGTGCGCACGAGGTCGGCCGGCAAGGTGTCGATCGCGAAGGCCGATACGCCGGGCATCGCTGCAGCGGGGTCGGCTGCGATGTCGTCGGCGGCGCCGCTGCGGCCGAGCAAGGCCGACAATTGCTGGCGCGCGCGCACGATCGCCGCGTCCGGCCCGGCCAGCGCGGCGCGCGCGGCGCTCGCCTGCGCGCTCGCCTGCGCGACGTCGGTCGCGGAAGCGAGGCGCAGTTGTTCGCGCGTAACCACCAGCGCGCGGCGCGCCTGCGCGGTTTCGGACAACAGCGCAAGCAACGACCGACGATGTTGCGCGGTGCGCAGTTCCACATAGCTGCGCACCACTTCGGCGACGACGCTCACGCGTGCCGCCTGCTCCTCGGCCTCGGCGATGCCAAGGTCGCCCGCGCTGACCCGCGCCTGGCTCTGTGCGCGACCAAACAGGCCGAACTCCCACTTCGCGTCGAAGCCGGCCTGGAAATAACTCGCGCTGCTGTCGGGCGTCGGTTCGGCATAGGTGCGGAAACCGAACTGCGGCAGGAACGCCGCATCATGGTGCCGGTCGAGGGTGCGCGCACCCTCGATGCGCACCGCAGCCTGCGCGATGCC
The DNA here is from genome assembly GCF_044227025.1 of Dokdonella sp. Taxonomy (GTDB): domain Bacteria; phylum Pseudomonadota; class Gammaproteobacteria; order Xanthomonadales; family Rhodanobacteraceae; genus Dokdonella_A. The sequence continues at coordinate 442,520 of NZ_JBGAFX010000003.1, read as the reverse complement.
GAGGTTGTCGCTCAACGCCGCCTCGACCAGCCGGTCCAGTTGCGGATCGTTGAATGCCTTCCACCAGCCACGCAGGTCCGCAGCCGGTGCCTGCGCGGCGCTTCTGGCCTGCTGCCAGCGCACCGGCGTTTCATCCGGCAGGCGCGGCAACGGCGCGACCGCGCAAGCCGCCAGCGCGAGCGCCGGGGCCAGCGCGAAGGCGAAGCGTGCATTTCGACGACGCGGGTTGCGCGCGGGAACCGTCGTGCTGTGGATCGGCATGCAGGAAGATGACCAGGACAGCGGCCGCCGTCGACGGCCCCCGCCAGTCTAACCGAACTGCATCAAGCGCCTCCGCCTGCCCCGCCCGAGCGCGCATTCCCGGCTTGCTTGACCGCACTCGGCGGGTCCGCGCACGATGCGCCACATCGCCCGGCTTCCACCCGCATCACCTGGTCCGCGCTGATCCGACTCTCCGCGGCGGGACGGCCGGAACTCGCGGCATTCTTCGCCCGAGGTCAGGTCTCATGCCAAGAACTTCCGACGCGTCATTCAATCGAAAGGCCCTCGGCGACAGTCGGATTGCGGTCTGCCTGTACTGCTTGAAGGAGTTCGCTCCATCCCGAATCACCGAATGGGTTGACGAGGGGTCGGGTGGCGAAACCGCGCTCTGCCCGTATTGCGACATCGACGCAATCGTCGGCTTCAACGGCGAAGTGGATGCCGCCTGGATCGCCGACGAGCATCGCAAGCGCTTCGCGTAGCCTGTGCAACGACGGTTTTGAACACGGCGACAAACCGATTGCCGTCATTGTGTTCATTGCCGCTCCTGCGGAAGGACAAGCAGACTTGCCTGCTTCGCGGGCATCGCTGGTTTCCTGTCGCGAGCGGGCCTTCGAGTCCGACCGTCATCCCCGCGCAAGCGGGAATGACGAGCAGAATCCAGTTGTCCCCAGCGCCTCGGACTAGTTGAATCCGTTCGCCAGGATGATGTCCGAGTTGATCTGCAACGCGCCGATCTCGGGCCAGTCGCCGGGCGACTGTCGCGGGAAGCCGGGACCGCGCTGGTCCCACGTCCAGCCGAGCACGTTGCTGCCACCGAAGGTGTCCCATTGGCCCGGTGTCGGCACATGCGTGCGCGTGCGGCCGCCGTTGTCCTGCAATGGATGCAGGCCGGGGTCTTCATGCGTGGTGTCGTTCGGGCACGGCGCGCCGCACAGGCCTACGTTGTTGTGCCCGCCGTTGAATCCCGAACCCGGCTTGCCGGTAAGGTCCGCGGTCGGGAACGCCGCAGGTGCGCCGGTGTTCACGTTGTTGGCAATGATCGTGCTGTCCATCTCGCCGGCAACGCTGATGTGCACGCCGGCGCCGAGGTAGTAGCCGGCGCCCGTATCCCACTCGTGCGAGGTGTTGAACGCGATCGTGCTGTTGTACAGATTGAGCTTCTGGACTGCGAAGATACCGCCGAAGCGGTTGGCGACGTTGCCAGACACCGTGCTGTTGACCATGCTCAGCGTGTAGGTCGACGCACCCTTGGTCGCGATGCCGCCCATGCGCGCTGCCTGGTTGGCTGAGATCGTCGAGCCGACGATGAGGCCGCCATTCCAGACGAAGACGCCGCCACCAAACGTCGGCGTCGCGCTCTCGCTGATCGCGACATTGTTGGAAATCGTGCTGTATTTGGACACGAAGCCATTGCGCGCATACACGCCGCCACCGCTGGCATAGCCGAAGCCGGTCGCCTTCGCCATGCTGCCCGTGATGACGCTGTTCTGCAGCAGCACCTGACCTTGCGCCCATACCGCGCCGCCCAGCGCGGAGCGATTGCCGGTGCTCAGCGCGTTGCAGTTGCGCATCTGCACGTCGTCAAGCACGACGTTGCCCTGCACCTGCACGCAGCCGCCGAGTGCGGTGGCGTCGCTGCGGTACTTGAACCCGTTCTCCATCGACACCCCGCCGACCTCGAAGGTGCCGCTGCCGAGGCCGACGAAGATGCCACTGCTCAGGCCTCCGTCGATCGTGATCCGGCCGGAGCCCGCTCCCTGGATCGCCAGGTTGGCCTGGCCGAACACGATCTCGCCGCTGGTCAGCGTGATGCGGCTGCAGGTGAGCTGGGTCAGGTCGATCGTGTCGTCGGTATCGGCGGCACCGATCGTGTCGCGCAGGCTGCCGGCACCGCTGTCGTTGCAGTTGGTGACGAAGCGCGTGGTCGCTGCCGGCACCGGTGCCGGGCGCGACAGGGTCGCCTCGATGCGCTCGAACGTGCCTGGGGGCAGGACGATGCGGCCGTCGGCAACGCGCTCGCGCAGCACGTCAAGGCGCGGCTCTGCATGCAACGGCAGGGCCGAGACGGCCAGGCAGGCGGCAATGCCGAGCGCGAGCGGTCGCAGGCGCGAGTGGTTTGGACGCGAGGTCGTGGTGGAATCGTTCATGGCAGCTCCCGTGGGGCACATGCCCCGACGCAAGCGAGGAACGTCGAACCACGGCGGATTTGGACATCGCGCGCCGAATCACGCCGCGCGCGTTTCCAGCACGCCGAGGAACGCCTCGCCATAGCGCTCGAGCTTGCGCTCGCCGACGCCGCTGACCGCGCCGAGCGCGGACAGGGTCTGCGGGTGCTCGCGCAGCATCGCGAGCAGGGTCGCGTCGTGGAAGATCACGTACGCCGGCACGCCCTGCTCCTTCGCAAGACGCGCGCGCAGTTCCCGCAACGCGTTCCACAGTGCGGTCTCGTGGGGTGCGATGTCGAGGCTCGCGCGGGTGCGCTCGGTGCGCGACTTCTGCCGCTTCGCGCGCCGCCCGGCGCTGTCGGCCTGGCGTCGCAGACGCACCGGCACCTCTCCGCGCAGCACATCGCGGCTCGCCGCGGTCAGGCGCAGCGTGCCGTAGCCTTCCTCGTCCGGCGTGAGCAGGCCCGATGCGACGAGCTGGCGGAACACGCCGCGCCACTGCTGCTTGTCGAGTTCGACGCCGATGCCGAACACGCCGAGTTCGTCATGGCGCAAGGCACGGATGCGCTCGTCCGCTTCGCCGCGCAGCACCGCGGTCAGGTGCGTGACGCCGAAGCGCTGTCCGGTACGGTACGCGCACGACAGCGCCTTCTGCGCGACCACGCTCGCATCCCAGGTCTCGGGCGGATCGAGGCAGTTGTCGCAGTTGCCGCACGGCTGCGCCAACTCTTCGCCGAAATAAGCGAGCAGGCGCTGGCGCCGGCAGGCGGTGGTCTCGGCGTAGCCGAGCAGTTCGTCGAGCTTGCGCCGCTCGACGCGCTTTCGCTCCTCGCCGGATTCCGATTGCGCAATGAATTGCGCCAGCGTCACCACGTCGCCGAGTCCGTAGCACAGCCACGCATCGGCCGGCAGGCCGTCGCGACCGGCACGACCGGTTTCCTGGTAGTAGCCTTCCAGGCTCTTGGGCAGGTCCATGTGCGCAACGAAGCGTACGTCGGGCTTGTCGATACCCATGCCGAACGCGATCGTCGCGACCATCACGAGGCCGTCCTCGCGCAGGAACCGCTGCTGGTTGCGCGCGCGGGTCGCCGCATCCATGCCGGCGTGGTACGGCAGTGCCGCGACGCCCTGCTCGACCAGCCATTCGGCGGTGTCCTCAACCTTGCGCCGCGACAGGCAATAGACGATTCCGGAGGCCCCTTCATGCGCGCCGAGAAAATCCTTGAGCTGGCGGCGTGCGTCGTCCTTCTCGACCACCCGATAGCAGATGTTCGGCCGGTCGAAGCTCGCGACGAATTCGCGTGCGGATTCGAGCGCGAGCCGCTCGACGATCTCGCGCCGCGTCGGCGCATCCGCGGTCGCGGTCAGCGCGATGCGCGGGATCGTCGGAAACCGTTCATGCAGCACGGTCAGCGCGCGATACTCGGGGCGGAAGTCGTGGCCCCACTGCGACACGCAATGCGCCTCGTCGATCGCGAACAGCGCGACCGGCGTGCGCGCGACGAGATCGAGGCAGCGCTCGGTCAGCAGGCGCTCGGGCGCGACGTAGAGCAGCTTCAGCGTGCCATCGGCGAAGCGCCGCTCGACCTCGCGTTGCGCCTGTGCATCGAGGCTGGAGTTGAGGAAGGCGGCGTCGATGCCAAGCTGGCGCAAGGCATCGACCTGGTCCTGCATCAGCGCAATCAGCGGCGACACAACGATCGCACAACCGCCGCGCAACAGCGCCGGGATCTGGTAGCAGAGCGACTTGCCGCCGCCGGTGGGCATAAGCACGAGCGCGTCGCCACCGCCGGCGACGTGCTCGATGATCGCCTGCTGGTCACCGCGGAAGGCGGGATAACCGAAGACGGACTGGAGGATGTGCAGGGGCGTTGCGGGCATCCGCCATGCTACCAAGCGCGCCGTCCGCACGGGGCGCCGGCGCTCCGATCGAAGTCACCTTCGACCGGCACGACGCGCGGATCGCGCGTCGAGCGCTCAATCGTCCATGCGCACGAGGTCGAGCCGCTTGCCATCCGCAAGGCGCACATCCAGCTCGGATCCGAGGCGTGCGAGCAGGTGCAGGCGCGGGCACAAGCCCTTTGCGCGCCGTTCGAGTTCGTGGCTGCGCCGTTCGACGATGCGGTCGACCTTCTTGTCGATGCCGTCCGCGCGCGCCTCGAGTTCGGCGGCGGCCTTCTCGTCGCCGCTAAGGGCCACGCTGATCGCCTGCCCGGCGACGTTGCCGACGACCTCGCCGACCAGGGTGCCGACCGCCTGTTCGATGATGCGGTCCATCTCGCCGTTCTTCCAGCCGGCGAGGCTGTCGCTGGCATCGATGCGCAGATCCAGCTCGTGCGCGCTGCGGGCCAGATGCTGGGCGCTCGCACGCGCGGCATCGCCGTCCTTGGCGAACGCGGCGGACACTTCGGCCACCGCCTCGAACGCGATCGCGATCGCTTCGTGCGCGATCGCCTTGACCTCGGGCAGCGCCTCCCGCACGCCGTGCTCGATGTCGAGCAGGCGCTGGCGATCCGCCGCGCCGATCGCCACCGAACGTCCATCGAGGCGCAGGCTGCCGCCGGCGATCGCGATATCGACCGGATGGCCGTCGCGGCGCGTGAACACCAGCGCGTCCGGCTTGATGTCGAGCGAGTAGTCACTGTGCAGACCGCAGTCCGCGCCGTGCAGGTCGATGTCCGCATGCGCCGTGCAAATGCCGGCCAGCGCCAGCGCGATACCGCAAACCAGACGAACCATGGCAATCCTCCCGTGGGTGTGCAACTGTGATGCACACCATCGCGCAAACGTTTAGAGGTTGCGCATGCGACAGGTTGGGTGACCCTTGGCACCCTGCCGGAAGTCATGTTTCTCAAGCCCGTCTTTTTCGTGCACTTGCTCCAATCATCGATGGCATACAGGTGCGCATGAAGACACGCATGCAGTGGTTGCAGGGCACCGCGCGGCTCGCCGGCGACGGCCTGCTTGGCGCGGTCGACACGGTCGAGGGCATGCACCTGGCGATCGTCGGAAGCGTTGCGCGCTTCGTTCCATTCGGCGGCGTGGTGGCGCGCGTCACCGGTTTCACCTACGCGCGCGTGCGCGACGTCGCGCAGGTGACCCGCCGCACGACGGATGGTGCGCTCGCCTTGCTCGAACGCAATGCTTCGCGCGAGCCCGCGCGCGAACGCGTCAACCCGTCGCAACTGGCCTGGCTGAGCGCGCTGAACGGGGCGATCGGCGATCACCTCGAGTCCGACGCGAATCCGCTGGCGCTGGACATGCGCCTGTGCCGCGATGGACGCGAACTCGACCCGCGTTCGCCCGACCTCGGCGCCGCGCTCGCGGCGGCCGGCGGCACCCTGCTCGTGTTCGTGCACGGGCTCGGCATGAACGACCTGCAATGGCGCGATGCGCGTGGCGACAGCTTCGGCGCCCGCCTCGAAGCCGACGGCCTCGGCCATGCCACGTACCTGCGCTACAACAGCGGTCGGCGCATTTCCGCCAACGGCAGGGATCTTTCACTGTTGTTGCAGGCGCTGCATGAAGCACATGCAGCGGCGCTTCGTCGCATCGTACTGGTCGGTCACAGCATGGGCGGCCTGGTCTGCCGCGCCGCGTGCGAGCATGCGCAACGGCACGGCTTCAATTGGGCAGGCGCTCTCGATCAGGTGATCTGCCTCGGCACGCCGCACCTCGGCGCTCCGCTGGAACGCTGGGGTGGTTCACTCAGCGCCCTGCTCGCAGCGGCGCCGTTCACGCGCCCGCTTGCGAGCATCGCCGAGACGCGCAGTGCCGGCGTCAAGGACCTGCGCGAAGGGTGGGCCAGCGACGTCGATCGCGACAAGGGCGAATCGAGCAGCGCCGACTTGCCATTCGCCGGGCGCGTGCGCTGGTACGTCGCGGCGGCTACACGCTCCGCACGCGCGACCGGCGCGCGTGCGCGCTGGATCGGCGACGGCCTGGTGCCGGTACCGAGCGCGCTCGGCGAGGACGAGGATCCGCGGCGGATGCTGCGACTGCCCGCCGACCGGCGCCACGTGTTCACCAGTCTCGGCCACATGGACCTGCTGGTGGACGCGCGTGTTCTTGCGCGCCTGCGCGAATGGATTGCGTCGCCGCGGCCTACGCCGCGTCAGAAATAGATCTGCGCGCGCAGCTCGAAGATGCGCGGATCGAGCGGAAGATTGCCCTTGTCGCTGATCGCCTGGATGTAGTTCGCCTGGACCTTGAAGTGCTGGGTCAGGTACCAGTTCGCGCCGAGCGTCCAGTCGCGCTCCTTGCCGCCCTGCACCGCACCGTCGTCGAGATCGAGCTCGCTGTAGCGCAGCAGCAGCTCCCACGCGCCCCATTTCCCCTTCGGCTTGAGGTTGCCGGTATTGCCGCCGCTGTACGGGCGCGATTCGCCGGTCAGCACCCAGCTGCCGAACACGTAGCCACCACGCGTGCTGAAGTCGGGATTGCCGCCGAAACGCGACACGTCCGCGCGCAGCAGCTCGCCCTGCACCGACCACGGCCCGTGGATCCACAGCGCCTCGAGGCCGCTGCGGTCGACGCGATCGGCCTTCGCCAGCGCTCCCGTGTCGACCAGCCGCACCGGCGTCAGTCCGGTCTCCGGTGGCGTACCGATGCGCACGCCCGGGTCGTGGTACACGCCGCGACCGTCGGTGGTGCCGTCGCGATCCTCGCGCGATGCGGCGATGCCGAGGTGGATCACGTCGCCGTCGGCCTTGTGCGGCGTCCATGCGAAGCGTCCTGCGAACGTCGTGCCGTCGTTGTCGCCGAGCAGGTCCTGCCCCCAGTAGTAGCCGACGTTCGCGATGTACGCCGGGCGCTCGAACTGCCAGTCGATGCCGGTGCGGCGACCTTCGAAGATCGCCTGCGCCGGCAGCGCAAGCTCGAGGAACGAGGTCGCCTTCGTCCCGGTCACGCCTTCGAACGACACCGGCGTCTTCGAATAGCCGAAACGGAACGCGCCGATGTCGCGGCCGACGAACGGCTTGGACTGCACGCGCAGGTTGGTGTCGAGCCAGGCCTTGCCCTGGAATTCGTAGTCGACGATCGCGTCGTAGACACCCTTCTTCTTGAGGACGAGGCCGAGCTCCTTGCGCCGGTTCGTGTGCGCGTCCGCGAACGTCTCGCTCCCGTTCGGCCGGCGGTCGTCACTGAATTCATTGATGTCGTAGCGGTAGACGCCGGTCAGGCCGATGTCGGTGCCGTCGCCGAAGGTGTAGTGCACCGGCCAGTCTTCGAGGTCGTACGCGCTCGCCGGTCCGGCTGCAGCAGCGAGCAGCAACGCGATCGCCGCAGGCAGGCTTCGCTGGTTCATGGCTTCGTTGTTCCCTGGGGGTGCGAAACAGGTTGCGATGCGGTGCGCCGTGGAGGAAATGACCGCTCGTTCTCGCGTCATGACCGATCGCGCTGTTCGCATGCTCCCACGAACAAATCGGTACGGCGCTGCAAAACGCCGCGTGCAACGCTGCGGTCGGATGTCGCGCGGTCAGTCGTCGCGTGCGACGAGACGCCGCAGGGCCGCGACGTCGGCGGCCACCGAGGCGTTTGCGGCCGCATGCATGCGAGCGTAGCGCTCAAGCACGGCCTTGCCGAGGCGCGTAAGGCGCGCGCCACCGCCGCCACTGCCGCCCTTGCTCGCCTCGACGAGCGGGCCTCGGAAGCTGCGGTTGAGCTCCTCGACGAGTTGCCATGCACGCCGGTAGCTCATGCGCATGCGCCGACCCGCGGCGGCGATCGAACCCGTCTCGCGGATCCCGGCGAGCAGGTCGGCCTTGCCGGGGCCCAGCGCAACGCCGGGCACTGGCGTCACGCGCAGATGGATCGGTGGAGTCTTTGCGCGCTTGTTCATGCCGGCGATGCTCGCGCGTTGGCGCAGGAAGCGATATGTTTCGTTGAACATATCGTACCGGAGCGTGCTCGATGACCTCCCGCTCGTCCGCCCCTGCGGCCCGTCCCGGGCGTCTCGTCGGTCGCCTGATCCTCGGCTGCCTGCTGTTGGTTGCGCTGACGGCGAAAGCGGACGACCTGCTGGTGTTCGCAGCGGCGAGCCTCAAGCCGTCGCTCGAGCAGATCCTGGCGACGCCCGAAGCGGCCGCGCTCGGCGGGGTCAAGGCGAGCTATGCGGCAAGCTCGCAGCTCGCGAGGCAGATCGAAGCGGGTGCGCCGGCCGCACTATTCGTGTCGGCCGACCAGGACTGGATGGATCATGTCGAGCAGCTCAAGCTGGTCGTCGAAGGCACGCGCGCGAACCTGCTCGGCAACGCGCTCGTGCTGGTTGCACTGAAGGACAACCCGGTGAAGCTCGACGCCACGCCCGGCTTCGCGCTCGCCGCCGCACTCGGCAAGGACGGCCGCCTTGCGCTGGCCGAGCCGAACAGCGTGCCCGCAGGCAAGTACGCCAAGGCTGCCCTGACCCGGCTTGGCGTGTGGGATGCGGTCGCGACGCGCGTCGTCTCGACCGACAACGTGCGTGCCGCGCTCAACTTCGTCGCGCGCGGCGAGGCCGCACTCGGCGTCGTCTACCGCTCCGATGCGATGTCGGAGCCCGCCGTGCGCGTGGTCGCGACGTTCCCGGACACGAGCCATGCACCGATCGTCTATCACGCGGCGATCCTCGCCGGCCACGACACGCCCGCCGCACGCAAATTGCTCGAGTTGTTGCGTGCTCCGGCCGCACAGGCGATCTTCCGAGCGCATGGCTTCGACACACTGCCGAAATAGGCGCGAACCGCGCCAGCACGGCGCCATTCGCGCATCACGCCACGGGAATTCTTCATGACCGCGCTGACGCCCGACGAATGGCAAGCGCTCGCGCTGAGCCTGCGCATCGGCGTGCTCAGCGTCGCCTGCGCCTTGCCGTTCGCGCTCGCGCTCGCCTGGGTGCTTTCGCGCAAGCGCTTTCCCGGCCGGGTGCTGCTCGAAGCCGTGCTGTTCCTGCCGCTGGTCCTGCCGCCGGTGGTCACCGGCTACGCGCTGCTCGCCCTGCTCGGGCGCCACGGATCGATCGGCGCCCTGCTCGACCAGGTCGGCATCGTCGTCGCGTTCCGCTGGACCGGCGCGGTGATCGCCGCGGCAGTGATGGGTTTTCCGCTGCTGGTGCTGTCGATCCGCGTCGCGTTCGACGGCGTCGATCGGCGCCTCGAAGACGCCGCCGAGACGCTCGGCGCGAGCGCGTGGCGCCGCTTCGCCACGATCACGCTGCCGCTGTCGCTGCGCGGCATTGCCGCCGGTTGCGTGCTCGGCTTCGCGCGCGCGTTCGGCGAGTTCGGCGCGACGATCAGCTTCGTGTCGAACATCCCCGGCGAAACCCGCACCCTGCCGATCGCGATCTACGAACTGCTCAACACGCCGGGCGGCATGCCCGGCGTGCACCGCCTCGCCGTCGTTTCGCTCGTCGTCGCATTCGCGGCAAGCGCACTCGCGATGATGGTCGCGGGCGGAGCACCGTGGAGGACGCGCAATGATTGAACTCGCGCTGCGCCACGCCCTCGCCGATCTCGACATCGATGTTTCACTGCGCAGCGATGCGCGCACGCTGGCGCTGTTCGGCAATTCCGGCGCGGGCAAGACGAGCATCCTGCACGCGATCGCCGGACTGCTCGTTCCGCAGGCGGGGCGCGTGATGCTCGACGGCGAGCTGCTGCTCGATACGGCGCGTGGCGTGTCGCTGCCGATCGCGCAGCGACGCATCGGCTACGTGTTCCAGGACGGCCGCCTGTTTCCGCACCTGAGCGTGCGCCACAACCTCGCCTACGGCGCGACTGCACGCGACATCGCGCAACCGCGCGAGTTTTCGACGATCGTCGAATTGCTCGAACTCGCACCCCTGCTCGAGCGCCGCCCGCACACCCTTTCCGGCGGCGAACGCCAGCGCGTCGCGATCGGGCGCGCACTCTTGTCGCACCCGCGGGCACTGCTGCTCGACGAACCCTTGACCGGCCTCCACGCCGAGGCGCGCACGCAGGTGCTCGACCACCTGCGCCGGCTCAAGCGCGAGCTGAGGGTGTTCACCGTGCTGGTCACCCATCACGCCGATGAAGTCGGCGCGCTCGCCGACGAGGTCGTGCGCATCGACGCAGGCCGCGTCGTGCGGCAAGTGCCGGTGGCCGAATTCCTCGCCCGCCGCGCGGCCGTGGAACGAGGGCTGAGGGCTGAAGGCCGGACGGAGGGCTGAGGGTAGAGGCTGTCGGTGCTTCGACTGCGCTGCGCCCAACACGCAAGGAAGAATCCGTTCGCCCTGGGCGCAGGCCGAACGCCGGAGTCGAAGGGCTGCGTCCTTAGCCCGTCGAAGGCCTTTGCGGCGCAGCGCGACGTTGGTTAGGCTACGCGTTCGATTCGAACGATCGTTTGAGGTCGCCATGCTGCTGCGCCGCCTGCCTTTCCTGCTCCCGCTCGGCATCCTGCTCGCTGCCTGCGGCAGCGGCGGACCACCGCGCAAGGTGCATCCGTCGACCGCAAGCATCCAGCAGTTGGCGGTGCAGGCCGACGGCAGCTGGAAGCTCGGTCTGCGCATCCAGAACTACAGCACGTTCTCGATGCACTTCAGCGCGATCGATGCCTCGCTTTCGGTCGACGGCAAGGAGGTCGGCAGGTTCCAGGTCGCGCCGGACATCGACATCGTCGGCAACAGCGGCGACGTCGTCGACGCCGTGTTCAAGCCGGCGAACAAGGTCACGTTCGGCACCGACATCGCCTACGCACTCAAGGGCACGATCGAAACGAGCGAGCCGAAGGAAAGTTTCAAGTTCGAGACCGCGAGTCGCCTGACGCCGGTACCCGGCGTGCCGAACACCTGGCGCTGACCTGTCCCAATCGAACGGTTCGTGTCGAGCGCAGCGGAACGAAGTTCCGTGGAGTCGAAACACCAGCCGCACCTCATCACCGGAGTTTCCCCATGACCCGCTACACCGCTCCGCTTGCCGACCTGCGCTTCGCGCTGTACGACGTCCTCCAGGCCGATCAGGTCTACGCGCGCCTGCCCGCCTGCGCGGACGCGTCGCGCGACGTCATCGACGCCGTGCTCGAGGAAGCGGCGAAGTTCGCCGAACAGGTGCTCGCGCCCCTGAACGCGAGCGGCGACGCCGAGGGCTGCACGTTCGACAAGGCGACGCAAAGCGTGCGCACGCCGAAGGGTTTCAAGGACGCGTTCGCGCAATACGTCGACGGCGGCTGGATCGGCCTCACCGCCAAGTCCGATTTCGGCGGCCAGGGCCTGCCGGAGACGGTCGGCGCGGCACTGAAGGAAATGATCGACGCGGCGAACCTGTCGTGGGGCAACTACCCGATGCTTTCGCACGGCGCGTCGTCCGCGCTCGAATACCACGGCGAGGACTGGCAGCGCGAGGTGTTCCTCAAGCCGCTCGTCGCCGGCACCTGGACCGGCACGATGTGCCTGACCGAACCACATTGCGGCACCGACCTCGGCCTGCTGAAGACGCGCGCCGAACCGAATGCGGATGGAAGCTTCCGCATCAGCGGCACCAAGATCTTCATCACCGCGGGCGAGCACGACTTCGTCGACAACATCCTGCATCTCGTGCTCGCGCGCCTGCCCGACGCGCCTGCGGGCGTGAAAGGCATCTCGCTGTTCCTCGTGCCGAAATTCAAGGTCGGCAAGGACGGCACGGTCGGCGCACGCAATGCACTCGCCTGCGGCTCGATCGAGCACAAGATGGGCATCCACGGCTCGGTCACCTGCGTGATGAACTTCGACGGCGCCGAGGGCTGGATGGTCGGCCAGCCGAACAAGGGCCTCGCGGCGATGTTCACGATGATGAATACCGCGCGCCTCGCGGTCGGCCTGCAGGGTCTCGGCCTGACCGAACGCGCGTACCAGAACTCGCTCGCGTACGCGCGCGACCGCCTGCAGATGCGGTCGCTGTCCGGCGCGAAATTCCCGGACAAGCCGGCCGACCCGCTGATCGTGCAACCGGACGTGCGGCGCATGCTGCTCACGCAGAAGGCATTCGCGGAAGGCGAGCGCGCGCTTGCGCTGTACGCCTACCTGCAGGAGGACATCGCGAAGAACTCGACCGACGCCGCCGAGCGCGAACGCGCCGAGTCGCTGGTCTCGTTCCTGACCCCGATCGTCAAGGGCCTGCTGACCGAAACCGGGATCGAATGCACCTACCATGCACTGCAGGTGTTCGGTGGACACGGGTTCATCGTCGAGAACGGCATGGAGCAGTTCGCGCGCGACGCGCGCATCACGACGCTGTATGAAGGCACCACGCAGATCCAGGCGGTCGACCTGCTCGGCCGCAAGGTGATGCAGCTGCAGGGCGCCGGCCTCAAGCACTTCCTCGGCGAGATCGGCGCGTTCTGCTCCGCGAACGCGAGCAACGCCGCGCTCGGAGAGTTCGTCGGCCCGCTCGGCGCCGCCGCGAAGGAATGGGGCGAACTGACCCTCGAACTCGGCAAGCGCGCCGCATCCAATCCCGAGGAAATGGGGGCGGCCGCGTACGACTACCTGTTCTATTCGGGCTACATCGCGCTCGCGTACTTCTGGGCGCGCAGCGTCGTCGCCGCGGACGCGTCGACGCAATCGGACGCGTTCAAGGCCGCCAAGCGCCAGACCGGCCGCTTCTATTTCGCACGCATCCTGCCGCGCATCCAGACCCATGCGAGCGCAATGCGCAGCGGCGCCGCAAACCTGCTCGACCTCGCGGACGCGCAGTTCGGTTGAGGTCGCGCCAATGATCGCGAACTGGTTCAGCGCACTCGGCGGGGGCATCCTGATCGGCCTCGCGGCGACGCTGCTGCTGTGGACCAGCGGCCGCATCGCCGGCATCAGCGGCATCGTCGACGGCGTGCTGCGCCCACGCGCGGGAGACACGCAGTGGCGCGTCGCATTCCTCGCCGGACTCGTCATCGCCGCCGGCACATGCATCCTGCTCTTTCCCGGCGCACCGCAGCCGCGCACGGATTTTCCGCGTGCCGCGCTCGTCGTCGCGGGCCTGCTGGTCGGCTTCGGCACGCGTCTGGGCAACGGCTGCACGAGCGGCCACGGTGTCTGCGGGCTCGGCCGCCTGTCGCCGCGCTCGCTCGCGGCCGTGCTGACCTTCATCGCGACCGCAATGGCAACGACCTACGTCGCGCGGCATCTCGTGCCATGAATCGAACCGCCTTCTCCGCGTTCGCCTCGGGCGCACTGTTCGGCCTCGGCCTCGCGATCTCGGGCATGACCGACGCGCGTCGCGTGCTTGGTTTCCTCGACGTCGCGGGCGACTTCGATCCGACCTTGCTGTTCGTGCTGGGCGGTGCGGTCGTGACGACACTCGTCGCGTTCCGGTTCGTGCTCGCGCGCACTCGTCCGCTGTTCGCCGATGCGTTCCGCATGCCCACGACGCGGCGCATCGACGCGCCCCTCCTCGCAGGTGCGGCAATCTTCGGCGTCGGCTGGGGACTGGCCGGCTATTGTCCGGGTCCCGCGCTGGCCGGCCTGGGCGCGGGCTCGATCGAGGCGTTCTGGTTCGTGCCGGCGATGCTCGCCGGCCTGCTGCTGCAACGCGCCCTCGCCGCTCGTCCGCGCACGACCGCCGACGACGAACCGCCATCGGCGGCGAACAGCCGCGGGGGCTGAGGGCGGGAGCTCTTCATCGCAGTGCACAAGGGTTCCACACACGCGGGTGCTAGGATGCGCGCGGGGATGGACCTGGATCTTGTCGTCGTGCGCGTGCGCGTGCGGCATCGTCCCGTGGCCGACTCCCCGACCGGTGCACCAACCCAGCGCAGGGAGTCGTCATGGAACAATTTCTTCCGTTGATCATGCAGCTGATTGCGGGTGCGGTAGGCGGCAACGCGGTGGGTGCCGCGGCGAAGAACGTGAGCCTCGGCGGGCTTGGCAACACGCTCGCCGGCGCGGTCGGCGGCGGCGCGCTCGGCCAGTTGCTGCCGATGATCCTGCCGATGCTCGCGGGTGCCGGTGCCGGCGGCAACATGGACATCGGCGCGATCGCCGGCAATCTCGTCGGCGGCGGTGTCGGTGGCGCGGTGCTGACCGCGCTGATCGGCTTCATCAAGAACAAGATGGCGGCGAAGTAACGGTTGCCTGTCCGCTCACGGGCATGGACGCCCGCTCCATTCACCGCATCCCGACGCACATGCTTTCCAACGACGACTCCGGCCTGCGTATCCGCCTCGCCGCGGCCGACGACGATGCGTTCATCCTCGACCTCGTCGCGCGCTTCGTCGAATTCGAACTGCCGCCATGGCGCAAGCGCGGCGAATGCGCCAAGGGCATCCGCGCCGATGTCGAACGCCACCTCGCCGAACAACCGGCGGGAACCCACATCTTCGTCGCCGAGGACGAGCGCGGGCAACGCGTCGGTTTCCTGCACCTGCAGACCGCCACCGACTATTTCACTTCGGCGCAGAACTGCCATGTCTCGGATCTTGCGGTGGCGCCAGGCTGCGACGGGCGCGGCATCGGCCGCGCCTTGCTCGCATTCGCGGAAGCCTGGGCGCGGCAACACCATTGTCGTCACATGACCCTGGCAGTCTTCCCCGGCAACCAGCGCGCGCGCACGCTGTACGAACGCAACGGCTACGGCATCGACGTGCTGCGCATGGCCAAACCACTGAAATGATCCCGCAATTGCTGGAGCCTGCCGGACTTCCTTCGATTCGATAAGTCCTACAGGCTCCCCGAATTTCCCGCTGCCCGGCTTTTGGTCTATGCTCCCCGCGCCCGTGCCTGCACCGGCGCGGGTGAACCACCGGTTTTCGTGCTCGAGAACGGAGGTCACATGCTTGCGGAAGTCAAAGCTTCCGGCGACATCCATAGCACCCGCGTCCTGTCCCTGGACTCCACCGGGCGCATCCTCGACTGGATGAGCTGGCAGGACGCGGTCTGCCTGTATGTACGCGGCGCGGTCGCGTGGACGCTCGGCGATCCCTGCCTGACGATCCACGGCGGCTACAACCAGCGCAGCGGCGAGCAGAGCCTGCTCGACCTGCATCCGATCGTCGCCAGCACCGGCCACGCGCGGCCGGGAGCGATCGACCCCGCGCCGGCGCTGACCAATGTCGCGCTGTTCGCTCGCGACCGCATGCTGTGCCTCTATTGCGGCCACCATTTCAGCCGCGGCGAGCTGACCCGCGACCATGTCCTGCCCGTCTCCAAGGGCGGACGCGACACCTGGGTCAACGTCGTCACGGCCTGCTGGTCGTGCAATGTGAAGAAGGGCAGCCGCACGCCACAGCAGGCGGGCATGCCGCTGCTCGCGGTGCCGTACCGGCCGAGCTGGGTCGAGCACCTGATCCTGTCGAACCGCAACATCCTCGCCGACCAGATGGAATTCCTCGTCAACCACCTGCCGCGTGATCGGCGACCGCAATAGCGTGGTCGACGAACCCGCCGCGCGCCTGGCGCGCCTGCGCCTGCTTGCGCAGGTGGGACGCCACCCCTCGGCGATCCTGCTGCTCGCGCAACTCGTCGCGCTGCTGGCGTATCCGTTCTTCGAAGGCACGCCGGCAGGCAACGCGGCGTTCGGCGTGCTCGGCGTCGTCGTGCTGCTGCTCGCGTTGCGCATGGTCAACCGCACGTCGGGCCACACCCGCGTCCTCGTCGCGGCTGTCCTCGCTGTGGCCGCGGTCGCCTCGAACCTCCTCGCGACGCTCGGCGGCATGACCTGGCTGGCGCCATGGTCCGCCGCGATCGATGCGCTGTTCTACTTCCACGCCGCCGCGTGTCTCGTCGCCTACATGCTCGCCGACCGGCGTGCGACCCGCGACGAGCTGTTTTGCGCAGGCGCGACGTTCACCCTGCTCGCGTGGGCATTCGCGTACACGTTTGCGGCCTGCCAGGCGCTGCAGCCTGGCTGCCTCGCCGCCGCAGTCAATCCTGACGCGCCGCGTACATGGACCGAGCTGCTGTTCTTCAGCTTCGTGCTGCTGTCGAGTACCGGCATCGGCGACATCATCCCGCTGACATCACAGGCGCGAGCGCTCGCGAGCCTGGAGATCTTCGTCGGCGTGATGTATCTCGCGCTGGTCGTGTCGCGCCTGATCGGACTCAGCCTGCTGGCGCGCAGCGAATCGAAAGCCTGAGCATTCAGGGCGGGTCGAACGCGCCGGGTGGATCGCGCGCTTCGCGCGGGTCGCGCCGACAGGTCGCGAAATCCACTCATCTTGGTGTGAACCAAATCGGCGGCACGCGCGTGCGCGCGTACCGCCCTACCACTGCATTGCAGGCGTTCGGGCCATCCATGCCGTGCACGCCTGCAATTGCTCCTGCATTGCAGGCGTTCGGGCCATCCATGGCCGTACACGCCTGCAATTGCTCCTGCATTGCAGGCGTTCGGGCCATCCATGGCCGTACACGCCTGCAATTGCTCCTGCATTGCAGGCGTTCGGGCCATCCATGGCCGTCAGCGCGGTGGCAGTGCGTCGTAGCTGAGCAGGTCGAGTTGCGGCGGAGTGCCGTCGAGATTGTCGGCGCGCACGACGAAACGGTAGCGGCCGCCTTCGACCAGGCGACCCGACGGCATCAGCGCCTGTGCATGCGGATGCACGTAAAGCATCGCCTCGCTGCCGTCGTCGCCGCGCACGAGCACTGCGGGGCCGACCATCTGCGCATGGATCGCGTTGACGAAATGCTGCTTGCTGGCCGGATCGGGGGTGAGGCTGGCGACCGTGCCGCTGTAGCGTGCGATCTTGCGCCAGGTCGCGGACTTGTCCGGATCGTACGACGCGCCGGTCTTCATGCGTTCGGCGAAATCGGCGTCGCTCTTCGCCTTCATGCCCGCGAGATCGGGAAAGCGGATCGTCCACTCCCAATGATCGCCACTGCGCGCGATGCGATCGCTGGTGAGGAAGAAGTTCTGCGTCCAGCCCTTGCAGTTGCCGTACTTCCTGCATACCGGCCAGGCATCGTCGATGAAGGTCTCGAGGCTCTTGAGGTTGAGTTCCTGCAGGTTGCCGACTTCGATCAGCAGGCCCGGGCCGATCGCGATCGCCGACTCGCGCTGCTCCGGCGCGACCACCACGACCGCGCCATTGCCGACATCGAGCTTGCCGACGCGCAGCTGGCGCAGCATCGCGTAGGCGTAGTCCTGCGCGCTCATGCCGTGCAGATCGTTGACCAGCAGGGTGACGACCTCGACACCGCTGTCGCGCGCGATGCCGTACATGCGTTGTTCGGCCTTCTGCCGCTCCGGCATGTCGAGCACGCCGAACTCGTCGTAGACGAACTGGCTGAACTTCGACGGCGTCGAACCTGGTGCCGGCAACACGTCCGCGCCGGCTCTCGCGACCGCGGCCGGCGCGGCCACGGGCGCTTCATCGCGCGGCGCCGCGACGCCCGGCGCAGGCTCCGATACGACCGGCGTGTGCGCCGGCTGGTGTGCGTCCGGCGGCGCCGGCACATCAAGCTCCCCACTGCGCATCGCGATCTCGAGGGCATGGCTGCACGCGCCGCCATTCTGTTGTGCGCAGGCCTGCTTCCAGCCTTCCTGGATCGCCGCGAGGCGCTTGCCGCGCCCCGGATGCGTGGCGCCGTCGGGACCATCCGCCACCAGCGTCGCCATCGCCTTCTGTGCATCGGCGAGCGATGCGCCCATCTTGTACAGCACGAATCCGGAGAACTTGTCCGCCTCCAGCTCCGTGGGCGGCTGGCTTCCGCCCGGCGTGATCGTGTGGCCGGACAGGTGATGGCCAATCTCGTGCGCCATGATGCTGACCGGCGCCCAGCGGCTGCCACCGGTCGCGCGTGTGACGATGTCCATGAAGTCGCGATTGAACGCGATCACGCGATGCGGAAGGTTCTGCGCATCGAGCAGGATGACCGCTGCCGCATTCGGCACCGGCGCCTCGACCACGTCGAAATTCTGCGGCAGGCCGGTGAACTGCATGATGCGCTCGACCATGTTGCCGCAGCCACCCGGCACGTCCTTGCGCACGGATTCGCGGCCGAACCGCACCGGCGCACCGTCGTAGGAACACGCCTGCAAGGTCGAGGCAATCTCGTCGATCATCGCCGCTTCGCTCGGCGACTGCATCGACTCCTGCGCGGCGACGCGCGTGTCGACGGCGGGCGCGGCGGCGACGGCTGCCGGCTTGTCGGCCTTCGCCGGGACGGCGGGCGGCGCGGCATCGCTGCCGCACGCTGCGAGCGCAGCGCCGAGCGCGAAGGGAAGCAGGCGCGGGAGGTGGATGGGCAATGCTTTCATCGGACAGTGTCCTGTGGCGAGGGGAGATCGGGAATCAGCTTGTCGCATGCGCGAGCACGAACTTGACCAGCAACCACGCATACAGGCGCATCAGCGCCCACTTGCCGACGAGGAAAATGGCTGCCGCGAGCGTCAGGCGCCACGCATCACGGCGCCAGTCGACGCGGAAGAACTGCGCGAACGCGAGCAGCACGATCGCGACCTCGATGATTCCCATGTACGTGGCGGCCGCGCGCTTGTGTGCCTGCAGGAACTCCGGCGCGCGCCACACCAGCGTCGGCAGCAGGTTGACGATGCTGGCGCAGATGACGAGGAAATGCGTGTACGCGGCGAGCACGAGATGCTCGACCCGGTTGTAGCCGCGGCCATGGAACGCGAGCAGGGACGCCAGCGCGATCGCGACGATGCCGAGCGAGAACGACCAGTTCGCATAGCTGCGCACCAGCTCCATCGCCTGGCTGACGTGCTGGTTGGCCGACTCGAGATAGCGCGCGCGACCGAGCACGAGCAGCAGCACCGCGATCGCCGCGGCCAGCAGCTTGAGCGGGTGCACATGGCGCGTGCGCGCGCCGAGCACGAATTCGCGTGCGATGGTGCCGGGCGCGCGCGGCAGCCGCAGCGCACCTTTGAGCAGCGACATCTCGAACCAGCGCCAGCTCTGCCACGCTTCTTCGCCGACGCTGCGCACGCCGAAGCGACTGGCGCGCTTCTGCCCGCATTCGCCGCAGAAGCGCGTCGCCAGCTTCGCGCCGCAGTTGCGGCAGAGCGGCGCGTCGAAGTGCGTGTTCCCGGGCGAAACCGGATCGGGACTGGACATGGGATCGGACATGTCCCGCAGTACGCACGACCGCGCGCTTTTCTCCGCGACAAGGGAATGTCAGGAAAGAGCCGCTATTCTTTTCGACGGCCGCCCTCTCCCGCGGTGTTTGATGTCCCCGAGCGTCCCCGAAAGCCCCGCAACGCGCGTAGAAGCGACCGGCAGCACCGATGCCCTGCCCGTATCGCCGGCGCTTGGTCCCGCGCTCGACGCCGCGCGCATGCCGCGTCGTTCGACCCTCGTCGATCGCCGCGTGGTTGCCATCAGCGCGCTCGCTTGCGTGATCGCGGTCGCCGCCGCCCTGGTGGCGCAAGTACTGACAGCGCTGATCGGCCTGGTTACGAACCTCGCGTTCCACGGCCGCTGGTCGACCGAATTCTCCTCGCCCGCCGGGCATCACCTGGGTGCGTGGGTGATCGTCGTGCCGGTCATCGGCGGCCTCATTGTCGGCGTGATGGCGCGCTGGGGTTCGCGCGCGATCCGCGGCCATGGCATCCCCGAAGCGATGGAACAGGTGCTGCTGAACGAGTCGAAGATCCCGCCGCGCATCACGTTCCTGAAACCGCTGTCCTCGGCCGTCGCGATCGGCACCGGCGGACCGTTCGGCGCGGAAGGCCCGATCATCGCGACCGGCGGCGCGCTCGGCTCCCTGTTCGGCCAGCTGCTGCGAGTCACCGCGGTCGAACGCAAGACGCTGCTCGCAGCGGGTGCGGCGGCCGGCATGGCCGCGGTGTTCGGATCGCCACTGTCGGCAACCATCCTCGCGGTCGAGCTGCTGCTGTTCGAACTCAAGCCCCGCTCGCTGATCCCGGTCGCGCTCGCGACCGTCGTCGCCACCGGCATGCGCCACGCCCTGGTCGGCTCGCAGCCGGTGTTCGCAATGCCCGCATCGAGCGAACCCGGTGGCACCGCGCTCGCCTGCTACGTACTGCTCGGCGCGCTGATTGGCCTCGTCAGCGTCGGCACCACGCGCATTGTCTACGGCATCGAAGACCTGTTCGAGAAGCTGCCGATCCACTGGATGTGGTGGCCTGCGATCGGCGGCCTCGCAGTCGGCGTGATCGGCTGGTGCGCGCCGCTCACGCTCGGCGTCGGCTACACCAACATCGAGGACATCGTCGCCGGCCGCCTCGGGATGGCCGCGCTCGCCTCGCTGTGCGTGATGAAGTTCCTGTCCTGGTCGATCGCACTCGGCAGCGGCACCTCGGGCGGCACGCTGGCGCCGCTGTTCACGATCGGTGGAGCGCTCGGCGCAATTGCGGGCATCGCGATCGCGACGCTCGCGCCCGCGCTTGGCGTCGATCCGCGCATCGCCGCGCTGGTCGGCATGGCGGCGATCTTCGCCGGCGCCTCGCGCGCGCTGCTCGCCTCGATCGTGTTCGCGTTCGAGACCACGCGCCAGCCGGTCGGCCTGCTGCCGCTGCTGGGCGGCTGCACGGCGGCATATCTGGTGTCGGCACTGATGATGCGCAACACGATCATGACCGAGAAGATCGCACGCCGAGGCGTGCGCGTGCCGAGCGAATACTCGGCCGACTTCCTCGAGCAGATCGGCGTCGGCAAGGCCTGCACGCGCGAGGTGGTCTCGTTGCAGGTCGACGACCGGCTCGGCGACATCCGCCACTGGCTGAACTCCGGCAAGGCCGAAGCGCAACACCAGGGCTATCCGGTGCTCGACGGCGACGGCCAGGTGCGCGGCGTGCTGACCCGGCGCGACCTGCTCGACGTGCGCCTGCCGGACATGCACCGCATCGGCGACATGCTGCGGCGCGCGCCGATCGTCGTGCGCGACGATCACTCCCTGCGCGAAGCCGCCGATCACATGGTCGCCGAGAACGTCGGTCGCCTGATTGTCGTCGCTGCGCAACCACCGCACGCGATGATCGGCATCCTCACCCGCGGCGACCTGCTCGCCGCGCACGCGCGGCGGCTGCACGAGTACCGCGATGCGAACCGCCACCTGCGCATCCGCTCGCTTCTGCGACGCGGCGACCGCCGTCCCTGACCGGGTTCGCTTGCCCCCACCCCCGGCTAGGCGGAAAATACGCGGTCCAGGACGAAACGCCCCGAAATGATCGACAGCCAGCGCTACCCCCGCCTTTCCCGCATCGAAACGCCGGCGGACCTGCGCCAATTCCCCGAATCCGAGCTCGGTGAGGTCGCGCAGGAGCTGCGCGCGTACCTGATCGAGTCGGTGGCGACGTCGGGCGGCCATTTCGGCGCCAATCTCGGCGTGATCGAGCTGACCGTCGCCCTGCACTGGCTGTACGACACGCCGGTTGATCGCCTCGTCTGGGACGTCGGCCATCAGGGCTACCCGCACAAGATCCTCACCGGCCGGCGCGACCGCATCACGACCGTCAAGAAGAAGGACGGCGTCGCGCCGTTCCCGAAACGCGACGAGAGCGAGTACGACACGTTCGGCGTCGGGCATTCGTCGACATCGATCTCGGCCGCACTCGGCATGGCGATCGCGGCGCAGCGCAAGGGCGACCCGCGCAAGGTCGTCGCGGTGATCGGCGACGGCGCGATGACCGCCGGCATGGCGTTCGAGGCGCTCAACCACGGAGGCGACGTCGAGCCCGACCTGCTGGTGATCCTCAATGACAACCAGATGTCGATCAGCGAGAACGTCGGCGCGCTGACCAAGATGCTGGCGCGGCTGATGGCGAGTCGCACGCTCAACAACATCCGCGAGCGTGGCAAGCAGATGATGAAGCGCGACGGCTTCCTGTGGCGCTTCGTCAAGCGCTGGGAAGAACACGCCAAGGGCATGTTCGTGCCGTCGACGCTGTTCGAGGAATTCGGCTTCCATTACACCGGCCCGATCGACGGCCACGACCTCCCGCAGCTGCTCTCGACGTTGCGCACGCTCAAGGAGCTCAAGGGCCCGCAGCTGCTGCACGTGATCACCACCAAGGGCAAGGGCTATGCCCCCGCCGAGGCGGCGCAGATCGAATACCACGCGGTCGGCCCGTTCGATCCGCAGGCCGGCCTGGTCAAGAAGGCGGGCGCCTCCAAGCCGACCTACACCGAGGTCTTCGGCGACTGGTTGTGCGACATGGCCGCGGCCGACGCGCGCCTGTACGGCATCACGCCGGCGATGCGCGAAGGCTCCGGGCTCGTCCGCTTCTCGAAGGAATACCCGCAACGGTATTTCGACGTCAGCATCGCCGAGCAGCACGCGGTCACGCTCGCGGCCGGCATGGCCTGCGAGGGCGCCAAGCCGGTGGTCGCGATCTATTCGACGTTCCTGCAGCGCGCCTACGACCAGCTCATCCACGACGTCGCCCTGCAGGATCTCGACGTGCTGTTCGCGATCGACCGCGCCGGCATCGTCGGACCCGATGGCGCTACGCACGCGGGCAGCTTCGACCTCACCTACCTGCGCTGCATCCCGAACATGCTCGTGATGGCGCCTTCGGACGAGGACCAGTGCCGGCGCATGCTGACGACCGGATTCCTGCACGAGGGACCGGCCGCGGTGCGCTATCCGCGCGGCAGCGGTAACGGCACGACCGTCTCGAAGGAGCTCGAACCCCTGCCGATCGGCAAGGCCGACCTGCGCCGCCGCGGCCGCGGCATCGCCCTGCTCGCGTTCGGCGCGATGCTGGCACCCGCCGCAAAGGTGGCTGACGTGCTCGACGCGACGCTGGTCGACATGCGCTTCGTCAAGCCGCTCGACGAGGCGCTGCTGCTCGAACTCGCCAAGTCGCATTCGGCCTTCGTCACGCTCGAGGACAACGCGATCATGGGTGGTGCCGGCAGCGGCGTCGCCGAACTGCTGTCCGCGCAGGGTCTCGTCGTGCCGATGTTGCACCTCGGCCTGTCCGACCGCTTCCTCGAGCATGCAAGCCGCGAAGAACTCCTTGCGGCCGACGGGCTCGACGCGAGCGGCATCGAATCCGCGATCCGCCGGCGCTTTCCCGACCTCGTCGCACGGCCGCTGCGCAACGCGGTGTGACGAGCCCACCGCGTCGGCATTTCCGGATGCCGCGTCCCTTCATCAGCAACGTCCTGCACGCCTGCGCGCTCGCGTTCGCGGTCCTGCTGCCGATTCACGCGCGCGCCGTTGCCGGCGCACGCCCCGATATCGTCGTGCTGATGGCGGACGACCTCGACGAAGCGACCTTCGGCACCGCGCTCGCACTCGGCCTGCTGCCTTCGATCAAAGCCGCGATGGTCGAGGGAGGCGTGCGCTTCGACGAATCTTTCGTGACCGATTCGCTCTGCTGCCCGTCGCGCACGACTTTCATGACCGGACAGTATCCACACAACCACGGCGTGCGGCGTGGCCAGTTCGGTCCGGACGGATCGTTCGGCGCGTTCGATGACAGCCGCTCGATCGCGACCGCGCTGGTTGGGGCAGGATACCGCACCGGCCTCGTCGGCAAGTTCCTCAACGGCTACGGCTACACGACGCCGCGCAACCATCGCGACTGCACCAGCGCCGCCTGTCGCACGCATTACGTTCCCGCCGGCTGGACCGACTGGTAAGGCCTGCCCGACTACGGCGAACTCAACGGCTCTCCCGGCTACGCCGGCGCGTATTGCATGTACAACTATTCCGTCAACGACCGTGGCACGCTCGTCAATTACGGCAGCAGCGACGCCGACTACGTTTCCAACCGAATACGCGCACCTCACGACGGTGCAGGTGGCGATGCTCAACCGCCAGTACCGCCATCGTCTCGAAGCGCTGCGCGCGCTCGACGACCTGTTCGGGACGATCCAGGCACGCCTCGATGCCGCCGGACGCTGGAACGACTCCTACGTCGTCTTCACGTCCGACAACGGCTGGCTGTACGGCGAGCATCGCGTCGTCGGCAAGGTGCTGGCGTACGAGGAATCGATCCGCGTGCCGCTACTGCTGCGCGGCCCCGGCGTTGCCCCTGGCGCGCAGCGCTCCGCGCTCGTGCTCAACAACGACCTTGCGCCGACGATCGCCGCGCTCGCCGGCGTCGTGCTGCCGACCGTGGCGGACGGTCGCGACCTGGCGCCGTTGTTCCGTGCGGATGCGCCGCCTGCGTGGCGTCGCCGCTTCCTGGTCGAACACTTCCGCGACGCCGCGCCGTCGCCGGTGAGCTGGCTCGACTACCTCGCGGTGCGCACCGCGAGCGGCGAGGACGAGAACACCGCGCTGCAATTGTTCGTCGACTGGTGCGACGACTGGCTCACGGACCCGGCCGCCGCCGGCAGCGAACACTACGACCTCGTGCTCGACCCGCTGCAACTGCAATCGCTCGACCCGCGCAGCGCAGCGCACGCGCTGCAGCGCGCGGCGTTGCAGGCGGATCTGGCCCTGCTGCGCGACTGCGGCAGGCCCGCCCACATCGCCTGCAGCGACGCCGAACGCGTGCGTGAGCATTTGTTCTTCGGCGGTTTCGACTAGCGACGGAACATCTCTCGCCGCGGGACCGCTTCAGCCGCGATGCCTTTTGGGATGCGGGACGAACAATCAAGAACAACCGGGCGGCGGCGCGGTCACGCGCACGAGGTGGAGGCGACCGCTGCGCGGGGCATCCACACCGGCATTGAACGCATAGTCGAGCGTTGCCGCGCTGCAGCCGTTGAACTCGAGGCGGGCGCTGCCGACGGTTGCGGTGGTGGTGGCTTCGCTGCCATCGAACACGCCGCCGCTGGTTTCGTACAGGCCGATGTTGTCGACCACGGCACCGTCCTGCAGCGGCGCCTGCAGCGTGTACCAGCGCTGCCCGGCCGGGCCGGTCGCCGCGCCTGCGATCGGCGAAAACGTGTACCAGGCACCGAAGAACACGCTCTGCCCGGAGTTGAGGTCGAGCACGAGTCCCTGGCCGCTGTTCGCCGGATCGGCCCACGTGCCCGAGCGCAGGTCCATACCCGTCGCCGCGCCGCTGTCGCCCGCCGGCGTGCAGGTGACGTTCGGGAGCAGGCGCGTCAGCGCAATCGTGCCGTTGCGCGCGCTGCCGTCGGTGAACAGGTAGCTCAGCGTGCCGTGGGTGCAATCGTCGAAGCGCAGCGTCGCCTCGCCGACCGCGTTCGTCGTGGTCGCGAGTGTCGTGGCGAACCGACCGCCGGTGGTCTGGTAGATCGGCGTCGTGGTCGTTGCGCTGCCGGCATGCACCTGCGCCTGGATCGTGTACCAGCGACGGTCGCCGCCCGGATTCGCGTCGTAGGTGAACCACCCGCCGAACAGCAGTCCGGTGCCGGCGCCGTAGTAGTCGCCCTGCACTTCAAGCAGCACGCCCTGGCCGGGCGTCGCCGGGTTCGCCCACGAGCCGCTGAGGCCGCGCTGATTCGGCTCGATGGCGGGCGCCACCGTGAACGCATGTCGATAGGTCTGGCCCGCGAACACCGCCTGCAGGGTCCATTCGCCGATGGGGGCATCCGCCGGCAGCGCGTAGCTCCAGTCCCACGCAGTGCCGGAATAGAAGGGTCGATCGAGGTGCTCGCTGGCGAGGTCGAACGACCACTGCGCGAACGCGTGGCCATCGGGACGCAACAAGGTGAACTCGCTGATCTCGCCATTGCGGTGGTCCGCGTACGCGGCGAACGCCCACAACGTGTCGCCGGGACGGAAGCGGTCCTGCGCATGCGCCGAGTCGCGCACCGGCACGCCGTCGGCCATGCCGCAGTCGACCGTCTCCGGCTCGGCTGAATGCGTGCTCAGGCGAAGGATGCGCGGCGCCTCGTACGCTTGCGGCACGCTCCAGCGTTCCGGCGCCGCGTTGCAGGCGCCGTGACGCGGATCGACGACCTCGCCGGTCGCGTCGTTGGTCAATTCGAAATGCAGGTGCGGCAGGCTCGACGGCCCGGAACTTCCGACTTGACCGAGGTAGTCGCCCGCCGACACACGCGACCCGACCGGCACGCGCGTGACCGAGCCGTTGCGCAGGTGCAGGTACCACGCCGTGAGGCCGTCGTCCTGCAGGATGTAGACCGCGTTGATCGCGTTGCTGGTGGCGAAGTCGATCGCGCAATCGCGGTCGAAGAAGCCGTCGTGCTTCTCGATGAGGACGCCGGACGCAGCGGCGACGACGCGCACGCTACCCTGGTCCATCAGCAACCACGGGAACGGCCACAGGTAGTAGTCGGTGCCGCCATGGTTGTAGCCCGCGGCGGTATCGTAGGCGCGCGCGCCGCAGGTGTAGTCGCGCACATGTCCCGGAAAGGCCGGATCGTGGTCGACGAAGTACGCGGTGCCGGTGTAGCCGAACGGTGTGAAACCCGCGGCCGGCTGCAGCGGCCACGCGAGCGGCGAAACCCCGCCGGCCTTCGCGCGCAGGGGCACCAGCACATCCGCACGCTCCTGCAGATGCGAGGCCATGCGCTGGTGTGCGTCGGCGTCGATCGCGTCCTGTGGCGAGGAACCATCGATGATCCACGCGAGGCGCGCCGGTTGCGCGGTGACCGACGCGGTCATGAGCAGAAGAACGACGGACAGGACGATCCGCATCGCGCACCCCTACGGAAGTCTTCGTAGTAGAAGCCTAGCACCGCTCCGCGCAAACGTCATGTCCCGACGGACACGGCCACCGTCGGGGTTGACAGCACGGCATCGCAGCACGCATATCCCCTGGATGAATCACGGCTACCGGTTCGGCGAATACCGCCTCCTTCCCGCACGGCGCGAACTGTGGCGCGGTGACGCCATGGTCGCAGTGCCGCCGCGCGCGTTCGACTGCATCGTCTACCTGGTCGAGCAGCGCGAACGTGCGGTCGGGCGCGACGAGCTGATCGCCGCGGTGTGGGGCAAGACCGATCTCAGCGATGGATTGCTCGCGCAGACGATCCTCGCGATGCGGCGCGCGTTCGACGATACCGGCAAGGAACAGAACTACATTCGTACCGTGGTGCGCTTCGGCTATCACTGGGTCGCGCCAACCCGTGAGTTGGCGGACACGGATTCTCCCGGCGGCAATCAAGCAACAGCCGCGGCGCAAGCTCCGCTCCGCGGAAGCGGGGGTGACATGGCAGGGCCGGACTTGCCCAGCTCGGACGACGGAGCAGGAGCAGCGGAGCAGGCTCCGCACTGCAAAGGCGCGAGTGATGTCCTGGAACCGGGCTCGCCCGACTCGAACGGCACCAGCGACTTGAAGGCAGCGGAGCGAACTCCGCTCCACGCCCGTCGCGCACGACTGGTGGCGATGGTACTGGTCACGCTCGCGCTGCTAGTCGCGGGGACTTGGCGCTATCTGGACGTGTCCCGCCGCGCACCCCTCGTTGCAGCGACAACGGCGGAGGCCCCCATACTCACCGCCCTCGTGCTGCCGGTCGACAGCGTCGCCGGCGAGGGTTCGGACTGGATCCGGCTCGGCCTGATGGACCACATCGCGGCGCGCCTGCGTGCCGCGGGACTCGCGGTGGTGCCGAGCGACAATGTCGTGGTGCTGACCGGCGCCACTGCTCGCAAGTTGCACGGCAACGACGCTTCCGCCCTCGCGCAGGCAGCCGGCGCCAATCTGGTGATCGATGCACGCGCCGAACGGGTCGAGACGCGGTGGCATGTACACCTGCGCACGAAGTCCGGCCGCACGCCGCCGGTCGAGTCGGATGGCGAAGCCGGCGATGCGCTGGTCGCCGCGCGCATTGCCGCCGACCTGCTCGCGCGCGATCTCGGCTACGCGCCGCAGGCCACGACGACGGGCGACGCTTCGCCGCTGGACGGGTTGTTGCAGCAGGCAGAGGCGGCGATCCTCGGTGATCGTCTCGACGACGCGCGCGCCCTGCTCGCACGCGCGCCGGCCGAACAACGCGCCCTGCCGGTCGTGCGCCTGCGACTCGCGCAGATCGACTACCAGGCCGGCGACTTCGACGCGGCCGAGGCCGCGTTCAAGGCAATCGCCGATGAAGTTCCGGCCGAACGCGACCGCGTCGTGCACGCCCGCGCGATCACCAACCTAGGCGTGATCGCGGCCATGCGCAACAACAACGTGCTCGCTGCCGAGCGCTTCGACGAGGCAATCGCACTGCTGCGCGGACAGGGCGTGCCGGATGCGCTCGGCAAGGCGCTCAACGGGCGCGCCAATGTCGCCGGTGCGATGGACCAGATCGAACTTTCGTTGCAGGCGTTCGCGCAGGCACGTGTCGCCTTCGAAAGCAGCGGCAACCTGCTCGCACTGGCCCTGATCGATTCCAACCTCGCCGCGCTCGACATGCGCCGCGAGCGTTTCGCCGAAGCGGTGCCGATGTTCCGCCGCGCCGCCGACCGCTTCGCCACGTTCGGCGTGCATGCGGCCGAGCAGAACGCGCTGATGGGTATCGCCGAACTGCAACTGGCGCTGCTCGAACCGGATGCCGCGCTCACGCTCGAACCGCGCCTGCGCGACCTGTCGACGCTGGTCGCCGATCCCGCGCGCCAGCGCAACGGCGAGTTGACGCGCCTGTATGTGCTGGTGGCGAACGGGCGCAGCAAGGACGTGCCGGAGCGCGTCGCCGGCGTGCTCGATTCGGCGATGCGCGAGGACGATGCCATCGCGCAGGCGCGCGCGCATGCGCTGCTCGGCAGGCTCGCGCTGGAACGATCCGACGCGCGACTCGCGCAGGACGAGGCAGCCAAGGCGCTCGCACGGTTCGGCGCGGTCGACGACGCGCGTGAATTCGCACGCACCTATATTTTGCGCATCGACGCCTTGCTCGCCGGCGGCGAGCTGGCCGAGGCCGCCAAGGTCACCGAGGAATTGTCGACGTTTGCGGCAAGGAACGGCAGCAGCGCCGCACGCCTGTACGCCGACCTCGCCCGCGCGCGCACCACCACCGACGCGGACGCGGCCGGCACCTGGTACGCGCGTGCGCTCGCCGAAGCGGATGCGCTGCGCATCCCGCTCGACCTGCGCGAGGTCGCGGTCGCCTATGCCGCCTGGTTGATCGCGCGCGGCGAACATGGCCGCGCCGGCGCGCTGGCCGAACGCGTGGCCGGCTTCGCCGAACGCGACTTCGGCAGCGCCCTGCTGCAGGTGCAGGTGCAGCAGGCGATCGGCAACGAGGCTCTCTGGCGCAGCGCGCTGGCGCGCGCGCAAGCGCTGGCCGGCGACCGCCCGATCCCGCCCGCACTGTCCAGGCCAACCGCAACGAATTGAGGATTTTCAGCAGGCACAAGGGTTTGCATCGTGCATTCATGCGTTGTTGATGCAACCGTGACGTTCCGCGCATGCAACTTCGGAGAGAGATCGGCAGGCTCGCCGCATCGTTAACGCGGAGATGCCGATGTCGTTTTCCCGCCTCAGCCACACGGGCGCGCTGGTACTGTTCGCCTCCCTGTTCACCATTCCCGGCCGCGCCGCCGACGGCTTGCCGGACCCCAGCTTCGGCCTCGCCGGTGCCGCCTACATCACGCCCGACGACGTCGAGGCACGCGAACTGCGCCCGTACGCCGCACTCGCCCTGCCCGACGGCAAGATCCTCGTCGCCGGCGAGCGCAACAAGTTCATCCCGTCGAGCCCGTTCGATCCGCACATGCGCGCGATGCTGGCGCGCCTCAACGCGGACGGCACGCCCGACACCAGCTTCGGCAATATCCCCGGCATCCCCGGCGTGCTCGTGCTGCCCGATCTGGTGCCCGCAACCGGCGCCGGCATGCAGATCATCGAAGCGATGGTGCGCCTCGGCGACGGCTCGATCGTCGTCGGCGGCAGCGCGCAGGCGTTCGGGCCGCTGCGCGGCTTCCTCGTCAAGCTCGATGCCGAAGGCACGATGGATGCGACGTTCGGCACCGACGGCATCCAGCTGATTCCGAACGTCTACGTGCATGCACTCGCGCTCGACAGCCAGCAGCGCCTGGTGATCGCCGGCGAGAAGTCGATCAATACGATCGCGCACAGCTACGTCGCGCGCTTCGCGCCGAATGGAGCTCCCGACACGACGTTTGGCAGCAATGGCGGCACCGTGATCGACTGGGACGGAGTCGCCGGACAGGGTGGATACCTCACATCGCTCGGCCTCACCGACACTGACGGCATCCTCGTCGGCGGCAGCTACGAGGTCTACGGCGCCGGCATGGGTTCGGACTTCGCGGTCGCGCGCCTCGATGCGACCGGCGCGTTGGACAGCGCGTTCGCGGGCAGCGGCTGGCGCGTGTTCCATCGCCCGGGCGATACCGGCCAGATCATCGACGGCATCGATCGCCTGCTGCCGACCACGGGCGGCGGCGCAGTTTTCGTCGGCCACTACCAGATCGACGACGGCCAGGGCAACACGAGCATCGAGACCGTGCTCGGCGGCATCGGCAGCGACGGCGCGATGGACACGGCGTTCGGCACGGGCGGCGACGGCTTCCAGCCGATCGCGATCGCGCCGGGAGCGTTCACGCGCTACGCGACCGGCTTCGTGCGCCAGCCCGACGGCAACCTTGTCGCATCGATCAGCTATGTCGGACCCGAGTCGAGCTTCCTCGCATTTCGCTTCACGCCCAACGGCACGCTCGACGCCAGCTTCGGCGACGCCGGCATCGCCAGCGTCGACATGGCACCCGGCGGCGTGTTCAGCGACCCGTCCGCGCTGGCGCTCGATGCACAAGGCCGCGTGATTGTCGCAGGCATGGCCGAACGCAACCCGCCGTTGTACGAACTGGCGCTGCTGCGCCTGACCGGGCCGGCGCCCGACAAGATCTTCGCCGACAGTTTCGACGGAACGCGATAGCTCCCCAGCACTCCGTCGACAGGACCGGCCGCGCTCCCCTCTCTCCCTCGGGCGCGGCCGGTCCGCCTTTCCCGCACCGTTCCGCCGCGCATCGTCGCGAAGGAAGTCGCCGGACGCGGTCGTTAGTTCGTTGGCGCCGGGAGCGAGAATGCACCGCGGCGTGCGACGCGCGTTTCAGACCGGTCGAATGCCACCATCCAGCAACCCGCTTGCAATGCCGATCGCTCATCGGCTAGCATGTCGACCAATATACTAACGCGCTAGTACATTGATCCGATGAAAAGACGCCAGATCGAACCCGAAGTCGACTCCGACCGCGCCGAGCGCTCGCTGTGCGAGGCGCTGCTGTCGCTGCGCAGCGTCGAGGAGATGCGCGCATTCCTCGACGACCTGTGCACGCCGGCCGAGCGCGAGTCGATGCGCGACCGCTGGAGCGTCGTGCCGCACCTGCTGGCCGGCGAGCCGTACTGGCAGATCCACGATTCGACCGCGGTCAGCATCACCACGATCGGCCGCGTCGCGCGCTGCCTTGACCAGGGTGCAGGCGGCTATGCCCTCGCGGCGCGGCGCACGATGCGTCCGCGCCCGGCAAGGGTGGCGCGATGAATGACACACGCGACCGCCTGCGCATCGCGGTGCAGAAGTCCGGACGCCTTTCCGAGGCCTCGCTCGCACTGCTGCGCGACGCCGGCCTCGCGTTCCGCACCAGTCGCGACCGCCTGTTCCTGTACGGCGAGAACATGCCGGTCGACGTGCTGCTGGTACGCGACGACGACATTCCCGGCCTGCTCGTCGAGGGCAGTTGCGAGCTCGGCATCGTCGGCCGCAACGTGCTCGACGAACAGCGTCTCGCCGGCGCCGATGCGCCGACGGCGGCGACGATCCAGCCGCTCGGATTCGGCGCCTGCCGGCTCGCGCTCGCGGTACCCGATGGCGGCGCGATCGCAACGATCGCCGACCTCGACGGGTCGCGCATCGCGACCTCGTACCCTGCGCTGCTCGCCGGCTGGCTGCGGGCGCAGGGCCTGCGCGCGGACATCGTCGTGCTGACTGGTTCGGTCGAGATCGCACCGCGGCTCGGCAAGGCCGACGCGATCTGCGACCTGGTCTCGAGCGGCGCCACGCTGGCTGCAAACCAGCTGCACGAGCTCGCCACGATCCTGCACAGCGAAGCGGTGCTGGCGCGTTCGCCGCATGCACTGGGCGCCGTCCCGACGCAATTGATCGAGCGCCTGTGCGCGCGCATCGCCGGTGCGTTGTCCGGCGCCGGCGCGCGCCTGCTGATGCTGCAGGCACCGCGCTCCGCGCTCGCCGCGATCACGCAACTGTTGCCCGGGCGAGAACGGCCGAGCGTCGTCGGCCTCGACGGCTACCCGGACGACATCGCCGTGCAGGCGCTGTGCCGCACGACGCCGGACTGGCAGCAGCTGGAGGAGCTCAAGCGCCTCGGCGCGCGCAGCGTGATGGTGCTGAACGTGGAACGGATGCTCGCATGAACCCCGCACCGCTCGCCGGCCAGCCGCTGCGCATCGATTGGCCATCGCTCACGGAATGCCAACGCATTAATTGCATGGAGCGCCCCGCGCAGCTGCGCGACCACGCGCACATCGATGCCGTGCGCGCGATCGTCGCCGACGTGCGGCGGCGTGGCGACGCGGCGCTGCGCGAACTCACGCTGCGTTTCGACCGCTGTGCGCTGGCCGCTTTCGAGGTCGCGCCGGCCGAGTTCGATGCGGCCGAGCGCGCGACCGACCCGCTCGTGCGCACGGCGATGGGCGCGGCCATCGCACGCGTCGAGGCTTTCCACCGCGCGCAGCTGCCGGCTCCGCTTGAACTCGAAACCGCGCCCGGCGTGGTCTGCGCGCAGTTGCCGCGCGCGATCGAGCGCGTCGGCCTGTATGCACCAGCCGGCAGCGCGCCGCTGCCGTCGACGGTGTGGATGCTCGGTGTACCGGCGCGCGTCGCCGGCTGCCGGGAGATCGTGCTGGCGACTCCGCCACGCGCCGACGGTTCGGCCGATCCGTTGATCCTCGTCGCCGCGCGCCTGTGCGGGATCACGCGCGTGTTCAAGCTCGGCGGCGCGCAGGCGATCGCCGCGCTCGCCTATGGCACGCAGTCCGTGCCACGTTGCGCAAAGCTGTTCGGACCCGGCAACGGCTGGGTGACGACGGCCAAGATGGAGGTCGCGGCCGATCACGCCGGTGCCGCGATCGACCTGCCGGCCGGACCATCGGAAGTGCTCGTCATTGCCGACGACGTGGCCAATCCCGTCTTTGTCGCCGCCGACCTGCTCGCGCAGGCCGAGCACGGCACGGACTCGCAGGTGATCCTCGTCAGCCCCAGCGAAGCGCTGCTCGATGCGGTCGATGCGGCGCTGCAGGAGCAGGTGGCCGGCCTGCCACGCGCGGACATCGCGCGCGCCGCACTCGCGCACGCGCGCCTGATCCGCGTCACCGATCTCGCCGAGGCGGTCGAGGTATCCGAACGCTACGCCCCCGAGCATCTGATCGTGAACACTCGCGAGCCGCGCGCGCTGCTGCCATTGCTGTCGAACGCGGGCAGCATCTTCCTCGGCGCGTGGTCGCCGGAAACGCTCGGCGACTACTGCGCGGGCCCGAACCACGTATTGCCGACGCTTGGCTTCGCGCGCGCGTTCGGCGGTGTCGGCGTGGACAGTTTCCTGCGTCGTGTCTACGTGCAGGAAGCGAGCGCCGACGGCCTGCGCACGATCGGCCCCGAGGCCGCGGTGCTGGCACGCGCGGAATCGCTCGAAGCGCACGCGCGCGCAGTGGTGGTGAGACTGGCGTCTCTCGCATCGACCGGGCGCGACGCGGGAGTGGACGCATGAGCCTGCTCGCGCGCGTGCGTCCCGAGATCGCGACATTCACGCCGTACGCGTCCGCGCGCCGCAGCGGGTTCGATGCGAGCGTGCGCCTCGACGCGAACGAATCGCCATGGGACGCCGCCGATGACGGTCTCGCGGTCGCGCGCGGCCTGAACCGCTATCCGTCTCCGCAGCCGGAGGCACTGCGCCGTCGTCTCGCCACGCTGTACCGCGTCGACGCCAGCAACCTCTGGGTCGGCCGTGGCAGCGACGAGGCGATCGACCTGCTGCTGCGCGCATTCTGTCGCGCCGGCGTGGACAACATCGTCTCCGTCGCGCCGACGTTCGGCATGTACCGCATCGCGGCGCGCCTTCAGGGTGCAGCCTGGCGCACGCTGGACCTCGCACCCGACGACGATTTCGCACTTGATGATGCGCGCCTGCTCGCGCTGGTCGACGACAACACCAAGATCGTCGTGCTCTGCTCGCCGAACAACCCGAGCGGCACGCTTTTCCACGGCGAGCGCATCGAGCGGCTCGCGCGAGCGCTCGCCGGACGTGCGTTGCTGGTCGTTGACGAGGCGTACGTAGAATTCGCCGGTGTCGCCAGCGCCGCGGCACTGGTCGAGCATCTGCCGAACCTGGCCGTGCTGCGTACGCTGTCCAAAGCGCATGCGCTCGCCGGCGCACGCATCGGTGCGCTGCTCGCAGCGCCGGAGATCGCCGACCTCGTCGGGCGCATCG
Source organism: Dokdonella sp. (assembly GCF_044227025.1). Taxonomy (GTDB): domain Bacteria; phylum Pseudomonadota; class Gammaproteobacteria; order Xanthomonadales; family Rhodanobacteraceae; genus Dokdonella_A. Next base: position 407,927 of record NZ_JBGAFX010000003.1, on the reverse strand, counting down.
CGGCGCCGTATCCGCTGCCGAGCGACAGCGCGCACGCTGCCTTCGCGGCGCTCGAACCCGCGGCGCTCGAACGTACGCGGGCGCGCATCGCGCTGACGATTGCCGAGCGCGAGCGCGTCGCCGCCGCACTTGTTCGGGGTCGCGGCGTGGTGCGCGTGTGGCCCTCCGCGGGCAATTACCTGCTGGTACGTTTCGACGACGCCACGGCGCGCTTCCTCGAACTGCTCGACGCCGGCATCCTGGTGCGCGATTTCTCCGCGCAGCCCGCCCTCGCCGGCTGCCTGCGCATCAGCATCGGACGGCCGCACGAGAACGACGCGCTGCTGGCGGCGCTCGGAGCCACGGCATGAACGCGAAGGTCCTTTTCGTCGACCGCGACGGCACCCTGATCGAGGAACCGCTCGACCAGCAGATCGACCGCTACGAGAAATTCAGACTCCTGCCCGGCGCGATCGGCGCATTGCGGCGCCTCGTCGACGCGGGCTACGAACTGGTGATGGTGACGAACCAGGACGGCCTCGGCAGCGCATCGTTCCCGCAATCCGACTTCGACGGTCCGCATGGGCTGCTGCTGGCGATCCTCGCCGGCGAAGGCATCGTGTTCCGAGAAGTACTGATCGACCGCAGCTTTGCGCACGAACACGCGCCAACACGCAAGCCGGGGCTGGGCCTCGTGCAACACTGGCTCGCTGCCGGCGTGCTCGATCGCGCACGCAGCGCGGTGATTGGCGACCGCGACAGCGACATCGAGTTCGCGCGCAATATCGGCGTGCGCGGCCTGCGCATCGGCACGGACCTCGGCTGGCCGGGGATCGCGGCGGCACTGCTCGATGCGCCGCGTCGCGCGCGCGTCCGGCGCGAGACGCGCGAGACCTGCATCAACGTCGAGATCGATCTGGACGATCACGCGCGGCCGCAGGTGCACAGCGGCATCGGCTTTCTCGACCACATGCTCGAACAACTCGGCGTGCACGGCGGCTTCGCGCTGCGGCTTGCCTGCCAGGGCGATCTGCATGTCGACGAGCACCACACGGTCGAGGACTGCGCGCTGGCGTTCGGCCAGGCCTTGCGCGAAGCGCTCGGCGAACGTCGAGGCATCGGTCGCTACGGCTTCACGCTGCCGATGGACGAGGCGCTCGCCAGCGCTGCGCTCGATCTCTCGGGCCGCCCGTTCTTCGTTTTCGACGGCACATTCCCGCGCGAACGCGTCGGTGCGCTGCCGAGCGAACTCGTGCCGCACTTTTTCCGCAGCCTCGCCGACGCGCTTGGCGCGAACCTTCACCTGTCGGTGCGCGGCGACAACACGCACCACATGGTCGAGGCGTGCTTCAAGGTGGTCGGGCGCGCGTTGCGCCAGGCGATCCGCCGCGATGGCGACGGCGTTCCGAGCAGCAAGGGCGTGCTCGCGGCGAGCGCGGCGGCATGAGCGTGCGCGCCGTCATCGTCGCCGCAGGTGGCGCGAACTACGGTTCGCTTCGTGAAGCGTGTCGACGCATCGGCGTTGATGCCACGGTGAGCGACGATCCGGCGCGCATCCGCGCGGCGACGCATGTACTCCTGCCCGGCGTCGGCGCTGCCGCGCAGGCGATGCAGGCGCTGCGCGCCCGCGGCCTCGACCGCGTGTTCGCCACCCTGAGCCAGCCCTTGCTCGGCATCTGCCTTGGCATGCAGTTGCTGTACGAGCATTCGGCCGAAGGCGACGTCGAAGCGCTCGGCCTGCTGCCCGGGCGCGTGCGCCGCCTTCCCGCTGCGCCGCGCTGGCCGCACATGGGCTGGAACACGCTCGCCCTGCGCGCTGGCGGCCATGCGCTGCTGCAGGGCATCGACCGGGACGACTGGTTCTACTTCGTGCATGGCTTTGCCGCGGACGACGACGATGCGACGCTCGCCGCGGCCGACCATGGCGGGACGTTCGCGGCGCTGGTCGCGCGCGAAAACGTGCACGGCGCGCAGTTCCACCCGGAAAAATCCGCCGCGGCCGGGCGTCGGCTGCTGCAGAACTTCTTCGCGCTCGCATGCTGATCATTCCCGCCATCGACCTTCAGGGTGGCCGCGTCGTGCGCCTGCGCCAGGGCGACTTCGCGCAGATGCGTGCGTTCGAGCACGATCCGCTCGCACTCGCGCACAGCTACCGCGAATCCGGTGCGCAATGGTTGCATCTGGTCGATCTCGATGGTGCACGCGCGGCGCAACCGATGCAGCGCGCGTTGATCGCGCGCATCGCGGCGAATGATCTGCGCGTGCAGGCAGGCGGTGGCGTGCGCACACGCGAGCACGTGCAGCACCTGCTTGACGCCGGAGTCGCACGCGTCGTCGTGGGCAGCGTCGCGGTGCACGCACCCGGCGCGTTCGCCGACTGGCTGCGCGAGTTCGGCGCCGAACGCCTGTGCCTTGCGATGGACCTTCGTTGCGGCCGTGACGGTCGCTGGCATCCCGCGGTCGATGCCTGGCAGACGACCAGCGAGAGCGATTGTGCCACCCTGCTGCAATACTTCGTCGATGCCGGCCTGCGCCACGTGCTGACCACCGACGTCGCTCACGACGGCATGGCTGAAGGCCCGAACCTCGCGCTGTACCGCGAGCTCGTGGCACGCTGGCCGTCGTTGGCATGGATCGCGTCCGGCGGCGTACGCGACCGCGCGGACGTTGACGCATTGCGCACGACCGGCGTCGCGGCCTGCGTCGCCGGCACGGCCCTGCTCGAAGGCACGCTTGCACTGGAGGAACTCGCATGCTCGCACGCCGCCTGATCCCGTGCCTCGACGTCGCCGATGGCGCGGTCGTCAAGGGCGTGCGCTTTCGCGACCATCGCGTGGTCGGCGACATCGTCGAACTCGCGCGTCGCTACACCGACGAGGGCGCCGATGAACTCGTGTTCTACGACATCGCCGCGAGCCCGGAACGACGCCGCGTCGATGTCGCGTGGGTCGCGCGGGTCGCGCGCGAACTCGACATCCCGTTCTGCGTCGCCGGCGGCATCCGCTCGGTCGCCGATGCCGAGGCGGTGCTAGCTGCAGGAGCCGACAAGGTGTCGGTCAACTCGCCGGCGCTCGCGCGACCCGCGCTCGTCGACGAACTCGCCGCGCGTTTCGGCAGCCAGTGCGTCGTCGTCGGCATCGATGTCGACGCGCAGGCCGACGATCACGGCGACTGGCGCGTCGTTGCCGACAGCGGCAAGCCCGAACAGGCGAGTGACAGCGGCCGCAGCCTGCTCGCCTGGGTGCGTGAAGTCGACGCACGCGGCGCCGGCGAGATCGTGCTCAACGCGATCCGCAACGACGGCGTGCGGGCGGGCTACGCGCACGCGCTGCTCGACGCGGTGCGCGCGGCGACGAACCTGCCGCTGGTCGCATCCGGCGGCGCCGGCACGCCGCAACATTTTGCCGACGTGTTCGAACGCTGCGGCGTCGATGCCGCGCTCGCCGCGAGCGTGTTCCACAGTGGCGAAATCCGCATCGGTGAGCTGAAGCGCTACCTGCGCAGCCGCGGCGTCGTGGTGCGGGCGTGAGCGCACTCGTGGACACGCTGGACTGGAGCAAGGGTGACGGCCTGCTGCCGCTCATCATTCAGCATGCCCACGACGGTCGCGTGCTGATGCTCGGCTACACCGACCGCGCCGCGCTCGCGCTCACGCTGGATACGCGCGAGCTGCACTTCTGGTCGCGCTCGAAGCAACGCATCTGGCGCAAGGGCGAGCGCTCGGGAAACGTCCTTTCGCTGGTGTCGATCAGCGCCGACTGCGATCGGGACACGCTGCTGGCGCAAGCACTGCCACGGGGACCCACCTGCCATCTCGGCACGCAGAGCTGCTTCGACGGTGACCCGCACGCGCATCCGTGGCTGAACGAGCTCGAAGCGCTGATTGCCGCGCGCTCTGGGGGCGATCCGGCGTCGAGCTACGTCGCGAAGCTGCTCGCCGCGGCGCCGGCGCGACGCGCGCAGAAGGTCGGCGAAGAAGGCGTCGAGGTCGCCCTCGCCGCCGCCACCGGCGACATCGACGGCCTTCGCAACGAAGCCGCCGACCTGCTGTTCCACCTGCTCGTCCTGCTGCGTGGCGCCGGACTGACGCTCGCCGATGTCATCGGCGAACTCGCGCGGCGGAATCCGAAGGCTGAGGGCGCGGACCACACCCGTTCGCGTTGATCGCAGCGAGCGAAGTCGAAACGCCTGCGAACCCTGCGACTCCGGCGCTGCGCGCCTGCGCTCCGGGCGAAGGGCCCTTTGGTGCGCGCGCTCAACGCACCGATTCGAATCCCGCGGTGAAGATCGTGCCCGGCGGCGAGAAGTTGCCCTCGACCCGAAGCGCGATCGAGTTGGCGTTGCCTGCGATCAGGTTGTTGATCGCGGTGGCAAATCCGTTGCAGGCATTGGGGTCGATCGGTGCGATCGAGAAACCCGTAGCGGAAAGCTCGAGTCCGCTGGCCGAGCCGTTGCCGTCGAGCACGATGTGGATCGGCTCGAACACGCAGTCGGTACCGACCGCACGCGGCGTACCGGACAGGGTCAGGCCGACCACGGTCAGGCGCATTGACGCATCGGCCAACGCAGCGAGACCATCCGCACCCACCTGGCCTGCCGAGGCAATGCTCTGGTCGAGGTGGTAGGTCAACGAGGTTCCCGCGTTGCCGACGCTCGCGCCCTGGAACTTGAACGTGCCGGCACCGATGACACCGGTCGCGCTGGTGTACGACGAACCGAGGAACTGGCCATCGCCGAGTGCGGATGCATTGCCGTTGAACGTTGCGCTGCCTGAAACGGCGTAGTCGGTCGCCGCAACCGCCGGACCGGCCATGCCAACGACCAACAGCCAGCCGGCCGACGCGCCTGCGCGTCGGGTTCCGATCTTGCCCATGTCCCCTCGCTCCCCTTGCAGAAGGCCGTATCCGGCCTGGCCGCGCCCCGGTCCGCGGTCGCGTTTTTTAGTCCGCCGCACGGGTGAACGCAAGGAACTGGCGCACAACACGCGATCGCGCCAGGACCAGGCCCTGGGCGCGCAATAGGCCGAATGGCATCCGGTCGAACGGCATTGCAACGCGGGGGCCATCGCGGGGCATCCTGTCCGCACATTCATCGCAACGTCTATGACGACCGCGTCGCACTCATGCCAAGGAACGACCCCATGCCCCCGCTGCTTCGCGATTCCCGTGGCCACCTGCGCAACGGCTGGTGGATCGCGCTGTTCATCGTCGTCTTCCTCGCCAGCCGCGTGATCTATCACCCGCTGTCGAAGGCGTTGCAGTCGCACGGTTTCGACGGCGCGTGGCTGGCGCCACTGCCGGCGCTGTTCGTGCTGCTGGTGACATGGGCATGCCTGCGCCTGCGCAGGCAGTCGCTGGCGGATGTCGGGCTCAAGCTCGACGTGCGCTGGCTGCGGCATGCGCTGTTCGGGATCGCGTTCGGCTGCGCGACGATGCTCGCGGTTTCGGCATCGATCGCTGCGGCTGGCGGCGTGCGTTTTCACCTCGACCCCACGCATGCACTAGCAGCGCTGGCGATCGGCGCATGGACCTTCGCCGGCGTCGCACTGTTCGAGGAACTGCTGTTCCGTGGCTTCGTGTTCCAGCGCCTCGTCGACGGCGCCGGCCCGCTGGTTGCGCAAGGCGTGATGGCGGTGCTGTTCGCGCTTGCGCACTGGGACAATCCCGGCATGGAGGGGGCGACGCAGGTATGGGCGACGCTCGACACGGCGCTTGGCGCGATCCTGCTCGGCCTCGCGTTCCTGCGCAGCGGCAGCCTCGCCCTGCCCATCGGCATCCACTTCGGCTGGAACTGGATGCAGGGCAGCGTGCTCGGTTTCGACGTCAGCGGCATCGGCCAGGCCAGCTGGCTGTCGCCGGAACTGCTGGACAAGCCGCAGTGGTTGAGCGGTGGAACGTTCGGTCCCGAGGCGAGCGTGTTCGCGGTGCTCGTCGATGTCGCTTCGATCGTGTTGTTGTGGCGCTGGAAAGGTGTGCCGCCGAAAGGCGTGGCGGCTAACCCGGCACGACAAGGCGTCGCGAACGCCTCGCAGTAGCGCATCCGCGGACCAGGTCCGTGGCGAGCCTGCGGACAACTTCGAAACCGTCGGCGAACACGCGTTCGCCGACCGCACGGGTTTGCGTGGTCCGAGAATCCGGATGTCAGGTTCCGTCGAAGCCGTTCACGAAGATCGTGTCGTTTGCGGGCGGCGGGGTGAAGTCGCCGGCGAGTTGCACCTGCATGCTGTTGTTGCTGCCGGCGACGCCGCCGTTGATCTCGTTGCCGTGGCCGCCGCAGTCGGTCGGGGCGACCGTGGGGATCGTGAAGCCCGCAGCGGAAAGATCGAGGCCCGCGGCGGAACCGGTGCCCGCGAGATCGACCGGAATCGGCTGGAAAATGCAGGTACCGACACCGATCGGGATCACGCCGCCGACGAGCGCCGACAACACCTGCAACTTGAGGCTCGCCTGGGTCAATGCGGCGACGCCGTCGCTCGCAACCTGCCCCGTGGACGTGTTCGTCTGGCTGAGCTGGTACGTCACGGTCACGTCGGCGCCGAGCGAATCGGAATGAAACGTCGTTGTCGCTACCGGAAAGGTGAACTGGCCGCTCGACAACGCGCCGGTCGCACCGTTGTAACCGGAATCGCCGAACGTGCCGCCGGCCGGCAGCACGCCCGGATTGCCGTTCACCGAAATCGTGCCGGTGACGGCAAAGTTGCTAGCATGCACCGCGGGCAGCGCGGCGATCTGCAGCGCCATCGCGAGCGCGATGTTCCATTTCGTCGATGCGGCCATGTCGTCCCCTCCCGTGAGCGGCGAAGTCTGTCACCTTCGCCGCCGGCGCGAAAGCTTGCGCAGGAGGTCAACCCGGGTCGTAGCCGTTCGCGAAGATCACGTCGCCGACGTAGAAGTCGTGCGCATAGGCCACGCTCTGGTAGGTCGCGAGGAAGCGCCAGCGACCGGGCGGCGCATTGCCCGGCAGTGTGTACGACCAGTACCAGTACGATGCGGCGTAGTAAGGCTGGCTGCTGGAACCGGTCCAACTGGTGAAGGTACTGCCGTCGGGGCGCAGTATCGAATAGCTGGTGACCTGCCCGGAGCGCTGGTCGCGGTAGTAGGCCGCGAAATATGCGGTTTGCCCGCCAATGAAATGATCCTGCAGGTGGGTTATCTCATCGACCGGGTTCGGACAATTGGGATCATTGGGGTTTGGCGGGTCCGCGTCGTGGGTGGCGAGTTTGTTGATCGCCGAGTCGTAGTACGGGCGCTGCTGCGCCCACAGCGACGCCGGCGCATTGCACGCGCCGTGGAACGGCTCGAGGATGGTGTAGTTGCTGACGGCGGAATGGTTCTCGAAATGCAGGTGCGGCCCTGTCGAGAAGCCCGCACTGCCGACCGTGCCGAGGAACTCGCCGGTCGCGACCGTCGCGCCGATCGGCTTGGACGTCTGCGAGAACTTCTTCATGTGTCCGTACCACGCGACGCTGCCGTCGGCATGCTGCACGTAGACCGCGTTCCAGTCCGCCGAATAGTGGTTGGGGCAACTGCGGTCGTCGTTGCCGTCGGTCTTGCCGATGATCGTACCCGGCGCGGCCGCGATGATGTCGATCGCCTGCTCATCCATCAGCGTCCACGGGAATGGCCACAGGAAGATGTCGATGCCGGCGTGATTGCTGCCGTCGGCGAGGTCGTACGTGCGCGTGCCGCAGTTCCAGTCGAGCAGGTGGTTCGGATACGCCGGATCGAGGTCGACGAAATTGGAAATGCCGTGGTAGTCCGGATCGGTGAATCCGGCGGCCTTCTTCAACGGCCATTGCAGGCCGCCCTGCAACGGCGGCGGGAACGGCGCGACCGGGGCAAGCATGCCTTTCTGCTGCAGCGATTCGACGTTGCGTTGCAACCCGGCGTCGATGCGTGCTCGCTGCTCCGGCGTGATGTCGTCGCGCGGTGGGTCGAAGCGGCCGCCTCCAGCGGGTGGCGTCGCGGCCGCGACGGCAGCGACTGAAAGGCCTGCAAGAACGAGCGAACAGCGATGGATCGTGCGCATGAGCGTCTCCCCTTCGATTCGACCCGGGAAGGTTACGCCGTCCGTTCCCCGGCGTCGCATCGGCCCGCTGCGACGTTCACCAGCGTGGGTCGGCTGCGCAGGTCGACGCGACCTCGCGCAGCCCTGCGCACCTGCTTCGCAAACCTCCCCTCACCCGCGCCCGTGGCGCGGCCTCTCCCGCAAGCGGGAGAGGCGACAACCTTCCCTACGCCATCGGCGGATTCACTTCGCGGCGGGCGCAGTCCACTGCTTGAGCCACGCATTCACCGTGTCGTGCCACAGCACGCTGTTGTGCGGCTTGAGGATCCAGTGGTTCTCGTCCGGGAAGCGCAGGAACTGGCTCGGGATGCCGCGGCGCTGCAACGCGGTGAACGCGGCGAGGCCCTGTTCGAGCGGGATGCGGAAGTCCTGGTCGCTGTGCACGACGAGCATCGGCACGCGCCAGTCCTTGACGTGGTTGACCGGGTTGTACTTCTCGTAACCGGCCGGATCGTCGAACTGGGTCTTGCCCGCATGCTCCCACTCGTCGAACCACAGTTCCTCGGTCGAGTAGCTCATCATGCGGCTGTCGAACACGCCGTCGTGCGCGACGATGCACTTCCACGGCTCGTTCCACACGCCGGCCATCCAGTACATCATGTAACCGCCGTACGAAGCGCCAAGCGCGCAGGCACGGTTGCCGTCGAGGAAGGAATACTTCTGCTGCGCCGCGGCCCAGCCGGCCTTGAGGTCATCGAGCGGCGCGCCGCCCCAGTCGCCCGAGATCTTGTCGGTGAACGCCTGGCCGTAGCCGGTGGAACCGTGGAAGTTGATCGTGACGACCGCGAAGCCCTGGCCCGCGTACGTCTGCGGATTCCAGCGGTAGTGGAAGTCGTTCGTCATCGCGCCCTGCGGGCCGCCGTGCACGATGAACGCGACCGGATACTTCTTGCCGGACTTGTAGTTGACCGGCTTGGTCACGTAGCCCTGCACGGTGTCGCCGCCGTAACCCTTGAACGTGAAGAACTCGCTGTCGCCGAAGCGTATGTCGCGCAGGCGCTCCGCGTTCACGCGCGTGACCTGCTTGAGGCTGCCGCCATTCGCATTCGCGGTGTAGATGTCGTTCGGGTGCTTGAAGTCGTTGCGCGCGAGCACGAGGCCCTTTGCGCCGACATCGAACGAGGCGATGCTGCCGCTGGCGACGAGCTTCTTCGCCTTGCCGGTCTTCACGTCGATGCCGAACAGCGCATGGTCACCCCAGTCGTCGCTGGCGGTGTAGAGCGTCTTGCCGTCGGTCGATTCCTTCAGGCCCGACGCGGAACGATCCCACTGCGGATCGACTTCGCGCTTTGCACCGCTGGCGAGGTCGAGCGCCCAGATGCCGAAGCGGTCCGCCTCGAACCCGGGGCGCTTCATCGCGAGCCAGTACAGCGTCTTGCCGTCGGCGGACGGCAGCGGATAGCCGTCCCACGCGGGGTTGTCCGCGGTCAGGTTCTTCGCTACGTACGGCCCGTGCGCGGGCACCGAGTAGATGTCGAAGTTGGTCGACCACGGCTCGCCCTTGCCGGCGATGCGCGCATTGAAATACACGGTCTTGCCGTCGGCCGAGAACGCGTACTCGCTGTCGTCGCCGAACGGCTTGGACGGCACGTCGCCGTCGATCCCCTTGCTGAGCAGATCGAGCTTGCCCGGCTTGCCGTCCGCGCCGAGGTCGGCGATGAACAACTGCGAACGACGCCCGTCGGACCACGAGTCCCAATGGCGCACGAAGATCGAGTCGTACAACGTGCCGCTCGCCTTGTCGGCCTTGCGCGTATCGAGCTTCTTTTGCGTGCAGGCGAGCACGTCGGCGTCGTCCGCACAGGCATTGAACACGTCGATCGACAGCAGCACGTGCTGGCCATCGGGTGACAGCTTGAAGTTGTTGACGTCGAGCGCGAGCGTGGTCGCCTGCGTCGCCGTGCCGCCCTTCGCCTCGATCCGCCAGAGCTGGCTCGTGCCGTCCTTCGGCGCGAGGAAGTAGATCGCCTTGCCGTCGTGCGACCAGCGCGCGCTGCTCGCGTTGAGCGCCTGGTCGGTGAGGCGTTGCGGGTTGCCGCCTCCGTACGGCACGGTCCAGAGGCTGTTCTTGCCCTTGTTCGCGTCGTAGTCGGTTTCGCGCAGGCCATACGCGATGCTGCGGCCATCCGGCGACAAGACGGGATCGCTCGCGCGATTCATCATGACGAGGTCGTGCACGTCGAACGGATGCGACGCCGCGGACGCCGCGGCTGGCAGGGCGGCAACCGCGGCGATCGCCGCGGCAAGGACGGACTTCATCGATCTCTCCGGTGCGGACAAGGCGGATCGCCGATGGTACGGCCTGCGCCCTTCGCGGCCAACTGCGCGCGCCGGACTGTGACGATGTGCACATGGCTGCGCCGGGTCGGCGGGTTAGCGTGGCATGTCGGTGCGCAATGCGGCGCACCATCGTCGTGCCAGGGGGCGCGCGTCCCGATCCGCCCTCCCGTTCCGATCAGCCCCTGTCCATCTTCTAGGAGAACCCCATGCGTCGCCTGCTCCTGTCCAGCGCCTGCGCACTCGCGTGCCTGGCGATCGCCACGCCCGCCGTCTACGCCGCCGACACCAAGGCGGGCAAGGCGCCCAAAGGCGCCACCAACACGCCATTGGCCGCGACACCCGCGTGGGTGACCCGCAGCAACGAAGTCACGCAGCCGCTGCTCAAGGTGCAGGCCGAATTCGCGCCCGAATTCGCCTCGTTCTTCGGCGTCCCCGGCTACGACGATCGCGTCGCCGACCTCGGCCCGAACAACGGCGAACGCCAGCGCGCGGCGATCCGCGGCGCGAAGGGCACGCTTGAGAAGGAACTCAAGACCGAGGAAAACCCGAACGTCCGCCAGGACATCGGCATTCTCATGCGTGCCGCCGACCAGCAGATCGAAGGCAGCGAGTTGAACGAGAAGCTGCTGCTGCAGTTCGCCGACGTCGGCCAGCTCATGTTCCAGGGCGAACAGGGCCTGCTGCAGGACCAGGTCGATCCCGCGCGTCGCCCGAAGGCGCTCGATCGCCTCAAGGCGTATGTCGGCATCACCAAGGGCACGACACCGATCACCACGCTCGCGCGCCAGCGCTACGAGGAAGGCCTCGCCAACCCCGCGCTGCTCAAGCCGACCAAGGCCGCGGTCGAGCAGGCGCTGCGCAACGCCGACACGTACAGCAAGGGCATCCGCGAGCTGTTCGTCAAGTACAAGATCGCCGGCGCCGACGACGCGCTCGCCGCGCTCGACACGCAGATGAAGGACTACGCCGACTGGATGCGCAGCACCGTGCTGCCGGCCGCGCGCGAGGATACGCGCCTGCCGCCCGAGCTGTATGCGTTCCAGTTGAAGCAGACCGGCATCGACATCACGCCGCAGGAACTCATCCAGCGCGCGCAGCTCGAGTTCATGGAAACGCGCAACGCGATGCAGCAGCTCGCGCCGCTCGTCGCGAAAGCGAAGGGCATCAAGGCCGACGACTACCGCGACGTCATCCGCGAGCTCAAGAAGAAGCAGCTCAACAAGGATGCGGTCGAGGGCTACTACCGCAACACGGTCATGCCCGAGCTCGAGAAGCAGATCGGCGCGCACCGCGTCGTCGACCTGCCGAACCGCCCGATGGTCATGCGCCTCGCGTCCCCCGCCGAATCCGCCGCGCAGCCCGCACCGCACTTCCTGCCCGCTCCGCTGATCGGCAACACCGGCCAGCAGGGCCAGTTCGTGCTGCCGCTCGGCAATCCCGCCTCCGCGGGCAAGGACGGCAAGAGCGCCAGCTACGACGACTTCACCTACGAAGCCGGCGCGTGGACGCTGACCGCGCACGAAGGCCGCCCCGGCCACGAACTGCAGTTCACCGCGATGGTCGAGCGCGGCATCTCCGTCGCGCGCACGCTGTTCGCGTTCAACAGCGTCAACGTCGAAGGCTGGGCGCTGTACGCCGAAGCCGAGATGGTCCCGTACGAACCGATCGACGGCCAGCTGATCGCGCTGCAGTTGCGCCTGATGCGCGCCGCGCGCGCGATGCTCGACCCGATGCTCAACCTCGGCATGATCGATCGCGAACGCGCCAACCAGGTGCTGATGCAGGACGTCTGCCTGTCCGAACCGATGGCGCGCCAGGAACTGGACCGCTACACGTTCAACGCACCCGGCCAGGCCGGTGCGTACTTCTACGGCTACAGCCGCATCATTGAACTGCGCATGGAAACCGAACTCGCGCTCGGCGCGAAGTTCGACCGCATGGCCTACAACAACTTCCTGCTCGACCAGGGCCTGCTGCCACCCGACCAGCTCGCCAAGGCCGTCCGCGAAGTGTTCGTGCCGGCGCAGCGCGACAGGAAGTAGCGCACATATCGCGACCGCGTCGTTTGCCTGCGGAGCGACGTATGTCGCGACATGTTGCATTTTTTTGGGAGCGACGGAAGTCGCGATGCTTTTTGCTTCCTTCGCCGGGGAGCATCGCGCCGTCCGGCGCTCCCACAGCGGGCGAGCCTCGCCTCGTATCAGGGGCGAAGAGCATCGCGCCGTCAAGCGCTGCCACTGAGCTGACTGCTGGCCAACGGTGCATGAACGAACCGTGCAGCTCAGTCCTGCGCCGCCTTGCCCGCGTGTATGCTCACGCGAATGCCGCGGTCCAACCCCTCGCGCGGCTCGACGGAGACGACACATGAAGCGATCTGGCATCCGCGCGCTCATCCTCGGACTTCTCGCTCTTGGCGCCGCACCGGCCATGGCGCAGAACCTCATCGCCAACCCCACGTTTGATACCGACTACTCCGGCTGGCCGGTAGGCGCAGCGCAGTGGGTTGCCGAGGACTGCTGCGGAAACCCGGCATCAGGCAGCATCACGTCGCACCAGGATGAGACGCTGATCTCCAATTGCATCGACGTGACCGGCGGAAGTTCCTATGACCTGACGCTGTGGACGAAGTACGTTCCGGTGAACCCGTCGCTACCAAGTCCCAACGGCTTCGCTCATGTCGTCTGGATGAGCGCAGCGGCATGCGGCGGAGTAGCGATCGATTTCCCCAATTATCCGGACCTTGCACCCGGAGGCGGTGCTGCCTGGCACAAGGTCGGCGCGACGTTCGTTGCGCCCGCAGGGGCGCAAAGCGTTTCCATCGAGCTCGGCGGCTACCATTGCGGACTCAGCTGCGGCGGGGACACCTATTTCGACAACGTCGCTTTCGGCCCGGCAGGAACGGTACCGGTCGAGCTGCAGTCGTTCGATATCGATTGACACCGCGTTCCCGTCACCCGCGCGTGTGGCGCGCCCACAGTTCCCCCTCTCCCGCTTGCGGGAGAGGGCTGGGGTGAGGGGAAGCGCGCGACATCGTTCGGGAGAGGTGACAGCTCGAGCATGAACCCCCGATAGACGCCAAAACCCCCGCACGGTTTTCCCTGCGCAATACGCGCAATGATGGTCCCATCGACCACTGGGGGACCGCACCATGAACACCCGCACCTGGCTCGCGACGGCCTGCTTCACCCTGTTCGCGCCGATCGCCGCGCACGCCTACGACGGCTACGTGACCGCGAACGTCAACCTGCGTGCCGGACCCGACGTCGACTACCCCGCGATCACGATGCTGCCCCCCGGCGTCGAAGTATCCGTGCAGGGTTGCATCGACGGATGGGAATGGTGCGACGTCGTCGCCGGACCCGACCGCGGCTGGGTCGCGGGCACCTTCCTGCAACAGGACTACGACGGCGAGCGTGTCTACGTCGCCGACTACGGCGCGCGCATCGGCATCCCGATCGTCGCGTTCGCACTCGGCACCTACTGGTCGAACCACTACAACGGCCGCAGCTGGTCCCGCGACCGCAACCGCTGGGAAAACCGCCACTTCGTGCATCGCGCACCGCCGCGCCCGCCGGGCTGGCATGGCGGCTACGGCCATGGCGGCTACGGCGGACACAACGTCGTCCACGGCAACAACTACGGACACGGAAACTACGGACACGGCCCGAACCCCGGCTACGTCGCCCCGCATATCCCGCGCGGACCGTCCCACGTGTCGTATGGCAACGCCCATCATGGCAACAGCGAGTACGGACACGGATCCACCCCGCATCAAAACTCCGACTCGCACGGCAACGGCAATCGCGGCAACCAGGGCAATCAGGGCGACCATGGCGACCACAACGACCGTGACGGCCGCGCCGATCACGGGCGGGATCACGATCGCCGCTGATGCCGACTAGCGTTGGCGATTGCCTGGAACGTCAGGGCGGCGCTTCGCGTCGCCTGGCCCTATCTGCCTCCGCCCATGGGTGCAACGCCGCCATTAAATCGTGCGACCGACGCCATGACGCGGCTGGCGTCCCTCAGGCCGACGCTGCAAACCACTTCACCAGAAAATCCAGCATCGTGCGCAAGATTGCCGGCTGATGTTGGCGGGAGATGTAGAGCCCGTGGATGGCCAAGGTCTGCGGCTTGTACTGCGGCAACAGCGCGACGAGCTTCTTGTTCTTGATGAGGGGCTCTGCGGAAAACACCGGTTGCATCACGATGCCCGCCCCTTCGACGGCGGCTCGCAGCAGCACCATTGAATCATTCGCGCTCAGGTTGCCGCCGACGGGCACGCTGATCGCCTTGCCGGCGCGCTCGAAGTGCCACAGGCTCTTGCCGAAATAAGCGTAAGTCAGGCAGTTGTGCTGGCTGAGGTCTTCGGCGCGCTTGGGGATGCCGCATGCCTTCAGATAGGCGGGCGCGGCGCAGACGATCGAGGCGCATTTGCCCAGATTGCGCGCGATCATGCCAGGGGCAAGTTGGTTGGTGATGCGGATCGCCAGGTCGATGCGTTCCTCGACCAGGTTCACCGCCCTGTTGTCGATCTGAAGATCGATCGAGGTACGCGGGTAGCGCTGCAAATACGCCGTTACGGCGGCGGCGAGCGAGGCTTGCGCCAGCGACTGCGAGCACGCAATGCGCAAGATTCCCCGCGGCTCGTCCGTCAAGGAATCGCCAACCACCGGCACTTGTTCCGCAAGCGCGAGCATTTCGCGACAGCGAATCAGCGTCGCTTCGCCGGCCGCCGTGAGATTGATGCGACGGGTGGTGCGGTGAAACAGGCGAGCGCCGGACCAGTCCTCCATTTCCGCCAGATAGCGCGTGACCATCGCCCGTGACATGTCCAGCAATTCAGCCGCACCGCTGAGGCTGCCGCGCTCGGCGATGCTGACAAAGACCTGTGCGGCAAGAATGCGGTCCATGCACGGCACTCCTATTCGTTCGATGCGAGCAACAATGCATTGCAGTTTAGGCTGCATATCAATCAATGGGAAACCACTAGCCTTCCCGTCCGCCGCATCCGCGGCCTTCGGATGGAGGAAGAAGCATGACCCCGGATCCCCGACTCACATGGCGACATTTTCCCGCCGGTCCGAGCGGATTTTTCCGCGCTCCGGTGCTTCTGCTGGGTGCGACGCAGGCGCTCCTCGTCGACGGAGGTTTCACGCTGTCCGATGGCAAGGCGATCGCCGATGCGATCGCAGCGGCCGGCAGGAGCCTGAAAGCCGTGTACGTCAGTCAAAGCGATCCCGACTACTACTTCAGCCTCGGCGCGGTGCGCGCCGCCTTTCCACACGTGCCAATTTTGGCAGCCTCTGCCGTCGTGTCCGCGATCAACGCCAGCGTGCAGAAGAAGCTCGACGTGTGGGGGCCTCAGCTCAATGACAATGGTCCACAGACGCTTTCCGACGTGGTGAAGATCGTGGCGATGGATGATCCTTCACTGAGCGTCGATGGTGCGGCGATTGAAATCATCGAGGCCGATAACCTGGCCAATCGGCGCTATCTGTGGGTGCCGGAGCTCGAAGCGATCTTCGGTGGGGTGTTGGTTTTTTCGGGCGTGCACGTGTGGACCGCTGACACCGCGACCGCGGAGCAGCGAGCCGCGTGGGTCAAGAACCTGGACGCGATGGCTGCGCGCAAGCCACGCATCGTGGTGGCGGGACATGCCGCTGAGAATGCGCCGACGGATGCGTCAGCCATTTCCGATACGCGCGAATACCTTCTCGCATTCGAAGAAGCGCGCGCCAAGGCTGCCGACAGCGCGATGCTGATTGCCGCCATGAAGAAGCGCTACCCCAATGCCGGCATGGATGTGGCGCTCGAAATCGGCGCCAAGGTCGCCCTTGGCGAAATGAAATGGGGCTAGAGAGGCTACGCTATTCGTCCGAGCCCGGGCTGGCGCCACCCCCATTCGATCCGACGGAGGCCGATGATCCCGCGCCCATCGGCCGGGCGGCCGAAACCGGCTGGCACCAGGATCGAGTGTGATCCAGTTCCTGCGCGACCACGCTATGCATTCCACTTTCCCCCATTGTCCAGAAACGTGCACTGCGTCGCCCCTTTCGCGGCCGTGCGCGCCGAAGATCGGCGGTGGGGATGCGGGTCCGCTCGTCGCACCAACCGCCGAGCGCCACCAACCTGGGGGTGGACTCGCGCGTGGCGTCGGCATTACCTGAGAGGGACTCACACTCATGAAGCACTCCACGCAACTCGCGCGCTGGATCGCCGGGGCACTCGTCGTCGCACCGTTCGGATCCGCCTTCGCGGCGCCGGCGCTGTTTTCGCCGGTGCCGATGGTGATGAAAGCGCCGGAAACGGACACCGCCTGGCAGGCGCTGACATCGCGCCCGTCGACGCATGCGATGCAGCTCGTGACGGCCGACACCGCGCAGCTCGACGAGGGCACCGACAGCGTCCTGCTCAACCTCGACTTCGGCGGCGCGCTCGACGTGCCGCTGCAACGCGTGTCGTCCTATCGCAGCGAGGACGGCTCGCTCGTGTGGCACGGCACCGTCGCGAGCTTCGCGACCTCGCGCGCGGCGTTCGGGCCGAACGAAGTCGCGAACGATCCGATGAACGACGCCACGCTCGTGGTACACGACGGCAAGCTCACCGGCAACGTGCGCATCCTCGGCCAGCTGTACGCGATCCGCCCGTTGCACGACGGCCGCACCGCAATCGTCGAAGTGGACGCGTCGGCAATGCCGCCGGACCATCCGCCGCTCGCGTACCGCAAGCTGTTCGAGCAGTCGAAGGCGCTCGACGTCGAGGCAACCGCACCCGACGCGATCACCGCCAACACGACGATCCGCGTGATGGTGAACTACACGCAGGGCGTCGCGTCGCAGGTCGGCGACGTCGCCGGGCTCATCAATCTCGCCGTTGCGGAATCCAACCAGGGTTACGCCAACAGCGGCGTCGCGATCACGATGCAACTGGCGACGTCGTCGCAGGTGACCTACAGCGAGACCGGCAACTTCGATACCGACCTCACGCGCTATCGCGGCACCTCGGACGGCTACATGGACGGCATCCACTCGCAGCGCAACAGCTCCGCCGCGGATGTCGGCGTGCTGCTGGTGACGAACACCGCGTATTGCGGCCTCGCCTCCGCGATCAAGGCGACCGCGACGACCGCCTTCGCCGAGGTGTACTGGGACTGCGCGACCGGCTACTACTCGTTCGCGCACGAGATCGGCCACCTGCAGGCGGCGCGCCACGATCCGACCAACGATCCGACCAACACGCCGTACAAGTACGGCCACGGCTACCAGTATTCCGCCGGCGGCTGGCGCACGATCATGGCCTACGACTGCACGAGCGGCTGCACGCGCCTCAACTACTGGTCGAACCCGGGCATCACCTACGGCGGCCACGCGATGGGCACGACCACGCGCAGCGACAACCACCGCGTGCTCAACAACACCGCGGCGACGGTGGCGGCATTCCGCTGACGTGAACCATCGGCACCCGGGCACGGATGCCCGGGTGTGCGATCGTAGACCTGCTCGCAACATGCCGATAGGACGGCACCGGATCATGCCGGCGTTGGCGCCTCGTCCAAAACCATCCTAGGATCAGGCACGAGGCATCGACGCCAGCAGCCTGAAGGATTCGAACATGTACAAGCGCACGGCATCCGCGATCACGATCCTTGCCGCGTTCGCGGTCGCCCGCGCAGCGCTTGCCGAGGGTGACGCCGGCGAGCGCGACCTCGACTCGAGGATGAAGCGCTACGACGTGTCCTACACGATCCGGCCCGACGGTTCGTACGTTGAAGACTGCGAGTGGGCGATGGTCGTCCTCAAGGAACGCGCCGTCGCGAACGCCAAGACCGCCGACGTGTCCTACAGCACGAGCATCCAGAAGGCCGAAATCAAGGCGGCCTACACGCTCAAGCCCGACGGACGACGCATCGACGCGCCGAAGGCGAACTTCCAGGTCGAGACCAACACAGGCCAGGGTGCGGATTCGCCGGTCTTTTCCGATCGAACGACGACGACCGTGGTTTTCCCCGACGTCGCAGCCGGCGATACCGTCGTGCTGTCGTATCGCCTTACGGCGTCGCAACCAATGTTCCCGAACCATTTCTCCGTGTCGCAGGTGTACTGGCGCTCGCAGGCCTACGACCACGTGGACGTGAAGATCGATGCGCCGACGTCGCTGTGGGCGCAGTACGAGGCGCGCGGGATGAAGACCGTGCGCGACGACGTGGAGAAGGGGCGCCATCGACTCGAATGGACGCTCGAAAACCCGGATCCTCCGAAGGAAAAGCGCACGGACTGGTCAGTGGTCGACGTCGAGTCGCAACC
Source organism: Dokdonella sp. (assembly GCF_044227025.1). Classification (GTDB taxonomy): domain Bacteria; phylum Pseudomonadota; class Gammaproteobacteria; order Xanthomonadales; family Rhodanobacteraceae; genus Dokdonella_A. The sequence goes on along the minus strand of NZ_JBGAFX010000003.1, from coordinate 389,295 downwards.
GGGTTTCGCGTTCTCGACGTTCCGATCCTATCGCGACATCGCCGAGGCGTATGGCGCGAGCGCGATGCCGAAGGCGGTGATCACGCCGCGTGTCCAGGCGAAGGCGGATGAAATCGTCGGCACCGAAAAAGATCCTCGCGAGGTCGCTCGGTTGCTCTACGAATGGGTCGCCGTGAACCTCAGCTACGCCGGCAACTGCGTCGGGCTCGGCGCCGTGGTACCCCACGACACGGATTTCATCCTCGACAATCGCATGGGCGACTGCAAGGACCATGCGACGCTGCTGCAGGCGCTGCTCGCGGCGCGCGGCATCGCGAGCACGCAAGCGCTGATCAACGCCGGCAGTACGTATCGCCTGCCGAAGATACCGGTCGTGTCGACCGTCAACCATGTCATCAACTACATCCCGCGACTCGACATCTACCTCGATGCGACGTCGAACTCAACGCCGTTCGGCATGCTGCCGTTCTCCGATCGCGGGAAACCGGTGCTGGTGGTCGGCGGCGAGAAGGATGCGTCCACGCCGTCGCAGCCAGTGGGCTCGAACCGCCAGACGCTGAAGACCACCGTGCGCGTGCAAGCGGACGGCTCCCTGCAGGGCGAGAGTTCGGTCCTGCTCGAGGGCGCATATGCGCTCTCCGCGCGATCCGCGTTCCGGGACATGTCCCGCGAATACGAGGAAGACGTGATGAAGAACTACTTCCAGGGCCAGGGCCAGATCGGCAGCGGCAAGCTGCAGCGCGATGACGCCAAGGCACTCGTCGCGCAATACCGCTACAGCGCGACGTTCGACGTCAAGGACGTGCTCAACGTGCCCGGACCCGGCGCATTCCGCGTCTCTCCGGTGCTCTTCAGCCAGCGCCCGATCGCGAGCTTCCTCGGCGCAGCGGTCGCGGACATCGATGCGGAGGGCGAGCACGACACGACGTGCTCCAGCGGCGCTTCCATCGAGGAATACGAATACACGTTCCCGCGCGGCATGAAGATGCTGGCGACGCCCGACGACGCGAAGATCGAAAGCGGGAACCTGTCCTACAGCGCGACCTACAAGCTGCGCGGCAACGTGCTCACGGTGCGGCGCGTGTTCGAGGACAAGACGCCAGGCGTGGTCTGCACGCCGGACGACACGCGCGCGCTGAAGGCGTTCGCACGCAAGGTCTCGCAGGACCAGCGCGCGCAGGTCGTCTACAAATAGACGGCGCGGGGCCGGCGAACGCGTGTTCGTTTGCCAGTGAAACCGCTCAGCGCGCCGGCGATGCGTCCGCGCGCACATGCACGCGATCGTGGTCCGGCTTGACCATCTCGACGAACAGCACCGAGGTGTACGGCATGCAGACGGTGCTGCGCGCGGAGCGGCCGCAGAAGTGATCGCCGCCGACGGTGTCGACCGAGACATCGACGCTGTCGCGGCCCGCGACGATCTGCACGTGGTGTCCGCGCATCGACGTGAACATGCCCTGCAGGCTGGCGTAGCCTTGCGGGATGGGCACTTCGTCGGCAACGGCGACCGAGCCGAACAGCGCGAGCGACAGGGCGAGCGTGGCGGAACGCAGCATGGGATCCCCCTCGTGTGGGCCGCGGCGGCGGCGACGCCACCGTAGTCCGGGCCCGGCTCGACTGCAAGAATGCGGGCTTGCCGACAGGAACCGCTGGCCATATTCCGGCGCACGCTTCCGCCGGACCCTGCATGTCGACCGCTGCCCTGACGCACGCACGCCCCGCCGAATTCGTCGGCCATCCCAAGGGTCTGTACATCGGGCTTCCTGACCGAGATGTGGGAGCGCGTCTCGTTTTTCGAATCCGGCAGCATCAGCGATCTCATCTTCGCCGACGGCTTCGACTGAACTTCCGGCAGGAGCGGCGCAGCCGCGACAGCGATTCGCGGCACGCGCGTGCTGCCGCCTAGTCAGGCCCGATAGCCGCCGGCGACGCCCTTGGTGGCGAGCGCGACGGCATCGTGCGGATGCAGGCTCTCGTGGTGCGCGGCGCGCAGCCACCAGTCGATGATGCGCGCGTCGGCGTCGAGCACCTGGCGAAGGCGGCGCGCGGCATCTTCGCAGAACATGAGGTTCTGTCCGTTCGCGAGCGCGAACGCCTGTTCGTCCTCGCGCTTGACCGCGGTCTGCACCGGCGTCGCCAGGGCGGTTTCCAGCGCATCGATGAGTTCGGTGATCGGAAGATCGGCGCCGGTCGCGAGCTTCACGCGCACCTGCGCGGTGCTGCGCTGAGCGTGCGGGGTCGCGACGATGCCATCGCTGCTGCCGAGCCACGCATGCACCGCGTCGCGATCGAGCGCGCGGCCCGCGGGAAAATCTTCCGCGAATCGATCCTGCACGAGCTGGCGCGCGAGCGCGGCAGATGCCGGACACGTGCTCGAGTACTGCACGTCGAGCGCGAGTTCGAGTTCGAAGCGCTGGCCTTCGAGTGACGCGCGCACTTCGACCGGGTACGAACGCCAGCCGCTGTTCGCGCTCGCGAGCGCGGGCCGGCGCACGAGATGGTCGAAGCCAACGCGCAGCCATGCGCGGTCCGAGAGGTCTGCATGCGATTCGAGGAAGTCACGCAGGCAGCGACGCAGGCTCGCCGGCGTCAGCGGTTCGGCCGACAGGTGCCGGTCGAGGTGCAGGTACAGGCGCGACATGTGGATGCCGCGGCGGTCCTCGCGCGCGAGGTTCACGAACGCGTCAATGCGCGCGCTGGCGCGTTGCGCGACGCCGTCCGGCGCGACCAGCAGGACCGGCATCTCGATGCGTTCCATGCCAACGCCGTCGAGCGCGCCGGCCTGGTCGGGGCGCGTTTCGGTCGCGACATCGGGCAGCGTGCGCTGCGGGCTGGTCGGTGAGGACATGCGGATTCCTGCGGCTGGCGCTACGCCAGCCACATGGTGGCCGTGCGCAGCGGGTTCAACAGTTTACCTTGGGGCGTCGGTACCGGTGGCCGCAAAACAGCGGCGAATCGCTATCGGGTTGCGGTGTGGGAGCGGCGGAAGCCGCGATGCTTTCCCGCCCGCAGCCCCCCAAAAGCATCGCGGCTTCGGCTCTCACGCGCGCGGCGCGCCAGCAGGCGAGCGTCGTGCGCAGCGGAAGGCGACCGAGCAATGGCGGCAGCGCGGTCGCGGGATCGGCCGCGGCGGCGGCCTGCGCGAGGCGCCAGCGATCCGCCGACGCGGTGGCCGCGCCGGGTACGCCGGCGTCGCGCCAGGCGAGCACGTCGGTGGCGGCCCGCAGCGCGCGCAATCCGTCGCGCAACGCGTCGCGGCGCGCGGGCGTGTCGTGCGCGAGGTCGCCGCGCGCGAGGCGGTGGCGTGCGAGCAGGTCCAGCGGCAGCGGCAGGCGCCCGTCGCGCAGCGCGTCGCCGAGCGTTGCGGCTTCGCGCAGCGCGCGCGACACCGCGCGGATGCGTGCGAGCACGGCGGCGTCGAGCGGACCGAACAGCTTCGACTCGATGCGTGCGAGCGGGGCCTGCAAAGCCTCGTAGCCGCGCAGCAGCGTGGCGGTGTCGGATGCGGGCTCCGGGTCGCGCTGCGCATGCGCGCCGATGACGGCCGCATGCCATTGCTCAAGCGCGACGTCGGCGAAGCGCGCATCGACGGCAAGCGCCCGCGTGAGCGGATGGCGTGGCTCGCCACTGCGCGCGCGCGCGAACTCCTCCGCCCACCATTGCAGTTTCAGCGCAGCCGGCTGCGCTTCGCGGATGCCATAGGCGGCATGCTCGAGCTCATGGCGGATGCATGCGAACGCGCCGTGCGCGGTGCGGCGGTCGACCGGCACGAATGTCAGCGCGAGCGCGAGTTCGGGATAGGCGGCCGCCCATTTCGCCTCGAAACTCGCCAGCGGCGCCTCGCCGTGGCGATCCGCATGGCCGTGGCTGCCCTCGTGCACGTGATGATCTTCGTGTTCGTGCATCGTGCCGCTCAGTCGAGCGCGAGCGCGGCGATCAGCGCGCGCGGATCGTCGATGACGAGATCCGCACCCCATGCATGCGGATCGCCGCCGTCGAGATAGCCCCAACCGGCGGCGATCGTGCGCGTGCCGGCATCGCGGCCGGACACGACATCGCGCAGGTCGTCGCCGATCATGACCGCGTGCGCGGGATCGACGCCGGCCTTCTCGCAGGCGAAGCGCACGGGCGCGGGATCGGGCTTGCGTACCGGCAGGCAGTCGCCAGTCACCAGTGCAACCGCACTGCGATGGAAACCCATCTGCTCCAGCATCGGTCGCGCAAGCCAGCCCGGCTTGTTGGTGACGATGCCCCAGGCGACATCCCGCGCGGCCAGACGCTCCAGCACCTCGGCGATGCCATCATAGAGCTTCGTGTGCACGGTCATGGCGACCGAATACAGATCGAGGAACCGTGGCAGCCACTGGTCGATCATGGCGTCATCCGCGCCGGGCAGGCCCTTGCGCAGCATCGCGCGACCTCCGGCGGAAACGACGCCGCGTACGATGTCTGCGTCCGGCAGTGGCGCGCCGAGTTCGACGCACAGCGCCTTGACCGCCGCGATCAGGTCCGGCGCGGAATCGACGAGCGTGCCGTCGAGGTCGAAAAAGACGGCGCGCGGCGCCTGCGCGAGCCTCATGCGCGCTTCGTCGCGCAGGCGAGGTAGTTCACCGCGACGCTTGGCGTCAGGCGCGCCGAGCGCGTGAACGGGTTGTAGGTGATGCCGGAAAGATCGTCGAGGGTGAGTCCGCTGGCGCGCAGTGCCGATGCGATTTCGCTTGGTTTCAGGAACTGCTGGTACTGGTGCGTGCCGCGCGGCAGCAGGCGCAGCACGTGCTCGGCGCCGAGGATCGCCGCGCCGAACGCGAGCGGCGTGCGGTTGAGCGTGGACAGGAACAGCTTGCCGCCTGGTTTCAGCAGCGTCGCGCAGGCGCGGACCACGCTCGCCGGATCGGGCACGTGTTCGAGCATCTCCATGCAGGTGACGACGTCGAACGCACCGGGCATCTGCGCGGCGAGTTGCTCGACCGCGATGTCGCGGTAGTCGACCTTCAAGTTGCTCTCGTACAGGTGCAGCCGTGCCACGTCGAGCACCGCCGGCGCGAGATCGATCGCGGTAACGTCCGCACCGGCGCGCGCGAGCGATTCGCTGAGGATGCCGCCGCCGCAACCGACATCGAGTGCGCGTGCAGACTTCAGCGTCGCGCGTTCGGCGATGTAGCCGAACCGCACGGGATTGAGGTCATGCAGCGGGCGCGACTCGCCGTCCGGGTCCCACCAGCGCGCGGCGAGGCGGTCGAACTTGGCGGTTTCAGCACGATTGACGTTGGTGGTCGTCATTGCAGCACTCCGTAGCAGTCACGCACGCCCTGCTTGTGTGGGAGCGGCGGAAGCCGCGATGCTCTTTCCTGGTTGCCGCTCCACACCATTTCCACCCAACCCTCCCCTTGAAGGAGAGGGCTTCAAAGCGATGCACACCCTCTGCCACAGGCACTGCGTTGAACGGTGCGTCACGTCAACCCGCCAATCGCTCGCGCCAGCGCCGCGCCTTCTCGCGCAACTCCGCCACATCCAGATCGGACAGCACGCGCTCGCGCAATTTGCGCATGCCGGCCACCCACACGTCGCTGACCTGCTGGCGGCCGGTGGCGTAGACGATCTGTGAAATGACGTTGTAGAGCGGCTGCGTTTCGATCTCATCGAGGCGGATCGCGGCGAGATCGGCCTGCTTGCCGGCCTCGATGCTGCCGATGCGCTCGCTCCAGCCGAGCGCCTGCGCGCCGCCGAGCGTCGCCGCGTGCAGCGCACTCGCCGCATCGAGGGCGCTCGCGTCTTCGGCGACTGCCTTCGCGAGCAGGGCCGCGGTGCGCATCTCGCCGAACATGTCGAGGTCGTTGTTGCTGGCGCAGCCGTCGGTGCCGAGCGCGAGCCGCACGCCGGCGCGGCGAAGTTTCTCGGCCGGGCAGAAACCCGAGGCGAGCTTGAGGTTCGATTCGGGGCAATGCACCACCGCGACACCGGCTTCCGCGCAGGCGGCGATCTCGGCATCGGTGAGCTGCGTCATGTGCACCGCGATCAGGCGTTCGTTGACGAGACCGAGCGCCTGCATGCGCGCGAACGGACGCGCCCCGCGATCGCGCCGGGCGTCCTCGACTTCATGCGCCGTCTCGTGCAGGTGCAGGTGCACCGGCAGGTCGAGCTGGTCGGACAACAGGTGGATGCGCTCGAAGCTCTCGTCCGACACGGTGTACGGCGCGTGCGGCGCGAAGCTCGTGCCGAGCAGCGCCTCGCCGCGGAATTCGTCATGGACCGCTAGGCCCTTGTCGAAGTATTCGTCGCGCGTCGCGGCCCATGCGCTCGGGAATTCGATCACCGGCAGGCCGACCATCGCGCGGAAGCCGAGGCGGCGGTAGGTCGCCGCCTGCACGTCGGGGAAGAAATAGTTCTCGTTGCAGCAGGTGGTGCCGCCGCGCAGCATCTCGGCCACCGCGAGTTCGATGCCATCGCGCACGAACTCGGGACCGATCGCCTTCGCTTCGGCCGGCCAGATGTGCTCCTGCAGCCAGCGCATCAGCGGCAGGTCGTCGGCGAGCCCGCGCATCAGCGTCATCGGGTTGTGCACGTGCGCGTTGACGAGGCCGGGGATCAGCGCGTGTTCGTCGAGCACGACGCGTTCGCGCGGCGCGTAGCGTGCGCGTGCATCGGCGATCGGCAGCAGCGCGACGATGCGCTCGCCGTCGATCGCGACCGCGTGCTGTTCCAGCACGACGCCGCGCGGTTCGACCGGGACGATCCAGCGGGCTTCGATGAGGAGGTCGATGGGATGCGGCGTTTCACTCATCGTTCGTCGTCCCGGCGCAGGCCGGGACCCAGCGCCTCGCGCCCCGACCGGATCTGCTGCGAATCCATTTCAGACACACTGGACCCCGGCTTTCGCCGGGGGGATCGATTCGCGACGCAAAAATTCGCTGCGCGAATTTCTTGCTGCAAATCACTTCACGCGCGACATGTACTCGCCGGAACGCGTGTCGACCTTGATCTTCTCGCCCTGGCTCACGAACAGCGGCACGCGCACGACCGCACCGGTCTCGAGCTTGGCCGGCTTGCCGCCACCGCCGGAGGTGTCACCGCGAACGCCCGGGTCGGTTTCGGCGATCTCGAGTTCGACGAAGATCGGCGGCGTCACCAGCAGCGGCGCACCGTTCCACAACGTCATGATGCAGACCTCGTTGCCCTTCAGCCACTTCGATGCATCGGCCATCGCATTCGCATCGGCGGCGATCTGGTCGTGCGTCGACGGGTCCATGAAGTGCCAGAACTCGCCGTCTGAGTAGAGGAACTCCATGTCGGTGTCCATGACGTCGGCGGCATCGACCGAGTCGGTCGACTTCATGGTCATTTCGACCGTGCGACCGGTCTTGAGATTGCGGTACTTCACGCGCGTGAAGGCCTGGCCCTTGCCGGGCTTGACGTATTCGGTGTCGACGATCGTGCACGGGTAGCCGTCCACGATGATCTTCTGGCCGTTCTTCACGTCGTTCATGCCATAGCTGGCCATGCGGAAACTCCTGGTGTGATTTCGGGAGGTCCGTCCTGGCGCGGGTGTTCGCGGGGATTCCGCGCTCGCCGCCCGGGAGTCGCTGCACGAAAACGGCTAGAATGAGCGGTTCCGTGGCCAGCGTACCGGACCTATCCCCCCATGATACCTGCTAACCGGCCGGCGGCGCAGCCCGTGCGCTGGCAGCAGCTGTGGCGCGAGGCGGTGACCGACCCGCACGAGCTGCTCGACCTGCTCGGCCTGTCCGCCCACGCCGCCGCCCTGCTGCCCGACGCCGATACCGGTTTCAGCGTGCGCGTGCCGCGCGGCTTCGTCGCGCGCATGCGCGCTGGCGACCCTGCCGACCCACTGCTGCTGCAGGTGCTGCCGCAGGCAGCCGAACTCGGCGAGGTGCCTGGCTTCGGGCGCGACGCGGTCGGCGACCTCGCCGCGCGCGCCGCGCACGGCGTGCTGCACAAGTACGACGGTCGCGCGCTGCTGATCGCGACCGGCTCGTGCGCGGTCAATTGCCGTTACTGCTTCCGCCGGCATTTTCCCTATGCCGAGGAGACCGCGGCCGCGAACCGCTGGCAGGGTGCGCTCGACCATCTGCGCGACGACCACTCGATCTCCGAGTTGATCCTGTCCGGCGGCGACCCGCTGTCGCTGTCGACGCCGAAGCTCGCCGAACTGACCGCCGCGCTGGCGGACCTGCCGCATATCCGCCGCCTGCGCATCCACACGCGCCTGCCGGTGGTCCTGCCCGAGCGCATCGACGGCGAGTTCCTCGACTGGTTCGCCGCGCTGCCCTTGCAGCGCGTCGTGGTCGTGCACGCGAACCATCCGCGCGAGATCGACGCGCAGGTCGGCGCCGCATGCATGGCCCTGCGCGACGCCGGCGCGACCGTGCTCAACCAGTCGGTGCTGCTGCGCCGGGTCAATGACGATGCCGACGTGCTCGCCGCGCTGTCCGAGCGCCTGTTCGAGGCCGGCGTGCTGCCCTACTACCTGCATCAGCTCGATCGGGTCGCGGGCGCCGCACATTTCGAGGTGACCGCCGCGGTCGCGCTCGGGCTCATGCAGACGCTGCGCCAGCGCCTGCCGGGCTATCTGGTGCCGCGCCTCGTGCGCGAAACGGCGGGTGCCCCGTACAAGGAACCGATCCTCGCCCCACCCCCGGTCGGCTGACCCGAACCTGCCGTCGAACGCTCGGCACGCGCCGATACCGCCGAACGGCCCATGGAAAAGACCGCGCGAATCCGGTAAATATCGGCAAAGCAAAGCCGTATCCGATCGATGCTCGCCGCCGACAGGTACACTATGCATCCGTCGCCACGGCTTGAGCCAGAGCCGGCGCCGCCCGCGAAGGACGCCCGGAAGTCCGACAGGACTTCTTCACACGCATGGCCCTGACTCGCCGATGACAAAACCCGACAACATCATCAAGCTGCTCCTCGTCGACGACTCGGTGGACGATGCCGAGCAGACGATCAGCATCCTTCGCAACGGCGGCATCGCGGTGCGCCCCGCGCGCGCGAGCACCGACATCGAACTCGAAGCCGCCTTCGAGCAGCAGACGCCGGACATCATCATCGTCGACGTCTCCAGCAAGAACCTGTCGATCAAGCAGGTGCATGACGCCGCCGAACGCGGCGGACGCGACATCGCCCTGATCGGCTGCGGCCGCGGCTTGAACGAGGAAGCGATCGTCAAGGCAACCCGCGACGGCGCCCGCGCGATGATGCTGCGCGACTCGCACGAGCATGTGCAGATGATCGTGAGGCGCGAGTTCGAGGCGCTGACGATGCGCCGCGGCGTGCGTCGCCTGGAGGCCTCGCTGCGCGAGTCGGAGCGCCGCTGCGAGGCGCTGCTCGATTCCTCGCGCGATCCGATCGCGTTCGTGCACGAGGGCATGCACGTGCGCGCGAACAAGGCCTATCTGGAGATGTTCGCGCTGGACGATTTCGAGGACGTCGAAAGCATGTCGATCCTCGACATGATCGCGCCGCAGGATGCCGACGACTTCAAGGCGCTGCTGAAGCGCCTGTCGAAGGGTGAGAAGCCGCCGCAGCGCCTGAACCTGAAGGCACAGCGCACGGACGGCTCGACCTTCGACGCGACCATGGAATTCGCCGAGGCGAGCTACGAAGGCGAACCCTGCCAGCAGATCACGTTCCGGCTGCAGGCGGTCGATCCGAACCTGACCCAGGAAATCGAGGCGATGCGCTCGAAGGACCTGGTCACCGACCTGTACAACCGCCAGTACCTGATGACCCAGCTGGAGGAAGCCGCGGCGCGCGCCGTCAACGGCAAGACCGACCAGTCGCTGCTGCTGATCGAGCCGGACAACTTCAAGCCGGTGCTCGACACGGTCGGCCTCGGCAACACCGACGTGCTGCTCGGCGACATGGCGACCTTGCTGCGCAAGCACCTGGGCGATGCCGACGTTGCCGGACGCATCTCCGAGCACACGTTCGCGGTGCTGCTGACCAATCACGACATCGAAGCGACGCGCAAGCTCGGCGACAAGCTGCGCAACGCGTTCAGCGAACGGATCTTCGAGGTCGGCAAGCAGTCGATCAACCTCACCGTCAGCATCGGCGCCGCGCTGATCGGCGAAAAGAACGCGAATGCGGCGACCGTGATGAACCTCGCAACGACCTCGCTGCGCAGCGCGCAGGGCGAGGGCGGCAACCGCGTCAACCTGATCGACCCGTCGGAACAGGACAAGGCCGCGGTCGAAAGCACGCGCCGCTGGATCGAGGCGATCGACCACGCGCTGGCGAACAACGGCTTCGTGCTGTACTACCAGCCGATCATCAGCCTGCACGGCGCCGAGGGCGACTTCTACGAAATCCTGCTGCGCATGGCCGGGCCGAAGGGCGAAATCCCGCCGGCTCAGTTCCTGCCGATCGCCGAACGCAACGGGCGCATGCCGGCGATCGACCGCTGGGTCATCGCGAACGCGATCCGCGCGATCGCCGAGCGCGAGCGCGCCGGCAACAAGACCACGTTCTTCGTGAAACTGACGCCGCAGTCGCTGGAAGACCAGACCCTGCTGCCGTGGATCGCGCAGCAACTGAAGACCGCGCGCCAGCGCGGCGATTCGCTCGTGTTCGAGATGCCGGAAAGCAAGGTCGTGACGAGCCTGAAGCCGGCGCGTGCGTTCGCCAAGGGCCTCGAACAGATCCACTGCGGCTTCGCGCTCGAACAGTTCGGCTCGGGCCTCAACTCGTTCCAGTTGCTCAAGCACATCCCGGTCAACTACCTGAAGCTCGACCGCAACTACATGGCGGACCTGCCCAAGCACAAGGAAAACCAGGAGAAGCTCAAGGAGCTCTGCGACCAGGCACGCCACGCGGGCAAGCTAACGGTCGCCGAATTCGTCGAGGATGCGGCGAGCATGTCGATCCTGTTCACCTGCGGCGTGAATTTCGTGCAGGGCAATTTCCTGCAGGAGCCCGAGAAAATCCTCAGTCACGCCGTGGCGTGAGACTGCACAGCCTGCGCAAAAAAAGGCCCGGGATTCCCGGGCCTTGTTGCTTCTTGGTAGGGCGGGCCGAGCCGCATTGCGGCGAGTCCCGCCATCGACGGCGGCACGCGCTGCGCGCGTACCGCCCTACGCGGTTGAAGCGTATCGCGGCTTCCGCCGCTCCTACAAACTGCGGAGCCGCCCTACGCGGCGGCGCGCAGCGCGGCGATGCGTTCGGCCAGCGGCGGATGGCTCATGAACAGGCGCGCGACGCCGCCCTCGCCGGAGATGCCAAACGCGGCGATCGCCTTCGGAAGGGTGTTCTCGCCGCGATTGCCGGCGAGGCGTTCGAGCGCCGAGATCATCGCGCCGCGACCGGCCAGGCGGGCGCCACCGGCGTCGGCACGGAACTCGCGCCAGCGCGAGAACGCCATCACGATCAGCGAGGCGAGCGCGCCCAGCACGAGCTGCAAAACCATCACGATCGCGAAATAGGCGAAGCCACCGCCTCCGCCGTCCCGATTGCCGCTGAGCGCGCGGTCGACCACGGTGCCGATCACGCGTGCGAGGAAGATCACGAATGTGTTCAGCACGCCCTGGATCAGGGCCATCGTGACCATGTCGCCGTTGGCGACATGGCTGATCTCGTGGCCGAGCACCGCGTCGACCTGCTCGCGGTCCATGCTGTTGAGCAGCCCGGTGCTGACCGCGACCAGCGAACTGTTCTTCGTCATGCCGGTCGCGAACGCGTTCATCTCCGGCGCTTCGTAGAGCGCGACCTCGGGCATGCCGATGCCGGCCTTCTCCGCATGACGGCGCACGGTGTCGACCAGCCACTGTTCGGTCGCATTGCGCGGCTGGCTGATGACCTGGGCGCCGACCGACATCTTCGCCATCCACTTGGACATCGCGAGCGAGATGAACGAGCCGCCCATGCCCATGACCGCCGCCATCACGAGCAGGGCCTGCAGGTTGAGGCCGCCGCGCCGGTACGTGTACGCGTCGATGCCGGTCAGCTTGACGACGATCGCCAGCAGCGCCATCACCGCCAGGTTGGTCAGGACAAACAGTACGATGCGCAGCATGGTCTTCCTCGCCAGATTCTATGGTCGTCTTGATCTTCGCACGTGCCGCGGGGCGACGCGTACGGGTCGGATATGGGGCCGTTCCCGCTTTTCCGAAGCCTGCCAGGTGCATGCATCGGCTACCGCTTCGACCACGCCCCGCGCCTCGGGTTCACCATGACGCGCGGCCGCTTCGCGCCCTCGCCGACCGGTCGCCTGCATTTCGGCTCGCTCGTCGCCGCGCTCGGCAGCTGGCTGTTCGCGCGCCATGCCGACGGGCGCTGGATCGTGCGCATGGAGGACCTCGACCGCGAACGCGAGGTGCAGGGAGCCGCCGAGCGCATCCTCGCCACGCTGGACGCATTCGGGCTGGTGTCCGACGAGGACATCGTCTACCAGAGCCGGCGCAGCGACCGGTACGCCGCCGCCCTGGCCCGGCTCGAGCGCGATGGCCATGCCTACCGCTGCTGGTGCAGCCGCACGGATCTCGAACCTCGCGGCGGCATTCATCCCTCCGAATGCGTGGCGCAACCGGGCGAGCGCGCGCCCGCCTGGCGCCTGCGCGTACGCGACCATGTGCTCGCCTTCGACGATGCGATCCAGGGGCCGCAGCAGCAGGATCTCGCGCGTGAGGTCGGCGACTTCGTGATCTGGCGCGCCGATGGCGCCTGCGCCTACCAGCTTGCGGTGGTCGTCGACGATGCCGCGCAGGAGATCGACCAGGTCGTGCGCGGTGCCGACCTGCTCGATTCGACGCCACGCCAGATCCTGCTGCAACGCCTGCTCGGCTTGCCGCAGCCTGCGTACGCGCACCTGCCGCTCGCACTCGGCACGGACGGTCGCAAGTTGAGCAAGCATGCCGCGTCGCTGCCGGTCGATGCGCGCGATCCGCTGCCGGCGCTGCGCGCGGCCTTGCATTTCCTCGGCCAGCGCGCGCCCACGGAACGCAATGTGCACATGTTATTGTCGCGGGCTTCACGCGAGTTGGCGACGGCGTCGATTCCGCGCGCGGCGGCGGTTCCGGTCGCGTTTGCGGCAGCGCGCAATGCAACCTCGTGAGGGTCAGGCACAATCGCGGCAGGCGCATCGCGCGCCTTCCGCTCCACCCAATGCAAAGGAGTACACCTCATGACGACGCGCGTCGCCCTGGTCACCGGCGGTACCGGCGGTATCGGCACGGCCATCTGCAGGCATCTCGCCACGCTCGGCCACAAGGTCGCCACCAACTATCGCGACGAGGCGAAGGCGAAGGCCTGGCAGGACGCGCAGCGCAAGGATGGTTTCGACTTCGCGCTCGCCAAGGGCGACGTCGCCGAAGCCGCGACCGCCGAAGCGATGGTGCGCGAGGTCGAGAAGCAGCTCGGCCCGGTCGACATCCTGATCAACAACGCCGGCATCACGCGCGACACCACCTTCCACAAGATGAATGCGCTGCAGTGGCAGGAAGTCATCAACACCAACCTCGGCTCCTGCTTCAACGTGACCCGACCGGTCATCGATGGCATGCGCGAGCGCAAGTGGGGCCGGATCGTGCAGATCAGCTCGATCAACGGTCAGAAGGGCCAGTACGGTCAGGCGAACTACGCCGCGGCAAAGGCCGGCATGCACGGATTCACGATCTCGCTGGCGCAGGAGAACGCGAAGTTCGGCATCACCGTCAACACCGTTTCGCCCGGCTACGTCGGCACCGACATGGTGATGGCCGTGCCGGAAGACGTGCGCGCGAAAATCGTCGCGCAGATCCCGGTCGGCCGCCTCGGCGAACCGGACGAGATCGCCTACGCGGTGGGCTTCTTCACCAACGACCAGGCGCGCTGGATCACCGGCGCCAACCTCGCGATCAATGGTGGGCAATACATGGGTTGGTGATGCATGCGCTCATCCGGTGCCCTCCGGCACCGGATGCATGCGTCACCAGGTGAGGCAGGATGCCGAACGGGCTGCGTTCCATGGATGGCTGCTTGCTTCGGTCGCGCTCATCCGGTGCCCTCCGGCACCGGATGCATGTGTCACCAGGTGAGGCAGGATGCCGAACGGGCTGCGCTCCATGGAGGGCGGCTTGCCTCGCTCGCGCTTTTCCGGCGCCCTCCATTACCGGATGCATGGACCAGCCGGCTCATCCCGCGGTCGCGCACAGGGTGCGCCGCTACGGCTGCGCAGCATGTCCAACTGGTGCGCCGCATCACATTCTGCTAGCGTTGCCGGATGACCGAGCCGCGCATCATCAAGAAATACCCGAACCGCCGTCTCTACGACACGGAAATCTCGAGCTACATCACGCTTGAGGAAATCCGCCAGCTCGTGCTCGACGACGAGGAATTCGAAGTCCGCGATGCCAAGACCGGCGAGAACCTGACGCGCTCCGTGCTGCTGCAGATCATCTCCGAGTACGAGGATCGCGGCCAGCCGATGTTCACGACCAAACTGCTGTCGCAGATCATCCGCTTCTACGGTGATTCGCTGCAGGGCTTCATGGGCGGCTACCTCGAGCGCAGCCTGCAGGTGTTCCTCGACCAGCAGCAGCAGTTCCGCAGCCAGCTCAACAACATGCTCGGCCAGGGGCCGTGGTCGATGTTGAACGACCTGACCGAACGCAACATGGATGTGTGGAAGTCCCTGCAGCAGGGGTTCCTCACCGCCGCCGCGAACAGCGTGCGCGGTGCGCAGGAACAGGACAAGTCGAAGAAGGACGCGAAGTCCTGAGGTTGGCGCCCTGCCGGTCCGCAGCAGGCAACGCATCGCAGCAATTCGCGGCGGCTTCGCCTGCCGCACCGCAAGAACACGGGGATCATCCATGAGCAAACGCGTCGCCGTCGTCACGGGCGGCATCGGCGGACTCGGCACCGAGATCTGCAAATCCCTCGCGCGCGCCGGACGGCGCGTCGTCGCCGCCGACCTCGCGTCGCGCAATGAACGCGTCGACGCGTTCCGCGTCGAAACCGCCGAATTCGGCGATGCGATCACGTTCGAGCCGCTCAACGTCGCCGACCATGCCGCCTGCGCGACGTTCGCGCAACGCATCGCGGCGAACTTCGGCCCGATCTCCATCCTCGTCAACGCCGCCGGCATCACTCGCGACACGAGCCTGCGCAAGATGAGCCCCGAGCAATGGGGCGACGTCCTGCGCGTCAACCTCGACGGCGTGTTCAACATGTGCCGCCCGGTCGTCGACGGCATGACCGCGCAGGGCTTCGGCCGCATCGTCAACATCTCGTCCGTGAACGGCCAGACCGGCCAGTTCGGCCAGACGAACTATTCGGCCGCCAAGGCCGGCATGCACGGCTTCACGATGGCGCTTGCGCGCGAAGTGGCGAAGAAGGGCGTGACCGTCAACAGCGTCTCGCCCGGCTACTGCAACACCGCCCTGGTGCAAGCGGTGCCCGAGGAAATCCGCAACCAGATCATCGCCGGCATCCCGGTCGGCCGCCTCGGCGAACCGCGCGAGATCGCCCGCACGGTCGAGTTCCTCAGCGCCGACGATGCGGGCTTCATCACCGGCGCGAACATCCCGGTGAACGGCGGCTATTTCATGGATTTCTAGAGCCCCTTCGACTCCGGCGCTTGCGCGCCTGCGCTCAGGGCGAACGGAATTGTGGACGTATCAGGCCGAACGGAATCGGGGAAAGTGATCCTTCAAGCCGTTCGTGTTGAGCGCAGCGGAGCAAAGCTCCGCGAAGTCGAAACAACGGACTTGCTCCAGGTGCGAACCTTCGATTCCGCACCGCGCGCCTCGTGCCTGCCGACTAGAAGTCGAACGAGTCGATGTAGATGAAATCGTCCGGCGTACGCACGCAATCGTAGGTCACCGTCATCGGGTCGCCGGCCTCGACCACGTCGAAGTCGGTCGGTCGGATGCCGAACAGCGAATGCGTGTCCATGCCGACGTCGGCGTCCGCCCACTTGTGCGTCGTGAACGCGTCGGATTCGGCGGTCAGCGGAATGCCTCCGCCGTCGGACAGGAACATGCCGTACTTCTTCAGCGTGCGCAGGATCACCCGCACCGACTCGTTCGGACTGAACGCGTTCACGTTGAACGACTGCTTGAGCTTCAGGCGCGAACCGTAGGGCACGGCGTTTGGGTTCGTATCGGACGTGGCGAGCGTGCCGTGCGAGGCGGGGTGCACGTACTTGTCGTTGGCCATCCGGTTGTTGCCGAGGATGAAGCGGATCGCGTGGCCGAGATCGCCCTGCACCTGCGCCGCGGCCCATACGTCGTCGGCATTGAACAGCAGCGGGGCGATCGGGAAGCCGGCGCCATCGGCACTGGTGCAGTGCTCGCCGCGACCGTAGCGCGGGTACGTTTTGGTCAGGTCCCAGCGCAGGCCGCAGATCGAATGCATGCCGGTCGAGTCGGCGGACTCGGTCGCATACGATTCGTACAGGATCTTGCTCGTGTCGTTGACCACCAGCAGGTGGCAGTCTTCGTTGCCCGCATCGCAGAACGCCAGCGAGGGTGGATCCGTTCCTTCGATGCCGCCGACGGCAGGCACCGGGAATGGCGAGCCGGGCGCATCGCAATCAGGCGAGTAGTAGTCACCCATGATTTCTGGGGGCAAGGCGACGATCGGCCGTGTAGGCGTCGACGCGTTCGCATGCAGCACGTACATGCCCCAGTCGATCTGGAAATCGAAATTGCGATCGTCCCCCCAGCCGAGGCTGGAGAACGCCGCAAGGTGCGTCATCATCGCGGCGGAGTTCGTGCGCAGTTGCGCATTGCTGACGTCGACGTTCCAGATCGCATTGGGCTGGGTGAAGCGCGGCAACGGCGCTGCGATACCCGACACCGGCAAGGCCAGCAGGCCGATCAGTCCCCATGTACGGTGCATGTCGATTCCCCCGCAAGAATGCGCGCATCCTCGCCCGCCCGGTTCCGGAAAACCGCGCACTGTGTCGCAGGTGTGATCGTACTACCAGACCAGATCGGCCGGCACGTCGTCCTCGGGGGCCGCGTGCGGATCGCACACCAGCACCAGCGCATCGGGATCGATCGCCTGCGCCGCGAGGCCGGTCTCGCGCGCGACCAGCAGGTAACGACCGGCGACCTGCACGACCGCGAGTTCGCCGCCGTTGAGGCGTGGCAACTGCTCGGCCGTGACGTAGATGCGCCGGATCTTGTTCGCATGCGGGAAGTGGCGCGGAATGTCGGCCGCCGCATCGTTGAGGGTCTTGTCGACGAGCAGCGCGGTGAGTTTCTGGCGGCGCTCCTTGCGCTCCTTCCCGCGCTGCTCCGCCTCGCGCTGTTCGCGTTCCTTCTCCTCCCGTTCGGTCTTCTGGCGCAGCGCGTAGGCCTTGGCGAGATCGATCTCGCCGCGCTCTCCCGGCTTGCGCGGCGGCCTCTGCTGTTGCGGCCTCTGCGGCTGTGGCGGCCTCTGGCCGCGCGGGGGCTGTTGCCGGCCGGCAGGTCCGGCCTGCGGCGGGCGCGGCGACTTCGGCCGCGGCTCCGGCTTCGGGGGCGGGGCAAAGCCCGCTTTCAACAACTGGTCGCGCAGGGAATCGGACATGGCTTGGAACCTGGACGGAAAGCATCACGGCCGAAGCCGCTCCCACAAAACCACAATGCACCAACAACGGGAAATCTGCTTCTCATGAAGAGTGCGGCCACGGATGGCCGCTCTTGACTGCTCGGATCAACGGTAGCATCAGGCTGTCCATTGCCTTGATTCGTGCGGCGATCACGGATGATCGCACTAGTAATGCGGCGGAGGCGGCTCGTCGTGCGCATCCTGCGCCAGCGAACCCCGTACCGCGACCAGCTCGCTGCGCAGGCGTTCCATCAGCATGCGCAGCTCGTACAGATGGCGATCGTGCGCCGCGACGGTGTCGTTGAGGACGGCCATCGTGTGGTCGACGTACGAGAGCCGGACTTCCAGCTCGGTGAGGCGCTCTTCGAGCGAACCGGACATCGCAGGCTACCCCGGCAGCTTCTCGATCAGGTGGCGCCCGTGGCGCGCACCGATCGCGCCTTGCGCCTCGCGCAGCGCCAGCGCCAGATCGGCGGCGGCCATCTCGCGCACGAGTTCGGCAAAGCTCGTCTTCGGCGTCCAGCCCAGACGCTCGCGCGCCAGCGTCGGATCACCGAGCAGGGTTTCCACCTCGGCCGGACGGTAGTACTGCGGATGGATGCGCACGATGACATCGCCGGCCTTCAGCTTCAGGTCGGCACGAGACACCTTCGCGACGATCGCATGCTCGTCCGCCCCACTGCCGCGGAACTCGAGTTCGATGCCCATCTCGCGCGCCGACAACACGACGAATTCACGCACCGAGTGCTGGATGCCGGTGGCGATGACGTAGTCGGCCGGCTGGTCCTGCTGCAGGATCAGCCACTGCGCCTCGACGAAATCGCGCGCATGGCCCCAGTCGCGCTTCGCGTCGAGGTTGCCGAGATAGAGGCAATGCTGCAGGCCGCAGGCGACGCGCGCGAGGCCGCGCGTGATCTTGCGCGTGACGAAGGTCTCGCCGCGGATCGGCGACTCGTGGTTGAACAGGATGCCGTTGCAGCCGTAGATGCCGTAGGCCTCGCGGTAGTTCACGGTGATCCAGTACGCGTACAGCTTGGCGACGCCGTACGGCGATCGAGGATGGAACGGCGTGGTTTCGCGCTGCGGCGTCTCGCGCACGAGGCCGTACAGCTCCGAAGTCGAGGCCTGGTAGAAACGGCAGCGGTCGCCGAGGCCGAGGCTGCGCATCGCCTCGAGGACGCGCAAGGTGCCGATGCCGTCCGCGTTGGCGGTGTATTCCGGTTCCTCGAACGACACCGCGACATGGCTTTGCGCGGCGAGGTTGTAGATCTCGTCCGGTTTGACCTGCTGGATCACGCGCAGCAGGCTGAGCGAATCGGTCAGGTCGCCGTAGTGCAGGCGCACGCCCGCGCGCGTGTCGTCAAGCTCGTGGTGCAGATGGTCGATGCGCTCGCTGTTGAACGACGATGCACGCCGCTTGAGACCGTGCACCTCGTAGCCCTTGGCAAGCAGCAGCTCGGCGAGGTAGGCACCGTCCTGGCCGGTGACGCCGGTGATCAATGCGCGTTTGTGTTCCATCGTTCCTGTACTTGTCGTTCGCGAAGAGGCGGGATGGTAGCAAAAGAAGGACTGGGGGCTGCGAGGGCCAAGCCGTCAGCCTGCGCCGACCACGCTGCGGCCGCGACCGATGCCGTAGTAGGCCAGCCCGAGCGCCTCGACCGCCTTCGGCTCGTAGAGGTTGCGGCCATCGAACACGACCGCGTGCTTGAGGGTGGCCCGGATCCTTTCGAAATCCGGGCTGCGGAACGCCTTCCATTCGGTCACGATCACGAGCGCGTCGGCGCCGTCGAGCGCGGCGTACTGGTCGCACAGGACGAGGTCCGCACGTACGCCGTAGATGCGCGCGGTCTCGTCCGCCGCCTCCGGGTCGTACGCGCGCACGCGGGCGCCGGCAGCCCACAGTTGTTCCATCAGGGTGCGGCTCGGTGCCTCGCGCATGTCGTCGGTATTCGGCTTGAACGCGAGGCCCCACAGCGCAATCGTGCGTCCGCGCAGTTCACCGTCGAAATGCCTTTCGAGCAGGGCGAACAGCTTGCGCTTCTGCGCCGCGTTGACGGCCTCGACCGCGCTCAGCAGGCGCGGTTCGCAGGCGTGCGCGCGCGCGGTGTATTCGAGTGCCTTCACGTCCTTCGGGAAACACGAACCGCCGTAGCCGGCGCCCGGATAGATGAAGTGGTAACCGATGCGCGGATCGGAACCGATGCCGCGGCGCACCTGTTCGACGTCGGCGCCGACCTGCTCGGCGATGTTCGCGATCTCGTTCATGAAGCTGATCTTGGTCGCCAGCATCGCGTTCGCGGCGTACTTGGTCAGCTCGGCCGAGCGCACGTCCATCAGCACGATGCGCTCGTGGTTGCGGTTGAACGGCGCGTACAGCGCCTTCAGCGGCTCGACCGCGCGCGCGCTGTCGGCTCCGATCACGATGCGGTCCGGGCGAAGGCAGTCCTGGACCGCATCGCCTTCCTTCAGGAATTCCGGGTTGGAGACGACGTCGAACTCGACGTTCGTGCCACGCGCGGCAAGTTCGGCCGTGATCGCCGCGCGCACCGCATCGGCGGTGCCGACCGGCACGGTGGACTTGTTGACGACGACCACATGCCGGGCGAGCGCGCGTCCGATCGTGCGCGCGACGGTCAGCACATGCGAGAGATCGGCGCTTCCGTCCTCGTCCGGCGGCGTGCCGACCGCGATGAAGATGATCTGCGCATGCGCGATCGCGGTTTCGGCGTCGGTGCTGAAGCGCAGGTGGCCACTCGCGTGGTTCGCGCGCACGAGCGGTTCGAGGCCCGGCTCGAAGATCGGGATCTCGCCGCGTCCGAGGCGCGCGATCTTGTCCGCGTCGACATCGACGCAGACGACGTCGTTGCCGACCTCGGCCAGGCAGGTGCCGGTGACGAGACCGACATAGCCGGTTCCGAAGATCGTCACGCGCATGTGCTCGCCTTCCTCGATTCAGGGAACGCGGATTTTAGCGCATGACTGGCATCCCCCTTGGACATCGCCGGAATCTGCTCCTGCAATTCGACCCACAGGGATGTGGGGAGTGTCCATGCACGCCGGGAGCATGCACGGACCGACCCACAGGGATGTGGGGAGTGTCCATGCATGCCGGGAGCATGCACGGACCGACCCACAGGGATGTGGGGACTGTCCTCTGGCGCCAGGAGCGCCAGAGGACCCGGCATTCCGTCCATCCATGGACATCGCCGGAATTTGCTCCTGCAATTCGACCCACAGGGATGTGGGGAGTGTCCTCTGGCGCCAGGAGCGCCAGAGGACCCGGCATTCCGTCCATCCATGGACATCAAATGCAGAAGGCGCGCCGGATCCCGACGCGCCTTCGCGGTACACCCCTTGCGGGAATTACTTCTTGTCGGTCGCCTTCGGCGCCGGCTTGGCCACCTTCGGGGCAGCCGCCTTCATCGCGGCGCCCGGCTTCATCGCAGCGCCGGCCTTGTCGGCATCGGCCGGCTTCTCCGACGCCTTCTCGATGTCGAGCAGTTCGACTTCGAAGATCAGCGTCGCGTTCGGGCCGATCTGGCCCGGGCCGTTCTCGCCGTAGGCGAGGTCGGACGGCACGAACAGCTTGTACTTCGAGCCGACCGGCATCAGCTGCAGGCCTTCGCTCCAGCCCTTGATGACGCCGTTCAGCGGGAAGGTCGCCGGCTGGCCGCGGTCATACGAGCTGTCGAACTTGGTGCCGTCGATCTTGGTGCCGAGGTAGTTCACCTTGACCGTGTCGGTGGCCTTCGGCTTCGCGCCGGTGCCTTCCTTCTCGACCATGTACTGCAGGCCCGAGGCGGTCGTCTTCACGCCCGCCTTGGACTTGTTGGCGGCGAGGAACGTCTCGCCTTCCTTCTTGTTCTTGTCGCTGGCCGCCTTCTGCTCGGCAACGCGCTTGGCCTGCAGCGTCTTCATGAACTCCTGGCGCACCTGCAGCGCTTCCTCCTGCGAAAGCGAGGTCTTCTCGCCCTTGAGTGTCGCTTCCAGCGCCTGCTCGACCACCTTGATGTCGATGTCGTCCTTGATCTGGGTCAGCCCGCGACCGACGTCCATGCCGACCATCGTGCTGATGCTGTTCTTGTCGACCTTGACGGTCGGAGCCGCCGGCTTGGCTTCCGCCTTGGGGGCGTCCTTGTCCTGAGCGATCGCGCCGATCGCGAAACTGGCCGCGAGCGCGGCAACAAGGGTCTTCTGCACGAAACGCGTCATGTCTGCTCCTGAAGGTTTGCGAATTGTCTTGCCGGTGAATGCCCATGGGCGTCACGGCGTGACCGGACCCGGCCATATGCGGGGCCGCGTATTGTGAACACGGCACCGGACGTTGGCAAACGGCGGCCATCCCCGCGCCCGGAGCGCCGCCCGCCCTCTGGGCCGGGCGGATACACTCTCCGGATGCTCCGCTTTGACAACATCCACTTGCGTCGTGGTTCCCGACTTTTGCTGAACGGCGCGAATTTTCTTGTTCATCCCGGGTGGCGGGTCGGCCTGACCGGGCGCAACGGCAGCGGCAAGAGCAGCCTGCTCGCCCTGATCGGCGGCGAACTGGCGCCGGATGCGGGTGATTTCGCCCGCCCGCAGGACTGGACCCTCGCCCATGTGCGCCAGCAGGCCGAGGCGCACACCCATTCCGCGCTCGACCATGTGCTCGACGGCGACGCCGAATTCCGCCGGGTCGAACGCGAGCTGGCAGCCGCCGAAGCATCGCATGACGCGGCGCGCCAGGCCGCCCTGCACGAGCGCCTGCACGCGATCGACGGCTACGCGGCACGCGCGCGCGCCGGCGAGCTGCTGCATGGCCTCGGTTTTGCCCATGCGGACGGGCAGCGCGCCGTGGCCGAGTTCTCCGGCGGCTGGCGCATGCGCCTGAATCTCGCGCAAGCCCTGATGTGCCGCTCCGACCTGCTCCTGCTCGACGAACCGACCAACCATCTCGATCTCGACGCCGTGCTTTGGCTGGAGGAATGGCTGCGCCGCTACGCCGGCACCCTGATCGTCGTCTCGCACGACCGCGAATTCCTCGACCGCGTCGTGAGCCATGTACTGCACATCGCGGATGGCGGCGCAGAACTGTTCGCCGGCAGCGTCAGCGCGTTCGAGCGCAAGCGCGCCGAGCGCCTTGCGCAGCAGCAGGTCGCGCACGAACGCCAACAGGCCGAACGCGCGCGCCTGCAGCGCTTCGTCGACCGCTTCAAGGCGAAGGCGACCAAGGCGCGTCAGGCGCAAAGCCGCGTCAAGGCACTCGAGCGGATGACCGAGATCGCCGCGGTGCGCGCCGAATCGGGCATCGAGTTCGAGTTCGCGCAACCCGATGCCCTGCCCGACCCGCTGCTTGTCCTGGAGGACGCCGCGGTCGGCTACGGGGAACGGCGCATCGTCGAACGCATCCGCCTGTCGTTGCGTCCGGGCGACCGCATCGGCCTGCTCGGGGCGAACGGCGCCGGCAAGTCGACCCTGATCAAGACGATCGCCGGTGCACTCGCGCCACTGGACGGTCAGCGACTGGAGAACAGGGGCCTCGCGATCGGCTATTTCGCGCAGCACCAGGTCGAGCAGCTCGACCACGATGCGACGCCGGTGCAACACCTGCTGCGCCTGCAACCGGCGCTCGGCGAGCAGGCCGCGCGCGACTTCCTTGGCACGTTCGGCTTCGCCGGCGAGCGCGCGCTCGCCGACGTGCGCGGTTTTTCCGGCGGCGAGAAGGCGCGCCTCGCGCTCGCCCTGATCGTGTTCGAGCGGCCGAACCTGCTCCTGCTCGACGAGCCGACCAATCACCTCGACATCGACACACGCGAGGCGCTGGCCGAAGCGGTGCAGGAATTTGCCGGTGCAGTCGTGCTGGTCGCGCACGACCGCGGTCTGCTGCGCGCCGTGTGCGACGACTATCTTCTGGTGCAGGGCGGGCGCGTGCAGGCGTTCGAAGGCGACCTGGACGACTACGCGAAACTGGTTCTGCGTGCGACCGCCGCCGACGCACTCGAAACTGCGGGCAGCAGCGATCCGCGCAAACAGGCACGCCGCGACCGCGCCGAGCAACGCGCGCGCAGCGCGCCCCTGCGCAAGGAAGTCGAGCGCATCGAGAAGCAGCTCGCCGCACTCGAACGCGAACGCGCCAGCGCGCTCGCCGAGCTGGCCGATCCGGCGACGTACGCCAACGGCAATCCGCGTGCAGCGGCGCTCACGCTGGGCGTCGCCCAACTGGCGCGACGGATCGGCGCACTCGAGGAAGCGTGGCTCGAAGCGCACGCCGCGCTCGAGGCGGCCGGGATCGACGCCTGACCGGTGCTACCGCGTGCGCATCGACGCCGGCAGATACCGAGCCGGAACGTCGCTCGACGCATGCCACTGCTGCGCGGCATCCATCGACCATGTGAGGTGGCGACCGGCCAGCTGCGCCGGTCCCGCGAACGTGAGCGTGATCGCACACGCGTCGTCGTCGGCAGGCCCCACCTCGATCGATGCGATCACCGCGTCGGCACGCGCGTTGGCAGCCTCGACGCCACCCTCGCCGTTGACCGGACAGCGTTTCTCGGCCGCGCGGAATTCCAGGACCTCCGGCTTTACCGCATCGGCAGCCACCAGTGCCTGCGCCACGCGCGCGCGCATCGTGTAGTCCTGATAGGCCGGCAACGCGATCGCGGCGAGGATGCCGATGAAGGCCACGCCGCCGAACAGGCATACGACGAGCACGATCACCCAGGTACTCGCCGAAGAGGGCGGCTTGGCGACGCCGCGCCGCGCCGGCAATGCCGGTGGTCCGGCCGCGACGGCGAGGCCGAGCTGGCTGGCGACCGTCGCGAGAGGCACCCAGCCAGCCAATCCTTCGCGCCACACCAGCGTGTCGGCACCGACCCGGCGCTCGCGATGCGCAGTCGCGAGCCAGCTGCCCTCGACCGGACCTTGCTGCTGGTTGTGGCTGTCGGCGTAGAACCACTGCTGCGTCATCGTCGATTCCTCGTTGGTGGCCGTCACAGGCGCGCGGCGCGCTTCATCGCCAGGTAGTGTTCGACCAGTGCCGCCGGCAATTCGGCACAGGTTACATCGAGCACGTCGGCGCCCTGTGCGCGCAACATGCGGTGCGCACGCGCGCGCTGTTCGAGGTACTGCGCCATCGCCGCGGTTTCCAGCGCGTCATCGAGCGTGCGCACCGCGCGCTCGCGCAGGCGGTCGAGAACATCCTCGCGCAGACTCGCGACGCAGACCAGGTGTCGCTTCTGCAGCAGCTGCACCGCCGCCAGCAGGTCCTCGATGTCCTCGTCGCGCGCGTTGGTGACGAGCAGCACGAGCGAGCGTCGCGGCTGCCGCGCGCCCAGCAGGGTCGCCGCCGCGAGATAGTCGGTCGCGACCGCGCGCGCGTCGAGGTCGAACAGGGTGTTGAGCAGCGTGTCGATCGTGGCGAGGCCACGATGGGGTGCGACGTAGCGCGAATCGCCGCCCGAGGCGAGCAGACCGACCGCGTCGCCCTGGCGCAGTGCGATGTAGGCGACCATCAGTGCCGCATTCAGCACATGGTCGAAATGGCTGAGCGCACCGTCGCGCGCGAGCATGCGCCGGCCCGTGTCGAGCAGCAGCATGACGCGCTGGTTGCGCTCGTCCTGGTATTCGCGCGAAATCAGTCGGCGCGTGCGCTGGCTCGCCTTCCAGTCGATCTGTCGCATCGAATCGCCGAGGCGGTAGTCGCGCAGCTGCTGGAATTCGGTGCCTTCGCCGCGTCTGCGCCGCACGTGCGCGCCGACCGTGCGCGATGCCTGTTCGGCGCCGACGAGGGCGAGCTTCGCCAGTGGCGCGAAGTTCGGATACACGCGCACCTGCTGACGCGGCGGCAACACGCGCTGCTGCCGCCACAGGCGCAGCGGCGAGACGATGCGCACCGCACAGCCGTCGAAGGCGAAGGCGCCGCGCGCCGCCGGCGTGACCCGGTATGCGACGTCCAGCGTGCGGCCGGGTGGCAGCACGACGTGCCGCTGCAGGCCGAACACGGGCCAGTCGCCCGGATGCAGATCGTGCACGTCGAGCCGCAGCGAACGCCGCGCGACATTGTGCAGGCGCAACTCCACCCTGCGCTCGACGCCGACCGGGACGACCGCCGGCAACTCGCGCGCGACCTCGGGCGATGGCAGCGCGCGCACGCGGCGCGCGTCGAGGAGCCCGAGCGCCGCCAGCGCGAGGCACAACACGCCCAGCACGCTGACCGGCAACCAGTCGAACGCGACCAGCAGCCCGGCGCCGGCGAGCAGCAACAGCAGCGCGACGAGGAACGAGGTCGGCCTCACGCGCGCGGTGCTTCGACCTTGAGCAGCAGTGCTTCGAGCACGTCATCGACGCGGCGGCCCTCGATCTGCATTTCGGGCGCGAGCGCGAGGCGATGGCGCAGGGCGGGCTTGGCGATGGTGCGCACGTCGTCCGGGGTGACGAAGTCGCGGCCTTCGAGCACCGCCTGTGCCCGCGCCGCGCGCACCAGCGCGAGGCTGCCACGCGGACCCGCACCCATCGCGATCCCGGACCAGTCGCGTGTCGCACGCGCGATCCGCACCGCATAGTCGAGTACCACCGCATCCACACGCACGAGCGCGGTGCCCAGTTGCATCGCGAGGATATCGGCCGGGGTCGCGACGGCGCGCACGCGCGAGAGGTCGAAATCGCTTGCCGTGCGCCCGGCACTGACGCTGGCGACCATGCGCACCTCGTCGGCGAGCACCGGGTAATTCATCAGCACCTTCAGCAGGAATCGGTCGAGCTGCGCCTCGGGCAGCGGATAGGTGCCCTCCTGCTCGATCGGATTCTGGGTCGCGACGACCAGGAATGGCGGCTCCAGCGCAAAGCTGCGCGATTCGATCGTGACCTGGGACTCCTGCATCGCCTCGAGCAGCGCCGCCTGGGTCTTGGCCGGCGCGCGGTTGATCTCGTCGGCCAGCAGCAGGTTCGCGAACACCGGGCCGCGGCGGATGCGGAAGGTTTCCGACTTGGGGTCGTAGAACGCATGCCCGCTGACGTCGCTCGGCATCAGGTCGGGCGTGAACTGCACGCGCGCGTGCGTGCATTGCAAGGCGCTCGCGAGTGCGCGCACGAGCAGCGTCTTGCCGAGTCCAGGCACGCCTTCGAGCAGGACGTGACCTCCGGCCAGCAGGGCCACGAGCAACTGGTCGAGGATCTCGCTCTGGCCGACGAACGCCTGTGCGATCTCGGCACGGATCGCGTCGCAACGCTCGCTCAAGGCAGCGCCGGCCAGCGGTCGGATCGGCGACTGGCCGGTCTGGTTTTCGACGAATTCCTGCGTCATGGGCGGGTTTCCAGTTCGTTGAGTAGCTTGATCGTGGCAAGGAATTGCTCGGGTCGGCGCAGCTCGCGCGGTTCCAGCGCGAGGCGCACTTCTGCCAGCGGGCGACCGCAGCGCGCCGCGACCGCCGCAATGAGTGCCTCGCCATCGAGCGCGGCGAGCACCGGATCGTCGCGGCGCAGGCGTTCGTCGAACGAGCGGCGCAGCGGAGCGTACAGCGCACTCGCGCGTCCACGACGGAACAGGAACTCGCCGCTGGCGGCAACATGCTCGCGCAACGCACGCCGGCTGGTCGCGATCGGCGGCAGCAGCGGGCCGAAGCGCTGGCTGCGTGCCCACAGCCAGGCCAGCAGTGCCAGCAGCGCGGGCAGCCACGCCGGCCAACCGCGCTCGACCAGCAGGACGTACAGCGGCGGCACATCCACCGCATACACGATATGCACCTTGCCGCCGCTTAGCGCCGGTGCGAGCACCTGCCAGGCGAATGGCGCGATGCCGTCATCGTCGAGCCGGTCGTTGTGCAGGAAGTCGAGGTCGCCGGCAACCAGCCAACCGCCGTCGCCGCGTGTGCCGCGCCCGATGACGTAACCGTCCTTCGCGTCGCCGACGAGCAGGTCGAACGCGTCGACCTGCTGCGCATCGATCCGGAAGCGGAAACGGAAGCAGTTCTGCGCCGCCTTGCCATCATGCGCAGCGGGCCAGGACAGGCAGTGCAAACCGGAGACCACCGAAAGTCCGAGCGCATCCAGCAGCTCGCCCGCGCGTCCCTCGTCGCCTTGCGGCAGCGCGAACACGAGCTGGCCACCGGTTTCGATCCATGCGAGCAGGTCGCTCGCCTGCTCGTGCGTCAGCGTGCGCACGTCGGCACCGAGCAGGACGGTATCGTCAGGCGCCAGTTGCATCGCCGGAAGATCGAGATCCGCGCGCGCCGCGACCTCGATGCCGCGTGACTTGAGGGTCTGCTTCAGGGCATAGAACGGGTTGTAGCGTGCCTCGCCGTGCATCGGCGCGGGAATGTCGTCCTCGACGCGCTCGAAGGTCGTGAACCACCACGCGGCGAGCGCCGCGAGCAGCATCGCCGAGGCCAGTCCGACGAGAACGACGCGCTGCTTCATGCCGCGACCTTCGGCGCCTGCGCGCTCCACGCCGCCAGCAGCATCTCGACTTCCTGCACCGACGGCGCCTGCTGCGCGTACGCCGCGGCCTGCCAGCCCCGCACGACGCGCGCGAACAGGTCCGCATGCCGCGCGTCGCCAAGCGAGCGCGCGTGGCGCAGGCACTGAGACTCGGTCGCGCCCGGCGGCAGCGGCGTGCCGAGCGCATCGGCGAGACGCTCGACCGAGGCGCGATACAGCAACGCGAGCGCGGCACGCGTGCGTCGCTGCTGCAGCAAGGCCCGCACCGCCGCAGGAACATCAGTGGGTAGCGCCTCCGCGGGGGCGGGGTCGACCGCGCGGATTTCCTCGAGCGAGCGCAGCGCCGCCATGCGATCGCCGATCCACGGCAACCAGCGTCGATGGTTGGCAAGCAGCAGCGCGAGCACGACGGCGACGAGGATCCACAAGCCGTAGCGCGCAATCCAGCCGATCGCGCCGCCGAACGCGCGCATCCAGGCCGGAAACTGGTTCTGCGTCGCCGGACCCTCGACGTCGGGATTGCGCCGCTTCCAGATCCAGGCGCGCGCCTTCGGACTCAGGTCATCGCCGGCATAGGCTTTGCGGACCGCCTCTTCGAACGCGGCGCCGTCGTCACGGTAGTGCTCACCGAACAGTTCCGGCAGCGTCGTTTCCTTGCGAACCGTGTCGCCGTCGCTCGTTGCAGGCATTGCCTGCGCAGATTCCGGCGACGACGCGGGCGCCGGCTCGGCCGCATGCAGCGGCGCCTGCAAGGCCATGAACGCCAATGCCAGCATCGCGGCGGTCGCGAACCCAGCGGTCAGACGCGCGGCGATGCGACGGAACGCCAGTTCGATGTCCCAGCCCTCAAGTTGCATGCGTCGATTCAGGTACAGGCCGAAGCCGGCGCCGACATAGAACGGCTCGACGATCGTCATCGCGATCCAACCGCACGCGTTGAGGAGCCATTGCGCCCATGCCGGCGGACTCTCGACCATGGTCCGCCACAACGCGCGCGCCGATTCGGACAGGAACTCGACCGGCACGAACATCAGCGCGAGCAGCACGATCGAAACTGACAACATCATCTCGAAGTTGGCGCAGATGAGCGTCAGCATCACGCTCGGCGAGCCGCCACCACGCCCAAGCACGCGCACGCGCTCGCCGCGCTGCGCGCCACCGACGCCCTCGAGCAGATCGACCGCAAGCAGCATCGCGCGCCCGGGATGCAGGCGCCGCCAGAAAAGCCACGGCACGATCGCGCGCCAGCCCCAGGTGCGTTGCGCATGCAGCGTCTCGCGCAGGCGCGGCGCTTCACCGAACACCGCGCGCGAGAGCACGAACAGCACGATGCGGTCGAACACCGGCTTCAGCCACCACAGCAGCAGCGCGGCGAGCCACGCAACGTGGGCAAGGCCCGCGACAAGATTGAGCAGAGCGAACACCGGCAGCGTGACGATCACCCACGCCAGCCAGATCGACCGCGCATGCGTGCGCACCAGTGCGATGCCGAGGTCGCTCGCCTCCCACGCGGCGCGCAGGCGCAGCGCGATGGTCAGGTCGTCCAGACGCATGCGCGACTCCCCACCCGGCACGCGGGCCTGCGCTCACTCCGCATCGACCTGCCCTCGCCCACCTCGCCACAGCCACAGCAGGATGCCGAGCCAGAGCGCCGCGCCGGCGCCGAACTTCAGCGCCGTCGGCACCCACACCAGCGACGACCAGTAGGCTTCCACGAAGGCCGCGAACACGAGCATGGCGAACACGCCGAGCACGAGCTTCGCGCCGACCATGCCGGCCTCGACCAGCGCGCGCGCACGCGTGCGCCGCCCGGGCGCGATCAAGGCCATGCCGATCTGCAGGCCCGCGCCGCCGCTGATCACGATCGCGAGCAACTCCGGTGCGGAGTGCCCGACCACGAAGCGCCAGAACGGTCCGCCATAACCGATCGCGGTCAGGTGCCCGGCGACGCCGCCGATGACGACGCCGTTCATGACCAGCACGAAGATCGAGCCGACGCCCGCGAACAGCCCGCTCGCGAACGTGCGGAAGCCGATGCTCACGTTGTTGTAGATGTAGTAGCCGAACATCATGAGGTCCGAGCCGCTTTCGCGGCCGATCCGTTGCCCGGTCGAGTTCGGGTCGTACATCTGCTCGAACTGCGCGAGCTGGGCCGGATCGAACAGGCTGTGGACGAGCTCCGGGCGCAATTGCAACAGCACCAGCGTGCCGAGCAGCGGCACGAAGAACAACGCCGACGCCGCGGCCATTGCGCCTGCCTGCGCACGCACGAGGCGCGGAAAGGTGGCGGCGAAGAAATCGACGATGCTGCGCGCACGCGGCGCGCGTGGCCGGTAAAACACCGCATGTCCGCGTTCGACCAGGTCACGCAGGCGCTGCACCAGCACGAGGCTGTACTCGCGCCGCTCGGCCAGCGCGAGGTGCTGGCAGATGCGTCGATAGGCCGCGGGAAAATCGCTGTCTCGCGGCATCTCCTCGCCATCGCGCATGCGCTCCTTCGGTTTCGGTCGTGCGCGCGTCGCGAGCCAGCGCTCGAAACCGCGCCATTCCTCGTCGTGGCGCGCCTGGAAGACGTCCTGTTTCATGCGCGCGCGCTCAACCGCGACCGAGGAAGGCGCAGGCCATGCCGTGCAGGCGCTGCACCGCGAGCGCGCCGCGCGTTTGGGTCAGCATCGGCAGCAGCGCCGCCAGCTCCTCCTGCCGCTCGGGCGTCAGCTGTGCCGAGCGTTCGGCGAACTCGATCACCGCGGCGCGCTCGTGCGCGAGCAGCGGCAAGGGCACATGCACGATCGGCACGTTCGGCGCGCCGGCATGGCTGGTCGATGCGTCGACGTACACCACGAGCGTACCCGCGACGAGATCGCCGAGGCGCCGCCCGCGCGGGTCGATTAGGCAGGACGCGAGGCCGAATGCATAGCAGAACGGCAGCATGTCCACCGTGCGCATGAGATTGCGCGCGATCGATGCGATCCAGGTCACAGGGGTTCCGTTCGCATTGACCACGCGGAGGCGCATCACGCGTTTGCCCGGCGTCTGGCCGTCGCGCAGGACCTCGAACAACACCGGATAGAGCCACAGCGCGGCGAACAACGCGAGCAGGTACAGGCCCATTCCGCTCGAGCCGAGCACCCCGATCACGACGGCGACGGCCCACATCAGGCCGATGCGGATCATCAGATCGAAGAGCCAGGCCGCCGCCCGCGCCATTGCGCCGGCCGAGCGCAGCTGCAGCGCGATGCCTTCCGGCGTCTCGACCAGGGTCAGCGTGTCGAGCATCGCCGGCGGTCAGGCCTTGACGACGATCGTGTCGGCGAAATGGTCATGCAGGCAGCGATAGTCCTCGCGGAAGATCAGCAAGGCGTCGATCAGGGCGAAGAGCCAGCCCAGCATCGGTATCGCGCGCAGCACGATCATCGGCACGGAACGCGCGAAGACGATGCGCAGCAGGCTGCAGTGACCGCCATCGGTGCGCACGATGCGGATGCCGAGCCAGCGCTTGGCAATCGTCTGGCCATGACGGTGGAGCCATACGAGGTTGAGGACGATGACACCGAGCAGGCCGGCGAGGACCAACAACGCGACCAGCCCGGCGACGGTGCCCATGGCGGCCTGGTCGCCCGATCGCTGCATGGCGGGTAGCACGATCGCCGCGCCGATGGCGACGAGCATGATCGGACCACCAATCACGAGCCCATCGAGGATTGCCGCCCCGAGCCGGGTGCCGCGATCGGCCAATTCGTGGTTCGCCGCGTCATGCACGTCCTGAACGCGCGCGCTCGGCGCCGCATACGGATTCGCGGCCGGCAACGGTGGTGGCTGCTGCATTCCCTGTCTCCCCATGGACGTCGGCGACTTTATCAGAACACCCGCGCGCGCCTTCAGGGGTTTCGCCGCCGTTCGACTGTGTTCATCGCGAACGGATGGGAATTCAGCAAGAAAATCATGGACGCAGACATGCGCGTATGAACGCGGATTCCCGAAGGGAGGGCCACGCTCGCCCAGGCAGCGATACCCAATCTGCGTTCCTCCGCGTGCATCCGCGCCCAGTGCTTCTGTTGGACCGCCCATTGCCTACCCCCCCATCAGTCATGGCTCGTGGTGCTTGACCTTGGCTTTTTTGGTGTTATAGTTAACTACAACACTACTTCATCAAGCGCCTCGCGGAGGCCCGTCATGACGAACAACACCCCCCATCGCCTGCCGAAACTGCTGAGCACGGTCCTGCCGCGACGCGGCGCCTATCAGTTGCTACTGGCCGTTGCGCTGGTCGGCAGCGGCATCGCGGTCGCCGCGTTCTCGCGCGGCGTGATCGATGCGAACGCACACGCGTCCCGTGAATCCGCCCCTGAATCGTCGATCCTGCCGGCCGTCCTGCTGCCGACCGTGGTCGTGCGGCCGGAGCCGGAGATCCCGACGCTCGCAACCGTCACCGTTCACTCGGGCGATGTCGAAACGCACAGCGAACGCACGCCGATGCGCGTCGCGCGCCTGCTGCCGGTGCATGCAGTCACCTCGTTCGCCTCGACGGGTTCGGCCGGAAGCGGTTTTGGCATGCCCTACTATTCCTTCGGCAAGCCCCTGCACCACGGTACCGAGGAATAACGCTGATGAGCATCACCTGGAACGACTCGACGCCGATCTATCGCCAGCTGCGCGACCGCGTGGTGGCGATGATCCTCGACGGCGTCCTCAAGCAGGGTGACCCGCTGCCCTCGGTGCGCCAGGTGGCCGGCGACTTCCAGATCAATCCGATCACGGTGTCGAAGGCCTACCAGGAACTGGTGGACGAGAATCTGGTGGAAAAGAGAAGGGGACTTGGCATGTACGTGACCGACGGCGCGCGCGACGCGCTGCTGAAATCCGAGCGCGAGCGCTTCCTGCGCGAAGAGTGGCCGACATTGTCGGCGCGACTCGCCCGACTCGGCCTCGACCTCAAGGAATTGCTGGCAAGCGCCGGCAGAGAGGAAGCCCGATGAGCGCGATCGTGCGTGCCCGCAACCTGTCCAAGCGCTATGGCACCACCAAGGCTCTGGACGCGGTCAGCTTCGACATCGAGGCCGGCCGCATCGTCGGCCTGATCGGCCCGAACGGCGCCGGCAAGACGACCGCGCTGAAGGCGATCCTCGGCCTGACCGACTACGAAGGCGAGCTGTCCGTACTCGGCTTCGACCCGCACACGCAGCGTGCGCAGCTGATGGAGCAGGTCTGCTTCATCGCCGACGTCGCGGTGCTGCCGCGCTGGCTGCGCGTGCGCGAGGCGATCGAGTTCGTCGCCGGTGTGCACCCGCGTTTCTCGCGCGAGAAGTGCATGGCGTTCCTGTCGCACACGAAGATCGGCCAAGGCATGCGCGTGCGCGAGCTTTCCAAGGGCATGACGGTGCAGTTGCACCTCGCGCTCGTGATGGCGATCGACGCCAGGCTGCTGGTGCTCGACGAACCGACGCTCGGCCTCGACATCCTGTACCGCAAGTCGTTCTACGAAAGCCTGCTGTCGGACTACTTCGACGAACAGAAGACGATCATCGTGACCACGCACCAGGTCGAGGAGATTGAGCACATCCTGACCGACCTCATGTTCATCCAGGGCGGCAAGGTGGTGCTGGCGGCGACCATGGACGAGGTTGGCGAACGCTACGCCGAGGTGATGGTCAACCCCGACAAGACGGACGCCGCGCGCGCACTAAAGCCGCTCAGCGAGCGCCAGATCTTCGGCAAATCGATCTTCCTGTTCGACGGCGTCGAGCGCGCGCGACTGACCGGACTGGGCGAGCTGCACAAGCCCAGCGTCGCCGACCTGTTCGTCGCCACCATGAAAGGAACCTACGCATGAACTCCTTCCCCCTCCTGCTCAAGCGCGAGTACTGGGAACACCGCGGCGGCATGCTGTGGTCACCGGTGTGGATCACCGGCGTGTTCCTGCTGATCACCGTGCTCGGCATCGTCACCGCCGAAGTGTTCAGCGGCAAGGTGCCCGTGCACACCGGCTTCTCGCTCGACCAGTTGCGCAACCACATCAGTGACGGCGATCTCGCCAATGCCGGCCGCGGCCTCGACGTCGTGCAGGTGATGCTCGTCTCGTTCGCGTCGATCGGCGTGTTCTTCGTCAGCTTCTTCTACCTGCTCGGTTCGCTCTACGACGACCGCCGCGACCGCAGCGTGCTGTTCTGGAAATCCCTGCCGGTGTCGGACGCCAGCACCGTCGCGTCGAAAGCATTGACCGCGATGGTCATCATCCCGGCGATCGCAATCGCGGTCGCCACGGTGGCCTACGTCGTGTTCCTGCTGGTCGTCACCTTGTGGGCCGGCGTCCACGGATTGAATGCGCTGCCCGCCGTATTCGCGGCGCATCCGTTCAGCGTGGCGGCACGCCTGTTCGCGACGCTGCCGGTCGGTGCGATCTGGGCGCTGCCGGCGGTCGGCTGGCTGATGTTCTGGTCCGCCTGGGCGCGCAGCAAGCCGTTCCTGTGGGCGGTCATGCTGCCTCTGCTGGTGTGGGTCGCCAACTGGTGGATCGGCCTGCTCGGCGCCCCGCATTTCAGCGGCGACCTGCGCCTTGGTTCCATCCTCGGCCGCCTGCTCCTGAGCGTGATGCCGGGCAGCTGGATCAGCGTCTCCGGCCTCGGCTCGACCAAGGCCTGGCTCGGTGCGCAGGACGGACCGAACGTCCAGAGCCTCGATCTCGCTGGCGCCTATGGGTTGTTCACGACCGCGAACCTGTGGATCGGCGCGATCGTCGGACTCGCCCTGCTCGCGGGCGCGATCTGGCTGCGCGGGCGCAGGATCGAGGTCAACGTCTGAACCACGCTCGTCTGGTTGCCGGGGGTGCAGGGCGGGTCGAGCGTGCAGCGCGAGTCCCGCCGATGGCCCCGGGTCGCACCAAAGAAAAGGGCCGCTCGCGCGGCCCTTTTCTTGACTCCGACAAACGCGAATCAGCGCACGGTATCGGCGACGACCCGGTACTTGTCCTTGCCGTCAGCCTGCAATCCTGCCTGCCGAAGGTCGAGCTGGCCGACGACCCAGTAGCGCGCAAGATCGTTGCCGGAGCGGCGCACCGCGGCGACAGCCGATCCATTGACGTAGAGGACGTCGCCGGCGCGCAACTTCGCCGGCTCGATCGTCGCATCGATCGCACGACCGTCGTTGATGCTCTTCTCCAGCGCGCCGCGCTCGGCTGAACCGCTAGCGGGCTCACGCGCATCGACCGATGTCACCTCGGTGAATTCGCGCCGCAGGGTACCCTCGCCGGCGCTGATCACCGACAACACCTGATACTTGTTGGGAGCGAGCGATTTCAGTTCCGAGCGACGCAGGTCGAGATCGCCGTCGAGCCAGTACATCGTCGGGCGATTGCCTTCGCGGCGAATCACCGCGCGCACGTTTCCGTCGACAAAGATCGTGTCGCCGGTCTGCAAGCGACCGACCGTGAGATCGCCGCGTGCGCTGCGCCCTTCGTTGATCGACTTCTCGAGGCGCTCACGCACCGCATCCGTGTCGACGGGGCTGGCTGCCGGCTTCGCGGGCGCAGCCGCCGCAGCAGCGACCGGGGCCGGTGCGGGTGCCGCCGCGGCCCGCGCGGCCGCTGCCTTCTGCGCATCGGCGTGCGCGCGGGCGGTTTCCGCCTCGGCCCTGGCCTTCTCGGCCTCGGCCTTCGCCTTCTCGGCATCCGCCTCCGCCTTCGCCTTTTCGGCTTCGGCCTTCATGCGCTCGGCATCCGCCTTGGCTTTCTCCGCTTCGGCCTTCGCCTTCTCGGCATCGGCCTTGCTGGTGCGCTCGGACTCGGTCGGCTTGGCCGCGGCAACGGCGGCGCCCTTGCTCTCGACGCGCACCAGAACGTTTTCGTAGAAACCTTCACGCAGCACGACATCGGCATTGCCGCCGGCCTTCACCTTGGCCGCGATCTTCGCGTGCCAGTCGGCTGGAGCGGTGATGACCAGCTTGGCGCCGGACGCCGCGGCCTTCTTGCCGAGCGCTGCGAGTTGGCCATCGGCCTTGCCGCTCTGGAAGCTCGCGCCACTGATGTCGGTGTTGTCTTGCGCGAACGCACTGCCGGCCACCAGGGCGGAGGCGAGGATCAATCTCTTCAACATGTCAACACTCCAATCGGATTCCTGCGGTTATCCAGTCGATTTACCCATTCGGGACAAGCATCCGCAAAGTCGCGGTCATCAAAGCCAACAAGGGCAAACCGCCCTTGCATGTCCCAGTGCGGGGCCGCCGCTCAAACGACGCAGTCTGGGTGGCGATTCGTCGCAACGGCATGTGCCGTTCGCCATCCCGTGCGGATCTTTACCTTTCTTAGCCTCCGGCCGAACCGCCGTGGATGCCGCCCTTGGCCAGCGCGGCCGGGTCGAGCAGTTCCTCGAGCTTCTTGCGCGGCAGTCCGGTCGTCTCCAGCGCGACGTCGATGATCGGGCGGCCTTCCTTGTACGCCTTCTTCGCGGTCGCCGCGCCCTTGTCGTAGCCGATCACCGCGTTCAACGCGGTCACCAGGATCGGATTGCGGTTCAGCGCTTCCTTGATCTTGTCCTCGCGCACCTTGAAGCCGGCGATCGACTTGTCGGCGAGCAGGCGCGCGGCGTTCGCGAGCAGCTCGACCGACTGCAGCAGGTTCAGCGCCACCACCGGCAGCATCACATTGAGCTGGAAATTGCCGCTCTGGCCGGCGATCGTGATCGTCGCGTCGTTGCCGATCACCTGCGCGCAGACCATCGCCATCGCTTCGGGGATGACCGGATTGACTTTGCCAGGCATGATCGACGAACCCGGCTGCAGCGCCGGCAACTCGATCTCGCCGAGGCCGGCGAGTGGGCCGGAATTCATCCAGCGCAGGTCGTTGGAAATCTTCATCAGCGAGCAGGCCAGCGTCTTCATCTGGCCGGACAGCTCGACCGCGGCATCCTGCGAGCTGATGCCCTCGAAATAATTGTCGGACGACTCGAACTTCACGCCAGTCATCTTCGACAATTCCGCGGCGACACGCGGGCCGAGCTGCGCATCGGCGTTGATGCCGGTGCCGACCGCGGTACCGCCCTGCGGAAGCTTGCGCATGCGCTTGAGCGCATCCTGCAGACGCTCGATGTTCGAGCGGATCTGCGCCGACCAGCCGC
The DNA here is from genome assembly GCF_044227025.1 of Dokdonella sp. Lineage (GTDB taxonomy): Bacteria > Pseudomonadota > Gammaproteobacteria > Xanthomonadales > Rhodanobacteraceae > Dokdonella_A. The sequence continues at coordinate 352,240 of NZ_JBGAFX010000003.1, read as the reverse complement.
CGAGTTCCTGGCCGAACGTGACCGGCATCGCGTCCATGAGATGGGTGCGACCGGTCTTGGCGACCTTGCGCAATTCCCTGGCGCGCACGTCGATCGTCTTCCTGAGGTGCGCCAGCGCCGGCAGCAGCTTCTCGCTGACCGTGAGCGCGGCGCTGACCTGGATCGCGGTCGGGATCACGTCGTTCGACGACTGGCCGTTGTTGACGTCGTCGTTCGGATGCACCTTCGTGCCGGCCGCGGCGCAAAGGTGCGCGATCACCTCGTTCGCGTTCATGTTCGACGAGGTGCCGGAACCGGTCTGGAACACGTCGATCGGGAACTGCGCGTCGTACGCGCCCGCGGCGACTTGTTCCGACGCCTTGCGGATCGCCTTTGCGCTGGTCTTCTTCAGGTGGCCGAGGTCGGCATTTGCCTGCGCCGCGGCGGACTTGATCAGCCCGAGTGCGCGGATGAACTCGCGCGGCATGGTCAGGCCGGAAATCGGGAAGTTGTCGACCGCGCGCTGCGTCTGCGCGCCGTAAAGAGCGTCGGCGGGAACCTTCAATTCGCCCATGCTGTCGCGCTCGACCCGGTACTGGCTCATGGCTGTTCTGCTGCGGAGTGGAACCGGTGATTATAGCGGGTTGAACCGGGGCCTTCACCGAGATCCCGTTCACCCTGCGGCGCAGGACCGGAGTCGGTTCGCGGGAGGTCGCCCGCCGCGCGGCGCGAGCCGACATTGCCTTGCAACCGCGCCAATTCAGGCGACGGCGGCGCCCGAAAACGGTTCCGGCGGGCGCGGATGCTAGAATCGGCGGCCGTCTCTCGCGACCGCTCCATGTTGCAGAACCTGCTCTACGTCGGCGCAGCCCTGCTGCTGGTGCTGCTGAACGGCTTCTTTGTCGCCGCCGAATTCGCGCTGGTCAAGCTGCGCCAGACCCAGGCCGCGACCCTCGCCGCCAGCCGCGGCTGGCGCGGGCGCCTGCTCGGCGACGTGCACAGCCGTCTGGACGCCTATCTGTCGGCGTGCCAGCTCGGTATCACGCTCGCCTCGCTCGGCCTCGGCTGGATCGGCGAACCCGCGTTCGCGCGCCTGATCGAACCGCTGCTCGCGCGTCTGGGCATCGGCGCCGAGTCGACCCAGGTGGTCGCGCTGGTGTTCGCGTTCACCCTGATCTCGTATCTGCACATCGTGCTCGGCGAACTCGCGCCAAAGTCGATGGCGATCCGCCGCCCGGAGCGGCTCTCCCTGCTCACCGCGGGGCCGCTGTATGCATTCTACTGGCTCATGTATCCGGCGATCTGGCTGCTCAATGCGAGCGCGAACCGGATGCTGCGCGCGTTCGGCCTCGGTGCCGGCACCCATGGCGACGAACACCATTACTCGCGCGAGGAACTGCGCCTGATCGTGCACGCCAAGCACGCCAGCCGTGCCGGCGAGGAATACTCGATGATGCAGCACGCGCTCGACCTGCCGGAGCTGGTCGTCGGCGACGTGCTGCGCACGCGCGACCAGCTCGCATCACTGCGCGACGGCATGGACCGCGAGGCGGTGCTGAGCGAGTTCCGGCGCAGCCGCTACAGTCGCTATCCATGGTTCGAGGCCGATGGCGACCATGTGCGCGGCGTGCTGCACATGAAGGACCTGCTGCGTGCGATGTCGGAGCACGGCGAGGTCGACGACGTCGCCGCGCTGCTGCGGCCGCCGATCCTGCTGCCGCTGCATACACCGGTACTCGATGTACTCAAGCGTTTCCGCACCGGCGACACCCACCTCGCGCTCGGCATCGAGGAGTCCGGTCGCGTCGCCGGCTTCTTCACGCTCGAGGACATCCTCGAAGTGCTGGTCGGCGACATCGAGGACGAGCATGCACGCAGCGGCAGCATCGCCCCGCGGCCGAAGGGTGTCGAATTCACCATCTCGGGCGGCACGCCGATCTACCGCCTCGAACGCCTGCTCGAACGCGACATCGACGCGCCGGCCGACGTGAATTCGGTCGGCGGGCTTATCATCCATCGCCTCGAGCGCCTGCCGGTCGAGGGCGAAACGCTCGCCTTCGATGGCTTCGAGCTGACCGTGCGCACGATGCAGGGCGCGCGCGCCAAGACCATCCTCGTGCAACCGAAGACTTCCAAGGAACTGCAATGAGTTCGAGCCTGACCGCCCTCTCGCCGCTGGACGGACGCTACGCGGGCAAGACTGCAAGCCTGCGACCGATCTTCAGCGAATACGGGCTGATGCATCGGCGCGTGCTGGTCGAGCTGCATTGGCTGCTCGCACTCGCGGATGAGTCGAAGGTCGTCGAAGTGCCGCCGCTTTCGCCAGCCGCACGCGCCGCATTGCTCGCCATCGGCGAGGGCTTCTCCGATGCCGACGGCGAGCGTATCAAGGCGATCGAGCGCACCACCAACCACGACGTCAAGGCGGTCGAGTACTTCATCAAGGAGAAGATCGCCGGCCATGCCGAACTCGCGGCGGCGAAGGAGTTCATCCACTTCGCCTGCACCAGCGAGGACATCAACAACCTCGCCTACTCGCTGATGCTGCGCGACGCGCGCCAAACGGTGTTGCTGCCCGCACTCGACGGCGTGATCGCGAAGCTGCGCGAACTTGCGCACGCGCACGCGGTGCTGCCGATGCTGTCACGCACTCACGGCCAGACCGCCTCGCCGACCACGCTCGGCAAGGAGATCGCGAACGTGCTCGCACGCCTGGAACGGCAGCGACGGCAGATTGTCGCGGTCGAGCTCACCGGAAAGATCAATGGTGCGGTCGGCAACTACAACGCGCACGTCGCGGCCTATCCGGAAGTCGATTGGCCGGCGTTCGCGCGTCGCTTCGTCGAATCGCTCGGCCTCGTCTTCAATCCGTACACGACGCAGATCGAACCGCACGACTGCATCGCCGAGATCGGCGACGCGATGCGTCGCGCCAACACGATCCTGATCGACTTCTCGCGCGACGTCTGGGGCTACATCTCGCTCGGCTACTTCCGACAGGTGCTGAAGGCGGGCGAGGTCGGCTCGTCTACGATGCCACACAAGGTCAACCCGATCGACTTCGAGAACGCCGAAGGCAACTTCGGCCTCGCGAACGCGCTGTTCGAGCATTTCAGCGCGAAGCTGCCGATCAGCCGCTGGCAGCGCGACCTCACCGACTCGACCGTGCTGCGTGCGCTCGGCACCGCCTTCGGCCACACCCTGATCGCGCTCGACGCGCTTGCGCGCGGTCTCGGCAAGCTCAATGTTGCGCCCGAACGGCTCGCCTCCGACCTCGACGCCAGCTGGGAAGTGCTCGGCGAAGCGGTGCAGACCGTGATGCGTCGCTACGGGCTGCCCGAGCCGTACGAACAGCTGAAGGCACTCACGCGCGGCCAGGGCATCACTCGCGAAGCCCTGCGCGAATTCGTCGCCGGCCTCGACCTGCCCGCGGGCGCCAAGCAACACCTGCTCGACCTCACGCCGGCCGACTACACCGGCCTTGCCGGAATCCTCGCAAGAGCGATCTGAAGCGATGCCGTGGGGCTGCAACCCCCCCCGGGGGGTGGCTCGCCCCGGGCCCCCCGCGCAAAAAACAATATAGCCGGCAAACCCCCCCATGAGCCCGCACATGCGCTGGATTGCCTGAACCTGCTTGTCCACCGAGAGGCGTCTCCGGGTGCGCGATCCAACTCGAATTCGCCAGGTACCCGGCGGTCGACGCCCCCCTTCCGCGCGATGGTCACGCATTCTGCATGCATCGATCATCGCATGACGGGGCCGCCACCAGCATCGCGCGAGCGACATCGGCCCGGTTAGGATGGCACCCGCTCGCCGCAGGCAAATCCCAGGATCAAAGGATGTCCCGTACTCCCGCCATCGAAGTCCGCGCCGGCAAGGGCCGGCCGCTGGGCATGTCGCCGGACACCTTCCTGCGCGATTACTGGCAGAAGCGTCCCCTGCTGGTCCGTGGTGCGTTCACCGATTTCCGCAATCCCGTCACACCGGACGACCTCGCCGGACTCGCCTGCGAGGATCTGGCCCTGTCGCGCATCGCAATCCACGAACCGAAGCTAGACCGCTGGACGTTGCGCAGCGGCCCGTTCGCCGAAGGCGATTTCGCGACCTTGCCGAAGACGCACTGGACCCTGCTGGTACAGGACGTCGACAAGTGGGATGCCGACGTGGCCGCCCTGCTCGGGCACTTTTCGTTCCTGCCGAGCTGGCGCGTCGACGACGTGATGATTTCCTATGCAGAGGACGGCGGTTCGGTCGGCGCGCATGTCGACCAGTACGACGTGTTCCTGCTGCAGGGACTCGGCCGGCGGCATTGGCAAATCAGCACCGACGCACACGCGCCGAAGGCGTTCCGCGACGATTCCGAGCTGAAACTCCTGCGCGAATTCACGCCGACGCACGACTGGGTGCTCGAACCAGGGGACATGCTCTATCTGCCGCCGGGCGTTCCACATCATGGCATCGCCGTGGGCGCGTGCATGACGTATTCGGTAGGCATGCGCGCACCATCGCAGGCGGACCTGCTCGGCGATTTCGTCGACCACCTGATCGAGCGGTTGCCGGAAGAGGCTCGCTACACCGATGCCGACCTCGCGTCTGCGCGCGGCGATGGCGAGATCGACGATGCGGCGATCGCGCGCGTGGCGCAGGCGATGCCATGGCTGAAGCTCGACACGCCGGTCGCGCTGGCTACTTTGCGCGCGTGGTTCGGCGGCTTCATCACCCGCTATCGCAGCGCGCAGCTGGCCGCTGCGCCGCCCCGTCGTCTCAGCGACGCGATGTTCCTGCGCGCGGTGGCAAGCGGAGCGAGCGTGCGACGCAATCCTTGGTCGCGTTGCGCATGGATGCGCGACGGGCGCGGCGCGGTGCTGTTCGTCGCCGGCGAAGGCCACGCATGCTCGCGGTCGCTGGCGCGGACCGCCGGAATGCTCGACGAATTCCCGCTCGCGACCGGCAACGCGCGTGACCTCGCGCTGTTGCGCGCGCTCGTCGATGCGGGACACTACGCGCTCGTGCATCCTCGCCGTTCGCGGAGTAGTCGATGAGTACGCAAAACACCAGGAGCATCGCCGCTTCCGCCGCTCCCGGGAAAAGTGCTCCCACGAGGGAGAATGCGCCCGACCACGGGAGTCGCCGATGATCCGCCAGGACTTCCACGTCGAACCGGCATCGTGGGAGGCCGACTTCGACGACCTGCGCAGCGTGCGGGAACAGGTGTTCGTGGTCGAGCAGCAGGTCCCGCGCGAGGACGAAATCGACACGCTCGACCCGCTCGCACGCCACGTCATCGCGCGCGACGCGGACGGAAACGCGATCGGCACCGGTCGCCTGGTGCCACCGGCGGCGAACCCACCGGCGACCGCGGCGACCGTCGGCCGCGTCGCGGTGCTCGCCGAATGGCGCGGCAAGGGCGTCGGCGAGGCGATCATGCGCGTACTGATCGAGCAGGCGCGGTCGCTCGGCATCGCCAGCATCGAACTGCACGCGCAGGTCCACGCGATACCGTTCTACACCCGACTCGGTTTCGAGGCCGTCGGCGAGCGTTTCCTCGAATGCGGCATCGAGCACCAGACGATGCGCCTGGCTGTTGCGCCCGCCGCACCGCGTGAACAGGCGCAGCTGGCGCCGATCCCCGAGGCACGCGTGCTGCTCGCCGCGGACCGCGAGCAGGCGCGCGACGCGATCGCCAGCCTGCTGGCGGACGCGAAGTACGAGCTCGCGATCTACACGCGCGACCTCGATCCGTTCCTGCTCGACACACGGGTTGCGCTCGATGAAATCAAGCGTATCGCCCTGTCGGGCCGACACGCGCGGGTGCGCGTGATCGTGCAGGACCCGCGCAAGGCAGTCGCCGACGGCCATCGCCTCATCGCGCTGGCGCAGCGCCTGCCGAGCGCGATCGCGATCCGCACGCCGATCGACGAGCAGGATCTGCAATACGCGGCTGCATTCCTGCTCAACGACCGCCGCGGCTACCTGTTCCGCCCGCTCGGCAACCGGCCGGATGGCGAGGGTTCGACCTATGCGCCGGGCCGGCATGCGCAGTTGACCGCCCTCTTCGACCAGGTCTGGGAGCGATCCGCGCCGAGCGAGGAGCTGCGCCTGCTTTCGTTCTAGAAGCGTGTCGGCGGTCTGCGGCTTGCGTTCCTGACCCGCGCCCATACAACGGGTTTGTGCGCCTGCAACAATCAGCGCTGAACGGCTATACTTCGGCTGTTATGTCAGCCGGGCAAGCGACGGCCACGGCGAGCACACCCCAAGGCGCGCAACCGGCGCGCCTTTTCGTCTGCATTGGTGGCAGCGTGAGCGCAAATCCTTCCCAACCCAGTCTTCTCCAGCAATTCCAGGCGACCTCGCCGATTTCCGGTGGCAATGCCGCCTACGTCGACGATCTGTACGAATCGTGGTTGAGCGACCCCGCCCGCGTTGCACCGGAATGGCAGGAGTTCTTCTCCCGGCTCAAGGGTCGTGAAGCCGGTGATCAGCCACACTCGGCCGCGATCGCGCGCATCGAGGCGGCGCAGAAGCAGAACGGTCGCGGGTTCGCGCCAGCGAAAGCAGCCGCCGGCGAAGCGATCTCGCAGAAGCAGGCGGGCGTACTCAAGCTGGTCACTGCATACCGCTCGCGCGGACACCTCGCCGCGAAACTCGACCCGCTCGACATGGAGCATGCGTTTCCGGCAGCCGACCTCGAAGCGATCGGCCTGCTGCCAAGGCCGTCCGCTCCCGACCTCGACCCGGCCTTCCACGGGCTGACTGGCGCCGACCTCGACATCGAATTCAGCACCGGCTCGCTCGCAGGCCCGCAGCGCCTCAAGCTGCGCGACCTGGTCACACGCCTGAAGGCGACCTACGCCGGCAGCATCGGTGCGGAGTTCATGCACATCTCCGACGTCGAGCAGCGCCAGTGGGTGCACGGCCAACTCGAACGCGCCGCTGGGGACTATGCCCTCAGCGTCGATGACAAGAAGCGCGTGCTCGAGAAGCTCGTGCAGGCCGACGGCCTCGAACGCTACCTGCACACCAAGTATGTCGGCCAGAAGCGCTTCTCGCTCGAAGGCGGCGACAGCCTGATTCCGCTGCTCGACGAACTGATCCGCCGCGGCGGCGCCGACGGCATGAACGACATGGTGCTCGGCATGGCCCACCGCGGCCGCCTCAACGTGCTGGTCAACGTGCTCGGCAAGCCACCGCAGAAGCTGTTCGCCGAGTTCGAAGGCAAGTTCGACCACCCCGACGATCCGGCGCACTCGGGCGACGTGAAGTACCACATGGGCTTCAGTGCCAACCTGCTGACGCCCGGCCGCACCATCCACCTCGCACTCGCGTTCAACCCGTCGCACCTGGAGATCGTCAACCCGGTCGTGTGCGGCTCGGTGCGCGCGCGCCAGGCGCATCGCCGCGACGCGACGCGCGAGCACGTGGTACCGGTGTTGATCCACGGCGATTCCGCGTTCGCCGGACAGGGCGTCAACATGGAACTCCTCAACATGTCGCAGGCGCGCGGCTTCGCGGTCGGCGGCACGATCCATGTCGTGGTCAACAACCAGGTCGGCTTCACCACCTCGAACCCGAACGACACGCGCTCGACCCTGTACTGCACCGACGTCGCGAAGATGATCAACGCGCCGGTTCTGCATGTGAACGGCGACGATCCGGAGGCGGTGCTGTTCGTCACGCGCCTTGCGTTCGACTACCGGCAGAAGTTCAAGCGCGATGTCGTCATCGACCTCGTCTGCTACCGTCGCCACGGCCACAACGAAGCGGACGAGCCGGCGGCGACGCAACCGCTCATGTACCAGATCATCCGCGCGCGCAAGACCGCTCGCGAGCTGTATGCGCAGAAGCTCGTGGCCGATGGCGTGATCGCCGACGGCGACGCACAGAAGCTCGTCGACACCTATCGCGCGAAGCTCGAAGCCGGCACGCCGATCGCCGAACTCGATCCCGCGTTCAAGGACGAATTCGCGGTCGACTGGCACCCGCACATCGGCGCCACGCTGTCGCAGGCGATCAGGACCGGCGTCGCCAAGGACAAGTTGGCGGCGCTCAACGGCAAGATCCTCACGCTGCCGCAGGGCCTGACCCTGCATCCGCGCGTCGCCAAGATCTACGAAGACCGCGTGAAGATGGCAGCCGGCGAGCAGCCAATGGACTGGGGCTTCGCCGAGAACCTCGCCTACGCAAGCCTGATCGCCGACGGTCGCGATCTGCGCCTGGTCGGCCAGGATTGCGGACGTGGAACGTTCTTCCATCGCCACGCCGTCCTGCACGACCAGGGCAGCGGCGGCGAATACCTGCCGCTCGCAAGCGTGCGCGACGGCGCCGACGTCACCATCGTCGACTCGCTGCTCAGCGAGGAGGCGGTGATGGCGTTCGAATACGGCTACTCGACCGCGAACCCGAACACGCTGGTGCTGTGGGAAGGCCAGTTCGGCGACTTCGCGAATGGCGCGCAGGTCGTGATCGACCAGTTCATCTCGTCCGGCGAAGCGAAGTGGGACCGCCTGTCCGCACTCGTGCTGCTGCTGCCGCACGGCTACGAGGGCCAGGGCCCCGAGCATTCCTCCGCGCGTCTCGAGCGCTACCTGCAACTGTGCGCGCTCGACAACATGCAGGTCTGCGTGCCGACCACGCCGGCGCAGATGTTCCACCTGCTGCGCCGACAGATGCTGCGCGATTGCCGCAAGCCGTTGATCGTGATGACGCCGAAATCGCTGCTGCGTCACAAGCTCGCAGTGTCCTCGCTGGACGACCTCGCGAACGGCGCTTTCCAGCTCGCGATCGCCGACACGACGGCGAAGAAGGGCGCCAAGGTGCGCCGCGTCGTTCTTTGCTCGGGCAAGGTCTACTACGATCTGGTCGAGGATGCCGCCAAGCGCGGCATCGACGATGTCGCGATCGTGCGCGTCGAACAGCTCTATCCATTCCCGCGCACCGAGGTCGCCGCAGAGCTGGCGAAGTACCCGGCCGCGAGGGATGTGGTCTGGTGCCAGGAGGAGCCGATGAACCAGGGTGCGTGGTACCAGATCCAGCACCACCTGCAGAAGGTCGTCGCGCCGAAGCAGACCCTGCTGTACGCGGGGCGCGCGCGCTCCCCGGCACCGGCCGCAGGCCATTTCTCCACCCACGTCGTCGAACAGGCGGCGTTGCTCGAACAGGCACTGGTCGCGCCGACCGGCACCGATAACGTCGCAGAGTGACACAAGGATCCGTTATGGCCATCGAAGTCAAAGTCCCCGTCCTGCCCGAATCCGTTTCCGACGCGACGATCGCGACCTGGCACAAGAAGCCCGGTGACGCGGTCAAGCGCGACGAGAACCTGGTCGACCTCGAAACCGACAAGGTCGTGCTCGAAGTGCCGGCACCGGCCGACGGCGTGCTGAAGGAGGTCAAGTTCGAGACCGGCGCGACGGTGACGAGCCAGCAGGTACTCGCGATCCTCGAGGAAGGCGCCGCCGCTGCTGCGGCGCCCGCGAAGGCCGCCGAACCCGCGAAGGCCGAGGCACCCAAGGCCGCCGCAACGCCGGCAGCGACCGCTGCCACGGGCGGCAAGGCCGCCGACCTGTCGCCCGCCGGGCAGCGCGTCGCAACCGAAAACAAGATCGACCCTGCCACTGTCGCCCCGACCGGTCGCGACGGTCGCGTCACCAAGGAAGACCTCGTCAATTTCATGCGCACGGGCTCGCCCGCGGCGGCGCCCGCTGCCGCGGCATCGCCCGCGGCAGCGTCTGCGAAGCCGACGCCTGGCGTGCGTCCGGAAGAGCGCGTGGCGATGACGCGCATGCGCGCGAAGATCGCCGAGCGCCTGATGCAGTCGAAGAACTCGATCGCGATGCTGACCTCGTTCAACGAGATCAACCTCGCCAAGGTCGCGGCGATGCGCAAGGAACTCGGCGAGCAGTTCGAGAAGACGAACGGCATCAAGCTCGGCTTCATGAGCTTCTTCGTCAAGGCCGCCTGCGAAGCGCTCAAGCGCCATCCGATCGTCAACGCGTCGGTCGATGGCAATGACGTGATCTATCACGGCTACCAGGACATCTCGGTCGCGGTTTCGACCGACAAGGGCCTCGTCACGCCAGTCCTGCGCGACGCGCAGTCGATGGGCTTCGCCGACATCGAGAAGGCGATCGCGACGTATGCGAAGAAGGCGCGCGAAGGCGGCCTCACACTCGACGACCTGCAGGGTGGAACCTTCACGATCACCAACGGTGGCACGTTCGGTTCGCTGTTCTCCACGCCGATCGTCAATCCGCCGCAGAGCGCGATCCTCGGCATGCACACGATCAAGGAACGCGCGATCGTCGAGAATGGCCAGGTCGTCGCCGCGCCGATGATGTACGTCGCGATCAGCTACGACCATCGCATCATCGACGGCAAGGACGCGGTGCTGTTCCTCGTCGACATCAAGAACCAGCTCGAGAACCCGCAGCGCATGCTGCTGGGGATGTGATTGACGCGAGGGCTGAAGGCTGAGTACTGGGGGCTGGAAGAGCGGCGCGCGCGTTGCTTTTCATCCCTTCGGCCCTCAGCCCTCCTTCGCCAACCTTGAATATTCGAAGGACCTTCGTATGGATCAGTTCGACGTCATCGTCATCGGGGGCGGCCCCGCCGGCTACCACGCCGCGATTCGCGCCGCGCAGCTCGGCCTCAAGACCGCCTGCATCGACGCCTGGACCGGCGCCGACGGCAAGGCCGCGCTCGGGGGCACCTGCCTCAACGTCGGCTGCATCCCTTCGAAGGCGCTGCTCGATTCGTCCAAGCAGTTCTGGAACCTGACCCAGCACTTCGACGTGCACGGCATCACGACCAAGGACGCCGCTATCGACGTCAAGACGATGGTCGGCCGGAAGGACAAGATCGTGAAGCAGTTCACCGGCGGCGTCGCGATGCTGTTCAAGCAGAACAAGATCGCCTCGTTCCTCGGCAAGGGCAAGCTGCTCAAGGACCGTCAGGTCGAGATCACCGCTCCGGACGGCGCGAAGCAGACGATCGTGGGCACCAACGTCGTCATCGCGACCGGCTCGGTGCCGATCGAGCTGCCGTTCGCGAAGTTCGACGGCAAGGCAATCGTCGACAATGCGGGCGCACTCGCATTCGACGCCGTGCCCAAGCGCCTCGGCGTGATCGGCGCGGGCGTGATCGGCCTCGAACTCGGCAGCGTATGGAAGCGTCTCGGCGCCGACGTCACCGTGATCGAGGCGTTGCCGGACTTCCTCGCCGTAGCCGACGCCGAAGTGGCGAAGATCGCCGCGCGCGAATTCAGCAAGCAGGGCCTGAAGATCGAACTCGGCGCGAAGCTGTCGAAGGCCGAGGTCAAGGGCAGCGAAGTGCAGCTCACCTACACCGGCAAGGACGGTGAGAAGCAGCTCGTCGTCGACAAGCTGCTCGTCGCGGTCGGGCGCCGTGCGTACAGCGACGGCCTGCTAGGCGACGGTACCGGCGTCAAGCTCGACGAGCGCGGCCGCGTCGTCGTCGACGAGCACTGCTGGACTGGCGTCGACGGTGTGTGGGCGGTCGGCGACTGCGTGCGCGGACCGATGCTCGCGCACAAGGGCTTCGAGGAAGGCATTGCCGTCGCCGAACTCATCGCGGGCAAGGCCGGCCACGTCAACCTCGACACGATCCCCTGGGTCATCTACACCGAACCGGAAATCGCCTGGGTCGGCAAGACCGAGGCGCAGTGCAAGGCCGAGAACATTCCGTACAAGGCAGGCAGTTTCCCGTTCGCCGCGGTTGGCCGTGCCGTCGCGATGAACGAGCCGGCCGGCTTCGTGAAGGTCATCGCACACGCGGAAACCGATCGCATCCTCGGCTGCCACATTGTCGGCGCGAATGCGTCAGAGCTGATCGCAGAGTGCGTCGTGGCGATGGAGTTCAAGGGTTCCGCCGAGGATCTAGCGCGCATCGTGCACGCGCACCCGACCCTGAGCGAAGCCGTGCACGAAGCCGCGATGGCGGTCGACAAGCGCGCGATCCACAAGGCCAATTGAGGCGACAGGATGGGGTCGGTCGAGAAACCGCCGCTGTACGTACTGCTGGCGGTTCTCTCGCTCTTGGCGAGGTTCTTTCTCCTGCCGGCATCGCGCCGGGCGCCAGCGCATTGAGCGCGCGATCGCGCCGAGACCACGGAGTCCGCGATCCTGAGAGACAACGCGATCACGGCATGGAAGCGTCCCTGGAAGATCGCCTTGATCGAAACGGAAGATCCCAAGTGGCAGGATATCTACCCGAGCCTGCCGTGAACCGAAAAGCTGGATTCCAGCTTTTTCTGGAAAGACGAGCAGGAGAATTCGGCCCATGACTTCGTTGCCCTTCCAGGCCTTCCGCATCCGCGACGACAAGGATGGCTACCGCGCCGGCGTCGAGATGATGCGCGCAGACGATCTATCGCCGGGCGAAGTACTGATCAAGGTCGCGTACTCCTCGGTCAACTACAAGGACGCGCTCGCCGGTAGCGGCAAGGGCAAGATCCTGCGCCAGTTTCCGCTCAACGGCGGCATCGACGTCGCCGGCTACGTCGCCGCATCGACGGATCCCGCGTTCAAGGAAGGCGACGCGGTGCTGTGCACCGGTTGCGGCCTGTCGGAAACGCGTGACGGCGGTTATGCCGAATACGCTCGGCTCGAATCGAAGTGGACGATCCCGCTGCCGACCGGACTGACCCTGCGCGAGTCGATGGCGCTCGGCACCGCCGGCTTCACCGCGGCGCTGTCGCTGTTCCAGCTCGTGCGCAATGGCCAGACGCCACAGATGGGGCCGATCGTCGTCACCGGCGCGACCGGGGGCGTCGGATCGCTGGCCATCGACATCCTTACCCGCGCCGGGTTCGAGGCGCATGCGATCACCGGCAAGGTCGAGCAGTTCGACTGGCTGATCGGCCTCGGCGCGACGCAGTGCATCGCGCGCGAAGGCCTGCACTGGGGCCAGCGGCCGCTCGAAACCGCGCGCTGGGCCGGCGCGATCGACAACGTTGGCGGCGACATGCTGGCCGGCCTGACGCGCGTGATCCGGCCCTACGGCAGCATCGCCAGCTGCGGCCTCGCCGCTTCGGCCGACCTCGCCACGACCGTCATGCCGTTCATCATCCGCGGCCTCAGCCTGCTCGGTATCGCCTCGGCGGGCACCGCCCGGCCGATTCGCGAACAGGTCTGGGAACGCCTTGCCGGCGACTGGAAACCTGCTCACCTGAACGAGATCGCCAAGACCGAAGCCGGACTTGCCGAATTGCCGGCGATTTTCGATAGGATGCTCGCCGGAGCTTCACTCGGCCGGACGGTCGTCAAGATCGGCTGAGCGGACTTTGCCGGGGTGCCGGACCGCGTCTAGAATGGACCCTTCAACAGGGGAAACCGCAACATGTCCAGAGTATTGATCGTCGACGATTCACCGTCGCAACTGGTGGGAATGAAGCGCACGGTCGAGAAGCTCGGCCATGAAGTCATCACGGCTGAAGACGGCGCCGCCGGCGTCGAAGTCGCCAAGCGCGAATTGCCGGACCTGATCCTGATGGATGTCGTGATGCCGAACCTCAACGGGTTCCAGGCCACGCGCACGATCTCGAAGGATCCGAAGACAAGCCATATCCCGATCGTGCTGGTCACCACCAAGGACCAGGACACCGACCGCGTCTGGGGCATGCGCCAGGGCGCGAAGGCGTATGTGACCAAGCCGATCGACGACGCGGAGCTCACGCGCGTCATCAAGGAATACCTGCCCGCGGCTTGAAGCGCAGTGGCATCGCATCGCTTCCCTGTGGGACCGACGGAAGCCGCGATGGCTTTGGTACGTTCGGACACGAACACCATCCCCACCCCACCCTCCCCCTGAAGGGGAGGGGTTGTAGCGTCCGCGCGCGGGCTCACGCCCTCGGGTCGTAGTCCGCGTATTCCCGTGCGAGCTGTTCGAACAGTTCGCGCTGCGCATCGCTTTCCGCCTTCGGCACGCGCACTTCGAGCGTCACGATCTGGTCTCCGGTGACCTTGCCCGGCCAGCCACGACCACGCAGGCGCATCTTGCGTCCACCATCGGAACCCGGCGGGATTCGCAGCTCGACGTTTCCGGCCAGGGTCGGCACCGTCACCGTCGCCCCGAGTGCTGCTTCCCACGGCGACACCGGCAGGGTCGACAGCACCGTGTTGCCATCGAGCCGGAAGTGCTCGTGCTCGCGCAGGACGACTTCCAGGATCAGATCGCCTGCCGGCCCGCCGTGCGCGCCGGCGTTGCCCTGGCCCGCAAGCCGGATCTGCCGACCCGACGTGATGCCAGCGGGAATCTTCACCTCGAGCGTGCGTTCGCCATGGCCGTCGCCGAGGCTGATGCGCTGGCTGCCGCCGCTGTAGGCGACGGCCATGTCGATTACGAGCTGCGCCTGCACGTCGCGCCCGCGACGCGGCCCCGCGTGCCTTCCACCGCCCGCGCGCGCGCCGAACAGCGACTCGAAGAAGTCGCCGAATTCTCCATCACCTCCGCTGAAGTCGGCGCCGCCCTGCCAGTTCGGTGGCGGACCACGGAACTCGTCGCCGCCACGATAGCCGCCCGCACGCAACTGGTCATAGGCGCGCCGACGCGAAGGCTCCTTGAGCGCTTCATACGCCTCATTGACCGACTTGAACTTGTCCTCGGCGCCGCCTTCCTTGCTGACGTCGGGGTGGTATTTTCGCGCGAGCTTGCGATACGCCGACTTGATCTCCGCGTCGGTCGCACCCGGCTTCACGCCAAGTATGTCGTAGTAGTCCTTGAACTCCATCCACGTCCCCGGGGCTTTTCATTGAGAAGTGCGGCCGCGGAACTCCGGATCGCCGCAATCACGAACGATCGCACGAACACAACCGGCCCGCGGACAAGGCCGCAGGCCGGTTGTGTCAAGACCGTCGGCGCTCGCCGCGGTCCAGCTTAGCAGCGCCGGCCCACTCAGCCGTTGATCGAGATGCGCCGCGGCGCGACCTGCACCTTCTTCGGGATCGTGATCTCGAGTACGCCGAGCTTGCCGGCGGCGCTGATGCCTTCCGCGTCGGTACCCTCCGGCAGGACGAATCGGCGGTCGAAACGCCCGTACCCACGCTCACTGCGCGTCGCCTTGGCATCCTCGCCAAGTGCGTCCGCCTTGCGCTCGCCCTTCAGGGTCAGCACGTTGCTTTCCATCTGGATCTCGATATCCGCCGGATCGATGCCCGGCAGGTCGGCGAGGATCACGAAGCGCGAGGCTTCCTCGCGCACGTCGACGCGCGGCGTCCATGCACGCTCGGGCTGCTCGGCGGTGGTGCTGTCATTGCCGAAGAAGCGGTCCAGCGCCTGCTTCGCCTGCAGGTTGCCGCGCACGAACCAGGGGTTGTAGTGGGTGACGATCATGACTCTCTCCGCGAATGGGGGCGGCAGCACGCGCCGCGATGACGGATAGATAAGTTCGACGGATCGCGTTTCAAGAGCCGCAGCGGATGGCGCTGGCGCGTATGATCCCCATCCCTGCCCCGCCCACGAGTGCGACGAACATGACGATCCAGATCGGCCAACCCATTCCCTCGGCAAGCCTCTCCGTCCTCAAGGACGGCGTGCAGGCGATCACCACCGCGCAGATATTCGGCGGCCGCAAGGTCCTCCTGTTCAGCGTGCCGGGCGCGTTCACGCCGACCTGCTCCGAACGCCACCTGCCCGGCTACATCGAGCAGCACGACGCGTTCAAGCAGCGCGGCATCGATGTCGCGTGCCTCGCCGTCAACGATGCCTTCGTCATGGATGCGTGGTCGAAGTCGCAAGGCGTGCCCGATGGCCTGATGATGCTGGCCGACGGCAATGGCGAATTCACCCGCGCCCTCGGCCTCGAGATGGACGCGACGAAGTACGGAATGGGCCTGCGCGGCAAGCGCTTCGCGCTGTACGCGGAAGACGGCGTGGTGAAGCAACTCGCGGTTGAAGCGCCTGGCGAATTCAAGGTATCGAGCGCGGAAGCGATGCTCGCTGCGATCGCCTGATCGATCCTCACAGGGGAGCGTGCTCCGCCGCTCTCCTCATCGATGGCGCGCTCTGCGCGAGCGGCGCCCAGCGCGCGAGCGGCGGAAGCCGCGATGCTCTTCGCTTCGACCAGAAAAGCATCGCGGCTTCCGCCGCTCCCACAGAAGGCACTGCTTGCCGCAGTGGTGCGTCAGGACTCGCCGGATGGCGTGTCGTCGTTGCCCGAACCGTTGTCTTCGTCTTCGCCGAGCGAGTCGACCTTGACGATGCCGACGAGGGACTCGTCCGCCGGCAGGCGAATCAGCGTGACGCCCTGCGTGTTGCGACCGACCCGCGCGATCTCCGCCGCGCGCGTGCGCACGAGCGTGCCCTGGTTCGAGATCAGCATGACCTCGTGGGTGTCGTCGAGCAGGGTCGCACCGACAAGGTTGCCGTTGCGCTCGGAACACTGGATGCCGATGACGCCGCGGATGCCACGACCCTTGCGCGGATACTTCGACAGCGGCGTGCGCTTGCCGTAGCCACGTTCGGTAGCGGTCAGCACGCAGAGTTCGTTCGAAGTCCCTTCTTCGACGAGCACATCGCCCTCTGCCGGCTCGCCCGCATCGTCATCGCCGTCATCCTGCTCGGTCGCATGTTCGACCACGAGCAGGGACACGACCTGCGCGCCGTCGGCCAGACGAATGCCGCGCACACCGCCGGCATTGCGTCCCATCGAGCGCACTTCATCCTCGGCGAAGCGCACGGCGCGTCCGTTCGATGCGAACAACATGATGTCGTGGCCGCCGTCGGTCAGTTGCACGTCGACCAGCGCATCGCCCTCGTCGAGGCCGATCGCGATCTTGCCGCGCTGCAACTGGAACTCGAACTCCGGCAACGGCGTCTTCTTGACCGTGCCATTGCGCGTGGCGAAAAACACGTAGCGGTCTTCGGCGTAGTCGCGCACGGATTGGATCGCCTGTACCTTCTCGTCCGCCTCGAGCGGAAGCAGGTTCACGATCGGCTTTCCGCGCGCGTTCGGACCTGCGTCGGGCAGTTTGTAGACCTTGAGCCAGAACACGCGACCCGCGCTGGTGAACACCAGCAGCGTATCGTGCGTGTTGGCGATCCACAGGCGCTCGATGAAGTCCTCGTCCTTCATGTTCGTCGCCGAGCGGCCCTTGCCGCCGCGGCGCTGCGCACGATAGATGCTCACCGGCTGGCGCTTCGCGTAGCCCGCATGCGACAACGTGACGACGACATCCTCCGGCTCGATCAAATCGAGGATGTCGAGATCCTCCTGGCTCTGCTGGATCAGCGTGCGGCGCGCGTCGCCATACTGTTCCTTCAGGGCGACGAACTCGTCGCGGATGATCTTCAGCAGCACTTCGGGATTCTCGAGGATCTCGATCAGGCCGGCGATCGTGTGCAGCAGGTCCTTGTACTCGTCGCTGAGCTTTTCCTGTTCGAGCCCGGTCAGGCGCGACAGGCGCATCTCGAGGATTTCCTTGGCCTGGATCTCCGACAGCTGGTAGCCGTCCTTCTTGAGCCCGGCCGCGGGATCGAGATCCTCGGGGCGCGACGCATCCGCGCCGGCCGCGGAGAGCAGCGCACTCACCATGCCTGGCTCCCAGCGGCGCGCGAGCATGCGCTGCTTCGCCTCGTCCGGCGACGGCGAGGTCTTGATGAGGTCGACCATCTCGTCGATGTTCGCCAACGCGACGGTCAGGCCCTCGACGATGTGCGCGCGTGCGCGCGCCTTGCGCAGGTCGAAAATCGTGCGGCGCGTGACGACTTCGCGCCGATGGCGGATGAACGCGTCGAGGATCTCGCGCAGACCGAGCGTGCGCGGCTGGCCGTCGACGAGCGCGACCATGTTGATGCCGAACGTGACCTGCAGCTGGGTCTGCTGGAACAGGTTGTTGAGCAGCACGTCGGCGGAGGTGTCGCGACGCACCTCGATGACGACGCGCAGGCCGTCCTTGTCCGATTCGTCGCGCAGCTCGGTGATGCCCTCGATGCGCTTTTCCTTGACCAGCTCGGCGATCTTCTCGATCAGGCGCGCCTTGTTCACCTGGAACGGCAGCTCGGTGACGATGATCGTCTCGCGGCCATTGTCCTCGCTCTCGATGTCGCACTTCGCGCGCACGAGGATGCGACCGCGACCGGTCCGGTACGCTTCGACGATGCCGGCGGACCCGTTGATGATGCCCGCGGTCGGGAAGTCCGGACCCGGCACCAGGCGCAGGATGTCGTCGAAGCCGATTTCGGGATCGTCGATCAACGCGATGCACGCCGACAGCACCTCGCTGAGGTTGTGCGGCGGCACGTTGGTCGCCATGCCGACCGCGATGCCGGCCGAACCGTTGACGAGCAGGTTCGGGATGCGCGTCGGCAGGACGGTCGGTTCGAGTTCCTTCTCGTCGTAGTTCGGCTGGTAGTCGACGGTTTCCTTGTCGATGTCGGCGAGCAATTCGGACGACAACCGTTCGAGTCGGCACTCGGTGTAGCGCATCGCCGCCGCTTCGTCGCCGTCGACCGAGCCGAAGTTGCCCTGGCCGTCGATGAGCGTGTAGCGCATCGAGAAATCCTGCGCCATGCGCACCAGCGCGTCGTAGATCGAGGAATCGCCGTGCGGATGGTATTTACCCATCACGTCACCGACGACGCGCGCGCACTTGACGTACGGCCGATTCCACGAGGTGTTCGACTCGTGCATCGCGTACAGGGTGCGGCGGTGCACCGGCTTGAGGCCATCGCGCACATCGGGCAACGCGCGCCCGACGATCACGCTCATCGCGTAGTCGAGGTAGCTCCTCCTGACTTCGTCCTCGATGTTGACGCGAATGATTTCTCTGGCCAGCTCAGCCATCGGGGAACCTCGGCAAGTCCAATTCGGGAGGTGCGCGCAACGCCCCGGATCGCGTCGTCTCCGCGGGCGGAAACACGGTGTCCGGCGCGGGTGCGGAAGGCATCGGCTGATGCCGCCCGCAGGCGCTCAAAGCAACACGAAATGATACCACAGCGAGGCCTCTCGAAGAGGCGGTTTTCCCTGATTTCAGCGGGACTTGGAGCTGTGCCGATCGACCAGCTGATGCTGTCATTCCCGCGAAAGCGGAAATCCCGTGCCACTGGTTTCCAGACGCGTCGACGTCGCCGGATTCCCGCCTTCGCGGCGCTCGTTCGGCCTTCCGTTGGCGTCATCCCGCGCGATTCGCGAGGAGCCTGCAACAGCAGGCCGGAAGATCCAGTATTTGGAGCTGAGGAAGTTGACCAGTGCGCCAGCCACCGAGCCGGCGGCGACGCCGATCGCGGGCCAGTGCCGCACCAGCGGCCACAGCATCACGCACGCGACATAGGCGCCGTAGTTGAGCGCGAATCCGGCCGCCATCGCGACCAGGTAGCGCGCGAGTTCGCGCCGCCGGCTGCCACCACCGTGGCCGGCGAACGTGTACTTGCGGTTGAAGCCCCAGGTCGTCGTCGCGGCGGCGAGGAAAGAAATCACGCGCGCCCCGTACGGATTCGCCGCGAACTCGCGCACGAGGAACTGCACGATGCCGGCGTCGACGACGAAGCCGAGCACGCCGCTGACCGCGAACAGCAGGATCTGCCGATGCAGCGCCATCGCGACGCCTCAGCCTGCAAACAACGCGGCCATGCGCGCCGCATCCGGTCGCTCGACCACGCCGCGCTCCGTCACGAGCGCATCGATGAGCGCGGCGGGGGTGACGTCGAAAACGGGATTCCACGCGCGCGCACCCTCGATGACGGTGCGCTGTCCCGCGTAGCCCAACAGTTCGTCTGCTGGACGCAATTCGATCTCGATGTCCTTCCCGCTCGCGGTCGCCATATCGACCGTCGACGACGGCGCGACGACCATGAACTTCACGCCGTGGTGGCGCGCGGCGATCGCAAGCTGGTAGGTGCCGATCTTGTTCGCGGTGTCGCCGTTCGCGGCGATGCGATCGGCGCCGACGATGACCCACTGCACCCGGCCCGTGTCCATCAGATGGGCCGCAGCGGAATCGGCGATCAGTGTCGCCGGGATCGCATCGCGCACCAGTTCCCACACGGTAAGGCGCGCGCCCTGCAACCACGGACGGGTCTCGCCCGCAAATACCTGCGCGATGCGCCCGCTCGAGACGCCGGCACGGATGACGCCGAGCGCGGTGCCGAAGCCTGCCGTGGCGAGCGAGCCCGTGTTGCAATGGGTCAACACCCCACTACCCGGCGCGATCAGGGCTGCGCCGAGGTCGCCCATGCGCCGGTTCGCGGCGAGATCCTCGTCCTGGATCGCCTGCGCCTCGACCGCAAGCGCGCCCGCATCGGCGCCACGCGCGATTGCGCGCTGCATGCGGTCGAGCGCCCACATCAGGTTCACCGCCGTCGGCCGCGCCGCGCGCAGGTGCGAGAGCGCCGCACCCAGCCCACCCGGGTTGCGCTGCGCGGCGAGCACGACGCCCCACGCCGCCGCGATGCCGATCGCCGGCGCGCCTCGCACGACGAGGTCGCGGATCGCCTGCGCGACGTCGTCCGACGTTCGGCAGTCGACGTAAACCTCCTCACGCGGCAGCATGCGCTGGTCGAGCAGGCGCAGGTGGTCATCCCGCCAGAGAACGGCGCGAATCGAATCGTGGGATTGCTGGGACATCGGCGACCCAAACGGGCGAGGAATTTGCCGAGCGTAGCAGCGGAGCAAGCTCCGCTCTACCCGGCCCGGCCGCTTCCCGCCGCTCTAGAGCCGAGCCTGCTCGGCCAAAGGCTCATGCGCGCTGCAGGGCGTACGCGTGAACGCGTGCCGCCGGATCGGCAGAAGCAGCGGAGCAAGCTCCGCTCTGCGAGATGTGGTGGGCGGTGCAGGGATCGAACCTGCGACCCTTGCCGTGTGAAGGCAATGCTCTACCGCTGAGCTAACCGCCCGTCATGGTGCCGGAGAAGGGAATCGAACCCCCGACCTACGCATTACGAATGCGCCGCTCTACCAACTGAGCTACTCCGGCGAGGGCCGCGGAGTATAGACACTTGGGCCGCAAGCGACAACCAGGCGATCGCCAACCACCCGCGCAGGCTCACCTACACGACTGGAATCACCAGCACTTTCCGTTGTTTTCGTTGCCGCTCTTGTCCTTGAAGCCGGTGTTGTTGATCGTCAGGTTCCCACACTTGTCGCCCGCCTGGACGCCCTGCGGTGTAAGCGTGATCACATACGTCTGATCCGCGTTGCCAAGGGCAACGGCCGCCGTGTAGTAGCCTTTTTCGGACGTCGAATTGACTGCGAGCGTCGCAAGGCTCGAGCTGTAGGCATTCTTGTTGGTGAAATAGCGCTCTTCAGCCGACGCGATGCGCATGGCGAGTTCTTTTCCGTCCGCCCGCCGCGTGCGCTGGATGTAGTTCTGGTAGGCGGGATACGCGATCGCGGCGAGGATCGCGACGATCGCGACCACGACCAGCATTTCGATCAAGGTGAAACCTTTGCCCCGGGTGTTCATCGCTCAAGCCCCTTTAGATTTGCATGAAGCAGATGGCGGGCCCGCATGGCCCGCCATCCTCGGCGTCCTTATTGCAGGTCGAGCAGTTCCTTCCAGGCGCCGCGGTGCCATGGCATGAACGGAGAGGCCGCCTGAACCGCCTGATTCAACGCAGCCAGCATGCCTACCGGCAAGTTTCCTCCTCCGGGCGGCAATCGGGGCTCGCCCTCAGGTCCCGCCTGAATCTCGGGAAGCGGCGCATCGCTGCCAACCACTGGCCCGATAGCGCCCGTAAGCGATATCGAACCACCACTGCCGCCATCGACGAACATCAGTGCGAAGCGGCGACCCGGATCGCAGGGATCGTCACCCTTCGGGATCATCGTGTACAGGATCGCGACGTTCGGTGCGTACAGCGGCACGGGACGACGTTCGGCGCGCTCACCCGGTTCGCCGGGGATGTTCAACGGCAGGCGCCAACCATTCGCACGCACGCGGGTCCGGACCGGATTGCCCCCGGCGTCAAAGGATTTCACGATCATGAACGGCGTAGCCGCCGTCATGGTCGTCGCCGGCGGGTCGAAGCCGGTGTTCTGGCGCTGGGCAATACCCAGAGGCGACGTGGCGCCTTGCGTCATCTTCTGCGTCAGCAACTGATTCACGCGCACCGGATACGAGGCCGATCCCGCGTAGTCGCGAATGCCGTAGAACGCCTGCTGCGGTATCGCGCTGGTGCGATCGTCGCGGCCAAGGTACTTGCCGGTACCCACGATGATCACGGGCCGGCGGGTGACCGGATCCAACAGCTTGGTCGGATTGAACACGATCGGCTGGTCGCCTGCATTGGCCGCGCCGCCATCGCCATAGGTCGTGAACATGAGGTCGACCTTCCAGCTGAGCGGATTCGCGTCACTCAGATCGAACCGCCAGAGATTGCCGGCGAGATCTCCCGCATATACAAAATCGTCGATCTGGAACTGCGCACCGCTGGAGACGACGACCGGCGTGGACAGACCATAGGTCTTGAACCCGGCCGGGCGCACCTGAGGCGCGATGTCGGTGCGGATTTCCCGAACCAGCTTGCCGGTCGCGAGGTCAATGACCAGCAGCGAGGTGTGCTTGGCAGCGGGTTCGTTCGCGTCATCCGGATTGGCCGCATCGCCGGAGAGGGACGGGAAATAGCCGCTCGACACCACAGCGACCCATCGGTTGCCCGCGCGGATGCGCGCGACATTGCCCGAGCCATACGTGTAACCGAGCGACGGGCAACTGGTCGCGCCCGCCGCGCAAACCGGATCAGGACTCGGCACGCTGGCTGGCGCCCGGGTCGGGCCGCTGTTGAACTCCCATTTGATCCGGCTCGCCACAGCCGACTCGCTGTCGCCACTCGATGCGATGTCGGTCACGTCGAGCGCATAGATGCCGCGGCCGCCCAGACGCAACGAGCCGATGATGTACGTGCGCCAGGCGCCGTTGATGAAAACGTCGTTCTCGATCGGTTGCGCATCGACACCCGGGGTCAGGCCCGCGGTATCGGCGGTGGACCGTGCGAGCCGGCGATTCTGGATCAGGGTGCTGGGCACGTACGCCCAGCTCTCCACTCCGGTGGAGGCATCGAACGCATGCAGCATGCCATCGTTGGAACCGACATAGACCATCGGCTTGCGGGAACGATTGCCATACTGATAAGTGGCGTAGCCGTTGGCATGGTTCGCGCGGTACGCGACTTGCTCCGGCGTTCCGATCGGATAGGCGTCGTGGTAGTCCGAACGGGGTGAGGACACATAGCGCGGGCTCGCGTTCACGATCGCGCCGAGCACCGAACTGCGGGTGCGGAAACGCGGCGAAGCGGTCGCCTCGTTCATGCGGACGCCGCGGATGTAGTCGACACGGTTGGCGCCGAACGCGTCGCAGGCGACCGCATTGGTGGCGGCATTGCACAGCGTCGCGTTGGTCGGCTTCTGATTCAGTCCATCGACCAGTTCGGTGCCCAGCGCCGCAGTATCCCAGCGGAACGGCACACCCGTGGTATTGCCGAGCGCATCGCGCTTGGACGTGAAGATGCGACGGCTGTCCGGATTGCGCGCCGTGCTCGGATAGCCCGGCGGCGCAACCCACGGTCCACCGCTCGGCGGCGTGCACTTGCGAAGGGCCTTGTCGAACGTGCCGCCGGTCAGCAGGCAACCGGCATCCCATGGCGCCAGGGCACCGACTGCGTTGGTGACCGGATCGACGTCTTCGCGCACCAGCGAGCCCGACCAGTCGGTGCTGTCGTAACCGGCTGCATATGCCGCGTTGCCGGCAGTGGCCAGAGGCAGCGACAGCGTGACCGGAGTCGACGACGCGCCGCGTGAAAGCACGCTGTTGATGATCGCTTCCAGATGGGTGACGAGGTCGCCCGGGTTGCTCGCGCTGAAATACGAGCCGCGCGAGTTGACGGCCGCGTGCCAGGTGTCATCGATCGCGCGCGGATCGTTGCGCGCCGGAATCGGCCAGCCGATGGCTCCGCTCGAGTTCGTCTGGCCCTTGCGCAACTTGCACAGGTCACTGTTCGGATTGGCGCAATCGGGGTCATTCGCATAGTTCAACTGGCCGGCGATGCCGAGCGTCACCATGAACTGCACCACATGCTGCCATGACGCGGGATCATTGGCCGGGTTGAAGTAGATCTCGCGGTTCGCGAGCGGATCGACGCCGAGGGGCACGCTGCCGGTCACGCCGGTGGTCTTGTCCGGCACATACGGCCTGACCTTGTTGGCAAGGTCGGTGCGCAGGTCTTTCGCCCAGTAGTAGAAACCGATGTCAGCGAGCGAGGGGTAACAATCGGTGCTTCCGGTTGCACCGCACGTTCCGGTGGGTGACACCGGAACGTCCCAAAAGGCCCGTGATGGGGTGTCATGGGTGAACGCAACGCCGTCCGGCAACGTCGGTGCGCCCTGCACACCGAAAAAGCCACCCGGCGCGGTCGGGTTGCCTTCGTTCCAGTAGCCGTCGGTGACCAGCATGTGGAAGTTCTGCCGACAGCTGAGTTCGCGCGCCGAAGCGCCGACGCTGGGATCGGCAAGCTGCCAGTACGGATCTTTCAGGTCAGAGCTGTTGCCCCGCGTAAAAAACTCGCCGGCACGGATCGTCGACTCGCGATCGGGCGTGTTGCCGCTGGCGCCGACCTGGAACACCCAGTTGAAGAATGCGCTGCGATAGCAGTCCGGCTGGCTGCCCGCACCGAATGAAAACGAAGGGCTGATGGTCGAGCAAGCGACGCCGGCCTTGTCGAGCAACTGGGTGATTATGGCGGCGGCCGGCAGCTTGTAGGTGCCGTTGTTGATGTTCTGCCAGGCGACGCGCACATTGCCGGAGAACTTCGCGAACGTGCGCGACAGCGCCGAGCGCGTCATGATGTTGCGCGTACGGTAGTACGCGTACCAGTTCGCGAAGTTCTGCCACTGGTTGACCGAAACGCCTTCGATCGTTGCGGCCGCGTTCGGAACCACCACCGCTTCCCAGTTGGCGACGTTGTAGAGGACGTTCTGGCCCGTCCCTGCAGTCCCGCTCGGGCCGGTCGGATCGCCGAACGCGTCGAGCGGGATCGTCAGGCCGGTCTTGAGCCGGAAATAGTACGGACCGCCGTTGTTGATGTTTTCGCCGCCCGCGAACGCAGTCGGATAGGTGCCATAGCCGCATTGCCAACGACGGTCGGTCGTCCCCGACTTGATCCCGTTGATGATCGTGCGGCGATTGTCGTTGCCGTTGCCCGAATCATTCATATTGTTGTTGTAGGCGGGGGCAGCGGGCGTGACCGGCGCAAGCGGGCGATTCACCGCGATGCCGTCGGCCCACACGGAGGCGAGCGTCGCATCCGCGTTCGGGAACTGCGTCCCGTCCGCCCTGATCGGTGGCGTATAGAGCACGTTCGGGTTGTAGTACACGCCGTTCATTGCGCGCGTGCCAATGCCGCTGGTCGCGCGCGGATCGATCACGCCCGCGCAGCGCCATGGACCCGTCCAGGAGCCGCCGTCGAACGGACGGTTGTCGCCCATGAAATTGGACGCCATCGAACCCGAATCGTCGAACGTCACGACAATGTTCGGATTGACCGAGGTCGTCAGTTCCGGTGGCGTCGCCACCAGGTCGATCGTGCCGGGGGCAATGACGGATTGCGCGTTCAGGTCCGTGGACATGCTGCCCAGCAGGCAGATGCCGCAACCCAGCGCCGCCAGCGCGAGAAAACGACGGGACTTTGCTTGCATGATCGAATCCTCAGACAGTCTCTGGCTCACGGCGCAGCGTCCGGATTGGCACCGGCGGCACCCAGGTTCATCGCTGAATACACACTTTCTGCGACCCGCAGCACGGCACCACTGCCGCCCTGGCTACGCGAGGTGATCCGGTACAGGATCGGTGACCCGACGCCGGACTTTTCTGCATCGATCGCGTTGGTCTGCTGCCAGCCTCCGTCGCCACCGCCAGCGGCACTGTCACTGCCGAGTGCCTCGACAACCAGGACCGGCTCCGCATGCAACGAGGCGGTTTCCAGATCGCCAGTCTGGCCCGTGAGGGTGTGTGGATACGTTGGCGCGCCACCCGGGGGTGCGACCCAGGAGCGCGCCGTGCGGAACGACTGCACGGCCGGATCGAGGCCAGCCCTCGCCGTGGTGTCATCCACCTGCGGGACGTACGCACACGTCGACGTGGGGGCTCCGTCCGGCGGGCATTGCGTAAGCTGGTTGCCCCCAATGAAGTTGAGGTTGAGCAGGAACGCCTCGCCTCCGCGCAAGCCGCTCTCCGCGCCCATCAGGCCGAGTTGGCGGTTGCGCATGCCGCCGGTCATCTTTTCCTGCAGGATCGATGTGCCCGTCGCAGTCAACGCGAGCAAGGTGATCAGGATCAGGAATACCAGGGCAACGAAGAGCACGGCGCCTTGCTGGCGTCGCTGGTTGAACGAACGACGGGGACTATTCATGGCCGCACTCAGAAGTTGAAGTTGCGATTGGAAACGTGCGCGATGAACTCGCGCCTCAGCATGCTGCCCGCCTTCAATGCGGAAGGCAGCGCGCTTGCATCGGTGGTCGCGTGAACGCTGTTCATGAATCGGTACTCCCGACTCACGTTGTCGAGATTCATGATTTCGCCGACCGTGTTGACGAGCAGATGCGCCTCGATCGTGCGCACCGAGCGCCACAGGCAACCGGGTTCGAGGGCAGATACGCCTTCCGGCGGTTGGCTGCACGGCACCGCGCCGGCGTTGACCTGGTCGGCAGTGAGGAACACCGTCTGGCCCGCCGCGTTCTGCACACCGTACAGAAACCCAAGCTGGTCGACGCCCTGCACGAGCTCCTGATCCACTCCATTTTCACGGCGGATCAACACGGGAATCACGCGCCTCGCCGCGGTCGGACTGTTCGGTCGCGCATCCGGGTCAAGATCCTGGCGCAAGGCGAGATAGTAGGTGACGGTGACGAAATCCTTCGAGAAATTGAATACGCGCATGTCGCGCGTGCCGGCGTTGGTGCATACCGCCGAGGTTCCCGGCATGAGGGTCCCCAAGGTCAGCGTGCTTCCCGTGAAATTCGCGACCGGCAAGACCGCCGCGTTCGCGCAGTCGGTCACCAGCGCGAGTTGCGGGCCGGGGACGAAACTCACCGGATCATCACCGGGCCTCGACAGCACCTGCAGGGTGCCACCCGAAGTACAGCCGCCCGCGCCGGAAACGCTCCACCCGCTGCCGCGCTCGTAGCGGATGGTCAGTACGTCGCTGCCTTGCACACGATCACCCGGATTGGTGCCTGCTGCAGGCAGCCCGCTCGGCAGGCCGGCAGGCGTGCAGGTCGCGCCGGTGCACGAATAGCCTTGCACGAAATAGCGCGGACTCAGGATGTAGCTGCCTGTGCCCGCTGTGCTGGTCGGATAACCCGTCGCATCGATGCTTTGCAGGACCGACACAGGCGTATCGCCTGCCCCGGGACCGGGATCGGCCACGCCCAGCTGGTCTGTCAGCACGAGCGGCGCGCGTACCGGCACTACCGGCGTCACGCCCCTGGTGGCGGCACCCGCCATGTTGCTGCAGTACTGCGCAGCGGTCATGCGCAGGTCGGACTCCATCCGCGTCACGGCGAAACGCCCGTTCTCCTGCAGGCGCGCGAGGCCACCCTGCAGCCGGTTGGTGCGACTCGTGCTGCCGAACAGGCTCAGGATTCCGATGCTGAGCAGCATGCCGAGCGTCAGCGCGACCATGATCTCCAGCAGGGTGAAGCCAGCCTGACGTGGACGCAATGCGGCGGAGGTGAAGGTCGATCGATTCATCGGCGCGGCGCTCACGGCTGGAATACCCATGCGAAGGTCTGGGGCGGCGGCGCACTGGCGCCACTGTTGACTTCGAGATTCGCCTCCGCCCATTGGATGATGAACTCGCAGGTCCCGTCGTAGGTTCCTGCGCCGCTCGACGCCGGAACTACCGTTCCGGTGCAATTGATGTTGGCGGTCGGATTCGGCAGCGAGTC
The DNA here is from genome assembly GCF_044227025.1 of Dokdonella sp. GTDB lineage: Bacteria > Pseudomonadota > Gammaproteobacteria > Xanthomonadales > Rhodanobacteraceae > Dokdonella_A. Next base: position 324,369 of record NZ_JBGAFX010000003.1, on the reverse strand, counting down.
AATCAGCTGCTGGCTCCACACCGCGGTGTCGCGCGCGCGCATTCCGGCAGGATCGCAACTCGTGCATGTCGGCGCTCCGGCCGTCGAGGCATCGTAGTCGCCGTTGTAGTTGTTGATTTGGCCGATGTTCGCGCGCATGCGGTCTGCCATCGACTGGGCCAGGAACGAAGCCTGCGTGCGCAGGTAGGCGCTTTGATTGGTCTTGACCGATACGACCATGAGGCCTGCGAGGCCGAGCATGCCAAGGCTGAAGATCAGCAACGCAATCAGGACTTCGAGCAGGGTGAATCCGCGGGAGGAAACAATTCGCATGCGGGTCTCCATCAGCTGCAAGCGCCGGCAGGCGACGAGGTGGTGTCGCGATAGGTGGTTATGATTCCGGACGGCGCGACATGTACGCGGCGCGACTGGGTCGGATCAGCGTTCTGGCTCGGGCGGCATAGGCTGAAGTCATAGTTGGTGACGGTCGCAGGGACGAGGGCTCCGCTCCCTCCGAACACGATCTGGGTGTCGCTCGCACCGGTCCCCGCGCCCTTGGCCAGCAACGTGTACCTGTCTGGAAGCGGCCCGTCGAAGCGCGGGCACAGCGGCGTCACGCCATCCAGGTCCATGTAGGCCTTGCAGGCGGCCGAGGTCGCGCCCGGCGATACCGGAGGCGTCACCGTGCCCGCGGCGGTGGCCTTGCCCGCGACGATCTGCCAGCCTCGGCTCCAGTCGCCGCCGTTGGCGATCACGGCGACCTGACGACCGCGCTTGACCGCTTCGCTGCGCGCCGTGTTGAGCGCGCCAACGAGCTGGTTGGTGCTGTTGGTGACGTTCATGCGCTGGCTGAAATCGCGGTAGCTCGGGAATGCCATCGCGGCAAGGATCGCCACGATCGCCACGGCGATCATCAGCTCGAAAAGCGTGAACCCGGCCGCCGATCTACGACCCCGGAACGCGGCCCTGTTACTGGATTCGGACATTGCCTTCCCCGACAAACTCCTGGATAAGACTACCCTACGCACCGCGCCGGAGCCGGACAAGCGGGCGCGGTTGCAAGGTAGGAATTGCCGGACAAGCGGCTCCGCAGCGGGGAATCGCGGTCGGATCAGGCCACTACGCGCAAGCGCAGTTCCTTCGGCAGGGCGAACGTCACGTTTTCCGGTTCGCCGTCGAGCTCGCGCACGCCGGCAGCGCCGGCCTCGCGCAGGGCGGTGATGACCTCGCGCACCAGGCTCTCCGGGGCCGAGGCGCCGGCGGTGACGCCGATGCGGGTGCGACCTTCCAGCCAATGCGGCTGGATGTCGGCGGCGCCATCGATCAGATAGGCCGGCACGCCCTGTTTCTCGGCCAGTTCACGCAGACGGTTCGAATTGGAGCTGTTCGGCGAGCCGACGACGAGCACGAGATCACACTGCTGGCCGAGCTTGCGCACGGCGTCCTGGCGATTCTGCGTGGCATAGCAGATATCGTCGTGGCGCGGGCCCTGGATCGCCGGGAAGCGCCGCTGCAGGGCGTCGATCACCGCGCGCGTGTCGTCGATCGAGAGCGTGGTCTGGGTCGCGAACGCGATCTGCTCGGGATTGCGCGGCCGCAGGCTGGCGACGCACTCGGGCGTCTCGACCAGGTGGATCGCACCCGCATTGGCCGGGTCCCACTGCCCCATCGTGCCTTCCACTTCGGGATGGCCGGCATGGCCGATCAGCACCACGTCGCGCCCCGCCTTTCCGTGCCGCGCGACTTCCATGTGCACCTTGGTCACCAGCGGGCAGGTCGCGTCGAACACGCGCAGGCCGCGCTCGCCGGCTTCGCCGCGCACCGCCTGCGACACGCCATGCGCGCTGAAAATCACGGTTGAACCGTCCGGCACCTCGTGCAGTTCGTCGACGAACACCGCCCCTTTCGTGCGCAGCCGTTCGACGACGAAGCGGTTGTGCACGACCTCGTGGCGCACGTAGATCGGTGCGCCGAAGGTTTCGAGCGCGCGTTCGACGATCTCGATCGCGCGGTCGACGCCGGCGCAGAAACCACGGGGATTGGCGAGCAGGACGTCCATCGGAGAATTATAGATTCTTTGATTGAAAGGTGCGGCCACGGAGGGCCGCTGCGTTTCGTCAAGGACGACGGTCGAGTGGCGCAGCCACGGATGCCGGCTCCTTGATCCTCGCCGTCAGGGACTGCGGCTGGAAAAAACCAAACCGGACAGCACGAGCAGCACTGCACCGACCGAGATCGCCGAGTCGGCGACGTTGAACGCCGGAAACGCCCAGTCGTGCCAGTAAACCTGGATGAAGTCGGTGACGTGGCCGAAGCGCAGGCGATCAATCAGGTTTCCGAGTGCGCCGCCGATGATCAGCGACAGCGGCAACGCATTGCGCCAGTCGCCGCGCGGCGTGCGCGACAGCCAGAACGCAAGCATCGCGCTGACCCCGACCGCGAGCGCGGTGAACAGCCAGCGCTGCCAGCCGTCTTCGCCGGCGAGAAAACTGAACGCGGCGCCGGGGTTGAACGCGAGCGTCCAGTTCAAGAGACCAGCAATCACCGCGTGCGGCTGGTAGGGTTGCAGCTCGATCAGGGCGATGTGCTTGGTGATCTGATCGAGGGCAATGACCAGCAGCGACAACAAAAGCCACAACAACGCGTTCGGCTTGACCGACATCAGAACCACCGCCTCGTCTCGCCCTCGCCATCGACGTTCTCGATGCAGCGGCCGCAGATCTCCGGATGCTCGGCATGCGTGCCGACGTCGGGCCGGTAGTGCCAGCAGCGGATGCATTTCTGCGCCTCGCTCGGCTTCGCGGCGACCCACACCGTCGCATCGTCGATCTCGACGCCGATGACATCGGTGCGCTCCTTTGGATCGGGCAGCGCGGCGAGGTCGGCAAGGTCGAGCTTCGAGGTGATGAAGAAGAAGCGCAGTTCGTCCCCGACCTTGGCATGGCGCGCGCGCGTCGCGTCGTCGGCGTGCACGACAACTTCCGCCTGCAGCGAAGCGCCGATCGAACCGGCATTGCGCATGCTTTCGAGCAGGCGCGAGGACGCCGCGCGGATCGCGAGCAGGTCGGCCCAGAATCGCCGCTGCTCCGGCGTGCCCTGGGTCGCCGCGAGGCCGTCGTACCAGGTTTCGAACAGCACCGATTCGCTGCGCTTGCCCGGAATCAGCGGCCAGATCTCCTCGGCGGTGAACGACAGGATCGGCGCGATCCAGCGCACCATCGCCTCGACGATGTGCAGCATCGCGGTCTGTGCACTGCGCCGCCCGCGGCTGTCGGTCGGCATCGTGTAGAGCCGATCCTTGGTGATGTCGAGGTAAAGCGAACCGAGCTCGTTGGTGCAGAAATTCTGCACGCGCGCGACGACTTCGGGGAAATCGTGGCGTGCGTAGGCCGCGACGACGGCCTGCTGCACGTCGTATGCCTGCTGCACCGCCCACTGGTCGAGCATCAGGCACTGCTCCAGCGGCAGCACATGCTGCGCCGGATCGAAGCCATCGAGATTGCCGAGCAGGAAGCGCGCGGTGTTGCGGATGCGCCGGTACGAATCGGCAACCCGCTTGAGGATCTCGTCGGACACCGCGATCTCGTTGCGGTAGTCGGTCGACGCGACCCACAGGCGCAGCACGTCGGCGCCGAGCGTGTCGACGACCTTCTGCGGCGCGACGACGTTGCCGAGCGACTTCGACATCTTGCGACCCTGCGCGTCGACCGTGAAGCCGTGCGTAAGAACCGCGTCATACGGCGCGCGGCCGTGCATCGCGGTCGCGGTCAGCAGCGAGGAATGGAACCAGCCGCGATGCTGGTCCGAGCCTTCCAGGTACATGACCTGGTCGAGGGGCTTGCGCGCGAGTTCGGCACGCTGGTCGAGCACGCAGAAATGCGAGGTGCCGGAATCGAACCAGACGTCGAGGATGTCGGTAACCTTGTCGTAGTTCGCCGCTTCCGCTCCGAGCAGCTCGGACGCATCCAGCGCGTACCACGCATCGACGCCCTCCTTCTCCACGCGTCGCGCGACCTGTTCCATGAGCTCGACGCTGCGCGGATGCGGCTGCTGGGTCGCCTTGTCGACGAACAGCGCGATCGGCACGCCCCAGGTGCGCTGGCGCGAGATGCACCAATCCGGGCGTCCGGCGATCATGCCGGCGATGCGCTCCTCGCCCCACGCCGGGTACCAGTCGACGTCGTCGCGGATCGATTTCAGTGCGGCCGCACGCAAACCCTGCGTCTCCATGCCGATGAACCACTGCGGCGTGGTGCGGAATGCGACCGGCGTCTTGTGGCGCCAGCAGTGAGGGTAGCTGTGCGTGAGCTTCGCTTCGGCGAGCAGCATGCCGCGCTCGCGCAGCAGTGCGAGGATCGACTCGTTCGCCTTCCAGATGAACTGGCCCTCGACGATCGGCGTACCGGCGACATAAACGCCGTTGCCGCCGACGGGATTGAGTTCCGCGGCGGAATACTTCTCGACGAGGCCGTACTTCTGACCGACCGCGAAGTCCTCGACGCCGTGGCCGGGCGCCGTGTGCACGGCGCCGGTGCCGTCCTCGGCGGACACGTGGTCGCCGAGGAGGATCGGAATCTCACGATCGTAGAACGGATGACGCACGACGACGCCTTCCAGTGCAACTCCGCGCGCACGTCCCAGGATCTTCTTGTCGGCAACGCCATAGCGGGCAAGAGCCGCTGCCGCGAGCGCGTCCGCGACGACGAGCAGCACGCGCCTGCCATCGCGCGCAGGGCCTTCGACCAGTGCGTACTCGAGTTCGGGCCCGAGCGCCACCGCGACGCTCGCGGGCAGCGTCCACGGCGTCGTCGTCCAGATCGGCACCGCGACGATGTCGTCGTCGCCGGTCGTCGCGCCGAACTTCGCCGCGAGCGCCTTCGGATCGAACGCGTCGTAGGCGACGTCGATCGCCGGCGACACCTTGTCGGCGTATTCGATCTCCGCTTCCGCCAGCGCGGAGCCGCAGTCGAAACACCAGTGCACCGGCTTGAAGCCGCGCACGACGTGGCCGTTTGCATGGATCTTCGCCAACGCGCGGATGATGTCCGCCTCGTAGCGGAAATCCATCGTCAGATAGGGGTTGCTCCAATCGCCGAGCACGCCGAGGCGCTTGAAGTCGGCACGTTGCAGGTCGATCTGCTTCGCCGCGTATTCGCGGCACTTCGCGCGGAACGTCGCCGCGTCGACCTTCTGGCCGACCTTGCCGATCTCCTTCTCGACCGCGACCTCGATCGGCAGGCCATGGCAATCCCACCCCGGGACGTACGGCGAACGCAGCCCGGCGAGCAGCTTCGACTTGACGACGATGTCCTTCAGCACCTTGTTGACTGCGTGGCCGATGTGGATGACCCCGTTCGCATACGGCGGACCATCGTGCAGGATGAAAGCGCGCTCGCGCGCGGCGCTTCGGCGCTGGATCTCGCCGTAACGGTCCGCGCGCTCCCACTCGGCCAGCATCGCCGGCTCGCGTTTGGCCAGATCCGCCTTCATCGCGAAGTCGGTCTTCGGCAGGTTGATCGTGTCCTTGTAGTCTCTGCTCATGCGGCAACCGTGTGGGTTATGGCGCTCGCGCCAGGGCCTTGCTTCACCTCGACGCGTGCCACGCCGAGGATGCCGCGCGCATCCTCCGCGTCGCGGTCGATCTGCTTCACCATGGCGTCGAGATCGTCGAATTTCATCTCGTCGCGCAACTTTTGCACGAACTCGACCTCGATGCGGCGACCGTACAGGTCGCCGTCGAAATCGAACAGGTGCGCTTCCAGCAGGGGCTCGCCGTCGCCATCGATGGTCGGCCGCACGCCGAGGCTGGCGACGCCCGCGCGCGGTGACGCTTCGACGCCGTGCACCTGTACCGCGAAGATGCCGGCGACCGGCGCGGTACGCCGGCCGAGGCGGATATTTGCGGTCGGATAACCCAGTTTGCGGCCAAGCTGGCGTCCGCGCACCACGTGCCCGCCAATCGCGAAGCGCCGACCAAGCAGGCGCGCCGCGGCATCGAATTCGCCGGCAGCGAGGTGGCGCCGGATCGCACTGCTGCTGACGCGCGCGCCATCGATCGCGACGTCGTCCATCACTTCGACCGTGAAGCCGCGTCGCTCACCGTGCGCCCGCAGCAGCGCGACGTCGCCATGGCGTGCGTGACCGAAACGGAAGTCGGCACCGACCCAGACCTCGCGCGCATCCGCGCGCGCGATCAGCACGTCCTCGATGAAGGCCTCGGCGGACATCGCCGCGAGCCCGTCGTTGAAGCGCAGCAACAGCAGGGACATCCCGCTGGAGCCGATCTGCGCGATCTTCTCGCGCACGCTGGCGACGCGCGGCACGCGAACGCCGCGGGCGAAGAATTCGCGCGGGATCGGTTCGAAGCTGATCGCGAGCGGCGTCAGTGCCTGCGCCGTCGCGCGCTCGCGCACGTGTGCGAGCAACGCACGATGGCCGAGATGCAGCCCATCGAACGCGCCGACGCACAAAACGCTGCCGCCCGGAGCCAGGTTCGGCCCCGCGGCATCACGGAAAAGCAGGTTCATCGGATGAGTATAGCCGCTGCGCCGCAGCAGGCGCGCCGTACGGCGGAATGCGCGTCGCCGGATGCGCGCGTCAAGGCGGACCTGCAGCGGGGCACGCGCTTGCGCGCGCACCGCCCTAGACAGCGCGCAGGTCGCGCAGGCGGAAGCCACATGCGAACAGCGTGGCGAGGAACACGCCGCCGCCGGACGCAATCAGCACGCCCAGGCGCAGCACGCGCGACATGGGGGTCCAGTCGCCCCACTCCGGCCATTGCCACAGGCCGACAGCGAGCACGGCGACCATCGCCGCGCAGGCCGCGCCGAGGCGCAGGAGGTGCCGGGTCCAGCCCGGCTGGCTCACGTACACGCCGTCGCGGCGCAGTGCGAGCCAGAGCTGGCCGAGATTGAGGTAACTGGCGAGGGCGCTCGCCAGCGCGAGGCCCATATGCAGGCCCGGGACCTTGGCGATGGCGGCCAACCATCCGTCGGCGAGGTCCTCGGGCCTGTGCCAGAGATGGAACAGCAAGCCGACGAACAGCAGGTTCATCAGCATGTTGGCGATCATCGCGACGATGCCGGCGCGCACCGGCGTCCTGGTGTCCTGGCGCGCATAGAACGCTGGCGCGACGACCTTGACCAGCGCGAACGCAGGCAGGCCGAACGAAAGAGCCGACAGGGACAATGCGGCCATGTCGACGTCATGTGCGGTGAAACGACCGTGCTGCAGCAGGGTCGCAAGCATCGGCTTGGCCAGCAGCACCAGCGCGAGCATGGCCGGAACCGAGATCAGCAACGCGGTCCGCAGGCCCCAGTCGAGCGCCTTCGCGAAGCCGTCGCGATCGGTCGTCACGTGATGGCGCGACAACGACGGCAGGATCACGGTACCGAGCGCGACGCCGAAGATGCCGAGCGGAAATTCGAGCAGGCGATCGCTCTGCGTCAGCCATGTCTGCGAACCGGTGATCAGGAACGAGGCGATGAGGGTGTCGAGCAGCAGGTTGATCTGCGCGACGGACGAGCCGAACAGCGTCGGCACCATCAGTTTCAGGATCCGGCGCACATCCGGGTGGCGCCAGCCCCAGCGCGGCAACGCAAGCAGGTCGAGTTTCGCGAGCGACGGCAACTGCACCAGCAGTTGCAGGATGCCGGCGACGAAAATCGCCCAGCCGAGCGCCATGATGGGCACGTCGAACGCCTTCGACCACCACAGCGCGGCGACGATCATGCACAGGTTCATGATGACCGGCGTCAACGCCGGCAACATGAATTTGTGGAAGCTGTTCAGTACCGCGCCGGCGAGCGCGGTCAGCGACACGCACAACAGGAACGGGAACATCACGCGCAGCAGGTCGGTGGTCAGCGCGAACTTCGCCGGCTCGTCGATCGCGCCGGGCGCGAAGCCGGCCGCGAGCCAGTGCGCGCCGAGCATCCCGAGCGCAGTCACCACGAACAACACGCCGCCGAGCGTGCCGGCGGTGCGCGCGACGAGTTGCTTCAAGTCCTCGTGGCGGCGCGTCTCCTTGACCTCGGTGAACACCGGCACGAACGCGACCGAGAACGAGCCCTCGGCGAACAGGCGGCGCAGGAAGTTCGGGATGCGGAACGCAACCCAGAAAGCGTCGGTCGCCGCACTCGCACCGAACGCGTAGGCGATCGCCTGTTCTCGGACCAGACCCAGGATGCGCGAGACGAAGGTCCCGCCACTGAAGCTCAGCATCGAGCGAAGCAGGCTGGGACGGGTCATGGCGAGGGCTGAGGGCGGAGGGCCGAAGGCCGGGCTGGCTCGCTGAGGGTCCGTTCGGCCTCAGCGCAGGCCTGGAAGGCCGTAGTCGAAGGGCCTGCAAGGCCTGCTCGGGCGCTGCGCCGCTCGTTACCGCTCGCTGCGCTCGACGCGCACGGATGGGAAAACCCGCTCGCCCGGCGTGGACGGGAAACTTCGGTGCATGTGTCGAACTTCAGCGGTACGTCGCGGCGCAGTCGATTGACGTGGAAAAAGCGCCCCGGCATAATCCGCAGTCTTTTTCCAATCCCGAATACCGGAGCAGTCCCTTGGCCAACATCAAGTCCGCGAAGAAGCGTGCGCGCCAGTCCGAGCAGCACCGCCAGCGCAACGCCAGCGCGCGTTCGATGGTTCGCACGGCGATCAAGAATGTCGTGAAGGCGATCGAAGCCAAGGACAAGGCGAAGGCCGAAGCCGCGTACAAGATCGCCGAGCCGGTGATGGATCGTTACGCCACGCGTGGCCTGATCCACAAGAACAAGGCCGCCCGTCACAAGAGCCGCCTGACCGCGCACATCAAGGCGCTGTGAATTCGCGCGATCGACCCTGATCGCGGGGCGCTTCCCGAAAAAGCCGGCCTTACGGGCCGGCTTTTTTGTTTCCCGTTGCTGCCCGGACGACACGCGGTAGTGCCCCGTGAACAAGCCGCTGGATTCCCGCTTTCGCGGGCATGACGCCGGGATCTGCACTGCTCCGGCGCCGACGCTCACGCGCCCTGCTCCGCCGCCTCGGCGGCGTATTTCTGCTCGTCGAAGAAGCGCTGGATGTCCAGGCACATCGGCCACGTGCCCTCGCGCGCGATCGCCGACACCACGTACCACGGTTGCTTCCACTTGAGCTTCCTGACGATCGCCTTGGCGACCTTCTCGCGTTCTTCGGGCGCGAGCAGGTCGGCCTTGTTGAACACCAGCCAGCGCGGCCGCTTCAGCAGCTTCGGGTCGAACCCCTTGAGCTCGGTCTCGATCGCGCGGATTTCGGCGACCGGATCGGTGATGCCGTCGAGCGGCGCGATGTCCACGACATGCAGCAACAGGCGCGTGCGCGCGACATGCTTGAGGAACTGGATGCCGAGTCCGGCGCCTTCGGCGGCGCCTTCGATCAAGCCGGGGATATCGGCGATCACGAAGCTGCGGTCGGTTTCGATACGCACGACGCCGAGATGCGGTTGCAACGTCGTGAACGGATAGTCGGCCACCTTCGGCGTCGCCGCCGACACCGCGCGGATCAGGGTCGACTTGCCCGCATTCGGGAAGCCGAGCAGGCCTACGTCCGCAAGGACCTTCAGTTCGAGCTTGATCTCGCGCTCGTCGCCGGGGCTGCCGGGCGTGGTCTTGCGCGGCGACCGGTTGACCGAACTCTTGAAGTGGATGTTGCCGAGGCCGCCGTGGCCGCCCTGGGCGACCAGCAGGCGCTGGCCATGCGTGGTCATGTCACCGATCTCTTCGTCGGTCGCGGTGTTGATCACGACCGTACCGACCGGAACGCGGATGAAGGTGTCCTCGCCGCCCTTGCCAGCCATCTGCCGGCCCATGCCGTTCTCGCCGCGCTGCGCGCGATAGACGCGCTGATGGCGGAAGTCGATCAGGGTGTTGATGCCTTCGTCGGCGACCAGCCAGACGCTGCCGCCGCTGCCGCCGTCCCCGCCATCCGGACCACCGAACGGGATGAATTTCTCGCGCCGGAAACTGACGCAGCCGCTGCCACCGTTGCCGGCATAGACGTGGATGGTGGCTTCGTCGACGAATTTCATTGCGGGGGCCGGGATTGGGGATTCGGGATGGGGGATTCGGAAAAACCTGACGAGCGCCTCATCAGCGCGAACCGGCAGCATGATGCCCTCGAAAGGCCGTCATGGGGCGGGAATCTGATTTCGCCATTGCGAATCCCGAATCCCCAATCCCGGTCCACAAACGAAAAGCCCCGCACGAGGCGGGGCCTTCGCAGAACCGATCGCGTTGGCGATCAGCCCGGGATGACGTTGACCGTTTTGCGCGCTTCGGCGCCCTTGACCTTGAACTCGACCGTGCCATCGACCAGGGCGAACAGCGTGTGGTCGCGGCCGAGGCCGACGCCCGCGCCCGGATGGAAGCGCGTGCCGCGCTGGCGGACGATGATGTTGCCGGCTTCGACCGCCTGGCCACCATAGATCTTCACGCCGAGGTACTTCGGGTTCGAGTCGCGACCGTTGCGGGTTGAGCCGCCTGCCTTTTTATGTGCCATTGCCGTGCTCCCTTACTTCTTGCCCGCGCCGGTGATGCCGACGATTTCGATTTCGGTGTAATGCTGACGGTGACCCGTCTCCTTGCGGAAGTGCTTGCGGCGACGGAATTTCACGATGCGGATCTTCTCGCCGCGACCGTGCGACACCACCTTCGCGGTGACCAGCGCTCCGGCGACCAGCGGGGCGCCGACGGTGACCCCGTCGCCCTCGCCGACCAGCAGGACCTGGTCCAGCTTGACCTCGGCGCCGATGTCGGCGACGAGCTTTTCGACGCGCAAGGTCTCACCCTGCGCCACGCGGTACTGGCGACCGCCGGTAACGATGACTGCGTACATGATGGCTATGCCTCTGTAGTTATTCTGAAATCAGCCTGCGCACCCGGCCTGGACCGGGAGCGAGCCGCGCAGTCTAATCGACCCTGAAGTTGATCGCAAGTCGTTGTTATCGCACGCGCCGGGCGACTTCGACCTTCGTTCCACCGGCGATAGCTTCCCCCCGAAGCCAGCCCGCCCGCACCTGTCCGCAATCGCGACCCTGGAGCCAACCGTCGCGAAAGGCGAGACGGCGGTTGTTATAGTCGCCCTCTTCCCCCATCTCCCCCGCCGCATGGACACGATACGCATCCGCGGTGCGCGCACGCACAATCTCAAGAACATCGACCTCAATCTGCCGCGCGACAGGCTGATCGTGATCACCGGCCTATCCGGCTCGGGCAAGTCGTCGCTCGCGTTCGACACGATCTACGCCGAAGGCCAGCGCCGCTATGTCGAGTCGCTGTCGGCCTACGCGCGCCAGTTCCTGTCGGTGATGGAAAAACCCGACGTCGACCACATCGAGGGCCTTTCGCCGGCGATCGCGATCGAGCAGAAGGCGACTTCGCACAACCCGCGCTCGACCGTCGGCACGATCACCGAGGTGTACGACTACCTGCGCCTGCTGTTCGCGCGCGTCGGCACGCCGCGCTGTCCCGACCACGGTATCCCGCTTGAAGCGCAGACCGTCAGCCAGATGGTCGACGCGACGCTCGCGATGCCTGCCGAAAAGCGCTACATGCTGATTGCGCCGATCGTGCGGGAACGCAAGGGCGAGCACGTGCAGGTCTTCGAGCAGTTGCGCGCGCAGGGCTTCGTCCGCGCACGCGTCGACGGCACGGTGTACGAACTCGACGCGGTACCAGCGCTCTCGCTGCGCCAGAAGCACACGATCGAAGTCGTGATCGACAGGTTCCGGCCGAAGGCGGACATCAAGCAGCGGCTGGCCGAATCGTTCGAGACCGCATTGCGCCTCGGCGACGGCATTGCGGTGGTCGTCAACATCGACGACACCGCCGCAGCGGAAGTCACCTGCTCCTCGCGTTTCTCGTGCCCGGTATGCGACTACTCGCTGCCGGAGCTCGAACCGCGCCTGTTCTCGTTCAATTCGCCGGTCGGCGCCTGCCCGGGCTGCGACGGCCTCGGCGTCACCCAGTTCTTCGATCCCGCGCGCGTCGTCGTCAATCCTCAGCTCAGCCTCGCCGCGGGTGCGGTGCGCGGATGGGATCGCCGCAACCAGTACTACTTCCAGCTGATCCTGTCGCTCGCCAGGCACTACCAGTTCGACGTCGACACGCCGTGGCACGACCTGCCGGAAGCGACACGACAGCATGTGCTGTTCGGTTCCGGCGGCGTGCCGATCAATTTTCGCTACGTGACTGGCGCGAGTGGCGCGGTCACGCGCAAGCACGCGTTCGAAGGCATCGTGCCCAACCTGGAACGCCGCTACAAGGAGACCGAATCACCGGCCGTGCGCGAGGAACTCGCGAAGTTCATCAGCGAGCGCGCCTGTCCCGATTGCCAGGGCCAGCGCCTCAATCGAAGCGCGCGCAACGTATTCGTCGGTGATTCCAACCTGCCGTCACTGACCGCGCTGCCGATCGAGCAGTCGCTCGCGTTCTTCAAGGTGCTCACGCTCGCCGGCTGGCGCGGCGAGATCGCGGCGAAGATCGTCAAGGAGATCCGCGAACGCCTGCACTTCCTCGTCGACGTCGGGCTCGACTACCTGACGCTCGATCGCCAGGCCGACTCGCTTTCAGGTGGCGAAGCGCAGCGCATCCGCCTCGCCTCGCAGATCGGCGCCGGGCTGGTCGGCGTGATGTACGTGCTCGACGAACCCTCGATCGGCCTGCACCAGCGCGACAACGAACGCCTGCTCGGCACGCTCAGGCGCCTGCGCGACCTCGGCAACACCGTGATCGTGGTCGAGCACGACGAGGATGCGATCCGCCTCGCCGACTACATCGTCGACATCGGTCCGGGCGCGGGCGTGCACGGCGGCGAGATCGTCGCGCAGGGTGACATCGACGCGATCCTGAAGTCCAAGCGCTCGCTGACCGGCCAGTACCTGTCCGGCGAGCGCGGCATCGAAGTCCCGAAGCAGCGACGCAGGGCCGATCCGGAGAAGACGCTGCGGCTGCTCGGCGCGAGCGGCAACAACCTGAAGAACGTCGACCTCGAGATCCCGGCCGGCCTGTTCACCTGCATCACCGGGGTCTCCGGCTCGGGCAAGTCGACGCTCATCAACGACACGCTGCACAAGTATACCGCGGCCGAACTCAACGGCGCGAACGAGAAGCCGGCGCCGTTCCGCGAAGTCCAGGGCATCGAACTGTTCGACAAGGTCGTGGACATCGACCAGTCGCCGATCGGGCGCACGCCGCGCAGCAATCCGGCGACCTACACCGGCCTGTTCACCCCGCTGCGCGAACTGTTCGCGCAGGTGCCGGAGTCGCGTTCGCGCGGCTACGGCCCGGGCCGCTTCAGCTTCAACGTCAAGGGAGGGCGCTGCGAAGCGTGCGAGGGCGACGGCCTGATCAAGGTCGAGATGCACTTCCTGCCCGACGTGTACGTGCCGTGCGACGTCTGCCACGGCAAACGCTACAACCGCGAGACGCTCGAGATCACCTACAAGGGCCACACGATCGCCGACGTGCTGGAAATGACGGTCGAGGATGCGTTCAAGCTGTTCGAACCGGTGCCGGTGCTCGCGCGCAAGCTCGAGACGCTGATGCATGTCGGCCTCACCTACATCAAGCTCGGCCAGAGCGCGACGACCTTGTCCGGCGGCGAGGCGCAGCGCGTGAAGCTGTCGCGCGAACTCAGCAAGCGTGACACCGGCCGCACGCTGTACATCCTCGACGAGCCGACCACCGGCCTTCATTTCCACGACATCGAACAATTGTTGAAGGTGCTGCAACGCCTCGCCGACGACGGCAACACGGTCGTCGTTATCGAACACAACCTCGACGTGATCAAGACCGCCGATTGGGTCGTCGACCTCGGACCCGAAGGGGGCGGACGCGGCGGCACGATCGTCGCGACCGGCACGCCGGAACAGATCGCGCAATCGCCGACCTCGTACACCGGCCGCTTCCTCGCGCGCACGCTCGGCGTCGCCACCCCACCACGCAAGCGCAGTCGCAAGGAAGCCGCATGACGGGCGCACGCAGGACGAAGACCACGAAAACAACCGCCGTCGCGCCGGTCGAACCCGCCGCTGCCGACCTGCGGCCGCTCGCGCGCGTAGCGATGACGGTGCGTTGGGCAGATCTCGACGCGTTCAATCACGTAAACAACGCGACCTTCCTGGTCTACGCGCAGGAAGCCCGCCTCGCCTGGCTTGCCGGCGTGAACGGCCCGTGGTTCGACGAGTCGATGATGCCGGTCGTCGCGGCGGCGCAGGTGAATTTCCGGCGCCAGCTCGCGTGGCCGGGCCGTATCGTGACCGAACTCGCGACGAAGCGCATCGGCACCTCATCGGTCACGATCGCGCACCGCATCGTCGCGGAAGACGACAGCCATTGCGTCTATGCCGACGGTGAAGTCGTGATGGTCTGGATCGATCCAGCCAGCGGGCGTTCGGTAGCTTTGCCGTCAGCGATCCGCGCGGCGTGTCAGTCCGATGCGTCGGACGGGAGCACGTCGAAGTAGGTCTGCAAGCGCGTTCCGTCGGCGAGCAGGAACACCACTTCGATCTTGTCGCCGGGCACGATGTCGTGGCGCGGCTGCATGAGCATCAGGTGCCTGCCGCCCGGCTCCATGCGCACTTCGTCGCCCGCCGGAACCGCGAGGCGATGGACTTCGCGCATCTTCGCCATGTCATTGGCAACGATCGTCTCGTGTACCGACGTCATGCGGAACGCATCGCTTTGCACGGTCAGCACGGTGATCGGCGCATCTCCGGTGTTCTTCAAGGTCGCATAGCCGGCCATCATGGTCGCACCCGGCGGCGCCTGGCGGATCCATGCATCGAATACCCCGAGCTTGCCTTCCGCATGCGCGACGCTCGCACCGAACAACAAAGCCAACGTGAGCGGAACAGCGCTTGAACGGTGCATGGCATCCTCCGGCATGATCGTTATCATAGGCCACATCGACCCTGCGCGACTGGAGTTCGACGATGCGCGACTATCCGTTCGGTAAATTGCTGGTGATTGCCATGACCATCGTTGCAACGACGATCGCTTCCGCCGATCCCGCCATCACGATCTACCGCAGCGACGGCGACGGCTTGTTCGAGGCCGGCAACCAGCCGATCGCAGACGGTCATGCGATCGTGCATGAACAACGCGCACTCTCGCTCACGGGTGGTCGCCAGACCGTCGTCATCGACGGCCTGCCGACGATGCTCGATACCGAAGCCGTCGCGATCGATTTCGGCGGCGCCGCGCGCGTGCTGGGGCAGCGCGTGGTGTCCGCCGGCGATGGCGGACTGCTCGCCGCGCATCGCGGCGAATCCGTGCAGGTGTTCGGCACGGACGGCAAGCCGCTCGCCGATGGCATGCTGATCGCGATCGACGGCAGCGGCGTCGGCATCCGTGGCGCGAACGGCCGCGTCAGCTACGTGCGCGACTATGCTCGGGTCGAATTCGCCGAGGGTTCGGGCCTGCCGGGCAGTACCTTGCAGGTCGCAGTCGATGGCAAGGCCGGCGCCGCGGCAGCGACCTTGACCTACCCGACGTCGGGTCTTGGCTGGCGCGCCGCGTATTCGGCGCTGCTGCTCGGCAACGACGGTTGCCGCATGCGCCTCGACGCACTCGCCACCATCGCCAATCGCAGCGGGCGCGACTACGCCGGCGCGAAGCTCAAACTCATCGCGGGCTCGCCGAACTTCGCCAAGTACGATCGCGGTCCGCGCGTGATGATGATGAAGGCCCAGGCCGCTCCAGCGCCCGCGCCGGAGGGCATCCCGGAGCAATCCTCGCTCGGCGACTACCGCAGCTACGCCATCGACGGCAACCTCGACCTGCCGGACGCGAGCGTGACCCAGGTACCGCTGTATGCGGGCAGCGAGCTCGCCTGCGAACGACGCTGGCTGTACGAAAGCGGCAATGCCTGGTTTCCGGCCAAGCCGATGCTCGAACGGGACGCGTGGCAGAACGGCGGCGGTCCGGTGCAGAGCCAGCTCCTGTTCGTGGCCGCCGAAAACCTCCCGGCCGGCAACCTGCGCGTGCTCACGCGCGACAAGGACGGACGCAGCGAGTTGCTCGGCGAAAACCGCATCGCCGATGTCTCCAAGGGTCGCGACGTGCAGGTCCAGCTCGGCACCGCATTCGACCTCGCCGCAAAACGCGAACGCACCGCGTTCGAGATCGACCGCGGCGCTCGACGGATGGATGAGGGTTTCCGCATCACGCTGACGAACAACGGCGAGTACGCGCGTACCATCACCGTACGCGAACACCCCAATCGCTGGCGTGGATGGACCCTGGCGTCATCGAGCCAGAAGCCCGACCAGCAGACGCCGGACCTGCTCGAATTCCGCGTCGCCGTGCCGGCCAACGCCAAGGCCGTGCTCGACTACACGGTGCGCTACAACTGGACCGCCGCGGAAGAATGATCCAGCGCGAAGCGATCGCTGCGCGCACTCCGACCACTACCAGGCCGCCCGATACCATGCTCGACATCATCCAGCACGATTCGATCCACGAACTGCGCCTTGCCCGCAAACCGGTCAACGCACTCGATCCGGCGCTCGTGCGCACGCTGCGCAGCGCGGTCGAGGCGGCGCCGAACCAGGACGCCCGCGCCCTTGTGCTGTCGGGTGCGCCGGGCCTGTTCTCGGCCGGACTCGACGTTCCGACTCTGCTGCAACTCGATCGCGATGCGTTCCGCGTGTTCTGGAATGACTTCTTCGGCCTGTGCGCGGCGCTTGCGCGTTCGCCGATCCCGATTGTTGCCGCGATCACCGGCCATGCGCCGGCTGGCGGTGCGGTGCTGTCGATCATGTGCGACTACCGCATCATGGCGCGCGGCACCTATCGCATCGGGCTCAACGAAGTCCAGGTCGGCCTGTCGGTGCCGGAATGCATCCAGGCTGCACTGCGCCGACTCGTCGGCACCTACCGCGCGGAACGCATGATGGTCGCGGGCGCGATGCTCGACTCGGAACAAGCCGATGCGATCGGCCTGGTCGACGAACTCGCCGATGTCGATGCGGTGGTGCCGCGCGCGGTCGCCTGGCTTTCCGAGCTGCTGAAGTTCCCGCCGCGCGCCATGGGCGAGACGCGCCGACTCGCGCGCGCAGACCTCGCCGCCGTGTTCGCCGACCCGCGCGCGCTGCCCGTGGAAGACTTCCTCGACGGCTGGTTCGCTCCTGAAGCACAGCAGGTTCTGAGCGCGCTCGTCGCTCGATTGAAGGCCAAGGGCTGAAGCGAGACAAGGTCTTTCAACACAGAGCACACGAAGTAGGACAAAAGCGCTTTCTTTTGTCCTTCGTGGGCCCTGTGTTCCTTCGTGTTCCAGTCCCTGGCTTCGAACGGATTCACGGACCCGTAGCAACGGAGCGCGAGGGATCGGCGATCCAGCCGCTCCAGGACGGCGCAAACACGCGTGAGCCGGTGAGGCCCGCGTGTTCCATCGCGAGCAGATTGTGGCAGGCGGTGACACCCGAGCCGCACATGTGCACGACCTCGCGTGGGTGGCGCCCGCCGAGCACGCGCTCGAATTCGCTGCGCAGTTCTTCGCGCGGCTTGAAGCATCCGCTTGCATCGAGATTGTCCGCGAAGGGTCGATTGCGCGCGTTCGGCACATGCCCAGCGACGGGATCGATCGGCTCGACCTCGCCCCGATAGCGTGGTGCCCCGCGCGCATCGATCAGCAGCACGTCGCCGGACGCGCGACGGCGTTCGAGCTCGTCGAACCAGACGACCTGGGCGCGATCGAGGGTCAGCTGCACCGGCGTCTGCGCCAGGGTCGTCGCACCCGATTCGACCTTCCGCCCGGCCGCTCGCCAGGCGGCCCAGCCACCATCGAGCACCGCCGCATTGCGGATGCCGGCAAGACGCAGCAACCACCACAGGCGCGCCGCGGCGAGCGCACCCTGGGCATCGTCGTAGGCAACCACGTCGAGGCCGGCGCGCCAGCCAATGCGCGCGAGCGCTTCCGAGAACACCAGGTCGTGCGGCAGCGGATGCCGCCCGAGGCCGCGCTTGGACAGGTCCGACAGGTCGCGGTCGAGATGCATGTACGCGGCGGACGGGATGTGCCCCGCCAGGTATTCGCGCTCGCCCTTGCCGGTATCGGCGAGATCGAAGCGGCAGTCGACCACCAGCACGTCACCGCGCCGTTGCCGTTCGGCCAGGTCGTTGGCACCGATGAGGTTCGGCAGAGTCATCGCAGCGCCTCCAGACGATCGATCAGGTTCTTCAGCATTGCAGCCGTCGCGCCCCAGATGCGCCGTCCCTCCCATTCGAAGGCATGGATCGTTCGCGCACGACCCTGCCAGAGGATCTGCTCGTGATGCAGGTTGGCCTCGTGCAGCAGGAAATCGAACGGTACCTCGAACACCTCGTCGACTTCCCCGGCGTCCATGTGCAGCGAATAGGCGCCACGCACGAACGCCGCGACCGGCATCACGCGGTAACCGGACACGGTGTCGAACGCATCCAGATAACCGAACGGTTCGATATCGGCCGAGCCGATGCCGGTTTCTTCCTCGGTTTCGCGCAACGCCGCGGCGATCGCATCAGTGTCGCTCGCGTCGATGCCGCCGCCCGGAAAACTGATCTGTCCCGCGTGGTGGCGCAGGTGGCCGGCGCGCACGGTGAACAGTACCGACAGCTCCTCGTCACGACGCACGAACGGCACCAGCACCGCCGCGGGTCGCATCGGCACCGAAGCGTCCAGCACGTCGGCAAGGTCGGCCGCGTTCCAGCCCGCTCCATACGGCGGATCGGACAGGCTGCGCACGGCGCGACGCAGGCGGTCCACAGCGGCGCTCATCGGCGCAATGCCTCGCGTCGCGGGAGGACCTCGTCCATCAGGCGACGGCGTTCCGTCTCCCCCATTGCCACCCAGCACGCGATCTCGTCACCGCTGCGCAAACAGCCTTCGCACCAGCCGTCGCTGCCGAGGTGGCAGATGCCGATGCAGGGACTGAGGATGGGATGCGGCTGATTCATGTCGGCTCTTTGAAACGCAAACGCCGCGACGGAGCGCGGCGTTGCGTGGACGAATGCATCGCGGCTAAGCCGCTCCTGCAACCCGTGTCACCGTACATCCATGTACTGCACGGGATACGGTCATGCGGACCTTACTTCACGTCGATGATCTTGACTTCCCAGATGAAGACTTGGTTGCCCGACGCCGCTTCCGGCGGCAGGTAGACCATCCAGTGGTCGCCCACCTTCATCTTCTGGATCACGTCCGGCAGCAGCTTGGTGCCGAAGATGTTGGGCATGTCCGAAACCTTCGCCTTCACCGGCTCGCCGACGAACGAGCTGCGGATCTCGCGGCCATTGGTCAGCGACACGCGCACATGGAAGGTGACTTCGCTGGCCGGCGTGATCGTCTTGCCGGTGCCGTCCTCGATCGACTTGTACTGCACTTCGTTCGGCAGCACGACGACGCCCTTCTTGCTGCGGTTGCCGGACATGAACGCGTCGGCTTCGCGCTTGTTGTCGGCCAGCATCTTGTCGGCCTCGGCCTTCATCTTCTGGTCGAGCTTGGCGAGCGCGTCGCGCATCGCCGCTTCCGGCACCGCCGGCGTCTTCTTGGTGAACGCGTCCTGCACCGCACGGGTGACCGTGTTGATGTCGACGTCGACCTTGCGGTCGGCGAGGCCGGAACCGATCTGGTAACCGATCGCGTAGGAGATCTTGCCCTTGTCGGACGTGGTGTCCTGCGCGGACGCGGACCCTGCAACGAACAGCGCCGCGAGGGCGAGTGACCAACCGAACTTCATGCCTGTATCTCCGGGGTGGATGGCGGATCGTGGGGGTGCCGCAAAGAGGCACCGCGCCGGGAAAAGCGCGCTAGTGTACCCGAGGCCTGTCGCGGTCCAAAGTGGACGGTTCCGAACGCGGCGGGCGCGCAAAGTTCAACGCCGCGCCATGATCCGGCCCCCACCTGAACCGCGGCTGCCCGGCCTCGCGCGGGCCGGGCACCGGATGCCTGCCGCGGCCTCAGTGGCCTTCGGCGTACTTCTTCTCGCCAGCGGTCACGCGCAGGTCGAGGCGATTTTCCGGGGGCGCCAGCGGGCACGTCGCGTACGGCGTGAACGCACACGGCGGGTTGTAGGCCTTGTTGAAATCGATCAGGAGCTTGCCGTCCTTGGGCAGGTCGGCGTAGAGGAACCGTGCCGCGCCGTAGGTTTCCTTGCCGCTGGTGCGATCGGCGAAGATGAACCACAGTTCCTTCGCGTCCGGTGTTTCCAGCACCGGCAGCAAGCTGTAGCTCTTGCCGTCGCGGGTGAACGTCACCTTGCCGGGCACCGTCATCTTGTCGACCGTGCCGAGCACGGTCGGGATCTCGAGCATGTGTGCGGGCTTGAATTCCTCGAACTTCGCCTCGACGCGCCAGGCCGGGTCGATCGCGAACGAATCGATGCCCTTGAACTGCTTGCGCGTCTTCGCCTCGCTGTCCTTCACGCGCAACGCCTTCTTGCCGTTGCGGTCGATCAGATAGAAGCTGGCCGTGCCGAACGTGACCGTGGTCGGCTTCTCGTGCGAATCATCCAGCAGCTCGGCCGAGGCAAGCGCCTTGCCATCAACCGTCGCAGCCGATTTCGGATCGATCTCGATCGTTGCCTTGCCGTCCTTCAGCGTGATCGAGCCGAGGCGCGCCGGACCCGCCGCGAGCACCACGTCGTTGCCCTTGGCGCTGCCGACGCTGTTCTTCCCTTCCTTGAGCCAATGCAGACCGATCAGGCTGAGCCAGCCATTCGGCGCCTTCAGGCGCTCCAGGCGTTGCGCGCGCCATGCCTCGACCTGCTTCACGGGGTCGGCGCCTGGCGTACTGGTGTCGACATGGGCGGACATCAACTGGACTCCGGCGAAACTGGCCGCGGCGAGCGCGGCGGTCTTCAGCATCAGCATGTGGCGTTACCTCGGGGGCAGGTTGCGGCGGAAGATCCGCGCGGGAACGCAAGAGGAAGCGAACGACGAAGCGTCGAATTTAAGCGGATAAAAGTCAACCGGGATGCGTCACCGCCCGCGCAGGAACAGGCGGTCCAGCTCCGGAATCGGCAGTTGCACCCAAGTCGGCCGGCCGTGATTGCACTGGCCGGAACGTTCGGTCGCCTCCATTTCGCGCAACAACGCATTCATCTCCGGCAGGCTCAGGCGCCGGTTCGCGCGCACCGAACCGTGGCAGGCCATCGTCGCCAGCAGTTCGTTCGCGCTCTCCTCGATGCGTCGCGTCTGGCCGTGCACGGTGAGGTCGGCCACCACATCGCGCACGAGCTGCGCGACGTCCGCCCCGTCCAGCGCGACCGGGATGCGCCGCACCGAGATGCCCTGCGGGCCATTGCGCACGAGATCGAAGCCGAGTTGCGCGAACCGCTGCGCCTGCTCCTCGACCAGCGCGGCTTCGCGTTCGCTGACCGCAAGCGTCAACGGCACCAGCAGCATCTGCGAGCGGATACCCTCGCCGTCCTGCGCGGTCTTCAGCTTTTCGTAGGTGATGCGTTCGTGCGCGGCATGCATGTCGACCAGCACGAGCCCGTGGCGGTTCTCTGCCAGCACGTAGATGCCATGCAACTGGGCGAGCGCGAAGCCGAGCGGAGGGATCTCGTCGGCATTGCCGGCAGCGCGTTCGACATCGCCCGCAAACGGCATGCCGGAACCGAGTTGCGGCGCGCCCGTGCCGAACAACGCGGCGTAGTCCGCCAGCGGTTCGCGCACACCGAGGCCGAGCCCCTGCTGCTGCGAGGACCATTGCCCGAACGGTCCCGCCGCCGATGCGACGGTGGCATTCACTGTTGCCGCGCCCGTGCCACCGGCACGTGCCGCCGACAACGCGTCGTTGAGCGAGCGGTACAGGAAATCGTGCACGAGGCGACCTTCGCGAAAGCGCACTTCGTGCTTGGCCGGATGCACGTTGACGTCGACCAGCGCCGGATCGAGTTCGAGGAACAGCACGAACGCGGCATGACGACCGTGGAACAACACGTCCGCGTACGCCTGGCGCACCGCGTGGGCGACGAGACGATCGCGCACGAGGCGCCCGTTGACGTGGAAATACTGCTGGTCGGCTTGCGCGCGCGAGGCGGTCGGCAACCCGACCCAGCCGTGCAGGCGCAACCCGGCCGCCGCATGCTCGACGCGCAGGCTGTGCGCGAGAAATTCGTCGCCGAGCACGTCGCCGACGCGTCGCGCGTGCCCGGTTTCGGCATCGGCGGGTTTCAACAGGCGCACCGGTTTGCCGTTGTGGGTAAGACGGAACTCGGTGG
This sequence comes from Dokdonella sp., assembly GCF_044227025.1. Classification (GTDB taxonomy): domain Bacteria; phylum Pseudomonadota; class Gammaproteobacteria; order Xanthomonadales; family Rhodanobacteraceae; genus Dokdonella_A. The sequence continues at coordinate 302,177 of NZ_JBGAFX010000003.1, read as the reverse complement.
CCGTGCGCGCGAGCGCTATCGATTTGACCAGATCCTCAATGTGCGCGAACTCGGTGCGCTCGGCACGCATGAACTTGCGCCGCGCCGGCAAGTTGTAGAAAAGGTCGCGCACTTCGACATTGCTGCCGACAGGATGCTGCGCCGGCGTCTGCGCGCGCGCCTTGCCGCCATCGACCTCTATGCGCCAGGCCGAATCCGCGCCACGCGCGCGCGAGGTCAACGCGAAGCGCGCCACCGACGCAATCGACGGCAGGGCCTCGCCGCGGAAACCGAGCGTGCCGACGCGCTCGAGGTCGTCGAAGCTCGCGATCTTGCTGGTCGCATGTGCGGATACAGCGAGCGCGAGGTCGTCCGCGTCGATGCCGCCGCCATCATCGCGCACGCGGATCAGGCGCGCGCCGCCTTGCTCGATGTCGATCTCGATGCGGCGCGCACCGGCGTCGAGGCTGTTCTCGACCAGTTCCTTCACCACGGATGCCGGACGCTCGATAACCTCGCCGGCGGCGATCTGGTTGACGAGCTCGACGGGCAGCGAACGGATGCGGGGCATGGCGAACCCGCATCATAACCGACCGTGGTTCGCGCACCCAAAGTACCCCGATCAAGAGCCTGTAACGCGAAGGACACGAAGCAAAGACAACCCTTCGTGTTGCAACTTTTACGCTCTTGGCCGTCCTTCAGCCCGAAGGTATCTCGAGCACCGCGCCGACGCGCACGCGCTCGTCGGCGAGGTTGTTGGCGGCACGCAGCTGCGCGGTGGTCAGGCCATGGTTCGCCGCGATCGCGCTCAGCGTTTCGCCACGGCTGACGACGTAGCGCGAGGCCTTCGCGCGATCGTTGCGTTCGCGCCTGCTGTTTGCGGCGAACAGCGTCCCGGGGGGCGGCGAGGCCTTGAAGTAGTCGCGCACGCCGTCGAGGATCGACGTTGCGAGCTTCTCGCGATGATCGGGGCTGGTCAGGCGCGCTTCCTCGGCCGGATTCGTGATGAATGCGGTCTCGACCAGGATCGAAGGCACGTCCGGCGAACGCAGCACGACGAAGTTCGCCCGCTCGACGTAGTTGCGATGGGTCGGCCCGAGCTTGCGCAACGCGCCAAGCACCTGTTCGGCGACCGCATTGCTCGCACCCATCGTCGCACCCTGCGAGAGGTCGAGAAGTACTTTTGCGAGCGTGTCGTCCTTGTCGTCGAGCGAGATGCCGCCGACGAGGTCGGCACGATTCTCGCGGTCCGCGAGCCAGCGCGAAGCCTCGTTGGTCGCACCGCGCGGCGACAGCACCCATACCGACGAACCGCGCGCATCGCTGCTGGTGAACGCGTCCGCGTGGATCGACACGAAAAGGTCGGCCTTGGCCTCGCGCGCCTTGAGGTAACGCTGCTCGAGCGGAATGAAATAGTCGGCGTCGCGCGTAAGCACCGCGGTCATGCCCGGCGCCTTGTCGATCGCCTTCTTGAGCTCGCGCGCGACCGCTAGCGTGATCGTCTTCTCGTGCGTGCCGCTGGCACCGGTCGCACCCGGGTCGTCGCCGCCGTGGCCGGCGTCGATCGCCACGATGACGTCGCGCCCCTTGCCGGTCGACACATCGGCGACGCTCTTGACCGGAGTTGCCTTTGCACTCGCCGGGTACAGGTCGAGCACGAGCCGATAGCCGAACTTGTCGGCCGGCGGCAGCAGGAAGCTCTTCGGATGCACGCCTTCGGCGAGATCGAACACGACGCGTGCATCGCCCTTGCCCTGCTTGCCGGCCCGCAGGCCCTTGAGCAGGCCCTTGGCGGCTGGCGCGTCGAAATCCGCGGCGAGCGTGCTGGCGCGCAGGTCGAGCACGATGCGATCGGGCTTGCTCAATTCAAAGAGTTTGTAGTCGAGCGGACCGGACACGTCGAACACGGCGCGGGTGTACTCGGGGCTGGCCCAAACCCGCAGGTTCCTGATCTCGGCGGCATCGACGACGCCCGCGACCGGTGCGAACGCAACCAGGCACGCGGAAAGCCAGCGATGAAGGCGAATCCCCGACATGGCGCGTATTCAACCCGAAAGGCGCACGACAATGCAAGCCTTTTCCTTGGAAATCCGGCAAGTTGCAGAACCTTCCTAAGGCAACACCGCCGAAGCGACCGGCAACCTTCGCGGATCAAACGACCTGGGCGGCTGCCTTCCAGGCCCCAAGCAGGACCTCGCCGCGTGGACTGCACGCCTGCGCGAACAGGTCACGCGCGGCGCCGGCATGGCGAAGCTCCACGCGCAGATCGGCGGCCGGCAACGCGCCCGCGCCACGCTCCGGCCACTCGACCACCAGCAGCGCGGATGCCACTGCGAGGTCGGACAGGCCTAGCCATTCGAGTTCGCCCGCGTCGGCGATGCGGTAGAGGTCAAGATGGTGAATGTCGAGGTCGCCCACACGATACGTCTCGATCAGGCTGTAGGTCGGGCTCTTGACGCGCTCGCCGACGCCGAGCGCGCGCAGCAGTGCACGCGCAAACGTGGTCTTGCCGGCACCAAGGGCGCCGTGCAGCTGGATCGCACCGCCGCCGCGCAGGGCAGGAGCGAGCTGTTCGGCGAGCGTGATCAGGCGTGATTCGTCCGCGCCCTGCACGACCAGCGGCACGCTCACCCGACGACCCCGTTCGCGAGCCGGCGCAGAACAGGCAGGAGGTCGCCGGCCACCAGCCCGCGCGGCGCGTCCGCACCGGCGATATCGCCTGCGCGTGCATGCAATGCAACGCCCAATCGGGCCGCATCCCATGCATCCAGCCCTTGAGCCAGCAGCGCGGCAATGACGCCGGTCAACACGTCGCCCATGCCGGCGCTGGCCATTCCTGGATTGCCCCACGGACACACGGCGACACGACCTGCCGGATCGGCCACCAGGCTGCCCGCTCCTTTCAGCACCACGACCGCGGCGTAGCGCGCGGCAAGCTCGCGCACGGCGGCAAAGCGGTCACGCTGCACGCTCGCGACATCGCAGGCGAGCAGGCGCGCGGCCTCGCCCGGATGCGGCGTCAGTACCGCGGAACCCGACATGGGTTGTGGCGCCTGCGCGAGCAGGTTCAGTGCGTCCGCGTCGACGACCATCGTCTTGCCGGTCGTGAACGCTGCAGCAAGCAGGCCACGTCCCCAGTCGTGCTGACCGAGCCCCGGTCCCGCCGCGATGACGCTCGCGCGCGCGAGCAGCGGTTCCAGCGCGATCGCGTCGTCGATGCCACGCGCCATCAATTCGGGACGTGCCGCATTCAGCGCCATGACATGCTCGCGCCGCGTCGCGACGCTGACCAGGCCGGCGCCGCAGCGCAGCGCCGCTTCGCCGGCGAGGCGCACCGCACCACCAAAACCTTCTTCGCCGCCGAGCACAAGCACATGTCCAAAACTCGACTTGTTCACATTGGCATTGCGCCGAGGCAGCAGCCGATCGATCGAGCCGTCGAGCAAGTGGGCGTCGGCGTCGATGCCCTCGAAGGCGCGCGCCGGCAGCTCCAGCGCCGACAGCTCGCGCACGCCGCACACATCGTTTGCATCCGCCGTGAACAGGCCGCGCTTCCAGCCCACGAAGCTCAGCGTGAGGTCGGCACGGACGCAGGGACCGCTGCGCGTGCCCGAATCCGCGTCCAGACCCGAAGGCAGGTCGAGCGCGAGCACGCGACCCGTGTGCGCGTTGAGCCGGTCCACCAGCATGGCCGCGATGCCTTCGATCGGCCGCGCAAGACCAATGCCGAACAAGCCGTCGACACACACATCCGCATCCGGCAATGCGGTGGCGGCAGCGGCGACGCGGACCTGACCACCCGCTGTGATGAACTGCGCACGCGCCAGCTGGGCGTCGCCGGTCGAATCGGGCGACAACGCGACCGCATCGACCGTGAAGCCCGCCTCCAGCGCCAGGCGACCGAGCATGAAGGCATCACCGCCGTTGTTGCCGTCACCGGCGAGGAGGACAATGCGCCGCGCTTGCGGCCAGCGCCGGCGCAGCGCATCGAACGCCGCCGCCGCGGCACGCCGCATCAATTCGGTGCCGGCAATGCCGCAATGCTCGATCGCGGCGCGATCGATGCGACGTACCTGCTCCGCGGTGTACAGGAAACCCGAATGGCTCGACTCGACGTTCATCCCGCCATTCTATCCATGCGCGCTATCCTGCGTGCTCCGCCGAATCGACATCGATGACCGACTATTCCGCCCTCGCTGACGACATCCGCCGCTGGGGTGCCGAACTCGGTTTCCAGCGGGTCGGCGTGACCGGCATCGATCTCGCCGAGGACGAGGCGCATCTGCTGAACTGGCTCGATGCGGGACATCATGGCGAAATGGACTACATGGCACGCCACGGCGAAAAGCGCAGTCGCCCGGCGGACCTGCAGCCGGGTACGGTGCGCGTGATTTCCGCGCGCATGGACTACGCGCCAGACGGAATCCGCAGCGCGTGGGGGGTGATCAACGACGCCGAGCGAGGCTATGTCTCGCGCTACGCGCTCGGCCGCGACTACCACAAGCTGATGCGCAACCGCCTGCAGAAGCTCGCCGAACGCATCGCCGGCGTGACCGGACCGTTCGGGCATCGCGTGTTCACCGATTCGGCGCCGGTGCTGGAAAAGGCACTCGCGCGCAACGCCGGTCTCGGCTGGATCGGCAAGCACACCCTGCTGCTCGATCGCGACGCGGGTTCCTGGTTCTTCCTCGGCGAGATCTACACCGACCTGCCCCTGCCGACCGACACGCCGCCCGCCGCGCACTGCGGCACCTGCACGCGCTGCATCGACATCTGCCCGACGCGCGCGATCGTGGCGCCGTACCAGCTCGACGCGCGACGCTGCATTTCCTACCTCACGATCGAGCTGCGCGGCTCGATCCCGGAGGACCTGCGCCCGCTGATCGGAAACCGCATCTTCGGCTGCGACGACTGCCAACTGGTGTGTCCGTGGAACAAGTTTGCGCGAACGACTTCGGAAGCGGACTTCGCCGCGCGCAGCGGGCTGGATTCACCGCTGCTGGTGGACCTGTTCGGCTGGACCGAACAGGACTTCCTTGCGCACACAGAAGGCATGGCGATCCGCCGCACCGGTTACGAAGGCTGGCTGCGCAATGTCGCCGTGGCGCTCGGCAATGCGCCGTCGTCAGCCACCGTACTCGCGGCGCTGCGGGCACGCGCGAACGACAACTCCGCGCTCGTGCGCGAACACGTCGCCTGGGCGCTTGCGCAACATGCACGCGGAAAGCCGGCAGACCACCTTCCCGTCACAACGTAACGACGAAGCAGTATGGCTCACGGCTTGATGTCACTTTCCTCGTCCAGGATTTCGCGATCGCTGGCTCTCGCCGGCCGTACCCGGTCGGCAGGACCTACGCCGCCTGCTTGGGGATCGAGCGGTTCGTATGGGTCATCTTGTTGTGGCGGTCGACGTAGACGAGTTGCGGCTGGTGCAGCTCCGCCTCGGCCTCTGCGTACGCGCCGAACGCGGCGATGATGACGATGTCGCCAACCTGCGCACGGTGGGCGGCGGCGCCATTGACCGAGATGATGCCCGAGCCCTCTTCCGCGCGGATCGCGTAGGTCGTGAAACGCTGGCCGTTGTTGACGTTCCAGATGTGGATCTGCTCGTACTCGCGGATGCCGGCGGTATCGAGCAGGTCGCCGTCGATCGCGCAGGAGCCCTCGTAGTGCAATTCAGCGTGGGTCACGCTGGCACGATGGATCTTCGCCTTGAGCATGTTGAGGTGCATGGATTCTGTCCGGGGAGTGTTGCGTACGCGCAACATGCGCTGGAAGAATCAGTATAGCAAACCCGTGTGCGGGCGCAGCATTGGCGCGGCGCGGTCGACGGCTACCGGAAAGCGACCGCGAGGACGCAATGGAGCGCTCGCGTTGGCTGGCGCCGGAAGCGACCTGCCGACCAACAATCCATGGGGATGCCGGAATTTGCTCCTGCAATTCGGGCATTCGGTCCGTCCATGGACGTCAAAAAAAAACCCTCGCGCGATTGCCGCTGCGAGGGTCCTAATCGGAGTGACGATTACCTAACAATGCGCCCTGCGTGTCTTCAGGAACCCGATGTTGCGGAAATCCCTAACGACGGTGGGGAGAATACCACACCCCGCGGACAAAAAGCTACGTACCGATGAGCAGATTGTCGATCAGGCGGGTCGTCCCCGTCCGCGCCGCGATCAACGCAACCTTTTCCCCCTTCGACTCGCCCGGGTCACCGAGGTCGTCGGCTCGCCGGACGACCGCGTAATCCGGCGCCAGTCCCGCTGCCATGAGCTCGGTGCGAGCATCCGCTTCCACCGTCGCCACCGGCTCGCCGCGCAGCAGTGCAGCCCGCATGCGCAGCAACGTCGCGTGGATCGCGCCGGCGCGAGCGCGCTGACCGGCATCGAGGTACTGGTTGCGCGAGCTCATCGCCAGCCCGTTTGCCTCGCGCACGATCGGCGCCGCCACGATCGCGATCGGATGGCCGAGATCGCGCACCATGCGCCGGATCACCAGCAGTTGCTGGTAGTCCTTTTGCCCGAACACGGCGACTTGCGGCTGGACCATGTTGAAAAGTTTTGCAACGACCGTGGCCACTCCATCGAAGTGTCCGGGGCGGATCGCGCCTTCGAGCAGGTCCGGCAGCTCCGGCACGCTGACCTTCACGCTGTTGGCGGCGCCATACGGATAGAGGTCCTCGACCGCGGGCAGGAAGAGCGCGTCGCAGCCATGTGCCGCGAGTCCGGCGGCGTCCGCCTCGGGCGTGCGCGGATAGCGGGCGAAGTCCTCGTTCGGGCCGAACTGGGTCGGGTTCACGAACACGCTCGCGACGACGACGTCGGCGTGCTCGCGCGCGATCGCCAGCAGCGAATGGTGGCCCGCATGCAGGTTACCCATCGTCGGCACGAAGCCGATGCGTCGCCCTTCGCGCTGCCATTGCACGACCTGCGGGCGCAGCTGCGCGGCGGAAACGAAGGTGCGCATCAGTAGCTGTGCTCCGCAGCCGGAAACGCGCCGCTGCGCACGGCAGCGGCGTAGGCCGCGATCGCATCGAGCACCGAACCACTGCCGGCGAGAAAGTCCCTGGTGAACCGCGGCCGCTTGCCGGACGTGATGCCGAGCAGGTCCTGCATCACCAGCACCTGACCGTCGCAATCGACGCCGGCACCGATGCCGATGGTCGGGATGGCGATCTCGCGCGTGATCTGCGCCGCGAGCGCCGCCGGGACGCATTCGAGCACGAGCAGGTCGGCGCCGGCATCCTGCACCGCGCGCGCGTCGGCGCGCAGGCGCGCCGCAGTCGCATCGTCGCGCCCCTGCACGCGATACCCGCCGAGCCGGAGCACCGACTGCGGGGTCAGGCCAAGGTGCGCGCATACCGGCACGTCGTGGCGCTTCAAAACGTGGATGACCTCGCAGACCCAGTCGGCGCCCTCGAGCTTGACCATCGCCGCACCACCCTCGCCAAGCAGGCGCGCGGCATTGGTCAAGGCGATCGAGGGTTCGCGAAAACTCATGAACGGCAGGTCCGCGACGAGCAGCGGGCGACGCAGTCCGCGCGCGACACAGGTGGTGTGATAGACCATCGCATCCATCGTGACCGGCAGCGTGCTCGCATGTCCCTGCACGACCATGCCGAGCGAATCGCCGACCAGCACCAGGTCGACGCCGGCCTCGTCCGCACGCGCGGCGATGCTCGCATCGTAGGCGGTGACCGCGACGATCTTCGCCGCCTTGCGCTTGAACGACTGGATCTCCGGGACGGTGAGCGGAACGGTGTTCACGCTGTTCGCGTACATGGCGGCCGGCGGTTGGCTGGGGTGCGCATTATTCCGCGCGAGGGCGAGCGCGCTCAAGCAACAATCCGCCGATGCGTTCGCATCCGGCCTGATCGACGCGGGCAAGCAGCTCGCGCACGCGCCCCGCGCCCGCAACCACGAAGTCGGCCGCGATCTCGGCCAGCGGCATCAGCACGAACGCGCGCTGCGCGAGGCGCGGATGCGGCACGACGAGGCCCGGCTCGTCGATGCGCAGGTCCGCATAGGCGAGCAAGTCGAGATCGAGCGTGCGCGGGCCCCAGCGTTCGACGGCGCGATCGCGACCATGCGCCTGTTCGATCGAGAGCAAAGCGTGCAGCAGTGCGCGCGGGGACAGGCGCGTCTCGATCTCGACGACGGCATTGACGAACACGGGCTGCTCGACGACGCCCCACGGTGCGCTGCGATACAGCGACGAGCGCCGCAGCAAGCGGGTCGCCGGGATCGAATCGAGTTCGTCCTGCGCACGCGCGAGCTGCGCTGGCGGGTCATCCAGGTTGCTGCCGAGCCCGATGAAAGCGCGCGCGGCCGGCTGCGGCTCAGTCACCGCCTTCCGCCGTCGGCGCGACCGCGGCGCCGGCCTTGCCCTTGCGACGGCGACGGCGCGGACGCTTGCGCTTGCCGGGCGCGACGGCCGCGGCCTCCACCGACGCCGATGGGGGCACGCTGGCGAGACGTTCGCCGAGTTGTTCATGGCCGAGCGACTGCGCCTCGGTCCACCACGCCGCGAGCTCGGCCAGTTCCGGCGACTCGTCCGCGCGCAGCACGAGGAAATCGTAGGCGGCGCGGAAACGCGGGTGCTCGAGCAGACGGAACGCACGCTTCCTGGTGCGCTGCGAGAAGCGCGGCTGCATCGCCCAGATCTCCTCGACCGCGATCGTGAAACGACGCGGGATCGCGACCCGCTGCGCCTGCTCGCGCAGGATGCGCTCGGCCGCATGCGACCACGCGGCGATCGGGTCCGAGCCGGTGTCGACGAGCGCCTGCGCGGCGAGCCGCACCGGCTCCCACAACAAGGCGGCGAACAGGAATGCCGGCGTCACCGGCTTGTCCTCGCGCACGCGCGCGTCGGTGTTCGCCAGCGTCTGTTCGATCAGGTGTCTGAAATGACCCGAGCCTTCCCGTGCGAGCACGCGCGCGGTCGCCGGAAACACCTGCTGCAACAAACCGTGCTGTTCCAGGGTACGGAAGCTGGCTAGGCCATGCCCGGCGAGGAACATCTTCAGAGATTCGTCGAACAGGCGCGCCGGCGGCGCCTCCGCCAGCAAGGCGCCGAGCGTCGCGAACGGCGCCGCGGTCGCCGCGTCGATGCCGAAGCCCAGTTTCGCCGCGAGGCGCGCCGCGCGCAGCATGCGCACCGGGTCCTCGCGGTAACGCTGCTCCGGATCGCCGATCAGGCGCAGCATGCGATGACGCAGGTCGTCCATGCCGCCGACCGAATCGAGCACGCTGAAGTCTGCAATGTCGTAATACAGCGCGTTGATGGTGAAATCGCGGCGCACCGCATCTTCCTCGATCGAGCCGTACACGTTGTCGCGCACCAGCCGGCCATCGACGAGATGGCGGTCGCCGCTGCCGTCGTCACTGCTGCCGCGAAACGTCGCAACCTCGACGATCTCGCGCCCGAACACGACGTGGGCAAGGCGGAAACGGCGTCCGATCAGGCGGCAATTGCGGAACAGCGCGCGCACCTGCTCGGGCGTCGCGTCGGTGGCGACATCGAAATCCTTGGGATGGCCGCCGAGCAGCAGGTCGCGCACGGCGCCACCGACCAGACAGGCACGATGACCCGCCTCGTGCAGCCGGTACAACACGCGCAGCGCGCCGGCAGAGATGCTCTTGCGCGATATCGCATGCTCGGCACGCGGGATGACACGGAACGAACCGGGGACCGGCGCTTCCTGTACGAGTCGATCCGATTTCATCCGTTCCTTCTGCTCCGGTTTGCTGCGCGTTATCGATTCGTTATACTACGCAGCTCGGCAATTCCCAACCACGCTCCCTTCGTCTAGCGGCCCAGGACACCGCCCTCTCAAGGCGGGAACACGAGTTCGAACCTCGTAGGGAGCGCCATGTATTCGTGCGATCGTCCGAGATGCGCGCCTCCGCCCACGGATTCGAGCTTCCATGCCCTTCGTCGTCATCGAGAATTGCATCAAATGCAAGTACACCGACTGCGTCGAGGTCTGCCCGGTCGACTGCTTCCATGAAGGCCCCAATTTCCTCGTGATCGATCCCGAGGAATGCATCGACTGCACGCTGTGCGAGCCGGAATGCCCGGCCAAGGCGATCTATCCCGAAGACGACGTCCCAGCCGGCCAGGAGGGTTTCATCGCCCTCAACGCCGAGCTGGCCAAGGCATGGCCGGTGCTGACCGAGCGCAAGGATGCACCCGCCGACGCCAAGGACTGGGACGGCAAGCCGGACAAGCTTCCCCTGCTCGAACGCTGATCACCGGCATCGCGCGTCGGCGCCCTGCACTTCAGTCGGGCACGCCGGAAATTGCTCCTGCATTTCCGGCATGCCGTCGATCAATGGTGATATCAGGAGAGCCGTTCGCGCAGGCTGTTCAGCAGCGAACGCGCGGCATCGCGCGAGGCATCGTCATTGCTGCCTTCGACGCTGACCCGGCTGCCCGCGCCATCCGCGCTGACCCGGACGCTGAGCTGGACGCGCGCGGTGGTCTTGTTCCCGGCATGACCGAAGGTGATCGCACGCTTGAACCATCCTGGCTTGGTGGTCGTCTGGCCGGTCGTCTCGACCGTATAGGCGTGACCCGCTTCGTCGCGCCCGGTGATCGTCGCGACGCCCGAACGCTCCAGTGCGAGCCCGACACGCGACCACGTGCTCGCGACGGTATCGGATACGGCGAGGCCGTCGCCGCTAATCGTTGCGCCCGGGGTGGCCGACGCCTCGGGCGGAGTAACCGAGGCGGGCGCGGCGCCCGGTGGATTCGTCGATGCCGCCGCGGTGGTTGCGCGCCCGGATACCGCCGGCACCGTGAGCGCGCCACTGCTGCTCGGCGTGTCCAGGTCCGGGGGCACTTCGAGCGGCCGCGACTCCACGGCACGCTTGTACTCGTCGTTCTTGCGGTCAAGGTGGCGATGCATGAAACCGCAGCCGCCGAGCAGCGAGCCCGACACGAGAGTCGTCAGCAACACGATGGTGTTCCGTCTCACAGATACCGCCCCGTCGTCAGGTGATCCGCCTAGTCTACCCGACTGCGGCGGCGGCCTCGACCATCCCGAGGCCCGCTAGCGCATCGGCGACGATCGCATGGTGGTCTGCGTTCAGCACGGTCAGGGGCAGGCGCAGGCCGGCGTCGCCGAAACCCAGGCGGGACAGCGCCCATTTGAGCGGAATCGGGTTCGGCTCGACGCCGAGCGCGGCGTACAGCGGCTGCAGGCGCTGGTCAAGAGCGATCGCGCCAGCCCGATCGCCCCGCAGGCACGCCGCACACATCTGCGCGAAGGCCGCTGGCGCCGCGTTTGCGGCCACCGAGACCACCCCGTCGGCGCCTGCCAGCATGGCGCGCGCCGCGGTCGGATCGTCGCCCGAGAGTACCGCGAATGCCTCGCTCTTCAGCGCGAGCAGGTCCTGCATGCGTTGCGCATCGCTCACTGCTTCCTTGATGCCGACGATATTGCCGTGCGCCGCGAGCCGCGCGACGGCTTCCGGCTCGAGATCACAGGCCGTGCGCGTCGGCACGTTGTAGAGAACGATCGGAACCCCGGCGTGGTCGGCGACCTCGCTGAAATGGCGGACCATGCCTTCCTGAGTAGGTCGCACGTACGCAGGCGCGACCACCAGCGCGAAGTCGATGCCCGCGGCGACCGCACGTCTCGTCTGCGCGATCGTCTTCGCGGTCGCCGGAAGGCCACTGCCGGCGAGCACCGGGACGCGTCCGCCGACGCGCGCGACCGCACACTCGATCAGGCGCGAGAATTCCGAATCGTCCAGCGCGGCGGCCTCGCCGGTGGATCCGGCTACGACGAGGCCGCGCGTGCCACCCGTGAGTTGCGCATCGATCAGCCGCTCGAACGCATCGAGGTCGAGCGCGCCGTCAGCCGCCCGGAATGGCGTCGCCAATGCGCAGATGCTGCCTTTAAGGATCACGTCGGACCCGCCTGAGGATTAGGCCGTCGATGGTAAGCGCGACACTTGCGCGCGTCCATGCGCAAGCCCGGGCGAGCGCGTGGCTTTTCGCCGGCAAACGGATCAATCCGCGACAGGGCGCGGATTCGGCTTGCGACCCCTTCGGCGCGCAAGTATTCTGACCCGGAGCGCACCGGTCTACGGTGTCGACGGGCAGGACATGGGAACCGTGAAGCAGGCAGGAAAGCAGGTCCCGGGCGATGCCGCGGCACGCCCCGCTTCGAACGAGAACTATCTCCTCATCAGCGCCTTCGGCGCACCCGCGAACTCGCCCCTCGTCGCGCTGAGCAAGCGCATCTCCGAATGCGGCTGCAACCTCGCCGAGGCGCGAGTCTCGACGCTGGGCAATGAGCTCAGTGTGCTGGCCCTCGCGCAGGGCGCGTGGGACGCGATCGCCAAGCTCGAAAACGCGCTCGCCCGGCTGGATCGCGACGGCACGCTGCGGCTGGCGCATTTTCGCACCAGCGCGCGCCAACCGCAGTCGAACCTGTTGCCCTACGTGGTCGAAGTCGTCGCTGCCGACAAGACCGGCGTGCTGTTCCAGCTCGCGGAGTTCTTCGAGCGCCAGAACATCACGATCGAGCAGCTGCATTCGACGCGCTATCGCGCGATGCAGACCGGGGCCGACATGTTCTCGGCGCAGATCACCATCGGCATCCCGAACACCATGCACATCGCCGCGCTGCGCGACGATTTCCTCGAATTCTGCGACGGCCTCAACCTCGACGCGATCATGGACCCCATGAAGTTCTGACGATGCCCGAAATCGGCAAGAAGGTACCCAAGCTCAAGGGCGTCCTGCATGATGGCAGCACGCTGGCACTGGCGGACCTGCGCGGCCAATCCGTCGTTGTCTATTTCTATCCGAGGGACAATACCCCCGGCTGCACCAGCGAGGCGCACGGGTTTCGCGATCTCTACCCGAAATTCCGCAAGCTCGGCTGCGAGATCATCGGCGTGTCGCGCGATTCCGTCGCGTCGCACGCGAAATTCCGCGACAAGCACGCGCTGCCGTTCCCGCTGCTCGCCGACACCGATGAAACCTGGTGCAACGCATTCGGCGTGCTCGGTGAAAAGACGCTGTATGGCCGCAAGTTCATCGGCGTGATCCGCAGCACTTTCCTGATCGACGCCCATGGCTCGCTCGTCGCCGAGTGGCGCGGCGTGCGCGTGCCCGGGCATGCGACCGCGGTACTGGAGCGCCTCGCGCACCCGTGACCGTCATTTCCCGCTGCCATCCTGATTGTCCCGACGCGCGCAGCGGCATGCGTCTCTCCCTTCCCCCCCACGAGGCTTCCGCATGACTCGAGGCAAGCGCATCTACGTGCTCGACACCAATGTGCTGATGCACGACCCGACCGCGCTGTTCCGGTTCGAGGAACACGATGTGTTCATACCGATGACCGTGCTCGAGGAACTGGATGCTGCCAAGAAGGGCACCTCGGAAACGTCACGCAATGCACGCCAGGTCAGCCGCTTCCTCAACGAACTGATGCTCGCCGGCAACGGCCATCCGATCGAGGATGGCGTGGAATTGCGCCTGCCGCAGGGACTGCAGCTCGACCGCAAACCGAAGGCGGGGCGCCTGTATTTCCAGACCAACGCGCATGTCGCCATCGACAAGCGTTCGACGCGCACGCTGCCGGACAACCTCATCCTCGCCGCCGTCGTCGGCCTGCGCGAGGCGCGCCCGCGCGAACCGGTCGTGCTGGTGTCGAAGGACATCAACCTGCGCATCAAGGCAAAGATCTACGGAATCACCGCGGAAGACTACGAGAACGACCGCGCGCTTGATGACTTCAGCCTGCTCTACAACGGCCTCGCCGAACTGCCGGCGAACTTCTGGGATCGCCACGGCGAATTGCGCTCGTGGTCCGAACGCGGCCGCACGTTCTACGAGGTCAAACGACGCAAGGACGAGGACTGGCATCCCAATCAGAACCTGTACCTGCCGGGCGAGGATGAAGTCGAGCTGCGCGTGCTGCACCTGCAGGGGCAGAAGGCGGTGCTGCAGATCGTCGACGACTACCGCCTCGGCGCCTCGCATTCGGTCTGGGGCATCCAGGCACGCAACCGCGAACAGAATTTCGCGCTGAACGCCTTGATGGACCCGGAGATCGATTTCGTAACCCTGCTCGGTACCGCCGGCACCGGCAAGACCCTGCTCGCGCTCGCGGCGGGTCTCGCGCAGGTCATGGACCAGCAGCGTTATCGCGAGATCATCATGACGCGCGCGACGGTGTCGGTCGGCGAGGACATCGGCTTCCTGCCCGGCACCGAGGAGGAAAAAATGACGCCGTGGATGGGCGCGCTGACCGACAACCTCGAAGTGCTGACCAACCCGCAGGAAGGCGGTGCCTGGGGCCGCGCGGCGACCAACGACCTGCTCGCTTCGCGCATCAAGATCCGCTCGATGAACTTCATGCGCGGGCGTACCTTCCTCAGCCGCTACGTGATCATCGACGAGGCGCAGAACATGACGCCCAAACAGATGAAGACGCTGATCACGCGCGCGGGCCCCGGCTCCAAGATCATCTGCCTGGGCAACGTCGAACAGATCGACACGCCCTACCTGACCGAAACAACGTCGGGCCTGACCTATGCGGTCGACCGCTTCAAGAACTGGGAACACAGCGCACACATCACGCTGCGCCGGGGCGAGCGTTCGCGGCTGGCGGATTATGCGTCGGAGGTGCTTTAGAAGCCGGGAGTCGGGAATCGCAAAAAAAAAGCCGGTGTCTCCGGCGTCAAGCAAAACGCCCGCAGATGCGGGCGTTTTGCTCGAAGGATTCTCGATTCCCGCTTCCGCCTGCTAGAACCGCGTCGACCACAATGCCTCGAATTCGAAGCGGCTCGCGGTGCCATCGGCTCGGGTGATGTAGGTAGGCATCAGCAGATAATACGGCGAACTGGCGTAGCTCGCGGAAAAACTGACGTTCGTCCCGGTGCCGATCGCGCGCGACCAGCCGAGCGAGAACAGGTCGTTCGCGGTCGCGGATGCGAGCGCGTTTTCAAGCAGCCTGGAGGTCGGCACCGGCTGTTGGCGTGTCGTGTAACGCACTTGCAGGTTGCCCAGATCCTCGTCGCGCAGGGTCCAACCCAGGCTGTAGACGTTGAGGTCGCGCCACGCGAACACGGGACTGGAGCTGTCGCCGAGCAAGGCAAGGAACCGCGTCGGCAGGTTGGAACTCGTGAACGGACGGATCGCGCTGTACTGCACGCGCTGCACGCCGGCATCGAGCGAGAAATCCGGGGTGAGCGCATAACTGACGCTCGCCGTGGCACTCGCGGGAATGTCGAAATCGCCCTTGTCGGCAAACACGCCGCGATAGTTCGCGAATGCGTCCATGCCGACGCGCGACTGCACTCCGAGCTCCCAGCGCAAATGCGTGCCGATGATGTTGCCGACATCGATGCGCGCACCCGCGCCGTATGAACTGTCGCGCCCCCAGGTCGGCAACGGGCGCCAAGTGTTCGTCGTGGTGCCGAGGTCGATGCTCGCAAACCTCTGGTAGGCGAGCACACCGGTCAGGCGCACGTTGCCGCGCTCGCCCCAGTTCGTGTCCAGCGACGGCGCAATGACGGTGCGCTGCAAGCCTGCATTCGGCAGGCCGGCCCAGTGCGTCCGCTCACCGGTCGGCAATACGCTCGGCGTGTCGGAAACTGCGCCGGTCGCGACCGAAATCGACAAGCGGCTGGAACCGCCCGCGGGCCCTCCGAACAAGGACGGCCGCTCGATTTCACCGGAATAATTGTCGAGCACGTGCGGCGCGACCAGCGCCTGCGGCTGCAACGCCCAGGAAAACTGTGGCGTGATGCTGGCCAGCGCGTAGTCATGCCAGCGCGCGAGCACCGAACCGCCGGCACCCTGCTGCAACTCTGCGGCGCGCGCAGCAGCCGGCCCGCCGTCAAGCGGCGCGGCCTGCACGAGTACGGAAAAAAATGGGAGCGCCAGCCCTGTGCCCAGCGCCCCCATCCATCTCCCTGCGATTGCTGTTGCCCGCTGCATCGCCCCTGCTGCGATCATGGAGTGCTTGTGATGTAATCCGCGGCCTATCCTTGGCGAAAACGCAACAGTTGTCAAGCGCATCCGCAGCCTTTTTACGACAAATCCGTTGCAAAACGGCCCCTTCCAGCGCCGCGACCGGCGTCGCAAAAATACGACAGATCTCGTGAGCCACCGCCCCGTTCCGATCGCCCTGACCATTGCTGGTTCCGATTCCGGCGGCGGCGCGGGTATCCAGGCCGACCTGCGCACGTTCGCCGCGTTCGGGGTGCACGGCACTTGCGCGATCACCGCACTCACGGCGCAGAACACGCGCGGTGTCGATGCCGTGCAGACCGCGACACGCCTTATCCTGCGCGCGCAGATCGAGGCCGTGCTGGTGGATTTTCGTGTCGGCGCGATCAAGCTCGGCATGCTGGCAACGCCCGCGCTCGCGCGCGAAGTCGTCGCCGTGCTCGCGACGCATCGCAGGATTCCGCTCATTCTCGACCCGGTGCTGGTAGCGACCACCGGCGCACGACTCGGCACGCAGGCGCTGGCGACGACGCTGCGCCGTGACTTGCTGCCGCGCGTCGACTTGGTGACACCGAACATTCCGGAAGCAGAGGCCCTGCTCGGCCGCCGCATCCGGCAGCGCGACATGCAGGCGGCGGCGACCGGGCTGCTCGATCTCGGCGCACGCGCGGTGCTGCTCAAGGGCGGCCATCTCGCGGGTGACGAGGTGGTCGATCTGCTGCTGACGCGGCAGGCCAGACACTGGTTCCGCCAGCGCCGGCTCGCCGGTGAACATCACGGCACCGGCTGCACGCTGTCCGCTGCCATCGCGGCGTGCATCAGCCGCGGCATGACACTCGAAGCGGCGGTCGAAACCGCGATCGGGTTCGTGCAGGACGCCTTGCGCGCTGGCTATCGGCCCGGCAAGAGCCGGCTGCGCGTGCTCGGCACGGGGCGTGCGCGCGTCGATTGACGCAGGGCGGAAATGCGGCGGGACTCGCGCTTGCACGCTCGACCCGCCCTACCACAAGCCCTGCGATCGCTCCTTTTACAGGCGCGAAATGATTGCGTCGGCGAATGTCTGCGTCGTGCCGCTGCCGCCGAGATCCGGGGTAGTGCGATCGCGCGCTTCAAGCGTCGCGCGGATCGCCGCGCGCAGGCGCGCCGCCTCGGTCGGATGGTCGAGGTGGTCGAGCATCTGAGCGGCACCGAGCAGGAGCGCGCAGGGATTGGCGATACCCTTGCCGGCGATATCCGGCGCGGAACCGTGCACGGCCTCGAAGATCGCGGCATCGGCGCCGATGTTGGCACCCGGCGCCAGACC
The DNA here is from genome assembly GCF_044227025.1 of Dokdonella sp. Classification (GTDB taxonomy): domain Bacteria; phylum Pseudomonadota; class Gammaproteobacteria; order Xanthomonadales; family Rhodanobacteraceae; genus Dokdonella_A. Next base: position 284,923 of record NZ_JBGAFX010000003.1, on the reverse strand, counting down.
GAGGCCGCCCACGAGACCGGCACACAGGTCGGAAATGATGTCGCCGAACAGGTTGGTGGTGCATATCACATCGAACTGCTCCGGCTTCATCACCAGCTGCATGCAGCAGTTGTCGACGATCATCTCGTTGCAGGTTATCTCCGGGTACTGCGCGGCGACCTCGCGCGCGACCTTGAGGAACAAGCCCGAGGTGGATTTCAGGATGTTCGCCTTGTGCACGATCGTGACCTTCTTGCGGCCGACGCGTCGCGCGAGGTCGAATGCGTAGCGCACGATGCGCTCTGAACCCTTGCGCGTAATCTTCTGCACCAGTGTCGCGGTCGCACCGTCCTCGGAGACCTGCTGGCCTTCGCCGGCATAGGCGCCTTCGGTGTTCTCGCGCACCGTGATCAGGTCCACGTTCTCGGCGAAACGCGAGCGCGTGTTCGGGAACGAAATTGCCGGGCGCACGTTCGCGTACAAGTCGAAGCGACGGCGCAATTCGACATTGATGGAGCTGAAGCCCTCGCCGACCGGCGTGGTCAGCGGGCTCTTCAACGCAACCCGATGGCGCGCGATCGCGTCGAGCGTGACCTGCGGCAACAGTTCACCGCTCTTCTCGTAGGCGGCGAGACCCGCTTCGACGAATTCGTACTGCAGGCCGAGCGCGAGCGATTCGATCACGCGAAGGGTCGCATCCATGATTTCCGGGCCGATCCCGTCGCCGCGGATCACCGCGATGGTCTTGTTCATCGAAACACTCCGTGCAGCGTGCCTGGACACGCGGGTGGCGAGCAGTCGCGCGGCTCCGGCGACCTCGGGAAGGTCACGGCGTCAGTGGCATGCACCGGCGAGAAAAACCGTTACGCGACAGGGATGTCCGCGACCCGGGCTTGCTCCGGGCCGACGTCGGCGCGCATTATCCGTTAATGCCCCTGAACCACACAAGAAAACTCGCCGCGTTGGTTGCCGCGGGCTCTGCTTTCGTCGCCTCCGCTCCCTCCATCGCGGCAGCCGCCGATGCAAGCCTGCGCGTGCGCTTCGAAACCGCGGGCCTGTCTTCGCGCCAACCGTCGTCGAGCATCGCCATCTACGGGCGGGCACCGGCGAATTGCACGCCGAAGATCGAACGCGTCGATGCGGAGGGTGTCGACCTGTCGGTCGAACTGCACGCCTCGCGCAGCGGTTGCGACAAAGCACACCCGAGTCCGTTCGCGCTGCGCGTCGATACCACGAACATGGCCGGAACGCCGTTGCTGCGCGGACAGGTGTATCGGCTGCGGGTCTATTCCGATGCGGACGGAACCCGTTCGCTGGCGGCGTTCCAACTCGTCGATACCGACTTGTCCGCGAGCATCGAACCGGAGAGCGGCTTCTGGTGGTCGCAGGCCAGTGCGGAAACCGGACCCGCATCGAGCAGCACCGGGATCAGCCTCGAATCGCAGGGAGACCAGATCGCGATCAGCCTGTATGGATTCGCCGAGTCGGGCAGCGCCACCTGGTACTTCGGCAGCGCCCATGTGCGCGGGCGCACCGCGGTCGTCCCCTTGGTCGAACTCGCCAACGGCGATCCACTGTTTTCGCCGACCGGCAGCCCGCCGACCGCACAGTCCGGCCCTCGCCTGGAAATCGAATTCCTTGCACCGACCCGCGCGCGCGCATGGCTGGTGCGGCAACAGGACGGCGTCGGCACGGAGGTGAGAATGCTCTCGCTGTCGCGCATGCGCTTCTCGCCCAGTGAAACCAGCGCCAGCTGGAACGGCCGCTGGGTGCTCGTCGCCGATGACGAGACCGCCCCGCGCCAGTTCGAATTCTCGACGGCCGCACGCCAGGACGCGGATGCGTTCCACCTCGTCGACGGCAGCGCCAACGCAAGCCTCGACTGTCGCAGCAACAGCGCTAGCACCCTGCCCGACCTGTGCACGCTGTCGGACGGCGCGGACGTGCTCGCCGATTTCGATCGAGTCGGCCTCGACCGCCTCGTCGGTCGCCAGGCCAACGGCGCCGCGGTCCGACTGATCCGCGTATCGCCGTAACGGGCTACGGCGCGTCCGGCTTGGCTGCACCACTCATGTGGTCGAGGAAATCCACACCTCGGCGCAGATGCGGTATGACGATCGATCCACCGACCACCAGCCCGACGCTGAACACCTCGAAGAACTCCTCTTCGCTGACGCCCGCATCGAAACACTGCGCGATGTGATAGCTGATGCAGTCATCGCAACGCAGCACCAGCGAAGCGACCAGGCCGAGCATCTCCTTCGTCTTCACGTCGAGCGCGCCGGCCTTGTAGGTCTGCGTGTCGAGCGCGAAGAAGCGCCGGACCACCTGATTGTCCTGGCCGAGGATGCGCTCGTTCATGCGCTGGCGGAACGCGCTGAAGTCGCGCACGCGGTCGTCCCGGGTGGGCTCGCTCATGCCTGGGCCTCCATCAATTCGCGCAGACGTCCGGAACGTTCTGCGCCGACGAGATCGTCGAACCCCCCGACATGCGCGCCATTCACGAAAATCTGCGGCACCGTGCGACGTCCGGCGCTGCGCGCCAGCATCTCCTCGCGACGCGCCGGATCGATGTCCACGCGCACCTCCTCGAACGCGAGACCCTTCTGCTTCAGGAATTGCTTGGCCGACACGCAATACGGACAGATCGCGGTGGTGTAGATCTCGACGCGGTTCATCGGGCAACCCGGCTGGACGACACCGCGCAAGATTGGGGCGGACCGCTGCGCGTTGCAAGATGGGCCCAAGATGGGCCGCAGGACCGCCATGGAATGAATCCCTGCTGAGCCATTCCTTGGCCGTCGCGGGTCCGGTGCTGGCGACGGGAACATGCGCGCGCTACTGTGGTCGAAGTCAGGTCATCGCGCGGTACCGTTTGCCATGCGTTTCTCCCGCCTCGCCAGCGCCCTCACCATCGCCTGCGTCAGCGTGCTGGCTGCTGCGCGCGATCCGGACGTCCGACTGCCCGACATCGGCAGTTCCGCCGCCAGCCTCGCCACTCCGCAGGAGCTACGGGAATATGGCGCCGGCATGCTGCAGGAGATGCGCGCCTACGAGCTCGTCGTGGACGATCCGCTGCTCAGCGACTACATCAACGCGCTCGGCTTTCGGCTGGTCGCGAGCAGCGACCATCCCGATTCAGGGTTCTACTTTTTCATCGTCCGCGACGAGCAGATCAACGCGTTTGCCGCCCCTGGCGGTTTCGTCGCGGCAAACGCCGGCCTGATCACCGCGATGCAGACCGAGGATGAGCTCGCAGGGGTGCTCGCCCACGAGATCTCGCATGTCGAACAGCAGCACATCCTGCGGGCGTTCGAGGACCAGAAGAAGATGTCGATCCCGATCATGCTCGGCATGCTCGGGGTGATCCTCGCCAGCGCGCATCGCAATGACGACACCGCGGCCGCCGCGATGATGACCGGCACCTCGCTGATCCAGCAGCGCCAGATCAATTTCACGCGTGGCGACGAAGCCGAAGCAGACCGCGTCGGCATCCAGACTCTAGCGCGCGCCGGCTTCGATCCACTCGCGATGGCCGGCGCTTTCCAGGCGCTGCAGAAGGTCATGCGCGTCAACGGGGTCGACATCCCGGAATTCCTGCTCGACCACCCGCTCGATACCAAGCGCATCGCCGATGCGAAAGCCCGCGCGGAGCAACTCGGCTGCCCGACGCCGACACCGCTGCGCAGCGACGAACGCATCGGCCACGGACCGCTCGACCTCAGCCTGCCGGCGCGGCGCGGCGCATCCGGGGAAACCTCCACGCCGGACGCAGCGGCCGCCGCCGCGGCGAGCAATGCGACGACGCTGCACGTCGACCCGGTCGGCCACGGCAATGCACTGCCACAAGTCACCATCGCCACCTGCGCACCACGCGGCAAACCGGCGCAAGGCTATTTCGAACTGATGCGCGAGCGTACCCGCGTACTGATCGCGAAGTCGCAAACGACAATCCGCGCCTACTATGCCGACAACCTGCGCGACGACCCTGCGTTCGATACGGTCGCAAACCGCTACGGCTACGCCCTTGCGCTGGTGAACACGCGCGACGCGGCGGCCGCGGTGGCCGAACTCGGAAGGCTGGTGGCACGCGAACCCGCTTCGTTGGTGCTGCGACTCGCGCTTGCGCATGCGCAGGAACAAGCCGGCAGCAAGGCCGAGGCGCTTGCATCCTACGCCCGACTTGCGACCGAATTCCCCGGCAATCGAGCAGTCGCGCTCAACTACAGCGACGCGTTGATCGCCCGCGCGGACGCAACCAGCGCCCGCAGCGCCGTCGACTTGCTGCGCACCCTGGTCCAGCGGCATGCGGACGACCCCGAACTGCAACGAACTTTCGCGCGTGCGAACGAACTCGCCGGCGACAAGGTGCGCGCGGCGGAAGCGTACGCCGAAGCGGCCTGGCTCACCGGACACGCCGAGGATGCACTGAACCAGCTCAAGGCGCTGGCCAAGCAGCCGAACCTGAGCTACTACCAGCGCAGTCGCATCGACTCGCGCATCACTTCGCTCACCCCGGCGGTACTCGCGCTGCGCAAGCGTTCCTCGCCCGGAGAGCCGGGTTCGCTCAGCTTGTCCTGCTGCACGGCGCGCTGAATTGTCACAATTACGCTGGCGCCGCGCGGGACACCGTCGGCGGCACGAGGATGCGGGCATCTCTTTGATGTACCATGCATTTCATGGACTGTGGCAGCAGCGAGACGAGGTCGAGGCACGCCGACCACCTGCCGCCGTGCCGAGTGCTCACCGCCCATGTCATCGCCACGTAACAATGACCGGTTGCAATGATGACGTCATGAAGCGCGCCCGACCGCGCTGCGCGGATGCCCCATGCAAAAGCACATTCTGATCGTAGAAGACGAAACCGCGATCCGCGACATGGTCGCCTTCGCCCTGCGCAAGGCCGGCATGGAAGCGATGCACGCCCCAGACGCACGCGCGGCGCAGAGCGCGATCGGCGAGCGCGTGCCCGACCTCATCCTGCTCGACTGGATGCTGCCCGGCATGAGCGGCATCGACCTCGCGCGACGCCTGCGCAAGGACGAACTCACGCGCGAAGTGCCGATCATCATGCTGACCGCGCGCGGCGAGGAAACCGACCGCGTCGGCGGCCTGGATGCCGGCGTCGACGACTACGTGGTCAAACCGTTCTCGACACGCGAACTGCTTGCGCGCATCCGCGCGGTCATGCGTCGCACCCATGGCGAGGACGCCGAAGGCGTGGTCGAGCTCGGCGGCCTGCGCATAGACAGCGCAGCACACCGCGTATTCTGCGGGGACCAGCCGGTGCATATCGGACCGACCGAATACCGCCTGCTGCATTTCTTCATGACCCATGCCGAGCGCGTCTACACGCGCAGCCAGTTGCTCGATCATGTCTGGGGCGGCGGCGTCTACGTCGAAGAGCGCACCGTCGACGTGCATATCAGGCGCCTGCGCAAGACCCTCGAACCGTTCGCCAAGGATGATCTCGTGCAGACCGTGCGTGGTGCCGGCTATCGTTTCTCGACCAGCATCTAACCCGGCTCCGATGCGCAACCCGGCCATGCCCTCGTGCCACACCGCCTAGGCCGCGCCTGGCGTTCGAGCGGCTGGCGCCTCGCGGTGCTGCTGCTGCTCGCGATGGCCGTCGGCATGCTGACCCACGCACTGTTCGCGTGCCTGCTCGCCGCCCTGCTTGCCACACTCGCGCATGGCGCGTGGCGGCTGGCGCGCTATTCGCGCCTGCTCGCCAGCCGGCGACAGATCCCGCCCGCCGACGGCAGCGGCATCTGGGACGAAGTGCAGAACACGACGCGCAAGCGCCAGATCGCCGCAGTCGGCGACAAGCGACGCATGCTGCGCCTGTTGCGTTCGTTTCGCGACGCCGCCGCGGCACTCCCCGATGCAGTCGTCGCGCTCGACCGCGAACAGCGCATCCAGTGGTTCAATGCCGCGACCGTCCAACTGCTCGGCCTCAAGTATCCGCAGGACCTTGGCGCGCACCTGCCGAATCTGGTGCGCTCGCCACGCTTCGGCGAATGGCTGCTGCGTGAGGGCGACGAGCCGCTGGTCGACCTGCCTTCGCCAGTCAGCGAGGACTTGCGCCTCAGCCTCCGCCTGATCCGCTACACCGACGATCGCGCGCTGCTGGTGGCGCGCGACGTCAGCCAGCTGATGCGGCTGGAGCAAGTGCGGCGGGATTTCGTCGCGAACGTCTCGCATGAACTGCGCACGCCGCTGACCGTCGTGCACGGCTACCTCGACATGATCGAACCGGAACAGGTGCCGGAATACGAGCCGATCCTGCATGAGCTGCGCAATCAATCGCGACGCATGACACAGATCGTCGAGGACCTGCTGACGCTCTCGCGGCTGGAAGCGCGCAGCGACCTGCCGCAGGAACGAATCAGCATGCGCCCGCTGCTCGAAGCCTTGCGCCGCGAAGCCGCGGCCTTGAGCCAGGGCGCGCATGAAGTGACAACCGGGATCGACGACCGCCATGACCTGCTCGGATCGTCGAAGGAACTGCATAGCGCGTTCTCGAACCTGGTCAGCAACGCGGTGCGCTACACGCCGGCGGGCGGGCGCATCACGGTGCGCTGGGAGAGTGACGGCGTCGGCGCACGCCTCTCCGTCAGCGATACCGGCCAGGGCATTCCGGCGCAGCATCTGCCGCGCCTGACCGAGCGCTTCTACCGCGTCTCGACCAGCCGCTCGCGCGAGAGCGGCGGTACCGGGCTCGGTCTCTCGATCGTCAAGCACGTCCTGCAACTGCACCAGGCGCGTCTGGAAATCCGAAGTGAACCCGGCGTCGGCAGCACCTTCGCCTGCGTGTTCGGCGCCGAGCGCCTGCTTGAACCACTCGCGCTCGCGGAAGCGCCATGAGCATCGCGATGCATGCGTTGTGCCTTGCGCTTGCGCTGACGACAAACGCGGCAAGCGCCGTCGACTCCATCGGCGGCACGCTCACCAGTGTCGGCTCCGACACGGCGAGCGCGCTGATGACGCATTGGGCAGCCGGGTTCCAGGCAAGCCATCCCGCAGCGCGCATCCAGGTGCAGGGCAGTGGTTCGGCGAGTGCGCCGATCGCGCTGATCGAAGGCGCCGCCGATCTCGGCCCCATGAGTCGACCGATGAATGCGAGCGAGCAAGCCGCCTTTCGCGAACGCTTCGGCTACGAGCCAACCGGTTTCGTGGTCGCGCATGACGCGATCGCGGTGTTCGTGCATCCGGACAATCCGCGCGCGCGCATCACCCTGGCCGAGATCGATGCGATCTATTCGTCGACGCGCAGCTGCGGTGGCGTACGACCGATCCATCGCTGGGGCGAACTCGATGCTTCGATCCGCGCGCCGGCATTGCAGTCGCCGATACTCGCGACCGGTCGCGACAGCGGTTCCGGCACGCATGAACTCTTCCGCGAGACCGCACTCTGCGGCGGCCGCTACCGCGCCGAGGTCATCGCATGGCCTGGCAACGGTGCCGTCGTAGCGACCGTCGCGCGCAATCCCGAGGCGATCGGCTACGCCGGCCTCGGCTACGTCAATGGCCTGGTCAAGACACTGGCGGTCGCGCGCGACGCAGCGGATGCCGCCACTACGCCGGATGCACAAACCGTCGCCTCGGGACGCTATCCGCTCGCGCGCGCGATCCATGTCTACGTCAACCAGCGCCCGCAACAACCGCTCGCGCCATTGCCACGCGCGTTCATTGCCTACATCCTGTCGGACGAGGGGCAGCAGCTTTTGCGTCACGAAGGTTTCTTACCCCTGGAAGCGGACGAAGTGCGCGAACAACGCGCCTCGCTGCCGTGAGCGTCACCGGATGGACTTGCCGCCATGAACCGTGAAGTACCGCAGGACCTGCGCGACCCGAGTCTCTACCTGAATCGCGAGCTGGCCCAGCTCGAATTCAATTTCCGCGTACTCGCGCAGGCACAGGACCCGCGCGTGCCGCTGCTCGAACGCATGCGCTACCTGTGCATCTCGTGCACCAATCTCGACGAATTCTTCGAAGTGCGCGTCGCCGTGCTGCGCGAGCAGGTCAACCTCAGCGAATTGCGCGCAGGACCGGATGCGATGCCGCCGGGCGAAGTGCTCGGCCTGATCCGCGAACGCGCGCTGGTGCTGGTCAAGGCGCAGTACGACTTCTGGAACGCGGTTCTGCTGCCCGCGCTCGACGCGGAAGGCATCCGCTTCTCCAAACGCGACAGCTGGACCGTCAAGCAGCGCCGCTGGCTGCAGGGCTACTTCCGCAACGAGATCCTGCCGGTGCTGTCGCCGCTCGGACTCGATCCGGCGCATCCGTTCCCGCGCATCCTCAACAAGAGCCTGAACCTTGCAGTCGTACTGAAGGGACGCGACGCGTTCGGTCGCGAAGGCCACATGGCGCTGGTGCGCGCGCCGCGTTCCCTGCCACGCCTGATCCGCCTGCCGGCCGAGGTGTCGGAATCGCCGTACGACTTCGTGTTCCTGTCCAGCATCCTGCACGAGTTCATGGACGAACTGTTCCCGGGCATGCAGGTCAAGGGCTCGTACCAGTTCCGCGTCACCCGCAACAGCGAACTCGTGGTCGACGAGGACGACGTGCAGAACATCGCGCTCGCGCTGCGCGACGAACTCAAGGGTCGCGGCTTCGCGCGGCCGGTGCGCCTGGAGGTCGCCGACAACTGTCCGAAGGCGATCGCCGGAATGCTCGTGCAGAACTTCGAGTTGACCGACTCGGAGGTATACCGCTGCGAAGGCCCGGTCAACGTGAGCCGCGCGAATGTGGTGTACGACCAGATCGATCGGCCCGACCTGAAGTTCCCCGCCTTCACGCCGCGCCTGCTGCCGGTCGTCATCGACGAAGGCAGCCTGTTCGACGCGATCCGCGAACGCGACATCCTGCTGCATCATCCGTTCGAATCGTTCGGCGCGGTGATCGAACTGGTGCGCCAGGCGAGCGTCGATCCGGACGTGCTGGCGATCAAGCAGACCCTCTATCGCGTCGGCAACGATTCGCCGCTGGTCGATCACCTGATCGAGGCGGCGCGCCAGGGCAAGGACGTTACGGTGGTGGTCGAACTGCGCGCGCGCTTCGACGAGGAGGCGAATCTGCGCCTCGCCAATCGCCTGCAGGAAGCCGGCGTGCAGGTCGTGTACGGCGTGGTCGGCTACAAGACCCACGCGAAGATGCTGTTGATCGTGCGCCGCGAACAGGGCGCGCTGCGCCGCTACGCGCACCTGTCGACGGGCAACTATCACCAGATCACCTCGCGCATCTACACCGACTTCGGCCTGATGACCGCGAACCCGGACATCGGCGAGGACGCCCACCTGCTGTTCCTGCAGCTGTCCGGCCTCGGCCCCATCATCAAGCTGAAATGCCTGCTGCATTCGCCGTTCACCCTGCACAAGGGACTGAAGGAAAAGATCGAGCGCGAGATCGTGCATGCGCAAGCCGGCAAGCCCGCGCGCATCATCGCGAAGATGAACGCGTTGAACGAGGAACAGGTCGTCGAGGTGCTGTATCGCGCATCGCAGGCCGGCGTGCAGATCGACTTGATCGTGCGCGGCGCGTGCGCGTTGCGTCCGGGCATTCCGGGCGTGTCCGACAACATCCGCGTTCGCTCGATCGTCGGGCGTTTCCTCGAACACAGCCGCGTGTACTGGTTCCAGAACGACGCAACCCCGGAAGTGTATTGCTCGAGTGCGGACTGGATGGAACGCAACCTGCTGCGACGGATCGAGACCTGCTTCCCGATCCGCGACCCCCAGCTGGCCCAGCGCGTTTGCGACGAATCCCTCACGACCTACCTCGCCGACAACACGCAGGCCTGGCAGTTGCAGCCGGACGGCACCTACCAGCGACTTCTGCCGGGTTCCGACCCGCCGCATTCGGCACAGGCTTCACTGCTCGCGAAGTTCGCTTCGTAATGCCGACATCCGTTCGTGCCACCGGCCTGCGTTGAGGGCGAACGGGGGCCCCAGGGATTCGAACGCGGCGCGCCCGGTTGCCCGCTGAAGCCGATCTGCAATGTGCGACAATCGACGAACCCAGCGAGCGAGCCGACGACGTGAAGGACGCGCCTGCCCAACTGCGTGATGGCGAGCTGCTAGCGGCAGTCGATCTCGGCTCCAACAGCTTCCACCTCGTCGTCGCGCGCTACGAGCACGGTGGACTGCGCCTGATCGACCGACTGCGCGACAGCGTGCGCATGGCGATGGGACTGGGTGCGAACGGCAGTCTCGACGCGGCGCACCGCGAGCGTGCCCTCACCTGCCTCGCGCGCTTCGGTCAGCGCCTGCGCGCGCTGCCGCACGAGCGGGTGCGCGCGGTCGCCACCAATACCGTGCGCCGCCTCGCCAATCCGCAGGCGTTCCTGCTGCCGGCCGAAACCGCGCTCGGCCATCCGATCGAAATCGTGAGTGGCCGCGAGGAAGCACGCCTGATCTACCTCGGCGTGTCGCACGACCTCGCCGAGTCGACCCAGCGTCGCCTGGTCGTCGACATCGGCGGCGGCAGCACCGAGTTCATCATCGGCCAGGGCTTCGACGCGCTCGAAACCGAAAGCATCCAGGTTGGCTGCGTCGCCAGCACCCTGCGCTTCTTCGGCGACGGCAAATTCACGCCCAAGCGCTGGAAGCAGGCGCAGACCGAGATTGCTGTGGAGCTGCAACAGTTTGCCGAGGACTATCGCGCGCGCGGCTGGGGCGAGGCGATCGGCTCGTCCGGCACCGCCAAGGCGATCGGCAGCGTGGTACAGGCGAACGGCTGGAGCGAGCAAGGCATCAGCGCCTCGTCGCTGCTGCGCTTGCGCGACGCGATCCTCGAAGCCGGCAGTGTCGAAAACCTGCGGCTGGCGGGTCTCGCCGAAGATCGCACGCCGATCATCGCCGCTGGCGTCGCGATCCTCGAAACGGTGTTCGCGATGTTCCGTCTCGAGCACATGGGCGTGTGCGAAACCGCGATGCGCGAGGGATTGCTGTACGACATGGTCGGCCGCGCGATGCACGGCGATCCACGCGCCGCCAGCATCACGGCACTCGCGTCGCGATACGCGGTCGACCGAGGCCAGGCCGCGCGCGTGCACCACGCCGCGCTGGAACTGTTCGAGCAGGTCGCCGACGCCTGGCAGCTTGGCAGCCTCGAGCGCGACCTGCTCGGCTGGGCCGCCGACATCCACGAGATCGGCCTGGCGATCGCACACAGCCTGCATCACATCCACGGCGCCTACATCGTCGCGAATTCCGACCTCGCCGGCTTCAGCCGCCAGGGTCAGCAGGCGCTCGCGGCGATCATCCGCTCGCACCGGCGCAAGCCCGACCGCGAAACGATCGACGCACTGCCCGAACGGCTGCGCCAGCCGGTGCGCCGCGTGACCGCATTGCTGCGCCTGGCGGCCCTGCTCGAACGCGCCCGCACGACCGAACCACTGCCTCCGCTGCGCCTCGATGCCGAAGATCGCGCCCTGCGCCTCGAGCTTCCCAGTCGCTGGCTCGAGCAGCACCCACTGACTCGTGCCGACCTCGAACAGGAACGCGACCAGATCAAGCAGCTCGACCTCAAATTGCAGGTCCGGCCGCTGGAGAAGGCCGCCGCCTGAGGCCGGCAGAACCTGGCGACGCATGGGGATGCGATTCGGTGTGGCGGTCGCGCGCAGGGTGCGCTGCTGCGAGAAGGGCGTTCGCGGACGGCGGACATCGCTCCACAGGGAACTCGGCCCGACCCATCTCCCTCGGCTCTCATTCCCCACATCGAATGACTCGCCGGATTGCAGCGCCTATCATTCGCCTTCCCGACCCCCTGTGGAGATTTACCGATGATCCGACGCCTGTTGCTCGCATTCGCCCTGATGCTGCCCGCGCTCGCGCTCGCCCAGGCGCCGGCTGCGCCGGCGGCCAAGCCGGCGGCGAAAGCCGCCACCAAGGCTGTCGCCGCAAAATCCGCCGCGAAAGCGCCCGTCAAGGCCGAGGCGAAAGCCGAGGCAGCGACTTCGACCGAGGCACCGGCACCGTCGAAAGTGCTGCTCAAGACCAGCCTCGGCGACATCACGCTCGAGCTGTACCCGGACAAGGCGCCGAAGTCGGTCGACAACTTCCTCACCTACGTCAAGCTCGGCTTCTATGACGGCACCGTGTTCCATCGCGTGATCGCCAACTTCATGATCCAGGGCGGCGGCTTCACGCCCGACCTGCGCCAGAAGAAGACGCGCGCACCAGTCGTCAATGAATCGAAGAACGGCCTCAGCAACCTGCGTGGCACGCTCGCAATGGCGCGCACTGCCGACCCGAATTCCGCGACCGCGCAGTTCTTCATCAACACCGTCGACAATCCGCGCCTCGACTACGCGGGCGACGCGAACCCCGGATACTGCGTGTTCGGCAAGGTCGTCAGCGGCCTCGACGTCGTCGACAAGATCCGCGCGGTGCAGACCGGCGCGCAGGGCCCGTTCCCGAGCGACGTGCCGACCACCGCGGTTCTGATCGAAAAGGCGAGCATCCTGCCCTGAGTCATCGTTGACGCCGGCCCTCTTCCTACGGGAGAGGGCCGGATACGGAAAGCCGCGCCGGCCCGATCCCGACCCCGTCACCTCGGCTGCCTGATGACCACACTGTTCATTTCCGATCTGCATCTCGACGCATCGCGGCCGCACATCAGCCAGCTGTTCGTCGACTTCGTGCACTCGGAAGCGACCCGGGCGAACGCGCTCTACATCATCGGCGACCTGTTCGAGGCGTGGATCGGCGACGACGCGGCGGATGCGACCGCTGACCAGGTGGCAGCCGCACTCGCGTCGCTGCATGCGCGCAACGTGCCCTGCTTCTTCATCCACGGCAACCGCGACTTCCTTCTCGGCGACGCCTATGCACGCCGCGCTCGCATGACCCTGCTGCCGGATCCGAGCATCGTCGAGATCGAAGGCGAACGCATCCTGCTCATGCACGGCGATACGCTGTGCACGGACGATGCGCCGTATCAGGCATTCCGCGCGCAGTCACGCAACCCGGCGTGGCAGCGCGCGTTCCTCGCGCGACCAGTGGTCGAGCGCCAGGCATTTGCGGCGCAAGCGCGCGCGGAGAGCCAGCGCTACACGCGCTCGATCGGCGACGCGATCACCGACGTGAACGCAGCAGAAGTGCTGTCGGAGCTTCGCCAGCACGGCGTGCGGAGGATGATCCACGGACACACCCACCGACCCGCGATCCATGCCATCGACCTCGGCGGCGACGACGCCGAGCGCGTGGTCCTCGGCGACTGGTACGAACAAGGAAGCGTGCTTCGCTGCTCAGGCGGTCTCACGGCACTGGATGCCGTACGTTAGGGCCCGCCGCCTGTTCGGAGCTCCGACGCCGTTTCCGGCAGCGAAACCTCCGTACCTGGCGATTGGCGAAGCAAGCAGCGATGCAAGATCGAATCAGTCGATCGAAAAGGCCTGCAGGCTTACCGGCACATAGCCGTTCGTGGACAGAATGACAGCACCACATGCGCCGGAGGCATCGGCAGACGCGGCCGTCACGGCGAGGAAATAGGACCCGGGTGATACACCGGCCAAGGGGAGCGGATTGGCCGTATCCCCGGACGCCACGCAGCCACTGCCGCTGGCACAGGTGGACGAATACAGATAGATGACCGGATTGAATCCGGCAGCGCCACCCGACACGGCGATCTGCGAGGCCGTAAAACCGGCGGCAAAGCTCAGCTGCCATACCGCATCATTCTTGCCCGCGGAATCGAGGAAATCGCAGTACAGCGCGACCGATTCCGACCCGCTGCAAAGATCCATCACCAGCGCGGGGGCCCCGCTTGGCGACGGCGTCCACACGCCCGGCGCCGCGCACGTTTGCGCATTTACCGAGCCGGCGCCCAGGAAACCCGCAAACACAATGACTGCGAATGCTGCATGTTTCATTTGTGCATACCCTATTTGGCGACCGCCTTCTGCGGCGGCGTGAGGTTGCCCTTGCTGCCATCCTTGTTCAGCAGGCCCACATAGTACCAGTAGGTCTTGCCGCTGGTCGCGGTGTTGTCGCGCCATTGGTAGCTCGCGCCGCCTTCGCCAACGGCGGTGGTTGCTATCGTGTCCTTGTTGATGCGGACGAAGGGCCCGGATTCCGAGTCCGCTCGATAGATCGCGTAGCCGTGGATCGCCGATTCATGCAGCACCGACCATTTCAGCAGCGGGCCGTTTCCTGCCGGCGGCGGCACCGGGGTTTCCTTTTCCACATTGGCCCTCAGTGCTTCCTTCAGGTCGACGCCCTTGCGCGGGGCCGCCGGAGAATCGAGCGCGACACCGCGCTTGGCCTGTGCTTCGGCCGCCTTCTGCATTTCCTCGCCGAGGTCGCGCACCTGGGTATGAGGCCCGACCAGCATTCCCCACACGACGACCGGCAGCTCACGCTGCAGACCGGGCAGTTCGATCCGAATGCTGTCACCGATCGCGCCGGTCGGCTGGTCTTCGGCGACGTGAAAGCGCACGAGTCGGCAACCGGCCTGGGCGGGAACGCAGGATTCGACGCTTGCGTTTCCACGCAGGCGTTCCGCATGCACCTTGCCGACTTCGAAATCCTTTCCGTCGCGACTGGTCAGGCGCACGAGGAATTCGTTCTTGTTGCCTTTGCGCATCAGGCCGAGGGAAAGTGGATTCGCGTCCGGAACCACCTCGCCGTGGACGTCGATGCGCACCGCCACCCAGGCTTCGCGCTGGTTCGGTGTGTTGATCTCCACGCGAATTTTGCCGTCTTCTTGCAGTCCCCACGGCAGCTCGGAGCGCGTTCGCGCGACCACCGTCTTGCCGTCGGCGCCTATGCGTGCGTCGATGTACGCAGGTGCCGCGAGAATCTTCACGATGCGGAAGTCGCTGACCTCTCGGCTGGACAGGGCAACGGTCTTTTCGACCGGCTCGCCGGGCACGTTGACGACGCCGAAATCGAGTTTCGGCTTGCCGTCTTCCAACGCACTGCCGACGAAACCGGTGATTTCCGCGTTGCGTTTTTCCTGACCTGCTTCGTCGGTGACGAGGCGGAACAACCGGATCGCGTGACCGAGCTCGTTGTTCCAGTTCACGCGCGCCTGCGCGTATACCGTGGCGTGCGGCGGCACCACCAACGGGATGCCGGCCACGCTGTCGCCCGGTACCGCTGCAATGGCGCTCTGGATCGTGATGGGCTTGTCGCCGGAATTGCTCAGCTGCAGCGAGCAGCTTGTCGCGCCGAACTGGTAGGCCTCGTCGAATTCGCATCGCTTGATCTGAAGATGCGACGGCGAAGGCGAAGATGCGGAAATTGCCGCCGAGGCGAGCAAGGGTAGGAACTGGAGGGCCATGCTGAAATTCCCAGACGTTGCAGACCGGAACAGACCGCGCTCCCGCGCGAAGGTTCCACTCCGGGCGCTTGCGGCAGGCTGCTGCACGCCAGGCTCGCGTGCGCGGTTTGGTGATGCGCAGGCAAAAAAAGACCCACCCGTCGCCGGGTGGGTCTTCGGGTCGATCAAGAAGCCGGATTACCCGACCGTGAAGCTCTGCAGGGAAACCGGGAACGTGCCGTTGGTGCCCAAGGTCACCGAACCGCATGCGCCCGACGCGTCGGACGACGCAGCGGAAGCGGCAAGGAAGTACGAGCCCGCGGCGGTGCCGGCCAGCGGAATCGGATTGCCCGAGTCACCCGACTGCACGCAGCCGCTGCCCGTTGCGCAGGCCGCGGTGTACATGTAGATGACCGGGTTGAAGCCAGCCGCACCACCGGTCACGGTGATCTGCGTCGCCGTGAAACCGGCGGCGAACGTGACCTGCCACACCGCGTCGTTCTTGCCCGCGGAGTCGAGGAAATCGCAGTACAGCGCGACCGAGTCGGAGCCCGCGCACAGATCCGAGCTCACGGAGGGAGTGCCCGCCGCATCGGGAGTCCAAGTGCCGGGGGTCGTGCAGGTCTGCGCCATGGCGGCACCCGAGGTGAAAGCACCCGCGATCAGCAGGCCGAGACAGAGTTTCTTCATGTTGTCACTCCAATCAGGTGAATCAGAATTATTAGCTGCCGATATAGGTCGAACGACGCGAATCAAACGTGTCGAAACCGATGAGCTGACCATTATGCGTGTTCTTGAAGCTCGGCGACGGTGCGCCGAGACCCAGCACGCCCTTGTCGACGCCGATCCAGTCTGCGTTGCCACCGGTGATTGCGACCGTACCGGTCGCCGCAGGCTCGGTCGTGCCGGCCGGAGCATTCAGCCAGTACTTGAGCGTGCCCGAGGCACCGATCGTCAGATCGACTTCGATGCGATTCACGCCAGCCGGCAGGTCAGCAGTCTGGCCGGAGCAACGGAAGCTCGCGCCGCCGGCGCAAGAGGCGACGAACGAGATGCGCTTCGCACCGCCCGCACCCGGAACCAGCGCAAGCTGCAGGATCGGCACGCGGCCGTGCGCGGCAGCGGCGGCGTTCGCCGAAAACGCGCTGACGGCGTCGGTCAGGCCGAAAGTGCCGGTCGCGTCGGCATTGATGAGAAACTGAAAGCGATACCGCGGCTCGTTTGCCGGCGTATCGTCAAGCACGGTCGCCAGCGAGGCGAACGAGTTGCCAAGCTGCGCATTGAGCTTGCACTCGCTGCCATCGAGGCCCGGCGTCGCGATCGCGACCGTACCACCGCTCAGCTGCGCCTTGCTCGTCCACGCGCCACCATCGGCGACGGCCGGGCCAGCCGGGCAAACCGCCAGAGCGCTGCCTGCATAACCGCAAAGGCCAACCAGGGCGAGCGAAAGAACCTTCATCTTTGCATTCATGGAATATCTCCCAGAGTGTCTCGGGCGGAGCGTTTGCCCCAGTCCCCATTGGTTAAATTGGTCAACCAAGCCCGATCCGCGCGGACAATAGTGCAATCTTTAACACCATGTCAACACGGATTGGACGTGGGCTCGGCCGACCTTCCCGTTTCGAGACGGACTCCCCATTACGGGGGGCCCGGACCCCGGCTAGCGGCGTTTGCCTCCAGCCCACGATGCTCAATGACGCACGAGCGAAGGAGAACCGGACACGACATGCGCACAAAGCCGACCGGGATGATCACGCGCGGGCCACCCAAGCGCCTGCGCGGCTCGCTCCTTCTCCTGCAAGCCCCTATATAGCAAGGTATTCCTGCCCGCGCGTTGACCTGATCCGGTTCGATGCGCAGAATCGCGCTCCCCTTCCGCCCGTCAAACGCCTACGTGCCCGACACCTGCCCGCTACCGCCTGCCGCCGTCGACTGCCTGGCGGTCATCCCCGCCCGCGACGAAGCCGCCACGGTTGGCGCGGTCGTTGCCGGGGTACGGAGCGCACTCGGCTGCGCCGTCCTGGTGGTTGACGATGCGAGTTCAGACGATACCACCGCCGTCGCGCGCACGGCGGGCGCACAGACCCTGCGCCTGACGTTCGGTCTCGGCGCCTGGGGCGCGACGCAGGCGGGCGTCCGCTACGCGCGCCGCAATGGCTATCGCAGCGTGATCACGCTGGATGCCGACGGCCAGCACGAGCCGATGACCTTGCCGGCCCTGTTCGAAGCGCAGCAGCGCTCGGGCGCGAACGTCGTCATCGGCACCTGCTTTGGTCGACTCAGCCGCGCCAAGCGGATCGCCTGGCACTATCTGCGCACGCTGAGCGGGCTTGGTCTGAGCGATTTCACCTCCGGGCTGCGCCTTTACGACGCCAGCGCGATCGAAGTCCTCGCCGGACCGGAGGCCAGCCTGCTCGACTATCAGGATGTCGGCGTATTGATGCTGCTCGCGAAGAACGGCATGCGGATGGAAGAGACCGAGGTGCCGATGCTGCCGCGCAGTACCGGGCATTCGCGCGTATTCGCGTCGTGGCCGGTGGTCGCACGCTATCTGCTGCATACGACGGTGCTGTGCGTGGCGCAGATCGATGCGGGCCGGCGTCGGCGCAAGGCATTGCGTGGGGAGCCGGCGGCATGCTGACCGGGCAGATTACCTCGGCGATCCTCGGGGTTGCGTTGGCCGGCGCGATCCTGTTCCTGGTCCGTCGCGATCACCTGCATGGCCCGTACGCGATCTGGTGGTTCGGCGTTGCCGCGGCGACCTTCGTGCTCGGGGTTTTCCCGGGCCTGGTGGTCTGGCTCGGCCATGCGACCGGAATCTTCTACGCACCGGTGCTGCCGATCATCATCGGCCTGTCGCTGGTGCTGCTGCGACTGCTCAAGCTCGACATCGACCGCTCGAAGCAGGAGCGGCGTCTGCGCCGCCTGACCCAGAAACTCGCGATCCTCGAACAGGAACTCGTGCGGCTTGGCGGTTCGGCCGATACCGAGCCTGCCGACGACGACGAGTGAGCGCCCGCGCGTCCATGCGCATCCTGCATGTCGGCAAGTACTACGCACCGCAGCGCGGTGGAATCGAGCGCCACACCCAGGCGCTGGCGGAGGCTTCAGTACGCGACGGCGACCAAACCTGCGTGCTGGTGCACCAGCCCGCAGGCATCCGCGCGCATGCGCGCGATTCCATCAACGGCGTCGAAGTCCGGCGCGTCGGTTGCCTCGCCGCACCGCTGTATACGCCGCTGGGTCCCGGCTTTCCGCGCGAACTCGCGCGTGCAGTGCGCGAGTTCCGGCCGGACCTGCTCCATCTGCACCTGCCCAATCCATCGATCTTCTTTGCACTGCTGCTTCCCGCTGCGCGCCGGCTCCCATGGATCGTGCACTGGCACGCCGATGTGCCGCCGGACGCACCGGACTGGCGCCTGCGGATCGCGTACCGGTTCTATCGTCCGTTCGAGCAGGCGATGCTGGCGCGCGCGAACTGGATCATCGCGACCTCGCAGTCCTATCTTCACGCAAGCCAGGCGCTCGCACGCTGGAAAGAAAAAGTCGCCATCGTCCCGCTGGGCATCGATGCGGTCGAAGCCGGCGCGGCGCGCCCGGATCTGTGGCCGGCCTCCGGGCTGCGCCTGCTCGCGGTCGGTCGTCTCGGCCGCTACAAGGGATTCGACGTCCTGCTGAAGGCGCTTGCCCGCGTACCCGACGCCAGCCTGCTGCTGGTCGGCGATGGCGAATGCGCGCGCGAGTTGCGCGCGCTGGCGAGGAGCGAGGGCATCGAGTCGCGCATCGCGTTCGCCGGCGACGTCGACGACGCGACGCTCGCCGGCGCCTACGCCGGCGCCGACCTGTTCGTGCTGCCTTCGCTGGACCGTGGCGAAGCGTTCGGCCTCGTGCTGCTGGAAGCGATGCGCGCGCGCTTGCCGGTGGTCGCGAGCGCGATCCGCGGTTCGGGCGTCGGTGAAGTCGTCGTCGACGGCGATACCGGCCTGCTGGTCGAACCGGGCCACGCGGATGCCCTGGCGGCGACGATCGAACGCATGCGCGATCCGGCGCTGCGCGCGCGTTTCGGCGCGGCCGGCCATGGTCGCTGGATGGAACGATTCACGCTGGCGGAGTCGGCGCGCGCGACGCGCGCGATCTACTCCGGCCTGCTGTCGCCGGGCTCGGCACCGACGCCCTGATCCGCCGCCACATCGCGCGGCAGCCACAATGCCAGCACGAGCAGACTCACCAGCAACGGCGTCAGCTGCAACAACAGCCGATTGACCGCCGAATAGCTTTGCGCGTACCGCGCAGCCGTGGTGAATGCGAACAGGCCGCCGATCAGCAGCAGCGGCACCGCAACCAACGCCAGCAGGCGCCGCGTAGTCGCCGTGTGCAGCCAATCGCGCTTGCACACCAGCACGACCGGCAACGCGAACCAGAGCAGGTTCCAGTTCCATTGGCCCCACAACGCGTTGGCCAGCGCGCGCGACGATTTGCCCACCTGGGCAGCGTCGAACACGAGACTGCCGTGCGCGTAGTTGCGCGCCACCTCCACCCACGGCACGCGCAAGGCGACGCACAGCGCAATGGCGACAATCGCCACCCCGGCACCGATCAGGAATCGGCGGCCGCGCATGCGCCGCGGCAGTACGCCGAACACGCACGACGCGCCGAACACGATGCTCCACACCGCGCCTTCGAGCTTGAGCATCGGCAACAGCGCGATGACACCGACGACGATCAGCAACTGTCGGGCATCGCGCGAATCGCGCCAACGCAACCATGCATGGCCGGCCAGCGACATCAGCGCCGCCAGCCAGAGATCGACGTACCCGCCGAGCGCAACATGTGCATCGAGCAATGGCAGCGAACCGAGCAGATAGACGCCGGCAGCTGCGTGCACGGTTCGAACACCGAGCGCGCGCCACTGCCCGTAGTGGGCCGCCAGCAAACCCGCCCACAACCCGAGCCACGCCAGATTGATCCATGGCTCGATCCAGCCCGCGTTGGCAGCGAACCAGGTCATCGTCCATGACAGCAGTTCCGGGTAGCTCCAGGCAGCGGCCGTGCGCAAGTCCGCCTGCGGCTCGGACAGCCAGCGCGAGAACGGAACGTAAGGCGCAGCGTGGCCGGCCAGCACCCACGCCTTTGCCTTGGCCTGCCAGACCGCCCATGCATCCCAAGGCAAGGTCGGATGCAACGCGATGTCGGTCGCGAACAGCCATGCGCGCCACGCGAGAACGACGAGCACCAAAGCAATGAGGGCACGTCCTTTCCAGCCGACCGGATGAACCGGTGGCGCGACATCGCCCGCCCTCCGCCACAGCCGCGCCACGATCCAGCCGCCGATGCCGATCAGCCCGGCGATCGATCCGGCGCGCAGCGCGGACGACGACAGCTCCGCCGCCACGTGCTGCATCAGGAGACCGCACAGCAGGACGCCGACAATCCAGCCGCCGCCAAGAATCGTCGCCAGCCCATGCGCACGCCGCGGCCAGCCGACCACGGCAACCCACAGTCCGCTGCCGAACAGCAGCGGCACGAGCCAGATCATCAAGGCCGGCAAGACATTCATCGGATCACCGCTTCCACGCGATACACGGTCAGATCCTGGTTGCGATCGAGCACCCGCACGCGCACGCGCCCGGGTCCGATCCGCATGACGCCGCCGATGGGGCGCGGCCGATCCACGCCGTAGTTGACCAGCACCGTCCCCTCGGCAACGCGACCCGGCGACGACACCAGAAAGGCACCCAGGCCGCTCGTGTTCAACGGCGCCATCAGGTAGATCAGCCGCAGCACATCGTGCGGCGACTCCGCGTTGACCAGCACGCGCGTCGTCCGCGGCGCGTTGGCAAGCAGGTTGCGCAAGCGATAGGCAGCCGCAACCATGTTCGATTCGGCGACATGATCCTGGCGCAGCGCATACGGGACCGCACCCCAGATGTCGCGGTCGACCGCGCGACGATAGTCCAGCTCGCGCAACCACACGAGGTCGAGCGCGATCCACGCCAACGCGGCCGTCACGAGCATGCAACGCATGAGATGGGCGCCGCGCAGTCGCAGCAACAGGCGGGCGAGCGCGCCGAACAACCCGAGTGCGAGTGCAAGCACCAGCGGCAGGCGCGGCACATGCGGAGTTGCATCGCCCGTTCCGCCCGGTCCAATCGCGCTGACGGAGATGAGCTGCCACGGCGAGTGGGTGAACCACGACGACCACGCCGCCGCGATCCGCCCGCGCCACGAGTTCGACTCGAGCCGCGCGCCGCGCAGGACAAATGGTCGGAAACCTTCTTCCGGAGGCACCAGCTGCGCGACCGGGAATTGCGCGAAGCCGAGCTCGATGATCCTCCCGCGCCAAGCGTCCACCTGTGACAGATCGAACGTCATGCGACCGCCCGAAGGTACCGGCAGCGAAATCGTCTGCGCATCTTCTGGAGCTTCGCGGGTACGGAACACGAGGGACAATTCGAGCGTACGCGGAAAGTCCGCGAACTCGTAGCTCAGGATCGGATAGTCGGCGGCATCCAACTCCGGCAAGGACGTCACTTGCAACGCGGCATAGTCGTCGTCGGCCGACTCGACACGCAACTGCTGCGCATCGGCAGTCGCCCTGCCGAAGGCGGCGTGATACCGACTGCCAGGCAGCGAGTGAGTGTGTGCCGGCGCCAGCGGCATGCGCGGACCGAGCGCAGCGGCCCAGCACAGCAGCAACAGCCACCCAGTGCCGAGCGCGGCAGCGAACGCAACGTAGCGCCAGCGCGACGCCGTCATGCGGCGATTTCGCCAAGCCGCGCCAGTTCGGCGGCACTGAAGCCGGCGCGCAGGCGCGCATCGACGTTGAACGGCCCACGCAAGCTGCCGCGCATGTGCTGTTCGAGCAGGCGATGGAAGGTTGTAGCGGAGTCGACGCCCTCGCGTTCGCAGCACCAGGCGAACCAGCGTGATCCGGCGGCGACGTGCGCGACTTCCTCGCGCAGGATCGTCTCGAGGATCACCATGGTTTCGTTGTCGCCGACCGCGCGCAGGCGCGCGATCATCCCGGGGGTGACATCGAGGCCGCGCGCTTCGAGCACGCGCGGCACGAGCGCCATCCGTGCAAGGCAGGAATCGGCGGTGCGCACAGCCATGTCCCACAATCCGTCGTGGGCGTCGAAGTCACCGTAGGCATGACCGAGTTCGGCCAGACGCGCGACCAGCATCGCGTAATGGCGCGCCTCGTCGTCGGCGACCTGCACCCAGTCACGGTAGTACTCGTCGGGCATGCCGCGGAAACGGTACACCGCATCCCAGGCGAGATTGATCGCGTTGAATTCGATATGCGCGACAGCATGGACCAGCGCTGCCCTGCCCTCCGCGGAACCAAGTCCGCGCTGCGCGAGCTTGCGCGGTGAAACGAGCTGCGGTCGTTGCGGGCGTCCGGGAATCCCGATCGCCGTCGGTGGCGCGGCCACCGCATCGAGGGGGAGCTCGCCCGACCGGAATGCGGCCGCGGTCGCGCGGGTCGACGCGATCTTGCGCGCGACATCCGTGCACGCGAGGCACTGCGCGGCCGCATCGAACACATTCATCTTCGCGCCGCTGGCCATGTGCCTTGCACCTCCTTGCCGGATCGAGGGCAACCCGTCCGGGCCGCCCCGCGCGTCGCTGTGCGCGTCGCGCATTATCCATGACCGACGCGCACGACGGCACGGACCGGACGCACGGTTCCGGATGATGCACACCTGAATGGATGATTCAGCTGGCCTGACGCCGCTGCGACTTGGCGTCGTCCGAGCGCGCGAATTCCAGATCGCGCAGATAGGTCGGCTCGACCCCGGTGACGTATTCACCGGAGAAGCACGACGTGTCGAACGCGGCCAGGTTCTCGTTGCCGTCGCGCACCGCCCAGATCAGGTCGTCGAGGTCCTGGTAGAACAGCTTGTCGGCACCGAGGATCTTTTCGATCTCCTCGACCGTGCGGCCATGCGCGACCAGCTCGGCGGTGACCGGCATGTCGATGCCGTAGATGTTCGGGTAACGTACCGGCGGCGCCGCCGAGGCGAGATAGACCTTGCGCGCCCCCGCTTCGCGGGCCATCTGGATGATCTGCCGCGAGGTCGTGCCGCGCACGATCGAGTCGTCCACGAGCAGTACGTTCTTGTTGCGGAACTCGAGTCCGATCGGATTGAGCTTGCGGCGCACCGATTTAACCCGCTCGCTCTGCCCCGGCATGATGAAGGTGCGGCCGATGTAGCGGTTCTTGACGAACCCCTCGCGCACCGGCACACCGAGCGCCTGCGCGAGCGGTCCCGCGGCGGTGCGCGAGGTGTCCGGGATCGGGATCACCGCATCGATGTCGTGATCGGGCAGCAGGCGACGGATCTTCTCACCGAGCTTCTCGCCCATGCGCAGGCGCGCCTTGTACACGGAGACGTCCTCGATCATCGAATCGGGACGCGCGAGATAGACGTACTCGAAGATGCACGGCGCATGCAGCGCCGGCTCGGCGCACTGGCGCGCATGCAGCTTGCCGTCGAGGGTCAGCAGCACCGCTTCGCCTGGCGCGACGTCGCGCAACAGGCGGAAACCGAGGATGTCGAGTGCGACCGACTCCGACGCAACCGCGTATTCCTTGCCGGACGCGGTGTCGCGCTCGCCGAGCACGAGCGGGCGGATGCCGTGCGGATCGCGGAACGCGAGAACGCCGTAGTCGAGCAGTATCGAAACCACCGCATAACCACCGATGCAGCGCGCATGGGTGCCGGCAACAGCCTTGAAGATGTGGTCCGCGCTCAACACGCGCCGGTCCTGGATCTGCAATTCGTGCGCGAGCACGTTGAGCAGCACCTCCGAATCGGAATCGGTGTTGATGTGACGGCGGTCGTCCTCGAACACATCGCGCCGCAGGGCATCGGTGTTGATCAGGTTGCCGTTGTGCGCCAGCGCGATCCCGTAGGGCGAATTCACGTACAGCGGCTGCGCCTCGGCCGAACCTTCCGAGCCGGCGGTCGGATAGCGGCAGTGGCCGATGCCGACGCTGCCGCGCAGGCCGAGCATGCTCGTCTCGTCGAATACGTCGCGCACCAAACCCGCGCCCTTGTGCAAGCGCAGGCGGTTGCCATCGACGGTGGCAATGCCGGCGGCATCCTGGCCGCGATGCTGCAGGACGGTGAGTGCGTCGTAGAGCGCCGACGCGACTTCCGACTTTCCGACGATGCCAATGATTCCGCACATGATTCGATACTTCAGCTGGAAGGGGTTGCGGGAGCCGCCGGCGGCCGCCCGTTCGTTGCTGTGGGCGCGAGCGGCGCCAAGGCGCCCTGCATCGGTTCGAGGTAGCGCGCGACCTCGGTCGGCAGGCGCGCCGCGAGCCATTGTGCGCCCTGCTCGAAGCGAGGCAGCAATTGTGACTGATGCCACCACGGATCGCGAGGAAACGGGGTGAAACCGAGCAGCAGCACGGTCAGCACGACCAGCGCGAGCCCACGCGCGAGGCCGAACACCATGCCGAGCAGGCGGTCGCTGCCGGACAATCCGCTGCCCTCGACCAGCTTGCGTACGAGGAACGCGACGATTGCACCCGCGATCAGCACCGCGACGAAGCACAGAACATAGGCGAGGATCACCCGCGCCGATGGCGTCGATATGCTGGCGGAAAATCGTTCCGCAAGGGCCGGACCGAGCAACCATGCGACCCAGAACGCGCATGCCCACACCGCCAACGCGAGCACTTCGCCGATGAAACCGCGCCACAGGCCCATCAGCACCGACAGGCCGAGCACGGCGATGATCGCGTAGTCGAGCCAGTTCATCGGGCGGCCGGGATTGGAGATCCGGAATTGGGGATTTGAAAAAGCGGGACGCGCCCCCTGTCGGGAACTGCCTTCCCGGATCCCGAATCCCGAATCCGCAGTCCCCGCTTCATTGCGTCACGATCATGCCGTCGAGCTTGAGCTTGTCCTTGATGCCGGCGCGCAGCTTTTCCGCCGCGGCGCGATCGACTTCGGGGCCGGCGCGCACTCGCCACAGCGTTGCGCCGTTCGCCTCCATCTTGTCGACGAAGGCGACAAAGCCGGCGTTCTTGACCCGGTCGCGCAGCTTGTTCGCATCCTCCACGGTCTTCAGGGCGCCGAGCTGGACCGCCCAGGCGCCAGCGCGCCCTGCAGGCACCGCACTTGCCGGCGCGTCTCCCTTGGCGTCCTCGGCGAGCTGCATGACACTCCCGGGCACGCTCGGATGCGCCTGCTTGATGCGCAAGCGCGTCGCTTCCGCGGCAGCGCGATCGACGAATGGCCCGACCCGCACCCGTTCGGCCGGCTTGCCCTGGTAGTCGGCCGGCTCGGTCGATGCGGCGAAGCCGCTCTTCTTCAGATTCGCGACGAGATCCTGCGCATTGCGGGAGGTCGCATACACGCCGAGGTTCACGTAGTAGCGCCCGCTGGCCGCCTGCCCCGGCACGGGCCGCGCGGACTCGACCGGTTTCGGCGTCTCGGCGACAGCCGGCTTCGGCGGTGGCGCCACCGCAGTCGCGCCGACCGGCGGCGGCGCCGCAACCGGTGCAGGAGGCGCGGGCGCAACCGGTTTCGGCTCGGCAGCGCCCTCACCCGCCGCGGGCTTGCCGGCATCGGCACCACTCGGCGCGATCGGGTTTGTCGCCGCCGGATCGACGCTGAGCACGCGCTTGTCGAATTCGCGATCCGGCGCCGGCGGAATGGCGAGACTGGACGTCTCCATCTCGGCAGACTTCTGCGGCGCGGAGCCCGACATGAACATCGGCACGAAGATCACCGCCAGCGCAATCAGCACGGCGGCGCCCAGCAGGCGCTGTTTCAACGACAGATCCATGGATCACCGGTCCGCTTCGGATGACCGCTGCGATTATACCCGCGCCGTCTGAAGGAACGGCATCGAACGGATGGCGTTTCGACTCCGCTCGCCGCGCGAGTGGCGCCCAACGCGAACGGGGGTACCGGAATTCGAAGTTTCGCCCCCCTCAACAGGCGCGTGTCGCCGCGAACTCGAGCGCCGGTGCGGCGACCATGAACGATCCGAACGCCACCACGCGGTCGCCCGGCATCGCCTGCGCAAAGGCAAGCG
Source organism: Dokdonella sp. (assembly GCF_044227025.1). Taxonomy (GTDB): domain Bacteria; phylum Pseudomonadota; class Gammaproteobacteria; order Xanthomonadales; family Rhodanobacteraceae; genus Dokdonella_A. Next base: position 258,616 of record NZ_JBGAFX010000003.1, on the reverse strand, counting down.
CAAGCGCCTGGGTGATGTCCTCGCCGACGGACGCGATCGCTTCGGGCGCTATGCGCGCGCCGATCCGTTCGCGCAACGCCTGCGCCGACAGGCCGCGCGGCGAGTCGCGCTCGAGTCCGGCCAGGTACCAGGCGTCGATGCACGGCGCCAAGGCATGCACGATGCCATCGATGTCCTTGTCCCCGAGCGCGCCGAACACGGCGATCGTGCGCCCGCTCGAGGGTTCGCTGCGCAGCCACGCAGCGAGCATGCGCGCCGCCTGCGGGTTGTGCGCGACATCGACGACCAGTTCGGGCGCTCCGGCGAACCGTTGCAGGCGCGCGCCAATCTTCGCCGTGCGCACGCCTTGCGCGATCGCCGCGGGATTCCAGTCCAGCCGATCGCGCAACGCGTGCAGCGCCGCGATCGCCGCCGCCGCATTGCCGGTCTGGCACGGGGCCGCCAGAAGCGGTCTCGGCAGCACGAGTTCGGTCGCATCGGCGCGCCAATGCCAGTCGGGTGCCGCGTCGTCGAACACATAGTCGCGCCCGGCGCGGCGCAGGTCGGCGCCAAGCCGTGTCGCGTATTCGAGCAAGGCAGACGGCGGATCGGACTCACCCACGATCGCTGGACGCCCCACGCGGAAAATGCCGGCCTTCTCGCGCCCGATGGCGTCGCGATCGTTGCCGAGCCAGTCCTGATGATCGAGGTCGACCGTCGTCACGATCGCCACGTCCGCATCGACGAGGTTGACCGCATCGAGGCGACCACCGAGACCGACTTCGAGCAGCGCGACATCGAGCCGCTCGTGCGCGAAGATCCACAGCGCCGCCAGCGTGCCGTACTCGAAATAGGTCAGCGCGACCGGCGCGACCGGATCCGCCAGACGCGCGGCCTCGATGCGCTCGAACGCATCGATCAACGCGGCATCGCCGGCATCGACCCCGGCGACACGCACGCGTTCGTTGTATCGCAGCAGGTGCGGCGAGGTGTACGCGCCGACGCGCTTGCCGGACTCGCCCAGCATCGCTTCGAGGAACGCCACCGTCGAACCCTTGCCATTGGTGCCACCGACCGTGACCACGATGGGCGCAGGAGCCGGAGCACCGAGCCGCCGCCAGACCTCGCGCACGCGGTCCAGGCCAAGCTCGATCGCACGCGGATGGACGCGCTGCTGATGGTCGAGCCAGTCGGGAAGGCTGCGCTTTGCACCGGATTGGTGAGTTGAGGCAGCTCCTGATGCCACACTCGTCTCCCGCTTGCCACTTCTTCCAATCACCAATCGAGAATCACTGCTTCACCGCATCAATATCCGCCGCGGCTTCCACGGTAATCGGCCGCGCCAGTATTGCAACAGCACGAAGCCGAAAGCGAGCCCGCCCAGGTGCGCGAAGTGCGCGACGCCGGCCTGGGTGCGGGTCACGCCGAGTACCAGTTCCAGAACGCCGTACACGGTCACGAACAGCCACGCCGGCATCGGGATTGCGAAATACACGAGGATGCGCGCATGCGGGTACATCATGCCGTAGGCGAGCAGCAGGCCGAACACGCCACCGGATGCGCCCAGAGTCGGAAAATAGCCCTGCGGAAACAGGTACATCACGATCAGCTGGGTCAGGGCCGCGCCAACCACGCTGGTGAAGTAATAGAGCAGGAACGGACGCGTGCCGAGAAGTTCCTCGATCGGGCCACCGAACATCCACAACGCGAGCATGTTGAACGCGATGTGCGGGACGCTGCCATGCAGGAAGCCGTAGGTAACGAGCTGCCACGGCTCGAATCCCGGCACGTCGGAATACGGCGATGGCCCAAGCGGCCACAGCGCGAACGGCACGGTCAGCGGATACGGCGGGGCCGCATCGCCGAGCAACATCTGCAATAGATAGACCAGCGCGTTCGCGATCAACAGCGCGCGCGTGACGGGGGGCGTGTGGGTGGGCATGCCGCATTGTCACCTGAGGCGACACGTGCGCGCAAAGCGGTTCGTCGGACCTGCAACAGGGGCATGTCTCTGGCACTGCTCCAACACCGGAATCTTGTGCTCCATCCGCGGAAATAGAAGGGGCCGCGTGGGCGGCCCCCTCGTCCTGCGCATGAGCACTCGTCAGTTGCGGGCGGGATTGTTCTCGGCGAAATACTCATGGCTGTCGGCGTTGTCGACCGCGTGCGCCGGATTGCTGTTGGCGAGGCTGTGGGCGGCCGACTGGCCGTACGCCCAATCGTCGGTGCCGGCGACCACGTTGAAGTGGCTCGACTCGTGCACCAGGGTGCCGGCGCGCGAATCGGTACCGGTGTTCGGCGCCGACCAGAACGCGCCGCACAGGTACACGCGGTACGGCTGGGTCGGATAGACGTACGCATAGGTGCCGCTGTCCGTGCAGGTGCAATCGAATGTGTAAGGCTGGCTCGACAATGCGCTCTGGAGGTTCGTGAAGTGGGTGCGCACGGTCGAATAGCGACTGCTCGTGTAGCTGCCGAACCACCAGGTGTAGCGCGTGCCGCGGGTGCCGGCGTCGAGGTAGCTCTTCGCATTCGTCGCGTACGTGACCGCGGAATTGCGCGCGGTCGCCAACTGCGTTTTGCGCGTGTTGCTGCAGCTGACGAAGCTGTTGGTGGCGGCGAATAGGCCGATGCCACTCTTCATTGCCTCATTGTCGTCGAGGGGATCGGGCGCACCGTCGATCCACAGGGTCGTCGTGTCGCTTTCGATCGCCGCCGTCGCGGCGACGCCGGCTTTCGCCGCCTGATCCGCTTCGAGCAACGCACTCTGCGCATCACGCGCGTAACGGATCGAATACTGCCCGCCGGCCTTCATGTCGTAGAACGTGCTGAGGTCGACCTCGACCGTGCGCGCGGCGCCCGGCTGCAGCTCGATGTAGTCCTTCGCCTGCGGCGCGGTGCGCTTGTACATAGGGCCGACGTAGTCGACCGCCACCCCGTCGCGTTCGACGTCGAACAGGTCGGAGGTGACGCCGTCCAACGGCGTCTGCCAGCGCAGCACATGCACCGCCGCAGCGCTGTCGTTCGTCATCGTGAACACCAGCTTGCCGCTGCCGATATCGGCTGCCTTGGCCGACGCGTCAAGACGGACCGAAACGTTGCCGGTTGCCGCAAATGCGGTGCCGACGGACGCACAGACAAGCAACAAGGATCCCAGCAAGACCTTACGCATGTTGGTCGCTCTCCCTCGAGTGGTTGGAAGCGAGGCCGACGATGTCGGCGATCGCACGGCTCCCCAAGCCGCGCGCGGAGTCTGTCGACAGTCCGCACGGCCGTAACGCGGCAGTGCAGCAAAGTGGATTCGGTTCAGCCTGCCGGATCGAAACCGTCGACGAACAGGCGGTCGATCACCGTGATCGAACCGCGCATCCCACTCGTGAGGTCGCCGTGCTGCTCGCAGTAGTAGCCGATGTCGCCGAGGCGGTTGAACGTGCGCGAGACCTGCCAGGGCTGGCTGCTCGGCGCTCCGTGCAAGTTGCAGTCGAGTGCGCAGATGAAGCTGTTGTCGTCGGCGTGTACGTTGTGCAGGCCGCCGCCGTTCACGAAGCGGATGACGTCGCCCTGGTAGATCGTCAGTTGCGCTGGCGTGAACGTCATGTCCTCGTTCGCGGTGACGACGAAGGTGCGCGCCTGCGCATTGGCGGCAAGTAACGCCAGGGCAAGGGCCAGCGCGCGCATCGCCACCTCAGAGCATGAAGCCGAGGTTGCCGCCACCATTGAAGCGTCCGACGTTCGGGAAGATGTCGGCGATACCGCCGGCGTCGACGCCGAACCAGCGCGCCAGCGTGGCCGAATACTGGTCGACGGCTATGGTCGGGATGATCTGGCCGTAGCCGGTGTCATCGGGATTGCCGTTGTTCGGCTGGCTTTCGTCGTACTGCGTGAGCTTGGGCATGGTGCCGTAGAAGCGCTGGCCGCGCACCGCGCCGCCAACCACGAAATGATGCCCGCCCCAGCCGTGGTCGGTGCCGTCGCTGTTGATCGCGAGCGAGCGCCCGAAGTCCGAGGCGGTGAATGCGGTCACGCCGTTCTCGATGCCCATTTCGACCGATGCGGCATGCAGCGCTGCCAGCGCATCGGACAGCTCGCCGAGGTTGGAATTCTGGTCGGTGAGTTGCGTGCCGTGCGTGTCGTAGTTGCCCACCGAGACGAAGAACACCTGGCGGCTCATCCCGAGCGACGCGCGCACCTTGATCATCAGCGCGACCGCGGCGAGCTGGTTGCCGAGGTCGGTGTCCGGAAACGGCGTGGCCAGCCGCGTGCCGACCATCGCGGCATTGATCAATGTCGCATTCGCGATCGCGCGACTGGTCGAGTCCGCGAACGCGCGCTCAAGCATGTTGCCCTGCCCACCGCTCGCGCGCAGCGCATCGAACGCGGCCGCGCGACCGGCATCCGCCGGCAACAGCCATGATTCCGGGCCGTCGCCGCGGTAGTTCATGCCGGGCACGCTGAAGTCGCCGTCGGCAGGTGCGCCGGCGGCGATGCCGCTGGCGCCCCACGAGTCCAGCGCGTACTGGTTGACGACATTGCCGCGCTGGAAGCGGTTGATGCCGGACATCGTGATGCTCATCGGCAACTGGCCGGCGTTCGCGCTCGCGAACATGTCGGCGACGCGACCACCCCAGCCGTCGGCATTGGCATCATCAGGGCGAGACGTCTGCCACTGGTTGGTCTGGTCGTCGTGCGAATAGAGCTGCGCCGGAGTCGGCTTCAGGCCGTTCTGGTATTCGTGCTGCGTGATCGGCTCGACCAGCGTACCGACGTTCGCGACCACGGCGACCTTGCCGGTGTTGAAAAGTCCGCGCAACGCGCCCATTGCCGGGTGCATGGCATAGGTCGCTCCGTCGCTCGGCAAGCCGCCCGCGAGCGGCGACAGCGAATTGGTCAGCAGTTGCGCCTGCGGCAGGGCCAGCCCCTGGCGCGTGCCGGCGTAGATCGCGTAGTTGGTCGCATCGCAGGGCGCGATCGTGTTGAACGAATCGTTGCCTCCGCCAAGGTAGATGCAGACGAGGGCCTTGTAGTCGCTGAACGAATAACGCGTCGCGGCGGTGGCGGCCGAAATCAGCTTGAGGTTGCCAAGCGCCGAATGCACGCTCACGCCGCCGAGCGCGGCGCACAGGCTCTTGCGGAGGAATTCACGACGGTTCACGTGCATGGTGTGGTCCTCAGCGCATTGGTGCGATGACCCTGGCGCGGTGCAAAGCTCATTTCTGGATCGAATATTCGGGCGAGGTGAGGATCAGGTACAAGGCTTCCTGCACGCGCGCCCGACCGAAATGATCGTAGTCGCCGGCCTGCATCTGATTCAGGCGCGCGACGATCACTCCACGCATGAAGGGCGACATCTGCCCGCTCATCAACAACAGGTTGTAGCGGTCGACCAGCGCAGCGGGCGAACTGACCGCAAGCGCCGCGTCGGCATCCTCGTTCATCTGCAGGTTGTTCGAGAAATCGCTGCCCCAGCAACGATCGCTCGCCGTGTAGTTGCAGAAGACTTCGTGGAACAGCATGTTGGCGAGCGCGGTCGAGGTCGTGTCGGTGAGGATCTGGAACTCCGGCCCGACCATGCCGGCGCCGCGCATTTCGCCGGGCGGCGCGAAATCGGGCTTGAAGAAGTTGAATACCGTCGGCGAATACAGCGGCGCCTCGCCGATCATGTCGATGATCGGTGGCCAGGGCTGCAGGTTGCCGATGCGTCCGCTGCGGACCGGATCGCCGGTCGGCGTGCGCGCATGCAGGGCGCGCCAGATCTGCGTCAGCTTGAGCAGCGGCTCGCGCAATTTGCCGTAGGTTGCGTAGTGCTGCCAATGGCCGATGCGTGCCTCGGGATCGAGCAGGATCGCCTTCACCACCGCCTTGAGGTTTCCGCGCACATGCGACGCACTGCCGTCGTCGTTGAACACCTGCGCGACACGCTGCACGTAGGCTGGCGGCGGGTTACTCATGACCAGGCGTTCGATCAGGCGCTTGCTGACGAACGGCCCGACGTTGGGATGGTGGAAGATGTTGTCGAGCGCCTGCGCCATCTCGGTCGACGCACTGCCCGGCGGCAGCACGCCATTCGCCAGTGCGACGCCGGGGTAGGTCAGCAACTGCTTGCTCGAGGTACTGTCGTGCCAGTACTCGACCGGCTCCATCGGGTACTGCCAGGCAAGATCGTCGGAATTGGCCGGGCCGCAGTAGAAATACTGGTCAGGATTCTGGGGGTTGTTGCAACACAGCGGCACACCGTCCTGGTAGTCGACGCTGCAACCGACACTGTTGAAGTCCCAGCCGGTGAACACCGCCGCGAATCCACGCACGGTCGTCTGGTCGTAGGTCGGAATCGGCTGCCCGCCGGAAAGCTTGGGCGTGCCGTCCGGGTTGAGCTGCACGAGGCCGACCGAGAACAGCTGGTTGATCTCGCGCGCGTAGTTCTCGTCCGGATGGATGTTCTCCTCCGCGTTCGCCTTCTGGTTCTGGATCGAACTCAGGAACACGCCCATTGCGGGATGTCGGGTGACGTCCTCGAGCAAGGTGCGGTAGTTGCCAAACGCATTCGCCGCAAGCATGTCGTAATAGCTCGCCAGTGCCCACGGCTGCCCGGCAAGCGTGCCGTTGCTGTTGGAGACCACGAAGATCTCGCTCAATGCGAACGCGACACGCTGGCGCAGCTGATCGCCGGGCAGCGCGCCTGCACGGCTCGGATCCGGGGTGCCGAGCGCGTTGACCGCCCAGATTTCCAGACGCGTATGCGCCCACTCGGCAACGGTGTTGCAGTCGGCATCGTCGACAGGACAGACGAGGCCCTGCACCCAATCGAGATAGTGCGTCTGGGTGGAGCCGGATGCGGCGAACTGTTCGTTGAACCAGCCTGCGTAGCCGACCGTGCGCAGGTGCGCGATGTCCGCGTCGTTTGCGCCGAAACTGGCCTGGGCGAGGAAACGCGCGGCTTCGGCGTCGTTCGATGGACCGCTCGCGACCCCCTCGAAACCGGAGCGGAAAACCTGCTCGGGCAAGTGGCTTTGCGCCATGGCGGCCTGCGATGCAGCGACCAGAACGAGCGCGACCGCCCCCCGCCACCCCAGTGCGATGGTGAACATGCCCATCTCCCGCGCGATCAAGCCCGGCTCCACTCTACTTCGCCGCAAAGCGACCGGTGCATGACGCAGTCGACAATCGCATCAATGCCGCGGCGCGGAACGTGTGACCGTGCGCACGAATATGACCATGGATGGTCGGCATGCCTGCCTTCCGGCGCTCCCGGCGCCAGCGTGTGTTTCCCACATCCACGTGGGTCGCAATGCAGGATCAATTTGCAGGCGCCGCCGCGACTCCCGGGCCCCACAGCTGGCTGTCAAGGTCACGCTCCCAGCCGTGCAACGCGAGATCGACGCGCCCGTTGCGCACGAGCACCCCTTCTCCGGCCAGCAGGCGCACCTGCGCGCGGAACGCCCGGGTTCCCGGCGGAAATGCGATGCGCCCGTCCGAGCGCAGCACGCGTTGCCACGGCAGGGCGGCCTCGGCGCCCGCGTCGCCAAGTACGCGCCCGACCAGTCGCGCCCGCCCGGGCAGGCCCGCGCGCGCGGCGATTTCGCCGTAGCTGCTGACGCGGCCTTGCGGGATCGATTCGATCACGCGGCGGATCGCCGCGTGCTCGGGGGGAATTTCGGCGCGCAATGGTTTCACCGGCGACTTGGAAATTTCAGGATGCTATTTGCGACACGCCCCACTAGCATACCGGTCATGCCCACCGGAGCCCCGCCGTGCAGAGTTTCGAACAGATCCGCTCCCATGTCGGCAGCCAGCACGCGCTGCGCACGAACGATCCATACCTGATCAGTTTCGACCTGACCCTCGCCAGCGGCCGCCACCAGGGCCTGTACCTCGCCGAACTCGAGGATGAGGAGGGCGCGAAGTACCTGCGCGTCTCGACCCCGATCGGCCCCTATACCGGCGTCGACGGCGCGCGCTGCCTGCGCTTCAACTGGGAACAACGCACCGGCTATCTCGCAATCAGCGACCTCGAAGGCTCGCCCTACCTGCACCTGTGCGAAAACCGCCCCTACAGCTTGCTGACGGCCACGGAAATCGACCGCGTGATCGAAGAACTCGGCGCGCTCGGCGACCGGATGGAACAGGCGATCTCGAACGGTGGCGACACGTTCTGAACGAGGCGTGGCGCGCGTTTGGGGCTTCGTCGGCTCCGCCAGCGGCCGCGATCCTTCCCGTGCGCGGCCCTGATGAAAGGGACGACGGCTGCAGCCGTTCCCGCCCCCACTGACTCGTTCAGCCGATCCAGCCAAGCAGGCGCGCAGCGCGCACCAGCAGCCAGGCGATGCCGGCCGTGACCGGCAAGGTCAGGATCCATGCCCAGACCATGCGCTCGACGATCGTCCAGCGGATCGCGTTCGCGCGTTTGGCGACGCCGACGCCGAGGATCGCGGCCGAGATGTTGTGCGTCGTCGAAACCGGGATTCCGAAATGCGACGCCGTCAGGATCACGCTGGCTGACGCAGTCTCCGCGGCGAAGCCGTTGATCGGATGCAGCTTGACCATCTTGTGACCGAGCGTCTTGATGATGCGCCAGCCACCGACCGCGGTGCCGGCCGCCATCACCAGCGCGCACAGGATCTTGATCCACATCGCGATCTCGAACTGCTTGCCCGCATCCTCCTCGATGCGCAGGAAATGCAGCCACGACGGCATGTGGTCGAGCGTGCCCGAGGCGGTCGCCGTCGCGAGCGCGAGCGCGATGATGCCCATCGTCTTCTGCGCGTCGTTCATGCCGTGCGACAACCCCATCGCGCTCGCCGAAACGAGCTGCGCCTTGCCGAAAAATGCGTTCGCGAAGCGCGTGCGACCGAACCGCTGCAACGGCCCCTTGCTCGAACCGAGCGCTTCCATCAGCGAGAACAACAGGCCCATCAACAGCAGGCCGAGCACGAAGCCGGCGACCGGCGAAGTCACCATGGGCACGATCACCTTCGGCAGCACGCCTTTCTCGCCCCACCAGTGCGTGCCGCCCTGCACCCAGATGATTGCATTCCAGTTGTCGTGCGCGGCGGCCAGCGCGGCGCCGCACAGCCCGCCGACGAGCGCATGCGAGGAACTGGACGGCAGCCCCCACCACCAGGTGATGAGGTTCCAGATCACCGCACCCAGCAGGGCACAGATGAGCACGATCGGCGTGACTGCAACGAGGTTGGTGTCGATCAGGCCGGAAGCGATCGTCTTCGCGACCGCGGTGCCAAGCAGCGCGCCGATGAGGTTGGTCCCCGCGGCAAGCAGCACCGCCTGGCCTGGACTCAGCACCTTGGTCGCGACCACGGTCGCGATCGAGTTCGCGGTGTCGTGAAAACCGTTGATGTATTCGAAGGCCAGCGCTACCGCGACGACCAGCAGGACGAGGGTCAGCTCCATCGACGATCCTTGCTCGGCGGCGACGCGGTCAGGAATTCTTGAGGACGATCTGGTAAGCGACGTTGCCGGCATCGCGGCAACGGTCGATCGCCTTCTCGAGCAACTCGAACAGGTCCTTCAGCAGAAGGATGCGGATCGGCTCGTGGCGGCCACCGTACAGATCGCGGTACAGCTCCAGCAGAAGGCGATCGGCTTCGCTCTCGATCGCCTGCATGCGATCGTTGAGCGTGGTCATCGCTTCCAGGTTCATGCCCTTGCGCAATTGGCCGACCATCTGCTTGATGACCTCCGCGGCCTTCTCGAGCAATGCCGCGCGCGTCGCGAAATCGATGTCGCCCAGGCGGTCCGCGGCGAGCGAATAGCGCTCGGCGAATTTCGAAATCGCCTTGGTGATCTTGTTCAACGCAGCCGACAGCGCCTCGATGTCCTCGCGATCGAGCGCGGTGACGAAGGTGTTGACCAGCTCCTGGCTGATCTGCGCGGTGAGTGCCTTCTCGCGCTTGCGTGCGAGCACGAACTCGTCCAGCGACGGCGCCTTCGGCAGCGCGCTGAACATGTGCACCAGCGCGGTGGCGGACTCGTGCGCGGCCTCGGCGCTCGCCTCGAGCAAGCCATAGAACTTGTCGCCTTTGCCGAAGATCGTCTGCAGGGAAAACATGCGTGTCCTGTCGTCTCGACCGCCATCGCGGTGCAGGGTTGAGCGGTCCCGCGCAGTCAGCGGGTCGCGAGCGGGGCGCAGCTCCAATCCGCGCGCCCCGACCCGCGCATGTTACAGCAGCGTTACCGCGCCGTGGCGCCGCCGCGGCGCCCCCAGGCGCCGACATTGCTACACTCGCCGCCCATGCCGGACACGCGCCCCATGCCGAACCAGCCGCCGCACGGCGGATCACACGCGAACAGGCGCCGGGAATGCTGATCGAGCTCGTCCTCGTCATCGTGCTGGCGCTGTGCAATGGTTTCTTCGCACTCAGCGAAATGGCGCTGATGACCGCGCGCCGCAGCCGCATCAAGCAACTGGCCCGCGAAAGCCGGCGCGCGCAGGCAGCGCTCGACCTCATGCAGCAACCGGAAGGCTTCCTCGCGACCGTGCAGGTCTTCATCACCCTGCTGCAGATCAGCGCGGGCGCTGCGCTCGGCGCCGACATCGGCGACCGCATCGGCATCGCGCTCGACGCGTTCGACCTGCCCTGGCTCGACCGCTACAGCATGGCGATCGGCGTGTCGCTCAGCGTCGCCGGCATCACGTTCCTCAACATGCTCCTCGGCGAACTCGCGCCCAAGCGCATTGCGCTGGTCGACCCGGAAAAATTCGCGGTCGCGGTCGCGCTGCCGATGCGTCTGATGACCTGGCTCGCCGCGCCGTTCGCGTTCGTGCTGATCGCACTGACGCGCGCCCTGCTGCATCTGCTGCGCATGGACCGGGGCAGCCGCGGCCATGTCAGCGAGGAGGAAATACGCCTGCTCGTCGCCGAAGGCGCCGACCAGGGCGTCATCGATTCGGACGAACGCAACATGGTCAATCGCGTGTTGCGCCTCGGCGATCGCAGCGTGGACAGCGTGATGACGCCGCGCACGCGCATCGCCTGGCTCGACGCCGCCGCGCCGCTCGCGGACAACATCGAGGTCATGCGCGAGACGCCGTATTCGCGGTACCCGGTGTTCCGCGGCGACCAGCAGGAAATCCTCGGCGTGCTCGAGGTGAAGCGCGTGATCGGGCGTATGGTCGCCGACCGGCCAACCAACCTGTTCGCGACGCTTGGCGAGCCGCTCTACGTTCCCGGCACTGCGCGCGCGCTCGACTTGCTGGAAGAATTCCGTGACGCGGATGCGCCGCTTGCGCTGGTCGTGGACGAGTACGGCGACATCGAAGGACTGGTCACGCTGAATGACCTGCTCGCCGCGGTGGTCGGCACCAGCGCGGCGGTGCTCGCCGAGACGCGTGAACACCCGATCGTGCAGCGCGAAGATGGCAGCTGGCTGGTCGATGGCAGCGTCGGCACCGACGATTTGCGTGAACTCCTCGCGTTGACCCAGCTGCCGAACGAGGATGACCACGATTTCCGCACGGCCGCCGGCATGGTGATGGCGCATTTCGGGCGCATCCCGCAGCCGGGCGAGCACTTCCGCTGGAACGGCTTCCGCTTCGAGGTGGTCGATCTCGATGGCGCGCGCATCGACAAGTTGCTGATAGCGCGGGTGGAAGGGCCGAGTGCTGAGGGCTGAGGGCTGGCTCCAGCGTGCCGCAGCCTGCGACGTGCAACCAAGAGCCAAAGCGGCGCTTCGAAGCCATCAGCCCCCAGCCTTCGCTTTCGCGATCTCCGCCATGCGTGTGGCATCGGCAAGGATGCCATGCAGCACGCGCAGCTCGCGCGGATCCGGTGATGCGCGCAGGAACAGGCGACGCAGGCGCCACAGGATGCGATCCGGCGAACGTCCCTTGTGGAACTCGATTGCGTCGAGCGTGCGCGCGAGGTGGGCGAAGAACTGGTCCATCTGGGCCGAACTCGGCCGCTCGCCACTCGCCGTTTCGGCATCGGCGTCGAATTCGATGCCGGCCAGCCAAGCCATGCGCAACTCCCACGCAACGACCTGCACCGCCTGCGACAGGTTCAACGAAGAATAGGTCGGATCGGCGGGAATCGTTATCGCCCCGTGGCAATACTTGATTTCATCGTTGTCGAGGCCAGAGCGCTCGTTGCCGAACAACAACGCGACTTCCTGCCCCGCCGAAGCGGCGTCGAGCACGCGTCGCGCCGCGCTGCGCGGGTCGAATTCCTCGATCACGACGCCGCGTCGGCGCGCCGTCGCGCCGAGCACCAGGCGGCAATCGGCGATCGCGTCCGGCAGCTCCGACACGACCTGGGCGCCGTCCAGCACATCGGTCGCCCCCGCGGCAAGCGAGGTCGCCTCCGCGTGCGGAAACGCCTGCGGCGCGACCAACGAGAAACGCCGCAAGCCCATCGTGCGGATTGCTCGGGCAGCCGAGCCGATGTTGCCGGGATGCGCGGTTCGCACAAGCACGAAACGGATGCGGTCGAGCGGTGATCCCATCAATCTGCTAACCTCGCGCGCCAGCGCGGTCGACCGCGCCTCGTTCTTTCCAACTCCGTCCAGCGGAACCAGCCATGCCCAGACCCGCCGTCAACGTGGCGGTGCGCGCCGCGCGCGCCGCCGGCCAGATCATCCTGCGTTACATGAACCGCCTGGACAGCCTCGAGGTCATCGAGAAGCAGCGCCACGACTACGTTTCGGAAGTCGACAAGATGGCCGAGGCGGAAATCATACGCGAACTCAAACGCGCCTATCCGCGTGATGCGATCCTCGCGGAGGAATCCGGGCAGATCGGCAAGTCGCGCAACGTCTGGGCGATCGATCCGCTCGACGGCACCCACAACTACCTGCGCGGATTCCCGCATTTCTGCGTGTCGATCGCCTTGCTGGAAGGCGGCGAGCCGGTGATCGGCGTCGTCTACGACCCGCTGCGCGACGAGCTGTTCACCGCCAGCAAGGGCGACGGCGCCTATCTCAACGATCGCCGCATCCGCGTCGGCAAACGCGAGAACCTCGGCGGCGCCCTGCTCGTGACCGGCTTTCCGTATCGCCAGCGGCGCCATCTGGATGCGCAGCTCGGCATGACGCGCGCGCTGCTTGGCGAGGCGGAGGACATCCGTCGCACAGGATCGGCCGCGCTGGATCTCGCCTACGTCGCCGCGGGACGCGTCGATGGCTATTTCGAGATCGGCCTGTACACCTGGGACATGGCGGCCGGCTGCCTGCTGGTGCGCGAAGCGGGCGGGCGCTACTGCGACTTCACCGGTCGAGACGGCATCCCGGAGACCGGCAACCTCGTCGCCGGCAACGTGCACGTCGCCAACGCGATGGTTAAGACGATGGCACCCGAAGTGACGCCGGTGCTGGCGCGCTGAATCAGCGACACAGAGCCGAGCTTGCTGGCTGATGTCGCGCCGAACGCGCAGGGGCGCCGACCCCTGCATGCCATCGGAGTCTGCTCCTGCATTTTCGATATCCAGTCCATCCATGGACATCAAGCCGAAAACTGCTCCTGCATTTCGACCCACAGGGATGTGGGAAGTGTTCTTGGCGCCCGGAGTGCCGGAGAACGCGACATTCAGTCCATCCATGGACATCAAGAAAAAGCCCGGCGTGAGCCGGGCTTTTTCGTTACGCGTGAAGCGAACCCTTGTTACGGGTTCTCGACCTTAAGCTCGGTGCGGCGGTTGCGCGCACGGCCTTCCTTGGTCGAATTGGTGTCGATCGGCGCGCTCTCACCGAAGCCCTTGACCGCGGTGATGCGGCCGGCGTCGATGCCGTGCCCCGTCAGGTAGTCGGCCACGATCTGCGCACGACGCTCGGACAGGCCCTGGTTGTACTGGTCCGTACCCACCGAATCGGTGTGGCCGTCGAGTTCAACCTTGATGTCCGGGTAACGCTTCAGCGCGTCGACCGCCTGGTCGAGGATCGCGATGGAGTCGGACGTCGGGACCGCGAGGGTCGGGTCGATATTGTGCTCACCCTTCTTCGGACGGTCGAACTTGAAGTTCACGCCGCGCAGGTCGATGACGACCTTCTGCGGGCAGCCATCCGGGCCGACGATCGTGCCGGCCGGCGTGTCGGCGCAGCGGTCGTCACAATTGTTGACGCCATCGTGGTCGTCGTCCATCGCGTGGCAGTCGGCCGCCGGCGGCGGGGTGGCCGGGGTAGCCGGCGCTGCAGCAGCGGCATGGCCGAAGCTGTAGACGAGGCCAACGCTGGCGATGCCGTCGACGTAGCCGCTCTCGCGGCTGATGTTGTAGCCGAGGTCATGGGACAGGTTGCCACGCGTGTTGTTGTCGTGGTCGTAACGCGCCGCGAGCTCGCCGCGGAGGGCCATGTTGTCGGACAGGTTGTACTGGATGCCGCCGCCGATCGTGGCCATCGGATCCCAGCCATTCTCGTGGTAGCCGATCGCGGCCAGGCGATAACCCGAGTAGGCCGCATGGCGCAGCACGCCGAGGCCGCCCATGATGTACGGACGCCACTGCGCGCCTTCGTCGCCGAAGAACCAGCGACCGCTTACGCCGAGGCCGACGCTTTCCCACTCATGGCCGCGACGCCAGGAGCTGTCGTCGAACTTCGCATTGTTGATCGTGTATTCGAAATCGACGGCAAGGTGCGGGTTGACCCACACGCCCACGCCGACGCCGCCCCACACCGAGGTGTCGGTTTCGCGGCTGCTGTCGGAGAAGTTCGCGCCGATGCGCGGGGCGATGTACCAGTTGCCGAAATCCTGGGCCTGCACGACGGTGCTACCGCCGACGAGCGCCAGGGCGATGAGCGCACTAAGGGCATTACGTTTCATTCTGGAGGACTCCTCTCTCGTTTTGGTTCAAACGCGTGCCCGCCCAAAGTCCGCAGGACGCTGACACTCCTACCCAAGTCTAGGTCAAAGACAAGACGAAGGAAACAAGCGCTTAACACTTTAGCATGGGCCGGGTGGCTGGGCGGCAGTTTAGCCAAGCATTCGACCCGCCGCCAACCCGTTTGTGAAGATGCTGTTAAGGCGCATTCAGCTGCGCCAGGTCCGTGGACACCGCCGGCTCACGCATCCATCGGCACGCGCACGGCCCCTTCCATGAGGACACGGGCACTGCGGCTCATGACCGCCTTGGTTGCGACCCACTGCCCTTGCACCTGCTTCACGTCCGCGCCCACACGCAAGGTACCGGAAGGGTGGCCAAACCGGACCACGTCACGGGTTACGCCGCCGGCCGCGAGGTTGACGAGGGTTCCCGGCACCGCCGCCGCGGTGGCGATTGCGACCGAGGCCGTGCCCATCATCGCGTGGTGCAGCTTGCCCATCGAGATCGCGCGTGCCAGCAGGTCGATGTCGGCCGCACGCACCGGCTTGCCGCTGGATGAAACGTAGTCCTTCGGCGGGGCCACGAACGCGACCTTGGGCGTCAATGGCCGCTTAGCCGCTTCTGCCACGTCCCCGATCAGGCCCATGCGGAGCGCCCCGGCGGCGCGGATAGCCTCCAGCCTCGCCAGTATGGCCTTGTCCTCGTTGATCGTCGCTTGCAGTTCGGTACCGTCATGGCCGAGCGCGGCGGCATCGACGAATACCATCGGCACGCCTGCGTTGATCAGCGTGGCCCTGAACATGCCGACACCGATCACGTGGAGGTCGTCGACGAGGTTGCCGGTCGGGAACATCGCACCGCCCTCCTCGCCCTCGTCGGCGGGATCGAGAAACTCCAGCGCGATCTCGGCCGCAGGGAACGTCACGCCATCCAGTTCGAAGTCGCCTGTTTCCTGCACCTCGCCGTTCGTCATCGGCACATGCGCGACGATGGTCTTGCCGATATTCGCCTGCCAGATGCGCACCGTGCACATGCCGTCGCGCGGGACACGCGATGGATCGACGAGTCCATTGCCGATCGCGAATGGTCCGACTGCAGACGACAGATTGCCGCAGTTGCCGCTCCAGTCGATGAAGTCGTCATCGATCGGCACCTGGCCGTACAGGTAATCGACGTCGTGATCCGGCACCGACGGAGGAGAAATGATCACGACCTTGCTGGTGCTCGATGTCGCGCCGCCCATGCCGTCGGTCTGCTTGCCGTAGGGATCCGGCGAGCCGATAACGCGCAGCAGCAGCGCATCGCGCGCCTTGCCCGGCACGCGCGCGGCTTCAGGGAGATCGTCGAGCTTGAAGAACACGCCCTTCGACGTGCCGCCGCGCATATAGGTCGCGGAGATGCAGACTTGTGGCTTGTGGCTCATGGGTGGACTCAAGCAGCCTTCGACGATTCGAGGAAATCCTGCGCGAAGCGCTGCAGCACGCCGCCGGCCTGGTAGATCTGCACGTCTTCGTCGGAGTCGAGGCGGCAGACGACGGGCACTTCGATGCGCTCGCCATCCTTGCGATGGAGGACCAGCGTCAACGACCCGCCGGGCGCGAGCGCGCCGAGGACATCGAAGGTTTCGCTGCCGTCGATGGCGAGCGTCGTGCGATTCGTGCCGGGCCGGAATTCCAGCGGCAGCACGCCCATGCCGACAAGATTCTGCCGGTGGATGCGCTCGAAGCCTTCGGCGACGATCGCTTCCACGCCGGCGAGCCGGACGCCCTTGGCGGCCCAGTCGCGCGAGCTGCCCTGGCCGTAGTCGGCGCCGGCGATGATGATGAGCGGCTGCTTGCGCTGCATGTAGGTCTCGATCGCCTCCCACATGCGCAGGACCTTGTCGTCGGGTTCGAGGCGCGTCAGCGAGCCCTTCTTCACCACTCCGTCGACGACGGCCATCTCGTTGACGAGCTGCGGATTGGCGAACGTCGCGCGCTGCGCGGTCAGGTGGTCGCCGCGATGTGTCGCGTAGGAATTGAAGTCCTCCTCGGGCAAGCCCATCTTCGACAGATACTCGCCGGCCGCGCTGGATGCGAGGATCGCGTTCGACGGCGACAGGTGATCGGTGGTGATGTTGTCGCCCAGCACGGCGAGCGGACGCATCCCGCGTAGCGTGCGTTCGCCGGCGAGTGCGCCCTCCCAGTACGGCGGGCGGCGGATGTAGGTACTCATCGGGCGCCAGTCGTACAACGGCGTGGCGCGCTCTCCGCTGTCGACGGCGAGCTTGAACATCGGTTCGTACACCTTGCGGAACTGTTCCGGCTTGACGCTCGACTTCACGATCGCGTCGATCTCGGCGTCACTTGGCCAGATGTCCTTGAGGCGGACTTCGTTGCCTTGCTTATCGATACCGAGCACGTCCTTCTCGATGTCGAAACGAACGGTGCCGGCGATCGCGTAGGCAATGACCAGGGGCGGCGAGGCGAGGAACGCCTGCTTCGCATACGGATGGATGCGGCCGTCGAAGTTGCGGTTGCCGGACAGCACCGCCGTTGCGTACAGGTCGCGCCCGATGATTTCCTGCTGGATCTTCGGGTCCAGCGCGCCGCTCATGCCGTTGCAGGTCGTGCAGGCAAAGCCGACGATGCCGAAGCCGAGCATTTCCAGTTCCGGCAACAAACCGGCTTCCTCCAGATACAACTGCACGGCTTTCGATCCGGGCGCGAGCGAGGTTTTAACCCAAGGCTTGCGCAGGAGCCCGCGCGCGTTCGCATTGCGCGCGATGAGGCCGGCAGCGATCACGTTGCGAGGGTTCGACGTGTTCGTGCAGCTGGTGATCGCGGCGATGATGACCGCGCCGTCGGGCATCAAGCCTTGCGCTTCCTCTCCCTTGCCAGAGGCGAGCTTGGCTTCGTCGGCGATGCCGCGCGCGGCGAGTTCGCCAACCGGCAGGCGCCGATGCGGATTGGACGGGCCGGCCATGTTGCGCACGACGCCCGACAGGTCGAAGTGCAGCGTGCGTTCGTACTGGGCGGACTTCAGCGCATCCGCCCACAGACCGGCCGTCTTCGCGTAGGTTTCGACCAGCGCGACCTGCTCGTCGCTGCGGCCGGTCAGGCGCAGGTAGTCGAGCGTGTTGTCGTCGATGAAGAACATGGCCGCGGTCGCTCCGTATTCCGGCGCCATGTTAGAGATCGTCGCGCGGTCGCCGACGGTCAGCGCGGCAGCGCCCTCGCCACGGAATTCGAGATACGCGCCGACGACTTTTTCCTTGCGCAGGAATTCGGTCAGCGCGAGCACGACGTCGGTCGCAGTGATGCCCGGTTGCGGCTTGCCCGCCAGTTCCACGCCGACGATATCCGGCAGGCGCATCCACGACGCGCGGCCGAGCATGACGTTCTCGGCCTCGAGCCCACCTACACCGACCGCGATCACGCCGAGCGCATCGACATGCGGCGTGTGGCTGTCGGTGCCGACGCACGTGTCGGGGAACGCGACGCCGCCTTGCACGTAGATCACCGGCGACATCTTCTCCAGATTGATCTGGTGCATGATGCCGTTGCCGGGCGGAATCACGTCGACGTTGCGGAATGCCTTCTTCGTCCAGTCGATGAAGTGGAAACGGTCCTCGTTGCGGCGATCCTCGATCGCGCGGTTCTTCGCGAATGCGTCGGGGTCGTAGCCACCGCATTCCACCGCGAGAGAATGGTCCACGATGAGCTGCACGGGCACGACCGGATTGACCGCGGCCGGATCGCCACCCTGCGCGGCGATTGCGTCGCGCAGGCCGGCGAGATCGACCAGCGCCGTCTGGCCGAGGATGTCGTGGCAGACGACACGCGCCGGGAACCACGGGAAATCGAGATCGCGACGGCGCTCGATCAGTTGCTCCAGGTAGTCCGTCAACATCGACGGTTCGGCGCGACGAACAAGATTCTCGGCATGTACGCGCGCCGTGTAGGGCAGCGTGTCCCACGCCCCAGGCTGGATGGCGTCGACGGCGGCGCGCGCATCGAACCAGTCGAGCCTGGTGCCGGGGAGCGGTTTGCGGAATTGGCTATTCATGGCGATTCGCTGGCTGGCGGTCCGGGAACTGGCGCGGGCACGCGCATGACGATGCGTGGCCGCAGCTTTCCGGAAACCTCTATTGTGCCAGATGGGATCAAAAGCCCGAGCGTTGCGGCCACGTCAGGTGACATCCCGCCATTTTGGAGCCGACCTTGCCCGGCTCAGGCCAGGAGCAGCGGAGCAAGCTCCGCCCTACAACGGCGGCCGCTCGTACGCGCCGATATCGATCGCCGCGCCGGCAATGCGCGGATTGCCGGCGAAATCGACGGCGCCAGCGAGACCGTTGCCGGGATCGCTTCCCGCATCGATCGCGGGCGAACCCGCAGCAACACGCATGTCGGGAGCAACGAGATCGAGGAACTGCGGATCCGCAAACGCCGAATGCGCGTCCTGTGAAGAACCGGCGCGATACGCGTCGAGGCTGCCGTACTCCGTACCGCGCCAGGTCCAGCTCGATCCTCCGCTGCCCGCGTCCGACCAGTAGAGGTTGTGGTCGAGCGTCGCCGGCGTCGCCGTGTCTCCGCTGAATGCGTAGACGAGCACGCCACCGGGACCGGCGTGAACGATGTTGTTTGCGAACACGTTGTCGGTCGCGTGGTACTGGATCTGGAATTCGCCCGTTCCGGTATTCGCCCCGTCGTTGCGCAGCAGCGTGTTGCCGATGATCGTCACGCGCGCGCTGCCGCCGACACCGGCGGCGTAGCCGCCGATCGAGATGCCGGCGGAATTGCCCGCGTAGACGAGGTTGTTGCGCACGATGACGTCGCTGCTGGCGCGGCCGGCATGCTCGCTCGCAACCTCGATGCCGAGATCGACATGGTGCACGCGGTTGCGCTCGATCACGATGCGCGTGCCGCCATCGACGTAGATGCCATCGGCGGCGTACTCGTTGCCGTAGGCGGGATTGCCATAGGAACTGATGTTGTAGATGGTGTTTCCGTCGATGACGCCATCGCGCGCCTGATCGTATGCCGGATCCGGCGCGACCCCCTCGAAACCGATCGCACCGATCGCGATGTTGTTGGTGTCGTGCAGGAGGTTGCCGCTGATCGTCCACTGCTCGACATTGCCGTCGAGCGAGAACGATTCACTGCAACCAAGCACGAGGTGGTCGATCTCGTTGCCGGCGATCACCAGTTGGTTGATGGACGCCGGCGCACGCGTGCCGTCGACCTTGAGGCCGAATGCGTTCGCGGCGCAACCGTTGGCGGTGGTGCGGATGTCGTGGATATGGTTATCCTGCAGGCGAATCTGCGTGCCCGCGCCGGTCACATACAGGCCGATCGGCACGCTCGCCGTGGAAGCGGTCGCATAGTTGCGCAGTTCAAGCCCGCGTACGATCACGTGACTGACGTCGGCGAGCGTGACGAGGCCATGCTGCCCGCCAGGGATCGGCAGGCCAGCGCCGTCGATCACCGCGGCATCGCCCGGAACGGACTGCAGCACGATCGGGCCTGCCGCATCCGAACCCGAACGCGTGACTGACACGAGTTCGTTGTAGACGCCGGCGCGCACGCAGACCGCGTCACCGGCGGCGACGTGATCGACTGCATGCTGGATCGTCGCCCACGGCGTCGCGGCGCTGCCATCCGCACTGTCGTCACCGCCCGGCCCGACATAGTAGGCGTGCACGGACGGTCGTTCGAAGCCGGAGCCGAACACGCTGTCGCCGGCACGCATGCAATCTGCCGCGCAAGCCGGCATCGAGCAGAGCAACGCAAGTCCGCAGAGGGCGCGCATGTTTCCATGCCTCGTTCGGGAGACGCGAACTATGCCCCATGCGTCGATGCGGTGAACGCGGACGCGGTCACGGCGGCGACTGCCGGCCCAGCGGTCGTCGGGCATTTCGACTTCGCGAAAACTCGCCGACTCGACGCGATGGAAGAACCTCCGCGCACTCGGTGCGAAGGGAGCGCCGTTTCGCCGGCGCCAACAGCCGCAGCAGCGTGCAGCGACACGTCGCTTGTCCCCGGAGCACATTCCGGGCATCTTCATACGGTCGTTTGAATCATCAGGACTGCCCGTGCGCTACCCGTCCCTGTTCACTCCGCTCGACCTCGGCTTCGCGACCCTGCCGAACCGCGTGTTGATGGGCTCGATGCATACCGGGCTTGAGGACCACGCGCGCGACTTCGACAAGCTCGCCGCGTATTTCGCCGAACGCGCGCGCGGCGGCGTCGGGTTGATGGTTACCGGCGGTTTCGCGCCGAACATGCGCGGCTGGCTGACGCCGTTCGGCAGCCGCCTGTCGATGCCGTGGCAGGTCGCGCCGCACCGGAAGATCACCAGCGCAGTTCATGCCGAGGGCGGGCGCATCTGCCTGCAGATCCTGCATGCGGGCCGCTACGGCTACCAGCCGCTGTCGGTCGCGCCATCCCGGATCAAGTCGCCGATCACGCCGTTCACGCCGCGCGCGCTGTCGGCCGGCGGCGTCGAGCGAACGATCAACGACTTCGTCAACTGCGCGCGCAAGGCGCAGGACGCCGGCTACGACGGCGTGGAAGTGATGGGCTCGGAGGGTTACCTCATCAACCAGTTCCTGACCGAGCGCACCAACCAGCGCGAGGACGACTGGGGCGGCTCGCTCGAAAAGCGCCAGCGCTTCCCGGTCGAGATCGTGCGCCGCATGCGCGAGGCGGTCGGGCGCGAGTTCATCATCATCTATCGCCTGTCGATGCTCGATCTGGTCGAACGCGGCCAGGCCTGGGACGAGATCGTCACCCTTGCAAGGAAGATCGAAGGCGCCGGCGCGACCCTCATCAACACCGGCATCGGCTGGCACGAGGCGCGCATTCCGACGATCGTGACCAGCGTGCCGCGAGCGGGTTTTGCCTGGGTCACGCGGCGCATGAAACAGGAAATCGGGATTCCGCTGGTGACGACCAACCGCATCAACATGCCCGAAGTCGCCGAGCGCATCCTCCGCGACGGCGACGCCGACATGGTGTCGATGGCGCGCCCGCTGCTGGCCGACCCGGACTGGGTGCGCAAGGCACGCGAGGATCGCAGCGCCGACATCAACACCTGCATCGCCTGCAACCAGGCCTGTCTCGACCATGTGTTCGAGAACCGGCGCGCAAGCTGCCTCGTCAATCCGCGCGCTTGCCATGAAACCGAACTCGTCATCGCCCCGGCCGCGGTGAAGAAGCGCATCGCGGTCGTCGGCGCCGGGCCGGCCGGACTTGCCTGCGCGACGACGCTGGCCGAGCGCGGACACGCGGTCACGCTGTTCGAACAATCGAACGGGATCGGCGGCCAGTTCAACATGGCCAAGCGCGTTCCCGGCAAGGAGGAGTTCCACGAAACCCTGCGCTACTACGGCCGCCGCATCGAGCAGACCGGCGTGCAGTTGCGCCTCGGCACGCGCGCGACGCCGGCGCTGCTGTGCGGGTTCGACGACGTCGTGATTGCGACCGGCGTGACTCCGCGTGCGGCCTCGATTCCCGGCAGCGAACGACCCAATGTCGTCAGCTATCTCGACGTGCTGCTGAACGGCGCGCAGGTCGGCGCGAAGGTCGCGATCATCGGTGCTGGCGGCATCGGTTTCGATGTTGCCGAATTCCTGGTCGAACCGGCGCCGTCGCCAAGCACGGACGTTGCCCGCTGGACCCGAGAATGGGGCATCGACACGACGCTCGCCGCGCGCGCCGGCCTGGTGAAACCCGCGCCGGAAGCGCCTGCACGCCAGGTCTGGTTGCTGCAACGCACGCCGGGCAGGCCCGGCAAGCGCCTAAACAAAACCAGTGGCTGGGTCCATCGCGCAACGCTCGCCGCAAAACGCGTGACGATGCTAGGTGGAGTCACCTACGAACGCATCGACGACGAAGGCCTGCACATACGCATCGGTGATGACATGCAGGTGCTGCCGGTGGATACCGTCGTGGTCTGCGCCGGCCAGGAGCCGAACCGCGCACTGCACGCCGAAGTCGTCGCGTCTGGCGTGACGGCTCATCTGATCGGTGGCGCCGACGTCGCGGCCGAACTCGACGCGAAGCGAGCGATCGACCAGGGCACGCGGCTGGCGGCGATGCTGTAGCGGCCGTATCCCTGCGCCTGGTTTGCAGCGACAACGAAGTCTGCGCACGCCACGCCATCATCCACCCTCGAGGAAGGCCAATGCGTCCATTGCGCACAGTCCTGTTCTCCTCCGCGCTCGCGCTGTGCGGCTGCACCTCTTCGCCTGCGCGGCAGCACGAGGATGCGGGTCCGGCGTACTTCCGCACCACGCCGGTGCGACCGGTGCCAGAGCTGCTGCCGATCGCGCTCGCCGCGACGCCGCCGATCGAATCCGGCGAGTTCAAGCCGAGCGACCTCACCGAGCTGGTCCGGCTCGATCCGGGCATCCGGCTCGACATCCGCTATGCGACCGCCCACAACTTCCTCGGCACGCCGCTGTACAGCCAGGCGCGCGCGTTCCTGCAGCGTCCTGCGGCCGAGGCGCTCGTGCGCGTGCAGCGCGCACTCGCCGCTGCCGGTTATGGACTGCTGGTACATGACGCCTATCGGCCGTGGTACGTGACGCGCCTGTTCTGGGACGCGACGCCTGTCGACAAGCACGCCTATGTCGCCGATCCCGCCAAAGGTTCGCGGCACAACCGCGGTTGTGCCGTAGATCTGACCCTGTACGAATTGCACAGCGGGCGCGCCGTCGAGATGCCAAGCCTGTACGACGAGATGTCCGAACGGGCCTGGCCGACCTACAGCGGCGGAGATCCGGCGGCGCTCGCACGCCGCGACCTGCTGCGCCGGCACATGGAAGCGGAGGGTTTCAGCGTGTTCGAAACCGAATGGTGGCATTTCGACTATCGCGACTGGCGCTCGTATGCGATCCAGAATGTGCGCTTCGAATCCATCCACTGACGCGCCTGCGCGAACGCACTGTTTCCGCGCAGTCGCCCATTGCGCCTTGCATCGCGCGCGCGCGGCCACCAGCATGAGGGATCCGGCCACCCGAATGGAGTTCCCATGAAGCTGTACTACTCGCCCAACACCTGCGCCAGCGCCGACCACATCGTGCTGGAATGGATCGGCAAGCCGTACGAGACGCAACGGCTGAGCCGCGAGGAGCGCGCGATGCCGGCCTTCAGGGCGATCAATCCCGCCGGCGCCGTACCGGTGCTCGAGGTCGACGGCTGGGTGCTGACCCAGAACGCGGCGATCCTCAACTACCTGGCCGACACCTTTCCCGAAGCGAAGCTGGGAGGCGACGGCACGCCGAAGGGGCGTGCGGAGGTGAACCGCTGGCTCGCGTTCGTGAACTCCGATGTGCATCCGGCGTTCAAGCCACTGTTCGGCGCAACCGCCTATCTCGCGGATGCGACGATGATCGAGAAGACCAAGGAAAACGCGAAGACTTCACTGCGCGCACTGTTCGCGCGCGCCGATGCGCAGCTCGCGGACAATGACTGGATCGCCGGGATGCGCTCGATAGCGGATCCTTACCTGTTCGTGACCCTGCGCTGGGCCAAGGGTCAGCAGGTCGATCTGTCCGGACTCGACCATCTCGCGACGTTCATGGACCGCATGGAGGCCGATCCCGCGGTGCAGAAGGTGTTGCAGGAAGAATCGTACTGAGCTCGAAGTCAGCGGAGCGAGCTGCGCACGAGGCGTTCCCACTCCCGGGCGAATTCGACGTTGCGCGCCTTCGCGATCGCTGCGGCCACGTCCGGGAGCAGCGCGAGGAGTTCGTCTTCGTTCGAAGCGCGTTCGATCTTGAGCTGCGTCATGAACCCGCGCAGGCCGAGATACTCGCGCACGCCTTCGGACATCAGGCCGCTCAGCGTCATGTAGCGCAGCGCGGCCTCGGACGGCCCCGATACGCCCTCGGCAATGCTCGCCGATTCAGGTCCGGTCGGCTCGTTCGCTGCGGTGGTAATCAGACCCAGTTCGACGAGCCTGTCGATCGCGTCCGATGGGGCATGCAACGTGGCTGCCACGTGGCGAAGCTGGCTCATGTCGCGCTGCCCGTCGACGAGCAGCAACAGCGAGCGGAGCGGCGATGCAAGCTTGTTCTGGCGTGTACTGATTTCAGCACGCCCGCTGGCGGTCTTGCGGTACATCTGAGTGATTGGCACCTTGTTACCCCGATCGGTGAAGTATCAGTTTCGCGACGCGCATCCGCGCGTCAAGTATTCATCGAGCCAGTGCCATTGCAGGAAGAACCACGTTTTCGGTCCCGCAAGTCCCAAGTGTGTTCGTCAGGCGCGCGCTGTCAATACCGGCGGTCAGCTGGCGAGGGCTACGCGGATGCCGCGCTCCCACTGCCGCGCACAATCGAAACCGCGTGCCTTGGCGACCGCCTCACCCACGTCGGGAAGCAGGGCTTCGAGTTCGGTCATGTCGGCGCAACGCTCGATCTTGATCTGCATGAAGAATCCGAGCAGGCCGAGATGCTCATGCACGGCCGCGGTCATCAGGCTGCTGACGGTGCGAAATCGCTGCGAAATCACTGACGAAGGCCGCGCGGCCGCCGCCTCGGAGAGCGCGTGGACGTTGCGGATCAGTCCCAGCGCGGCCAGCTGTTCAAGCGCATCCGCTGGCGCATGCAGATCCGCGGCCATCCTGCGCAGTGTCGCCGCATCACGCGAACCATCGACGAGCAGCAGGATCGATCGCAGCAATCGTGACAATTTGTGGGCGCGCGTCTGGATCTCGGCGCGCCCGGCCTCGGTCTTCGAATAGAGGCACTCTTCCCGTCCACCCAGCATTCCGTCGTCGGCCATCGCAGTTCTCCTGACGCCTGTCCTGCGAAAGATGATGCAAACGGGATGCCAAAGGGCGGAACGCCGGGAAAATCGCCCGCCAGCGTGCGCAGGCGGATGATTTGGCCCGCAACATTGACATCCCACGGAGGCTGGAACGGGCAAGGAACGCACATTCCGGACAAGCCGGCTACCCGCGCTGGTCGATCGCCACGAAGCGCAAATCCTCGGGGCCGATGTAGTTCGCGCTCGGCCGGATGATCTTGCCGTCGATGCGCTGCTCGATCACGTGCGCGCTCCAGCCCGAAGTGCGCGAAATCACGAACAGCGGCGTGAACATCGCGGTCGGCACGCCCAACATGTGGTAGCTGACTGCGCTGAACCAGTCGAGGTTCGGGAACATCTTCTTGATGTCCCACATGGTGGACTCGAGCCGCTCGGCGATGTCGAACATCTTCATGTTGTTCTGCTCCGCCGACAGCTCGCGCGCGACTTCCTTGATGACCTTGTTGCGCGGATCGCTGACCGTGTAGACCGGATGGCCAAAACCGATCACGACTTCCTTGCGCTCGACGCGCGCGCGAATGTCCGCCTCGGCTTCGTCCGGCGAGTCGTAGCGCTTCTGGATCTCGAACGCGACTTCGTTGGCGCCACCGTGCTTGGGACCGCGCAGCGCGCCGATCGCGCCGGCGATCGCCGAGTACATGTCGCTGCCGGTGCCGGCGACCACTCGCGCCGTGAAGGTCGAGGCATTGAACTCGTGCTCGGCGTAGAGGATCAGCGAGGTGTGCATCGCGCGCACCCACGAATCGCGCGGTTTTTCACCGTGCAGCAGGTGCAGGAAATGGCCGCCGATCGAGTCGTCGTCGGTTTCCACCTCGATGCGCTTGCCATTCACCGCGTAGTGGTACCAGTACAGCAGGATGCTGCCGAGCGAAGCCATCAGGCGGTCGGCGATGTCGCGCGCACCGGGATGGTTGTGGTCGTCCTTCTCCGGCAGCGCGCAGCCGAGCGCGGACACCGCCGTGCGCATGACGTCCATCGGGTGCGCCGACGCGGGAAGCTGTTCCAGCACTGCCTTGACCGACGCCGGAATGCCGCGCAACGCCCTCAGCTTCGCCTTGTAGCCGGCGAGCTCGGCGCGATTGGGCAACTTGCCGTGCACGAGCAGATGGGCGATCTCCTCGAACTCGCAGGTCGTCGCAACATCGAGGATGTCGTAGCCACGGTAGTGCAGGTCGTTGCCACTGCGACCGACCGTGCACAGCGCCGTGTTGCCGGCAGCGACGCCGGACAGGGCGACGGACTTCTTGGGTTTGAACGGCGTGGCGGTGTCGGTCATGGTGTTCCCTCGGTCATGTTCGTTGTTCGGGCGCGGCCGCGCATCAATCGGCAAAGGCTTCGGTCGGCGGCACCGCCGCACAGGTGTCGACGGGTGTCCGCATCGCTCGCGCATCGTCGTCGACGTACAGCCAGCACTCCTCCAGGGTCGAGCAATAGCAGATCTCGACGGCGGCGCGGTGCGCTTGGGCCTTGCGATACTGGCGGTACGAATCGGCGCCGTCGAACACCAGCATCGGCACCACTTCGCCGCCGCTGAGGACGTTTTCGCTGATCGTCGATGTGCGCAGCGCGAAGCGCTCGACACCGAGCGCCGTGACCACCTCGCGCCAGGTGTGCTGCGGCTTGCCATCGATGCGAACCTGCATGCTCTTGACGATCGCCGGACCGACCCCCTTGTTGAGCAGCTTGATGGACGATTCGGAGTCGTAGTTGGCCAGCATCAGATACGGCCACACCTGCGCGCGTACCTGGGTGCGCTGCAGGTAGGCGGTGTACCCCGACACGACCAGCGCGAGCACGCCGATCAGCGCGGCAATCACTGCGGCGAGCGCGTCCCAATGGCGCGCGCGCGTCTCGTTGCCCGGCGACCCATCGCTCATCGTTACTCGTCCGAGCGAGCGCCGGCGAACAGCGCGTCGAGCTTCTGCTCGTAGGCGTGATAGCCAAGGAAGTCGTACAGCTCAGCGCGGGTCTGCATCGTCGGCACGACCGCCTTTTGAGTGCCGTCGCGGCGCACGGTTTCGTAGAAGCCCAGCGCCGCCTTGTTCATTGCCCGATAGGCGCCGCAGCAATACAGCGCGATATCGACGCCCGCATCGCGCAATTCACCGGTCGTGAAGAACGGCGTCGAGCCGAATTCGGTCAGGTTGGCGAGGATCGGCACCTTCACCGCCTGCTTGAAGCGGCGGTAGTCGTCGAGCGTGTTCATCGCCTCCGGGAAGATCATGTCGGCACCGGCCTCGACGTAGGCGACCGCTCGCTCGATCGCGGCATCGATCCCTTCGACCGCCGCTGCGTCGGTGCGCGCCATGATCACGAACGACGCATCGGTGCGCGCATCGACGGCCGCCTTGACGCGATCGACCATCTCGCCCTCCGCCACCACTTCCTTGCCGGGACGGTGGCCACATCGCTTCTGGCCGACCTGGTCCTCCATGTGCACCGCCGCGACACCGACGTTGATGAAGGAGCGGATCGTGCGCGCGATGTTGAACGCGCCGCCCCAGCCGGTGTCGATGTCGACCAGCAGCGGCATGCGGGTCGCGTCGACGATGCGGCGCGCATCGGTCAGCACGTCTTCCATCGTGCTGATGCCGAGATCGGGGACACCGAGGGAGTTCGCCGCCACGCCACCGCCGGACAGGTACAACGCGCGATAGCCGACGTGCTTCGCCATCAATCCGGCATAGGCGGTGATCGCGCCGACGACCTGCAGGGGGCGCTCTTCGGCGACAGCGGCGCGGAAGGCGGCGCCGGCGGACGGATGGCTCATGCGTGGCTCCGGAATCGGGCGGTAGCCGCACATTTTAACCCAGACGAGGTGGGCCGGACCGCTCCTACCGGGTCAGCATCGCCTGCGGCACGGGCATCCAGTGGTCAAGCGGCGCCGGCCGGCCGAGCAGGTAGCCTTGGCCGAATTCGCAGCCCATCCGGATCAGCGCGTTGCGCTGCGCGACGGTCTCGATGCCTTCGGCGATGACCTGGATCCCCAGCGCACGTGCGAGGGCCAGGATCGCGACGACGACCGTCGTGGTCGCCGGCGTGCCTTCGTCGAGCGCGTGCACGAATGAACGATCGATCTTCAGCATGCGTAATGGCAAGGAATGCAGGTAGCTGAGCGACGAATAGCCGGTGCCGAAGTCGTCCAGCGCCGCACCGATGCCGATTCCGCGCAGGCGTTCCAGCGTCGCGCGAACGCGCTCGGGATCGTCCAGCAACGAACCTTCGGTGACTTCGATGACGAGCCGGGCCGGATCGAGGCCGGTGCGTTCGAGCAGGCGCACCAGGCGCCGATCGAAGTCGGCATGCTGCAGGTGCAGGGCCGAGACGTTGATGGTCAGGAACGCAGATTGCGCAGGCACGCGCTGGATCGCGCTGCACGCCGTCTCGAACACGCGCCAGTCGATCGCCTCGATCTGGCCGCTGTCCTGTGCGACACGCAGGAATGCAACCGGCGGGAGCACGCCCTCGCGTGGATGGTTCCAGCGCAGCAACGCCTCGTACCCGATCACTTCCCCGCTTTGGAGGTGGCAGAACGGTTGGAAATAGGGGTCGAACTCGCCCTTGCGCAGGCCGGCGCGCAGTTCACCCTCGATCGCCAGCACATCGATTGCATTCTTCGCGAGGGATTCGTCGAACAGCATGAAACGCTTGCGACCGAGTTCCTTCGCCCGGTACAGCGCGAGGTCCGCATCGCGCAGCAGTTCGTCCGCTGCGACATAGTTGCCATCACCGATCGCGACGCCGATGCTGACCGACGGATCGATTTCGCTGCCGGCCAGCTGCAACGGCATGCCGAGCGTGTCGAGTACGCGCCGCGCGACTTCGCGCGCCGCGTCCGGATGCCCGATGTCTTCGATCAGGATCGCGAACTCATCGCCGGAGAGGCGCGCGACCATGTCGGGTTCGCGCACGCACTTGAGCAGGCGGCTCGCCACCGCCTTGAGCATATCGTCCCCGGCAAGATGCCCGAGGCTGTCGTTGACCACCTTGAAGCGGTCGACGTCCAGATAGAGCAGCGCGCAGCGTCGCTGTGGATCGTGCCGCAGCTGCGCCAGCACGCGGTCGAGCCGCTCACGCAGGAAACCGCGATTCGGCAGGCCCGTCAGCGCATCGTGCATGAGCTGGTGCCGGAGCTGTTGCTGCGCGCGTTCGCGCTGCAGGACCTCCTCCCGCAGCTCATGGGTCCGTTCCGCGACACGCTGCTCGAGCTCGGTGTTCGCGCGCTGCAGCGACACCGCCGATCGCCGCCGGTGGATGCTGTTGGCGATCTGCAGCGCCGCGAAGCTGAGCAGTTCCTGGTCGGGCGGACCGTACGAGACCGACTCGGTGTAACTCTGCACGACGACGACGCCGATCGGCTGGTCGTCCACCCGCAACGGCACCCCGAGCCAGCACCTTGCGGGACGTCCGATGCGCGCCGGGTCGACCTCGCCGTCGCGCGCCAGTTCGTCGATGCGCTCGTTGTCGCCGAGCAGGGGAACGCCCGTGCGCAACACGTACTCGCTCAGGCCGCGGCCGACCTCGCGCGATGCGGTGCGCCGTGCGCCGGCATCGACGTAGTACGGGAAGGACAGGATGCGCCGGTCATCGGAAAGCAGCGCGATGAAGAAATTCTCGGCATTGAGCAGCTCGCCGACCACCGCATGCAGGCGTTCGTAGAACTCGTTCTCGTCGATATCGGCGGTCGCCAGCTGGGCGATGTGGAAGAGCGCCGCCTGCAGGCGCTCCGCGCGCTGGCGCTCCAGCACTTCCAGTTGCAGGCCGCGGTTCGCATCGGCCAGTTCGAGCGTGCGCAGGCGCACTTCCTGTTCGAGGTCCTCCTGGTTCCGCTTGCGCTCGAGCGCGGTCAGGATGTGGGTGCCGACGAACTCGAGCAGCGCACGGTCTTCGCCTGTGAAGCCGAAACCTTCCAGGTAACTCTGCACGACCAGCGCACCGAGGACCTTGCCGTTGCGCAGCATCGGCACGCCGAGCCAGTCGACGCTGTCCGGTCCCACCGCGAGCAATGGCCCTTGGATTTGCTGCTTCAGATCGTCGATGCTGCCCATCAACGCCTTGCCGCCGGTGATCAGGTACCAGGTCAGCGTGCCGCGCAGGCCGTCCATCGGGATGTCGTCGGACGGGTCCGGCACCTCGGTGTCTTCGGTGTCGGCAAAGTAGAGGAACCGCAGGCTGTCCAGCTCGGCGTCGTAGCGCACGATGAAGAAGTTCTCCGCGTACATCAGCGTGCTGACGATCGCGTGGATGCCACGCAGCAGTTCCGGCATGTCGCGGTCGGAACCGGCGAGATCGGAGATCGCGAACAACGCGCGCTGCAACGCTTCGGAGTGTTCGAGCTGCTTGTGCGACTGGTGCAGGTCGGCCAGCTGCAGCGCGCGGCGCACCTGCTGCCCCGCGAGTTTCATGCACGGCGCGAACGCATCCAGCGGCGGCACCAGCGCGCCGGCAGCGAACGTCAGCAGCAGGGCCGCGCGATCGTCGGCAAGACGGACGTCGACGTGCGTTGCGTCGCTGACGATGTCCCGTGCGCCGCGCATCAACGCGCCGACGCGACGCAACTCCTCCCTCGACGGCGTGCCGTGGTCCTGCGCGCCGAGTGCTTCAGGGGTGTCGTCGAGCCACATCACCATCCGCGCGCTGCAACCGAAATGGCGCTGCGCCAGGTCGACAACCGCCTGCGCCGTCTCGCGCGGCGTCGTCAGCTCGACCAGCCGGAGCAGGCACTCCAGCTGGAGCGAGTCGGCCGACGTCGCGGTGGTGGAACAGTGATCCATGCTTCCCCGGATTGCGTTGCCAGCGGTCCCTGCTCTACCCACGGTTGGCGGACGGCCGGCGCCAGTCCAGCGCGCGCGACCGCGGGTGTCAATAGCTGCGGGATGACAAGGTGTGTCGCCTGGCGATCGGAGACATCCGCCGGAGCGACTGGCGGCGGCAGCAGCGGCGCCCCGCCCCTGTGCGGCGCTTCAAATATCGCGTCGCTGTGGACACCGCCCCGGCATGGCGCCGGGGCAGCGACGCTTGATCAGCGCTTGGCGAACAGGTGTTCGACGCCCGCGCGCTCTTCGCGCAGCTCTTTATCGGTCGCGTCCATGCGCTCGCGCGAGAATGCGTTGATCTCCAGCCCCTGCACGATTGCGAACTTGCCGTCCCTGACCGTGACCGGATACCCGTAGATCACGCCGGGCTGGATGCCGTACGAACCGTCCGACGGAATGCCCATCGAAACCCAGTCGCCCTCGACCGTTCCGAGCGCCCAGTTGCGCATATGGTCGATTGCCGCGGAGGCCGCGGAGGCCGCCGACGACGCGCCACGCGCCTTGATGATCGCGGCGCCGCGCTGTTGCACGGTCGGGATGAACGTATCCTTGTACCAGGCTTGGTCGACCAGCCCGATCGCGGCCTTGCCCTGAACCGTCGAATGATGGATGTCCGGGTACTGCGTCGACGAATGGTTGCCCCATATCGTCATGCGCCGGATGTCGGTAGTGCGCGCGCCGGTCTTCTCGGCAAGCTGCGACAGCGCGCGGTTGTGGTCGAGGCGGACCATTGCGGTGAAGCAGTTGGGATCGAGGTCGGGCGCGTTCTGCTGCGCGATCAGCGCATTGGTGTTGGCCGGATTGCCGACCACCAGCACTTTCACGTTGCGCTTGGCATGCTCGTTCAGCGCCTTGCCCTGCGGGGCGAAGATCGCGCCGTTCGCCTCGAGCAGGTCCTTGCGCTCCATGCCCGGGCCGCGCGGACGCGCGCCGACCAGCAGCGCGTAGTCGACATCCTTGAATGCGACGTTGGCGTCGTCGGTCGCAACCACGCCTGCGAGGGTCGGGAAGGCGCAGTCGTTGAGTTCCATCACGACACCCTGCAGCGCGGGCAGCGCCGGGGTGATCTCGAGCAGGTGCAGGATCACCGGCTGGTCGGCGCCGAGCATGTCGCCGGCGGCGATGCGGAACAGCAGGGCGTAGCCGATCTGGCCGGCGGCACCGGTGACGGCAACACGGACGGGAGCTTTCATGTCAGAAGCCTCGGGAGTGGTGATTGGGGAATGGGGATAGGGGAATGGGAACCTGTTGCTTCTACGACTCCCGATTGCCGATTCCCAGCTGTCAGCTCAGCTCGGCGAAGAATTCGCGGAACCGCTTCAACCCTTCCGGCAGCTGCGCGGTCGGGCAGGTATAGGAAATACGCAGTGCGTTCGGTTCGCCGAACGCCGAGCCAGGCACGCAGGCGACGCCCTTGACCTCGAGCAGCGCATTGCACAGGTCGACGTCGTTGGCGATTGCGCGTTCGCCGTGACGCTTGCCGAACGCGCAGGAGACATCCGGAAACACGTAGAACGCACCCTGCGGTCGCGGGCAGACCACGCCCGCGATCGAGTTCATGGCGGCGAGCACCTGGTCGCGCTTGGCTTGGAATTCCGCGCACTTCTGAGTCGGAACGTCCTGCGGCCCGCCGAGCGCGGCAACCGCTGCCGCGGTGACGATCTCCGGGATGTTGGTGATGTGATTGGAGTTCAGCGTGACGAATGCCTGCGCCACTTGTTCCGGTGCGGCGATGAAGCCGACGCGCCAGCCCGGCATGCCGTAGGTCTTGGAAATCGAGTCGACATGGATCGTTCGCTCGCGCAGCTCCGGGCGCGCGTTGACGAAGTTGTGATAGCCCACGCCGTCGAACACCATGCGGTTGTAGATGTCGTCGCAGATGATCCAGACGTCCGGATGTTTGATCAATACGTCGGCGAGCGCGGCGATCTCGTCTTTCGTGTAGACCATGCCGGTCGGGTTGTTCGGATTGTTGAACAGGAACACCTTCACGCCTGGCAGCGCGGCATCAAGCTGCGCTGGCGTGAGCTTGTAGTTCTGGCTGGCCGGGCACGGCATCAGGCGCATCTTCGCGTCGACGATCTCGGCGATGTCGACATAGGTGGTCCAGTACGGCACCGCGAACGCGATCGTGTCGCCCGGATCGAGCAGCGCCTCGGCCAGGTTGTACAGCACATGCTTGGCGCCGATGCCGGTTGCAATGTTCTTGCGCGTGTAGCCGTTGAGGCCGCTGCCTTCCAGGTGATGAAGGAACGCGTCGAGCAACGAGTCCGCGCCGCGATTGGAACCGTACTGGCCGCTGTCCTTCGCCAGCGCGTCGCGCACGGCCGCATAGACGTGCTCGCCCGGCAGGAAGTTCGGCACGCCGATCGAGAAGCTCACGATGTCGCGGCCCGCGGCCTTGAGTTGCTTGGCCCTTTCGGCCACGGCCATGATCGCACTGGGCTTGGCGCGGCTCATGCGCGCGGCGAGAGTCAGCATGGAAGTTCCTCGCGGAAACAGGCGGTTCGGAGGCGGAAAATGGTATCACACGAAACTGTTTTGCGCGCCGCAACGATTCGTTGCGCAGCTGGCGCAAGGTAACCGGCGACGGGATCGGCGACCCGGACGCCGAGCCGGAGCGAGGCTCTGGCCGAAGCTACGGGCCGAGTGAGGCACAAGTGCCGTGCGCCGAGACCGAGCGAGCTGCTTTCGATTTGTCCGTTGCAGTCCACCAGTAACGGCGACCGCGGACTTGCGCTAGAGTTGCCGGGCCATCCACACCGCGCAACGGAGTTCTCCATGCACTACCTCTGGATGTTCCTCATCGGCCTGCTCGTCGGCGTCGTAGCGAAGTTCCTGATGCCGGGCAAGGATCCGGGCGGATTCATCATCACCGGCCTGCTCGGCGTCGCCGGCATGTTCCTTGGCGGATTCCTCGCCAGCCTGATTTTCGGGACGAACATGAGCGCGACGGGCTCGATCGAGCCATCCGGCTTCATCGGTGGCGTGATCGGCTCGCTGATCCTGCTCGCCGTTTACCGCATGTTCCGGCGCAACACCCAAGCCTGACGCCGGTTGGGCGAACAACAAAAAGGCCGCCCTTCGGGCGGCCTTTTGCATTGCAATGCGCGTGCCGCTCAGTGGCGATCGAGGATTGCGTTCCACTCGTCCAGATGCGCCTTCTGCTGCGCGAACAGCGGTGCGGTGTCACCCTTGATAGTGATCGAGGTGATCATGTCGCCACCCTTGATCTTGTCTACGATCGCCTGGTCGGCCGGGCCGACCACGCTGCCGAACACGCTGTGCTTGCCGTCCAGCCACGAGGTCGGCACGTGGGTAATGAAGAACTGGCTGCCGTTGGTGCCACGGCCCATGCGCTGGCCGGCATTCGCCATCGACAGGATGCCGGGGCGGTCATGCTTGAGGCCCGGAACGATTTCGTCGTCGAACTGGTAGCCCGGGCCACCGGTACCGCTGCCCTGCGGGCAACCGCCCTGGACCATGAAGTCCGGGATCACGCGGTGGAAGGTCTTTCCGTTGTAGAAACCGCGCCGGGCGAGATTGGCGAAGCTCGCGACGGTCATCGGGACCTGATCGGCAAACAGGCGAATGTGGATGGTGCCGTGCGCGGTCGCGATCTCGGCGGTCAATTCGGGCAGGGTCGACATGGGATTCCTCGGGCCAAAACGGGCAGCGTACCCGATCCATCGACCTGAATCGCCGGTTCAGGCGCCCACAAGACGGCCGCAACAAGTCCGGGCTATAATCGGCGGCTAGCTCGCGGCCCTTGCCGTCCCCTTCCATGCACGGCCGGAAACACCGGCTGCAGGTCAGTCCGATGTCCATCGAAAATCTCCGCAATATCGCGATCGTCGCCCACGTCGACCACGGCAAGACGACTCTCGTCGATTGCCTGCTCAAGCAGTCCGGCACGTTCAGCGAGCGCACCGTGCTGGCCGAGCGCGTGATGGACTCGAACGACCAGGAAAAAGAACGCGGCATCACGATCCTGTCGAAGAACACCGCGATCACCTGGAACGGCAACCGCATCAACATCGTCGACACGCCTGGACACGCCGACTTCGGCGGCGAGGTCGAGCGCGTTCTTTCGATGGTCGACACCGTGCTGATCCTCGTCGACGCGATGGACGGCCCGATGCCGCAGACGCGCTTCGTGACCCAGAAGGCGTTCCAGATGGGCTTCAAGCCGATCGTGGTGGTGAACAAGGTCGACCGGCCCGGTGCCCGCCCCGGCTGGGTGCTCGACCAGACCTTCGACCTGTTCGACCGTCTGGGCGCGAGCGACGAGCAGCTTGATTTTCCGGTCGTGTACGCCTCGGCGCTGCACGGCTACGCCGGCCTCGACCCGGACGTGCGCTCGGGCGACATGACGCCGCTGTACGAGGCGATCATGAAGCACGTGTCGCCGCCGCAGGTCGACCTCGATGGCCCGTTCCAGATGCGCATCAGCCAGCTGGATTACAGCAACTACGTGGGCCTGATCGGCATCGGCCGCATCCAGCGCGGCAAGGTACGCACCAACATGCCGGTCGCGGTGCTTGACCGTGAAGGCAAGAAGCGCAATGCGAAGGTGTTGCAGGTCCTTGGCTTCATGGGCCTCGAGCGGCGTGAAGTCGCGGAGGCGGAAGCCGGCGACATCATCGCGATCAACGGCATCGAGGGCCTCGGCATCTCCGACACGATTTGCGCGCCGGACGCACCCGAGCAGCTGCCGGTGCTTCACGTCGACGAACCGACCATCTCGATGACCTTCCAGGTCAACAACTCGCCGTTCGCCGGCGTCAAGGAACACAGCGGCGGCAAGTTCCTGACCAGCCGCCAGATCCGCGAGCGCCTGATGCGCGAAACGCTGCACAACGTCGCGATGAAGGTCGAGGAAACCGAGGACCCGGACAAGTTCAAGGTGTCCGGTCGCGGCGAGCTGCACCTGTCGGTGCTGATCGAGACCATGCGCCGCGAAGGCTACGAACTGGCCGTGTCGCGCGCCGAAGTCATCATCAAGGAAATCGACGGCGTGTTGAGCGAGCCGTTCGAGCAGCTCGTGTGCGACATGGAAGAGGCGTACCAGGGCGGCGTGATGGAGCGCCTCGGATCGCGCCGCGGTCAGCTCACGAACATGGAACCGGACGGCAAGGGACGCGTGCGCCTCGACTACATGATTCCGGCGCGCGGCCTGATCGGCTTCCAGACCGAGTTCCGCACGATCACTGCCGGTACCGGCCTGCTGTTCCACGTGTTCGATCACTACGGACCGAAGTCCGAAGGCGCGATCGCCAAGCGCCAGAACGGCGTGATGATCTCGAATGGCCAAGGCCCCTCGCCGGCCTATTCATTGGTGAGCCTGCAGGAACGCGGTCGCTTGCTGATCAGCGAGGGCGACAACATCTATGAAGGCCAGCTGGTGGGCATCCACTCCAAGGACAACGATCTCACCGTCAACGCGCTGCGCGCGAAGCAGATGACCAACATCCGCGCGGCCGGCAAGGACGAGACCGTGCAGCTGACGCCGCCGATCAAGATGTCGCTGGAACAGGCGCTCGAGTTCATCGAGGAAGACGAGCTGGTCGAAGTGACGCCGAAGGCGATCCGCCTGCGCAAGAAACACCTGACCGAGAACGACCGCAAGCGCGCGTCGCGTCAGGCGGCGTGACCCGCGGCCGCGCGCTTCCGCGCGCAGGCCGCCGCACGTCATGAGCCGGAAAGTGCGCCGCGCTTGCGCACAATCAGCATGGCCAGCTCCAGCGACTGCTCGTAGTTCAGGCGCGGATCGACCTGCGACTTGTACGCGCGCGCGAGGTCGAGTTCGGTCAGGTCGCGCGCGCCACCCATGCATTCGGTCACGTTCTCGCCCGTGAGTTCCAGGTGCACGCCTCCGAGGCGCGTGCCGGCCGCGGCATGCACGTCGAACGCGCGTTCCAGCTCGCTGCGGATATTGGCGAAGCGACGCGTCTTGACGCCGTTGCCGAGCGTCTCGATGTTGCCGTGCATGGGGTCGCACACCCACAGCGGTTCGCGCTGCACAGCCTTCATCGCACCGAGCAACGGTGGCAGGGCGCTTTCGACCTTCGCCGCACCCATGCGGTGGATCAGGGTCAGGCGTCCCGGTTCACGCTCCGGATCGAGCACGTCCACGAGCCGCTGCAATTGTTCCGGCGTGGTGGACGGCCCGATCTTCACCGCGATCGGGTTGCGGATGCCGCGGAAATATTCGACGTGCGCGCCATCGAGTGCGGCCGTGCGCATGCCGATCCACGGAAAATGCGTGGACAGATTGAACCATCCCGGCTGGCGCGGCACCGTTCGCGTGAGCGCTTCTTCGTAGTGCAGCACCAGTGCTTCGTGCGAGGTGTGGAAATCGACCCGCTGGAAGCTGCCGAGCGGCTCGCCCGCAAGCGTCTCCATGAAACGCAGCGAATTGCCGATCGACTCGACCATCGCGCGGTACTCGTCCTGCAGCGGCGAATGCCTGACCCAGCCGAGGTCCCAGTATTCGGGATGGTGCAGATCGGCGAATCCACCGTCGATCAGCGCGCGCACGAAATTCATCGTCATCGCAGAACGGGCATGCCCGCGGATCAGGCGCTGCGGATCCGCACGGCGCGCTTCGGCGTTGAATGCGGCGGCGTTGACGAGGTCGCCGCGATAGCACGGGAGCGTCACGCCGTCGCGTGTTTCGGTGTCCGCCGAACGCGGCTTGGCGTACTGCCCGGCGAAGCGGCCGACGCGCACGACCGGCAACTTGAGTCCGTGCACGAGCACCAGACTCATCTGCAGCATGACCTTCAACCGGTTCGAGATCAGCGGTGAGGTGCAGTCATCGAAACTCTCGGCGCAATCGCCGCCCTGCAGCAGGAAACGCCGCCCTTCGGCGGCTTCCGCCAGCAGATGCTTCAGCGACAGGATCTCCCACGAGGTGACGAGCGGCGGCAGCTCCGACAGCTGTGCGAGCGCCTGCGCGAGCTCGGCGGCGTCGGCATAGCTCGGCTGCTGCGCCTGCGGAAACGCCTGCCATGACGCCGGCGACCATTCGGCTGCGGCGGGGATGGCGGCATTCTGGGCGGACGAGGCCATGGCAAAAACCGTTTGCTGCGTTGCGGAAAACGATCATGCCACAGCCGGGCTGCATGTCATACGGCGCCCCGGTTATAAGCCGCGATGGTCACGCGCGCCGACGGAAACCCGCCCACAGCGCGCCCGCCCCGAGCAGGACGAAGCAGATCAAGGTCCAGCCCGGCATCGAAAGTCCGAGGAAGCTCCAGTTGATGTCGGCGCAATCGGCGTGACCGGTGAACGCGTTCTGGACCGTTTTCGCCCAGGCGTAACGGAACGAGTAGTTCTCGATCATGTAGTTCCACCCTGGCGTGCAACCAGCGGTCGGATCTGGACCGAGTTGCTGCACGCGCAGGTGGTAGGCCGCAATGCCCGCGCCGACCGCGGCGGCGGCGGCGACCAGTGACGCGTAGACGCGTCGGCCACCACTACGCGGTCCATGCATCGCCGCGATGAAGAAGAACAGCGCCATCACGATGAACGCAAGGCGCTGGAAGATGCACAGCGGGCATGGCTCGACGCCCATCTGGAACTGCTCGAAGAAGGCGTAGGCGAGCAAGGCGACACAGGCTGCACCGCCGGCAAGGTACTGCGCGCGGAACGGCCAGCAGAACGGGTTCGGATTCATGCGTACTCCGTGGCATTTCGATGGACGGCGACCGGTGGCGTCATAGGAACAGACGATGCGTCGCGGTCGCATGGCAGATCCAGACAGCAAGCAGCGCCCAAAGTGCCAGCGTCGCATACTCGATCCTCGCGCGCATCGGTTCGCGCAGGGCGAGCCAGAGCGCGAGCGGCACCAATGCGTAGCGCAATTCGACCAGCCAGGACGCGCCAAGAAACAGCGCTGCGACCGGCCACAACAGCCAGCCGACCGGTGGCCGCAGGCGCATTTGCGCCAGACCGCAGCAAGACACCGCGAAGATGCCAGCAGCCAGCGCCCGCGGTGCGCCACGAGGCTCCAGCACGGCGACGAGTCCATTGTGGAGGTAGTACGACGGGAACGCGGTGTTGTAGAGATTGTCGGCGCGCAAGCCGAACCAGAACGCGCACGCCAGCGCGACCGGCACCAGCGCGAGCCACGGTGCCCGGCGCGCGCGCGCAATGAACGCGGCGAAGCCGGCCAACGCGTGCAATGGCAGGAGCAGTCCTGCCACCAGTGCCGCGACGAAAAGATTGCCTGCGTGCAGACTCAAGTCCGGATGCAACCCGGACTGCTCGTGCGAGAGCGAGATCGAACCGTTCCAGATCCAGAACGCCACGAAGCAGGCGGCGGGAAGCAGGTAGCGCATCACGATACGCACAGCCGATCCGGGCTGCACTTGCGACGACGACCACACGGCCAGCGGCGCGACTAGGCCAATCCAGACGATTTCGTGCTGTCGCACGCCAACGAGCAGCGTCAGCAGCATGGCCGACAGCCAGGAACGGCGCGCGACTGCCGCCCAGCTTGCCCACAGCAGCAACGCGAGCGCCGCCACGTCGGTGTAGACGAGGAAATACAGCGGTGCCAGGATCGGCAGCAACGCGAACTGGGCGGTACCCAGCGTTTGCGTACCGGGCCACAGTTGTCGCCGCAACGCGTGGAAGCCCGCGATCGCGAGCAGGCCCCAGGCCGCGCCGATGAGGCGCGCCGCATCGAGCGATGCGCTGCCGGACAGGCGCAGCAGCAGCGCCGAGACCACGTGGTAGCCGGGAATCGTCGTCAGCGACGGCCAAGGTTGCCAGCGATCGCGAAGGAACAACGCGATCTGCCCGAAATGATCCGCTTCATCGGTGAATGGAGTCTTCGTACGCAGCGACAGGATGCCGAGCACGTACAGGATGCCGAGAGGGATGCCGAGCAACACCGCCAAGCGCGAGTCGGCGCCTCCCGAAAACGAAAAACCCCGGACACGCCGGGGTTGTTCGGGATTGCCTGGCAGGCGCGCGATCAATCCGCGGCCTGGTCGCCGGCGTCGCTACGCGGGCGGTCGACCAGCTCGACGTACGCCATCGGTGCATTGTCGCCGGCGCGGAAACCGCACTTGAGCAGGCGCAGATAGCCACCCTTGCGCTCGCGGTAACGCGGTCCGAGCTCGACGAACAGCTTGCCGACCGCCTGTTTGTCGCGCAGGCGCGCAAATGCAAGGCGGCGATTCGCGACGCCATCGACCTTGGCCAGCGTGATCAGCGGCTCGGCAACGCGGCGCAGTTCCTTCGCCTTGGGCAGGGTGGTGCGGATGAGCTCGTGCTTGAACAGCGAGGCAGCCATGTTCTTGAACATCGCTTCGCGATGGCTGCTCGTGCGGTTGAACTTGCGACCGGACTTCTGGTGACGCATGGTGAATACCTCGGTATCTGATTGTTATGAGAAGCCGATCGAAGGATCGGCATCCCGCGGTTGCCCGCTTATATGCCCTCATGCCACCGGGCTTGTTGTCCTTGCAGCGCGACCATGACTGGTCGCTCTCGATCTCCGGCAAGGGCGCTTGCGCACAAACCTGCCGGCAATCGTCATGCCCCGCGATCAAGGTGATCGCGGGAGCAAGCCATCAACCCAACTGCATGCCGTGCACGAGGCCCGGCGGCGGCCAGCTTTCGAGCTTCATGCCGAGCTGCAGGCCACGCTGGTACAGCACGTCCTTGATCTCGGTCAGCGACTTCTTGCCGAGGTTCGGCGTCTTCAGCAGCTCGACTTCGGTCTTCTGCACGAGGTCGCCGATGTAGTAGATGCTCTCGGCCTTGAGGCAATTCGCCGAACGCACGGTCAGCTCGAGGTCGTCGATGGGGCGCAGCAGCACCGGGTCGACGCCGCTCTTGTCGCTCTTCGCATCGGTCGCCTCGCGACGCGCGAAGTCGCCGAACACGCTGATCTGGTCCTGCAGGATCTCGGCTGCCTTGCGCACGGCTTCCTCGGCATCGATCGCGCCGTTCGTCTCCACGTCGAGAACGAGCTTGTCGAGATCGGTGCGCTGTTCAAGGCGGGCGCTTTCGACGTTGTAGGCAACGCGACGCACCGGGCAGAACGAGGCATCCAGCTGCAGGCGACCGATCGGACGCGCTTCCTCGTCCGGCAGACGGCGCGCAGTGGCCGGCTGATAGCCGACGCCGCGCACGATCTTCAGGCGCATGTTGAGCGCGATGTCCTTGGTCAGGTGGCAGATTACATGGTCCGGGTTGACGATCTCGACCGAGTGGTCGACCTTGATGTCACCCGCGACGACGATACCCTTGCCCTTCTTGCTGAGCGTGAGGGTCGTCTCGTCCTGGCCGTGCATGCGGATCGCCACGTCCTTGAGGTTCAGCAGGACTTCGATCACGTCCTCCTGCAGACCCTCGAGCGTGGTGTACTCGTGCAGCACGCCGTCGATCTCGACTTCCGTGATCGCGCTGCCGGGGATGGACGACAACAGCACGCGACGCAGCGCGTTGCCGAGAGTGTGGCCGAAGCCACGCTCCAGCGGTTCGACGACGACCTTGGCGCGGTCGGTACCGATGCGTTCGACTTGAATGCCGCGCGGACGCAGCACGTTGGTGGACGATCCCGCCATAAGAACTTGACTCCAGGAATCCCTGCGGACTCCAAGTGATGGTTTGCCGCGGAAGACCGGGTTGGCCCCGGCCTTCTTACTTCGAGTAGAGCTC
This sequence comes from Dokdonella sp., assembly GCF_044227025.1. GTDB lineage: Bacteria > Pseudomonadota > Gammaproteobacteria > Xanthomonadales > Rhodanobacteraceae > Dokdonella_A. The sequence goes on along the minus strand of NZ_JBGAFX010000003.1, from coordinate 216,559 downwards.
GATGATCAGGCTTTCGTTGATGTCCGACGGCAGATCGGAACGCTCCGGCAGCGCCTTGAACAGGCCGCTCGCCTTCTTCGCATCGACCTCGACCCACGACGGGGCCAGATCCATTTCCTGCGACACCGTCAGCGACTCCTGCACGCGCAGCTGGCTCTTGGCGCGCTCGCTCAGCGCAACCTCGTCACCCGGGCGCACCTGGTAGGACGGCAGGTTCACCTTCTTGCCATTGACGCGGACGGACGCATGCGAAACCAGCTGGCGCGCAGCGGCACGCGTGACCGCGAAACCCATGCGGTACACGACGTTGTCCAGACGCGACTCGAGCATGCGCAGCAGGTTCTCGCCGGTATTTCCCTTCTGGCCCGAGGCCTTCTGGTAGTACGTGTGGAACTGGCGTTCAAGCAAGCCGTAAATGCGCTTGACCTTCTGCTTCTCGCGCAACTGCACGCCATAGTCGGAAAGACGACCACGCTTCGCACCGCCGGCGCCGTGCTGGCCGGGCTTCTGCTCGAGCTTGCACTTCGAGTCGAGCGCACGCGCCGGGCTCTTGAGGCTGAGGTCGGCGCCTTCGCGACGCGCGAGCTTGCAGGTAGGTCCAATATAACGAGCCATGTGTGAGTCTCTATTTGAAAAGTCCGGCCGCGGACGGCCGGTTTTTGATCGTAGCGATCAGGAACGATCGCACTAGACGCGCCGCTTCTTCGGCGGACGACACCCGTTGTGCGGGATCGGCGTCACGTCAATGATGTTGGTGACCTTGAAGCCCGCATTGTTCAGCGAGCGAACGGCGGACTCGCGGCCCGGGCCCGGGCCCTTGATGCGAACTTCCACGGTCTTCACGCCGTAGTCCGCGGCAACGCGCGCGGCCTTGTCGGCGGCAACCTGCGCCGCGAACGGCGTCGACTTGCGCGAGCCACGGAACCCGGCACCGCCGGACGTCGCCCAGGAAAGCGCGTTGCCCTGACGGTCGGTGATCGTGACGATCGTGTTGTTGAACGAAGCCTGCACGTGGGCGACGGCATCCGTCACGACACGCTTGGTCTTCTTCTTCGGTTTGACTGCAACCGGCTTGTTCATGGGTCCGGGGTGTCCTCAGTAATGCTTACGGCCATCCTGACCGGGCAGCCCGGCCATCCTGGCCGGGCTATTCAACGAAATGCTCTACGGTCGTCCTGACCGGCAAGATCGGCAATCCTGGCCGGACTCTTCAGCCTACTTCTTGATGGCGCGACGCGGGCCCTTGCGGGTGCGTGCGTTGGTGCGCGTACGCTGGCCGCGCAGCGGCAGACCGCGGCGATGGCGCAGGCCGCGATACGTGCCGAGGTCGATCAGACGCTTGATCGACATGCCGACCTCGCGACGCAGGTCGCCTTCGACCGTGAACTTCGCGATCGCATGGCGCAGCTTGTCGACCTCGGCCTCGGTCAGGTCCTTGATCTTGGCGGTCGGGTTGACACCCGCTTCCACGCAGACCTTTTTCGAACGCGAACGTCCGACGCCGAAAATGCTCTGCAGGCCGATCACGACATGCTTCTGAACCGGCAGATTGACACCCGCAATGCGTGCCATGCTTGATGATCTCCAAAAAACTACTTAAGTGCGCAGAGAACTTGACATTATATCCGGATTGCCCCGGCCGGGGAACCCCTCGCCCGGGAAGACCCGAATTGTGACCTTGGACGCTCAGCGGCCGCGCAGATTCGCCTTCTTGAGCAGACTTTCGTACTGGTGCGAAACGAGGTGGGCCTGGATCTGGGCGGTGAAGTCCATGACCACGACCACCACGATCAACAGCGAGGTACCACCGAAATAGAACGGTACGTGCCATGCGTTGCGGAGCAGGTCCGGCACCAGGCAAACCGCGACGAGGTACAGCGCGCCGGCGCCGGTCAGGCGGGTCAACACGCCATCGATGTAGTCGGCGGTCGCCTTGCCCGGACGCATGCCGGGAATCAACGCACCCGAGCGCTTGAGGTTGTCCGCGGTTTCCTGCGAGTTGAACGTCAACGCCGTGTAGAAGTACGCGAACACGATGATCATGAGCGCGTACAGCAGCATGTGCAGCGGCTCGCCCGGGCCAAGCGACGAGGTCAACACCTGCAGCCAGTGGATATCGTTGGAATTGTTGAACCAGGTCGCCGCCGTCGCCGGGAACATCAGCAGCGAAGACGCGAAGATCGGCGGAATCACGCCCGCCATGTTGATCTTCAGCGGCAGGTGCGAACTCTGGTTCATGTACGCCTTGCCGGCACCGCCCTGGCGGCGCGCGTAGTTCACGGTGATGCGACGCTGGCCGCGCTCCATGAACACCACGAACGCGGTCACCGCGAGCACCAGCGCGAACACGATCAGTACGCGCAGGATCGGCATTTCACCGGTCTGTGCCATGCCGAGCGTGTGCACGACCGCGGCGGGCAGACCCGCCACGATACCGGCGAAGATCAGCAGCGAAATGCCGTTGCCGACGCCACGCTCGGTGATCTGCTCGCCAAGCCACATCAGGAACATGGTGCCGGCGGTCAGCCCGACAATCGTCGTGAGGACGAAGCTCGGACCCGGCGCATACACGATGCCGGGCTGCACCTGCAGCATGGTCGCGACGCCGAACGACTGGAACAGTGCCAGCGCAACCGTGCCGATGCGGGTATAGGTGGTCAGCTTGCGCCGCCCCGACTCGCCTTCCTTGCGCAGCTGCTGCCAGCTCGGGATCACCGACGCGAACATCTGCACGATGATCGACGCCGAAATGTACGGGATCACGCCGAGCGCGAACACCGACATGCGGCTCAACGCACCGCCCGAGAACATGTTGAACATGTCGAGCAGGCCGCCTGCGTTCTTCAGCAGGTCTTCCATCGCCCCCGAATTCACGCCCGGCAACGGGATGAATGAGCCAAGCCGGTACACGATGAGCGCGCCGACCACGAACAGCAGGCGCTGCTTGAGTTCGGTCAACTTGCCGAGCGAGGCGAGCGGATTGGACTGCGAAGACGCCACGCGCTTACTCCACGCTGCCGCCGGCAGCCTCGATCGCGGCCTTGGCGCCGGCGGTGACCGCCACGCCCTTGAGCTTCAGCGCGCGCTTGATCTCGCCCTTCTTGACGATCTTCACGCGCTCGGCGCGCGTCTCGACCAGCCCCGCCGCCTTCAGCGTGTCGAAATCGACGACGTCGCCCTTCAGCGAGTCGAGCTGGTACAGCAGCACTTCGGCGACTTGATGCGCCTTCTTGGAACGGAAGCCGACCTTCGGCAGGCGACGCTGCAGCGGCATCTGGCCGCCTTCGAAACCGGCCTTAACCTTGCCCTTGCCGGAGCGCGCGAACTGACCCTTGTGACCGCGACCCGCGGTCTTGCCAAGGCCCGAACCGATGCCGCGACCGACGCGGACGCGATCCTTGCGGGCACCTTCGGCGGGCTTGAGTGTGTTGAGACGCATGTCAATCGACTCCAGAAAGATTGCTAGTTCGGGGCAGTGAACAACCGTTCAATGCCCCGGGGCGCGTTACGCGCCTTCCTCGATGCGGACCAGATAGTTGACCTGGTTGATCAGGCCGCGCACCGACGGAGAATCCACCAGTTCGCGCACATCGTTGAGCTTGCGCAGGCCGAGCGCGCGCACGCTGGTGCGGTGGCGGCCCTGACAGCCGTTGATGCTCTTGAACAGGCGGACGCGGATCGTCTTGCCTGCATTCGTCGTCGTCTTAGCCATTGCCGAGCACCTCTTCCACCGTCTTGCCGCGCTTGGAGGCGATGCGGTCGGGCGAAACCATCGCCTGCAGACCGTTGATCGTCGCGCGCACTAGGTTGATCGGGTTGCGCGAACCAACCGCCTTGGCAAGGACGTTCTTGACGCCGACGACTTCCAGCACGGCGCGCATCGCGCCGCCGGCGATCACGCCGGTGCCTTCCGAAGCCGGCTGCATGAACACCTTCGCGGCGCCATGATTCGCCTTCACCGCATGGAACAGCGTGCCGTTGTTGAGCTGGATCTTCACCATGCCCTTGCGCGCGCGTTCCATCGCCTTCGAGATCGCGACCGGCACTTCGCGCGCCTTGCCGTATCCGAAGCCGACGCGGCCATCGCCGTCGCCAACGACGGTCAGGGCCGTGAAGCTCATCTGGCGACCACCCTTGACGGTCTTCGCCACGCGGTTGACCGCGATCAGCTTCTCGAGGAAGCCATCGCTGTTTTCACGTTCGTTGTTGTTCGCCATGTTTCACCTTGTGTGCCGCTCCCTGGGGATGCGGACTTCTGCTTGCGGCGGGGCCGCTTAGAATTGTGGTTGGTGCCGGAAACCCGGGACGAGGTAACTCGTCGCCGCGATATTCTTCAGAACTTCAGGCCCGCCTCACGCGCGGCTTCCGCCAGCGCCTGGATGCGACCGTGGTAGCGGAAGCCTGAACGATCGAACGCGACCTTCTCGACGCCCGCCTTCAGCGCGGCTTCGGCGACGGCCTTGCCGACCGCTGCGGCCGCTGCCTTGTTCTTCGTTCCCTTCAGGCCCTCGGCGAGGCTTTTCTGCGTCGTCGACGCGGCAGCGATGACCTTGTCGCCCTCGGCCGTCTGCACCTGCGCGTAGATGTGCTGCCCGCTGCGATGCACGGACAGGCGCGGCACGCCCAACGTGCGAATGTGCGAGCGCGTGGTCTTGGCGCGGCGAAGTCTTGCGATGTTCTTTTCCATTGTCTTTGTCCCGGAAGCGGATCGGCAGCTCTGGTGAGAAGTCCGGCCATGGCTGGCCGGGCTTTTGCGGGGAACCCGCACTACGCCTTCTTGGCTTCCTTGAGGTTGATCTTTTCACCTGAGTAGCGCACGCCCTTGCCCTTGTAGGGTTCCGGCGGACGGAATGCGCGGATCTTCGCCGCGACTTCACCGACACGCTGCTTGTCGGCTCCGGCGATCAGGATTTCGGTCTGCACCGGAACCGTGATCGTGATGCCTTCCGGCGCATGGAACACGACCGGATGCGAGAAGCCGAGGGTGAGATTGAGGTCCTTGCCCTGCAGCGCGGCACGGTAGCCGACGCCGACCAGTTCCAGCTTGCGCTGATAGCCGTCGCTGACGCCGGTGACCATGTTGTTGATCAGTGCGCGGGCGGTACCGGCCATCTTCATGCTGTCCGCGGTCTTCGCGCTCAGCTTGATCTGGCCGCCTTCGATCGCGACATCGACGCCCGCCGGAGCGGCCATCGCGAGGGTGCCCTTCGGGCCCTTCACGGTGATCGCATCGGCCTTGACCTGGCACTCGACGCCCTTCGGAAGGTTGATGGGTTTCTTGGCAACGCGTGACATGATCTCTACTCCAAGAAACTTAGGCGACCAGGCCGATGACTTCGCCGCCGAGACCCTGCTTGCGGGCCTGCGCGTCGGTCATGATCCCGGACGAGGTGGAAACGATCGAAATGCCGAGGCCGTTGAGGATCTTCGGCAGCGCGTCCTTGCCGCGATACACACGCAGGCCCGAGCGGCTGACGCGCTCGATGCGCGCGATGACCGGCTTGCCTTCGTAGTACTTCAGCGCGATCTCGAGCTTCGGCTTGCCTTCGACGGTGCTCGTCTGCACTTCGGCAACGTAGCCCTCGTCCTTCAGCAAGTTCGCGATCGCGTGCTTGACACGGGAAGCCGGCATGGCCACCGAGCGCTTGCCCGTGGCTTGCGCATTGCGAATGCGCGTAAACATGTCGGCGATGGGATCAGTCATGCTCATGTTTCAATTCCTGATTGGCATCGATATCCGGAAATCCGGGACTGGTGATTCGTGAGTCGTGATTCAAAGGCCTTTGCCAATCCCGAATCCCCCGTCACGAATCACGACTTTTGTTACCAGCTCGCCTTGCGCAGACCCGGCACGTCGCCGCGCATGGTCGCTTCGCGCAGCTTGTGGCGGGCGAGGCCGAACTTGCTGTACACGCCGCGAGAACGACCCGTCAGCGCGCAACGGTTGCGCTGGCGCGATGGGCTGGAATCGCGCGGCAGCTTCTGCAGCTTGACCGCGGCAGCGAGCTTTTCGTCGTACGACGCCGTGGTACTGGAGACGATCTTCTTCAACTCCGCGCGCTTGGCACCGTGCTGCTTCACCAGCTTGGTGCGCTTGAGATCGCGGTTGATCATTGAGGTCTTGGCCATTTCTTGAATCTCGCGCTGTCAGTTGCGGAACGGGAAGCTGAAGGCTTCAAGCAGCGCCTTGGCTTCTTCGTCGGTACGTGCAGTCGTCGTGATCGCGATGTCCATGCCGCGCAGCGCGTCGATCTGGTCGAAGTCGATCTCGGGGAAGATGATCTGCTCCTTCAGGCCCATGTTGAAGTTGCCGCGGCCGTCGAACGAACGTCCTGAAATGCCGCGGAAGTCGCGCACGCGCGGCAGCGAGATGTTGATCAGGCGATCGAGGAACTCGTACATCTGGTGGCGGCGCAAGGTCACCTTGCAGCCGATCGGCCAGTTCTCGCGGATCTTGAACGTCGCATGTGCCTTGCGCGACAACGTCACGATCGGCTTCTGGCCGCAGATCTTCGCCATGTCGGCCACGGCGTTCTCGAGGATCTTCTTGTTGCCGACCGCCTCGCCCACGCCCATGTTGAGCGTGATCTTGGACAGGCGCGGCACCTGCATCGGATTGGCATAGCTGAAGCGCTCGACCAGCTTCGGCGTGACCGTTTCTTTGTAGAACTTTTCAAGACGGGTCGTCATCGCGGCAGCCTCAAGCGTCAACCACTTCGCCGGAGGAGCGATACACGCGGACCTTGCGCCCATTCTCGAGCGTCTTGAAGCCCACGCGCTCACCCTTGCCGGTGGCGGTGTTGAACAGCATTACGTTGGAAATATGGATCGCAGCTTCACGCTCGACGATTCCGCCGGGCTGGTTCGCCTGCGGATTCGGCTTGGTGTGGCGCTTGATCAGGTTGATGTTCTGCACGAACACGGATTCGCCCGCGACGCGCGTCACTTCACCCTTCTGACCCTTGTTCTTGCCGGCGATCACCAGAACCTGGTCGCCCTTGCGGATACGGTTCATGACATCAACCTCGTTACAAAACTTCCGGCGCGAGCGAAACGATCTTCATGAAGCGCTCGCCACGCAGCTCGCGCGTGACCGGCCCGAAAATGCGGGTGCCGATCGGCTCGAGCTTGTTGTTGAGAAGCACGGCCGCATTGCCGTCGAAGCGGATCAGCGAGCCATCCGCACGGCGCACGCCCTTGCGGGTGCGCACGACGACGGCGTCGTAGACTTCGCCCTTCTTCACCTTGCCGCGCGGAATCGCTTCCCGCACGGATACCTTGATCACGTCGCCGATCTGGGCATAACGGCGCTTGGAACCACCCAGCACCTTGATGCACATCAGTTCGCGCGCGCCGCTGTTGTCCGCTGCGGCCAGCGTGGTCTGCATCTGGATCATGTTGCTTTACTCCTCCAGTCCCACGCTTAGGCTTCAGCGCGCGTGACGACTTTCACTACGCGCCAGTTCTTGGTCTTCGACAGCGGACGACATTCCGCGATGCGGACGACGTCGCCTTCCTTGCACTCGCCGGCCTCGTCGTGCGCATGGACCTTGGTCGAACGGCGCACGATCTTGCCGTACAGCGGATGCTGCACTTGGCGCTCAAGCAGGACGGTCACGGTCTTGGTCATCTTGTTGCTGACCACGCGCCCTTCCAGCGTGCGCTGCGTCTTTTCATTCTCGCTCATGTCACTGCCCCTGCTTCTTCGCGCCGAGCAGGTGCTTGACCTGCGCAATCTCGCGACGGACGCGGCCGAACTGATGGGTCTGCGTGAGCTGGCCGGAGCCCTTCTGCATGCGCAGGTTGAATTGTTCGCGGCGCAGGTCGACGAGATGCTCGCCGAGCTGCTCAGCATTCTTCTGGCGGAGTTCTTTCAGTTCCATCACAGCACCGTACGGGCGACGAATTGGGTCTGCACCGAAAGTTTGGCGGCGGCAAGGCGAAACGCCTCGCGAGCTTCGACTTCGGCAATTCCCTCGATTTCATACAACATGCGGCCCGGCTGTACCGGAGCCACCCAATACTCGACGTTGCCCTTGCCGTTGCCCATGCGGACTTCGATCGGCTTCTTCGAGATCGGCTTGTCCGGGAACACGCGGATCCACAGCTTGCCGCCGCGCTTCACATAACGCGTGATGCAGCGACGCGCGGCTTCGATCTGGCGCGCGGTCAGGTGGCCGTGCGTGGTCGCCTTCAGGCCGTATTCGCCGAAGCTGACCTTGTTCGAGACATACGCGAGGCCTCGGTTGCGGGCCTTCTGGACCTTGCGGTACTTGGTGCGCTTGGGTTGCAGCATGACTTACGCTCCCGCCTTCGGCGCGCGACGCTGTGGGCGCTCTTCAGCGGCCTCCGCCTTGGCTTCCTGCTGTGAAGCGTGCAGGTCGAAAATCTCGCCCTTGAAGACCCACACCTTCACGCCAATGATTCCATACGTGGTCTTCGCCTCGGCGAAGCCGTAGTCGATGTCCGCACGAAGCGTATGCAGCGGCACGCGACCTTCGCGGTACCACTCCGAACGCGCGATCTCGGCACCATTGAGGCGACCGCCGACGTTGACCTTGATGCCGAGCGCACCGAGGCGCATCGCGTTCTGCACCGAGCGCTTCATTGCGCGGCGGAACATGATGCGGCGCTCAAGCTGCTGCGCGATCGATTCGGCGACCAACTGCGCATCGAGCTCGGGCTTGCGCACCTCGATCACGTTGATGTGCGCCGGAACGCCCATCACGGTCGAGACTTCCTTGCGCAGCTTCTCGATATCCTCGCCCTTCTTGCCGATGACGACACCCGGACGCGCCGTGTGGATCGTCACGCGGGCCGTCTTGGCCGGCCGCTCGATCTGGATCTTCGAAATGCCCGCCTGGGCGAGCTTCTTCTTCAGCAGCTCGCGCACCTTGAGATCGGCGCCCAGGTACTCGGCGTACTCGCGCTTGTTCGCGAACCACTTCGAATTCCAGTCCTTGGCGATGCCGAGGCGGATACCGGTGGGATGAACTTTGTGACCCATCGTAGTCGTCCTGTGCCTTATTCGCCGACAACCACGGTGATGTGGCTGGTGCGCTTGGAGATGCGGGAACCGCGGCCCTTGGCGCGTGCATGCATGCGCTTGAGGATCGCACCCTCGTCGACGAAGATCTTCGCGACCTTTAGCTCGTCGACGTCCGCACCGAGGTTGTTTTCGGCGTTCGCGACTGCCGACAGCAGCACCTTCCTGATCAGGTGCGCGGCCTTCTTGTCGCTGAACTGCAGCAGGTTGGTCGCGCGACCGACCGGCATGCCACGCACCTGGTCGGCGACCAGACGCGCCTTCTGCGGGGAAATGCGCGCACCGCGCAGGATCGCTTTGGCTTCCATCGTGCTCACCGTCGTCACTTCTTGGCCTCGGCGGCCTTTTTGTCGCCACCGTGGCCCTTGAACGTGCGCGTGAGCGCGAATTCACCGAGCTTGTGGCCGACCATGTTTTCATTGACCAGCACTGGAACGTGCTGGCGACCGTTGTGAATGGCGAGCGTGAAGCCGACCATCTCGGGCACGATCATCGAACGACGCGACCACGTCTTGATCGGCTTCTTGGTATTGCCCGCGACCTCGACCTTCTTCATCAGGTGGTGGTCGACGAACGGACCTTTCTTCAGTGAACGAGCCATTGCTTAACCCCTGCGATCGCGGACGATGAACTGCGTCGTGCGCTTGTTCTTGCGAGTCTTGTAACCCTTGGTCGGCATGCCCCACGGCGACACCGGATGCGGGTTGCCCTGGCCTGCCTTCGCTTCACCACCACCATGCGGATGGTCGACCGGGTTCATCGCGGCACCGCGAACGGTCGGGCGCACACCGCGCCAGCGCGATGCACCGGCCTTGCCGAGCTTCTCGAGGTTGTGCTCCGAGTTGCCGACTTCACCGATGGTGGCGCGGCACTCGGCCGGCACCTTGCGCATTTCGCCGGAGCGAAGGCGCAACGTGGCATAACCCTGCTCGCGTGCGACCAGCTGCGCCGAAGCGCCCGCCGAACGCGCGATCTGCGCACCCTTGCCCGGCTTCATCTCGATGCAATGCACGGTCGAGCCGATCGGGATGTTGCGCAGCGGCAGCGAATTGCCGACCTTTATCGGCGCATCGTGGCCGGACATCAGCTGATCGCCGACCTTCGCGCCCTTGGGCGAGATGATGTAGCGACGCTCGCCGTCCACGAACAGCAGCAGCGCGATGTGCGCGGTGCGGTTCGGATCGTACTCGATGCGCTCGATGCGGCAGGCAATGCCTTCCTTGTCGCGCTTGAAGTCGATGATGCGGTAGTTCTGCTTGGAACCGCCGCCCTTGTGGCGCGTGGTGATGCGGCCATAGTGGTTGCGGCCGCCGGTCTTCGACTGCGACTCGGTCAGGGGACCGTACGGGTCACCCTTGTGGAGGCCAGGCGTGAATACGCGCACAACGGCGCGGCGTCCAGCGGAAGTCGGTTTTACTGTAATCAATGCCATGGGTGGATCACCTTACGCCTTGGCCGAAACATCGATGGTCTGGCCATCGGCGAGTCGCACATATGCCTTGCGCTTGTTGCTGCGCGTGCCGGCGCGATTGCGGAAAGCCCTGGCCTTGCCTTTCACATTCACCAGGTTGACCGACTGCACCTCGACGCTGAACAGTCCTTCCACCGCCGCTTTCACATCGGCCTTGGTCGCGGACTGCGCAACTTCGAACACGTATTGGTTGAGTTCCTGCAGGCGCGCACTCTTTTCGGAGATGTGCGGCGCACGCAGGACGCTGAAGAGATGCTCTTTCATGCCAGCCATTCCTCAATGCGCTTGAGCGATTCGACGGTCATAACGACCTTGTCCGCACCGACCAGGCTGACCGGATCGAGCGCCGCGACGTCGACGATGTGCAAATACGGCACGTTGCGCGCGGCGAGGAACAGCGCCTCGGGCGCGTTCTCGGCAACCAGCACGACGCGACCGCTTGCCTTGAGCTCGTCGAGCTTGGCAGCCATCAGCTTCGTCTTCGGCTGTTCGATGCCGAACGATTCGACCAGCGAGAGGCGGCCCTGGCGATTCAACTCGGAAAGGATCGAGACCATCGCGCCGCGGAACATCTTGCGGTTGACCTTCTGCGCGAACGAACGCGGCTTGGCCGCGAACGTGACGCCACCACCGCGGAAGATCGGCGCCTTGAGCGCGCCGTGGCGCGCGCCGCCGCCCTTCTGCTTCTTCGATTTCTTGGTCGTTCCGTTCACTTCCGAACGCGTCTTCTGCGCCTTCGTGCCGGAACGGCCTGCATTGCGATACGCGACGACGACCTGATGCACGAGGTCTTCGCGAAATTCCTTGCCGAACACTCCTTCGGACAAGGTGACGGGCTTGGCGCCAGCGACATTCAGTTCCATGGCGTCCTCCTTACTTCGACTTCGCGGCGGGACGGATGATCACGTGGCCGCCCGGAGCACCCGGGACCGCGCCCTTGATCGCGATCAGATGGCGCTCGGTGTCGATCTTCACGACCTCGAGGTTCATCGCCGAGCGATTGACGTTGCCCATCTGGCCGGACATCTTCTTGCCCGGGAAGACGCGACCCGGCGTCTGGCGCTGGCCGATCGAGCCCGGCGCGCGATGCGACAGCGAGTTGCCGTGCGTCGCGTCACCCATCGAGAAGTTCCAGCGCTTGATCGTGCCCTGGAAGCCCTTGCCCTTGCTGACGCCGGCGACGTCGACCTTCTGGCCGATCGAGAAGATCTCCTCGGCCTTCAGTTCGCCACCGAGCGGAAACTTGCCCAGCTCGCCGGCTTCGACGCGGAACTCCCACAGGCCACGCCCGGCGGTCACGTTCGCCTTGGCGTAGTGACCGGCAAGCGGCTTGCTGATCAGTGCCGCGCGCTTCGCGCCCGCAGTGACCTGCACGGCGCTGTAGCCGTCGGATTCAACCGTCTTCACCTGCGTCACGCGGTTCGGCGTCGCTTCGATCAGCGTCACCGGCACCGAACGGCCATCTTCGGTGAAGACGCGGCTCATGCCGCATTTACGACCCACCAACCCAATACTCATGGTCTGTCTCTGCCTTGCCTTCAGTGCAGCTTGATCTGGACGTCGACGCCGGCCGCGAGGTCGAGCTTCATCAGCGCGTCCACGGTCTTGTCGTTCGGATCGACGATGTCCATGACACGCTTGTGCACGCGCGTCTCGTACTGGTCGCGCGCATCCTTGTCGGCGTGCGGCGACACCAGAATGGTGTAGCGCTCGATCTTGGTCGGCAGCGGGATCGGGCCAAGAACCTGCGCGCCGGTACGCTTCGCCGTCTCGACGATTTCGCTCGCGGAGCGGTCGATCAGGCGATGATCGAAAGCCTTGAGCCGGATACGAATCTTCTGGTCCGCCATTGCCGTGTCCTTGAATCTGAAAGAACGCTGTTCATCGACAGCGGGGTTCGCTGAACCCTGCCCGCCGCGCCCTACGGGGGCGGCCTTCAATACCTGTTGCAGACTACGAAAAATTGAGCGGGCCGATGTCGGTCCGCTCAATCTTGAAACCCTTTCGCATCCGACTACCACCTTTGGGGCGCCCGGTCTTGCAAACCGGGATCGGCGCGGTCGACGTCCTGTCGGCGAACTCGAAGCGCTTCCTGCGCCTCATTTCGCTGTTTTTGCCGTCCGGCACGAGGACCAGAACGGCGATGAGCTTTCTACTATAGCAAGATGCTTTTCGAATTGGAAGCTTTCGGGGAGTCGGAATCCGCTTTTCGCGGACTCCGATTCCGCATCCAGACCTACTGGACGATCTTCGCCACCACGCCGGCGCCGACCGTGCGGCCGCCCTCGCGGATCGCGAAGCGCAGGCCTTCGTCCATCGCGATCGGCGCGATCAACGTCACCACCATCTTCACGTTGTCGCCCGGCATCACCATCTCGACGCCTTCCGGCAGCTCGCACGCACCCGTCACGTCCGTCGTACGGAAGTAGAACTGCGGACGGTAGCCCTTGAAGAACGGCGTATGACGACCGCCCTCGTCCTTCGACAGCACGTACACTTCCGCCTCGAACTTCGTGTGCGGCGTGATCGAGCCCGGCTTCGCCAGCACCTGGCCGCGCTCCACTTCGTCGCGCTTCGTGCCGCGCAGCAGCAGGCCCGCGTTGTCGCCCGCCTGGCCCTGGTCCAGCAGCTTGCGGAACATCTCCACGCCCGTCACCGTCGTCTTGACCGTCGGACGGATGCCCACGATCTCGATTTCCTCGCCCACCTTGATCACGCCACGCTCGATGCGGCCCGTCACCACCGTGCCACGACCCGAGATCGAGAACACGTCCTCGACCGGCATCAGGAACGGCTTGTCGATGTCGCGCTGCGGCTCCGGAATCCACGTGTCCAGCGCGTCCACCAGCTTGATGATCGCCGGCACGCCGATTTCCGACTGGTCGCCTTCCAGCGCCTTCAGCGCCGATCCCTTGATGATCGGCGTGTCGTCGCCCGGGAAGTTGTACTTCGACAGCAGCTCACGCACTTCCATCTCGACGAGCTCCAGCAGCTCCGCGTCGTCGACCATGTCCGCCTTGTTCAGGAACACCACGATGTACGGCACGCCGACCTGGCGCGCCAGCAGGATGTGCTCGCGCGTCTGCGGCATCGGACCGTCCGCCGCCGAACACACCAGGATCGCGCCGTCCATCTGCGCCGCACCCGTGATCATGTTCTTCACGTAGTCCGCGTGGCCCGGGCAGTCCACGTGCGCGTAGTGCCGGTTCGGCGATTCGTATTCCACGTGCGCCGTCGAGATCGTGATGCCGCGAGCCTTCTCTTCCGGCGCCGCGTCGATCTGGTCGTACGCCTTGAACTCGCCGCCAAAACGCTCCGCACCGATCTTCGTCAGCGCCGCCGTCAGCGTCGTCTTGCCGTGGTCGACGTGGCCGATCGTGCCCACGTTCACGTGCGGCTTCTTGCGCTCGAATTTTTCCTTCGACATGGCTCAGAACCTCAAAACAAAGATTTGTTAATCAGTGCGGCCACGGATGGCCGCTTCTCGATTTTCGCGATCAGTAACGATCGCACCCATCAACTCTTCTTGATTACCGCTTCAGCAATGCTGGTCGGCGCTTCCGCGTAGTGGTCGAATTCCATCGTGAACGTCGCGCGACCCTGCGACATCGAGCGCAGGCTGGTCGCGTAACCGAACATCTCGCCGAGCGGAACCATCGCGTTGATGACCTTGCCCGACGGCGAATCGTCCGAACCTTGCAGCAGGCCGCGACGACGACTCATGTCGCCCATCACGTCGCCCATGTAGTCCTCGGGCGTCACCACCTCGACCTTCATGATCGGCTCGAGCAGGACCGGATTGGCCTTGTTGAAACCTTCCTTGAAGCCCATCGAACCGGCGATCTTGAACGCCATTTCGTTGGAGTCGACCTCGTGGTACGAACCATCGACCAGCTTGATCTTGATGTCGACGACCGGGTAGCCCGCCATCGGACCGCTGGTCATCGCTTCACGGATGCCCTTGTCGACCGCCGGCACGTATTCCTTCGGCACCGAACCGCCGACCGTCACGTTCTCGAACACGTAACCCGCGCCACGTTCCTGCGGCTCGATCTCCAGCACGACGTGGCCGTACTGGCCCTTGCCGCCCGACTGGCGCACGAACTTGCCTTCCTGCTTGACCGCCTTGCGGATGGTTTCGCGGTAGGCCACCTGCGGCTTGCCGACGTTCGCTTCGACGTTGAACTCGCGCTTCATGCGGTCAACGAGGATTTCCAGGTGCAGCTCGCCCATGCCCGCGATGATGGTCTGGCCCGATTCCTCGTCGGAACGAACGCGGAACGACGGATCTTCCTGTGCGAGACGCGACAGGGCGATGCCCATCTTTTCCTGGTCCGACTTCGTCTTCGGCTCGACCGCCATCGCGATGACCGGCTCCGGAAACACCATGCGCTCCAGCGTGATGACGTTGTCGGTCGCGCACAGCGTGTCGCCGGTCGTGACGTCCTTCAGGCCGACCGCAGCGGCGATGTCGCCGGCGCGGACTTCCTTGATTTCGCTGCGCTCGGCCGCGTGCATCTGCAGGATGCGACCGACACGCTCCTTCCTGCTCTTGACCGGGTTATAGACGGTGTCGCCCGAATTCAGCACGCCCGAATACACGCGGAAGAACGTCAGCGAACCGACGAACGGGTCGGTCATGATCTTGAACGCGAGCGCGGAGAACGGCGCCTCGTCGACGGCGTTGCGCGAATCTTCCTTCTCGTCCTCGTCGATGCCCTTGACCGGCGGACGATCGGACGGAGCCGGCAAATAGCGCACGACGGCGTCAAGCATAGCCTGGACGCCCTTGTTCTTGAACGCGGTGCCGCAGAACACCGGAATCAGCTTGTTGGCGACGACCGCGGCGCGGATGCCGGCATGGATCTCGTCCTCGGACAGCGAACCTTCGCCGAGGTACTTGTCCATGAGTTCTTCCGACGTCTCGGCAGCCGACTCAACCAGGTACGAATGCGCCTTCGCGCAGACTTCCTGCAGGTTGGCCGGAATGTCGCGGTACTCGAACGACATGCCCTGCGACTCGACGTCCCAGTAGATCGCCTTCATCTTGACCAGGTCGATCACGCCCTCGAAATTCTCTTCGGCGCCGATCGGCACCTGCATCGGCACCGGATTCGCGCCAAGACGCGCCTTCAGCTGGCCGACGACCTTGTCGAAGTCCGCGCCGGTGCGATCCATCTTGTTGACGAACGCGAGACGCGGCACGCCGTACTTGTTGGCCTGACGCCAGACGGTCTCGGACTGCGGCTGCACGCCGCCGACCGCGCACAGCACGAACACCGCGCCGTCGAGCACGCGCAGCGAGCGCTCGACCTCAATCGTGAAGTCGACGTGCCCGGGGGTGTCGATGATGTTGAAACGATGCTGCGGGAACGAACGGTCCATGCCGGTCCAGAAGCAGGTCGTCGCGGCCGACGTGATCGTGATGCCGCGCTCCTGTTCCTGCTCCATCCAGTCCATGGTCGCCGCACCTTCATGCACTTCGCCAATCTTGTGATTGACGCCGGTGTAGAAGAGGATGCGTTCGGTCGTGGTCGTCTTGCCGGCATCGATGTGGGCCATGATGCCGAAATTGCGGTAGCGTTCGATTGGGGTGGTGCGAGCCATAGTCTACCTTCGCAGGGCTTCCCGCCCCGCTCCTCGACGGTCTTCCGAGACCGTGCTTGTAAATTGAAAAGTCCGGCGTGGATGCCGGTCTGTCCTTCGCCGTCAGGGACGACGGCAAAAGATACGCATGCCGGTTCGTACTTTGCCGTCAGGGCTGACGGCAAAGATCAGCCATTACCAGCGGTAGTGCGAGAACGCCTTGTTCGCTTCCGCCATGCGGTGCGTCTCTTCGCGCTTCTTCACCGCGCCACCGCGGTTCTCGGAAGCTTCGAGCAATTCCGCCGCGAGCTTGCGCGGCATCGTGTTCTCGCCGCGCTTGCGCGCCGCGTCGATCAGCCAGCGCATCGCCAACGCGGTACGGCGCGTCGAACGCACTTCGACCGGCACCTGATAGGTCGCACCGCCGACGCGGCGGGACTTCACCTCGACCGCCGGGGCGACGTTGTTGAGCGCCTTCTCCACCAGCGCGACCGGCTCCGCATGCTTCTCGCCGATGGCATCCAGCGCGCCGTAGACGATCTGCTCAGCGACCGACTTCTTGCCGCTCTGCATGACCATGTTGATGAAGCGCGCAATGACCTGGCTGCCGTGCTTGGGATCCGGCAGCAGTTCGCGGGTGGGGGTATTGCCTTTGCGGGACATAGCTTCTTCTCAATGATGCGGCCACGGGGGCCGCTTGATACTCAAGCGCACGAGCGCCTGTGTGGAATAGAACGGATCAGGATTTCGGACGCTTCGCGCCGTACTTCGAACGGCTCTGGCGACGCTTGGTGACGCCCGCGGCGTCGAGGCTGCCGCGCACAGTGTGGTAGCGCACGCCGGGGAGGTCCTTCACGCGACCGCCGCGGATCAGCACGACCGAGTGTTCCTGCAGGTTGTGCCCTTCACCACCGATGTAGCTGATGACCTCGAAGCCGTTGGTCAGGCGCACCTTGGCGACCTTGCGCAGGGCCGAGTTCGGCTTCTTCGGCGTGGTCGTGTAGACGCGTGTGCACACGCCGCGACGTTGCGGGCAGTTCGCCAGCGCCGGAGACGCACTCTTGTAGGTCTTCGGGCTGCGCGGCTTGCGTACCAGCTGATTGACTGTTGACATGCGTTTGAACCGTGCCTGCGAAATTCTGGGAAGAAATCCCGGGATATCCGGGAAACAAAAGGCAGGCCGAATGAAAATCGGCCTGCCAAGACGAAAGAGTATAACGTGCGGCTGACAAAACGGTCAACCGCGCGCCCGGCATCCTGCGCTCGAACACGAGGCGATCCCTTCGCCTCATTTCGATGTCTTGAACATCCACCACGCGCCGATTTCACCACCCCGCAACAGGGAACCCGGGACCTTTGGTCCGAGGGCGCCCACTCTCGCGGGCTGGTCGGTCGGCAGCGGCGGGAACCGCCTCAGTGCGCGTCGCCGTCTTCGGCGACCGCTTCGGCCACGGAGCTCGTGGAACCGAGCGTTTCGCGTTCCTGATCGGTCAGCGCACCCTGCTTGCTGCGCCGCTGGGCGTGGTAAGCAAGGCCGGTGCCGGCTGGAATCAAGCGTCCGACGATAACATTTTCCTTGAGGCCACGCAAGGTATCGCGCGTTCCACGTACGGCCGCCTCGGTCAGCACGCGCGTCGTCTCCTGGAACGACGCGGCCGAGATGAACGACTCGGTCGCGAGCGAGGCCTTGGTAATGCCGAGCAGGACCGGGATCATCTCCGCGACCCGCTCGCTGCGGGCCTCGGCGCGGATGTTCTCCTCCAGCAAGCGCGAACGGTCGACCTGCTCGCCACGCAGGAAGCGCGTGTCGCCAGCCACCGCGATCTCGACCTTGCGCAGCATCTGGCGAATGATCGCCTCGATGTGCTTGTCGTTGATCTTCACGCCCTGCAGGCGATAGACGTCCTGGATTTCCTTGACCAGATAGGCCGCCAGCGGCTCGACGCCGAGCAGGCGCAGGATGTCATGCGGATTCGGTTCGCCGTCGACAATGGTCTCGCCCTTCTCGACGTGCTCGCCTTCGAACACGATGACGTGGCGCCACTTCGGAATCAGTTCCTCGTGCTCGTTGCCGTCCGTGTCACGGATGATCAGGCGCTGCTTGCCCTTGGTGTCCTTGCCGAAGCTGATGATGCCGGAGCGCTCGGCGAGGATCGCCGGCTCCTTCGGCTTGCGCGCCTCGAACAGGTCGGCGACGCGCGGCAGACCACCGGTGATGTCGCGCGTCTTGGACGTTTCCTGCGGAATACGCGCGACGACGTCGCCGACGCCGACTTCTGCGCCGTTCTGCAGCGAGACGATCGCACCCGCGGGCAGGAAGTACTGCGCCGGGATGTCGGTACCCGGAAGGCGCAGCTCACCGCCCTTCTTGTCGACCAGACGCACCATCGGACGAAGGTCTTTGGCGAGGCCGCCACGACGCTTCGGATCCGTCACGACGGCACTGGCGAGGCCGGTCAATTCGTCGACCTGCTCCTGCACGGTGATGCCGTCCTGGAAGTCGATGAAGCGGACGACGCCGGCGACTTCCGAGACGATCGGATGGGTATGCGGATCCCACTTCGCGACGGTCTGGCCGGCCTTGACCGCAGCGCCGTCCTTGAAGTCGATGACAGCGCCATAGGGCACCTTGTAGCGCTCGCGCTCGCGACCGTGGGTATCCATCACCGACAGTTCGCCGGAGCGCGACACCGCCACCAGATGGCCGGCGCTGTGCGCGACCGTCTTGAGGTTGGTGAACTTGAGCGCGCCGGTCGTCTTGACCTGCACGTTGTCGACCGCTGCGGCGCGCGACGCGGCACCACCGATGTGGAACGTACGCATCGTCAGCTGCGTGCCGGGTTCGCCGATCGACTGCGCGGCGATGACACCGACCGCTTCGCCGATGTTCACACGGTGGCCACGCGCGAGATCGCGCCCATAGCACATCGCGCAGACGCCGAAGCGCGCGTCGCAGGTGATCGGCGAACGCACCAGGATCGACTGCACGCCGGCTGCTTCAAGACGCTCGACCATCGCTTCGTCGAGCAGCGTGTTGCGCAGCACGATCGGATCCTCGTCGTTGCCGGGCGCGAACACGTCCTCGGCGACGACACGACCGAGCACGCGGTCCTTCAGCGCCTCGACAACGTCGCCGCCTTCGACGATCGGCGCCATGGTCAGGCCGGAGCGGGTATCGCAATCGATGCTGGTGACGACCACATCCTGCGCGACGTCGACCAGACGGCGCGTGAGGTAACCCGAGTTCGCGGTCTTGAGCGCGGTATCGGCCAAGCCCTTGCGCGCGCCGTGGGTCGAGTTGAAGTACTGCAGGACGTTGAGGCCTTCGCGGAAGTTCGCCTTGATCGGAGTCTCGATGATCGACCCGTCCGGACGCGCCATCAGGCCGCGCATGCCGGCAAGCTGACGAATCTGCGCCGCGCTGCCACGCGCGCCGGAGTCGGCCATGATGAACAGCGAGTTCATCGACTTCTGCTCGACCGTCTCGCCCTTGGCGTTCTTGACCTCGTCCGAGCCGATGCCCTTCATCATCGCCGCGGCCACCTTTTCATTGGTGCGCGACCAGATGTCGACAACCTTGTTGTAGCGTTCGCCGGCGGTGACGAGACCGGACTGATACTGCTGCTGGATCTCGGTGACTTCCTTCTCGGCTTCCTCGAGGATGCCCTTCTTCTCCGCCGGGATCTTCATGTCGTCGATGCCGATCGACATGCCCGCACGGGTCGCGTAGTGGAAGCCGGTGTACATCAGCTGGTCCGCGAACACGACCGTGTCCTTGAGGCCAAGGCGACGGTAGCACTGGTTGATCAGGCGCGAGATCGCCTTCTTGGTCAGCTCGATGTTGGCGAGCGCGAACGGAAGGCCGTCCGGCAGGATCTCGGCCAGCAGGGCGCGACCGACCGTGGTATCGACCAGCGCCGTCTTCTCGGTGCGCTTGCCGGCGTCGTCGATCTCGACCTGGCGCAGGCGCACCTTCACCTTCGCGTGCAACTCGACCTTGCGGTTGTCGTAGGCGCGATGGACTTCGGCGACGTTCGCGAACGCCATGCCCTCGCCCTTGCGGTTCTCCAGCGCACGCGTCATGTAGTACAAGCCGAGCACGACGTCCTGCGAAGGCACGATGATCGGCTCGCCGTTCGCCGGCGAGAGGATGTTGTTGGTCGACATCATCAGCGCGCGCGCTTCCAACTGCGCTTCGAGCGACAGCGGCACGTGCACGGCCATCTGGTCACCGTCGAAGTCGGCGTTGAACGCCGTACACACGAGCGGATGCAGCTGGATTGCCTTGCCTTCGACCAGCACCGGCTCGAACGCCTGGATGCCGAGGCGGTGCAGGGTCGGCGCGCGGTTCAGCAGCACCGGATGCTCGCGGATCACCTCTTCGAGGATATCCCACACTTCCGCGCTCTCGCGCTCGACCAGCTTCTTCGCCGCCTTGATCGTGGTGGCAAGGCCGCGACGCTGCAGCTTGGAGAAGATGAACGGCTTGAACAGCTCGAGCGCCATCTTCTTCGGCAGGCCGCACTGGTGCAGCTTGAGGGTCGGACCGACCACGATGACCGAACGGCCGGAGTAATCGACGCGCTTGCCGAGAAGGTTCTGGCGGAAACGGCCCTGCTTGCCCTTGATCATGTCGGCGAGCGACTTGAGCGGGCGCTTGTTGGTGCCGGTGATCGCGCGGCCGCGACGTCCGTTGTCCATCAGCGCATCGACCGCTTCCTGCAGCATGCGCTTCTCGTTGCGCACGATGATATCCGGCGCGTTGAGCTCGAGCAGGCGCTTCAGGCGATTGTTGCGGTTGATGACGCGACGGTACAGGTCGTTGAGGTCCGACGTGGCGAAGCGGCCACCGTCGAGCGGCACCAGCGGACGCAGGTCCGGCGGCAGTACCGGCAGCACGGTCAGCACCATGAATTCAGGACGATTACCAGACTCCTTGAACGCCTCGACCAGCTTGATGCGCTTGCTCAGGCGCTTCAGTTTGGTTTCGGAATTGGTCGACTGGATTTCCTCGCGCAGGCGGATTTCCTCTTGCGCGAGATCAATCGTCTTCAGGAGTTCGTACACGGCTTCCGCGCCCATGCGCGCGTCGAAATCGTCACCATGTTCCTCGACCGCCTGCAGATACTGCTCTTCGTTGAGCAGCTGGCCGCGCTCGAGCGAGGTCATGCCCGGCTCGACGACGACGTAGGCTTCGAAGTACAGGATGCGCTCGATGTCACGCAGGGTCATGTCGAGCATCAGGCCGATGCGCGACGGCAGCGACTTCAGGAACCAGATGTGCGCAGTCGGCGATGCAAGCTCGATGTGGCCCATGCGCTCGCGGCGCACCTTGGCCAGCGTCACCTCGGTGCCGCACTTCTCGCACACGACGCCGCGGTGCTTCATGCGCTTGTACTTGCCGCACAGGCACTCGTAGTCCTTGATTGGGCCGAAGATCGCGGCACAGAACAGGCCGTCGCGTTCCGGCTTGAACGTGCGGTAGTTGATCGTCTCGGGCTTCTTCACTTCGCCGAACGACCACGAGCGGATCAGGTCCGGCGAGGCCAGCGCGATCTTGATCGAATCGAAATCGAGCGACTGGCGCTGCTGGTTGAAGAGGTTGAGCAAGTCTTTCATTTGTGACTCCGGGATTCGGGATTCGAGATTCGGGATGGGTCAGAAGCCGGGGATTCGGGATTTCGGGGGCCGCGTGGGCGACTACCGAAACCCCATCCCCGATCCCCGTCCTATCTCTCTTCCAGCTCCATGTTGATCGCCAGCGAGCGGATTTCCTTCACGAGCACGTTGAAGGATTCCGGCATGCCGGCCACCATCTCGTGGTCGCCATCGACGATGTTTTTGTACATCTGGTTGCGGCCGGAAACGTCATCGGACTTGACCGTGAGCATTTCCTGCAGCGTGTACGCCGCGCCATAGGCCTCGAGCGCCCAGACTTCCATTTCGCCGAAGCGCTGACCGCCGAACTGCGCCTTGCCACCCAGCGGCTGCTGCGTGACGAGCGAGTACGGGCCGGTCGAGCGCGCGTGCATCTTGTCGTCGACGAGGTGGTTGAGCTTGAGCACGTGCATGTAGCCGACCGTGACCGAGCGATCGAACGCTTCGCCGGTGCGGCCGTCGTACAGCGTGGTCTGGCCCGACTCGGGCAGATCCGCCAGCTTCAGCATCGCCTTGATCTCTTCCTCGAAGGCGCCGTCGAATACCGGCGTCGCCATCGGCACGCCTTCGGTCAGGTTCTGCGCGAGTGTCAGCAGTTCCTCATCGGTCAGCGACTTCAGGTTGACGTGATGGCCGGCCGCGGCCTCCTTGCTTGCGTTCGAGTTGTAGACCTCGTCGAGGAACTTGCGCAGCTCCGCGACCTTGGCCTGAGCCTTGATCATGCGGTCGATCTTCTCGCCCAGCCCCTTCGCGGCCCACCCCAGGTGGACTTCGAGGATCTGGCCGATGTTCATTCGCGACGGCACGCCGAGCGGGTTCAGCACGATGTCGACCGGACGACCGTCTTTCGCATACGGCATGTCCTCGACCGGAACGATCATAGACACGACACCCTTGTTGCCGTGGCGACCTGCCATCTTGTCGCCCGGCTGGATGCGGCGCTTCACGGCGAGGTAGACCTTGACCATCTTCAGCACGCCCGGCGCGAGGTCGTCGCCGGCGGTGATCTTCGCCTGCTTCGCCTTGAAGCGCTGCTCGAACTCCTCCTTGTGGCGCTTGATCTGCTCCTGCGCGCGTTCGAGGAACTCGGCCGCGTCCTCGTCCTTCATGCGGATCGCGAACCACTCGTCCTTCTTCAGGCCGTCGAGGTAGTCATTGCTGATCTCGGCGCCCTTCTTCAGGGTGCCCGGGCCACCGTTCGCGGCCTTGCCGACGAGCGCCGAACGGAGGCGGTTGTAGATCGCGCCTTCGAGGATGCGGAACTGGTCGTCGAAGTCCTTCTTGATGCGCTTGATCTCCATCTCTTCGATCTGGCGCGCACGCTTGTCCTTCTCGATGCCGTCGCGGGTGAACACGGTCACGTCGATGACGGTGCCGTCCATGCCCGGCGGCACGCGCAGCGAGCTGTCCTTAACGTCGGAGGCCTTCTCGCCGAAGATCGCGCGCAGGAGCTTTTCCTCCGGCGTCAGCTGCGACTCGCCCTTCGGCGTGACCTTGCCGACCAGGATGTCGCCTGCCTTCACTTCGGCGCCGATATAGACGACACCAGACTCGTCGAGGCGCGCGAGCGCCTGTTCGCCGACGTTGGGGATGTCGGCCGAGATTTCCTCCGGGCCGAGCTTGGTGTCACGCGCAATGCAGGTGAGTTCTTCGATGTGGATCGTGGTGTAACGATCCTCCTCGACCACGCGCTCGGAGAGCAGGATGGAGTCCTCGAAGTTGTAGCCGTTCCAGGGCATGAACGCGACCAGCATGTTCTGCCCGAGCGCGAGCTCGCCGAGGTCGGTGGACGAGCCATCCGCGAGCACGTCGCCAGCCGCAACGCGGTCGCCGACGTTCACGAGCGGACGCTGGTTGAGGTTCGTGTTCTGGTTCGAGCGCGTGTACTTGGTCAGCGTGTAGATGTCGACGCCGGCGTCGTTGTCGCCGATCTCGGCTTCGTTCACGCGCACCACGATACGAGCCGCGTCGACCTGGTCGATCACGCCAGCGCGCTTCGCCGCGACGGTGACGCCCGAATCGCGCGCAACCGCGCGCTCGATGCCGGTGCCAACCAGCGGCGTCTGAGAGCGCAGCGTCGGCACAGCCTGGCGCTGCATGTTGGCGCCCATCAGCGCGCGGTTCGCGTCATCGTGCTCAAGGAACGGCACCAGCGCAGCCGCGACCGACACGGTCTGCATCGGCGACACGTCCATGTAGTTGATCTCGCTGGCCGGACGCAATTCCGACTCACCGCGGAAGCGACACGACACGAAATCTTCGACGAACGTGCCGTCCTTGTTCAACGGCGAGTTCGCCTGCGCGATTACGTATTCGCCCTCGTCGATCGCCGACAGGAATTCGACCTGGTTGGTGATCTTGCCGTGATTCACCTTGCGGTACGGCGTCTCGAGGAAGCCGTAGTCGTTGGTGCGCGCATACACCGCGAGCGAGTTGATCAGGCCGATGTTCGGGCCTTCAGGCGTCTCGATCGTGCAGACGCGACCGTAATGCGTCGGATGCACGTCGCGCACTTCGAAACCGGCGCGTTCGCGCGTGAGGCCGCCCGGACCGAGCGCCGAAACGCGGCGCTTGTGGGTGACTTCCGACAGCGGGTTGTTCTGGTCCATGAACTGCGAAAGCTGCGAGGAGCCGAAGAACTCCTTTACGGCTGCCGCCACCGGCTTGGCGTTGATCAGGTCCTGCGGGGTGAGGCCGTCGGCCTCCGCCAGCGACAGGCGCTCCTTGACCGCGCGTTCGACGCGCACGAGGCCGATGCGGAACACGTTCTCGGCCATTTCACCGACCGAACGAACGCGCCGGTTGCCGAGGTGGTCGATGTCGTCGACGATGCCGCGACCGTTGCGGATCTCGATCAGCACCTTGATGACGTCGAGGATGTCCGAGCCCTTGCCGAACTCGCGCACCAGCGACTTCGAGTTCTCGTCATTGCGCTCGCCGAAATACTTGCCGTCGAACAGGATGCCCGGGCCCTTGTCGTCCTTGCGGCCGACGCGACGGTTGAACTTCATGCGACCGACGCGATCGAGATCGTAGCGCTCGGGCGAGAAGAACAGGTTCTGGAACAGGTTCTGCGCGGCGTCCTTGGTCGGCGGTTCGCCCGGGCGCATCATGCGATAGATCTCGACCAGCGCCTCGAGCGGCGTCTTGGACGGATCGATGCGCAGGGTCTTGGAGATGTAGTCGCCACGGTCGAGGTCGTTGACCCACAGCGTGGCGATCTTGTCGGCCCCGGACTTGCGGAACGCCTCGAGGTGGGCGTCGTTGATCTCGTCGTTGGCGGAGGCCAGCAACTCGCCAGTCTTGGTATCCACGACGTCGTGCGCGAGGATGCGCCCGACGAGGTATTCGTCCGGCACTTCGAGCGACTTGATCGCCGCCTTCTCGAGCTGCTTGACGTGACGCGCAGTGATTCGCTTTCCGGCCTCGACGATCACGCTGTCATCGATGCGCAGATCGAAGTTCAGCGTCTCGCCGCGCAGGCGCTCGGCGACGAGATCGAGCTTGGCACTGTCCTTCTTGCCGAGGTGGAAGACGTTCTTCTCGAAGAAGATGTCGAGCATCTCCTCGTTGGTATAGCCGAGCGCGCGCAGCAGCACGGTCACCGGCAACTTGCGGCGACGGTCGATGCGGGTGAACAGCGCATCCTTCGGATCGAACTCGAAGTCCAGCCACGAGCCACGGTAGGGAATCACGCGCGCGCTGTAGAGCAGCTTGCCCGAGCTGTGCGTCTTGCCGCGGTCGTGGTCGAAGAACACGCCCGGTGAACGGTGCAGCTGCGAGACGATAACGCGCTCGGTGCCGTTGACGATGAAGGTGCCGGTGTCGGTCATGAGCGGCAGTTCGCCCATGTAGACTTCCTGCTCCTTCACATACTTGATCGCCTTGTTCGACGATTCCTTGTCGTAGATGACCAGGCGCACGGTCACACGCAACGGTGCACCGTAGCTCATGCCGCGCGAGCGGCATTCGCGCTCGTCGAACGGTGGCTCGCCGAGGCGATAGTTGACGTACTCGAGTGCCGCACTGCCGGAATAGCTGGTGATCGGGAACACCGAACGCAGCGCGGCATGCAGCCCCTTGTCGTCGCGTGCATTCGGATCGACTTCGGCCTGCAGGAACTCGCGATACGAGTCGACCTGGATGGCGAGCAGGAAAGGAACACCGAGCACCGGCGGACGCTTGCCGAAATCCTTGCGGATACGCTTCTTTTCGGTGAAGGAGTAGGTCGTCTGGGTCATGAGGAGCACACCTCGTACGGCGGGCGACGGCGGCACGTCGCTGGGAAAGGACCGGCGGAGAAACGGACATCGGAAATGGCGTGGGGAACCTCGTTAGATGAGGACTCCGTCGCCATTTCCCATGCCCATTCAGCGTCGCCGCAACGGGCAAAGCCCGGGAGCTTTCGCCCCCAGGCTCTTTGTTTCGTCATTCCGGCGGAGGCCGGAATCCAGGCTTTGCTTTTCGTCTTCCCGTACTCATCAAAAGCTGGACCCCGGATCAACGCACATCCTGTGCTGTCCGGGGTGACGCCATCCTGACGTCACTTGATCTCGACGGTGGCACCAGCCGCTTCGAGTTCCTTCTTGAACTTCGCAGCGTCGTCCTTCGACACGGCGTCCTTCAGGGTGCCGGTCGCTTCGACGAGGTCCTTCGCTTCCTTCAGGCCGAGACCCGTGATGGCGCGAACGGCCTTGATGACTTCGACCTTCTTCTCGCCGGCAGCCTTGAGGATGACGGTGAACTCGGTCTGCTCTTCGACCGGAGCAGCGGCTGCGGCCGGGCCGGCAACAGCAACCGGAGCGGCAGCGGAGACGCCGAACTTCTCTTCGATCGCCTTGACCAGCTCCATGACTTCCATGAGGCTCTTCGCGGCGACGGCTTCGACGATCTGATCGTTGGTAAGGGACATTGGTAGTTACCTCGGTAAAATTTTCTGGAAAGGGTTCAGCAGGTCGTTGCGGTTCGCACTCAGGCCGTTTCAGCCGGCGCAGCAGCGGCGTCGCCGCCCTGCTTGTCGGCAACCGCCTTGACGGCGCGGGCGAACATGGCAGCCGGCTCGGCGAGCGCGCGGGCAAGCATGCCCAGCGCCTGATCGAGCGTCGGCAGCGAAGCGAGTACCTCGACGTGGCTTGCCGGATACTGCGTACCACCCACGGCGACGACCTTCGCCTTCAGCTTGTCGTTGCCCTTGGCGAATTCCTTGATCAGGCGACCGGCAGCTCCGGGTTCCTCTTTCGAGAACGCGTAAAGCAGCGGACCGACCAGCGAATCCTGAACGCACTCGTACTCGGTACCGACGACGGCCCGCGATGCCAGAGTGTTCTTGACGACTTTCAAGAACACGCCGGTCTCACGCGCCTTCTTGCGCATCGCGGTCATCTGCTCGACCGTGGTGCCCGCGTATTCGACGGCAACGAGGGAGTGGGCCTTGGCGGCAACTTCTGCCAGCTCGGCGACAACTTCCTTCTTCTGGGACAGATTTAGAGCCATTGCACTCCTCCAAATGAACTCCGCTCGCAGCTCACGCCGCTGGCGGTCCTGAACGACATCCGTCCTGGATGCCGGGGACGCGAATCGCGTCCCGTGGTGGCCTGTCTGTACTGGTCTGCCCAGAGGCGGTGAACCAGAAATTTTCCAGGAGGCGACACCATCTGCGCAGGCTGGGCTTTTGAGGCCTTGCCGACAGGATCGGGATAGTCCATGCAAACGCCCGCTTCCGTGCGTCCCGATCGCGCCGTCCCGGCCGCCTGCGGTCTTTGACGGCTCCCGCTTCCGCGGGCGCCCTCAAAATTTCCGACATCCCTGTCCACTCCGGAACAGGGCAAAAACACGTGACCTCGATCCGTCGCAGCTTCGTGACGGACGAACCGGCTGCGGAGATGGTCCGCAGCGTTCCGCTATTTCGCCGCGATCAGACCGCGACCGACGACGGGTCGACGATGACACCGACACCCATCGTGCTCGAGATCGATACCTTCTGCAGGTATTGGCCCTTGGCCGAAGCCGGCTTCGCCTTGTGCAGATCGGCAATCAGCGCATTGAGGTTTTCCTTCAGCGCCACCGCGTCGAACGAGGCCTTGCCGATCGTGCAATGCACGATGCCGCCCTTGTCGTTGCGGAACTTGACCTGACCCGCCTTGGCGTTCTTCACCGCGGTGACGACATCGGCCGCGACCGAGCCATCCTTCGGGTTCGGCATCAGGCCACGCGGACCGAGCAGTTGGCCAAGCTTGCCGACCACGCGCATCGCGTCCGGGGTGGCAATCACGCGACCGAAGTCGAGCTCGCCCGCCTGCATGCGCTCGGCAAGGTCTTCCATGCCAACCGCGTCCGCGCCGGCGGCCTTCGCCGCTTCCGCCTTCTCGCCAGCCGGGCAGAACACCGCGACCTTGACCGTCTTGCCGGTGCCATGGGGCAGCATGACCGAGCCACGCACGCCCTGGTCCGATTTCTTCGCGTCGATGCCGAGGCAGATCGCCACGTCTACCGATTCGGGGAACTTCGCCTTGGCGCCGTCCTTGACGATCTTCAGTGCTTCGTCGATCGCGTAGACCTTGCCCGGGGTAACCTTCGCGCTGAGCGCTTTGTAACGCTTGCTGATCTTCGTGCTCATGTTCAGATCTCCGACACCAGGCCCATGCTGCGGGCGCTGCCCGCGATCGTCCGAACGGCGGCGTCGAGATCGGCCGCGGTCAGGTCGGGCTCTTTCGCCTTGGCGATGTCCTCGAGCTGCTTGCGCGTGACCTTGCCCACCTTCTCGGTGTTCGGACGCTTGGAGCCGGACGTGATGCCGACGGCCTTCTTCAGCAGGATCGTCGCCGGCGGCGTCTTCGTGATGAAGGTGAATGTGCGGTCCGAATAGGCCGTGATCACGACCGGAATCGGAAGACCCGGCTCGAGCTTCTGCGTCGCGGCGTTGAACGCCTTGCAGAACTCCATGATGTTGAGGCCGCGCTGACCCAGCGCAGGACCGACCGGCGGCGAGGGATTGGCCTGACCGGCCTTAACCTGCAGCTTGATGTAACCAACTACCTTCTTTGCCATTGCCTTGCCTCCGGGTGCAAACGCCTGTTGTCAGGCTCCCCATCGCGCCGGAAATTCACGTGTCCCGGCTTCACGCAACAAAACCCGTTTCGCGCCAACGGCCGCGCGAGGCGGCCGAAAAGGCCCCGGCTTTGCTTGGGTAGCCGGGTAGTATAGCAGTGTTTCCGCGCCTCGTCCGGCGCGATCAGGCCTTTTCGACCTGACCGAATTCGAGCTCGACCGGCGTTGACCGTCCGAAAATGAGCACGGCCACGCGCAGGCGACTCTTTTCGTAATTCACTTCCTCGACGACGCCATTGAAATCGTTGAACGGCCCATCGGTGACGCGCACCATCTCGCCCGGCTCGAACAGCACCTTCGGGCGCGGCTTCTCGGCGCCTTCCTGCACACGCTGGAGGATGCTGTTCGCCTCGGAGTCCTTGATCGGCAGCGGACGATCGGCCGTGCCACCGATGAACCCCATGACCTTCGGCGTTTCCTTGACCAGATGCCAGGATTCGTCGTCGATCTTCAGCGCCTTGCCTTCGTCGTGCGTCTCGATCTGCACCAGCACGTAGCCGGGGAAGAACTTGCGCTCGCTGCGACGCTTCTGGCCGCCGCGCATCTCGACGACCTCCTCGGTCGGCACCAGCACCTCACCAAACTTGTCCTGCATCCCGGCGCGCGCTACGCGCTCCTGCAGCGAGCGTCGAACCGTATGCTCGAAGCCCGAATAGGCGTGCACCACGTACCAACGCTTGCTCATTCCCGCTCCTCAGCGCCCGATCTTCAACAGGTGGTCGAGCACAACCCACTTCAGGGTCACGTCGATCAAGCCCAGCAGAAGGCTCAGGATGATCACCACCACGACAATGACCAGCGTCGTGCGCAGGGTCTCGTCACGGGTCGGCCATACGACCTTGCGCAGTTCGAACTGCGATTCGGCCAGATACTCGCGCACCGAACGACCAACCGCGGTGAAAGCGCCGACCGCCATCGCCGCGATCACGCCGACCAGCAGGACGCCAATGCGCGCCCAGCCATTCCAGTCGGCGAAGTAGTAGTAGGCCACCATGCCCGCCACCAGCAGCGCGCCGGCCAGCGTCAGCTTGACCATATCGAGCGCGTTCGCGGTACTCGCCTTTTCAACCTTGGTATTCATGTGATCCACTTCAGCCGCCCTCCCTGACGGCAAAGATCAGACCGGCATCCGTGCCGGACTTCCCGATTGAGGTTCAAACTGGCACGCCAGGAGGGACTCGAACCCCCAACCTGCGGTTTTGGAGACCGCTGCTCTGCCAATTGAGCTACTGGCGTGTGTAGGGAGCCGGGAATCGAGAATCGGGAATGGGGAATCGTCTGGAGCGAGCCGCTTTTGACGATTCCCTATTCCCGATCCCCGATTCCCGTATTCGTTACTGGACGATCTTCGCCACCACGCCGGCGCCGACCGTGCGGCCGCCCTCGCGGATCGCGAAGCGCAGGCCTTCGTCCATCGCGATCGGCGCGATCAACGTCACCACCATCTTCACGTTGTCGCCCGGCATCACCATCTCGACGCCTTCCGGCAGCTCGCACGCACCCGTCACGTCCGTCGTACGGAAGTAGAACTGCGGACGGTAGCCCTTGAAGAACGGCGTATGACGACCGCCCTCGTCCTTCGACAGCACGTACACTTCCGCCTCGAACTTCGTGTGCGGCGTGATCGAGCCCGGCTTCGCCAGCACCTGGCCGCGCTCCACTTCGTCGCGCTTCGTGCCGCGCAGCAGCAGGCCCGCGTTGTCGCCCGCCTGGCCCTGGTCCAGCAGCTTGCGGAACATCTCCACGCCCGTCACCGTCGTCTTGACCGTCGGACGGATGCCCACGATCTCGATTTCCTCGCCCACCTTGATCACGCCACGCTCGATGCGGCCCGTCACCACCGTGCCACGACCCGAGATCGAGAACACGTCCTCGACCGGCATCAGGAACGGCTTGTCGATGTCGCGCTGCGGCTCCGGAATCCACGTGTCCAGCGCGTCCACCAGCTTGATGATCGCCGGCACGCCGATTTCCGACTGGTCGCCTTCCAGCGCCTTCAGCGCCGATCCCTTGATGATCGGCGTGTCGTCGCCCGGGAAGTTGTACTTCGACAGCAGCTCACGCACTTCCATCTCGACGAGCTCCAGCAGCTCCGCGTCGTCGACCATGTCCGCCTTGTTCAGGAACACCACGATGTACGGCACGCCGACCTGGCGCGCCAGCAGGATGTGCTCGCGCGTCTGCGGCATCGGACCGTCCGCCGCCGAACACACCAGGATCGCGCCGTCCATCTGCGCCGCACCCGTGATCATGTTCTTCACGTAGTCCGCGTGGCCCGGGCAGTCCACGTGCGCGTAGTGCCGGTTCGGCGATTCGTATTCCACGTGCGCCGTCGAGATCGTGATGCCGCGAGCCTTCTCTTCCGGCGCCGCGTCGATCTGGTCGTACGCCTTGAACTCGCCGCCAAAACGCTCCGCACCGATCTTCGTCAGCGCCGCCGTCAGCGTCGTCTTGCCGTGGTCGACGTGGCCGATCGTGCCCACGTTCACGTGCGGCTTCTTGCGCTCGAATTTTTCCTTCGACATGGCTGCTCTCGCTGACTGTGTGGTTGGTGATGCTTTAGTTGAAGAGTGCGGCCATGGATGGCCGCTCTTGCTCGCGGTCATGGACGGCCGCGCTGGTAATGGTGCTCACGAATGGAATCGAACCATCGACCTCCTCCTTACCAAGGAGGTGCTCTACCGACTGAGCTACGTGAGCAGTTGCTTTTGCAGTCCTCCATGACTGCGAAGAACAAACTGGCATCCATGCCAGACTTTTCAACAGGAGCAATACCTTTCCGCGGTGAATCGTCTATCGGCAATAGCCACTCAATGGAGCGGGAGACGGGAATCGAACCCGCGCTAGTAGCTTGGAAGGCTACAGTTCTACCATTGAACTACTCCCGCGCCGGACGAACCTGCTTGGGTGTTGCGCCGTTGGCTGGTGAGGCCTTCGGGTCCTGCTTCGCGCCGGATGCCATCTACCGTCGCGCTTCTTAGAACTGGTGGAGGGAGGTGGATTCGAACCACCGAAGGCGTAAGCCAGCAGATTTACAGTCTGCCCCCGTTGGCCGCTTGGGTATCCCTCCATCACGGAGCCGCGCATTGTCCGTGCATGGAGATGCCAGTGTCAAGGCTGGGTGACGGCCAAACTTGGCTCCGTTTCCTGTCGATCACGCCTGCGACGGCAAGCGAAAGCGCGAGATCTCGGCTTCCATCGTCTTCGACAGCTCGATCAGGCGCTGGGCATAGTCGGCCAGGCGCCGATCCTCGTCGCTGGAGGGCTGCCAGGGAGGGACCGCCGTCGGCTTGCCATCGGGCGCATCCAGGGCGACGAAGATGATCACGCAGCTGGTTGCGGCCCGCTCGGCCGCTGTCTTGAGGTCGCGCGCGATGACGTCGACCGCGAAATGCATGCTCGAAGTGCCGGTCCGGATCAGCTTGCACCGGACCGTGACGAGGTCGCCGATCAGGATCGGCTGCACGAACTGGATACCGCCGACCGCAACGGTTACGCAGTACTGGCCGCTCCAGCCGACCGCGGCGGCGTAGCCAACCTGGTCGATCCACTTCATGACCATGCCACCATGCACCTTGCCGCCGAAATTCACGTCGCCGGGTTCAGTCAGGAAGCGGAATTCGACCTCGCGCTGCTGGCCTGGCATGGTATGGATCCTCGACCGAAGGGGCGCCTAGCCTAGCGCCGCGATCCGCACTTGTGTGAACCCGATCGCGCCTGCGGACCAATCGGGGGCCTAAGCTGGTGCCGCCATGCGGCAGGGGAACAGGGAGCAGACCATGCGGTACTCGACATTCTTGCTGGGCCTGGCCGTGGCCGGCAGCGCCAGCGCAAGCGAGGTAACGATCAAGAACGACTCCCTCACCGATTTCGGCAGCGCCGCGATCGTCTGGGGTTTCGTCAGCGGCGAGATGGCCGGCTCCTGGCTCACCAGTCCGTGCGACGGCAACCTCGTCGCCGTGCAGATCTTCTGGCGCTCGCCGAGCGGCACCAGCGCGGACGTGATTGGCAGCGCAATCCATGTCTATCGAAGCGGCACGTTCCCGAATCCAGGTATCGAGGCACAGACCATCGGCGGCCCGGTGCTGCAGGACAACGCCCTCAACGAATGGCGTTATCTCGACGAAAACAACACCTTGCCGCTGATCGTGCCGGTCAGCCTGAACGAGACGATGGTCGTCGCGCTCGAATTTGCCGACGCGCCTCAAGCCGGCTCCGATCCAAGTGTGGTGCGGGACAACGACGGCAACACGCCGGGACGGAACACGATCTACGCGAACCTCGGCAGCTCGTTCGCATGGTTCAACAGCGCCGACCTCGGCGTGACCGGCGACTGGGTCATCCGCGCTGTCGTCAATTGCACGAGCGTCTCCACGGATGCCGACGTTTCCGTGTCGATGAGCGCCTCCCCGACCGCCTACACGGCAGGTAGCGCACTGCAATACACGATCGTCGTCGCCAATGCCGGCCCCGCGTCATCGCCAAGCACAACGCTCGTCGACACTTTCCCTTCTGCCCTGCAAAGCCCGACCTGGACCTGCGCCCCGAGCGGTGGCGCGACCTGTCCCGCCGGCAGCGGTGGCAATATCGTCGGCTCCGCCAGTCTGCCGTCGGGCAGCCACATCACGTTCACCGTGAACGGTACCGTCGCCGCCGGGACGACCGGCACGCTGAGCAATTCGATGACCGCGGTCGTCGGTGCGCCTGCGACCGATCCGAACGGCACGAACAACACGGCCAGCCTTGATCTGTCTCCCGCCGTCGACGATCTCATCTTCGCGAACGGCTTCGATCCATCCGCAGGGATGCTGCCGGTCGTGCCGTCGCGCGCGATGGGCTTGGCGAGGTCACGTCGGTAGCGCAGCAGGGACCGCTAGCGCCGAGCTTGAGTACGTCGCGTGAACGTGATCGTGCCGAGCGGCACTTCCTTGCCGCTCTTCGGCCCGATCGCGGTCATCGTCAGTACGCGCGTGTCGCCGCGGAACGTCTCGGTCATGCGGTATTTCGCCGGCGGATACGGATCGGGCTGGCGCAGCTCCGAGGTCCACGTCATCGTCTTCGACGCGGGGTCGTACGTCCCTTCATCGAGGCGGATGTAGTCCTGGTTGCTGTCGACCCAGATGCCGACATAGCGCTGTTTCTTCGCATCGTAGCCCCAGGTGCCGTGCCCGCCGTATTTCGCATCGACCTCGAAGTCGTTGCGGATCCAGCGCTTGCCGATCACGAACGTATTCGTCTGCACGCCGGTCGCATGCGTCGGCGCTTGATCCGGCGTGGCAGGCGGGAATTCGATCGCCGCGTCCCAGACGCCCTCTTCCATCTTCAGGACATCCAGCTCGGGGGCGATCGCGGGCGCGGTTTCGGCCGCATTCGCGGCGTTGGCCGCGAGCAGCAAGGTGGCGAGAACAATGCGCATGTTTCTTCTCCTGCAAGCGCCACATAGGCGCCGGTCATTGCAGGAAAACGCGGCAGCGCGCGAAAACCTATCAGCGCGCTGTTCGGCCCGGCGCGCGATCCGCTCGCCGGGTCGGTGCGTCAGACGTTGAAGCGGAAGTGCAGCACGTCGCCTTCCTTGACGAGGTAGTCCTTGCCTTCCAGGCGTAGACGCCCGGCATCGCGCGCGCCGGATTCACCCTTGTACTGGATGTAGTCGTCGTACGCGATCGTTTCGGCGCGAATGAAGCCGCGCTCGAAATCGGTGTGGATCACGCCGGCGGCCTGCGGTGCTGTCGCGCCCTTCTTCACCTGCCACGCACGGACTTCCTTCTCGCCCGCGGTAAAGTAGGTCTGCAGGCCGAGCAGCTTGTAGCCGGCGCGGATCACCCGGTTCAGGCCCGGCTCGTCGAGCCCCAGGTCCTTCAGGAATTCGTCGCGATCGGCGTCTTCGAGCTGCGCCATCTCCTCCTCGATCGCGGCGCACACCGGCACGACTTCGGCACCTTCGGCCAGCGCGCGCTCGCGCACGCGATCGAGGTGCGGGTTGTTCTCGAAGCCGTCCTCGCGCACGTTCGCGATGTACATCAGCGGCTTCAGCGTGAGCAGGAACAAGTCGCGCACGAGCGCCCTCTCGTCCTCGTCGAGGCCGAGACTGCGCGCCGACCTGCCTTCGTTGAGACCGGCCGCGAGCTTCTGCAGCACCGGCCGCTTCGCCAGCGCTTCCTTGTCGTTCGCCTTCGCCGCGCGCTCGACCCGGTTGAGCGCCTTGTCGACCGATTCGAGGTCCGCCAGTGCCAGCTCCGTGTCGATCGTCTCGATGTCTGCGATCGGATCGACCTTGTTCGCGACGTGCACGATGTCCGGATGTTCGAAGCAGCGCACCACATGCGCAATCGCATCGACCTCGCGGATGTGTGCGAGGAACTTATTGCCGAGGCCTTCCCCCTTCGATGCGCCCGCGACGAGTCCGGCGATGTCGACGAATTCGATCGAGGTCGGAATGATCTTCAGCGGCTTGGCGATCGCGGACAGCGCCGCCAGACGCGGATCCGGCACCGGCACGACACCGACGTTCGGCTCGATCGTGCAGAACGGGAAGTTCGCCGCCGCGATGCCTGCCTTGGTCAACGCATTGAAGAGGGTCGACTTGCCGACGTTCGGCAGGCCGACGATGCCGCATTTGATGCCCATGATGAAATCCGGGATTGGAGATTGGGGAATTGGAGATTCGGTAAAGTGGGACTCGACCATCGTGGCGCGCGACCGAGGAGCGCGGGAACCTGCTCCAACTGGTCGCGAATCCCCGATTCTAGTCCCCGCTCGCGGTATGCAATTTCTTCATCGCCGCGTCGAACCCGCCGGCGACTGCGAGCGGCAGCACATCAAGCCCGCGGGCTATCGCATCGAGCATCAGGTCCTCGTCGATTTTCGACGGGCGACTCAATACCCAGCCGCTGACCCGATCCTTGTGGCCGGGATGACCGATGCCTATCCGCAACCGATGGAACTTTCCGTGGCCGATGTGCGCGAACAGGTCGCGCAAGCCGTTCTGGCCGCCATGGCCACCGTCGAACTTCAGGCGCGCGGCACCGGGCGGCAAATCGAGGTCGTCATGCACGACCAGCATCTGTTCGGGTTCGATCTTCCAGTAGCGCAAGGCGGCGCCCACGGAAGCGCCACTAGCGTTCATGAACGTGATTGGCTTGAGCAACCACAGCGGATTGCCGCCGACCGCGACCTTCGCGGTTTCGCCGCGCAGTTTCGACTCGATGCCGAAGCGCGCGGATTGTCCCTGCGCCAACGCATCGACGAACCAGTAGCCCGCGTTGTGACGGGTCCGCAGGTGTTCGGCGCCGGGATTCCCGAGGCCGACAATGAGACGCAGCGAAGCCGACATTACGCTCATTCCGGTACACGCCGGAATCCGCTCCGGCCCTGAATTCGGTTCGACGACGGCGTGGGAAAAAGCATGCCGGCTCGCGCCGGCATGCCTTCAACACCGAGGTGACCCCGACTCTGCGCACATCCCGTCCGCAACGTCGCCTGACACCGCATACGGGGTCCCGGATCAGCGTGCATCCATGCGTTGTCCGGGATTGCGCGATCCTGGCGTCACTTCTTCTCGTCTTTCTTCGCCGGAGCCGCCTTGGCCGGAGCCGCTGCCGCTGGAGCGGCTGCGGCCGCTTCGGCCGGTGCCGGCTCGGCTTCTTCCTTGACCTGCTTGGCGACGACGACCGCGTGGTCGTGTTCCTTGCCGAAGCGCAGTTCCGCGATTTCCACGCCGTCCGGCAGCTTGAGGTCGGACAGGTGCACGATGTCGCCGATCTGCAGGCCGGAAAGGTCGATCTCGATGCTCTCGGGCAGGTTCTTCGGCAGGCACGAGATTTCGACTTCGGTCAGCTCGTGCATGATCACGACGCCGGACGTCTTGCCTGCGACCGAACTTTCCTGATTGAGGAAGTGCAGCGGCACGCGCACGCGCAGCGTCTGGTTCTCGCTGACGCGCTGGAAATCCATGTGCAGCACCTGCTGCTTGAACGGATGACGCTGCATGTCACGCAGCAGGACCTTCTGCACGTCGCCGCCGAGATTGAGATCGAGGATCGACGAGTAGAACCACTCGTTCTGGCTCGCGTGCCAGACATCCTTGTGCTGGATCTGGATGCTGACCGGATTGTTCTCGCCACCGTAGACGATCGCCGGGACAAAACCAGCGCGACGCAGGCGGCGGCTCGCACCCTTGCCCTCGTCGTTGCGCTTTTCAACCTTGATTTCGTGGGTCTTTGCCATGTTCGTGTTGCCTTCTTGCAGTTGATGCCACCTCGCGGCGGCGATGACGCTTCCCCGCGACCAGGGAAGCGGAAATCGAACCCGTGATTCGCGATTCGTGATTCGAAAGTTGCGCGACGAATCACCAATCACCAATCACGTGAATCAATCCACGTACAACGAACTCACCGACTCGCCATACGCGATGCGGCGGATCGTTTCGGCCAGCAGCTCGGCGACCGAGAGCTGGCGGATCTTGTTGCAGGCCCTGGCCGCATCGCTCAACGGAATCGTGTCGGTCACGACCAGTTCGTCCAGCGCCGAGGCCTCGATGTTCCTGATCGCCGGGCCGGACAGCACCGCGTGCGTGCAGTACGCGACGACCTTGCGGGCACCGTTCTTCTTCAACGCCGCCGCCGCCGCGCACAACGTGCCGGCGGTGTCGACGATGTCGTCGACGAGGACGCAGACCTTGTCCTTGACCTCACCGATGATGTTCATCACGGTCGATTCGTTCGCCCGTGGGCGACGCTTGTCGATGATCGCGAGATCGGCGTCGTCGAGGCGCTTGGCCAGTGCACGCGCGCGCACCACGCCGCCGACGTCCGGCGAAACCACGATCAGGTTGTCGTTCGCGTAGTAGCGCCAGATGTCGGCCAGCAGCACCGGCGAGGCGTACACGTTGTCGAGCGGAATGTCGAAGAATCCCTGGATCTGGTCCGCGTGCAGGTCGACCGTCAACACGCGGTCGGTGCCGACCACGCCGATCATCTGGGCCGCGAGCTTGGCCGTGATCGGCACGCGCGCCGAACGCGGCCGCCGATCCTGGCGCGCGTAACCGAGATACGGAATCACCGCGGTCACGCTCGCCGCCGAGGCGCGCTTGAGCGCGTCCACCAGCGCCAGCAGCTCCATGAAATTGTCGGCGGTCGGTGCGCACGTCGGCTGCAACACGAACACCTCCTGGCGCCGCACGTTCTCCTCGATTTCGACCTGCACCTCGCCATCGCTGAAACGACCGACCAGCGCCTTGCCGAGCGGAACATTCAGCTCCGAACAGATTGTCGCCGCGAGGTCACGGTTCGCGTTGCCGGTGAAGACCAGGAGGCCAGAGGTGTCCATGTTGGTATCCACGTTCACTCCGCTGCTTCACGGCACAACGCCGAATTGTCTGCGCGACCCTGCGATCGCGATGTGTCCTGCTGATGACTGGGGCGGCAGGATTCGAACCTGCGAATGCCGGGATCAAAACCCGGTGCCTTACCACTTGGCGACGCCCCAACAAATCCAATCACGCGGCGGCTCTGCCGTCGCCGTCACGCCAACATCTTGTGCAACGGCGACACCGACACGCCGCGCGCCAGCACCGCACGCCATCCCTGCGGGCAATCCCTCAGCACAGCCTCGCCAGCCTCGCGCGAGTCCAGCGCGACGAACACGCATCCACCCGATCCGCTGAGCCGCGCCGCGCCGTGCGTCGCCAGCCAGTCCAGCGCGTGCGCGACCGCGGGAAAGCGTTCGCGCACGATCGGCTCGAACACGTTCGCCGTGGTGGCGCCCGAAAGAAAGAGCGGAATTGTCAGATGTGGCGCATCCCGTGTCAATTCGGCGGCCCCGAACAGGTCGGCGGTCGGCACGCTCGCTCCGGGGTCCACTACCACGTACCAGCGCAGCGGCAGCGCCAGTGGGACCAAGCGCTCCCCGATGCCTTCGGCCCAGGCGCTGTGCCCGCGCACGAACACCGGCACATCGGCGCCGAGGCCGAGG
Source organism: Dokdonella sp. (assembly GCF_044227025.1). GTDB lineage: Bacteria > Pseudomonadota > Gammaproteobacteria > Xanthomonadales > Rhodanobacteraceae > Dokdonella_A. The sequence continues at coordinate 177,719 of NZ_JBGAFX010000003.1, read as the reverse complement.
GCAAGGCCCGCCAAGGCGTCCTCGTCCAGCCCGGTATTCCAGAGCCGGTTGAGCACGACGAGGGTCGTCGCCGCGTCCGAACTGCCTCCGCCGAGGCCGCCGCCGAGCGGGATCCGCTTGTCGATCGCGATGTCCGCGCCGAGCATTGATCCGGTTGCCTGCTGCAGCACACGCGCCGCCCGCACCGCGAGATCGCGCTCCGCGGCGACCCCCGGCAACGGGTCGACCCGGATGATCCGGCCATCCTCGCGCGGGCGCAGGTGCACGCTGTCTCCCCAGTCGAGCAGCTGGAACGCGGTCTGCAGGAGGTGATAGCCGTCGGCTCGCCGACCGACGATGTGCAGGAACATGTTCAGTTTGGCCGGCGCCGGCCACGTGCTCCAGTCGGGGCCCACCGGCGCAGAACCCATCAGGGCCCCCACTCGCGCACCGCCAGGCGCACCTTGCGGTCGCCGCGGGTGGCAAACACCTTGCTGGGCAACGGCGGGTCTTGGGCAAGGTCGTAATCGATGTAGCGCACGGTCCAGCCAGCCTGGGTGATCAACGCCGGCAAGCCGTCGTCACGGAATTCGATGTCCGCCGCGCCCGGCGCGCGCCCCGCACGCACCCAGTAGCGCAGCTGCGTCACGGGCACCTCCCAACCAAGCTCGCGTTGGAGCAGGGATGCTGCATCGCCTCCCTCGATGGTTTGCCCGCGCAAGCCGTCGAGGCGCGCATGCGTGTCGTCGCCGCTGAGTACCCAGGTCTTGCCGGTGACCGGTGCGTGCACGCTGAAGCGGAACGTCGACGACTTCTGGCTCCATTCGAGCGAACCGCTGCCGCTGTCATGGCCATCAGACACCCCGAGCCGACCGCGCAGCGACCAGTCGGCCCGCGCCGCCAGCGTCGATTCGCGCGCGGACTGCTGCGCCAGCTTGCCGGCATCGGGCGGCACCGGCTTGCGCACCTGTCCCGCGCACGCGGCCAGCGCCAGCGCGGCGACGACCAGCGCTGCGCGAATCCCGGCCTTCCCGATCATTGCGTCAGGCGCCGGATCGTTTCGATCAGGGCCTTGTTGCGTGCATCCTTCTTGCGTCCTTCATCCCACACGCGACGCGCCTCGTCGCGCTGTCCGCGCGCCCACAACACCTCTCCCAGATGCGCAGCGATATCGGGATCGGGTTGCTTCGCGTAGGCGCGGCGCAGGTTGTCCAGCGACGCATCGAGATCACCAAGGCGATAGCGCACCCAGCCCATGCTGTCGATGATCGCCGGCTCGTCGGGCTTGAGCTTGAGCGCGCGCTGGATCAACTCGAGCGCCTCGTGCTGGCGCGCGTCGTCGCCCTTGCTGTGGTCGGCGAGCGTGTAGCCGAGCGCATTCAATGCTTCCGCGTCGTCCGGCTTGAGTGCAAGCACACGGCGCAGGTCGCGTACGCCACCGCCGACATCCCCCTGGTCGACCGCGAGCAGCGCGCGCGCATACAGCAGGCGGGTATCGTCGGGCAGGTTGGTGAGCGCCCTGGCATACACCGCGAGTGCGTCGGCCGTGCGCTGGCGGCGCGCGAGCAGGTCCGCTTCGAGCAGCCAGACATTGCGCTGCTGCTCGGTGTCTCCGGCCGCGATACCGGCCAGTCGATGCAACTGGTCGAGCGACTCCGGCGTGCGATCCAGCTGGTCGAGCACGAGCGCGATGCGCATCTGCGCATCGAACGCGTGTTCGTCGTCCTCTGGCACCTCGCGATACCACGCCAGCGCGGCCTCGCGCTTGTCGATCAGTTCGGCAATCTGGCCGAGCAGGTACAAACGCTTGCCGTCACGCGGGGAACTGTCCGCTTCGGCCTCGCGATACAGCGCGCCAAGCAATGCCTTGTCGTCGGCGCGCGCCGCATAGGCCGCGCGCGCGCCGTAGCTGACGTCATCCTGGGGGCCGCGCGCAAGCGCGCGTGCGGCGGCGGCATTGTCGCCGGCATCGGCGAGCAGGGTCGCGTAACCGCCGCGCAGGCGCGCATTGGCGGGTTCGCGCGCGATCGCCTCGACGTAGATGGCGCGCGCCGCCGTCTTGTCGCCACGATCGAGCGCCAGACGTGCACTCCACATGTACGCATCGACGCCATGGAAACGCGCAACCGCCGCATCGGCGAGACGGCGTGCCAAAGCCTTGTCGCCGAGCTTGAACGCGAGCTGGCTCAATGCGACGCGGTTCGCCTCGCTCGCCTCGCGTGGCTCCGGCGTGATCAGGCCGCCGAGCAAGCCGGCGGCAGCGGCCTTGTCGTCCGCATTCAGCAGCACCTGGGCGATCAGGCGCCAGGCATTGTCGTCGGCGCGCGCAGCGATCTCGGCCAGCGCGGACTTTGCGTCGTCGAGGCGCTTCTCGCCAAGCGCGATCCATGCGCGCGCCTGCACGATGCCGGGATCGTTCGGCGCGAGCTGGCGCCAACGTGCCAGCGCCTGCGTTGCGAGCGACCAGTCCTTCTGCGACAGCACCAGGCGGGTCGCCTCCTCGGCCAGCGCCGGATCCGCAGAGAGCGCCGACGCTTCGACAAAGCCATGCGCCGCGCCAGCGAGATCGTTGTCCTGCAGGGCGAACTGCGCGACCAGCAGCTTCAGCAGGAGGTCCTGTTCCGCTGCGACCGGCCGCGCCAGCGGTGCTGCCGCCGCATCCGCCGCATGCCTTGGCGCCTGGCTCGCACACGCTCCCAGCAACAGTACGAGCACGACCGCAAGCGCGCTGCGCACCGGGCCAACGCGGTGCTGGGAGAAACGACCATCGACCATCGAGAGCTGCATGCAAAGCCTTGTCTTGCTTGATATCGCGGGATGCGACCCGCACAATTCGCTGGCGCCGCCGCGGCGCACGCCGCACCAAGCTAGCTTAGCCGATCCCGGCACCACGACCGGGCTGCAAGCGACGCTTCCGAGGCAAAACCGCGAACCCTTCGACCATTCCACATGGCGCTGATTGCCCTCGGACTCAATCACCTGACTGCCCCCGTCGCGCTGCGCGAGCGGATTGCCTTCCCGCCGGAGGCGACCGCCCCGGCACTCGCGGAGCTCGTCGCCGTGCCCGGCGTGCGCGAAGCGGCGATCCTGTCGACCTGCAACCGCACCGAGCTGTATTGCAACGTGGAGAGCGGCGCCGAGGCGGCGCCGGCCGCCTGGCTCAACCGTCATCGTGAACTGACCAGCGGACGGGTCGACGAGTTCCTCTATCGCCACCACGACGCCGACGCGGTGCGCCATCTGTTCCGCGTCGCGACCGGGCTGGAATCGATGGTGCTGGGCGAGCCGCAGATCCTCGGTCAGGTCAAGGACGCCTATGCCTTCGCGCGCGACGCACACACCCTGAAGACGCCGCTGGAACGCCTGTTCCAGAACACGTTCGCGGTCGCCAAGCGGGTTCGATCGGACACGCGCATCGGTGCCAATCCGGTCTCGGTCGCGTTCACGGCGGTGCGCCTCGCCGAACGCGTGTTCGCCGACCTCAGCGAAGCCTGCGTGCTGCTGATCGGCGCCGGCGAGACGATCGAACTGGCCGCGCGTCACCTAAGCGAGGCGAACGTGCGGCGGCTTATCATCGCGAACCGCACGCTCGACAACGCGCAGTCGCTGGCGACACGCTTCGGGGGCTACGCGATCACGCTGTCCGACATCGGCAAGCACCTCGCCGAGGCCGACGTGGTGATCGCCTCGACCGCAAGCCGCGACCCGGTGCTGCTGCGCGAGCAGGTCGCCGCCGCGATCGCCGCCCGCCGGCGCAAGCCCATGTTCCTGGTCGACATCGCAGTGCCACGCGACATCGAGCCGGCGGTCGCCGAGATCGAGGACGTCTATCTCTACACGATCGACGACCTGCGCCAGGTCATCGATGAGAACCTGCGCTCACGACGCGAGGCCGCGCGCGAAGCGGAGGCCATGATCGAATTGTCGGTCGAGCACTTCATGGGCTGGTGGCGCACGCTCGACCTGCACAACCCGCTGGTCGACCTGCGCCGCGACGCCGAGGCGAACCGAGACGAGACACTGGCCAAGGCGCAGGCCATGCTGGCGCGCGGCAAGACACCCGAGGAAGCGCTCGCGTTCCTCGCCAACACCCTCACCAACAAGCTGCTACACGCACCCAGCGCGAACCTGCGCGCCGCCGCCCTGCGCGGCGACGAGGAACTGCTGCGTGCGGCCGAGCGGTTGTTCGACATCAACGCAGGGATTCGTGGTTAGGGATCGGGATTGGCTGGAGCGGCCCGCTGTGCGGAACCAGCCGATTTTCCGAACGTCGCCTTCCCGAATCCCGAATCGCGAATCCCCAATCCCCAATCCCGGCCCTCCATGCTCCCATCCATCCGCCGCAAGCTCGAACAACTCGCCGAACGCCATGAGGAACTCGAGCATCTGCTCGCCAGCCCCGAGGTGCTCGGCGACGCGAAGCGGCTGCGCGAGGTTTCGCGCGAGCATGCCCATCTCACGCCGCTGACCGCGGCCCTGCGTGCATTCGACGAAGCCGGCAGCGCGCTCGAATCCGCGCAGGCGATGCTCAAGGATCCCGACCTCAGGGAGCTCGCGGTCGATGAAATCGGCCTGCTCGACGGCAAGCGTGCGCGCCTGGAAGACGACCTCAACCGCCTGCTCATCCCGAAGGATCCGCGCGACGACGCCAACCTGTTCCTCGAGATCCGCGCCGGCACCGGCGGTGACGAAGCGGCGATCTTCGCCGGCGACCTCATGCGCATGTACCTGCGCTACGCCGAACGCAAACGCTGGAACGTCGAGATCCTTTCCTCGAGCGACGGCGAGCACGGCGGGTACAAGGAAGTGATCGCGCGCGTCGAAGGCACCGGCGCCTATTCGCGCCTGAAGTACGAGTCGGGCACACACCGCGTGCAGCGCGTACCGGCGACCGAGTCGCAAGGCCGCATCCACACCTCGGCTGCGACCGTGGCGATCCTGCCGGAACTGGACGAAGTGGACGATATCGAAATCAATCCCGCCGACCTCAAGACCGATACCTTCCGCGCCTCCGGCGCCGGCGGCCAGCACGTCAACAAGACCGACTCGGCGATCCGCATCACGCACCTGCCGAGCGGGATCGTGGTCGAGTGTCAGGACGAACGCAGCCAGCACAAGAACCGCGCGCGCGCGCTGTCGCTGCTGAAAGCGCGCCTGCTCGATGATGCGCAGTCCAAGCAAAGTGCCGCGCAAGCCGAATCACGCAAACTGCAGGTCGGCTCCGGCGACCGCAGCCAGCGCATCCGCACCTACAACTTCCCGCAGGGTCGGCTCACCGACCACCGCATCAACCTGACCCTGTACCGCCTGCCCGAGATCATCGGCGGCGATCTCGACGAACTCGTCGATGCACTGACGCGCGAGGACCAGGCCGACCAGTTGCAGCAACTCACTGCGACGGGCTGAGAACGTCCGCGCGGAAACGCTGCTCGACGATCGCGCGATAGAGCGCCGGGAGGCGCTCCAGTTCGTCGAGCAACACATGCTCGTCGACCTTGTGGATGCTCGCGTTGCAGACGCCGAGTTCAAGCACTTCCGCGCCAAGCGGCGCTATGAATCGGCCGTCGGAGGTGCCGCCACCAGTGCTGAGTTCCGGTTCGATGCCGCAGCATTCGCGGATGGCCGCGAGGGTTGCCGTGCGCAGCGGCCCGGGCGGCGTTGCGAACGGCTCGCCCGACAACCACCAGTCGAGGCGGCTCCCGCCATCGCCGAGTTCGATGCCGTGCCGGCGCAGGATCTCCTCGCTGCGCTCGCGCAAGGACGCCGCGGTGCTCGCGGTGCCGAAGCGGAAGTTGAACACTGCGTGCAGCTCGCCCGGAATCACGTTGTCGGCGCCGGTGCCGCTGTTGAGGTTGGAAACCTGGAACGAGGTCGGCGGGAAGGCTTCGTTGCCTTCGTCCCAGCGTTCGACCGCGAGCGCGGCGAGCGCGTGCGCGAACGCGTGGATCGGATTGTTCGCCTTCTCGGGATAGGCGACATGACCCTGCACACCACGCACCGTCAAACGCCCGGTCAGCGAGCCGCGCCGGCCGATGCGCACGAGATCGCCGAGCCTGTGCTTCGACGACGGCTCGCCGACGACACAGGCATCTATGCGTTGCCCGCGGCGGCGGAACTCTTCCGCGACGCGGCGCACGCCATCGATCGAGGCGCCCTCCTCATCCGACGTGACCAGCAGCGCGAGCGTGCCGCCGTGCGACGGATGCGCGCGCACGAAATCCTCCAGCGCGACGACCATTGCCGCGACACCGGATTTCATGTCGGCCGCACCGCGGCCATACAACCTGCCGTCGCGAACCACCGGCTCGAACGGCGGCGATGACCACGCTTCGACCGGACCGCTCGGCACCACGTCGGTATGGCCGAGGAAGACGAGCACCGGTGAACCGCTGCCGTGGGTCGCCCATAGATTGTCGACCTGGCCGTAGCGCAGGTGCTCGATCGCGAAACCGGCGCGCGCGAGGCGCTCGGCGATCAGCGCCTGGCAACCGGCATCGTCTGGCGTGACCGACGCACGCCGGATTAGCTCGGTGGTCACCTCGAATACCGGTGAGGTCATGCCTGCGTGCCTTTTCCGAACAGCCGCTTGAACAGGTTGTCGCTGAAACCCTGGTGCAGGGTGCCATCCTCCATCACGACGAGTGGGCGACGAATCAACGCCGGATGCTCCTTCAGCAGCAGCGTCCACTCGGCCGCACTTCCGGGCGATTGGCGCGTTTCGGGCAGACCGCGCCATGTCGGCGATGCGCGATTGATGAACTTTTCCCAACCGCCAAGCGCCGGCGCCCATTGCTTGAGCGTCGCTGCCGCGATCGGCTGCGCGCGGTAGTCGATGAATTCATGTTGCACGTCGAAGCGGTCGAGCCAGTTGCGCGCCTTCTTGCAGGTGTCGCACTTGTCGAGGCCGTAGACTTTCGTCATCTTCAGGCCCTCAGCAGTTCATTGATGGCGGTCTTCGAGCGTGTCTGCGCGTCGACACGCTTGACGATGACTGCCGCATACAGGCTGTGGCTGCCGTCCGCTGCCGGCAACGAACCGGACACGACTACGCTGCCGGCCGGAACGCGGCCGTACGAGACTTCACCGCTCGCGCGATCGTAGATCTTCGTCGACTGACCGAGGAACACGCCCATGCCGATCACGCTGCCCTTCTCGACGATCACGCCCTCGACCACTTCCGAACGCGCGCCGACGAAGCAGTCGTCCTCGATGATGGTCGGGTTCGCCTGCAAGGGTTCCAGCACGCCGCCGATACCCACGCCGCCGGAAAGGTGCACGTTCGCGCCGATCTGGGCACAGGAGCCGACCGTGGCCCAGGTGTCGACCATCGTGCCCGCGCCGACGTGCGCGCCGATATTGACGTAGCTCGGCATCAACACCGCGTCCTTTGCGACATGAGCACCACGACGCACCAGCGCGCCCGGCACCACGCGAGCGCCGGCGGCGCGGAATGTGTCCTCGCCGGCATCGGCGAACCGCAGCGGCACCTTGTCGAAGGCGGCCATCGGCCCGCCATCCATGACGCGGTTCGCGCTGATGCGGAAATACAGCAGCACCGCCTTCTTGAGCCACTGGTGCACGACCCATCCGCCGCCGTGATCGGGTTCCGCGACGCGCGCGGCACCGGTTTCGAGCGCGTCGAGCACGCGCTCGATCGCCGGTCGCAGTGTCGCGATGTCGTTATCGGACAGAGCCGCGCGACGCTCCCAGGCGTCGTCGATCAGGGTTTGCAACTGCTGCATGCGCCAGGGAATCCATGATCCGGGGCCGTGCATCGTGCCACGACACGCGGCCGAATGCCGCATGCCGCACCACTCAAACCGACCGCGCGGCCGCGCCTGGCCCGAGCCGCTCCAGCAGCCGCGTGCGCAGGGCGGCGCGCGTTCCCTCGGCGAGCACGTTGCCGCCGGCGTCGGCGAGCAGGAAGAAGTCCTCGACGCGTTCGCCGAACGTTGCGATGCGCGCGTCGTGCACGCGCACGTTTGCGTCACGCAAAGCCTGCGCGACCTCGGCAAGCAGACCGGGACGATCGCTGCAGACGAGGGCGAGTTGGGTCGCGCCGTCGACGTCATCGAACTCGATCTGAGGAGCGCGCTGGAAATGGCGCAGGCGGCGCGGCAGGCTGCGACGCGCGACGCGGGTGTCGAGGTCGCGCGCATCGAGTACGCGCAACAGTCGGGCCTCGAGCTCGCGCGCCCGTTCGGCCGGCAGTGCCGACCCGCTGGCCGAATCGAGCAGGCCGAACGTGTCGAACACGCGATCGCCTGGTCCGACCAGCAGGCGCGCATCGACGACACCGAGACCTGCACGGTCGAGGGTCGCGGTGATCGCAGCGAACAAGCCCTCGCGATCCGGCGCGCACACGAAGAGCTCGCTGCCGCCCCGGGTGGACTGCGCGTTGATCGCGACGACGACCGGCGCATCGCCGGCCTGCGCGATCGCGCGTGCCTGCCAGCACAGCTGCGCCGGCCGATGGCGCAGGAAGCTCGCTGGTGGAAAACGATCGACGAGTTCGGTCGCGCGCGGCTCCGCCATCCCGCTTTCCAGCAGCAGCTCGAGCGTGCGTCGTCGGCAGTCTTCCGCGCGCTCGTCGGCATGCAGCGGTCGTCCGAGACCCGCTCGCAACGCGTAGCGAGCCGCCATGTGCAGGTCGGCAAGCAGACGCGCCTTCCATTCGTTCCACAGCTTCGGATTGGTACCGGCTATATCTGCGATCGTCAGCAGGTAGAGGTAATCGAGGCGTTCCCGGTCGCCGACCTGGACGGCGAAGCGGTGCACGATGTCGGGATCGGTGATGTCCAGGCGTTGCGCAGTGACGCTCATCAGCAGGTGCCAGCGCACGAGCCACGCGACGAGCTCGATGTCCGCCTCGGCCAGGCCCATGCGCGCGCAGAACTCGCGCGCCTCCTCCTCGCCGAGCTGCGAGTGGTCACCGCCCCGGCCCTTCGCGATGTCGTGGAACAGCGCCGCGAGCAGCAGCAGCTCGGGCTTGTCGAGCGCAGCGAACGTCTCCCCCGCGAGCGGGAACGCGTCGCGCGCGTCGGCATCGGCGAAACGGGCGACGTTGCGCAGCACGCGCAGGGTGTGCTCGTCGACGGTGTAGATGTGGAACAGGTCGTACTGCATGCGCCCGACCACGCGGCGGAACGCGGGCAGGATCCCCGCGAGCACGCCATGGCGGTTCATGCGCGCGAGCACTTCGACCGCAGGCGCGCCATGGCGCAGCAGCACGAGGAACGCAGCCAGAACCTGCGCATCGGCGGCGAACCCGTCGCCACAGTGCGCGAGCGCCTGTTGCAGCAGGCGCATCGTCTGCGCCGACAGGCCGCGCAGCTCGGGATGCGCAAGCTGCAACGTGAACACGTCGATCATCGCGCGCGGTCGACGCAGGAACAGGTCCGCCTCGCGCGGTTCGATGCGCGCTCCGAGCGCGACGAAGTCGCGATCGAGCTCGCGCGGCGCGCCAGGCGCCGGTTCCAGCCACTCGGTGCAGCGCTCGAGGAACTGCACGCCGAGGCGTTCGGCGATCGTCGCCGCGCGGTAGTACGCCTGCATGAATTGCTCGACCGCGAGGTTGGTCGAGTGTTCGTCGACGTACCCGAACTCGCTCGCGAGGCGCCGCTGGTAGTCGAACAGCAGACGCTCCTCGGGTCGCCCGGCGGCGAGATGCAGCGCATGGCGGCAGCGCCACAGCGTCGCCTGCGCGCGCTCGAGCGCCTCCGACTCGCTGCGATCGAGCAGGCCGCACTCGACCATCGCGGCGTAGTCGCCCGCATCGGCGACGCGCCGGCCAAGCCACCGCATCAGGTCGAGCGTGCGCAAGCCACCGGGCCCGTCCTTGAGGTTCGGTTCGAGGTTGTAGGCGGTGTCGTTGTAGCGCGCATGGCGTGCCGCCTGCTCGCGGCGCTTGGCCTCGAGAAAGTCCCGCGTCGACCACACGCCAGGGTCGACGACCAGTTCGGCGAGCGCATCGGCAAGGCGCGGCTCGCCAGCGAGCAAGCGCGCATCGAGCAGCGAGGTATAGACGCTCACATCGCCTTTCGCCAATGCGCGGCAGTCGTCGAGCGTGCGCACCGCATGGCCCGGCTTCAAGCCGATGTCCCAAAGGCAGGCGAAGAACGCCTCGAGCGCGCGCACCTGACCCTGAAGCGCGGGCGCCGTGCCGAGCACGAGAAGGTCCACGTCGGATTGCGGGAACAGCACGCCGCGACCGAATCCGCCGACTGCAAGCAGACTGCAGTCGGGCGCTTCACCGACGCAGGAACGCCATGCATGCACGACCACCGTGGCGACCGCGCTAGCGCGCAGTCGCACCAGATCGGCCACCTCGGCGCCGGCATGGAATGCTGCGGCAAGCGCGCGGTCGCTGTCGCCAAGCACCTGACGCAGTGCCAGCCGCGCCTCGGCGGAGACACCGCTGCGCGGCAGCGCCGCTGGCAGGCGCGGCAGGTCGGGCAGGCGCGCGTCGGCCAACTCGCGCGGACTCATCGCGCTAGGCCGCGCTCGGCCACGCAGTAAGGATTTCGTAGCCGTCGTCGGTAACCGCGATGGTGTGTTCCCACTGTGCCGACAGCGAATGGTCCTTGGTCACCACCGTCCAGCCGTCCGGCAGCAGGCGCGTGTGCGGCTTGCCGGCATTGACCATCGGCTCGACCGTGAAGGTCATTCCCTTCTGCAGCTTGAGGCCCGCGCCGGCATGGCCGTAGTGCAGCACCTGCGGGTCCTCGTGGTAGATCTGTCCGATGCCGTGCCCGCAATACTCGCGCACGATGGAAAAGCCGGCCGCTTCGGCGTGCCGCTGGATTGCGTGACCGATGTCGCCGAGCGTCGCGCCCGGACGCACCTGTTCGATGCCGCGAAGCATTGCCTCGAGCGTCGTGTCCACCAGGCGTTTCGCCAGTACCGACGGCGTGCCGGCGAAATACATGCGGCTGGTGTCGCCGTGCCAGCCGTCCTTGATCACGGTCACGTCGATGTTGACGATGTCGCCATCCTTGAGTGCCTTGCCCGGATGCGGGATGCCGTGGCAGATGACGTGGTTGACCGATGTGCAAAGCGTCTTCGGGAACCCCCTGTAACCGACATTCGCCGGCACCGCCTTCTGCACGTGGACGATATGCTCGTAGGCGCGCTGGTCGAGCTCCTCGGTGGTGACGCCGGGTTTCACGTGCGGCACGAGCATTTCCAGCACTTCGGCGGCGAGGCGGCCGGCGACGCGCATCTTCTCGATCTGCTCGGGGGTCTTGACGGTAACGGGCATGGGTTCTCGGGACAGGCTGACTGGCGTGCGGGCGCCAAGCGGGCTATAATCTTACGGTTCCGTCGCCCCTGATTCGCAAGTCATTGGCGTCGAAGCACAAAATGCGGACAGCGTGGGCAATCCACAAGCCGCATACGGCAATAGTGCCGAATCCGCACACGTACCGTCACCGCGTTCGGGGTGCTCCGCAAGGAGTCGCACGCGTCGGGTACGTGGAGGTCCAACCCCGGAATTGTGACGCGAGTCCGTTCGCGAGAATCCGCACACGGTGTGCGGCCTTCCCACGAAAGACCCGCTGCAATTCCCTCGTCAAGGAATACCTACAATGCCTCAGGTCACGATGCGCCAGATGCTCGAAGCTGGCGTGCACTTCGGTCACCAGACCCGTTACTGGAATCCCCGCATGGCGCCGTACATCTTCGGCGCGCGCGGCAGGATCCACATCATCAACCTCGAAAAGACCATGCCGCTGTTCAGCGACGCGATGAATTTCATCTCGGCGATCGCCCAGAAGCGCGGCACGGTCCTGTTCGTCGGCACCAAGCGCTCGGCGCGCGAGGCGGTCAAGGAAGAAGCGGCGCGTTGCGGCATGCCGTACATCTCGCAACGCTGGCTCGGTGGCATGCTGACCAACTTCCGCACCGTCAAGCAGTCGGTTTCGCGCCTGAAGGAACTCGAGACGATGGCGGCCGACGGCAGCTACGAGCGCCTGGTCAAGCATGAAGTGCTCGGCCTGGTGCGCGAGAAGGAAAAGCTCGAAAAGTCGCTCGGCGGCATCAAGGAGATGAACCGCCTGCCCGACGCGCTGTTCGTGATCGACATCGGCCACGAGGACATCGCGATCAAGGAAGCGAAGAAGCTCGGCATTCCGGTCATCGCAGTGGTCGATACCAACTATGACCCGGCCCTGGTCGACTACGCGATCCCCGGCAACGACGACGCGATCCGCGCGGTGCAGCTGTACGCCAGCGCCGCCGCCGACGCGGTGCTCGAAGGCAAGGCCGCGGCTCCGGCGATCCCTGCCGGCAAGGAAGACGACTTCGTCGAACTCGATGCCGACGGCAACCCGGTCAAGAAGGAAGCGCGCGAGCGCGACGACCGCCGCCGTCCGTCCGGCCCGCGCAAGCCGGGTGGCGACAAGCGTCCGCCCGCCGGTCGCCGTGGTCCGCCCGCTCCGCGCGGCCCGAAGGGCGACGCGCCCGCCGCCGAGTAGGCGTCATGTCCGGGCCGCATGATCGCGGCCCGGCGACGCAGCGCCGTCACGTGGTTTTTCCTGCGTCGAAGGCGCGCAATCCATTCAACGTCACGCCCGCTCTCGTGCGGGCGTGACGGCTTTTCCAGAACGAGCGCCACGCCCCGCGTGCCGCTCCGGCTCATCGAGGACACCATGGAAATTACCGCAAACCTGGTCAAGGACCTGCGCGAGCGCACCGGCGCCGGCATGATGGAGTGCAAGAAGGCACTCGTCGAAAACAATGGCGACATCGACGCCGCGGCCGAGTGGCTGCGCAAGTCGGGCCTGGCCAAGGCCGACAAAAAGGCCAGCCGCGTCGCCGCGGAAGGTCGCATCATGATGGCCCAGGACGGCGGCAAGGCCGTGCTGGTCGAGGTCAACTCCGAAACCGATTTCGTCGCCAAGGACGAGAACTTCCTTGCCTTCGCCGACAAGGTCGCGAAGGCCGCACTCGCCTCGGGCGTGAAGGACGTCGAAGCGCTGAAGGCGGTCAAGCTGCCGTCGGGCGAGACGGTCGAGGAAGCGCGCGCGGCAGTGATCGCCAAGGTCGGCGAGAACGTGCAGGTGCGCCGCATGGCGCGCGCCGAGAGCACGAACAACGTCGCCGCCTACGTGCATGGCGGACGCATCGGCGTGCTGACCGAGGTCAAGGGTGGCGACGCGGAGTTCGCGCGCGGCGTGGCGATGCATGTCGCCGCGATGAACCCGCCGTACAACAAGGCCGCCGACGTGCCGGCCGACTTCGTCGCCAAGGAAAAGGAAATCGAACTGGCCAAGATGAGCGAGAAGGACAAGGCCAAGCCGGCCGAGATCCTCGAGAAAATCATCGGCGGCAAGGTCGCGAAGATCGTCAACGAAGTGACCCTGTACGGCCAGCCGTACGTGCTGAACACCGACCAGAGCGTCGAGGCCGCGGCCAAGGCCGCCGGCGCCGATGTCGTCGGCTTCCAGCGCCTCGCGGTCGGCGAAGGCATCGAGAAGGTGGTCGAGGACTACGCCGCCGAAGTCGCCAAGGCGATGCAGGTCTGAAGCTGACCTGATTGCAATCGTCCCAACGAAAAGGCCGCGGATTCCGCGGCCTTTTCATGTGCGCGGGACCACCCCCCGCGGGTGGCTGCACCCTCGATGTGTTTCGAGTCGTTGCGGTCGCGCCCGCGTCTATTTGAGCTTCCCCTCGCCCTCACGCGGCGCGCCGATCTTGCCGTGGCTGCCGGCCACCGGCAGGCCCCAGCCGAAACGCAACGCGAGCAGACGCAGACCGAAGCAGAGGACGGCGCCAGCGATCATCATCGCGATCGGCTGCAGGCCGAGCGCCGCGCCGACCACAACGACCGACGCGCCTGCGAGCGCCGCGACCGCGTAGAGGTCCGCGCGCAGCACCAGAGGCACTTCCGCCAGCAAAACATCTCGCACGATGCCGCCACCGATGCCACTGAGCATGCCGAGCAGGGCGGCCATGACCGGATTGAGGCCGAACGCGAGCGCCTTGCTCGCACCCACCACCGCGAACAGGGCGAGTCCGGCGGCGTCGAACAGGCGCACCGGATGGTCGAGCCGCTCGATCGACGGCGCCCACAGGAACGTGACCACTCCTGCCAGCACCGACACCCCCAGGTAGCGCCAGTCGCTGATCGAGGCCGGCGGCACCGCGCCGATCAACAGATCACGCAGGATGCCACCCGAGTTCGCCGCGACAAACGACAGCACCAGCACACCGAACAGGTCGAGACGGCGGCGCACACCGGCCGTGGCGCCACTCAGCGCGAACACGAAGGTGCCGGACAAATCGAGTACCAGCACCAGCATCTTCAGGTCCACCCGCCCTCCTCCGCATTCGCGCGCATCCGCCAACCATGGGCCGCAACCTATCGCCGCCGGTGCGCTGGAAGCTTCGCTCTGCCGCTACAATACGGCAGTTTTGCCCGCCGGAATCGCCCATGCCCGCCGATATCAAGTACAAGCGCATCCTTCTCAAGCTCTCCGGCGAAGCACTCATGGGCGAGGCCGACTACGGCATCGATCCGAAGGTGCTGCAACGCCTTGCGCGCGAAATCATCGAGGTGCAGCGCGCCGGGGTACAGGTCGGCGTCGTCATCGGCGGCGGCAACATCTTCCGCGGCGCCGGTCTCGCCGCAGCCGGCATGGACCGCGTCACCGGCGACCACATGGGCATGCTCGCGACCGTGATGAACGCGCTCGCGATGCAGGACGCGATCGAGAAGGCCGGCGGTTTCGCGCGCACGATGTCGGCGATCAAGATCAACGAAGTGTGCGAGGACTTCATCCGTCGCCGCGCGATCCGTCATCTCGAGAAGGGACGCATCGCGATCTTCGCCGCGGGCACCGGCAACCCGTTCTTCACCACCGACTCCGCGGCAGCGTTGCGCGCGATCGAGGTCGGCGCCGACCTGCTGCTCAAGGCGACCAAGGTCGACGGCGTCTACACCGCCGACCCGGCCAAGGATCCGACCGCGACGCGTTACGAACGCCTGTCGTACGAGGACGTGATCCAGCGCAACCTGCAGGTGATGGACACCAGCGCGATCGCACTGTGTCGCGACCACAAGGTTCCCTTGCGCATCTACGACATGTCGCGCGAAGGCGATTTGATGCGCATCATGCGCGGCGAAACGATCGGCACGCTGGTCGGCGGACGCTGACCCGCGGCATCACGCGGCATTTCGCGGTTGCCTGTCGCACCGCACGGCTAGGTCGGCACGCGCCATTCGTCTTGGCGCCGCTTTGCGTCATCACGGCGCAAACCCGACTTCCGGCATGCAACCAAATCTCCCGCTCGCGGAATCCTGTTTCCGAAGGCGCTGCCTTCGCAGCCCGGACGGATCCGGACGCCCCCTTCCAAGGGCCAGCCACGGACAACGGCCTGCCTGCGGCAAGCTGAGGAGAAGATCATGAAAACCCTGTTGAACCTCGTGTTTGCAACAACCGCCGCGACGCTTTGCTCCAGTGCCGGCGCCGCCAACGCCCAGCGCGAGCTGGAAGCGGTCACGGTGCAGTCGCGCCACGTCGACTGCACGCCGCCGTCGGCGTCGGCGCTCTGCTCGGCGCTGCATGCGCAGATCCGCAGCCAGTTCACGCTGCGCGAAATCGGCATGCTGTTCGGCGCACGCACCTCGTATCCGGAAGCGCAGACCGCGTACGAAGGCCTGAATGCGCGCTACGGGAATCTGGTGCGCGAGGTTGCAGCGACCTTCGCATCCACCAGCGACGCGGTCGCGGCGCGTTGAGTCCACGGCAGCTGGCCGCCGCGTTCGCGCGGCGGCCGTCGTTCGGGCTGCGGGCTGAAGCGCATTGCGGCTGAACCGGTCCTGCGGAAACCCTCCGCGCGAAACTTCCACTTGGCGCATAATCGAAGCGCACCGTCATGCAGCACGGGACGCGGGAATGGCCAGGTTCGACACCACGCGTTGGAGCATCGTGCTGCAGGCGCGCCATGCAACGCCAGCGAGCGCGCCGGCGCTTGCACTGCTGTGCGGCACCTACCGGCCACCGGTACTCGCCTACATCCGCCGTCGCGGCTATGCCCCGGACGTGGCCGAGGACCTGACCCAGGCATTCTTCGCGCAGTTCATTGAACGCGCCTGGCATGCGGGTGCCGACCAGACGCGCGGGCGCTTCCGCGCTTACCTGCTCACCGCCGTGAAGCGCTTTCTGATCGACCGTGACATCGAAGCGAACCGGATCAAACGCGGCGGCAGCGTCGTATTCGAGGAGATCGGCGACACGCCGACGCTCGACCTTGCCGGCGACGACACGCCCGACGCCGCATTCGACCGCGACTGGGCTATCGCGGTGGTCGACGCCGCGATGGCGCGCCTGCGCGCGGAGGCCGTGCGCGCGGGGAAACTCGCGCTGTTCGAGCATCTCGCCGAATTCGTCGCCGAGCGACCGGATGAAAGCGAATACGAACGCCTGGCGACGGCACTCGGCATGCGCCGCAACACGATTGCGGTCGCGGTGCACCGGATGCGCGCGCGCCTGCGCGACCTCGTGCGCGAGGAGATAGCGCAGACCGCGCTCGACCACGACCATCTCGCGAACGAACTGCGCGACCTGCGCGACGCGTTCGACGGCATCGTGCACTGAGCCGATGGCAACGCCGGGCGAGAATCCGCCGGATGCACCACCCGCATCGCTCGGTGCCGGCCGCGTGCGCGCGATCATCACCGACCTCGCGCTCGACCACGAACCGCCCGGACGCGACGGCGTCGATCCTGCCGATGGCCGGCACGATGCCGCAGCGTTCGATCCGCTGATCAGCGGCAGCGCGTCGCCGCGCCGGCTCGGCGACTACGAACTGATCGAAATGCTCGGCGAGGGCGGCACCGGCGTGGTCTATCGCGCGCACCAGGTGAGCCTTGATCGCGACGTCGCGATCAAGGTGCTCGCAGCTGGCCCGTGGGCGTCCACCGAGTTCGAGGAAAAATTCCAGCGCGAGGCGCAGAACGCGGCGCGCATGCAACATCCGAACATCGTCGCGATCTACGAGGTATGCAGCGAAGAGGAACTGCATTTCTTCAGCATGCAGCTGGTGCGCGGCCCGAGCCTCGCGCAGGAGATCCGGCGGCAGCCACGCATGCCGGCACAGCGCGCTGCGACTCTCCTGCGCACGGTCGCCGAAGCCGTCGACTACGCGCACCGGCTGGGCGTCCTGCACCTCGACCTCAAACCCGGCAACGTGCTGCTCGACGAGAACGGCGAGCCGCATGTCGCCGACTTCGGGCTCGCGCGCCGCGTCGACGATGCGATCGACCTCGAGAACGCCGCCAGGTCCGGCACGCCGAACTACATGGCGCCGGAACAGGTGCGCGGCGATTCGCGCGCGATCGCCGCGACCACCGACGTCTGGGGACTCGGTGCGATCCTGCACGAGTTGGTCACCGGCGAGCCGCCCTTCCGGGCCGCGTCGGTACGCGCGACGTTGCAACTGGTCGAGGAGGGGGCGTTGCGACGCCCGCGACAGCGCGTGCCGACGCTGCCGCTCGATCTCGAGGCGATCATCCTGCGCTGCCTAGCGCGCGATCCCGCCGCACGCTATCCGTCGGCGCGCGCACTGGCCGACGATCTTGGCCGCTTTGTCGAAGGCCATGCGGTGCAAGCGCGGCGATTGAACATCGTGCAACGTGCACTGCGCTGGGTCCGGCGCGAACCCCGGCTCGCCGGCAGCGTGGCGCTGATTGCCGTCTCGCTTATTGCCGGTGTCGGCGCCACCGGCATGCAGTGGCGGCGAGCGGACGCCAATGCGCGACAAGCGCACGAGAGCGCGCAACGCGCCGAGGCTGCGCGACGCTTCCTCGTCGCGGTGTTCGAGCAGGCGGCGCCGGACCGGACCCATGGCAAGGCATTCACCGCGCACGAACTGCTGGCTGGCGCCGAGACCCTGCTGCATGACAACACCACGGCCGATCCGGCCACCCAGGTAGACCTGACCGGTTTGATCGGCACGCTGTACTGGGACATCGGCGACTACGAGCGGTCTGCCGCGATGCTCTCGCAGGTCGCACCCGTGATAGACGACACCCGCCTGCCGGGCGATGTGCGTGCGCGCATCCTGCTCGGACTCGCCCGCACCGAACTCGACAAGAACCGCTACGACAGCGCGATCGAGCATGCCGCCGAGGCGCAGCGGCTCGCCGCGACCGGCACGCGCATCGACGCCAGCGAGTCCGCCGAAGCGCGCCGTATCCATGCCGAGGCCCTGACCGGCCAGGGCAACGCGAAGGAGGCCGAACCACTGCTGCGGACCGCGCTGGCCGAAGATCGCGCGCGCTTCGGTGAACTCCATCGCCTCGTCGTCGACGACCTCATCGCCCTCGGCTACGCCAACCGGGAGCTGTCGCATTTCGACGAGGCAGTGCGGTTGGCGGACGAAGCCGCGGCGAGCGCGACGCGGATGTACGGCCGCGACAACAGCCGCGTCGTCAACGCGCTCGAGCTGGCCGCCTCGGCACTCGGCGCGCAGGGCCGCTTCGACGAGGCGGAAGCGAAATTGCGCGAAGCGGTCGGACTCGCGCGCACGGTGTTCGGACCCGTGCATCGCGAGACGATCGTTGCGCAATCCAATCTGCTGTGGACGCTCGAGCGACAGGGCCGCTTCAACGAAGCGCTTGGGCAGCGCCTCGAATTGCTCGAAATCGAGAAGAAGATCGCCGATCCGCGCCCGGAGCAGATGGCCTACGCGTACAACTTCCTCGCCAGCGACTACCTTGGCCTCGGGCGCTTCGCCGAAGCCGAGCAGGCCGCGCGCAACGCGCTCGCCGCGTGGCACAAGGTGCATGGCTCGGACGACGAATGGGACAGCGCCGAATCGCAGCAGCTGCTGGCGCAGGCGCTGCAACACCAGGGCCTCTACGCGGCGGCGGAGTCCGCGTGGCGTGCTGCGGTGCGCATCCTCGGCACCAGCGAGCCCGCCAGTTCCCTTTGGTTGAACAGCGCGCGCGCCGGCCTCGGCAATCTCCTGCGCCTGCAGCACCGTCATGCGGAAGCGCTCGACCTGCTGCGCGACGCCGCCGCTGCGCTGCCCGCCACCCCCAACCCGGTGCGCGCGTCGGTGCTGGCGATCAAGGCGGAAGTCGAACTGGATGCCGGCTCGGCTGCCGACGCCGCCAACAGCGCACGCGAAGCACTGACGATCGCCCGCGCGGTGCTTCCGGCAGGACACTTCCGCCTCGCTCCCGCGCTGTACGCGCTGGCGCGCTGCGATCTCGCCCTCGGCAAGCCGGACGAGGCCCTGCTGCTGTTGCGCGAGGCATTTCCGCCGCGCGCGGCGATCTTTCCCGCCAATGACGTCCGCCTGCTCGAGCTGGAAGTCGCCGAAGCGCAAGCACTCGCCGAGTCGAACCATCCCGCCGAAGCGCAGCGCCTGCGTGCGGCGATCGAGCCGCGCCTGCGCGCAAACGCGACGCCGTACGCTGACGACCTGCTCGCGCGGCTGCGCCCCCCGGGATGATGAGCGCGTCGTCGACCAACTTCATTGCCGACTTCGAGCTGCCCTGCCGCTGGTGCTACGTGAGCTCCCGCCAGGCTTTCCGAGGTCCCGCGGACAGCTCGCGCGGGGGCGCTGCTATACTCGCGGGCCACTCGCAACGGTAACGGTGGCCGCGCCATGCTCGACAACATCAGGAAGGACACGCAGACGCGCATGCAGAAGTGCGTCGATGCGCTCAGGCACGAACTCATGCGCCTGCGCACGGGGCGCGCCAGCTCGGCCTTGATCGAACCGCTGAAAGTGTCCTATTACGGCAACGAAACGCCGGTGATGCAGGTCGCGAACGTAGCGATCGAAGCGCGCGCGATCACGATCACGCCCTACGAAAAGAACATGGTCGCCGCGGTGGAAAAGGCGATCCTCGCCTCGGACCTCGGCCTGACCCCGACCACGGTCGGCCAGGTCATCCGCATCAACCTGCCGCCGCTGACCGAGGAGCGCCGCAAGGAACTGTCCAAGCATGTCGCGCACGAGGGCGAGAACGCGAAGGTCGCGGTGCGCAACGTGCGTCGTGATGCGCTGCACCAGATCAAGGAACTGCTCAAGGACAAGCAGATCAGCGAGGATGAGGAGCGTCGCGCCGAGGACGATATCCAGAAGTTCACCGACAAGTTCGTCAAGGACGTCGACGGCGTGGTGAAGGCGAAGGAAGACGAGTTGATGGCGATGTAAGGAGGCTGTGATTGGTGATTGGTTATTCGTGACAGGTGGCGACCGCTTGCGGGCGCGCAACGAATGCCACGGCCAACAGACTCCGCCCGTCGCTCCTCCGGCCGCTTTTTCACATCACGAATCACCAATCACGGCTCCCCATGAGCATCCCCCGTCACATCGCGATCGTCATGGACGGCAACGGTCGCTGGGCCGAACGCCGCCATCTGCCGCGCAACTTCGGTCATCGGGAGGGGCAGAAGGCGGTGCGCGCGGCGATCGAGTATTGCCGCCGCAACGGGATCGAGGCACTCACCCTGTTCGCGTTCTCAAGCGAGAACTGGAAGCGGCCGGACGAGGAAGTCGGCGCGCTGATGCAGTTGTTCCTCACCGCACTAGACCGCGAGGTCGACGAATTGCACGCGAATGGCGTGCACATCAGCTTCGTCGGTGACCTGTCCGCGTTCGCGCCGGAACTGACCGCGCGCATGCGCGCGGCGATGGAGCGCACGGCCGCCAACAGCGCGCTCAGCCTCAACATCGCCGTGAACTACGGCGGCCGCTGGGACATCGTGCAGGCGGCACGCACGCTGGCAGCAGCGGCGGCGCGCGACGAGCTGGATCCAGCGACGATCGACGAAACGATGTTCGCGCGCCACACTTGCCTCGCCGGCCAGCCGCCGGTCGACCTGTTCATCCGCACCGGGGGTGAAGTGCGCGTCAGCAATTTCCTGCTCTGGCAGGTCGCCTATGCGGAGCTCTATTTCTCCGATGTGCTCTGGCCCGACGTCGATGCCGGGATGCTCGACGACGCGCTGGCCGAGTTCGCGCGCCGCGAGCGCCGCTACGGCCTAACCTCCGCGCAGATGCGCGCGGCCGGCTGAGGAGCGCACATGCTCAAGCAACGCACCCTCACGGCACTGGTCCTTGCCCCGCTCGCGATCGCGCTGATCCTGCTCGCGCCAACCGCGCTGTTCGCGCTCGTGACCGCCGCCATTTCGTTGCAGGCGCTGTGGGAATGGAGCCGCCTTGCCGGCGTCGCGTCGAACGCGGCGCGCATCGCGCTGATCGCGGTGAATGCCGTCCTGCTCGCCCTGCTGTGGACGATCCGCGACGAGCCATTCGCCTGGTACGTTATCGGCGCCGGTGTCGCCTGGTGGCTGCTGTCGCTGCTGTGGCTGCGGCATTTCTCGTATGCCGCGGCGCCGACACGCGAGAATGCGCTGCTGAAGATGCTTGCCGCCGAGTTCGCGGTGCTGCCGGCCTGGCTTGCGCTAGCGCACCTGCACGGCGAATTCGATCACGGCCGCGGTTGGGCCCTGCTCGCGGTGGTGCTGGTGTGGGCCGCCGACACCGGTGCGTATTTCGCGGGCAAGCGCTTCGGCACGACCAAGCTCGCGCCGCGCATCAGCCCCAACAAGACCCGTGCAGGCGCCTACGGCGGCGTGCTCGTTGCCGGCACCGTCGCGGTCATCGCCGGCTGGATGCTCGGCACGCGCGACACCGCGTTGCTCGCTCTCGCCGCGCTGGCGCTGGTGACCGTGCTCGCCTCGATCCTCGGCGACCTGGTCGAGAGCCTGCTCAAGCGCCAGGCCAACGTGAAGGACTCGGGCACGCTGTTTCCCGGCCATGGCGGCCTGCTCGACCGTGTCGACAGCGTGTTTTCCGCGGTGCCCGTGTTCGTCGCCGGCAAGGCATTGATCGACCTGCTGCTGGTGCCATGAGAACGCTCGCGGTCCTCGGCGCGACCGGCTCGATCGGCGCGAGCACGCTCGATGTCGTCGCGCGCCACCCGGACCGGTATCGCGTCGGCGTGCTCGCCGCACATCGCAGCGTCGATGCACTCGCCGATCTGTGCAAACGCTTCCGGCCCGAGCTCGCGGTCATCGCCGATACCGCCTGCGAGGAACCGTTGCGCGCGCGCCTGCGCCGGCACGACCTCGCCTGTCGCGTCGAATCCGGCACCGACGCGCTGATCGCGGCCGCGGCCGGCGCGCACTGCGACACGGTCGTCGCCGCGATCGTCGGTGCCGCCGGACTCGAATCCACGCTCGCTGCGGCGCGCGCGGGCAAGCGCCTGCTGCTCGCGAACAAGGAAGCGGTCGTGATGGCCGGCGCCCTGCTCGCCGAGGCGCTCGCGCACGGCGGCGGCGAGCTGCTGCCGCTCGATTCCGAACACAACGCGGTGTTCCAGTGCCTGCCGCGCGGACACGCCGATCTCGCCGCCGCCGGCGTGCGGCGCATCCTGCTGACCGCATCGGGCGGCCCGTTCCGCGGCCGCAAGGCGGCCGAGCTTGCGGCGATCACGCCCGATCAGGCCTGCGCGCACCCCAACTGGCGCATGGGCCGCAAGATCTCGGTCGACTCGGCAACGCTCATGAACAAGGGCCTCGAAGTGATCGAGGCGCATCACCTGTTCCGCGCGCCGGCCGAGCGGATCGAGGTGGTCGTGCATCCGCAAAGCATCGTGCACTCGCTGGTCGAATACGCCGACGGCTCGCTGCTGGCCCAACTGGGCAATCCGGACATGCGCACCGCGATCGCCTATGCGCTGGCCTGGCCCGAGCGCATCGATGCGGGCGTTTCCGCGCTCGATCTGGTGAAGCTCGCCCGGCTCGATTTCGAGGCGCCCGACCTCGACACGTTCCGCTGCCTGCGCCTGGCCTACCAGGCGCTCGCCGCCGGCGGGCAGGCGACGATCGCACTGAATGCGGCCAACGAGGAGGCGGTCGCCGCATTCCTCGACGGCCGCCTGCCTTTCCTCGGCATCGCCGCGACGATCGAACACGGCCTCTCGCTCGCCCCGGCGGTTCCGGCCACCGACCTGGCGGCGATCCTTGACGCCGATTTAACTGCGCGTCGGCAGGCGCAACGTATGATCGCCACCCTTTCCGCCTGAACCCGACCCGCGCCCATGAGTGAATTCTTCGGTTCCGTGTGGTGGCTCATCGTCACCCTCGGCCTGCTCATCACGTTCCACGAGTACGGCCACTTCGTGATCGCGCGTCGCTGCGGCGTGAAGGTGCTGAAGTTCTCGGTCGGCTTTGGACCGGCGCTGTGGTCGCGTTTCGACCGCCATGGCACCCAGTTCGTGGTCGCCGCGATCCCGCTCGGCGGCTACGTCAAGATGCTCGACACGCGCGAGGTCGACGGAGCGGTCGGCCCGAGCGGCCTTGCCGGCGCGTTCGACCGCAAATCAGTCGGCGCGCGCATGGCGATCACCGCGGCGGGGCCGGCGTTCAACCTGATCTTCACGCTCGCCGCGTTCTGGCTCATGTTCGTGATCGGCAAGCCGGACTTCCTGCCAGTGATCGGCCCGGTCGACCATCTCGCGGCCAGTTCCGGCTTCGCGCCAGGCGACCGCATCACGGCGATCGCCGGCAAGCCGGTCGAGACCTGGACCGATGCGAGCCTGTCGGTGCTGATGGCAAGCATGGACCGGCGCGATCTCGTCGTCGACGTGACCGATGCCGGTGGCGCCAGCCACCAGCGCACGCTCGCCCTGTCCAAGCTGCCGGCCGAGGTCGACGAACGCGAATTGGGGACGCAGATCGGCTTGTCGCCGCGGCAATGGCCGATCCCGCCCGTGATCGGCAGCGTGGCGCCCGACAGTGCGGCATCGCGCGCCCACCTGGAGGCAGGCGACCGCATCGTCGCTATCGGAGGCGATGCGATCAAGGACTGGCGCGAGGTGCCCGAGGCGATCCAGAAACATGCCGCGGCAGACCATCCGCTCGACCTGTCGGTCGAGCGTGCCGGCCAGACGCTCGTCCTCTCGGTTCAGCCCACGCTCAAGCCCGCGGACGCCGCGGATGGCACCGGCAAACCACAGTGGTTGCTCGGGATCGGCGCCCGACCGGTCGACCCACACTACGATGCCACCCTGCGCTACGGGTTGCTCGCCGCGGTCCCGAAGGCGTTCGGCGAAACCTGGAAGCAGACCCGCGACACGCTGGGCATGCTCGGCCGCATGGTTTCGGGCCAGGCGTCGCTGAAAAACCTGTCCGGCGTCATCACGATCGCCCAGGCCGCCAACAGCTCGGCCCAGCTCGGACCCGCCTGGTTCTTGAATTTCCTGGCAATTATTTCCCTGAGCCTGGCCATCCTCAACCTGCTGCCGATCCCGATCTTGGACGGCGGCGGCCTGCTGTATTACCTTATCGAACTGATAAAGGGCAGTCCGTTGAGCGAGCGCGTGCAGGTCACCGGCCAGTACGTCGGGCTGGTCCTGCTGATGGCCCTGATGAGCCTGGCGCTCTACAACGACATCCTGCGGAACATTTCCTGATCCCGCAGGACCCTGCCTCATAACGAAACAAGCCCGCGGCTGCGCCCGTCGCGGGCCCAACGATGCCCTGACGGAAGTGACGAATGAAGCGTATCGCCGCTCTTTTCCTGCTCGCCTTTTTCGCCGCCCACGACGCCTCGGCGTTCGACACCTTTACGGTCTCGGAAATCCGCATCGATGGCCTGTCGCGCATCGCGCCCGGCACGGTGTTCACCTACCTGCCGGTGGAGAAGGGTGACGCACTGACGCCCGAACGCGCGAACCAGGCGATCCGCGCGCTCTACAAGACCGGGTTCTTCAACGACGTGCAGCTGTCGCGCCAGGGCGACATCCTCGTCGTCAACGTGAAGGAACGTCCGCAGATCACCAAGATCGCGATCCGCGGCAACAAGGACATCCGGGAAGAGGACCTGCTCAAGGGCCTCAAGGGCATCGGTCTCGCCGAAGGCGAGGCGTTCGACCCGCTCAAGCTCGCCCAGGTGAAGGATGAGCTGACCCATCAGTATTACAACCGCGGCAAGTACAACGTCTCGATCAATTCTTCGACCGTCAACCTCGACCGCAACCGCGTCGAAGTCGCGATCAACATCGCCGAGGGCAAGGCCGCCCGCATCAAGCATCTCAACGTGGTCGGCAACAGCGCGTTCAGCGACAAGGACATCGAGGGCGAATTCGAGTCCAGCACCACCAACTGGACGTCGTGGTACTCCAAGGACGACCAGTATTCGCGCGAAAAGCTCTCCGGCGACCTCGAGAAGCTGCAGTCCTACTACATGGACCGCGGCTACGCCGATTTCAGCGTCGAGTCGACCCAGGTCGGGATCAGCCCCGACAAGCGCAAGATGTACGTCACCGCCGGCATCAAGGAAGGCGAGGTGTACAAGGTCAGCGACATCAAGCTGACCGGCTCGCTCGTCCTCAACGAGGAGGACCTGCGCAAGTTGGTGCAGGTCAAGGCGGGCGATGTGTTCTCGCGCCGCCGCGTGGAGCAGTCGGTCGATGCGATCACCTCGACGCTCTCCAACATCGGCTACGCATTCGCCGACGTCGAACCGATCCCGTCGATCGACAAGGAAAAGCGCGAGGTCGGCATCAACTTCTTCGTCAATCCCGGCAAGCGCGTGTACGTGCGCCAGGTCGTATTCAAGGGCAACCTGCACACCGAGGACGAGGTTCTGCGGCGCGAGATCCGCCAGCTCGAAGGTTCGTGGTACTCGCAGGCGGCGATCGACCGCTCGAAGATCCGCCTGCAGCGCCTCGGCTTCTTCAGCAAGGTCGAGATCGACACGCCGAAGGTGCCGGGCACCGAGGACCAGGTCGACGTGGCCGTCACCGTCGAGGAGCAGAACTCGGGCCAGTTCACCTTCGGCCTCGGCTACTCCCAGGCGCAGGGGGTGATCGCCAGCGTCGGCGTCACCCAGAACAATTTCTTCGGCACCGGCGACCGCGTCAGCGTCAATGCGATGAAGAGCGGCGTCGTTGAACGCTACCAGCTGTCGTATTTCGAGCCGTACCTGACCGACACGGGCATCGGCATTGGCTACGACATCCAGCACTCCAAATTCGATGCCGGCAACAACAACCTGGCCAGCTACTTCGCCAGTACCGATGCGTTCGACATTTACATGGGCGTGCCGATCAGCGAGTCGGACTCGATCAACGCGCAGATGGGCCTCAGCAAGACCACGATCCTGGCCGGCGCGAACTTCGGAACACCGCAGCCGATCATCGACTACATCGACAACATCGGCCATCGCACTTTCCACACCTGGAACGTGCAGCTGTCGTGGGCGCACGACACGCGCAACCGCTACTGGAACCCGACCCGCGGCGGCCTGCAGCAGGTTTCGGTGGAACTCACCCTGCCCGGCTCGACGAGCGAGTACTACAAGGTGAACTACCACTGGGCGCAGTATCTGCGCATGACCGACAAGCTGGTCTTCTATCCGCACGTGACGTTCGGCTACGGCAACACCTACAACTCGCCCGAGAGCGTGCTGGACCCGACCCATCCGCGCTACCGCAGCAACCTCGGCGGCCTGCCGTTCTTCGAGAATTTCTACGCCGGCGGCGTGTCGGACGTGCGCGGTTTCCGCGACAACACGCTCGGCCCGTTCGACGTGATCAGCCCGACCACCTGCCCACCGACGACGGCGAACTGCCGCCTGCCGCTCGGCGGCGCGCTCAAGTTCGCGGCATCGGCGGAAGTGATCTTCCCGACGCCGTTCGTGAAGGAGAACAACGACAGCACGCGCATCTCTGCGTTCCTCGACGTCGGCAACGTGTTCCAGAACAAGCTGTGCCGCCTGCCGGAATGCCGCGTGTACAAGAGCTGGGCAGCCGATCAGTTGCGTGCGTCGGTCGGTCTTTCGTTCCAGTGGCGTGCGCCGGTCGGTCCGATCGTGATCAACCTGGCCAGGCCGATCCGCAAGAAGCCCGGAGACGATACCGAAACGATCCAGTTCACGTTCGGCAACACGTTCTGAGATCGTCCAGCGTCGACGACGAGGAGACGCGCTTGAAGCAGCCTGCACAATCAGCGAGCCGGACCCTCGCTCTGCTGCTGCTCGTGCTTGCATTCGCCGGCACGGCTGGCGCGCAGGCGCCTGCGCCGGCGCGCATCGGCTACGTCGACATGAAGCGCCTGCTCGACAACGCGCCTCAGGTGGTCGCCGGGCGACGCACGCTCGAACGCGAATTCTCGGCGCGCGACGCCGCACTCAAGGCGGACGAACAGCGCCTCACCGACCTGCGCCGCAAGCAGTCGACACTGGCGAAGACCGAAGCCGACGCACTGCAACGCGAGGTCGATGCGCTCGACCGTTCGATCAAGCGCAACCGCGAAGGCCTGCGCAGCGAACTCAAGACGCGCAGCGACCAGGAACTCGACCGCAGCTGGCGCGAGATCAACGATGCGGTGGTCGAATTCGCGCGCGAGCAGGGCTACGACCTGATCGTGCCGAGCCCGGTCGTCTACGCCAGCCCGCGCGTCGACATCACCGACCGGATCCTTGATCGCCTGCGCCGCGCGACGCCGAAGTCTCCTGCACCATGAACCGCGCGACACCGCATACGCTCGGCGCGATCGCCTTACGCTTCGAGCTGGAGCTGCGCGGCGGTGATCCGTCGCTCGCCATCGACGGCGTCGATACGCTGGTCAAGGCCGGCCCGACCCGGATCGGGTTTCTCGCCAACCCACGCTATCGCGCCCAGCTCGCCGACGCGACTGCCGCCGCCATCGTGCTGCGCAACGGCGACGCCGACGCCTGTCCGCGCGCGTGCCTGATTGCGCCTGACCCGTACGTCGCGTTCGCGAAGATCGCGGCGCTGTTCGAGCGCATGCCGGCGTCGACGCCGGGCATCCACCCGAGCGCGGTCGTCGCATCCGGCGCGCGTGTCGCCGCGGGCGCGAGCGTCGGTCCGCTGTGCGTCATCGAGGACGATGCCGTGATCGACGACGGCGCCGTGCTCGGCCCGCACTGCATGATCGGCCGCGGCTGCGTGGTCGGCGCGCAGTCACGGCTGGTGGCGCGGGTGACGCTGGTGCAGGACGTGCGGCTCGGCCGGCGCGTGCTGATCCATCCCGGCGCAGTGCTCGGCGCGGACGGCTTCGGCATTGCATTGGAGAAAGATCATTGGATCAAGGTGCCACAACTGGGTGGCGTAATCGTCGGCGACGACTGCGAGATCGGCGCGAACACCACGATCGACCGCGGCGCGCTCGGCGACACCGTGCTCGAGGACGACGTGCGCCTCGACAACCAGATCCAGATCGCGCACAACGTGCGCATCGGCGCGCACAGCGCGCTCGCCGGCTGCGCCGCGGTAGCCGGCAGCGCCAGCATCGGGCGCTACTGCCTCATCGGCGGCGGTGCTGGCATACTCGGCCACCTGAGCCTGGCCGACCGCGTCACGGTGACGGCGATGAGCCTGGTCACCCATTCCATCCGCGAGCCCGGGGAGTACTCCTCCGGCACGCCGATCCAGCCGAACCGGCTGTGGCGCCGCAATGCGGCGCGCTTCAAGCACCTGGACGAAATCGCGCGGCGCGTGAGTGCCGCGAACAAGGAACCCGAGTCATGAACAAGCCTCTGTCCCCCGTCACGCTGCCGATCGGCGTCGAGCAGATCGCCGCGTTGCTGCCGCACCGCTATCCGTTCCTGCTGATCGACCGGGTGGTCGCGTTCGAGCACGGCACGCGCGTGTCGGTCCTGAAGAACGTCACGTTCAATGAACCGTTCTTCCAGGGACACTTCCCCGGCCACCCGGTCATGCCGGGCGTGCTGATCATCGAGGCGATGGCGCAGGCCGCGGGTGTGCTGGTCAAATTGTCCGCGCAACACAACGCGGACACGCCATCGATCTTCTACCTGGTCAAGGTCGACAAGGCGCGCTTCAATCGCGTGGTCGTGCCGGGCGACCAGTTGCGCCTCGAAATCGAGCACAAGCGCCGCATGCGCAACATGAGCCAGTTCTGGGGACGAGCCTGGGTCGGCGACCAGGTCGCCGCCGAGGCAGAGATGCTCTGCGCAGAGGTCGCCAACGGATGATCCATCCGAGCGCGCTCGTCGATCCTGCGGCACGCATCGGCACCGGCGTCAGTGTCGGCGCCTACAGCGTCATCGGCGCCGGCGTCGAGATCGGCGACGGCACCACGATCGGTTCGCACGTGGTGATCGAAGGGCGCACGCGCATCGGACGCGACAATCGCATCTTCCAGTTCGCTTCGATCGGCGCCGAGCCGCAGGACAAGAAGTTCCGCGGCGAGGAATCGGAACTCGTCATAGGTGACCGCAACCATATCCGCGAGTTCGCCACGATGCATCGCGGTACCGCCGGCGGCGGTGGCACCACCCGCATCGGCGACGACAACTGGTTCCTCGCCTACACCCACGTCGCGCACGACTGCCGCGTCGGCAACCAGTGCGTGTTCTCCAACAACGCGACGCTCGCCGGCCACGTCGAAGTCGGCGACCACGTCATCGTCAGCGGCTTCGTCGGCGTACACCAGTTCTGCCGCATCGGCGCGCACGCGTTCATCGGCATGGGCGTGCTGCTCAGCGGCGACGTACCGCCGTTCCTGATGGTCGCCGCCGACGCCGACACGCAGGGCCGCCCGCGCGGCATCAACAGCGAAGGCCTCAAGCGCCGCGGCTTCGACGCGACGCGCATCGCCGCGATCAAGCGCGCCTACCGCACCGTCTACGTCGGCGGCACTCCGCTCGCGGATGCGCGCGAGAAGCTCGCCGAGCAGGCGAAGGACAGCGCCGATGTCGCGCAGATGCTCGCCTTCATCGAGCGCGGCGAGCGCGCGTTGGCGCGCTGACCCCTGCGGTCTGCAGTCAACCTCGCCCGTTGGCGACACCAGGATGGTCGTGCCGATCGAAACAGCCAGTGGTTGCCGCTTCGCTGCGGCGCCTGGCGAGCCATCCATGGACGCGGCGCGTTGATTGCGGCGGCGACGCGCTAACATCGCGCGAATGGACGATCCTTCGAGCCCGCCCCCTCGCGACATCCCGCGGCGCTTCGTGCTCGTCGCCGGCGAGGCGTCCGGCGACCTGCTTGGCGCCGGATTGATCATGGCGTTGCGCGAGCACTTTCCGGACGCGCAGTTCGCCGGCATCGGCGGCGAGCGCATGATCGCGGCCGGATTCGAGGGCTGGCATCCGATGCGCAAGCTGTCGGTCATGGGCCTCGTCGAAGTGCTGCGCCACCTGCCGGAACTGCTGGCGATCCGGCGCGACGTCGTGCAGCGCGCGCTGGCGTTCGCGCCGGATGCGTTCATCGGCATCGACGCGCCCGACTTCAACCTCGGGGTCGAACGCCGGCTCAAGCAGCGCGGCATCCGCACCGTGCATTACGTGAGTCCGTCGGTGTGGGCCTGGCGCGCGAAGCGCGCCGCGAAGATCGGTCGCAGCGCCGACCGCGTGCTGTGCCTGTTCCCGATGGAACCACCGATCTACGCGCAGCATGGCGTCGATGCGCGCTTCGTCGGCCATCCGCTCGCCGACAGCATGCCGCTCGAACCGGATCGCGTCGCCGCGCGCGCGGAACTCGGCCTGCCCGCCGACGCGCGCGTACTCGCACTGCTGCCGGGCAGCCGCCTCGGCGAGATTGCGCGCCTCGGCCGTGATTTCATCGCGACCGCGGGACTCCTCGGGCGCGAGGTCGCGGAACTGCGAGTGGTCGCGCCGATGGCGAGTGCGCAATGCCGCGCCGCGTTCGAACGCGAGCTCGCGGCGGCACCGGATGGCGCCGGGATCCTCGTCGTCGACGGTCGCGCGCACGAAGCGATGGCGGCCGCGGACGCGATCCTGCTCGCCTCGGGCACCGCCACGCTCGAGGCGATGCTGGCAAAGCGGCCCATGGTCGTCGGCTACCGCATCGCGCCGCTGACCTACCGCATCGTCAGGGGACTGGGCCTGCTCAAGGTGGAACGCTACGCACTGCCGAACGTGCTGGCCGGACGTGATCTCGCCCCCGAGCTGATGCAGGACGCCTGCACGCCCCAGGCGCTCGCGGCGGCGCTGCTGCCCTCGCTGCAAGGCGGCGCGGTCGATCCCGACCTGCTGGCCGAATACCGTCGCCTGCACCGGCTGCTGCGCCACGACGCAAGCCGCAGCGCCGCGGCAGCGATCGTCGACCTGCTCGCGTCCGCCGACGCATGATGCGCTGCGCTGCGGATTGACGCCGCGCGCGCGCATGCGCACGATGCCGCGCATGGCGACCTCCACCGGATGAAGGCCCTGGATCCATCACCGCGCAGCCGTTCCGGCTACTGGCGCGCGTTCGCGCTGCTCGCGTTCATCGCCCTGCTGGTGTTCGGCCCGCTCAGCGAGCACACGACCACCGAGAAGGTCTTCGCGCTCACCCTGGTCCTGCTCGGACTGGTGGTGGTCCTGTTCGCGACGGCGCGCGTGGCGTTCTCGTTGCTGCTCGCGTCACTCCTGTTCGGCATGATCGAGCTGGCCGGCCGCCTCAAGTTCCTGTTCCTGCAGACACCACTGCTTGCACCGGACCTGCAGTATTTCATCAACGAAGGCACGATCGAGGTCATCACCCACTATCCCCTCCTGCTCGGCGTCAGCATAGGCGCGATCGTGCTGGTGCCGCTGCTGCTGGTGTTGTCCTTCATCGGAGAGAAGCCGAGCCTGCTCGCCGCGCAACCGCGCATCCTGCGCGCGGCGGCGCGCGGATTTGGTGCGCTGGCCGGGCTGGCGTTGCTGGTCATCTGCCTGGTTCCGAGTGGTCCGTTCAACGCGGTGTTCAACAAGCCGATGTGGATCGCGATCAACGACAAGAGCTTCATCACCGACTTCTTCACCTCGTTCAACGACACCGTCATCACTGAACCGGTGAGCCCGCCCGGCGTCGACCGCAGCATCGTCTGGAAGCTGACCCGGCCGATGCAGGCGCCGCCTGTCCGCCCCGACGTGGTGCTGATGCTGGAGGAAAGCACGTTCGACCCGCGCATCCTCAAGCTGTGCACGATCCCGCAGTGCAAGCGGCGCATGTTCGACGCGGACAAGGCCACGCGCGCGCACGGACCGATGACCGTGCACACGTTCGGCGGCGGCACCTGGACCAGCGAATTCTCCGCGCTGACGGGACTTGCGCACACCCTGTTCGGCAACGCCGGCCTGTATGCGCCGTACAACCTCGCGCCGCGCGTCGCGAACACGCTGCCGAAGGCGTTCAAGAACGCCGGCTACCGCGCGATCGCGCTGTACCCGATGAGCGGCGACTTCCTCAATGCGCGCAACGCCTACGACTACTACGGCTTCGACGCGTTCTACGACGGCACCCAGTACGGCCTCGGCTGGACCAGCCACGACGCCGACCTGCTGAAGGTGTTCGAACGCATCTACGCCGACGAAAAACGCGTGCATCCGGACACGCCGCTATTCGTGTTCATGCTGACCCTGCACCAGCATGGCCCGCACATGACGCCGCTGGCCGAGTTGCCGCCGCCCTACGACAAGCCGCTGTTCCCCGGCAAGTTCAAGTCGAAGGCACTCGACGACTGGCTCAACATGAACCTCGGCAACTACCTGGAGCGCCTCGAACAGTCCGACGCGATGCTCGCCGACCTCGAGAAATTCCTGCTCGGCGGCGACCACCCGGCCGTGCTCGCCCACTTCGGCGACCACCAGCCGTCGTTCGACGGTGCAATCAACGAGATTCCGAAGACGGTGCCGAAGGAAGCCGGGCCGATCGCGCACTGGGTCACGTACTACATGGTGAAGGCGAATTTCCCGGTGCGCCAGCGCTACGATTATCCGGTGCTCGACATCTCCTTCCTCGGCTCGCTCGTGCTCGACATCGCGGGCGTGCCGAAGAACGAGTACTACCAGGCGAACACGTTGCTGCGCGAGCGCTGCAAGGGTCGCTACCTCGACTGCAAGGACGAGAAGACGGTCGCCTCGTACCACGACTACATCTTCACGCGGCTGGACGACCTGCACGAATGAGCGCGCGCGTGTCGCAAGGGCGGCGGGTCGCCGGCGTCGACGAGGCCGGCCGCGGTCCGCTGGCCGGCCCGGTGGTGGTCGCCGCGGTGATCCTCGACCCGCGCCGGCGCATCGGAGGCATCGCCGATTCCAAGCTGCTCAGCGAAATGCAGCGCGAGGAACTCGCGCCCCGCATCCGCGCCTGTGCGCTCGCGTGGTCGGTCGTGGTCGTCGACACCGGCGAGATCGAGCGCCTCAACATACTCGGCGCCACCCTCGCCGGCATGGTGCGCTCGCTGCATGCGCTGTCGCTGGTGCCGGAACTCGCGCTCATCGACGGCAACCGCCTGCCGCGCGAACTGCCGTGCGCGGCGCGCGCGATCGTCGACGGCGACGCGACGGAACCGGCGATCGGCGCCGCCTCGATCCTCGCCAAGACCGAGCGGGACCGCATCATGCGTGCCTTCGACGAAACCCACCCCGGCTACGGCTTCGCGCGCCACAAGGGCTATTCCACCCCCGAGCACCTCGCCGCACTCGAACGCCTCGGCCCCTGCGCGATCCACCGCCGCGACTTCGCGCCGGTGCGGCGGCTGATCTCGCCGGAGCTGTTCTGACCACCGCCACGCCACCTCGCCACGCCGGGGAGAGCGCGACGCGCTGCAAGCGCGGCGGGTGATGCCACAGGAAAGCCGGCACGCCCGGGACTTCCCACGCCTCCCCCACGGAACTGGCAAAGCGCGAGTAGCGGAGTATCCTTTGCATGCCCGACCCCGCCGGGCGCCGCCGCGAGGCGGCTCGTAGGGGACCTGCCATGAAGCCGGCGCGCCATCCACTTGCCTTCGACGCCATCGTTGTCCTTGCCGCACTCGCCGGCCTGGCGAACCTGCCAGCCCGCGCGCAGACCTGCGCAGCTCCGACGCCATTGCCTGCGGACAGCACGGTCACGTCGTTCACCTGTGGCGCCGAAAACTTCACGCCACCGGCGCTGTCCGGCCCCGGCGCGGTGCTCCGCCTCGCGCTCGATCATCCGGTCTCGCTCGATTTGACTCTGGCCGGCATCGAGCCTCAGTTCGATCCGGCGCTATGCGTGATGGACGCCGCGAACCCATGCGGCGCCGGCCCCTGTCTCGCGACCGGCAATGCCCTGACCCCGATCATGCTCGACAACCTGCCGGCGGGCGCGTACTGGGTGATCGTCACGGCATCGCCGAGTTCGGCTGCCGGCTCCTGCGGAATGTTCGGCCTCACGAGCCAGATCGTTCCGGCAGACACCATCCTGGCGAACGGTTTCGACTGATCCGCGCCTCGCACGGCGCAACGCGCACGAATCCCTCGGAGATTCCTCACGCTTTCCTCAAGCGTCGGCGCGGCGTGCCTGCAACGCTGCATTCGACGGCGCAGGCCGGCACCCGGTCGACCTGCATCGGCGCCGATGCTCTGGCCGCATGAGGAGAAGACCATGACCACGTTCCGTTTGCCCCCTGTCACGCCACGTCTGGTTCGCGCGGCACGCACTCGCTGGTTTCGCGACTTGCGCTCGGTGTGTTTGCCCTGGCATGGACCCTGGGCGCGCAAGCCTTCGTCAGCGTCGGCCCGAACGGAACTTTTGCGACGATCCAGCAGGGTGTCGCCCAGGCCATCGCGAACGGCGATGACGAAGTCCGCGTCCAGCTGAGGTGCTTCGGCTGTTCCTACGGCGAGGACGTCGATTTCGACACCAGCGTTTCGATCAACCTGAGCGGCGGCTGGGCCGCCGATTTCCAGAGCCAGAATGCGGTGCTCAACTCGGCCGTGACCGGTAGCGATGCCAACGCGCATCGTTGAACAGACGGCCATACAACTCCCGCGCGCCCGCATCATCGCCTTCGAACAGGCGGATGCGCGCGAGCAGCGCATCACGCCGCGCCGAGGTGGCCCCGCCGGGCAAGCGCTCCAGATCGGCGCGCAGCAGCCCGCGCCGATCCTGCAACCAGTTCGACCAGGCGCGCGCTTCGTCGCGATCGATCGACGAAAGGTCGCCGATATCCTCCATCCACCGATCGGCCGCAGCCGCGTCGCCCGCGAGCAACTCGTTGTAGGAGGCGTAGATCGCGGTCCACGGATCGTCGCGCTTGGCCTGCACCTCGGCATAGACGGCCGCTGCATCGCGCAAGCGCCCATGCAGTTCGTGCTGCAGCGCCAGTTGCCAGTAGGGTTCGGCGTAGTCGCCGTTCAGTTCGATGGCGCGGCGCAGGTGACGGGTCGCTTCCGCTTCCTCGCCCGACAGCAGCGCGTCCACCCCGAGGTAGGTTTGCAGGATCGGATTGATCGGGTCCTCGCGCTCGACTTCGACATGCCAGGCGCGTGCCTCGCGCACGCGGCCGGCATAGGCGAGCGCGTCGCCGTACCACAGGCGCGCGGTCGGCAGTTTCGGCTCGAGCTCGAGCGCATGCGCGAGCGCGCGCACCGCCGCGGGTGCATCGCCTTCATCGAGCAGCAGCAGGCCTTCGGACGCCCACGCGTCGGCGAGGTCGGGCGCCAGTTCCTTCGCACGCGCGATCGCGCTGCGCGCGCGCAGCGAGGCCTCGTCGAGCGACTGGTCGCCGTATTCGTACAACAGCATGTACGCGTCGGCGATGCCGCAGTAGCCCGCAGCGAATGCGCCGTCCTGCGCGACCGCCTGCTGGAAGTAGCCGAGCGAGCGCGCGAGGCTCGCCGACGTGCGCTGGTACCAGTAGCGGCGACCCAGCCAGTACAGATCCTGGGTCGACACGCTCGCTCGCATTTCGGGCGTTGCCTGGGAGGCGCCGAGTGAGTCCTCGACGCGCCGCATCAGCGGCACGATCAGGCGGAACATCTGCTCGCGCGGCAGGTTCTGCTCGTCCATCCACAGCGGCGCGCGGTCGCCGCGATGCCAGAGGCTGACGCGCAGGGTGAGCGCGCCCGCCACGGGTTGCGCTTCTCCACCGAGGACGTAGTCGACATCGAGCGCCTCCGCGACCTCCTGCGGCGACCTGCGCCCGCGACCGAGCGCGAACACCGACTCGCGTCCCGCGACACGCAGGTCGGGCTGGCGTGCGAACGCGTCAGTGAGACTCTTGGCCATGCCCTCGACCGCGGCGACGAGATCGGGATCGCCTCCTCGCGCCGTGAACGGAAGCACCGCGATGCTGCGCACCACCGACGACGCCGCGTTGCGCTCGCCCACGCGCACGGCGAGCAGCAGCGCGACGCCGACCACGATCAGCGCGGCGAGCGTGACCAGCGCGTGCAGCAGCGTGAAGCGCCGCACACCCGGAGACGACACGATGTCTTCGCGGCGCCGGCGCGGCACAGCGGGCGCCGACTCCGGCGCTGCGCCAATTGCCTGCCGCCGGACTTCGGCAAGCGTGGCGACGAAGCGATAGCCGAGGCCATGCACGGTTTCGATGTAGCGCGGGGTCGCCGGGTCATCGCCGAGCTCTCGGCGCAGGCTTGCGACGACCCGGTTCAGAACGCCCGGCGTGACGTGGCGGTGACCCCAGACCGCATCAAGCAGGGCATCGCGACCCAGCAACTCGCCCGGATGCGCCAGGAATTCCAGCAACACCGCGAACGCCTTGGGTTCGAGCGCGCGTTCCACGCCAGCCTTCTCGACACGGTGCGCCAGCGTATCGACGCGCACATCGTCGAACACGAAGATGGGTGGCTCCTGGTCCATGCCCCGCCACGCGCTTGCCACAACGGGCCGATCATCGCGCCAACCCGTCCGTCCGGCAAACCCGGATCGCGCCGCACCCCGCCGCTGCGACGTTACAATTCCATTTCACGTCTGTTGCAGCAACACCTGCGGAGTGGGACATGGATCGATCAAGGATGATGCGACGTTCGTTCGCGTTCGCCCTCGGCAGCGGTGCGCTCGTACTGGTGCTGCTGCGCGTGTGGCAGGCCGAAGCGGACCTCATCGACCGCGTGTACTGCGTGACGTTGACCGGTGCACTCGCCCTCGCTGTGGCCGCCATGAGCGGTCGCGTTGCATTCGGCTGCCTGTGCGCGGCTGCGCTCGCCGGCACCATTTGGCTGACCTCGACCCTCAAGCTCGCGTATCTGCACGAACCCCTGTTCGCGCCGGATGTGCGTTACCTCGCGGGCACCCTGCTGGCCGAGGTCGTTCGCCACTACCCGGGCATGTTGCGCAAGTGCATTGCAGTGCTGCTGCTGGTGCCTGCTTGCGCGGTGCTGGTATGGCGGCTCGAATCGCCCAGCCTTTGGCTGGGTCGACGCAGGCGCGTGCGCAGCGCGGTCACGCTCGCCGGTGCGCTGGTCCTCAGTGTCTGTGCGTGGCCGCATGGGCCGTTTCGCCAGGTGCACGCGGTCGCCCCATGGGACTTCCTGCAGCAGGCCCAGCGCAACCCGTTGACGACCTTCCTGCGCTCGCTCTCACTGATGAACGTGACCCCGCCACCGCACGAAGCCGGCACGGGCTCGTACGACTGGGGCGGCGCGAAGGTGGCGACAGCAGAAACGCCGCGGCCCGACCTCGTCGCAGTGCTCGAGGAAAGCACGCTCGACCCGCGCCAGTGGTCCGCGTGCACGAGCCCGCGCTGCCACTTCGGCATGTTCGATGCCGATGCGACGACGCGGGCGGAAGGCCTGCTGCGCGTACACACCTATGGCGGCGCCACCTGGACCAGCGAGTTCGCGTTCCTGGCCGGGCTGCCACACACGCTGTTCGGGCCAGCCGGCCTGTATGCGCCGTACAACCTCGTGCCGCGCCTGCGCGACAGCCTGCCGCGCCAGTTGAAGGCGCTCGGCTACCGCACGATCGCGGTGTATCCGATGCCGCGCGGCTTCGTGCGCGCCGCCGAGGCCTACGCGGAGTACGGTTTCGACGAATTCCACGATTCGAACGAACTCGGCATCGAATGGGAAAGCACCGACCGGGACCTCGTCGCCAAGGTCGAGGAGATCCATCGCCGCGCGCGCGCCGAGGATGATCGCCCGCTGTTCGTGATGGTACTGACCATGCGCCAGCACGGACCGCACGACAAGCCGCTCGACGCCCTGCCACCGCCGTGGAACGAATCGCCCGCGCCGAGCCTCGACGAGCGCGCGAACCGCAATCTGGGCACTTACCTCTATCGCATGCATCAGTCCGACCAGGCGCTGGCGGAGCTGCGTCGCTATCTGTTCGCCGCGGGCAGGCCGGCCGTGTTCGCGCATTTCGGTGATCACCATCCGTCGTTCGATGGCATCGAATCCAGGTTGGCGAGCGCATTGCCGGCGGAACTGGCAAGCGGAGCGAATACCCTGACCTACTACCGCATCGACAGCAGCATCGAAGGCGCGCCCCTTCCGGCGGCACCACCGCTGGACCTTGCGTTCCTCGGCGGCCTGATGCTCGACGTCGCCGGCCTGCCGAAGGATGCCTATTTCGAAGCGAACACGCGCCTGCGCGAGCGCTGCAACGGCCGTTTCGAGGGTTGCGCGCAGGCGGACGTGCTGCCTTCCTTCTACGCCTACGCGTTCGGTACCCTCAAGGTCTTCGACGAGTAGCGCGGCGGGCACGGAAACCTTGCCGCAGGCCGGGCCAGCGACTACGCTGGCGCTCCCCCGCGTCCCTCCCGGTCATGTCCTCCGGTTTCGTCCACCTGCATGTGCACAGCGAGTATTCGCTGACCGATTCGACGATCCGCGTCGGCGATCTGGTCAGCGCTTGCGCACAGGCGGACATGCCGGCAGTCGCACTGACGGACCAGAGCAACCTGTTCGCGCTGGTGAAGTTCTACAAGGCGGCCGAAGGCGCGGGGATCAAGCCGATCGCCGGCTGCGACCTGTGGATCGCCGATGCGGAGGACCGCAACCGGCCGCAGCGCCTCAGCGTGCTCGTGCAGGATCGCACCGGCTACCTAAACCTGTCGCGCCTGGTCTCGCGCGCGTATGCCGAGACCCGCCACGGCGACCACGCGCTGGTCGATCCGGCCTGGCTCGAAGCCGCGAATGGCGGATTGATCCTGCTCGCCGGGCAGGACAGCGACGTCGGTCGCCTGCTGCTTGCCGGGCGCGACGACGCGGCGCGCGCGCGCGCGGATGCGTGGCGCCGGCATTTCCCCGAGCGCTTCTATCTGGAAGCGACGCGCCTGCGCCGCGCGGGCGAGGAACACTTCCTCGCCGGCGCGCTCGACCTCGGTCAGCGGTTCGACCTGCCGATCGTCGCCAGCAACGACGTGCGCTTCCTCGCGCGCGAGGACTTCGAGGCACACGAAGCGAGAGTATGCATCCACGCCGGGCGCGTGCTGGCCGATCCGAAGCGCCCACGCGACTACACGCCCGAGCAATACCTGAAGACGCCGCGCGAGATGGCCGAGGTGTTCGCCGACCTGCCTGAGCTGCTCGAGAACACCATCGAGCTCGCACGCCGCTGCAACCTCGAACTCGCGTTCGGCACCTACTACCTGCCCGCGTTCCCGGTGCCGGACCAGCACACGCTCGACAGCTGGATCCGATCGCAGTCGCACGAAGGCCTCGAACGCCGCCTTGCATCGCACGCGCCGGCGCGCGGCTACGCGCGCGAGGACTACGTGCGGCGCCTCGATGTCGAACTCGGCGTCATCCTGGAAATGGGTTTCCCCGGTTACTTCCTGATCGTCGCCGATTTCATCAACTGGGCGAAACAGAACGACATCCCGGTCGGCCCCGGCCGCGGTTCCGGCGCCGGCTCCCTGGTCGCCTACGCGCTCGGCATCACCGACCTCGATCCGCTGCGCTACGGCCTGCTGTTCGAACGCTTCCTCAATCCCGAACGCGTGTCCATGCCCGACTTCGACGTCGACTTCTGCATGGACGGCCGCGACAGGGTGATCGACTACGTCAGCCGCAAGTACGGCCGCGACCGCGTCAGCCAGATCATCACCTACGGCACCATGGCCGCGAAGGCGGTGCTGCGCGACACCGGCCGCGTGCTCGGCATGCCGTACGGGCAGGTCGACCGCATCGCCAAGCTGATTCCGAAGATGCCGCTCGACCTCTCGCTCGAGGATGCACTCGGCCGCTCGGAGAGATCGCGCAAGGAACCCGACCGCGTCGTCGGCGAGTTCAAGGTCCTGTACGAGACCGACGACGACGCACGCGAACTCGTCGACCTCGCGCTCAAGCTCGAGGATCTCACGCGCAATGCGGGCAAGCACGCCGGCGGCGTGGTAATCGCGCCCGGCCCGCTGCACGACTATGCACCTCTCTACTCCGAAGGCGGCGACGGCGTCGTCACCCAGTACGACAAGGACGACGTCGAAGCGGTCGGCCTGGTCAAGTTCGACTTCCTCGGCCTGCGCACGCTCACGATCATCGACTGGGCCGTGAAGGCGATCAACATCCGTCGCGCGCGGACGGGCGAGGCACCGATCGACATCACGCAACTGCCACTCGACGACCCGGCCGTGTTCGACCTGCTCAGGAAAGCGCGCACGGTCGCCGTGTTCCAGTTCGAGTCGCGCGGCATGCAGGGTGCGCTCAAGGATGCGAAGCCGGACCGCTTCGAGGACATCATCGCGCTCGGCGCGCTGTATCGCCCGGGCCCGATGGACCTGATCCCGAGCTACTGCGCGCGCAAGCTCGGACGCGAGCCGATCGAGTATCCCGATCCACGCGTCGAGCCTGTCCTGAAAGAGACCTACGGCATCATGGTCTATCAGGAACAGGTCATGCAGATGGCGCAGATCGTCGGCGGCTACACCTTCGGTGGCGCCGACCTGCTGCGTCGCGCGATGGGCAAGAAGAAAGTCGAGGAGATGGCCAAGCACCGCGCGATCTTCCGCGACGGCGCGGCGAAGAACGGCGTCAGCGAGGCGAAGGCCGACGCCGTGTTCGACCTGATGGAGAAGTTCGCCGGCTACGGTTTCAACAAGTCGCACGCGGCCGCGTATGCGCTGATCTCGTACCAGACCGCCTGGCTGAAGGCGCACTATCCGGCCGAATTCATGGCCGCGGTGCTGTCCTCGGACATGGACAACACCGACAAGGTAGTCAACTTCCTCGGCGAAGCGCGCGCGCTCGGCCTAGAAGTGCTGCCGCCGGAAATCAACGCCTCGAACTACATGTTCGAGGCGACCGATGCGAAGACGATCCGCTATGGGCTTGGCGCCGTGAAGGGCGTCGGCCACGGCGCGGTCGAGAACATCGTCGCCGCGCGTCGCAGCGGTGCCTACACCGATCTCGCGGACTTCTGCGAGCGCGTCGATCCAACCAAGCTCAACAAGCGCGTGTTCGAGGCGCTCATCCTGAGCGGCTCGCTCGACGCACTCGCCGGCTCGCGCGCGAGCCTGATGGCGCAGCTGCCCGAGGCGATGCGTGCCGCCGAGCAACAGGCGCGCGACGCGCAGGCCGGCCAGAACGACATGTTCGGCGCGGCGAGCCCGGCAGCACCGAAACGCGTGCTGGTCGAAGTGCCCGAGTGGCCGATCGCACAACGCCTCGCCGGCGAACGCGACACGCTCGGTCATTATCTTTCGGGCCACCCGACCGATGCCTGGCGCGAACTGCTCGCACCGATCACAACCAGCGCAATCGGCGATCTCGACAAGGTGTACAAGCCGCCCGCACGCGAAGGCCGCCCGCGCTTCTCCGACCTGCAGGCGGTCACGCTCGCCGGCTCGGTCGTCGCGTTGCGCAAGCAGGGCGACAACCGCGCCTTCGTCACCGTCGAGGACTGGTCCGGCAAGTTCGAAGCCGTGCTCTATCGCGAAACCTGGATCGAATACGGCCCGCTGCTCACGCGCGATGCGATCCTCGTGTTCGAAGGCGGCCTCAGCGTCGACGACTTCTCCGGCGGTTTCCAGGTGCGCGTACAGCACGTCTCGACCATCGAGGCCGCCTGCGAAAAGCGCGCGCGCCTGCTGCGGCTGCGCCTCAACGGTGTGCACGCCGACTTCATCGCGCGCCTGCACGGCGCCCTCGCCGGTCATCGCGGCGGTCACACGCCGGTCCGCCTGAGCTATCGCAACGCGACCGGCCAGGCCGAGATCGAACTCGGCGCCGAATGGCGCGTGCGCGCGAACCCGGCCTTGAAGGATGCGTTGCAGGCCCTCGACGGCGTGGTCACGGCGGAACTGGTGTTCGGCTGAGTCTTCCGCCGCGCGGAATTGCGACTACCTGCGCAATTTCAAAGCTCTCAGTGCATGGATGCCATGCCCACCGCCATGGCGAAGAGCAACCAGAAGAATCCGATGCAAAGCGAAGTGACGCTGGCAATCAGCCAGAGTGGATTGCGCCGTTGATACGCAAGGGTGATTCCTCCAAGGAGGCCGCCAAGCACACCAGCGACGACGGACCACCACGCGAAACCGCCGATCGCGTGGTTCAGCCAGCTCACGTTGTGCGAAGCAAAGATGGCCGCGGTCGGAACGAGCGGAAGCAGCGTCAGCCCGATCACAATCCAGTCCGGCCACTTCGGCACCGGAGCGGTCACATTTCCCGATCCGTCAGTTCCAGTTGGTTGCATAGTCGTTCCGCATCGGCCGCATCAAGGCGAAGTGGCGTATTCCGCGATGATGAACTGTACTGATACCCGACGACCACCTCCTTCATGCCATCGAGCAAATCCGATGGACTGATCCCGAAAAAGCCCGAATACTCGACAAGCTGCTGGAACGCCGCATCGGTCGGCTCCCATTTCGCCACGGTCCCTGCGCCGGGACACAGACCCGCGTACAGCACATCATGGAATCGGCGCGCAATACGCTGCTGTTGTTCAGCCGCAGGAACTCCGAAGCCGAAATGCCGAGCGGCTTCCAAATCGAGCCGCACATTCGTGCGCAAACGCTGAAGACGAATTTCGCCATCCGCCATCGACGCACCAAGCGCCGTGCGATCATGATCCGAATACGGATCGCGCGCCTCGCCGTCGAGCCAGAACTGGCCACCCACATAGCCAGGTGCGATCACAGTCATGGAGTCGGGACCCGGAAACGCGCCGATGCGCCAGTTGCCAATCCCCTGCCAGCCGACCCGGTAGTTCCCCTCCGCATCCGTCATCGTCCATGCGTGATGCGCGGACAGCACGCCGAGCGAACCGCCCCACGTGAACGAAAGCAGCGCAACCGGAACCGGCTGGCCCGTCTGCGCATCGACGACGCGCCCGCCGAATGGTCCGGAGTAGAACAGCATCTGGGCCGGATTCGCCCATAACAGCGATGTGCAGAGGGCGAATCCCGTCACGATGGCCCACCGCCGCCACAAGGTTCGCTGCCTCGCGTCCTGCGCGGCCCCGGCCTTCCAGATCGACATGACCAGTGAAATCACGATCCACAGCGGCACGCAGAACAGCAGCTGCATGAAGAATGGCATCTTGTCCACCTGCGCGGGTCCGCGCCAACCATACAGCACACCGATCAACTAGGCCCTGAGGCGGATTTATACCCCCTCCTTTTTTCCTAGACTCGCCAAACCCGTTCCGCCCTGACGCGGAGCGATCACTGGGGGTCACACATGTTGCAACGCCTTTCACGCGGCGCCTTCACCGCCGCCCTGAGTATTGCCGCCTGCACCGCGGCCGCACCCGCGCAAGCCGAGGATGCAGACGTCGCGCTCGAGGAACGCGAGGACGCCGGCGGCGACGACAAGCGCACCGCGCACGGCGGCACGCCATGGCTCGGTGATACCGTGCAGGTGACGGCGAAAGGCACCGCCGCGGACGTGCCCGCGGCACTCGCGACGGACGTCGTGCG
Source organism: Dokdonella sp. (assembly GCF_044227025.1). Classification (GTDB taxonomy): domain Bacteria; phylum Pseudomonadota; class Gammaproteobacteria; order Xanthomonadales; family Rhodanobacteraceae; genus Dokdonella_A. The sequence goes on along the minus strand of NZ_JBGAFX010000003.1, from coordinate 134,169 downwards.
TTGGGACGAGGCGATCGCCGCGCCGGCCGATTTCCAGGACTTCATCACGCGCGTTCCCGGCGTCGGCGCGACCGGGCAGAACGGCCTGTTCGAAACGTTCTCGATCCGCGGCAGCGGTGCCAACGGAATCCTGATCCTCGTCGGCGGCATGCCGATCACCGCGCAACGTCGCGCCGGCGTGCCGGTCGCGTTCGTCGAGCCGAGCCTGCTCGGCGACGTCAGCGTGACGCGCGGGCCGGCCGTCGTCCACTACGGCCCCGGCGCGCTCGGCGGCGCGATCTCGATCGAGCCGCGCTGGTTCGATGCGCCGTTCGCCAGCGCGGGTTACGCGACCGCGGGCAACGAGGCGAACGTGTCCGCCGGCATCGGTTCCGACGCATTCTCGATCGGCGTCGCGCGTCACCAGTCCGGCGACAGCGAATCGGCCAACGGCGTGCCGCTCAACACCAGCTACCGGCGCGAGAGCGCCAGCCTGCAGTACCGCACGCGCATGGGCGATTTCGATGTCGATGCACTGCTGATGCCCTCGCGCACCGAGAACATCGGCAAGTCCAACAGCCGTTACCCGACGCGCGATTCGACCTATCCGGAAGACAGCCACACGCTCGGTCGCCTGCGCGTGCGCCACGACAGCGGTTTCGCGGCGAGCGCCTATGCGCACGACCAGTACCTCGGCACCTGGAACCGCCGTCCCGGCTCACCGGACACGTTCGCCGGCGTCGCCAGCACCGACTTCGGCACGACCGTGCAGCAGACTTTTGAAACCGGCGCCTTCAGCCACGACATCGGCATCGAATACCTCGGCCGCCGCGACGTCAGCGCCTACGACGCGAGCCGCTCCGTGCTCAATCGCAACTACAGCTTGCGCAACGCGAAGGAAGACGCCTGGTCGCTGTTCGCGCTCAGCGACTGGCACGTATCGCCGGCGTTCGCGCTCGAATTCGGCGGCCGCTACACCTCGATCGAACAGGATCAGCGCGGCGCCACATCGGATGACTCCGACCACGCCTTCACCGCCGGCGCGGTGTGGACGCCGGACGACGCGCAGCGCATCACGTTCAATGCATCGACCGGCTACCGCTTCCCGACCCTCGAGGAACGCTTCTACAGCGGCGTGACCGCGCAGGGCGAAATCGTCGGCAACCCGAATCTCGGCTCCGAGCACTCGCGCGGCATAGACCTCGGCTACGCCTGGCACAACGGCAACTGGGGTGTCGAAGCGCATGTCTGGCGCAACGTCGTCGACGATCTCATCCAGCTCACCGATATCGCGCCCGACGTGAACGGCTACGCCAACATCAGCACCGGTACCCTGCACGGCGCCGAAGCCACGCTCGGCTGGGCCACGCCGGCACCGGGACTCACCCTGCGCGCCAGCGCCGCGGTCGTGCGCGGACGCGACGAAACCGGCCGGCCGCTGTACGGCATCCCGCCGGTCAGCGGCGAACTCGAGGCGAAGTACACCCATGGCGACTTCATCCTCGGCGCGCGCTATGCACACCGCTGGACGATGGACCGCCCCGGCTTCGAGGAAGTCGAACGCGATGCCGTCGACGTCGTCGACGCCGACCTGCGCTGGCAACTGAACCCCTCGATCGGCCTGCAGTTCTATGTGCGGAACGCGTTCAACGAGGACTACCACGCCACCGCCGACGAGTTGTCCACGTTCGCGCAGGAGCGTTCGTTAGGCGTCAACGTGATCTGGACGATGCATTGAGGCGTGCACCGCCGCCTCTCCGACGCGCGGTGCGGCGGGTGAGGAGGCGCGCGAGCGCAGGAGCGTGAACTTCGGAACAGCGACCGCAGCGACAATCTCGCGCTCGCTGCGCTCGCGCCCCTCACGCCATCCCTGACCGTGCCCGGGAGAGGTAGAACATCTCGCGTACAGCGCTACGCAATCCGCAGCCTAGAACCTGCCGACGAACGCCGCGCGCACTCGCCAGCCCGCGGTGGTCTGGATCTCGCTGTTGTCGGTGTCGATCGGCGCTTCCGCGCGCACCTCGAGCGACCAGCGCGGGCCGAACGTGAAGCCCAACTGCGGGCCGAGGAACAGAGCGCGTGAATGCGTATCGTCGAGCTTCACGCCGGCGAGTTCGTCATAGTCCTTGTCCTCGCCGGAGAGATTGAGCTGCAGCGAAATGGTGCGCTCGTGTTCGAGCACGAGGTATCGTCCGCCTGACACGGTCCATTGCAGGTCATTGCCGAAGCGGTAGTCGAAGTCGCCGGTGCGGCGGATCGCGTATTGCAGGTCGCCGCTGCCGTACCAGCGGCCGCTGCGCCAGAACGCGGAGGTGCCGACGAGGAAGTCGGTCGAGCCGGAGCCGAGCGCAAGGTCGTGGCCGTGGATGCCGCTGATCGGTCCATCGTGATCGTCACCGCCATGCTTCGGCGCGATGGCCGCGGCAGTGTCGTCGTCGTGGCCTTCGTCGAGTTCTTCCTGCAACCGGTCGCTGTCGCCGGTGCCGAACTTCACGCCGCCGAGCGCGCGCCAGACGAAGGTGGTGTCGTCGCGGTCCTTGCGCAGCAGGGTGTATTGCGCGAGCGCGGTGATGTCGCCGATCCCGGACTCCGAACCCTTGTCGATGCCATCGTGCCCGGGACGCTCGAACGAGCGGTGGATGTACGGGGCGTTGACCTGCGCGGTCAGTCGATCCGTGATGCCGTAGCCGACGAACAACTGGGTGATCGAGCTGTCGAGGTACTGGCCCGAATCGTCGGACAGGCGATGTCCATCCCGGCGCAGGTCGTCGTAACGACTGAACTGTTCGGAAATGCCGGCGAGCCAGCCGGAAGTTTCGCCATGCGCCATGCTGGCGGTGTAGACGGAGCAGAGGTCGCAGGCGTGCGCGATTGGCGCGCATAGCAGCAGCGCGCACAGCGCCGCCCGGATATGGGTCTTCATGAAGGGTCCTTGAAAGCACGGGTGGACCGCGCCCATGCGGCAGCGATCCGGAATGATTCGGTGATAGCCGAGTGCTCAGATGAGGACGGGCGGGCCGCGTGGCTGCGCGGTGGAAAACGCGACGACCAATCGCGGCTGTCGCAGCGGTGCCGGCACGGGAATCGACGGATGCACGGCCGGCAACGCGAGCGCATGTGCAAGCGCGCTGAGCGCGGGCGCGTGGGCGAGGAAGTCGCAGTAGCCGCACGCACTCCAGCAGTCCTCGTCGGCGCGGCTCGGCGCGCCGTGATGCGCGGCGTGCCCGGCATGTCCGCCCTGGCTTACTTCATGGTGATGCGCCGGCGCATGCACGCCGACGACCCGTGACACCGTCGGCATCAGCGCGAGCAGCAGCATGGCGAGGATCGCCAGCCAGCCAAGCGCGCGCCGTTGCCGGAAGTGCCGGATCGTCATGTGATGGATTGTCCGTGATTCCCCGGGAATGGCACTGCGGCAAAAGTACGCGCCACGCGCAATGAACTGCGCGCCGGGCACGGCGACCGACTTGATCTGGGTACCGCAACGGCGCCCGGAGGTTGCCGACTCGCCGCGCTCAGCCGGCGCGCACGACCGGTTTGGCCAGTGCAGACGCGGTCGCTGCACGCGCGCCGTTCTTCGAGCGCGGCTTCGCGCGCGCGTCGATCGCGACGCCGAGCACGGTGTTGCAATGGATGCAGCAGTAGCTCATGCAACGCGCCTTGCTGTCACCGTCGATCATGCCGACGATGTTCTCGACGTTGACGTGCAACACGCGCTTGCCGCACTTCGGGCATAGGCCGCGATTGGTCATGACCGGATCTCCGTTCGGTGATCGGATACATCCCCGCCGCGAGTCCCGCCTGCGCGGCAGCGCCAGCCTACCGCGCAGGCGTCCGGCGCGCCATCGTCCGGAGCGCGCGAACTCCCGCCCGTTCGCATCGATCGCTGCGAGCGTCGGCGAGTGAAGTCGAAACGTCCGCCCATCCGGCAAGGCAAGGTCCTCCGGCTCCGGCCTTTCAGGCCGGCGCTCTGTACGAACGGATTTGCTCCAGGCGTGTATTCAGGACGAACGGGGCCATTTGTCCGTTCGGGTTGAGCGGCAGCGAGCGGCCTCGAACCGCCTGCGATTCCGGCAAGGTCCGTCGACTCCGGCCTCCGGGAGCATCAGGCCGCGACCGCCTCGGAGCGGTCGGCGATGGCGGCGGCGATCGCGTTGCCGAGCATTTCGCTGGTCAGGGGCTTGCGCAACAACGCGTCCATGCCGGCGGCGCGGATCTGTGCTTCCTCGTCGCCGACCGAACGGGCGGTGACCGCGACCAGCGGCAGCAGGTGTCCACCCGCGCGCAGCAGGCGCGCCAGTTGCAGGCCGTCGATGCCGGGCAGGTCGAGATCGACCAGGGCGATCTCGTGGCGCGCCGCCTTCAGTTCGGCCATGGCGGCGAGTCCGTTCGTGACGTGCGTCGTGCGGTGACCGAGGCGTGCCAGCAAGCCGACGATGACCTCGGCGACGGTCGCGTCGTCTTCGATCAGCAGCACGTCCATCGCGGCCAGCTTGCCGGCTGGGGCATGCGCGGCGTGTGCGCGCGTGTGGATCGTCGGTGCCTCGTAGATCGGCAGGTCGACGTTGAACACGCTGCCCTCGCCGGGCACGCTGGTGACGCTGATCGTGCCGCCCATCAGTGCGCTCAGCTCGCGACAGATGGCCAGGCCGAGGCCGCTGCCGCCGTGGCGACGGGTGACGCCTTCGGCCTGCTCGAAACGGTTGAAAAGCCGCGTGCGCAGTTCGTCGCTCATGCCCGGGCCGCTGTCGGCGACACGCAGGCGCAGGCGATCGCCGAAACGCAGCAGCGACAGCTCGACGCTGCCGCGCTCGGTGAACTTGAGTGCATTGCCGAGCAGGTTGAGCAGGATCTGGCGGATGCGCAACGCGTCGCCCCAGATCTGCGCCGGGACATTGGCGGCGACATGCAGGCTGAGCGTGATGCCCTTGCGCTGCGCCAGTGGCTGGTCGAGTTCGATCACCTCGCGCGCGAGCGCGGCTGGATCGAGCGGCTGGTCGTCGAGCACGAACTTGCCGGCGTCGATGCGCGCGATGTCGAGACTGTCATTGACCAGTCGCAGCAGCATCTGGCCGGACTGGTAGATCGCGTTCGCATAACCCTTCTGGCGCTCGTCGAGCGTCGTGCCGAGCAACAATTCGCTCATGCCGAGTACGCCCGTCATCGGCGTGCGGATCTCGTGGCCCATGGTGGCGAGGAACGAAGACTTCGCCTCGGCCACCTGCTCGGCCGCGCGCCGTCGTTCCTCGCCGAGCGCGACCGCGTGCCGGCGACGCACACGCTGCCGATAGGTGCGCAGGGCGAGCAGCAGCGCCAGCAGGACCGCGAGCGCATACAGCGCATACGCGACCGGCGTGAACCACGGTGCGCGGGCGACACGGATCACCAGCGGCTGCGCCAGCTCGGCATCCACGCCGGCGGCATTGGTCGCGGCGATGCGCAGGCGATATTCGCCGGCCGGCAGCTGCGACCAGCTGCGCTCGCCGCTGTCCGCCTCGACCCAGTCGCGATCGATGCCGTCGAGGCGAAACCGATAACGGTTCGACGCCGTGTTCGCGAAACTCAACGCGCGCGCCTCGACACGCAGGTTCGCGTCGCCGCGACGCCATTCGATCGGCAGCGCGGGATCGAGATGCACGCGCTCGTCACCGCGCTGCAGGTCAACCGCGGTGACGCGCAGCGTGGGCGGCGGTGTGTCGAAGCGCAGCGCCGCAGGATCGAAGGCGACCATGCCGCCAAGCGTGCCGAGGAACAGGGTGCCGTCGCTGGCCCTTGCCAGCGCGCCGGGCATGAACTCCTGGCTCGGCAAGCCATCATGGACGTTGAAGCGACGGATCGACTTGCTCTGCGGCTCGACATGCCAGAGCCCGCGCGGCGACGTCGCCCAGACCGAGCCATCCTCGGCGACCGCGAGCGCATGCACCTGCAGGCTCGGCCAGCCCTTGGCCGCATCGAAACGTTGCTGCACGAGCATCACGCCGTTGTCGACGCGGTAGCGTTCGAGTATGCCGAGGCGATGCATCCAGAGCGAGCCGTCCGGCGCAAACGCGAGCGCGTGGATCGGTTCCTTCGGCCCGCCGGCAAGCGCCTCGAAGTGGTCGTCGACGAGCCGCTCAATGCCGCTGGCGGTCGCGAGCCACGGCGCGCCGCCGGCGTCGAGCGCGAGCCCGCTGATGTCGGCGTCGTCGATGGTGTGATCGGCGACGGTGTAGCGGCGCACCACGCGCGGAGGCTCGCCGGCGATGCGCGCGATGCCGCCGCCGCGCACGCCCACCCACACGCTGCCGTCGGCCGCGCGCGTCAGCTGTTCGATCTGCCCCTGCGGCAAGGCATCGGCGCGCGCGACGTCAACCGGAATCTCGTCCGCCGCATTGCCGTCGAGCGCATGGCGTTGCAAGCCGCCGGCCGTGCCGACCCAAACATGACGATCACCGTCCGGCAGCACTGCGTTGAGGCGCTTGCCGGCGACGTGCAGGCGCTCGGCCCACCGCTCGACCACGCCGCTCCTGCGATCGATACGGTCGAGTCCATCACTGCCGCCGGCCACCCACACCGCGCGTTCGCCATCGACCGCGAGCGCACGTACGCGGGCACGACTGAGGCTCGATGGGTCGCCGGGTACATGCCGGAACGCGGCGAAATTGCGCCAATGCGGCGGCAGGTGCGCGACGCCACCGTCGTAGACCGAGAACCACAGACCGCCTTCATGGCCGGCGAGGATGTCCATCGTGCGCGTCCCGGGAAACGCGCCGGGCGCGGCCTCCTCGGTGCTGAAACGCGTGACGCCGCGCGCGTCGAAGTGCGCGAGTCCATTCAGCAGGCCGAGCCAGAGTCCGCCATCGTCGTCGCGCGCCATCGAAGACACCATCAGCGGCGGCGTCGTCGCTGCAACCTCTTCCTCATAGTGCAATTGCGAATCGACGCGGAACAGGCCCTTGCGCGTGCCGACCAGCATGCTGCCGTCGCGTCCGGGCAGGAACGCCATAACGACCGGCGGGCCGGCGCGCTGCGCCATCGGCGGCAATTCGACGTGCACGATCCGTCCCTGCGGCTCGCGCACGTCGAGCCCCTCCTCCGAACCGATCCAGAGGCGATCCTGCTCATCCGCGCGCAACGCGTACACGCTGCTCGAGCGCAGGCTCGCGGGATCCTCGGCGTCGTGATCGACATGCAGGAAACTGCCGTCCGCTTCGAGCCGGTTGAGGCCGCCCAGATACGTTCCGACCCAGATCGCGCCACTCCGGTCCTGCTCGATCGCGAACAGGTCGTTGCTGCCGAGTGTGCGCAAGTCGTTCGCCACATGCGTCCAATGGGTGAACGTCTTGCCGTCCGGCTCGAGCCGATTGAGGCCCGACGCCTCGCCACCGCACCACAAACGCCCGTCACGATCGACCAGCAAGGCGGAAATGTCGTTCGAGGTGAGCGAGGCCGGATCGGCGGGATCGTGGCGGAACACGCGAAAACCGACGCCGTCGTAACGCGCCAGGCCGTCCTGCGTGCCGAACCAGAGAAAGCCGTCGTGGTCCTGCACCGCCTTGTAGGCGAGGCTCGACGGCAACCCGTCGGCGACTCCGAGCGACACGAACTGCGGCGGCGCCGGTGGCGCCGCCGCGAGCGCCGCGGTCGGCATGGCGAACAACAGTGCGAGCAACCGGCGCATGAAGTCCCTCCCGGTTCCGGATACTGCCATGCCGCGGGGGCAAGGTGCAGCCTTGCGCGCCAGTGCCGCCAGAGTCTCCGTTCGCGACCGCGGATCACGTCCGGGACGAGCTCTGCGATCCGGTTTCGCAATCCCACTAGAATCGCGCCATGCCAAAACCGCGCCTGCCGCTTCGCCTCATCCTGTTCGCCGCTCTGGCGATCGGCGCGGCGCTGCTGCTTGGCCTCGTCGTGGCGACCTTGAACAGCCTGCTCGAGTTCTACCAGCGGCTGGTCGAACTGCCGCTGTGGCTGCGCATTCCGTTGCTCGCCACCGCCGCACTTGGCGTCGCCGCAATCGGCTGGCTGCTGTGGCGGCTCGCGCGACCGGCGCGCACGACTTCCGCGCCGCCGCCGGTCGCGATCACGCGGCCCCAGGTCGAAGCGCGCATCGACCATCTGCGCGAACGCAAGGCGGAGACCGCTGCGCTCGAAGCCGAGCTGGCCGAACTCGATCGACGCCACGCCAGCGGCGAGGTGTACGTGGCGCTTTTCGGCGAGATCTCGACCGGCAAGTCGAGCCTGATCCGCGCACTCGCACCGGAAGCGGCGCCGGAGATCGACGCGCGCGGCGGCACCACGCGCCACGTCGACCACCATCGCGGCCTGCTCGCCGATGGCCGCGAACTCGTGCTCGCCGACGTGCCCGGCAGCGGCGAGGTCGACGGCACGGTGCGCGAGCAACTCGCGCGTGACGAAGCACTGCGCGCACACGCGGTGGTCTATCTCGCCGCCTCCGACCTGACCCGCGCGCAGGATGCGGAGCTGGGCTGGCTGGCCGGATTCGGCAAGCCGTTGCTGCTGGTGTTGAACAAGTCGGACCAGTACCGCGAGGACGAGCGCGCCGCACTGCTGCAACGCTTCCGGGCTCGCTACGACGAACGCGTGCGCGCCGTACTCGCGATCAGCGCCGGCGGCAGCGAACGCTACGAGCGCACGCTCGCCGACGGGCGACGCGAGAAGGTCGAGCGCGAACGCGTGCCCGACATCGCACCGCTGCAGGATGCTCTGGTCGCGCTGACCGCACGCGGCGCGACGGCGCTGGAACCCGCGCGCGAAGCGGCGGTGCTGGCCGAAGTCGGACGCCGCGGCGACGAACTCGCGCGCGCGACCGCGGCGCGCGAATCGGATGCGGCGATCGCCAAGTACACGCGCCGCGCGGTGGTCGGCGCGCTCGCCGCGGTCGCACCGGGCAGCGACCTGCTGATCCAGGGCGCGCTCGGCACCGCGCTGGTGCGCGATCTGGCGCGCATCCACGGCGTCGCCGTGCGCGAACTCGATGTCGAGGGCCTGCTCGCGCGCATCGGCCTGACCGTTCGCAATACGACCGCTCTGGTACTGGCGATCGCCGGCAACGCGCTGAAGGCATTCCCGGGACTCGGCACGCTCGGCGGCGGCGCGCTGCATGCGATCGCCTACGGACTGGTGTTCGACAGCCTCGGCCATGCCCTGACCGAGACGCTCGCCGCGCACGCGACGCTGGATGTCGCCGACATCGAGACGCGCGTGCGCGCCTTGCTCGCAGCGCCTGCGCGCGAGCGCCTCGAACGCATCGCACGCGTAACCCTCGACGCCACACGCGAGCGGACCGGAAACGACACGTAGGGTGGGCCTTGGCCCGCCGCCTGCTTGCGAACCGTCGCGGCGAAGCGTCGCCTGCCGCACACGCGTGGAAACGCAGCGTTCACCGCACGGCGCTGGCGCGTGCGCGGTGTTTTTGCCAAGCTGGGGGCATGTCGCTCCGACCCGCCCCGCTGTCCCTCCGCACGGTGCTCGCGTCCGCGGGCATCGCGTTCGCGGTCGCCTTGTTCGGCCCGCCGCGCAGGGTCCACGCCGATGCCGACGTCTATCGGTTCGATCCGGTCCACAGCCAGGTGTGGTTCGCGGCCGATCACCAGCGCTTCTCGAAACCGCAAGGGCGCCTGCGCATCAAGGACGGCTGGTTCCGCTTCGATCCGGCGGACTGGACCAGCGCAAGGGTCGATGTCGTCATCGACCTCGCCAGCGTCGACCTCGGCGAACCCAAGTGGAACGCGATGGTCGCCTCCGGTCAGTTCCTGGACGCAGCGCGCTGGCCGACCGCGCGCTACGTCAGCACGACGATCGAGCCGCGCGACGCGACGCATGCGCGCGTGCATGGCGAGCTCGATTTCCGCGGCGTGAAGAAGCCGCTCGACCTCGACGTCACGTTCAATCGCGTCGGCACCGACCCCTACGCGTTCAAGCGGAAAGCCGGTTTCTCGGCGAGTGCAACGCTCGATCGCTTGATGTTCGGGATGGATCGCTACAAGGACGTGGTCGCCGCTGCGGTCGAGCTGAGGTTCGAAATCGAGGGCATCCGCGACCGCGATGCCGCCGACCAATCCGGAGATCCGTGAGATGCGCCTGAAGAGCGACGCGATGCAGTGGGGCAGTCTCGCCAAGGCATTTCACTGGACCATCGTGCTGCTGCTGCTCGCGCAGGGAACGCTCGGCCTCGTCATGGTCGAGTTGCCGAAGAGACCTGGCGTGATCCCGTATTTCACGTTCCACAAATCGCTCGGCCTGACGATCCTGCTGCTCGCGCTGCTGCGCCTCGGATGGCGCCTGTTCGACCGCCGCCCCGAGGAACCGGCGTCGATGCCGCGGGGACAGGTGCTCGCCGCGCGCATCGGCCATGCACTGCTCTACGGCCTGCTGTTCGCGGTGCCGCTGTCGGGTTGGCTGTTCGACTCGGCGACCGCGCTGCGCCCGCTGTACTGGTGGGGCTTGGTGCAGATGCCGAGCCTGACCGGCGGCGCGGAACCCGGCCTGAAGGAAATCGCGAAGGAAGCGCACGAGTGGCTCTTCTGGGCATTGGTCCTCGTTGCCGCCGGCCACGCCGCCGCCGCGCTCGTTCACCATTTCTTCAACCGCGACGACGTGCTGCGTCGTATGCTGCCGGGCCGCCGCGATTCGATCGCGCGCACCCCCTGATCGAAGGAGCCATCCCCATGCGCACGCTGATCCTCGCCACCGCGGTGCTGCTGCCTGCCGCCGTATTCGCACACGACTGGAACGTGGATGCCGCGAAGAGCACGCTCGGCTTCAAGGGCAGCTACCAGAACGAGGCATTCTCCGGGTCATTCAAGAAGTTCGATGCGACGATCGCCTACGACGCAGCCGACCTCGCCACCTCAAAATTCGATGTCACCATCGACCTCGCCAGTGCCGACACGGCGAGCGCCGAGCGCGACCACACGCTCAAGGGCAGCGACTTCTTCGCAATCGCGAAGTTCCCCAAGGCGCGTTTCACCACCTCGTCGTTCGCCAAGGGAGCGGACGGCAGCGTCACCGCACAGGGCACGCTGACGATCCGCGACCAGAGCAAGCCGGTCACGCTCAAGGTGGCGTTCGCCGAAAGCGGCAACACGGCGACGCTCGACGTGGACACCACTCTCAAGCGCGCGGACTTCGGCCTCGGCGCCGGCAGCGACTGGACCGACGTCGGCGCGGACGTGCCGGTACACGGGCACCTCGTGTTGAACGCAAAGTGACACCGCTCGCCTCGATGCAGGAGCGGCTTCCGCCGCGATGCCCTTGAGACTGCGGCCTGAGGCCCGAGGGCGGGAACGCGTTGCGTCGTCCGCCGCGACCACTCAGAAACCTCGGCCCGGTGGGAGCGGCGGAAGCCGCGATGCTCTCGAGGGCCGGGGGCCGAAAGCGGAAAACACATTGCGGCTGATGCCGCCCCCACAGGGTCGGGCCCACCGATGATCGAACTCGCCTCACTCTGGCGCCGCGTCCGTCATCCGTTCGGCTCGGCGCACGACGCCGTGCCGTCACGAGCAAGCGGTGGAAACTTGCACAGCACGCAGGCGACCGAAAGCCTGCGCGCGCTGCTCGACGATCCGCAGATCCCCGGCGCGATCCGCACCGGCCTCGCCGCCGAGTTCGCACGGCTCGAAGCGATGCTCGGCAAGCTCGAGCGCGGCGAGTTGCACATCGCGGTTTTCGGTCGCGTCAGCGTCGGCAAGTCCGCGCTCGCGAATGCGTTGCTCGGCGAGGACGCATTCACCGTCGGCGTGCTGCACGGCACGACGCGCGAAGCGGGCCAGCGACGCTGGCAGCAGGTCGCCGACAGCGGCGTGCACCTGATCGACACGCCCGGCATCGACGAACTCGACGGCGAAGCGCGCGAACGACTCGCCTGGGACGTCGCCGGCGTCAGCGACCTGGTCGTGTTCGTCGTCGACGGTGACATGACCCAGCGCGAACGCGATGCGCTCGCCCTGCTCGCGCGCACCGAGCGACCCTTGTTGCTGGCACTCAACAAGGCCGACCGCTACGGCGAGGACGAGCGCGAGCGCCTGCTCGAACGACTGCGCGAGCACGCGGCCGGCATCGTGCGCGCGGAAGATGTCGTCGCGATCGCGGCGCAGCCGGCACCGCTGAAGCGCCTGCGCGTCGACGTCGACGGCGTCGAACACGCCGAACTGGTCGAGCAGGTGCCCTATCTCGATGCATTGCGCACGCGCCTCACTGCAGTGGTCGAACGCGAAGGCAAGACCCTCGCCGCCCTCAACGCGAGCCTGTTTGCGGGTCGCGTCGCGGACCAGGTCGGCACGCGCATCGCCGATGCACGCCGCGAACTGGCCGGCACCGTCATCCGCCAGTACTGCATCGCGAAGGCGCTCGCGGTCGCGCTGAATCCGATCCCGGTCGCCGACCTGCTCACCGCCGGCGCGCTCGACGCGGCGCTCGTCATGCACCTCGGCCGCGTCTACGGACTGCCTCTGACGAAAACCGAAGCCGGCACCCTGATCGCCGTCATCACCGCGCAACTCGCCGCGCTGATGGGTGCGATCTGGGGCGTGCACCTCGTCGCGTCCGCACTGAAGGGACTCAGCGCCGGCGTCTCGACCGTCGTGACCGCGGGCGCGCAAGGCGCACTCGCCTGGTACGCGACCGAACTCGTCGGCCGCGCCGCCGAGAAGTACCTCGTCGCCGGCAAATCGTGGGGCGAACTCGGCCCGAAGCGCGTGGTCACCGAAATCGTCGAAAGCCTCGACCGCGACTCGATCCTGCGCGAGGCGCGCGAGGAGATCCTCAAGCGCCTGCGCAAATGAGACGGCGCGCCAGTCGAGTCGAACCAGCGATTCCCGGTCATGCAAGCCCATCCCGTGCGCTCGCACCTCCGATCGGGCGCTTCGCTCACTCCTTCGACGATGCCGAGACGAATGCTTCCTTGAGTTTCGTCGCGCATTCCTCGCAACATACTTCGACGGTGCGTCCGCCGAGTTTCACGTTGATTGCGCTGTCGTCGAGCGCGCAATCGCAGGCAGCACAGGTTTTCTGGGTCATGGCGGATCTCCTGTCGGGTGGATGGCATGAACAGTGTGCTCCGGAAGCGGACGAGGTGCTGTCGGAATCTTTAGCAACCTGTCGTGGCGCAACCATCGCGCACGGCGCACCCTCAAGGATCGCGCCGCCGTCGCGCGATCACCGCTTCGCGGAACTCCGATGGAGAACGGCCGTAGGCCTGCTGGAATGCGGCACTGAAGTGACTGTGGCTGGAGAAGCCGAGTTCGAAGCCGAGCTGGCCGAGGTCATCGATGTCGCCGATGCGGTCGAGCGCGCGCGCGAGGCGCAGGCGCAGCTGGTAGCGGTACAACGGCATCGCTTCGACCTGCTGGAACACCTGCGTGAGGTAGACCGGCGAGACGCCGATCTCGGCGGCGATCTCGGCGAGCGTCCAGCGGCGTGAGAGGTCGCTCGCGAGGACGAGCTTGGTGCGGTCGGCGAGGCGCTGCCTGCCGCTGCTGGAGCCGGCCGCATGTGCGGTGCGCGGCCCGAGCGAGCGTTGCACCAGGGTGAGCGCAAGGCTTTCCGCTTCGAGCGGCTCTGCGATCGCTTCACGCAGGCCATGGCGCAGCATCGCGACGAGCGCCTGCGCGCGCGCGTCGATGCGCAGGCGCAACGGATCGAACCGGATGGCCTCGCCGTCGCGCAGCAAGCCACGCGGGGTGACTTCGCGCAGCATGGATTCCTCGACGTGCACGATGAGACTCGCGTCGCCGCCAGGAACCGGATGGCGCGTGCCGTAGTCGGCGCATGCGTTCGACAGCAGCACCTGCCCCGCCTCGGCGACAGCGAGTTCCTGCCCCTGGTGGCGCACGAACAGACCGCGGTACGGGAACACGAGATGCGGCTGCGCGCACCATGCCGCCCCGGCGGCGTGTTCGCCGCTGCCGTCGCAGACCGTGTCCCGAACGGTGACGGTCCGCGTATGGAGGAGGGGCTCGATGCGGAAGCCGGTCATGGAATGCTCGCACGGCAGCGCGCCCGAGGGCTGCGGGTCCCTGAGGCCGGGGCCGAGGCCGGAATCATCGCGCATTCTGGCGCTTGCACGCCGGCGCGGCGCGGATCGCATAGGGCGCGTTCCTGCATCCTACGCCGCCGCATACACCTCGCGCGCCCGTGCCTGCAACGCCTGCATAGCCTGCACGTACGGACCCGGCCCATGGCTCACGCGCGCGACGCCGCAGCGCGCGAGCGTGGCGAGCGGTGGCGTGTTGCCGCTGGCCATGATGTTGAGCGGCAGCGGCGAATCGGTGGCGAGCTGCTCGATCAACGCGGCATCGGCGAGGCCGGGCGCGAACAGTCCGTCGGCGCCCGCATCGGCATACGCTCGTGCGCGCTCGAGGGCATGCGCGACTGCTTCGTCGTCATGCGCGACGCCCTGCTGGAAGAACACGTCGGTGCGCAGGTTGATGAAGAAGCGCTGCGCGTGGCGGTCCGCGGCCGCGCGCGCGGCTCGCAGCCGACGCACCTGCGCGTCGATATCGCGCAGGGTGCCGTCGCCAGGATGGCTGTCCTCGATATTGCAGCCGATCGCGCCGGCTTCGATCGCGCGCACGACCGTCGCCGCGACCGCGGATTCGTCGGCGCCGTAGCCGCTTTCGAGGTCGACGCTGACCGGCAGCGTGGTCGCCTGGACAATGCGGCGCAGGTTGTCGAGCGCGAGATCGAGCGGCACCTTCTCGCCGTCCGCATAGCCGTGCGCGGTGGCGACCGACCAGCTGCCGGTCGCGAGTGCGGACGCGCCGCCGGCGGCGACCGCGCTCGCGCTGCCGGGGTCCCAGATGTTGAGCAGGACGAACGGGCGTCCGCGCACGTGCAGGGCATGGAATGCGTCGGCTTTGTTGCTTGCGGTGTTCATGTTCGTCTCCGATGGAATGTGGATGTCGCCCGCATCACGCCGCGGCCAGCCAGTGTGCACGCAGCTCCTTGTTGAAATCGCCCGCGCGTTCTTCCGGGAAGAAGATGCGCGCGCCGTCGAACTCGACGCGCTTGCGCGTGCCCGGGATCAGGTCGGCGAGCCAACGCGACCACGAAACATCGAAGTAGATGTCGTCGGTGCCCCATGCAATCAAGGTCGGTGCGCGCAACGTGCGCAGGCCCGCTTCGACGCGCAGCGTGTGCAGTGGATCGAATTCGGCGAGGAACCGCTCGAGGTCGCGCGTGCGCTGCGCACTGCGCAAGTGCGGCTCGAGATAGCGGTCGATCGTCTCGTCGGCCACCTCGGCCGGGCGTTCGTAGGCAGGACCCAGCGCGGACTCCGCGCGGTAGACCGACTTGTCCGCGAGCATCGCGCCGAGCGCGCCCCGCAAGCCGCCGGCTGCAGCCATCTCGAGGAACGGCTTGAACGCCGCGGGCGGCCAGTTGTCGTGCGTGTCGCAATTGGTCAATGCGAGGCTGCGCACGCGTCCGGGATACGTCGCGGCGAAGATCTGGGCGATGCCGCCGCCGCTGTCGTTGCCGACGAGGTCGACCTGATCGATGTCGAGCGCGTCGAGGAATTCGGCGAGCATGCGCGCGTTGGCGGTGACCGACACGTCCTGGTCGGCCGCGATTTCGGTGTCGCCGTGCGCGAGCAGGTCCGGCGCGATGCAGCGGCGCGCATCGGACAGTTGTGCGAGCTGGTGGCGCCAGAGATAGCCGTTGAGCAGGACGCCGTGCACGAACAGGGCCACCGGGCCACTGCCCTGTTCGACGTAGGCGATGCGACCGGAAGGGGTCTGGACGATGTGGCGCGTGGATTGGCTCATGGCGTGCTCCTCGAAGTGCGACGCACGGGAGCGTGCGTCGACGGCGCGCAGTGGAACAGCCGCACGCGGACGGGCGTTATCAGGTTCTTTATCGATGCGAAGGCAATCGGGACCGCCAACTCCCCGCGGATGTTTGCGGAATCGACGCGCGTGAGCCGGAAAAATTGCCGCCGCCCCTTCGACACCACCCCTGCGGCCGAATGCCGCAGCCGACCCCGCCCCATTGCTCGAACCGGCCTGCGCGGACATCGCGAGTGCCGCGCGCCGCATGGGCTGAAAACGATTACATCCAAGCGCTGCGCGGTGCGCGGGAATTTTCCCCGCGCGATCAAGCGATGCGATGCGGCGCAACATGCGGCGGGCCGCCTTGCATGAGCGGTACACCGCCGCTAACGTCCCGACACTCCCTTTCCCCCGCGGGCGCCTGCGCCCGGAGACCATGGCCAGCAAGCTCAAAGCCCTGAATGACTGGGTCGACACCGTCGCCCGCCTGACCCGACCCGAAAGCATCCGATGGTGCGACGGCTCCGCCGCCGAGAACGCCGCCCTGCGCGCCGAGATGCTCGCCGACGGCGTCCTGATTGAGCTCAACCAGGACACGCACCCGGGCTGTACCCTGCACCGCTCGAATCCGTCCGACGTCGCGCGCGTCGAGCACCTGACCCTGGTCTGCTCGAAGAACGAGGAAGACGCCGGCCCGAACAATCACTGGATGGCTCCGGCCGAGGCGCATGCGAAGATCGATGCGCTGTTCGACGGCTGCATGCAGGGACGCACGCTGTACGTGATCCCGTATTGCATGGGTCCGATCGATTCCCCGCTGTCGCGCTGTGGCGTGGAGATCACCGATTCGCCGTACGTGGTCGCGAACATGCGCATCATGACGCGCATGGGTGCGCCGGCGCTCGCGCGCATCGAGAAGGAAGGCACCTTCGTCAAGGGCCTGCATTCGATCGGCGAACTCGATCCCGAGCGCCGCTGGATCATGCATTTCCCGGAAGAGCTCACGATCAAGTCGTACGGTTCCGGCTACGGCGGCAACGCGCTGCTCGGCAAGAAGTGCCACGCGCTGCGCATCGGATCGTGGCAGGCGCGCCAGGAGGGCTGGCTCGCCGAGCACATGCTGATCGTCGGCATCGAGAATCCGCAGGGCGAGACGCACTACATCGCCGCGGCGTTCCCGTCCGCGTGCGGCAAGACGAACCTCGCGATGCTGATTCCGCCCGAGGGTTACCGCAAGGCTGGCTGGAAGGTGTGGACTATCGGCGACGACATCTGCTGGATGCGCCCGGGCAAGGACGGTCGCCTGTACGCGATCAATCCCGAAGCCGGTTTCTTCGGCGTCGCGCCCGGCACCAGTCGTTCGACCAATCCGACCGCGATGGAGACGATCTCGCACGACACGATCTTCACCAACGTCGCGGTCACCGCGGACAACCAGCCCTGGTGGGAAGGCCTGCCGCATGGCGCGCCGGTCACCGACTGGCAGGGTCGACCGTTCGATGCGAAGCACGGCCCCGCCGCGCACCCGAATTCGCGCTTCACCGTGTCGGCGAAGCAGTGCCCGAGCTGGTCGCCGCACGCGGAAGACGCACAGGGCGTGCCGATCTCGGCGATCGTGTTCGGCGGACGCCGGCCTTCATTGGTGCCGCTCGTGTTCGAAGCGCACGACTGGGCGCACGGCGTGCTGGTCGGCGCCGCGATGGGCTCGGAGACGACCGCCGCCGCGACCGGCGCGGTCGGCGTGCTGCGACGCGACTCGATGGCTATGAAGCCGTTCTGCGGCTACAACTACGGCGACTACTTCGCGCACTGGCTGTCGTTCGACAAGGCCGGCGCGCAACTGCCGAAGATCTTCCACGTCAACTGGTTCCGCAAGGGCGCCGACGGCAAGTTCCTGTGGCCGGGCTACGGCGACAACCTGCGCGTGCTGGAGTGGATCATCGACCGCTGCAAGGGCGTCGCCGACGCGACCGAAACGCCGATCGGATACGTGCCGCGCAAGGGCGACCTGCACGTCGAAGGCTTGTCGATCGACGCGCGCGCGCTCGACGAGCTGCTCGATGTCGACGTCGAAGGCTGGGCCAGGGAAGTCGCCGACATCGGCCACTACCTCGACTCGTTCGGCACGCGCACGCCGGAGCGCCTGCGCGTCGAGCAGCGGCGCGTGGCCGATGCGCTCGCCGACGCGGACGCGCCCGCGCGCAAAGTGGCGGCGGGTTGAGTTCGCGCCTCGGTATCGCAGGCCTCCGATCCCCGAGGGCTGCGGAACTTCCCGCGCGTGCGGCCCTCTCCTTCAAGGGGAGGGTCGGGCGGGGATGGTGTTGCCTCGTCGCGCGAAGCGGCCGGCTTTAAACCGAACCCCTCCCTCCCCGCATCCAAGCTGGCAAGATGAACGCTTGCCTTGCCATGCCCCTGCCGATGATCGATGCGCCACGCGCACAAGCGGTTGCCGAATCGCCGGATACCGAGCTGGTGCGCCGCGCCGCGGCCGGCGACATGCGTGCGTTCGAGGCGCTTTATCGCCGCCATGCCGCGCGCGTGCACGGCGCGGTCTGGCGCCTGTCCGGCATGAACGAGGCGCGCGCACAGGAACTCTCGCAGGAAGCGTTCGTGCGCGCCTGGCAAAAACTCGACAGTTTCCGCCACGAAAGCGCGTTCTCGACCTGGCTGCATCGCCTCGCGGTGAATGTCGCGCTGATGGACCTTCGCGCGCGCGATCCGGAGGACACGGTCGAGGACGGCGTGCTCGAAGCAGCGAGCGAGCCGGTCACCCCTTTCTGCGCCGGTGAGCGCGCCGACCTCGAGCAGGCAGTGGCGAAACTGCCGCCGCGCGCACGCGCGGTGCTGGTGCTGCATGATGTGGAAGGCTGGAAGCACGACGAGATCGGCCGCGAACTCGGCATGGCGGTCGGTTCGTCGAAGGCGCAATTGCATCGCGCGCGCGGTTTGCTGCGTGGGATGCTGGGATAGTTGGCGATCACGGAAGATCGCAAGGGCTGATTGAGGTTCGGCCAGGACGGCCGCCCTTGTTTCGTGATCAGGACGATCGCAAGAGTTGACTGAGGAATGCGGATAGTACGGCCGCTCTTGTTTCACGATCGGGACGATCGCTGGAGAACACACCATGAATGATTTCGAAACCCAGCGCGGACTGCGCCAGATGAACACCCCGCGGATGCCGCAGGTGGACCTGTGGCCTGGAATCGCCGCGCGCATCGCTACGGCCGAGACACAACCGCGTCGCTCCGCGCACCGCAACTGGCTGCCGCTCGCCGCCGCGGCGAGCGTGCTGATCGCGCTCGGCGCCGGCATTGCGGTCTTGCGGACGCCCGATGACGCGACGCTCAGCGCCAACCGGAGCATGCCGATGCCGAGCCGCGTTTCGCCTGCGGATGCGCGCGATTTCGCGCGCGCGCCGGACGGTGATCCGCGCCTGGTCGGGGCCGCGGTGGTACTCGACTCCGCGCATGCCGAACTCGAACAGGCGCTCGAACAGCGACCCGATGCAGTTTTCCTGGTCAGCCTGCTGAACCGCACCAATGCTCGCCGCATGAAACTCGAACACTACGGCGCCCGCGCCGGCTGATGACAGGAGCCCCGTCATGAAGACCACCCTCACCATCCTGTCGCTCGCCCTGCTCGGCGCACTCGCTGCCGCCCATGCCGGCACGCCGATCAACGAAACGCGCGCGGTGAATGCGACCGCTCGCATCGACGTATCGAACATCAAGGGCTCGGTCACGGTCAGCGGCTGGGACAAGTCCGAAGTCGCGATCAGCGGCACCCTCGGCGACGGCGCCAAGAAGCTCTCGGTCGAAGGCAGCGGCGATCGCCTCAGCATCAAGGTCGAAGCACCGGACAAACAAGGCTGGTTCAGCTGGGGTGCCGACACGCGCATGGGCGACAGCCTGCTCGACATCAAGGTGCCGAAGGGCGCCGAGATGAAGATTGAAGTGGTCAGCGCGGATGTCAGCCTCAGCGGCGTCGCCGGCCGCACGCTCAATGTCGACAGCGTCAGCGGAAAGCTGCGCCTGGACAGCGGTGCGAAGGAGCTCGAGCTCGACAGCGTCAGCGGCGACATCGAGGTGAGCGGCGGCGCCGAACGTGCACACGTCGAAACCGTGTCCGGCAATATCCGCGCGCGCGGCCTCGCCGGCACGGTGAAGTTCGAGACCGTCTCCGGCGACATCGACGCCGAGAACGGGGGCTACCGCGAGGTCACCGCCGGCACCGTGTCCGGCGACATCACCCTGCGCGGCAAGCCGGACGCGAGCGCGCGCATCGACGTCGAGACGATGAGTGGCGACGTCCACCTGTACCTGCCCGCGGATGCATCGGCGCGCCTCAACGCCTCGACCTTCAGCGGCCGCATCCGCAGCGACTTCGGCAGCGTGACCGAACCCGAACACGGTCCCGGCAGCAGCCTCGAGGCCACCGCCGGCAGCGGCAGCGGGCAGGTCAAGCTCGAGACGTTCAGTGGCGACATCGATATCCGCAAGGAGTGATACAAACCCCTGCGGAGTGGAGCTGAGCTTGTCCGCCCGTGCGCCGCGAGTCGAGCGGGCCCGGCTATGCAACGGCAGTCGCTGCCCGCATTGAGGAGGAACTTCATGCAGCGATCCGTGCCTCTCACCCTGGCTGCCTTGCTGACCCTGTCCAGTGCGACCCACGCCGCTGACAAGCCCTTCGGCCGCGATGACGCGCGCGCGATCATCGCGCAGAGCCGCCAGATCCTGTCGCCGTACGGCGTGCAGGAACTGAAGGCGGTCGAGATCAACGGCATCAAGCAGTGGATTTCGGTGCGCGGCAACGACCGGCGCAATCCGATCCTGCTCTACCTGCACGGCGGCCCCGGTTCGGTCGAGATGGTCGAGTCGTACGGTTACCAGCGGCCGTGGGAGGATTTCTTCACCGTAGTGCAGTGGGACCAGCGCGGCGCGGGCAAGACATTCGCCTCGAACACGCGCGAGGCGATGGCGCCGGGCATGACGATCGACGGCATGGTCGGCGATGCCGAAGCGATGATCGCCTACCTGCGCACGAGCTATGGCAAGCAGAAGATCTTCCTGCTCGGCCACTCGTGGGGCAGCATCGTCGGCGAAGAAGTCGCGCGACGCCATCCGCAATGGCTGCATGCCTACCTCGGCGCCGGCCAGATCGCCGATTCGCCGCGCAGCGAAGCAGACGGCTATCGCTGGGCGCTCGAACAGGCACGCACGCAGGGCAACGCGACCGCGGTGCGGGAGCTGGAAGCGCTCGCGCCCTACCCCGGCGATCCGGACAAGTTGACGATCGAGCGCATCGGCGCGCAACGCAAGTGGACGATGTACTTCGGGGGTCTCGCCTGGGGTCGCACCGAATACAAACCGTTCGACGACGCGCGCAAGCTGTCTCCCGACTACAGCAACGAGGAACTCGGCGCGATCGACCAGGGTGGCCTGTTCTCGCTCGAACATCTGCTGGCGCCGATGGCGGCCACCGATTTCGGCAAGAACACGCGATTTTCCTGTCCGATTTTCCTCTTCAATGGCCGCCACGACTACACCACGTCGAACGAGGTCGCCGCGCGCTGGTTCGCGAAATTGCATGCGCCGCACAAGCGCATGTTCTGGTTCGACGATTCGGCACACCTGATGATGCAGGAGCAACCCGGCTTGTTCCTGATGCACCTGGTCAACGACGTGCGGCCGCTGGCGGTTCGCGCCGGGGATGCGCCGCCGGAACGAGACGCCGTGACACGCTGAGTTGCAGCGCAGTCCGCGCGGGCAACCGCGCTAGCGGCGCTCCCCACGCGCCTGGATCGCCAGCAGGTCGCCGAGCAGCGCCTGCGCGGTGACTTCGGGACCCGCGCCGGGTCCGCTGATCACCAGCGGTTGCGCGCGATAGCGTGCGGTGGTGAGCGCGAACAGGTTGTCGGTGCCGGCGAGGCGCGCTGCGGGATGGGTCGATCCGACTTCGGCGAGGCCGACGCGAGCGACACCTTCGTCGTCGATGCGTGCGAGGTAACGCAGCACGCGACCGGCGCGTGCGGCGGCCGCACGACGCGCTTCGAGCACGTCATCGAATTCCTGCAGGCGGGCCAGGAACGTGTCCACATCGACCTCGCGCAGTGCGTCCGGCACGAGGTTCTCGATCGCCACTTCGCCGGTGTCGATCGCATGGCCGGCGCTGCGCGCGAGAATCAGCAGCTTGCGCGCGACATCGACGCCAGCGAGGTCGATGCGCGGGTCGGGTTCGGTGTAACCGAGGGCGCGCGCTTCGCGCACCAGCCCGGAGAACGGGCGCGAGCCGTCGTAGTGGTTGAACAGCCACGACAGCGTGCCGGAGAACACGCCTTCGAGCGCGAGAAGCTGGTCGCCGCACTCCCGCAGGCGGCGCAAGGTCGACAACACCGGCAGGCCCGCACCGACCGTCGCGGCGTCGCCGTAGACGGCGTCGCCGGAGGCGCCCGCACGACGCAGGTCGCGAAACCCGGCGTACGCGCCGCCAAGCACGGCCTTGTTCGCGCTGACGACGTGATGGCCGTGCGCAAGCCAGCCGGCGTGGCGCGCGGCAACCGTCTCGGATGCCGTCGCATCGATGAGGATGCGCTGCGTCGCGCCGCTGCCCGCAAGCGTGGCCAGCAGGATCTCGTCCGCACGCGGTGCGGGCGCCGTGCGCAAGAGGCGCGACGCCTGCGAGGGCACCACGCCCCGCGCATTGACGTGCTGGATGCGCGAGTTCGCGACGCCGACCAGATGCAGCCCATTGGCGGCGGGCGTCGCCAGCAGACGAAGCAACGCCGAGCCGACCACGCCGGTACCGAACAACACCAGCGCACTGCCGCCGCTGGCGGCGACGAATTTCGGCAGCGCGTTCATGCAGGCACCCGACGCTTGCAGGCGAGCGCTGCGCGCGCAAGTGCGGCTTCGAGATCCGCGCACAGGTCGGCACCGCCCTCGATGCCGGCCGACACGCGCAGCAGTGCATCGCCGATGCCCGCCTTGCGGCGCGCATCCGGCGCCATCGACGCATGCGTCATCGTCGCCGGGTGCGCGATCAGGCTTTCGACGCCGCCGAGCGATTCGGCCAGCGAGAAGAACTGCAAGCCGTCGAGGAAGGCCTCGATCGCAGGCGCACCACCGTCGAGTTCGAAACTCAGCATTGCACCGAAGCCGCTCTGCTGGCGCGCGGCGAGCGCGTGCCCAGGATGCCCCGGCAGGCCAGGCCAGTACACGCGCGCGACCTGTGGATGCGCATCGAGCAAGGCGGCGATGCGCGCGGCGTTTTCCTCGTGCGCGCGCAGGCGCGGCACCAGCGTGCGCAGGCCACGCAGGGTCAGGAAGCTGTCGAACGGCGCACCGGTGAGGCCGAGGCAGTTCGCCCACCACGCGAGTTGCTGCGTAGTGTCGGCATCGCGCGCGACGACCGCCCCGCCGACCACGTCGCTGTGGCCGTTGATGTACTTGGTGGTCGAGTGCACGACGATGTCGGCGCCAAGCGTGAGCGGCTGCTGCAGCGCGGGCGAAAGAAACGTGTTGTCGACCACGCAGCGAGCGCCGACCGCATGCGCCGCCTGCGCGACGTGGCGCACGTCGGTGATGCGCAGCAACGGGTTGGACGGCGTCTCGACCCACACCAGGTCGGGCGACTGCGCGAGTCCTTCGGCGAGGCGTGCCGGATCGGTGAGATCGGCAAACTTGACACGGAAGCGACCCTTCTTCGCCCATGCATCGAGCAGGCGCCAGGTGCCGCCGTAGCAGTCGTGCGCAGCGAGCAAGAGGCCGCCGGCGGGAACGAGTTCCAGCACCAGTGCGACTGCGGCCATGCCGCTCGCGGTGACGATCGCGCCGGCACCGCGCTCCAGCTCGGCAAGTGCGTTCGCGAGCTGATCGCGGGTGGGATTGCCGCTGCGCGAGTAGTCGTAGGCACGCTTGCGCCCGAAACCGGCAAACGTGTAATTGGTGCTGAGGTGCAGCGGCGGCACCACGGCGCCGTGCTGCAGGTCGGATTCGATCCCGGCGCGCACGGCACGGGTACAGGGCGATGGAATCATTTCAGGCTCCGGGAATGTCGAGGGCTTCGTTCAGCAATGCGCCGAGCTGCGCCGGCTCCTTCAGAAACGCATCGTGGCCGTAGCGCGAGTCGATCACGTGCAGGGTCGCGCGAGCGCCGCAGCGGCGTTGCAGCTCGCACAGGTCGGCGAGCGGCACCACGCGATCGGAGGCGATGCCGATCAGGGTCGTCGGCACGCGCACGTCTTCTGGCTCGATCGTGTGCAGGTCGATCGATTCGGACAATGAGAGGTAGCGCTCCGCGTCGAAGCGCTGGGCGAAGCTCGCTCCGGCTGCGGCGAGCCACGGTTCCTCGGCGAAGCGGAAGCGCCCGTCTGTGAAGTGCGGCGCCTCGGCGCAGCGTTCGGCGAATTCGCGTTCGCCGCGGTACGTCGTCATCGCGAGGCGACGCGCGAGATCGAGGCCGGCGGAGGTGTCGCCGAGGCGCGCGCCGAGGCGCACGACTTCGCGCTGGATGTTGCGCACGGCGATGCTGAGCGGATGCGCGCGGTGCGCGCCGGCGACCGCGACGATGCGCTCGAGGCGCCGGGCGTGGCGCGCCGCGAATGCGAGTCCGACCATCGCGCCGTAGGACGCGCCGACGAACGCCTGCGCGCGCCGGATGCCGAGCACGTCGAGCACGCCAGCGATCGCGTCGGCCTGGTCGTCGGTGCTGACGGCGAGCGCGTCGCCGAGGTCGGCACGCGCGAGCCAGTCGATCGACAGCACGCGCCGACATCGCAGGTCGATCGCGCAGCGGTCGCCGACGATGTCGTTCCACCAGCCGGATTCGCGACCGTTCGCGGCGACGTGGCGGTCGGCTGAAATGCCGCCCTGCACGATCACCAGCGGCCCATCGACGGCTCCGCACAGGGACCAGCGCACGCGCACGTCGCGCATGCCGTCGGCGTGCTCCGGCTGCAGGCGCACCACGGACTCACCGATGCGCGCGCTGTTCGCGGAAGGCGCGAACAGCGCATCGAACGCCGCATCGATGTGCGGCGCGATCGCCGCAGGGATCGAATCGGCAACGTTGGAACGGGCTTCGGCTTGCAGGCTCATCGCGGTTCTCCGGTCGTGCCCATCGGCTGCGGGAAAACCGGAGTGCGCTGCGTCGACGCCGGCGCAGCGATGCGCCGGGCGATGTCGCAGCTCATCTCTCGGCGGATCGCGCGACGGCGCGTCCCCGCGGGAGTTGGCACCTGACGGAGCACGGGACGTTCCCGTGGATCCGCTGGTTGCCCCGGTGTCGTCGGGCCTGTCCCTCGACCGGTCTTGATGAGCAGTGGGGGCACTCTAGTTCGGCGCGGCTGTTTCGTCAATAGACATTTAGACGTCTATACGTCTCATATATCTATTGACCATATGTGCTTTTGCCGCGACTACCATTTCGCGGAGCCCGTCCCGCATCCGTGCATGTTCGTCCCGCATCCATGCGGGCCGGTTTCTTTCTGTGACTCCGGGCATCCTGCCCTCCGCCCTTCGGGCCAGCTTCGCTGTTCGCGCCGCTCCTGCGGCGCAGTGTTTGTCTAAGAGAAAGAAACCAAAGAGAAGGACACCCCGACGGCGCCGCCTTCCGCTGCGCGGAAGGTTCGTGAACGTCGGCCGGGGTTCGCCGCGATGCATCCATGCATCGCGGCGAACGCGCGCGCGTCCTGCGCGCGCCCCTGCGGGCCTTCTCGTCCGCCGTCCACCGGCGCCGAAGGGGATCCGGGAGCGAGAGGATCGCGGCTTCCGCCGCTTGTGTCTGCACTTCGTCGTAGAGTCTGAGTGGAGAGCGATGTGCGGCACACCGACAGGCCGCAGTGTTCGAGCACGTGTGGGAGCCAGGGTGGCCGCACATCGACCTCGTCCGCAGCCCGAACAGTTGAACGAGCCTGAGCTCGAACTTCTACAAGCGTGGGCAGGAACGAGGCGGCTCTCTCCTCCCCACAGTTTACGGACTCTTATGACCTTCTGGATCGGTATCGATGTGGCCAAGGCGAGCTTGGCCGTGTACGTGTTGCCGGCAGGACAGCATCTGGCCCTGCCCAACACGGGCGAAGGCCATGCGCAGTTGCTGGCGTATCTGCACGGTCAAACCGTGGGCAATATCCTATTGGAAGCCACCGGCGGCTATGAGCGTGCGCTCATGGCGGCGCTGATGGACGCGGGCCGGCCGGTGACACGCATCAACCCGCGGCGCGCACGCGCCTTTGCCATCGCAATGGGCACCACGGCGAAGACCGATGCGATCGACGCCGCCCTGCTCGCGCGGATGGCTGAACTCGTCAATGCACCGGTGCTCGCGCCGGATCCGCAGCGCCAAGCGCTGCGCGCGCTGGTTCAGCGGCGCGAGCAACTCGTCGAGCAGCGTGACAGCGAGCGTCGGCGCTTGCATCAAGTCACCGAGCCGGTCTCGCACGCGGACCTGGTGGGACACATCGGCGAACTACGCCTGCGCATCCGGGCAATCAGCAAGGCCATCGTCCTCGCCCAGCGTCATCTCGATGGCACTCTCTGCCAGCGGCTTGAGGCGATCCCGGGCATCGGGCCGGTCACCGCCGCCAGCCTGATGGCCTATCTGCCTGAGCTGGGTGGCCTGGACCGGCGCCAGATCGCGGCCATGGCCGGTCTGGCCCCCTATAACGTCGACAGCGGCCAGCATGCCGGCAAGCGCCGCATCCGCGGCGGGCGGCCCGCCATTCGCCGCGTCCTCTACATGGCTTGCTGGTCCGTCATTCGCAAACAAGATGACTTCAGGCTTCGCTATCAACGCCTACGGCAGTTGGGCAAGTGCGCCAAAGTCGCCATTACCGCCTGCATGCGTGTCTTGCTCGTCCGACTCAACGCCATGGTGCGCGACAAGGTCGAATGGAAAATGCCTGTGACTGGGTGAAGACAGTTGCTCCCACAGGGACTTCTCATGCTTTTGTGGGAGCGGCGGAAGCCGCGATGCTTTGGCTCCTGCTTCTGCGCGCAGGAGCGCGCCGCTCTTCCACCGGGGTCCCCTTGCGGCCCGGCGAGCGGGTGGAGGACCGGCCTGCAGGGGCGCGCGCACGATGCGCGCGCGCTCGTTGCGGTCCATGGATGGACCGCCAACGAAGCCCGCAACCCGCTCGCGCAGTCAACGGGCAGGAGCCCGCTGACCGGGTCGCTGGGGTGTCTTTTCTCTTGGTAACTTCTCTTTGGACTGCAAAGAGAAGTTACCGGCCCGCAGGGATGCGGGACGAACCTGCAGGGACGTGGACAGGTGTTCGCGAAGCAGCCGGGTCCGCGAACACGCGAAGGGAACGGCAAGAGCGCCCTCACCCTGCCCTCTCCCGCAAGCGGGAGAGGGGAAGGCAGACCGCAGGGGTGCGGACCGAGAGCCGAAGGCCAAGCCCGACCCTGATAAACTAGCGGGCTGCCCGCAACATCCCCACGGCCATGCCCGACCACCTGACCGAAACCCGCCGCCGCCGCACGTTCGCGATCATTTCGCATCCAGACGCCGGCAAGACCACGCTGACCGAAAAGCTGCTGCTGTTCGGCGGGGCGATCCAGATGGCCGGCTCGGTCAAGGGCCGCAAGGCGGCACGCCATGCGACCTCCGACTGGATGGCGCTGGAGAAGGAGCGCGGCATCTCGGTCACTTCCTCGGTGATGCAGTTCCCGTACGAGGACAAGATCGTCAACCTGCTCGACACGCCGGGCCACGCCGATTTCGGCGAGGACACCTACCGCGTGCTGACCGCGGTCGATTCGGCGCTGATGGTGATCGACTGCGCCAAGGGCGTGGAGGAACGCACGATCAAGCTCATGGACGTGTGCCGGCTGCGCGACACGCCGATCATGACCTTCATCAACAAGCTCGATCGCGAAGGTCGCGCGCCGATCGAGTTGCTCGACGAAGTCGAATCGGTCCTCAAGATCCCGTGCGCTCCGATCACCTGGCCGATCGGCATGGGTTCGCGCCTCAAGGGCGTGTACCACCTGCTGCTCGACGAGGTGCACATCTTCGAGCAGGGCCGCAACTTCACGCGGCAGGACTCGACCATCTTCAAGGGCCTCGACGATCCCGCGCTCGCGGCGCGCATCGGCGCCGAGGCACTGGCGGAACTGCGCGACGAGCTGGAACTCGTGCAGGGTGCGTCGCACCCGTTCGATCTTGACGATTACCTCGCCGGCCGCCTGACGCCGGTGTTCTTCGGTTCGGCGGTCAACAATTTCGGCGTGCAGCTGCTGCTCGATTTCTTCGTCGAGCACGCGCCGTCGCCGCGCAGCCGCGGCACGACCTCGCGCGAGGTCGTGCCGGACGAGGAAGCGCTCAGCGGTTTCGTGTTCAAGATCCAGGCGAACATGGACCCGATGCACCGCGACCGCGTCGCGTTCCTGCGCGTGTGCTCGGGGCGCTATGACGCCGGCATGAAGATGCTGCATGTGCGCACGGGCAAGGAGGTGCGCATCGCGAATGCGTTGACCTTCATGGCATCGGACCGCGAGATCGTCGCAACCGCGTATCCAGGCGACGTGATCGGCCTGCACAATCACGGCACGATCTCGATCGGCGACACCTTTACCGCGGGCGAAGCGCTGTCGTTCACCGGCATCCCGAACTTCGCGCCGGAGTTGTTCCGCCGAGCTCGCCTGAAGGACCCGCTTAAGATGAAGGCGCTGCAGAAGGGCCTCGCACAGTTGTCGGAGGAAGGCGCGACGCAGTTCTTCCGCCCGCTAATGTCGAACGATCTCATCCTCGGCGCAGTCGGCATGTTGCAGTTCGACGTGGTCGCGTATCGCCTGAAGGACGAGTACGGCGTCGAGTCGGCATTCGAGAACGTCGGCGTGGTGACCGCACGCTGGATCCGCTGTGCGGACGCGAAGAAGCTGGAGGAGTTCCGCGAGAAGAACGCGACCAACCTCGCGATTGATGCCGCCGGCGAACTGGTCTACCTCGCGCCGTCGCGGGTGAACCTGCAACTGACGACGGAACGCTGGCCGACCGTCACGTTCGCGGCGACGCGCGAGCACGCGAGCGCGTTGGAAACGACGTAGCGTCCTTCCTTCCTCCCCGTTCGCGCCGTTGCGCACATCGGGCCGAGCACGCTCGGCAACGTGGGATCGGCGGCGGCCGCACGCGCTTCGACTTCGCGCCCTTCGCCGCTCGCCCTGCGCGGACGGATTGGGGTCGACCCGATCCCGGTTCGCCCTGGGCGCAGGCCGGAGTCGAAGGGATCGGTGCGGTCAGTGCAGCGGCTGGCGGCGCTGCGCGGCGATTGCGTTCTCCATCGCTGTCATCAGCTCGCGCAATTCCTTGTCCTGCGGATCCTCCTGCAACGCATCGCGCACCACGGCGAGGTAGCTGTCGGCGTGATCGAACCAATGGATCTCGCGCAGGCGGCGGTGGGCTTCGGTGTAACGCATGGCATTCTCCTGGGGTTCGGCCGTACGACGCACGGCCGATGGGAGACAGCCTAGGGAGGATTGCGACCGGACTCAGCCGCAGATTCGACGGTGGACGCGTGACCCACTTCACATTCCGGACCGTCCACGGCTGGGCCAGACCCGAAAATACGAAGCCCGGCCAAGGCCGGGCTTCTTACGTGCTCGGGACAGTCTATTTTTTCAGCCGCCGGCGGAGAAGCGCCCGCGGAAGATCTCGTCACCCGGCGCTTGCGCGACGGCGTCGTTCCCTGCGGCGAAGATGCGGTCGTTCGAGGCGACCACCTGGCTCGGCGGACTCATGGAATCCGCCGCGCCGGCAACGTTGTTCCAACGCTGCTCGTGCGGCTGGCGCAGCGAGAACACGCCGATCGCGAGCGCAAGGCAGGCAGCGAGTGCACCGATCCAGCGTGCCGGTGCAACGCGCCGACGACCGCCGGCCGCGACGCGCACCCCGCGTCCGCGCAGCGGATGAGCGGGACGCTGCACGCGAGCGACTTCGGCGGCGAGCGCTTCCGACTCCGGTTGCAGCTCGCGCAGCAGCCGGCCGAGCTCGGCTTCCGGCAAGGCCGGGCGCTGCTCGGCGAGGCGACGATATAGGCGGGAAAGCGACATTTCGTTCATGGCATTCAGTCTTCGAAATCACCGTAACCCAGATCGCGCAGGCGGGTCTTCAATTCATCCATCCCGCGCGACACCAGTTTCCTTGCCGCCTCGACCGAGGGAATCCCCGCGAGGTCGGCGATCTCCTGCAGGGAAAAACCCTGCAGGTTCAACGCGATCGGCAATCGCCGCCGCTCGGGAATCTCGGCCAGGCAGCGCTCCAGGCCTTGCATCTTTTCCACGTCCCCGGCGCTGCGCTCGGGGCCGACCGGTCCTTCACCGAGGTCGGTCGGTTCATCGTCATCGTCCGGCAAGGGCTCCGTGGCGCGAACCTGGGCCCGCCGGAGGGCATCGATTACCGTGCTTGAGACCACCCTCTGCACATAAGACGCATGGAAGGCGCCGGACCGGTCACGCTCAAGGGCATGCCACAGCCGGATGCGGACTTCCTGCTCGACATCGGCCGGATCGATCCCGTGCTTGTCGAGGCCATAGGTCTGCAGCAGCCGCTTGACGCGGGCGCCATAGGCGACGAACAGCTCCTCGAGGCGGGCATGGACGGGATCGCGGGGCATGGGCAGGCCGGAAAGCGGGGCGGCTATGCTCCCCGAGGCGTCCCGGCGAAGCAACTGCCGTATCGGCCTGCCCCTGCTCAGGCGCGCAAGACAGCGGCCGCCAACTGCTGCCGCGGCCTCCTCGACATGCCATCCACCATGGACAAGAAAGGGACCGCGCGGACCAGCCGCGCGGTCCCGAAGGATCGCAGCAACGCAGGACGATCAGAACTTGACGGTCACGCGACCCCAATAGTATCGGCCGATCGGATCGTACGTGTTGATGTCGATGTTCGCGTTGGTGACCGACTGATAGAACAGCGGTGGCTGCTTGTCGCCGACGTTGTCGATACCGATGTCGATGCGCGTGTTGATCGGCTCGATGTCGTAGCCGAACGACACGTTGTGATACACGACCGCTCCGGTCGGCAGGAATCCGCCCGGCAGGAAGCTGAATTGGCCTGCCGTATTCTTCAGGCGACCGATCACGCGCTGCTGCCAATTGGCCGAGAAGGCGCCCATCTGCCAGCCGATGCTGCCTATCGCGCGCCAGCGAGGGAAGCTGCCGTACTGGTTGTTGTACGTGCCTGCCACGTGGTCGTCAATGCCGAGGATCGCAGAGGAGTTGTTGTATTTGGTCAGGTAGGTCGCGTTGAGGCCGAGCGTGAAGTGGCCGAACGCCGTCTCCGGCAACTTGTACACGCCGCCAAAATCCACACCCGTCGCATCGAGACGCCCGAGGTTCTGGTACGTCAGCTGCCTGATCGTCTGGATGCTGTCGCCGGAGAACTGCAGCAGCGCGCAATACGGATTGCTGTCGCCGCCGTAGGAACCGTTGGCGTAGCAGATGTCGACCACGTTCTGGCCGGTAGGACGCACGATGTTGTTGAGCAGGTAGATGCGCCACACGTCTGCGCTCAGCGACAGGCCTGGCAGCCACTGCGGGTCGTACACCACGCCGAAGTCGAACGACTTGCCGTTCTCCGGCTTGAGCGGATAGCCGCCGACGCTCGCGCCGCTGAACACCGTCTCGATCTGCGGGCCCGAGGTCGAGCGCGGCTCACCCGGACCACGGGTGTACGGATCGAACGAGGAACCCACCGGCGCGAATGATTCGGTCGTGTTCGGCGCACGGAACACCGTGCTGACCGTGCCGCGCAGCAGCAGGTCCTCGATCGGACGGTATTCGACGGCCAGCTTCCAGTTGTTGGTGCTGCCGAACGTGCTGTACTTCGACCAGCGGTCACCGCCCGTCAGATACAGGCTGTGGACGAATGGCAGGTCACGCAGGATCGGCACGAATACTTCCGCGTAGGCTTCCTTCACGTTGTAGCCGGCCGTGAACGGCGTCGCGCACAGCGACGACGAGCCGGCCGGACACGTCCCGGTAGCCGGGTCGGTCGTCCTCACCGTATCGTTGTAGTTGCGCACGTAGAACTTGCGGTAGTTGGCGCCTGCAGCCATCGAGACCGAGCCGGCCGGCAGATCGAACAGCGTGCCATTCACGTCCAGGCCGCCCTGTCTCGAAGTCGACAGCGCACCCGCGTCGGAGTTGAGCGAGTAGAAGTGCTGCAGGGCATACGCCGTATTCGGATCGTTCTGGTCGAACAGATTGAGGCAGTTCTGCGGCGTGACGGTAACGCCCGGGGTCGGGAGCGTGCAGTCGCCCGACAGGGCGAACGCCATCGACGACGCATTGAGGTAGTTGAGGTTCTGGAACAGTCCCGCGGTGTGTCCGTAATTGCCCCACAGGTCGTACTGCCAGTCGCTGCCGAAGATGTTCCCGCGCAGGCCGACGCGCGCCTGGTCAGTGCTCGACTGGAATTTGATCACGCGCGGACCGAGCGCCTTCAGGCGGATCTGCACGTTCTCGCCATTCGGCGAGGCACCTTCGCCGGCACCGATGTCGATGCCGAACGGGTTGTACGGGTTGTCGGCGCTGAGGGTCAGGCCGGTGTTGCTGAAGATCAATGGCACTTCGGCGCCCTGGCCGGCCGTACGCGTCGCATTGTGGAAGACCTGCATGTAGGCCTCCATCGAATCGGTAAGCTTGTAGCTGCCGTTGAGGAAGAAGTTCGTGCGTTCCTGTGGCGTCGTGATCAGGTTGAGGCTCTGGTAATTGTAGGTATCGGTCGGACCCGCGGGATCGCCGGGACCACGGAAGCAACGGTAGCCCGCAGGGGCGCCGTTGCCGCCCGGTGCCGACGGATCGAAGGTGCCGTAACCGTAGTAGCTGCAGTTGGCGAACTGCGGAAAGTTCGTGAACGAGCCCCCCGGCGAAGCGACCGAGCCTGCCGGAACGACGCCGGAAGGAAGGAAGAACAGTGGCGTTGCGGAGAATGCGCGATGCCCGGCCAGGATCTGGTCGGTCTTGTTGTAGTCGATGCCGCCGACCAGGCTGCCCTTGTCGGACATCTGGCCGAAGGTGAACGAGAAGCCCTTGCGCGCGCCGTCATCATGGTCGCTGATGCCGTAGTTCAGCTGGATTTCCGCGCCCTGGTAATCCTTGCGCAGGATGATGTTCACGACACCGGCGATCGCGTCCGAGCCGTACACCGCCGAGGCGCCATCGGTCAGCACTTCGATGCGCTCGATCGCTGCAGACGGAATCGCGTTTACGTCGGGATTGATGACACGCTTGCCGTCGACGAGCAGCAGCGAACGGTTGGTGCCGAGGCCGCGCAGCGAGATGAACGAACCACCCGTACCGCCGCCGTTGTTCACGTTCGGGTTGTTGGCGTTGCCGGCGATCGTCGGCAGCTGCTGCAACAGGTCACCGACGGTCAGCTTGCCCGATTTCTGGATCTCGGCGCGGTCGACGGTGATGACCGGGTTCGAGGTTTCGATGTCGACGCGACGGATGTTCGAACCCGTGACCGTGATCGTGTCGAGTTTCTGCGTACCGCTGTCCTGTGCCGCATCCTGCGCGACCGCGGACGCGGCGAAACCGAGGGCAAGCGTCGACAAACCGACGGTGCCGGAGGTTCGCAGCACCTGGTTGATCGCGCTTCGAAGCAGTGCGTTTGCCATGTTCTTCTCCAAAATGTCCGAAGGACTGCCGCGAATGGCAATCTGCTTCGCACATTAAAAAGATGTGAAGGCTTCGCCTTGGCAGGGCGCACGGCGCCAATTTGCGAAAATTGCGCGCTCGCTAGGCCGCGACTGCGTCGCGTGATGCGGCGAGCTTGCGCGCGGCGCCGGCGGTGATGCCGAAACGCTGGCGGAACAGTCGCGAGAATGCACTGGCGTTCTCGAAACCGCTCTCGAGGGCGATCTCGTTGATCGCCAGTGGACTGACGCGCAGGAGACGACGCGCGCGCTCGAGTCGTTGGCGGATCAGGAATGCGTGCGGCGTCTCTTGGTACACCGAACCGAAGGCGCGGATGAAGTGCGAAGGTGAGTAGTTCGCCATGCGCGCGAGTTCGTCATTGTCGATCTCGAGGTGGCAGTTCGAGGCCAGGTAGTTGCGCACCCGCTGCAGGCGCACGAATACCTGGCGTCGCTGCGCATGCGTGCGCCCGGGACAACGCGCGATCGCTTCGGCGAACCCCGCCTGCAACCCGGCGATCCGCTCGAGCACGTTTTCCACCGCGATTTCCACGGCGTTCTCCGCCGCGACTGCGCGAGCAAGTGCTACGGCGCGGTGTCGCAGGTCGCGGTCGATCGCATACCGGGCCGGGAACAGCCACGCCTGGGCGGCGGGAACGCCCAGGCGCCCATGCATGACCTGCCGCCACACGCCGGGCGGGGCGAGCAGTGCGATCCACAACGAGTGCCCGCGACCGACTGCATACGCGCAGGCATCGGCCTCGGTCACGCGTGCCTCGCCGGTGCCGAGCAGGCTGTCGCCGCCGTTGCCCACCTGGACGCGACCGCGCAGCGGAATCCAGATGATGGATGCCGCCCTGTCCGTGCGCAGTTGGCAGCCGCGACCACCGCCGACCACGGCGACGATGCCCTTGTGTGCGGATGAGGGCACGATGGCACTCATGTCCATGCTCGCCCCATGCCCGATCCACTTCGAGGCAACGGGCAGACGCACCTCACCCACCCTGCCGACTTTCCTGCCGGTATCGCGAAGTGTCGAGATCATTTCGATCATCCGGTGCTCCTTCGATTGCATGGGATGGATTGATCCCATGTGCCGATGCTGCGCGTCCACGAACTTTCGACGTGGCGTTGCGGGCTTGCGTCGAGCGGAATGGGAGACCGCGATGGGCGGCTCGACGCATGGCCAGTGCTGCGCGCAGCCGTGTGCAGGCCGAATGCTTGCTGGCCACGTCGGATGCATCGGCGAGGGAATGATCCTCGTCGGCGAATCGGCGTGCTCCGCATGTTGGCCGCGATGACTGCCGCCAGCGAGTCCGGCGGATTCATGCATTGCGCGTCGTGCCGAAAGCGAATCGACTCCGCCATCACCCGTCCTCCGTACTCCGACCGACCAGGGGAAATCGGCAGCCGTTGCGAAGGCGCTCGCAGCCGGTCCGCGATCGAAGCCTAGGACGTTCACGCCAACTAGTCAACGAGGCGCTTCGTACGTCAATGTACGTCTAACGGGCGTCGCGGGGACGTGACGCAAGGAAAAGGCCACGCGGCATCGCCGCGTGGCCCTCGGTGGGAGGATTCGATCGACCGCCGACTTGCCGGCGGTCGGTCGGTTGGTTGCCGGGCTTCAGAACTTCACGGTCACGCGCCCGAAGTAGAAGCGGCCGATCGGATCGTAGGTGTTGATGTCGATGTTCGCGTTGACCGTCGACTGGTAGTACAGCGGCGGCTGCTTGTCGCCGAGGTTGTCGACGCCGATGTCGATGCGCGTGTTGATCGGCTCGATGTTGTAGCCGAACGACACGGCGTGGTACGTGACCGCACCGATCGGCAGGAAACCGTCCGGCAGGCCACGGAACGCGTTGACGTTGTTTTTCAGGTGGCCGATGTAGCGCATCTGCCAGCTGGCCGAGAAGTCGCCCATCTGCCACGACACGCTGCCCAATGCACGCCAGCGCGGGAAGGTGCCGAACTGCGTGTTGAACGCGCCGGCAACATGCGATGTCGGGCTCGCCGGCACCGCGTTGTTGTACTCGGTCAGGTACGTCGCATTCAGGCCGAGCGAGAAGTTGCCGAACGAGGTCTCCGGCAGCTTGTAAACGCCCGCGAAGTCGACACCCTTGACGTCGAGGCGGCCGAGGTTCAAGACCGACACGCCGCTGATGTTGGTGATCGTGCCCTGCGCATTGAGGTTGATGTAGCCGCAATACGGATTGCCCGGATCGTAGGCGTGCGTCGGGATGTAGCACAGGTCGACGATCGTCTGCCCTCTCGGACGCTGGATGTTGTCGTTCAGGAAGATGCGCCACAGGTCGGCACTCAGCGACAAGCCCGGCAGCCACTGCGGGTCGTACACGACGCCGAAGTCGAACGACTTGCCTTGCTCCGGCTGGATCGGGAAGCCCGATACCGCGGCGCCGGAGAAGATCGTCTGCACCTGGTTGTTGGCGGTCGAACGCGGTTCGTTGTACGCCGGGTTGAACGTGTACGAGTCGAACGAGCTCGACGTGCCGGTGAAGAGCTCCGCCGTGTTCGGCGCGCGGAACACCTTGCTGATCGTTCCACGCAGCAGCAGGTCTTCGATCGGGCGGTACTCGACCGCAAGCTTCCAGTTGTTGGTGCTGCCGAAGGTGTTGTACTTCGACCAGCGATCGCCGAGCGTGACGTTGAGGCTGTGCACGAACGGCAGGTCCTTGAGCACCGGCACGAATGCCTCGACGTAGGCTTCCTTGACGTTGAAGCCGCCCGTGTACGGGGCGTTGCACAGCGATGCCGAACCGGCCGGGCAGGTATTGGTGACCGGATCGGTCAGCGTGACGGTGTCGGCGAACTGGCGCAGGTAGAACTTGCGGTAGTTCGCGCCCGCAGCGACGCTGACCTGGCCCGCCGGCAGGTCGAACAAGGGGCCGTTGAGGTCGAGGCCACCCTGGCGTTCGGTCTGCAGGCTGCCATTGTCGACGCCGAGCGAATAGAACTGGTGCAGCAGCGTGGCAGTGTTCGGGTCGCGCTGGTTGAAGATGTCGAGGCAGGTATTGGTGTCCATCGGCACGCCCGCCTGCGGCAGGTTGCAGTTGTCACCGAGCGCGCGCGCAGCGCCCGCCGCGTTGAAGTAGTTGATGTTGCGGAACACGAACGACTGATGGCCATAGTTGCCCCACAGGTCGTACTGCCAGTCGGTACCGAACAGGCTGCCCTTGATGCCAAGGCGCGCCTGGTCGGTCTTCGAACTGAAGTTGATGATGCGTGGGCCGAGCGCGGTCAGGCGCACGCCGAAGTCGTAGCCGTCTGCCGAACCCGCGCCGACGTCGACGCCGAACGGGTTGTACGGGTTGCCTGCGGTGACCGTGACGCCGGAGGGACCGAACTGGATCGGCAGCGGTGCCAGTTGTCCGGCGGAGTTGGTGCCGTTGTGGAAGACCTGCATGTAGGCGTCGGTCGAATCGGTCAGCTTGTAGCTGCCGTTGAGGAAGAAGTTGGTGCGTTCCTGCGGCGTGGTGATCAGGTTGATCGGCGCGAAGTTGAACGTGTCGCCGGTGCTCGTCGTCGATGCCGGCTCGTAGCAACGGTAACCCTGCGGGATGCCGCCGCCGCCCGGCGCGCTCGGATCAACCGTGCCGTAGCCGTAGTAGCTGCAATTGGCGAATTGGGGCAGGCCGACGAAGAAGCCGCCCGGCCCCGTGAACGAACCGGCGCGACGCACCGCGGTGCCGGTACGGTTCAGCGACAGCGAGTACTGCGAGAAGTCGCGGTGGCCGGCGAGGATCTGGTCGGTCTTGTTGTAGTCGATGCCGCCGATCAGGCTGCCCTTGTCGGAGGTCTGGCCGAACACCACGGTGAAGCCGCGGCGGGCGCCATCGTCGCGATCGGAAACGCCATAGTTCAGCTGGATTTCCGCGCCCTGGTAGTCCTTGCGCGTGATGAAGTTGACCACGCCGGCGATCGCGTCGGAGCCGTACACCGCCGAAGCGCCGTCGGTCAGGACTTCGATGCGTTCGATCGCGGCGCTCGGGATCGCGTTGACGTCGCCGTTGGTGATGCGCTTGCCGTCGACGAGTACCAGCGAACGGTTGCTGCCAAGGCCGCGCAACGAAATGAACGCACCGCCTGTGCCGCCGCCGTTGTTGACGTTCGGGTTGTTCGCCATGCCGGCGATCGTCGGCAGCTGCTGCAGCAGGTCGCCAACCGTGAGCTTGCCGGACTTCTGGATCTCGGCGCGGTCGACCGTGATGACCGGGTTGGACGTTTCGATGTCGACGCGACGGATGTTGGAACCCGTCACGGTGATGGTGTCGAGCTTCTGCGTATTCGTGTCTTGCGCGGCGTCCTGCGCGACCGCGGGAAGCGCGATGCCGAGGGCAAGCGTCGAGGCTCCGGCGATTGCGTAGTTGCGCAATGCATTGTGGATGGCATGTCGGAGCAGTGGGTTTGTCATGTTGTTTTCTCCAGTCAAGCGATGGACGGCCGCCGCTGCGGCAATGTCATGCGAACCTTAAAAACCCGTGAAGTCGGCGCGGTGCCGATGCCGGGCAGCACGCGTTGCAGGATTTGCGCTTTCATCGAGACGCGGCCGCGAGAGGCACGCCGGCGCCAGCGCTTGCCTGCCGACGCACCGTGCCGGCGGTGACTCCGAAGCGCTGGCGGAACAGACGCGAGAACGCGCAGCGGTTCTCGAAACCGCTCGCCAGTGCGACCTCCGCGATCGCCAACGGGCTCGCGCGCAGCATGCGGTGCGCGCGCTCGAGGCGCTGTCGCACGAGGTAGGCGTGCGGCGTCTCCTCGTACGCGGCGCGGAATGCGCGGATGAAATGCCACGGCGAGTAGCTCGCCATGCGCGCGAGCGCCTCGTTGTCGACATCCAGGTGGCAGTTCGCGGCGAGGTAATTGCGCACGCGCTGCAGGCGCAGGAATACCTGGCGACGCTGGGCATAGGTTCGCCCGGGACAGCGCGCGATGGCGTCGGCGAATTGTCCCTGCAGGGCGACGATGCGATCGAGCAACGCTTCGGCGGGCGCTTCGGCAGACGTCCCGACGGCCGCGCGCGCCAGCGCGATCGAACGCCGTCGCAGGTCGTGGTCGGCCGGATGCCGCGCCGGCAGCAGCAGTGGTTCGGGCACCGGGTTGCCGAGCAGGCCACGCAGTGCGTTGCGCCACGCCGTCGGCGTGCCCGCGATCGCGACCCAGATCGCGTTGCCGCGACCGATCGCATGCACGCGCGGCTCGGTCTCGGTGACGCGGGTTTCGCTTGGATACGCGAGCGCATCGCCACCGGACCCGAGTTGCAGGCGTCCGCGCAGCGGAATCCAGATCGCCGCGACCGGCCCTTCGATGCGCAGCACGCAGCCACGGCCGCCGCCATGGATGACCGCCAGCGCGGGCTCGCGTCCGACCGCGATCGTGCGGGCAGCGAGTTCGAGGCTCGTGCCGTGGGTGAGATGGTGATGGATGATGTGCATGCGACCTCCGCAGGAACGACCGGCGTCCTGCATAGGACCGATCGCCAGCGGGGTCAGGAAATTGTTGCGAGGTTCTCGCGAATTCGATCGATGGAATTCGCGAAGCGGTTTCCGATCATGGGCTTGCAGGCGGCGCCGGCAGACGATGCGAAGTCCCGCGCGGACACCGGTTGCGTCCCGAACCAGCGCAATTGCATCGACAGGCGCGCAGCATCGGCAACCATCCGCGCGGCGCCCGCACTAGGCTGGAGCGAATCCCGCGCGAGGTCGATCGATGCACAACCGCCTGTTTGCATGCCTGCTGGCCGCCGTTCCCGTCGCAGGCTCCGCTGCCTGCGTCGCGACCGGCGCCGGAGACCGTCCGCACCTGGTTGAGCTGTACACCAGCGAAGGGTGCAGTTCGTGTCCGCCGGCCGAGCGTTGGCTCAGCGCATTGCGCGGCAAGCCGGGCTGGGCCGGGCTGGAATACCACGTCGACTACTGGGATACCAAGGATTGGCATGACCCGTGGGCGGATGCGCGTTTCGCGAAGCGCCAGAAGCGGCTCGCGCAACAGGATCGGCGCGGCATCCTCTACACGCCGCAGGTCGCGGTCGACGGTCGCCTGTGGAAGGACTTCCCGAAAGGCGCGCCGCCACTGCCGGTCGAAACCGACGCGTCGGTGCTGAACCTTTCGGTCACCCGCGCGGCTGCGACGTTGAAGGCGAAAGTGGAAACCGCTGACGGCAAAGGCAGCGAGCGCGTGTTCATCGCCTTGGCCGAAGATGGTCTTTCGAATGCGGTCGATGGTGGCGAAAACCGCGGCAAGACCTTGCGCCACGACCACGTCGTGCGCGCGTTTGCCGGTCCGCTGCCGATGGGCACCAGCGAGGTCGAGCTCGAGCTGCCGAAGACGCTCGATCTTGCGAACGCGAACGTCGTTGCGTTCGTGCAGGACGAGCGCGACGGCTCGGTGCTGCAGGTGGTGCCCTTGGCGCTGGGGGCGTGCTTGCCCTGACACCGGGAACTGCTCTGTCGTTTTCCGACCCGCGTGGCCGACCATCCGTGTCACACCGGAAGTTGCTCGTGCATTTCCGATCCACATGGACGTCGGGAGTGTTCGCGGATGCCGGGAGCATCCGTGGACCGGTGTACCGACCATCCATGGTCACACCGGAAATTGCTCCTGCATTTTCGACCCGCATGGACGTGGGGAGTGTTCGCGGATGCCGGGAGCATCCGCGGACCGGTGTACCTACCATCCATGGTCATAAAAATAGCGGACCCGGGGTCCCGATCCCGTGGTCCGCCAAGGGTTTTGCACTTCGATGCTGTGACACATCTGCCCGTTGGAGGGCGCGACTAGAGTGCACGCTGCGCGCGCGGCGCGGGTTGCGGGAATCTCCGACAGGAATGACGGAAATTGCGCGTCTGCGTGCAAATGCGGTCGCGCAGCTCAGCGTGCCGAAGGCTCGCTGCGGGTCAAGTGGAACATGCCGACGTCGGTGTCCTCGGTGCCGAATGGCACGATCAGGATCTGCTTGCGGTCGGGCATCACGCTGAAGTCGAGGTTGCGCATGATCGCGTCGAGCGTGCCGATCACGCGGTCGTTGCCGCTGGCCGGATCGAACTCGTGCAACTTCGAGCTCTTCTCCTCGATGTCGGACAGATACCAGAGGCGACCGTCGACGATGCGCCAGGCAAACGCGCCGTCCGGCAACCGCCCGGCGACGAGCTGACTGGCGCCGCTGTCGAGGTCGGCGCGGAACAGGCGCCCGCCGGTGGTTGGTTCGTAGTAGACGACATCCTTCGCCGGATCGGCCTCGATGATGCCGACCGCTTCGGCGAGCGTGTCGCGCGTTTCTTCGGGGGTGCCGGGATGGCGCACGCGCAGCAGG
Source organism: Dokdonella sp. (assembly GCF_044227025.1). Taxonomy (GTDB): domain Bacteria; phylum Pseudomonadota; class Gammaproteobacteria; order Xanthomonadales; family Rhodanobacteraceae; genus Dokdonella_A. Next base: position 93,455 of record NZ_JBGAFX010000003.1, on the reverse strand, counting down.
CGGTTGTCGCGCCCGGAGGTGCCGGCGATCCACGCGTAGGTATCGGCAGCGCCGGGCACGCCGAGCAGCACGTTCTCCTCCGGGCGCGACAGCACGCGCCGGCGGCGACTGGCGAGGTCGATCTCGATCAGGTGCCGCCCCTGCGCATCGTTCTCGACGGCAACCACGCGGGTGCCTTGCGCGTTCCATTGCGGCGAAGTCACCCCAGCGTCGGCGCGATCGGTCAGCGGCAGCGCGGTCGCGGCCTTCAGGTCATACAGCCATAGCTGGTACTGGCCGCTCCGATCGGACACGAACACGACGCGGTCGCCGTCCGGCGACACGCGCGGCGCGGCATCGCTGCCGGTGGATGTCGCCAGCGCGCGGGGTGTCGCGTTCGCGTCCGCGTACGCGACCATCGACAGCGCGCTGCGCGTGCGCGGGATCTCGTAGACCACCGTGTCGGTCGCGCGCGCGGTGTCGGGGTACTCGGCGGGCGAGACACCTAGCGCCTGCAGCGCGCCGCTTGCCACATCGACGGTGAACAATGCCATCGGCCCGGCGTGGCCAGAGGCGAACACCAGCGCGCGTCCGTCACGCGTCCACGCATAGCCACGGATGCGGGTCGCGAGATGCGTGAGCTGGTGCACCGCGCCGCCGGAGGCGTCCATCACGAACAGGTCGCTGTAGGGCGCAAAGCCACGCCGGAACGCGATCGTGCGCCCATCCGGCGAATAGCGCGGTTCGATGTCCTGGTCGAGCGCGTCGCGCTGGTAGTCGAAGAACGTCCTGCTGCCGGATTCGAGATCGAGGCGCATTAGGCGGAACCCGTCCTGCTCGTCGTCGGCGCGCCCGGCGGAAACCAGCGCGCGGCCATCCGGCGTCCAGTCGTAATAGTTGCTGAAGTAGCGACGGCAACGCCCGATCTCCCGCTCGCTGCCACCGAGGCTGGAGGCGACGTGCATCGTGCAGCCGGCGCCATGCAGGCGCTCGTAGGCGATGCGCGCACCGTCCGGCGACCACACCGGCAATGCTTCGTGCTCGTTGCGTCCCGGGGTCAGGTGCACGAGCTGCGACGGCTCGAGCGTGCGCACGACGATGCGGTCGAAGCCCGTGCTCGTGTCGAGCAGCCCGAACGCGATGCGCGAGCCGTCGGCGGAAATGTGCGGACGGCGTTCGGCGCCGGGATCGGACGTCAGCGCGCGCGCCTCCGACACGCGCCATGGATGCGCGGCGGTCGCCGGTGCGCCGGCGGTACCCGCTGCAGGCGCGAGCCGGTTGCGTGCAGCCGGCACCAGCAGTGCAGCCGCGACCACTGCGATCGCAAGCAACACGACCAGCAGGGTCGTCCTGCGCCTGCTGCGCGCCGGCGCGCGTTCGCGCACCGCCGTGGCCGGCGCGATATCGTCATTGATCGACGGCTCGGCAGAGTCAATGAACAACGCACCCTCATCCGGCTCCAGCAACTGCACGCGCGCGATCAGCCGGTAACCGACCCTCGGGATCGTCTCGATGTAGCGCGGCGGCCGGCTGTCGTCGGCGAGCGCGCGGCGCAGCTCCGTGATCGCCTGGTTCAGCACGTCGGGCGTGGTGAAGCGGCCGGTCCACACGCGCTCGAGCAGCTGGTCGCGCGTGACCGTGCTGCCGGCGTGGCGCACCAGTTCGATCAAGACCGCGACCGCCTTGCCGGTCAGGCGCGGCAGCTCCGGTCGCGTCGCCACGCGCAACGCGCCGACGTCGACGATCTGCTCGCCGACGCGCAGGCGCAGGTTCGGTCGCGCCAGCAGTTCGTCGGTCGCGCGCTGCGGGGAGATGTGCAGGTTCATGCGCTCGCTTCTACCAGATATCGCTCGTCGGGAACGCGTCGTGCGCAACAATGGCAACCCAGCCACGCAGCCGATGCAACGCGGCGCGTGCTCCCGTGCTTGCGACCATACACCGGTCGCGATGCGACGTCAGTGCGCAACCTGCAGCAATGGCGGCAGCGGGCAATGCAACGACGCACAGATCGTTCGCAGCAATTCCGATTCCGCGACGCTGACCATGCCGTCCGCGCTGATCGCGCGCGTCAGCGCCGCGACAACCAGTTCCTTCCCGGGTGCGCCGAGGCGATCGAGCTTCGGCAACGCGCGATCGAGCGCTGCCATCCAGTCCGACGGCGGCGCATGCACGAGCTTCGCGGCCGGCAGCGCTTCGCCGAGGCCGAGCGCATATGCGCGTTGCGCTGCGGTGGCGTCGTCGTGGCCGAACTGCGCGACGATCGCGAGCACATCTTTCAGCTCGGCCTCGACCTCGGCCAGCTTCGCACGGCCGATCACGCGGCTGGACGCCGGATCGAGCGCCTCGAGGACCTGCGCGCCGAGCAGCCGCGCAAGGCAGTACTCGTCGAGGGTCACGTGTCCGTCGGCAGCGATCAGCTCGTGCAGGGTCGCGATGAACAGGTCGAGCTGCGCGCGCGGTCGCCGCCGCAATGCGGGAAACGCCAGCGCGGCGAGCGGCAGGCGCTGCATCGGATGCAGGTCGGCCACCGCTTCGCCGAGTTCGCGCGCCAGCGCGGCGGTGCCTGCATAGAGGCGCTGCGCGACCAGGTCGAGCTGGCGCGCGCGCAGGTCGGCGTCCTCGTTCAACACGAGCGCATACAGCAAGGGGATCGCCTGCTTGGCTTGCACCGCGGCCTCGCGCAGGCGGCCGGGAATGCTCTTGCGCAATGTGCGCGCGGCGACGTGGTCGTCCTTGCCGGGATTGCCGACCTGGCGCACCACGCCAACCGGCGCGATGCGCAACTGTGCTCCCGCCGCGGGCAACGGCATCGATGAAGCGCGCGACGTTGAAGGCTTCGCGTTGGCCGGCGAGAAGCCGGAGATCGACAGGCCCGGCGCGTCGAGGTCGTCGACCAGCACCGGCTGCGACCACGCCGCCGCGATCGCCTTGAGTTCATCGCTGCGGAACGACGGTTCGAGGCGACGGATGCGATCGAGCAGCGGCGGGTGGGTCGCGAACCATGCGGAATAGCCGACGCCATCGCCGAACAGCATGTGCGCGACCTCTTCCTTCTCGCCGCTGTCGAGCGTCGATCCCTCGGCGAGCGCACCGATCTTCTTCAGGGCGCCGGCGATGCCTTCGGTCTGGCGCGTGAACTGCACTGCCGAAGCGTCGGCGAGGAATTCGCGCTGGCGTGAAATCGACGCCTTGATGATGCGGCCGAACACGACGCCGACGTAGCCGGCCGCGGCGAGCGAGAGGCCGAACATCACCGCGCCGCTCGCATCGCGCCCGCCGCGACCGGCGCCCTCGGCGATCTTGCGGCCGATCACCGACACCACGAGGATGCCGAACACGACGCCCACGAGGCGGATGTTCAGGCGCATGTCGCCGTTGAGCAGGTGGCTGAACTCGTGCCCGATCACGCCCTGCAGTTCCTCGCGCGTGAGCTTGTCGAGCGCGCCGCGCGTCACCGTGATCGCGGCATCGGCCGGCGCGTAGCCGGCAGCGAACGCGTTGATGCCGCGCTCGTCCTCCAGCACGAACACCTGCGGGACCGGCACACCGGCGGCGATCGCGAGCTCTTCAATGACGTTGCGCAGGCGCCGGTAGGTGAAATCGCCCGTGTCGTTCGGGACTTCACGCGCGCCCAGTTGCGCGGCGACCGCAGCGCCGCCGCCGCGCAAGGTAGCGATGCGATACAGCGAACCGGAACCGATCACACCGAGCACCAGCAGGCTCAGGACCACGAATCCGCCAGGCCCGGCGCGGCCATGCCCGAAACCAAGCAGCACGACCGCGTCGATCAGCAACACGATGGAGACGACCGCAAGCGCGAACAGCACGAGCATGCGTCGCGTCTGGCGGCGCGCGAGGTCCTGGTGCGCGAAGAAATTCATCTTCTCCCCCTCGCTGCCGGGGAGAAGGCCGGTGTGACGTGCCATGCAGGAGCGCGGCGCCTGTGCATGACGAAGTCGTCGCTCCGATCACCCCTCGTCCAATCCTTCTCCCCGCCGGGTTGAAGGAGATCGGGTGCCGTGCGGATTCGCACGCTCGACGATACGGCGTACGGGAGGCCCATGCTTCGACCCGATGTCAGGTGAATTGCACTTTGGGCACTTCGCGCTTCTGCTCCGATTCGATCTTCAGCAGTTCGGCCGGCAGGAACGCGAACATGTTCGCGAAGATCGAGCCGGGGAACATCTCGCGGCGGTTGTTGTAGGACATTACCGAGTCGTTGTACGCCTGACGCGCGAACGCGACCTTGTTCTCGGTCGAGGTCAGCTCCTCGCTCAGCTGCATCATGTTCTGATTCGCCTTGAGGTCAGGGTAGGCCTCGCTCAATGCGAACAGGCGGCCGAGTGTCTGGGTCAGTGCATTGTCGGCACCCGCCAGTTGCTGCATCGCGGCGGCGTCGCCCGGATTCGACTTCGCGGCGGCCAGCCCGCTGACGGCGGAGTTGCGCGCCTGGATGACGGCTTCAAGCGTCTCGCGCTCGTGCTTCATGTAACCCTTGGCAGTCTCGACCAGATTCGGGATAAGGTCATAGCGGCGCGTGAGCTGGACATCGATCTGCGCGAACGCGTTCTTGTAGCCGTTGCGGCCGGCGACGAGGCCGTTGTAGATGCCCACCAGCCACAGGGCCAGGGCCGCCAGGATGACCAGCAGGACGATCATGCTCATTCCAACCCTCCGATGCGTGTAGCTGAATGATGGCGGACGTCCATCACGATTTGCGGACGCGGTACACGAAAAACAACAAGCTGTGCAACGTGCAGCCCATTCGACTTGGCAAGTATCCTGCTAGAATCAAGGCGTTTCGAGCATAACACGAGGGTCCTTCGAGGCCCCGGAGACTGAATTGAGCAGCACCCCACGCGCCCTGGTCGCCCTCGTTGCGGCAATTGCAATTGCCCTGTCCGCTTCCGTCGATGCCGCCGGCCGGCCGAAGAAGGCGCATGCGAGCCAGCGCGCTCCACACGGCGCCGCGCACGCGAAGTTCCCCCGCAAGGCGATCGCCACGACGCGTCCTCGCGTGCATGCCGAGCCTGTCATCCCGGTACCGCTGGCCGATCCGCGCGCGGTCGCGCACGACAGCGCAGCGATCGCGCGCGAGTTCGACACCTGGCTCGCTGCGGTGGGTGAATCGGGTGGTGTCGCGGGACTCGCCGCGACGGTCGTGAAGGACGACAAGGTCCTGCTCGAACGCGGCATAGGCTATGCCGACTGGTCGACCGGCGAGCCGGTGCACGCCGACACCGTATTCCGCCTCGCCTCGCTGTCGAAGGCGTTCGCCGCCGCGATGACCGGCCTGCTGGTCGAGAACGGTCGCCTGCAGTGGGACAGCAAGGTCGGCGACATGTTGCCCGCGTTCACGCTCAGCGATGTCGACGGCGCCCAGCGCCTGACCGTGCAGGATATCCTCAGTCATCGCGTCGGCCTGCCGCACAATACCTATGACACCTTGCTGGAACAGGACGAACCGTACGAGCTGCTCGTCGATCGCCTGAAGGAAGTACCGATGGCGTGTCCGGTCGGCGCCTGCTATGCCTACCAGAACATCGCCTTCAGCCTGGTCGGCGACGTCGTGTTCGCGACTACCGGCGACTTCTATTACCACCAGGTCGAAAAGCGCCTGTTCCGCCCGCTCGGCATGACGACGGCGACCTATGGCCGCGACGCACTCGAAAGCTCGAAGAGCTGGGCGCGTCCGCACCACCACTTCGGAAGCAGCTGGTCGCCATTCGTGCCGAATGAGGCGTACTACCGCGTGGCGCCGGCGGCTGGTGTCAACGCGAGCATCCGCGACATCGAACAGTGGCTGATCGCGCAGATGGGCGGTCGCCCGGACGTGCTGTCGCCGGCGTTGCTCGACACGCTGCACAAGCCGCTGATCGAAACCGAACGCGAGCTGCGCGCGACGCCGTGGAAGCGCGGTCGACTCAAGGACGCGCAATACGCACTCGGCTGGCGCATCTACGACTACGCCGGCGAGACCCTGATCTTCCACGCCGGCGCGGTGCAGGGGTACCGCGCGATGATCGCCTTCCTGCCGAAGTACCGCTTCGGCGCGGCGATGCTGTGGAACAGCGAGTCGGGCTTGCCGGCCGGCCTGATGCCGATGCTGTTCGATCGCTATCTCGGCCTGCCGGAAGTCAACTGGGCCGGCATCGACCATGACGATGCCACCGAAGCAAGCGGCAACGCGGACTGACGCGGGCAACAAGAGCGTGCGGCCGACGCGTGTCGCAAACTGACGATGCACGCGCAGTGCTGACACATCGTCGTTTGGCGATGCGGTGTTGACGGCACGCGTTGATCGGCGCGACGGCGCATGCCGCCGCCGCGCCGCGATGCTTCAGTTGCCGAGCTTGAACTCGATGCGACGACGCAGGGTCGACGCGACGGCCTGGCCGTTCTCCATCTTCGGATCGAACTTGGCGCGCTGCACCGCGCTGACCGCTTCGCGGTCGAACACGCGCGCCGGCTCGGACGCGGTCACATGCGCGTTCTGCACCGAGCCATCGGCACCGACCGTGAATTCGACTTCGACCCAGCCATCCTGGCGATTGCGTACAGCCGCCGGCGGGTACGACGGACGCGGTGGCGTCAGCACTCGTACCTCGCGCGATTCGCCGGCCGGCGCAACCGGCGCAGGCGGTGGCGTCGCCTTCGCGACTTCGGTCGGCTTGGGCGCGGCAGCCGCGGCGGGTGCTTCGCTCGCGGTTGCGGGCGCGGTGGTACCGCCCGCGGGCGCAGCAGCGGATGTCTCGGCCGTTGCGGCGGTGGTGTCGCCGGAAGCGGCTGGCGCCTGCGCGGTTCGCGTCTTGGCCGCTTCTGCGGCCGCATCCGCCACCGCCTTCTGCGCGAGGTCGCGATCGTTCTGCTTCTTCTTGAGGTCGAGCTTGCTGCGCAGGATCGTCAGCGTGTAGTTGCTCGGATCGGCTTTCGCCAGCAGCGCCATGATGCGGCCCGCCTCGTCGAAATTGCCCTGGTTGATCTGGTCCTCGACGCCCGCGGTCGCGAAGGGGAAGATCTCGCGCAACGCGTCCTTCGCGCCGGTGTCGTCGGGCTGCTTGGCAAGGATGCGCAGGTAATATTCCAGCGCGTTCTTGCCGGCCGGAACGACCATGCGATTCTCACTCATCGCCGAGCGCGCTTCCTTGTAGAGCTGGTCGACGGTGAGATCGGCATCACCCGCCTCCGGCGCCGGAACCTGCGACGCATCCGGCGCCGCGGTGGTCGATGCCGCCGGCGCCGTCGTGGTGCCGGTACTCGCCGGACCGGAACCCCCGAGGTACCACCAGGCGCCGATCGCGAGCAGCGCGATGATGCCGATGATGACGATGAGCTGCGCCGCCGCCAGCCCGCGCATGCGGGCCGGGGCGCCACCGCGCATCGTGCGCACGGCTGCTGTTGCATCGATGGACGTGGTGCGTTGGCCGATGAGTTCCGGCATGTCCCAACCCTCCCGCTGCTTTGATATGGAGCACGCGGAAACCGCGCGCGAGACTAAACCTATACCCCCTGAATGCATAATGCACGCCATGCAGCGACGGCACCTCGTCCGAGGTGCGTTCAGAATCGCTTGCGTAAGCTTCCGCTGCGAATCGTCGCGTCGCAAGCACCCCGGTGCCGAAGACCCGGCGCTGCGACGTCCGGCGGCGCAAATCCAGCGCCGGCGGACTGCCGAACCTTCCCGCGTCAGCGGGTTCCTTGGTGCGGCCCGGCCCCGTCTGGCCGCACTCTCTCCTGAGGAGAAACGTCCCATGGCAAGCGTACGAGAAGTCAAGCAGCAACTGGGCGATGCCGGCGAAGCAGTCGCGGATGCCGCCGAAGAGAGCATCGAGGCGACCCGCGGCGAGCTGCGCCGCCTGCGTGCGAAGCTGCGCGCGAACGGCGCGCATCTGGAACAGGAACTGCGCGACGCGGGTGAACGTTTCGCGGAAGGCGCCAAAACGTTCGGTAGCGCCGCCACCGAGCAGGTGCGCGCGCACCCGCTGGCTGCTTTCGGCATCGCGTTCGCTGCCGGGTTCGTCCTGTCCCGCGCGCTGCGTCGTCGCTGACATGGACGCGCAGGGGGCGGATGAAGGGGGCGGCGGCATCGAGCGGGATTTCGATGCCGCACGCACTGCATTCGACCAGGCGATGCGCGTCGCCCAGGCGGCGCTCGCGCTGCTGCGCGCCGAGCTCAGTCTCGCGCGCAGCAGCGCCTTGCTGCTCGTCTGGCTGTCGTTCCTGCTGGTCTTCCTCGGCGTCGGCGCCTGGCTCGCGGCAAGCGCGGCGATCGCCGTCGGCGTGTACCAGCTCAGCGGCAACCTGTTCCTCGGCATCGGCAGTGTCGCCCTCGCCAACGTGATCGGCGGCGTTGCGGTCCTGTTCGCGATGCGCGGCTGCTGGCGCGAACTCACGTTGCCACGCACGCGCCGCGTACTCGCCGGCATCACCGAGGCGCGCGCGTGAGGCGGCGCGAGCGCCGACTCCGGCTCGCGATCGCCGAGCGGCGTCTCGCGGATGCCACTGCGGGCTTGCACGCGTCGACGGCACGCGTGCGCGCACGCATCCATCGCCACGGTCCTGTCGCGCTGCTCGGTACCGGAGCCGCAGCGGGCGCCGTCGCGGGCCTGCTGCCGCTCGGCGGCGTGATGCGCATCGCGCGTGGGCTGGCGAGCGTGGGCATGTTGCTTTTGCGCGTTCCCGTCAACGCCTGGATCGGTGCATTGCGCATGCATGATCGCCCGCCCACCGAGGAGCGCGCATGATGACGACCGCAAACGAGGACTCTGCAGGGCAGCCCGCCGCGGTGGTTGCGCACGTTGCGGGCGTGTCGCCGGCGCCCGTCGTCGTCGACGAAGCCGCTGCGACCACGCCGCAGGAAACGCTGGTGCGTCTGTGCGCGACGATCCTCGCCGTGCTCATCGCCTATACCTGCGCGCTCGCCGAAGCGCTGATCGTGCCGATCCTGCTCGCGATCCTGCTCGGCCTGATGTTCGCGCCGCTGGTAAGGGGGCTCGAACGCTGGCGGGTTCCGCGGCCACTCGGCGCACTGGTCGCGATCACGATTGCGATCGCCGCCGCTGCCGGCGCGTTCTTCGCACTCGCGGCGCCAGCGCGCACCTGGATCGCGCGCATGCCGCGCGCGCTCGAGCACCTGCAGTCGGCGCTGCGCGACCTGCGCCGCCCGCTGCAGGCGGCGAGCGAAGCGACGCGCGAACTCGGCAAGCTCGCCAACATGGGCGGCAGCGAACCGATGCAGGTGGTCGATTCCTCGTCCGGCGTGCTCTCGCAGCTAGCCAGCACCGCCCCGACCGTGCTGGCCGGTGCATTGGTCGTGCTGTTCCTGACTTTCCTGTTCCTGCTGCACGGCGATGCGCTGCTGCGCAAGTTCGTGACCCTCGCGCCGCATCTGCGTGCCAAGCGCGACCTCGTGCAGGCGACGCGCCAGGCGCAGCACGAGCTGTCGCTGTACATGATCACGATCACTCTGATCAATCTCGCGCTCGGTCTTGCCACCGCGGGTGCGCTTGCGCTGCTGCATGTCCCCGACCCCTTGCTGTGGGGAGGGCTCGCCGCGCTGATGAACTACGCACCCTTCATCGGACCCTTGCTGACCGCGTGCGTGCTTGCGGTCGCCGGGTTCGCCGAGTTCACCACGCCGCTGCATGCACTCGCCGCACCCGCTGCGTTCCTCGGCCTGCACCTCGTCGAAGGACAACTGGTGACGCCGCATCTGGTCGGGCGTCGACTCGCGCTGGATCCGGTGATGGTGTTCCTGGCGCTGGTGGTACTCGGCTGGGTATGGGGCGTTGCCGGTCTGCTGCTGGCAGTGCCACTGATGAGCTGCGCGAAGATCATTGCGGGGCGCAGCGAGCACGGGTACACCGTCGCGACCCTGCTGTCGCACTGACCCATTCCGGACAACTGCTGTCACCCCGCTACTGCGAGTGCAGCGGGCGAAGGGGCGTGGCGAGCGCGAAGCGCGACTGAAGAAACAGGGGGCCGGCGACTTCGGATCCGGCGCAAAGGCATGCGCGCGCCACCGGCAAGCGGAGCAGCTCGATCGAAGGGAGGGGAAGTCGGCGCGGAAGGAGGAAAGGCTGCGGAGAAATCCTCTCCCTGCGCTGGGCGTATCCGCAGGGAGAGGCGAGTCTCTTTCCGATGGTGCTTGTTGTTGCTTGCTACGTGTTGCGTGTTGCAGATCACTTCTTCGGGCCGCTTCGCGACCAGGTTCCGGTCGCGAAGCTGTAACCCTGGACCGTCACGTCGGAGACGGACGACCCGACAGTGGCATTACTTCTTCTTTGCAGCCTTCTTGACGGCCTTCTTGGCCGCCTTCTTGGCCGCCGGCTTCTTCGCAGCGCCCGTCTTGCGGGCCGTTGCGGTCTTCGCCTTCGCCGTGGTCTTGCGCACCGCCTTCTTGGCGGCCTTCTTGGCGGGTTTCTTCTTTGCAGCTGCTTTCTTCATGGCCATATCGCGTCTTAGCTCCTCGTCAGTTGGCAGTGGTTGCCCAGTAAAAGCGTGAAGGAATGCTTCGCACAGCAGATCGCTGTTGGTGGCGTGCCGCAGGTTTCCGACCTGGCGGCGGGTCCGTTCGTCGGACAGAAGCTTGAGAATGTGAAAGGGAACCGACACCGTGATTTTCTTCACCGACCCGGCCTTCGCGCCGTGTTCAACGTAGGGGACGATGAAGCGTGTCGCAGTCATGTTTCCTTTATTTGTTTGTCACGCCGGCGCAGAAACTATTACTGTCCCAAGCGCGTGTCAACAAATTTCTGAGGGGAAACAAGAGGTTCCCGAACCGCCTCCAAGCGCCCTCCGAGCCCCTCCCGAGCCACGCTAAACACGCTCAATGTGCACTTTTTACTAAGGACGTCCAGACGTCTTAACGTCTGTAAATAGCGCATTAAAAGAAGCGTGTGAAAGCCCGGAAAGCTAGGCGTGGCGCGGCTTTGCGGGTTTTCCACCTTGCCGATTTCGAACTTGCGGCGGACGCATAACGCAACGATGCAGATGCTTGACAAGCGTGGAAGCGCGCGGCTCGCGTGGCGCCACCAGATGCCTCAACGGCGGGTGAACGGCGGAAAAAATATTTTTCGGTTTCGCCTCTTCCGGGGGCGTCGAGGCCGGATTGCGGTGCCGATCGGCATCCTCGACTCGGATCGATCGGGGCGTCGCCAGCACTCGCGACGGAGTCATCGCGACGACGTTCGATGCATCGATCGAGCAACCTTCGGCACGCTCTCGAAGATGATGCGAGCACGACTGGTGAGTCCACACACGGGCGCATCGACGTGTGGATCGTCACCGTGATGCAACCGAGTTGCGCGACTCGTGATGCACCTCGACTGTCAAAAGGGCGGCAAGCAGGAGCAGCGGAGCAAGCTCCGCTCGACCAGCGCAAGGCCACGCAAGCAGACATGAAAAAGGGCGCGCCATTGGCGCGCCCTTGGATTCAAACCCGGAGACTTCGGAACAGGGATCAGTGTTCTTCGCTCTCGATCAGCTCCGCGTATGCGTCCGGGTCGAGCAGTTCTTCCTGATCCTCGGCCAGATTGTCCGGCTTGATCACGAACAGCCAGCCATCGCCGTAGGCGTCCTCGTTGATCGTCTCGGGCTTGTCCGGCAGTGCCTCGTTGACCGCGACGATCTCGCCCGACACCGGCGCGTAGACGTCGGACGCGGCCTTCACCGACTCGACCACGGCGCAGGCATTGCCGGCCTTGACCGTGTCGCCGACGCTCGGCAGTTCGACGTAGACGAGATCGCCGAGCAGGCCTTGTGCGTGGTCCGAGATGCCGCAGGTCACCGTGCCCTTGTCCTCGACGCGCGCCCATTCGTGGGACTTCATGAACTTCAGATCACCGGGAATCTCTTGCATGACACGGGTCCTTGGGTAGTCAGCGGAACGGATTCTAGCAACGGGAAACGTACAACGCGACGAGTGGGCTCAAACGCCTTCGCAAGGCTTGCCGTCGCGCACGAACGGGTACTTCACTACACGCACCGGCACCAGCTTGCCGCGGATGTCCGCGTGCAGCATTCCGGTGGCGCCAGCCGGTACGCGCGCGAACGCGATCGACTTGCCGAGCGTCGGCGAGAAGCTGCCCGAGAGGATCTCGCCATCGCCCTGCGGCGTCGCCACCCGCTGGCCGTGGCGCAGGACGCCCTTGTCGTCCATCACGAGACCGACCATCACGCGGTGATCGCCGGCGGCCTTCTGCCGCTCGAGCACGTCGCGCCCGATGAACGCGCGGCCTTCGTCGAGCGCGACGGTCCAGCCGAGGTTCGCCTCCCACGGCGACACCGACTCGTCCATGTCCTGGCCGTACAGGTTCATGCCCGCCTCGAGGCGCAGCGTGTCGCGCGCGCCGAGTCCGCAGGGCGCGACGCCGGCATCCTTCAGGCGGTTCCACAACGACACCGCGTCCTGCTCCGGCACGATGATCTCGAAACCGTCCTCGCCGGTGTAGCCGGTGCGCGCGATGAACATGCCGTCGCCCTCGCTGGCGACGAACTTGCCGATCTTCGCCGCCTTCGCGCGCGTATCCGGCGTCAGCAGGCCGAGCACCTTGTCGCGCGCGTTCGGCCCCTGCACCGCGATCATCGCGAAATCGGGCCGCTCGGTGACCTTCACGTCGAATGCCGCCGCCTGCTTTTCGATCCAGGCGAGGTCCTTGTCACGCGTGGAGGCGTTCACGACGACGCGGAAGAAGTCTTCGGCGAGGAAGTACACGATGAGGTCGTCGATCACCCCACCCTGCTCGTTCAACATGCACGAGTAGAGCGCCTTGCCGCTCACCTTCAGTTTGTCGACGCTGTTCGCGAGCAGGTGGCGCAGGAATTCGCGGCAGCGCGCGCCGTGCAGGTCGACCACGGTCATGTGCGATACGTCGAACATGCCGGCATCGCGGCGCACCGCGTGATGCTCCTCGATCTGCGAGCCGTAGCTGATCGGCATGTCCCAACCGCCGAAGTCGACCATCTTCGCGCCGAGCGCGCGGTGGGTGTCGTTGAGGATGGTCTTCTGGGTCATCGTCGGGTCCGTTCCGGGTATGCGGGATGCGCATTATCGCGGCAGTGGGGGATCGTGTCTGCGCTCCGCGGGCAACGCGGGATTTCCGCCCGGGGCAGGCACCGGCGGACGGGATCGCCCGCACGACGCGCTCACGCCACCGGTTTCACCGTGAACGTGGTGCCCTGCACCGAAACGATTTCGACTTCGCTGCCAACGGCGAGGTCCGGCCCCTCGACCAGCCACTGGCCGTCGCCGACCTTGACCTTGCCGCGGCCATTGACGATCGCCTCGACCACGACGACCCGGCGCCCGACCATGCGCTCGCCGCGCTTGTTCAAGAGCGGTTGGTCGTCGCGCTGCTCGGCGAGCGGGCGGATGAATCTCCAGTACACCGCACACGCCGCGATCGCGAGTGCGCCGAACAGGATCGCCTGGCCGAGTGCGGGCAACGCCGGAAAGATCCAGGTGAGGATGCCCATCAGGCCGGCGGCGATGCCGATCCAGAGCAGGAAATAGCCGGGCGCGATCATTTCCGCACCGATCAGCACCAGTGCGAGCACCCACCAGCCATAGTTGTCGACGAAATTGTCCATGAGCATGTCTCCAACGGGTCCGGAGCGGATCAGCGCTGATCCGGCGGTGGGACGCGCGGCGGCGCGGGCGCGCGCGGGGGTGCCGACGCGCGCGGCGCGCCCTGCTCCGCCAGGGCATTCTTCGCCAGCTCGGCGATGCCGGCCAGCGAGCCGAGCACGCCGGTCGCCTCGATCGGCAGCAGCAGCATCTTCTGGTTCGGCGAATCGGCCATCGCCTTGAGCGCCTCGATGTACTTGTTCGCGACGAAGTAGTTCAGTGCATTGACGTCGCCGCCGGCGATCGCGGCAGACACGACTTCGGTCGCCTTCGCTTCCGCAGAGGCAAGACGCTCGCGCGCCTCGGCCTCCCGGAACGCGGCTTCCTTCTGGCCTTCGGCGGCGAGGATCACCGACTGCTTCTCGCCTTCGGCCTTGAGGATCGCGGCCTGGCGGAAACCTTCCGCATCCAGGATGTTCGCGCGCTTCTCGCGCTCGGCCTTCATCTGGCGCGCCATCGAGTCGACCAGGTCGCGCGGCGGCTGGATGTCCTTGAGTTCGATGCGCGTGACCTTGAGGCCCCACGGATGGGTCGCCTCGTCGACGACCTTGAGCAGCTTGGCGTTGATCTCGTCGCGCTTGGACAGCGATTCATCGAGGTCGAGCGAGCCGAGCACGGTGCGGATGTTGGTCATGATCAGGTTGATGATCGCGACTTCCAGCTGCGCGACTTCATACGCCGCCTTCGCCGCATCGAGCACCTGGTAGAACACCACGCCGTCGACCTTGACGACCGCATTGTCCTTGGTGATCACGTCCTGCGAAGGAACGTCGAGCACCTGCTCCATCATGTTCATCTTGCGCCCGACGTTCTGCATCACCGGGATCAGCAGGTGGAAGCCCGGCGTCAGCGTATGCGTGTACTTTCCCCAGCGCTCGACCGTCCATTCGAAGCCCTGCGGCACGATGCGCACCAGCTTCGACAACAGGATCACTGCGACGACGACGACGATCAGCGGCAGATACAGTCCCATGGCGCTCTCCCCGGATTGGACGACCAGTATAGCCCCGCGCCCCACTCGCGCACCGGCGACCGCAGCGGAGTGCGAACAGAGCGGAGCCGCAAGCCGAGCACGCGCAGGAAAAATACTGCTGCGCCCATCCTGGATTTCCCTTCGTGCGCCCGGCGTGCTGCGTGTTTCAGTCTCTTGCTTCGGTTCTTTCGACGATCGGAAGCGCGAGCGTGACCGCGAGGCCGCCGCCGTGACGGTTGGCGAGGTGCACGCGCCCGCCGTGCGCCTCGGCGATCTCGCGTGCGAGCGCAAGGCCGAGTCCGGATCCGGCGCGCTTGGTCGAATAGAACGGCAGCAGCGCATTGGCGAGCACGGTTTCGCTCATGCCGCTGCCGCGGTCGGCGACTTCGATGCGCACTTCGCGCGATCCCTGCGCCACGCCGAGCTCGACCTCATCGGCAGCCCCGCCGGATTCGTGCGCGTTCTTCAGCAGGTTGATCAGCACCTGCTCCACCTGCGCGCGATCGAACCAGCCGGGCTGTTCCGGCACCGCGCCGACCGCACGGAACGGATAGTGGCGCGCAAGCGCGGCGAGGAACGGCGCCCATTCGATCCGCTCCGGCCGCGGCAGCGGCAGCTTGGCGAACCGCGCATAGCCGTTGATGAATCCTTCGAGGTGGCGCGTGCGTTCCTCGATCGTGTCGAACACGATGCCGAGCCGCGCCGCATCGCCGAGGCGGGCGAGTTCGCGCCCGGAATGCGAGAGCGAACGGATCGGCCCGAGCGAGTTGTTGAGCTCATGGCTGATCACGCGGATGACCTTCTTCCAGGTCATCACCTCCTGGCGCGCGAGCTCGCGCGTCAGGCGCTTGATCTGGTACAGGCGGTGCGCGCGTCCCTGCAGCTTGAACTCGCGCTGCGAC
This sequence comes from Dokdonella sp., assembly GCF_044227025.1. GTDB lineage: Bacteria > Pseudomonadota > Gammaproteobacteria > Xanthomonadales > Rhodanobacteraceae > Dokdonella_A. Next base: position 77,974 of record NZ_JBGAFX010000003.1, on the reverse strand, counting down.
AGATGAAACGTCTCGTCCTCGTTGTCGAACGCCACGCTGAACAGTCCATCCGCGCCGCTCCCGATCGCACGCGCCAACGCTTCCGGTGCGCTCGCGACGATCTCGGCGAAGCGCTCGCCGGCGAGCGAGCGGCCGCCGTTGAGCATCTGCCGCGCAGACACGTTCGCATACACGACATGTCCACCCGGTTCGACCAGCACCAGCGCGGTCGGCGTGTTCTGCACCACGGTGTCGAGCAGCAACTCGCGCTGGAACAGATGCTGGCGTTGCTCGCGAAGCACGCGCCCGAGTTCGTTGTGCGCGGCGACGAGTTCACCGACCTCGTCGCTGCGGCGGGTACCGATCGAAAAGCTGAAATCGCCATCGCGGAACGCGACCACGCTGCCGGACAGGGCGCGGATCAGCGACGCGACCGGGTGCGCGAGCTGGCGCGCGAACACCAGCGCCGGCAATGCGAGCACGAGCACCGCGGCCGCCGCGCCGTACCACGCCGACGCGAACCAGGTCGTCGCCCACGCCGCGAGCACCGCCGCGGCAACCAGTGCGGCGGCAAGTGCGGCGGCGAGTTTGCCTTCGAGGGAAAGCAGGCGCATGCAATGAGGACTTGGTCCCGGGGCTGACAACATCGCAGCTTCGGCGCGCACGGGCAATGAACAGCCGCCCCGCGCCCGGCTGTCAGAGCCTCAGCCCTCGGCCTTCAGCCCCGTCTTCTCCATGCGCCGATACAGTGCCTGGCGCGACAGGCCGAGTTCGGCGGCGGCCTGGCTGATCACGCCGCGCGCGTTGCGCAGGGCCGTCTCGATCGCCTCGCGATCGGGTTCGGCGTCGGCGGCGATGCGGCCACTGGCGGTGCGCACCGCGACGAGGCCGAGGTCCCGTGCACTGACCACGCCGTTCTGGCACAGCAATGCCGCGCGCTGGATCGCGTTCTTGAGTTCGCGCACGTTGCCGGGCCAGGCATGGCCGACGAGCGCGGTGCGCGCGCTGTCGTCGAGGCGCGCGGCGCCGGCGAGGAAATGCTCGGCCAGCGGGATCACGTCGTCGATGCGCTCGGCCAGCGGCGGCAGGCGCAACTCGATCACGTTGAGGCGGTAGTAGAGATCTTCGCGGAAGCGTCCGTCGCGGATCATCGCGGCGACATCCGCATTGGTCGCGCTGATCACGCGCACCTTGACCTTGCGCGTCCTGCTCGAACCGAGGCGCTCGAACTGGCCGCTTTCGAGCACGCGCAGCAGCTTCGCCTGCCCGGCGAGCGGCAGGTTGCCGATCTCGTCGAGGAACAGGGTGCCGCCATCGGCAAGTTCGAAGCGGCCTTCGCGCGCCTTGTTCGCCGCGCCGGTGTAGGCGCCGGGATCGGCGCCGAACAGTTCGGCTTCGATCAGCTCCGAAGGCAATGCGCCGCAATTCACGGTGACGAACGGGCCGTCCTTGACCGCAGAGTTCGCCTGGATGATCTCGGCAATGCGCTCCTTGCCGGCACCGTTCGGCCCGGTGATCAATACCGGAATGTCCGCGCGTGCGACCTGGCAGGCGAGCTCGACCACGCGTTCGGTCGCCGCGGATGCGAACACCAGGCCGCGCAGGTCGTACTGCGTGTCGAGCGCCTTGCGCCTGCGCCGACGTTCGTCGCGGAAGCGCGCGACTTCCTGCGTGGCTTCCGCCAGTTCGAGCAGGTTCTCCACGGTCGCGACCAGCTTGTGATCGTCCCACGGCTTGGCCTGGTAGTCGGACGCGCCGGCCTTGACCAGTTCGACCGCCGTTTCGAGGTGCGTCCATGCGGTCAGCAGCACGATCGGCAAGTCGGGATGTCGTTCGCGGATCGCGCGGAACAACGCCACGCCCTCCTCGCCCGAGGTCGTGTCGCTCGAGAAGTTCATGTCCTGCACGACGAGGTCGATCGGCTCGCGCGCGAGCACGGCCATGCCGTCCTCGGGCGATTGCGCGGTCAGCGTGCGGATCTCGCGCAACCCGAACAGCAGGTCAAGCGAGGTTCCGACCGCCGGATTGTCGTCGATCACGAGGACCGTGCGCATGGATTCATTCTTGGCGTCTGGGCGGCACATGCGCCGCTTGGATGCGGCGCGAGGCGAAAAGGTTGCGTGGGACGGAGCATACAACTCCGACGCGGGGATGTATCCAGAGGCGGGAGCGCATCGCTGCGCTCCCGCGCTCGTTGCATCAGGCCGAGGGTTTGCCCGCCTTGGTCGCCGCGATCCACGCGCTCACGCGCGCGTCGAGCACGTCGAGCGGCAACGCGCCTCCATCGAGGATTTCGTCGTGAAACGCGCGGATGTCGAACTTGTCGCCGAGCTCCTTCTTCGCATGCGCGCGCAGGTCGAGGATCTTCAGCTGGCCGATCTTGTAGGCAAGCGCCTGGCCCGGGGTCGAGATGTAGCGGTCGGTCTCGGACTGGATGCTCGGCTCGTCCTGCGAGGAATGCTCGCGGAAGTAGTTGACCATCTGCTCGCGCGTCCAGTGCTTGTAGTGCACGCCGGTGTCGAGCACGAGGCGATCGGCGCGCAGCAGTTCATCCGACAGGTGGCCGTAGTAGCTGAGCGGATCCTTGTAGAAGCCGAGTTCCTCGCCGAGGCGCTCGGCGTACAGTGCCCAGCCCTCGATGTAGGCGGTATAGCCGGCCTGCTGGCGGAACGGCGGCAGGTCCGGCAGCGTCTGCGCGATCGAGATCTGCATGTGATGGCCCGGCACGCCTTCGTGATAGGCGGTCGTCTCGATATTGGTGGTCAGGCGCTTGCCGAAGTCGTAGGTGTTGACGTAGATGCGCCCCGGACGCGTGCCGTCGGGCGTGCCCTGCTGGTACTCCGCGCCGGACGCCTCCTTCTCGCGATACTCCTGGGTCGGCAACACCTCGACCCTGGTTTTCGGCAGCAGGCCGAACAGCTCCGGCAGCTTCGGCTGCATCTGCTCGATGTATGACTTGTAGAGATCGACGATCTGCTGGCGCGAGGTGGCGTGCACCTTCGGGTCGTTGTCCAGCGCGACGCGCATCGCCTTCAAATCCTTGTAGCCGAGCTTCTCGGCGATCTTCGTCTGCTCCGCCTCGATGCGCTTCACCTCGGAAAGGCCGAGCTCGTGGATCGCCGCGGGTTCCATCGCCGTCGTCGTCATCTGCTCGACCGCGAACTTGTAGCGCTTGTCGCCGTCCGGCAGAGACCACAGGCCTTCGCTCGTGCGCCCCTTCGGCGCGTAGTCCTTCTCGACGAAGTCGGCGAGCTTGCGATACGCCGGGCGCACCTTGCCGTCGACCGCGGCGATCACGGCGTCGTGCAGGCGCTTGCGATCCGCCTGCGGAACGGTATCGGCGAACTTCTTCACCGACGCGCCGAACACGCTCTCCTCGCCCGCGGGCTCGGCGATCGAACGGCACTGGCCGACGACCTTTTCGAGCAGGAAGCGCGGCGGCATCAGCTTGTCCTTCTCGCCCTGCTTGAGGATCGCGATGAGGTCATCGATGATCGCGGGCACCTTGTCCAGGCGCGCGATGTAGTCCTCGTAGTGCTTCGTGCTGTCGTAGGGCAGCGCCGAGACGAACTGCGCGAGCTGCAGGTGCGCACCGCTGAACTGGTCGATCGGCATCTCGTAGTTCTTGAGGGCGATGGCTTCGAGGCCATCCTTGAGCTGGCGCACCATCAACTGCTGGTTGAGGCGGTCCTGCTCGGAGAAACCGCTGGTGTCGATCGCCTCGAAGCGCTTGAGGAACGCTTGCGCGTCCTTCTTCTGCTGCGCGATATGGCCGAGCGAAAAGTCGCTCCACCGGTCGTTGTAGCGGTAGTCGCCGAGGATAGAGGCGAACTCCGGCGACTCCTTCATCGTGTACTGCCACTGCTCGGCGAGCAGGTCGTTGAGCGCCTTGACGCGCGCGGCAACGTCGCCGGCCGCAAACGCGGATTGCATCAGGCCCATGCCGATCGCGGTGGCGACAGCAAGCATTCGGTACGGATTGCGTGACATCGAAAGACTCCAGACATCCATTCGGGCGGGCCGGCCGGATGGCCAGATCGGAAGTGCATGATCGGTGATCGACGTGCGGATTGGATGGGCCGGAAGTCCGGGTATCCTTCGGGGAAACTTGCGATGCCTTGAGTCAAGAGCATCGCCGCCGAAGCTGCTCCTACGCTCCTGTTGCTGCTGCTCGGCCTCTGCGCGCAGGAGCGCGCTGCTTCTATCGGGTCCCCTTCGGCAACGGTGAACGGCGGACGACAAAGCCCGCAGGGGCGCGCGCACGATGCGCGCGCGTTCGCCGTCAGCGCACGGATGCGCTGTCGGCGAACCTCGGCCGCCGTTCACGCACCCGCGGGGCAGGATGCCCCGCGGGCGTTGCCGCGGGGGTGTCCTTCTCTTGGGTTACCTTCTCTTGGACAAGCAAGAGAAGGTAACCGGCCCGCAGGGATGCGGGACGAACGCGCATGGATGCGGGTCGGTCCTCGCGAAGAAGAAAGACAGTAGCCCACATCAACTACACGCTGCGCGTCGCCACCGCCGGCGGCACGCGCGATGCACGCATCGCCGGGCCGAGCACCGCGAGTTGCCCGAGCAGCCACAGGCAGACGAAACCGATCGGCACGTAGTACCAGGGCAAGCGCGGCGACTGGTATTGCTGCATCAACCACAGGCTGAGTCCGTAGGCGAGGATGCCGCCTGCGATCAGGCCCATCGTCGTGATTATGAAGTTCTCGGTCTGGAAGTAGCGCAGGATGTCGAACTTGGTCGCACCGAGCGCGCGCCGCGTGCCGATCTGGCGCGTGCGCTGCGCGACCCAGAAGCTCGCCATGCCGACGATGCCGAGCGCGGTGATCGCGAGCAGCGCGAAGATCACCGCGCCGAGGATGATCGCCATCGCGCGATCGTTGGCATAGGCCTCGCGGCGCACCTGCTGCATGCTGCGCAACTTGCCGATGATGCGGCTCGGATTCGCTTCCGCCATCTTCTGCTCGACCGACTTCATGACTTCGTCACGGCGTCCCGGCTCGGCGCGCACCAGGTAGCGGGTGTAGTTGCCGTACGGCAGGTAGTACGGAATGAAGGTCGCGTTCTCGACGTCCTTGCTGTCGACCCACGGCTCCTGCGCCTTTTCGACGATGCCAATGATCGTGCTGCGCGGCTCGTCCTCGTCGAGGTAGACCTGCTTGCCAAGCGCATCGCCGTTCGGGAACAGCTTGTCGGCGAGCGCCTTGCTGACGATGATCACCGGCGGCTGCACGCGCTGGCCCTGGTCGTGGTCCTCGACTTCGGCGGGCGTGAAGTCGCGCCCGGCGACGAGGTTCACGCCGAAGGTTGAGAGCCCGTGATCGTCGACCATGTAGAACGTGGTGTCGGCACTCGAGGTTTTCTGCTTCGGCTGCAACGAGATGCCGGAGCCCCAGCCGCCGCCGCTCATCGGCACCGAGTTCGTCGTCGTCGCATCGGCGACGCCGGGGATCTGCCGCAACAAGGCGACGTCGGATTTCATCACCGCGCGCCCGTCGTAGCCCTGGCCGAAACCGGAGCTGCCGAACATGAAGGTGTCGGCCTCGTTCATCCCGCTCGGGCGGTTCATGAGATCAAGGCGCTGGCCGATGATGAACAGCGCGTTGCAGACGATCGCGAGGGTCAGCGCGACCTGCAGGCCGATCAGGATCATCGACACCTTGCTGCGCATCAGCGCGGAGAGAATCGGTCTGATTTCCATGGTGACTCTCCTCAAACCTTCAATTGAGCCGCAGGCTGCACGCGACAGGCGCGCCAGGTCGGATACAGGCCGGCGAGCAACGCGGATGCCACCGCCAGCACGATCGTCATCGCGACCATCGCCCAGTCGAGATTCGCAACCGTCTTGTACTCGGTGTACAACGCGCGCACCGCAAGCAGGCCGAGGCCGGTCAGCATCAGGCCGAGCACGCCGCCGGTCAGGCCGACCACGCCGGACTCCACCAGGAACTGGGTGAATACCTCGCGCCGGCTCGCACCGAGCGCGCGGCGCAGGCCGATCTCGCCCGCCTTGCGCGTGAACTTCGCCAGCAGCAGGCCGATGGTGTTGACCAGGCACACCACGAGGAACGCGAACGCAAGGCCGGTCTGCACCTCGACGTCGCGAGACACCACTTTCTGGTCGCGCATCCACTCGGTCACGTCGAGCAGGCGGTTGTTGAGCGGCCGCGGGAAGCGGCCGAGCTTCTTCTGCTCGTTGACGTAGTTGTCGAGGAACGATTTGTACTCGGCCAGCCGCGCTGGCGAATCGAGCTGCACCCACATCTGCATCCACACGCAATCGGACGCGAGGTACGCATCCCAGCCATCGCCGGGCGACTTCCAGCAACTGTTGTTGCCGCTCGAGCGCTGCTTGAGGTCGACCGCGGTGGTGAACGGCATGAAGAACTCGTCCGGCTCGGCGAACGCGCCGTTGGTCAGGTCGTAATAGCGCGAGCGCAGGTTCCACGCATCCAGCACGCCTATGATCGTGTAGTCGATTCCGTTGAGGCGCACGTTCTTGCCGGTGCTGTCCTGCCCACCGAACAGTTTCTCGTTGATGTCCTTGCCGAGCACGACGACGCGCGCATGGCTCTCGTCCTGGTCGTGGTTCCACGGCGCGCCGTACTTGAACTTTGGCTCGAACATCGCGAAGAAATCCGAGTACGTCACGCGACCGAGCGACTGGAACGGCTTGAGGTCCTTGTTCTCCGGCTGCACCGGCAGCGACAGCTTGAACATCGCCGCCTGCTTGTCGGCCCTGCCCGCCTTCATCAGCGCGACCGCATCCTGGTAGGTGACCTGGTCCGGCGGACGTCCGTCGTCGTAGAACGACTGGTCGCCGCTCCAGTTGTCCAGTTGCACGTAATGCAGCTTGTCGCTCTTCCACGGGATCGGGTTGCTGCCCATGAGGTGCATGACCGTCAGCGTGGTCATGCTGGCGGCGATGCCAAGCGCGATGCCGACCACCATCAGCGCGGTCAGGATCGGGTTGCGCCGCAGGCTGCGCAGGCCGAGTTGGAGGTAGTAGGCGAACATGCGCGGTCCTCCTCAGGCGATCGCGGCGGCGGCGGTGTCGTCGTCGCGCACCGGGCGCCGCAGCGCCGGCTCGTCGTCGAAATCCGTAACCTGGCCGTCGATGACGTGCACGTTGCGGTGCGCGCGTGCGGCGAGTTCCGGATCGTGCGTGACCATCACGATGGTGGTGCCCTGCCGGTTGATCTCCTCCAGCAGCTCCATCACGCCACGCGCCATCAGCGAATCGAGGTTGCCGGTCGGCTCGTCCGCGAGCAGCAGGCGCGGCGAACCCGCAAGCGCGCGCGCGATTGCCACGCGCTGCTGCTGGCCGCCCGAGAGTTCCGCCGGGTAGTGCTTCATGCGTGAGGCGAGGCCGACGCGCGACAGCGCCTCGTCGATGCGCTTCTTGCGGTCCGCCGCCGCAAACCCGCGGTAGCGCAGCGGCACGTCGACGTTGTCGAACAGGTTGAGGTCGGGGATCAGGTTGAAGCTCTGGAAGATGAAGCCGATCTTGGCGTTGCGCAGGCGCGAGCGAGCATCGTCGCCGAGGCCACTGACGTCGACGCCATCCAGCAGGTACTGGCCGCCGGTGAACTCCTCCAGCAGGCCGGCGATATTGAGGAACGTCGTCTTGCCCGATCCGGACGGACCGGTCACCGCAACGAACTCTCCTTCGCGCACGTTGATCGAGAAATCACGCAGCGCATAGGTCTCGATCAGGTGGGTGCGATAGACCTTCTGCAGGTGGGTCATCTTAAGCATGGTGGTTCCTCGTCGTCGTTCGTTGTTCTTGCTGGATCAGTTGAGCGCGATCTTCTGCGCGCCCCTGAATTCATCGGTGCCGGAAATCACGATGCGGTCGCCTTCCTTGAGGCCGCTGACGATCTCGACCGCGTTGAGGCTGGTCGCGCCAACCTGGATCTCGGTGCGTTCGGCCGTGCCGTTGCGCACGACGTAGGCAATGCGACCGGCGCCGGTGTCGACGAACGGCCCGCGCTCGACCATCAGCACGTTCGGGTGTTCATCCATCAGGATGCGCGTGGTCAGCTGCTGGTTCTGGCGCAGGCCGGCAGGCTTCCTGTCGCCGAAGCGCACGCGCCCGGTGACCTGGCCGTTCTGCACTTCGGGCGAAATAGCGCTGACTTCGCCCGCGTACTTCTCGCCGCCTTCCTGGATCTCGGCGGCCATGCCGGCGCTCAGGTCGTGCGCGAACACTTCCGGCACCTGCACCTCGATCTCCAGCGCGCTCAAGTCGACCACGCTGAGGATCGCCGCGTTCGCCGCCACGTTCGCGCGCTGCTGCACGACGAGCTGGCCGACCTGGCCGTCGACCGGCGAACGCATCTTGAGTTCGTCGACCTGGCGCGCAAGATCCTGCACCAGCAATTTCTGGCGATCGAGCGCGAAGCGCCGGGTCTTCAATTCGAACGCGAGGCTGTCGCGGTCGAGCTGCACATTGTGCTGTGCATTCGTCTCGCTCAGGCGCGACTTGGCCAGCGCATCCTTCGCGCGCAACACGGTCATCTCCGGCTGCGCTCCGCGCTGGAACGCCTTCTCGTTGCGCTCGACTTCGCGCTCAGCAGTCTGCCGGTCGATCTTCGCCTGCTCGTACGCCATCTGCGTCGCCGCCTGCGCCTTGCGGTTGTCGATCATCGCGCGCTCGACGTCGAGGCCGAGGCTGTCGAGCGTCGCCTGTTCCTGCTTGAGGCGGTTGGTCAGTTCCGGCGAATCGATCTCGGCGAGCACGTCGCCCTTCTTGACCTTGTCGCCCGCATGCACGTCGAGCGTGACGGTGCCGGCGGTGCGCGCATACAAGGTCGGGCTCACCGCCGCGACCACGCGCCCCTGCACCGACACATCGCGCACGAGGTCGCCGCGCTTGACCTCGGCGATGCGCAGGCGTGCACTGCTCGCCGACGAGTCCGCCGACATCAGCCGCACGATGGTCGGCACGCACAACCCGATCGAGGCCAACGTCGCCAGGCCGAGCCCGATCCAGACGAACTGCTTCCTGCGATTGCTCGGGGCGGTGAGCACACGGTCCTGTGCGGAGGTGTCGCGGATCATCGGGTGCAGACTCCATGGATAGCGTCGACGGTTACTCAGCAACGACTGTGCCAACACTCAAATGATTGATATCAAGAGCGTTTACGACACAAAGCCGTACACTGCGCAGTGTCCGCGGGCGATGCGGACAGGTGCCGGACAGGCTGTCCGCGCCGCTCGCTGGCGGCGTGCGCGCGCATGGCGCATCGTGCGATTGCGACCAAATCGCCGCGACCCGCATCTGACCCTTCCGTGAGCGCAACCAGTTTCCAGATCGAGGTCCCCGATACCGTCCTCGCCCGTGCGCGGCGCGGCGAAACCGGCGCGCTCGAGCAGATCTACCGCGCGTTCGAGCGCCCCGCGTTCACGCTCGCGCTGCGCATGCTCGGCGACGCCGAGCATGCGCGGGAAACCGTGCATGACGCGATGCTGCATGTGCTCGAACGCATCGGCCAGTTCCGCGGCGAGTCGCCGTTCTGGGGCTGGCTGCGCCAGATCGTCGTCAACCAGGCCTTGATGCGCCTGCGCAAGGAGCGCGGCGTGGTGCTGGAAGAATTGCCCGCCGACGACGATGTCCAGGGCAATGCACCCCCGCCGTGGGTGCTGGCCGACGCGCGCCGGCTCGAACAGGCGCTCACGCATCTGCCGGCGCTGACGCGCAGCGTGCTGTGGCTGTACCACGTCGAGGACTACACGCACCAGGAGATCGCGGAGCTGACCGGCAAGTCGGTCAGCTTCTCGAAGTCGCAGGTCATGCGCGGCAGCATTCGCTTGCGCAACCTGCTCGAACCACTGCAGGAGGAGGCCGCGCCATGCATGACCGCGACCGCACATTGAACATCGACGCGGATCGTACGCTGGGCGCCGCGCTGCGCGCCCTGCCCGATGCCGCGCCGCAGCCGGACCTGTGGCCGGAGCTCGCGCGCGCGCTCGCCGCGAAACGGCGTCCGCGCATCTGGCGCTACATCGTGCCCGCCGCACTCGCTGCCGGCGTACTGCTCGCGCTGCTGCTGCCACGCGCGACCACGCCGCCGCCGCTCGCGAACGAGCCGACGGCGACACCCTCACCTGCAACCACCGCTCCGACCAGCGCGAACGACGAACTCGATGCGCTGCGCACGCGCTCGCAGACGCTCGAGCGCTGGGTCGCGGCAGTGGCCGCGCATGCGCCGCAAAACAGCAGCGACCTGATGGCCGCGGTCGAAGTCGAGGACTTGATTGGTCTCGTCGACGTGCAGCTCGGCGCGAGCCGCGACCGCGCCGATGCGCTGCCGCTGTGGCGCCAACGCGTCGCCCTGCTCGAAGACCTTGCCACCATCCGCGGCAGTGCGTTCGCAATCGCCGCCAGCGACATCGATGCGAACGCCATCGACACCTCGTTCAATCGCATCAACTGAGGCCCCTCCATGAAGCGCAGCCTGTTGTTTCTCGCCCTCGCCCTCGCCGCACGCGGCGCCGTTGCGATCGAACCCGCCGCCAAGCCGGCACCGAATGCCGCGACACCGGCGGCCGGCGGCGCTGCCGCGAGTGCGGCGGTGCCTGCCGCCAACGCCGAAGCCGCGCGCAAGGAGCTCGCCGAGCTGCGCAAGCAGATGCAGGACCTGACGCGGCGCATGGCCGAATTGTCGGGCGAACTCGGCGACGTCGGTCCGCGCGCGTACGCGTTCCGCTACCTCGGCGAATCCGACCGCGCGATGATTGGCGTGGTGCTCGCGCGCGACAAGGATCGGGTGCGCATCAGCGCCGTCACGCCGGACGGCCCGGCCGCGCGCGCCGGCCTGCATGACGGCGACGTGATCACCGCGATCGACGGCCATGCGCTCGCCGCCACCGGCGATCCGGCGGATGGCCGCGACGAAGGCGAAGGTTCCGCCCTGCGGCAGGCGCGCGGCCTGCTCGCGAACCTCAAAGAGGGCCAGTCGGTCAGCATCGAGTACCGGCGCGGCGCGCAGAACGGCGTGGTCGTGTTCAATGCCGAGCGGCGCAAGGCGCTGAACTGGCCGGCGTTGATGAATGACGATCCGGAACACCCGTTCCTGCCGAAGGATTTCAACGAGCGCGTGCGCGTCGACGTCGAACGCGCGCAGCGGCAGGCCGATCGCGAAGTGCGCGCGCACGAGCGCATTTCCGAGGCGGGCGAACGCATCCAGGAGCGCATGAACTCGAAGCAGGTGCGCGAGTCGATGCTGAATGCGCAGCGGACGATGCGCCGTGCGATGCCATGGTGGGGCCTCAACCTGGCGCCGGTGAACGCCGACCTCGGCCGCTACTTCGGTACCGACCGCGGCGCGCTGGTGGTCGCGAGCGACACGGCTGCGTTGCCGGGACTGCGCGGCGGCGACGTCATCACCGAGGTCGGCGGCAGTGCCGTCGAGCGGCCGGAAGATGTCATGCGCGCATTGCGCGACCAACCCGAAGGCAAGGAGGTCACGGTCAAGCTGCTGCGCGACCACAAGGCGATTGCGCTGACGATGAAGACACCGGAGTTCAAGTCGATCTTCACGGCACCAGCACCGCCTGCGCCACCCGTGCCGCCTGCGCCACCGGTGGCACCGGCGCCGCCACTGCCACCCGCATCCGCCGCGCCACCGGCGCCGCCCGGGCCGCCGATGCCTCCCGCGCCGCCCGTGCCGCCGGAGTCCTGAAGCCAGCCGCACGCTTACGTCCGCCCTGGGCGCAGCCCTGTCCTGGGCGAAGTCGAATGACGCGCAGCGCCGGCGTCGAACGCTCGCAGGTGTATCGGCGTCGCGGAACGGCGTTCCGCTGCGCTCGACACGTGCGGAGGGAAGATCGAACGCCGGAAGGGACGGCTATCCGGATTGGCCGCTTCCGGACCCCTGCCATTCGGGCCATGTCCGCGCGCGCGCCATCGGCAACGATGGGGCGTTGCCAGCCATGAGGACGTTGCCATGCACGACCGCACTGCCCCGCCGACGCTGCGCCTGCGCGCGTCGCAGCTCGCCTTCCTCGTCTCGCTCGCAGCGACCGCCTCGCCCGCGCTCGCGCTGCACGGCATCGACCCCGCCGACATCAATCGCGACGGTGCCGCCTGCACGGACTTCTTCGACTACGCGAACGGCGCGTGGCGCGCGCAGCACAAGATTCCCGACTACATGGACCGTTGGAGCCGACGCTGGCAGTCGGGCGAGGTCAACAAGGAGCATGTGCGCGACATCCTCGCCGACGTTTCCGCACGCAGCGACTGGCCCGCCGGCAGCGCCGAACAACTTTCGGGCGACTTCTACGCGGCCTGCATGGACGAAGCGCGGGTCGACGAACTCGGCGTGAAGCCGGTGCAGCCCCTGCTCGACGAAGTCCGCGCGATCAAGGACAAGAGCGGCGTGCAGCGCACGATCGGCCGCCTGCACGATCTGGGCGTCAACGTGCCGTTCGGCCTGGCCGCGCAGCAGGACCTGCACGACCCGACCGTGGTCATCGCGCACCTGACCGCCGGCGGCCTCGGCATGCCGGACCGCGACTACTACCTCAAGCCCGAACCGCGCTTCGTCGAAGCGCGCGCGAAATACCACGCGCATGTCGCGAACATGTTTGCACTGGCCGGCGCCAAAGCGGATGCCGCCAAGCGGGCATCGGCCACCGTATTCGAGTTCGAGAAGCGCCTCGCGCTCGCCTCGCTCGACAACGTGGCGCTGCGCGATCCGAAGCAGCAGGACCACAAGACGACGTTTGCGCAGTTGCAGGAGCAGGTGCCCGCGTTCGACTGGGCGGGGTATTTCGACGCTGCGCACATTCCGCACAACGACCTCAACGTCACCGAACCGAAGTTCATGCAGCAGGTGCAGAAGGAACTCAAGGCGACGCCGATCGCGCAGTGGCGCACCTACCTCGAATGGCAGGTGCTGAACGCCGCGGCCGATTCGCTGTCGAAGCCGTTCGTCGAGGAGAATTTCGCGTTCAACGGCAAGTTCCTCACCGGCGCGACCGAGATGAAGCCGCGCTGGAAGCGCTGCGCCGAAGCCACCGACAACCAGCTCGGCGAGGCCCTCGGCAAGAAGTACGTCGAGAAATACTTCCCGCCGGAAGCAAAGGCGCGCATGCAGGAGATGGTGAAGAACATCCTGCTCGCGATGGGCGACACCGTTCGCGGACTCGACTGGATGGACGACAAGACCAAGGCGAAGGCGCTGGAGAAACTCGCGACGTTCAACCCGAAGATCGGTTATCCCGACAAGTTCAAGGATTACGCCGGCGTGAAGGTCGGGCGCGACTCGTACTGGGACGATGTCGTCTCCGCTTCACGCTGGAACGTCAATGATGGCCGCATGCAGATCGGCAAGCCGGTCGACCGCGCGCGCTGGGGCATGACGCCGCCGACCTCGAATGCGTACTACAACCCGCTGCTCAACGAGATCGTGTTCCCGGCCGGCATCCTGCAGCCGCCCGCGTTCGACATGACCGCGACCGACGCGGTCAACTACGGCGCGATCGGCGTGGTGATCGGCCACGAGATCAGCCACGGCTTCGACGACCAGGGCGCGCAGTTCGACGCGCAAGGGCGGCTCAGCAACTGGTGGACGCCGGCGGACGAAGAGAAATTCAAGGCGCGCGGCGCGTGCGTGGTGAAGCAGTTCGACGGCTACTTCATCGAACCGGGCATCCACCACAACGGCAAGCTCGTGCTCGGCGAGTCGATCGGCGACCTCGCTGGCGCCAAGCTCGCCTGGCTCGCTTACCAGAAGTCGCGCGAGGGCAAGGCGCCCGAGGCAACCCTCGACGGGTTCACGCCCGCGCAACAGTTCTTCCTGTCGTGGGGCCAGTGGCGCGGCGACGAGATCCGGCCGGAGACGCAGCGCACGATGGTTCAGGGCGACCCGCATCCGATCGCGAAATACCGCGTGAACGGCCCGTTGTCGAACCTGCCCGCGTTCCGCGAAGCATTTCAGTGCAAGGCGGATGCACCGATGGTGCGCGCGCCGGCAGAGCGCTGCGAAGTGTGGTGAACGCGCCAGCCGCTGCGGGAGTGGCATTCGCCATTCCCGCGGCCTCGCATTGCATTTCATAGGGTGGGCTCTGGCCCACCGCATGCTGCATCCCGGGAATTGCGACGTCTCGACAATTCCGTGGTGGGCCTGGGCCCACCCTACGCGTCGAGTTCGGTCCAGCGCGCGTACGCGGCGTCGAGTTCGAGTTGCAAGGCCGACAATTCATTGTTCAGCGCGACGATGCGCGCGCCTTCCTGCTGATAGAAACCCGGCGCCTGCATCGCGGCACCGATGACCGCGATGCGGGTTTCCAGCGCGTCGATTCGACCGGGCAGCTCTTCGAGTTCGCGCGACTCCTTGTAGCTCAGCTTGCGCTTCGCCGCGGGCGTCACAGGGGACGGAGGAGCTTTCCCTGCATCCGTGCCCGAGTCCGAAGTGGGCGATACAGGAAGAATGCCTCCGCCGCCTTTGCCGTCACGCCGTGGCGCCTGACGCAGCCAGTCGCTGTATCCGCCGACGTACTCCCCGACGCGACCGCCGCCTTCGAGCGCAAGCGTGCTGGTCACCACGTTGTCGAGGAAGTCGCGATCGTGCGAGACCAGCAGCAGCGTGCCCGCGTAAGCCGCGAGCAGTTCCTCCAGCAATTCGAGCGTCTCCACGTCGAGATCGTTGGTCGGTTCGTCCATCACCAGCAGGTTGGAGGGCTTCGCGAACAGCTTCGCCAGCAGCAGGCGGTTGCGCTCGCCGCCGGACAGCGCCGTGATCGGCGCGCGCGCGCGCTCCGGCGAGAACAGGAAGTCCTGCAGGTAGCCGAGCGCATGCTTGCGCGCGCCGTTGATCTCGATGAACTCGCGACCTTCCGATACGTTGTCGAGCGCACTGAGGTCGTCGCGCAGGTGGAGGCGGTGCTGGTCGAAATACGCGATCTCCAGATTGGTGCCCAGGCGTACCTCGCCAAGTTGCGGCGCGAGCTGGCCAAGCAGCAGGTGCAGCAGCGTGGTCTTGCCGGAACCGTTCGCGCCGATCAGGCCGACGCGGTCGCCGCGCTGGATGGTCGTGGTCAGGTCGGCGACGATCGTGCGCTCGCCGTAACCGAAACGGATGCCGTCGACGTCGATCACGCGGCGCCCCGACGCGCCCGCCGTGCCGACCTGCAGTTTCGCCTTGCCGCCGAGTTCCCGCCTCTGTGCACGCTCGCGCCGCATTGCCTCGAGCTCGCGCACGCGGCCTTCGTTGCGCGTGCGGCGCGCCTTGATGCCCTGGCGGATCCACACTTCCTCCTGCGCGAGCTTCTTGTCGAACAGCGCGTTCGCCTGCGCTTCCGCATGCAGGCGCTCCTCGCGCCGGCGCAGGTAGTTGTCGTAGTCGCCCGGCCAGCTCGTCACCTGGCCGCGATCGATTTCGACAATGCGTGTCGCCAGCGCGCGCAGGAAACGGCGGTCATGGGTGACGAACACGACGCTGCCGGCGAAGTCGAGAAGGAACTGCTCAAGCCAGTCGATCGCCTCGATGTCGAGATGGTTGGTCGGCTCGTCGAGCAGCAACACGTCCGGATCGAGCACGAGCGCGCGCGCGAGCAGCACGCGGCGCTTCATGCCGCCGGACAACGCGGCGAATTCCGCCTCCTCGGGCAGGTCCAGGCGCGTCAGCACCTGGATCACGCGGCTGTCGATGTCCCAGCCGTGCTCGGCCTCGATCTGCGCCTGCACGCGCCCGAGCGCGTCGGCGTTCCCGGGCACCTCGAGGTGATGGGTCAGGTGGTGGTACTCGGCGATCAGCTCGCCGAGGTGGCCGAGCGCTCCGGCCACGACGTCGAACACGCTGCCGGCGACGTCGGTCGGCACTTCCTGCATCAGTTTTGCGACGCGCACGCCGTCCTGCACGCGCACCTCGCCGTCATCGGGGCGTATCTCGCGCGCGATCAGCTTCAGCAGGGTCGACTTGCCGGCGCCGTTGCGCCCGACCACGCAGATGCGCTCGTTGCGTTCGATCGATAGCGTCGCGCCTTCGAGCAGCAGTGGACCGCCGACCGAGTAGTCGACGTTGACGAGGTTGACGAGGGACATGCGTGGGCGGCGTTCGAGGTTGCGGCGCGTATTGTGCCCTGAACCGCCGGGTCCGGGCGGGCCGGTGGAGCGGCTTCAGCACGCGAAGCGTTCCTTCCCCGGTCCCTGCGCCTACGCGGCGCGGCTGCGCAGCTCCCCACGCCGCGCCGCCATCGCCTGCCCGATCACGTCCCAGCCCGCGTCCGCGCGATGCGCCTGCTCGCTGAGCATGCGCCGGAACGCGCGCGCACCGGGCAAGCCCTGGTAGAGCCCGAGCACATGGCGCGTGATGTGCTGCAGGCGATCGCCGCGCGCGAGATGCGCCTCGACGTACGGGCGCAGGCGCATGAGCACGTCGTCGCGATCGGGAAGCGGCGTGCCATGCAACGCATGCTCGATCTCCGCAAGTCGATACGGTTCGTGGTACGCGGTGCGGCCGAGCATCACGCCATCGACGTGACGCAGGTGTTCCTCGACCTCGGCAACGCTCGCGACGCCGCCGTTGATGACCACGGTCAGTTGCGGATGCTCCTGCTTCAGCCGGTACACGCGCTCGTAGTTCAGCGGTGGCACCTCGCGATTTTCCTTCGGCGAAAGACCCTGCAACCACGCCTTGCGCGCATGCACGATGAACACGTCGAAGCCGCCCGCGTGCACGTCGTCGACGAAGTGAGCGAGCCCGGCATACTCGTCCTGTTCGTCGACGCCGATGCGGCACTTCACCGTCACCGTCGCGCGCGTGTGCGCGATCGCCTCGCGCATCGCGACCACGCAGTCGCGCACCAGCGCAGGCTCGCGCATGAGGCACGCACCGAAGCGACCCGACTGCACGCGGTCCGACGGGCAGCCGACGTTGAGGTTGATCTCGTCGTAACCGAGTTCCGCACCGATGCGCGCCGCTTCCCCCAGCTGCTCCGGCTCCGAACCACCGAGCTGCAGCGCAACCGGATGCTCGCTCTCGTCGAAACCGAGCAGGCGCGCGCGATCACCGTGGATCACCGCGGGCGCGGTGACCATCTCGGTGTAGAGCAGCGCGTGCGGCGCGAGCAGGCGATGGAAGTACCGGCAGTGCCGGTCCGTCCAGTCCATCATCGGCGCGACGCAGGACACCCGGCCCGTTCGCAGCCGCGCGTCATCGCGATCAGGTTGAATCTCGATTCCCATCCGTGCCCGGCCGTTAGTTGGCGATACCGCACGTACGCGGCACGGTCCGGCGCGGATTTTACCAGCTTCGATCCATCGTTACGGTTGCCGGTTCGCGGTCAAGCGCCGGCCCTGCGCTTGAGGAACAGTACATCGAACGCGGGCGACCAGGTCTTGCCGCGTCCTTCGACAGCGCGGCCGACTCGCGCACGCCGTTGCCCTGGCTTTTCCAGGTTATGCGCTGCATGATCGACTTGCAGTCCTTGAGATGGACATCGCCTTCGAGAACGAGCGCGCCGTCCTTGAACGTTCCGACGATGACCATGATCGAGCCGCGATTGGTGACCCAGGTCTGCTGCCATTGCTTGCGCGCGGGATCGTAGCTCAGGATGCTGTCGCCGATCAGCCCATCGGTCCGCTCGTAGAGTTCGTGGATTAGGCAACCCTGTGTGATGGGTTCGACGCGGGCGTTTCGCCCTTGCACTACCTGCAGGCCATGCGCCTCGAACGCGCGCGCCAATCGCTCGAACACGGAGCGAGCGTGACGATTGCCGCAGAGACGGCCGGTTTCCGCTCGGGCCTGCACCTGCGTCGCGCCTGGAACCGCAAGTGGGGCGGTTCGCCTCGCGATGCGCTGAAAGCACCTGGATCGATGGCGCTTGCCAAAGGCGAGTTCGCGCCCGCGGAGCCGGCGTAGCGCGAAGGTCCATCGGATACGCGATTCGCCGGACCGCTCGGCGCAGGCGATTGCGCGCTGCGCATCGCCTGCTTGGCAGCGCGCTCATTCAAGCGGATCGAACCCCGCTGCGAACACCCGGTCGGTCGACAGACGCACGACCACCGCCCGGGTGAACATCGGACTTTCCGGATCCGCGCGGCGTCCATTCGCCCCGACGACGACAGGCCGACCAGCCTGCAACGAGATGCCCTGTGCATGCGCGAATTCACTCGATGTAGGCATTCCGATTATGGAAACTCCACCGATGCCGAACGATGCATCCGGGGCACCCTGTGCATCGACGCGCCCCACGACGAAATCCGAAACCTGGCCATCGGCAACCGCCATCGCCGTATAGAGGATCTTGCCGTCGTTCTGCAGCGCGAGCGCGGTCGGCCGCTGATACCCGAATCCCGCGCGCACGTCGAGACGCCTGAATCCGGGATACTCGGTCTCGCCGAATTCGGGTTGGGGCACGCCCTCCGCGGAAAGCCGGCCGAGCATCGGGAACGTGTTGTTCGCATCGTCCGTGTACTGACCGGCGAGCACGATGTCGCCGCCGGACGTGATCGCAATGTCCGCGAGTCCGTCGGGGACGTAGGCATGCGGCCAAGCTGGCACGAAGCGCCACCAGCCTCCCTCGGCAAACGACGCATCGAACTCGCCATCGACGAATTTCGCGAGCGAATACTGCACCTGGAAAGCGTCTCCTTCCTGAAAGCCGCCGACGACCACATCATCTTGTGCGGTGACGGCGATCGCCTGCAGACCGCCCAGGTGATTCAGCACCGAGCCGTCGGCCGCGAACTCGAGCAGGTCGACGACGCCATCTCCACCGAACGTGGCGTCGAGGTTGCCCGTGGTCCCGTCGATGCGCGCAACCACGCCATGACTTGCCGGTTGCTCGCCCCTGCTTTTCCCCGCGACGACGACGCGTCCACGTGAATCGACGTCCAGATCCGTGACCTGGAAAGGAAGCAGTGACATGCCCGCATCGCCATATCCGTCGACGGGAACGCCGCTCGAATCGAGCCGCAAGGTAAACCCGCCGAACAGCCAGGAATCGAGGATGCCTCCGACGACGGCGCTGCCATCCGCCAGCACGGCAATCGATCGCGCTTCCTGCATCCGCGATCCCAGGTTGATATCGCCGAAAAGCATCATCCCCGGATACTCGGGCGCGTTTCCATAGGTGACGTCCGGCGCACCGTTCACCGTCAACTTCGCAATGGCAATGCGAGTCTTGGGTTCGGCCAATGGCAGCGGCAATGCGTAGTCGATGTAACCGACCGCCAGCAGGCTTCCGTCCGGCAATGGCTTGATCGCGTTGAAAACGATTGCTCGCGCTCCCGACTCGATCGGAACGAACTCGCTGCGCCCCGCTGTCGCGAAAGTCGGATCCGGAACGCCCTCCTGTGCCGCCACCTGGGTGGCGCTCATGACCAAGAGTGCGAGCAGCAAGCCTGTTCCTGCTTTCATGAAGGTCCTCGTATGTTTGTACATCGGAAAATGGCGTGGCGCCGGATCGACGCGCCGCTCATCCGTAATTGGCATAGGCGCGCACGACCACGCCGCTGCGGTCGAACACGAGTGTCTCGGCAGCCAGGTGCCCCACGCCCTCGTACTCGATCACTATGCTGTCGACGCCGATACGGCAACCGCGCAAGCGAAACATCAGATCGGGCATGCGACGCAATGCTTCGATCCAGTACGCGCGTACGGACGCCTTTCCGATCAGTCGACCATCCCGAACGCCGGCGATGCGAGCGATAAAGGGAGAAGTGAGCTCGAAGTCATCGGCGTAGTGCGACAGCACGCGCTCGACGTCATGCGCATTCCACGCCGCGATCCACTCGCGGGCGAAAGCATCGGCGAATTCCTGTGTGATCACTGCATCGTCCTCCGGTCTACGTCGGCGTAAACGTCGGAAGCAGGCCGACAGCGCCAATACCGAAGAGGAGCGGGCGGGCGCCAATTTGGAGCGGCATGGCGCCATCAAGCCGGTTTCGACGTTTACGGAGTTGCAAGCAGCCTCCCCCTGCTTGTGCGCGCTGCCTGCACGGAGACTCCCTACGCCGTGCCGGCAGCGCCTCTATCGCTCGAGCGCGATGCCGGGGGAAAGGCTCGGAAACACCATGCCGCCGATGCGAGCGGCGCGAGTTCGGTCGCTGGACGTCGGAACCTTGCGAGTCGCTCGAAGAATTTTCGGCTACTCGGCGCCTGCGGTTGCGTGCAACGACTTCAGCACCTCGCGATCGATGCCTTTGCTTCCTTGCGCCAGGTCGAGGGCGCTCCGGGCAAGCGAGCGTGCTTCATCCGCCTTCCCCAGTTTGGCGAGGGCTGCAGCCGCGACACTTTTCATGGCGACGCGCGTGCGCACGTTTTGCGGAGACGCACGGGAGAAATCCGGCTCCGCCGCCGCCATCTCGTCGTAGGCGGCCTGGTGGTTGCCGAGCGCCAGGTTCGCCCAGGAACGCTGGAGCCGGGCGACAGCGGCATCCGCGAAATGACCGCCGCCCGCGCGCGCCATCAACGCGAGCGCCGTGTCCGCGCTCGCAACCGCTTCGTGCAAATTGCCCTCCTTGCGCTGCACTTCGGCGAGATACGCGAGCTGGCTCGCGATCATCGCGCTGTCCTCGCCGGATATGCGCTTCTGCATCGCGATCGCCGCTTCGAGGTCCCGTCGTGCCGCAGGCAGGTTCCCCTCGCCACCGTACAATCGCCCTCGCGTCTGCAACAGGCGCACGCAGGCTTCGCTGTCGAGAGCCGATCGGGTGCAGATATCGATGCCTTCGGCGAGAACGCGTATCGCCTCCTCGTTCCGACCTTGCACCGCGCGCAGGCGACTCAAGGCGCCGATGCCGAACAACGTTTCGCGCGCGGATTCCCCATAGGTCTGCCTTCGCATGGCGAGCCCGTTCACGACATACGCCTCAGCCTCGTCGACGCGTCCGAGCGAGACGAGGTAGCTGCCGAGAAGGCCGATGAACCACGCGGTTTCGCGATGCGGCCGGTCGTGCAGCTTTTCCGACAGCGCGATAGCATTGCGATAGGCCGCCTCACCCCTCACGGAATCGCCCAGCGAACTCGCCGAATTGGCGATGCCTTCGTAAAGCCAGAGCATGTCGCTGGTCACCGGCAGCTCGCGTTCGCGCCAATACTTCTCCGCTGCCTCGCCGCGCTCGAGCGATTGCTTGAAAAGGTGCTTTGCCGACAATTGATCGGCCTCGCTGATCATCACGCGCATCACGAGCGTCGGCGGCAACGTCGTGCTCGCTTCGACGCGCTCCCGCATGTCGCGCACCATCTGCATCAATTCATCGCTCTCTTCGCCAAGCCGCCCAAGTGCAAGGGCCAGCGTGAGCAATGCTTCATAGCCGGGGGGATCGGCACGCGCGAGCAAACGGTCGCGCCACGGCTCGATCTGCGCGACGGCCTCGTCGAACCGCTCGAGATTGATCAGCGATTCCGCGCGAAGGCGTCGCGCGTTGATCCATTGCTCGTCGTCGGGCGAGTGCAACCGATCGGCGATGACGACCGCGGCCTTGGTCATGGCGTCCATCTGCTCGTATGCCCCCATCGTCGACGCGACCGTCGACAGCACCCCGAGCAGCTCGAGTTCAGACTCATCGGGCAATGTCGGGTTGCCCAGTACGCGGCGCATGCCCAGGTCGACGACGTCCTCCGGCGTGGCCCGCGATCCGGCCGGCTGGCTCTGCTCGGCCGTGCGGAAAATATCGATGAGCAGGTCGCGCACGGAGTTCGCGCGCAGTGCCTCCGCACGCGTCGCACGCGCCTGCCAGAGCGCGCCGGCAAGCGAGCCGACGACGGCGAGCGCGAGCGCGCCCGCAAGCGCGGTGGCGATCCGGTTGCGACGGAGGAATTTCCCGAGCACGTACCATCGGGAAGGCGGATGAGCCGCGACCGGCCTCCCCTGCAAATACCGTTCGACATCCTGCACGAGCGCGGCCGCCGACGGATAGCGATGCTCCGGCTTCTCATGCAATGCTTTTCGCACGATGTTGTCGAGATCGCCCCGCAACAGCCGACGAAGCTGCGATGGGCGGGCCGGCAAGGTGTTGTCGTCACCGGTGGCATTTCCCGAGACCGTACTCGAAGGCGCTGCCGCGTCCGGGCCTTCCGGTCGTCGCCCGGTCAGCAGTTCGTGCAGCACCACGCCCAGTGCGTACACGTCCGTCGCAGTCGTGATCTGCGCCCCGCTCAATTGCTCAGGCGCGGCGTAGCTCGGTGTCAGCGCCCGCGTGAGCGTATGGTGGCTGCTCTCCTCGTCCACGAGCTTGGCGACGCCGAAGTCGAGCAGCTTGGGCGTGCCATCGGCCGTCACCAGGATATTCGATGGCTTGATGTCACGATGCACGATCAGTGCACGGTGCGCGGCCTCGACCGCGCCGGCCGCGCGCACGAACAGCTCGAGCCGCGCGCGCAATCCGAGTCGATGCTTCGCGACGTATTCGTCGAGGCGTATGCCGTCGACATATTCCAGGACGAGATAGGGGATGCCCGCTTCGTCGATGCCGCCATCGATGAGGCGCGCGATGTTGGGATGCTCGAGATGGGCAAGCAGGCGCCTTTCGCGGCGAAACAGCTTCTGCTCGACGGCAGAGAACAGGCCTCGCCGCAACAGTTTCACGGCCACCGCCTGCTCGAAATCCGCGCCGACGCGGCGCGCGAGGAATACCGTCGCCATGCCGCCCTGGCCGACGAGGCGTTCCAGCCGGAACGCACCGAACTGGCGCCCGATCAGGCCATCCGCTTCAACCGGTGCGTGCGCCTCGTCGCCAAGGATCTGGGCGTGTACCAGGACCGGCTCGTCGAGGAAACGCAGCGATGGCTGCTCGTCCGCTTCGAGCATTCCAAGCAAGCGCGTACGGTCATGCGGATGCAGGTCGCTGCGATCGAGCCAGGCCAGGCGATCCGCCGCTTGCATGTCGAGCAGGCCGTCGAAAGCCTCGGCCAGTTCACGAATGGACAAACGCTCGGCCATTCGATCCAGCCTCCTCGTCCGCACTGTTCATCGACACAAACGCCGAAACATCGGCCTCGGCGCCATCCGCAATCGATCAGGACGCACCGTCCGGCGGATCGTCGCCCGCCGCATCACCGTTCAGGAACGCACGGGCAAACCGCCATTCGCGGTTCACTGTCCGCGTCGAGATCCCGAGTTGCTCCGCAACCTGGGGCAGGGAGAGACCGGCGAAATAGTGCAATTCGACGATGCGCCCCGCGCGCGGCGCCTCCGCTTCGAGCTTGCGCAGGCCGTCGTCGAGCTCGAGCGCGCGCTCGGCGGTGATGTCCGCGAGCGACGTGGTCTCGGTCAGGAGCTCGACGTGCTTGACTCCACCGCCGCGCTTCGTGCGAACCCGCGCGCGGGCGCGGTCGACGAGCAGGTGCCGCAGTGCCTTGGCGGCGTAGTCGAAGAACTGTGCCGGATCGATGAAGTGCAAGGACTTGCCGTGCACCATGCGCATGTACAGCTCATGCACGAGTCCGGTGGCGTTGATCGAGTCGACGTTGTTGACGAGCTGATTGCCGGCCATCGTCTTGAGCCGGTCGTACACTTCGACGAACAATGCATCGCCGGCGTAACCGACCGGCATGCCACCCTCCGGTCGATCGTCGACATCGTCGGCCATCTTCACCTCCCGCACGCCGCCTTGTCGCTGCACGGGCTCGCCCCACGCTTCTTGCTCCGAAGCATTGGGAACGTGGTGCGCAGAGGGTGATCCGCGCAAGAGACCGCAGGGACACGATGGATCCAACGATAGCACGATTGCTCCGCGAGCCGGCCGGCGTGGCGCGCTCGCGTAGGGCAGGAACCATGGCGCGTCCGCCGCCGAAGCAGCGTTTCTATTCGCGACCGTCCCTTGGAGTCGTCCCTTGAAACATTGCCTGTCCGCAGCGGCATTCGCGCTTGTCGCGTGCGCAGCTTCCAGCGCCAACGCCATGCGCCCCATCCGCGATCCGGCCTTCGGCGGCCGCAACGACGGCATCGCCCGCATCCGCATCAGCGCCGACGATACCGCCCGGGACACGGCAAGAGCCGCCGTTGCACTTCCCGACGGGCGCCTCGTGCTCGGTGGAATGACGCAAGCCGCGGAGCGGATCCGCTTCCAGTTCGCCCGGCTCAAGGGCGACGGCTCGCCCGATGCAACGTTCGGCCAGGAAGGCAACGGCGCGTTCGTGCTCGACGTCGAGGACATCTCCGCCATGACCCACATGCTCGCGCCGGACGAGCACACCCTGTTGTTCGCGGGCACGACGCTCGAAAGCACCGGCATCATCGGCAAGGTCGACGATCACGGCGTGCTTGACAAGACGTTCGGCGAGGCCGGACTGCGCTTCGTCGATGCCAGCCTCTTCATCGACGCGGGTACGCTCTACACGCCGATGCGTCTGGTGCCCTTGCGCTCCAACAAGACGCTCGTGGTGGGTTTTGCGTTCTCCTCGTTGTCGGCCTGCGCGGCATTGTTGCGCTTGACCGAAACCGGCGAGCTGGACACGACATTCGGCAACGATGGCGCCGCCTGCCTTGCCCCGCAGCGCGACAACCAGCAGTGGGCACTGGGTACGGGCGCGGTCGAAACCGCGGACGGAACCCTTTACCTGACCGGCGCGGCGTATCACCAGGGCGGCAACGGATTCGACATGTTCGTCGCACGCCTGACCGCGGATGGCAGGCTCGATACCCAATTCGGCAACGAAGGCAGCGGTTTCGCGTTCGCGAATTTCGACAGCGGTGGCGACCTGCACGACATCGCACACGACATCGCGATCGACGACGGGAATCGCATCGTCATCGCCGGATCGGTCGCGGCACCATCGAACGGCAATGATTTCGACATGGGTATCGCGCGGCTGCTGCCGGACGGAAGCCTCGATCCGTCGTTCGCCAACGAGGGGCGACTGCAATTCAGCGTCTCGCTCGACGGCAGCAGCACGGATGCCGCACAGGACATCGAATTGATCGAAGGGAATCGGCTGCTGATCGGTGGCTGGTCGAAGGAACGGCAACAGATCGCCACGCTGCTGATGCTCGACGAACGCGGACGCCTCGATCCTCGCTTCGGCACCGGCGGCGTCTTCCAGCAGGCGGCGACGAGCGCGCCCGACGACGACGTCATCGCCGTCGTGCCCCACAACCTGCTCCGCGCCGGCGACCACATCTACCTGTTCGGCTCAGTTCCTGTAGGAGATCCGCTGCCTGACTCGAGCCGGCCCTGGGCTTTCGCGGCGACGCGCTATGTCCTGCCGTTGTTCGACGACGGCTTTGACGAAGTCCCCTCGCCGACTCCGGCGCAACCATGAAGCGGATCACGAAAGGGGTCATCTGCGCCATCGCGCTGCTCGCGGGATCGACGCTGCACGCGGAGTCCGGCCGGTTCCGTGATGGCGCAGCCTATGGCGCGTCGGATGTGGAACTTCGCGTCGCCGCGGCCGTCGATCGCGGCGACGGGCATTGGCTCGTACTCGGCTCGCGCCTGCTGCCCGACAACCGCGAGACGCCTTACCTGAGCTTGCGGACCCATGGGGGTAGATTCGTCGCCGCCGTGGGACTCGACCCGGGCGAGGGGCGTTCCTGGTCACCAGGATCGGTGCTGGCGATCGGCGGCGGCGCGGCTATCGTCATCGGCGTCGACTACGATACGGCAGATTTCGAGGCGCCGCGACGCGTGTTCGCGATCCGCGTCGACGCCGGACTGGGCATCACATGGGCACGCTCGTTCGGCGCGCAAAACGCGTCGATTCCGCACGCGATGCCGCGCAGGCACGACAGCCGCATCGGCATCGTCGGCACGGTGCAACCGATGATCAATGGAACCGCCGCGGCCGGCGACGCGTTCGTGGCGGAACTGGACGAGCAAACCGGTTCGATTTCCGGCGCGCACGCGATCGGAGCGCTTGACGACGACGAACGCGGCGTCGACATCGGCTTTTCCGGGACCGATCGCGTGGTGCTGCTGGAAGTGCCGAGAGGGCCCGCGCGCACGCTGCCAGCGGACGGCCTCGTCGGCTTGTCGGAGGCGGGCACGTTGACGGCCGCGCATCTGTCGGGACATGCGATCAACGCGCCGATCCGCGCCTCCGCGTTGCGCCTGTGGCCCGCTGCCGACGGCTGGACGATCGCGGGACGGCGAACGGTCTTCGGACCCAACTTCTTCTACCTCCAGCACGTCGCTGTAGACCTGGTTCCGAGCCCTGAACGAACCCTGATCCCGTTCTTCAACGTGTCCGACTTGCTGCCTATGAACGGCGGCGCGCGCCTGCTCGGCCAGGCGAACGACGAGGTCTCGCATCGCGGCACCGTCCTGATGACCCTGGGCGAGGATTTCGGTATCCGCAAGCAGCAGCGCTTCGGCACGCAGACGCTCGCCTTCCCGACCGGCGCACTCGCGCGCTGGGACGGCGGCCTGCTGTTCGCATTTGGAGGCGTACGCGAAAGCGATGGCCGCGTGTTCGAGTCCGTCGACCGCATCGATGCCGAGACCGACGAATCGTTGCTCTGCGATCAGGAAGAATATTCCGGCTTCTCGACGATGGTCGACGCGGCAGCAGACGCAGGCAGCCTGGCAGCCGCAGGTCGCGCCGCTCGAGTTCCTGTCGGCAGATGTCCATCCCGTCGTGGAAGCGCTCGTGCCCGAGGCGATTCCCGAATGCACGCATGCCGAGGACCTGATCTTCAGCGATGGCGTCGAACCACGGGACGGAGATCCGCCACTCGCACGTGCCGACATCTTGGTGTCGCGCCCAGGCCCTTTCCGCTGCGGCGGCAAGGATGTGCAGGGGAGGATGCCGGCGCGGATCGGGGCATGAGCACAGCGCATCGCGTACCCGCGATGCGCTGCACCTTTGTTGGTCAAGGCGATTCGAAGCCATTGGTGAAGATCGAATCGCCACCCTCGCCGTCCCAGTGCGGGCCGTCGTCGTCGACGTGGATGCCCTGCACGTAGTCGTTCAACGGCATCGGCGCACCACTGCCCAGCGCGATGCTGCCGCCTTGCGACGCCATGCCCTTCTCGAACACGATCGTCGCGGAGCCGCGCTGCGGATGCGTGATGGTCACACGCAACTGGTTGCCCTGCTCGACCAGTTGCGTCGCCACGCGCTGCTCGCCGTCGTCGTAGCCGGTCGCGACGTGCAGGAAGTAGCTTTCCGTGCTGCCCGAATCATCAAGCTCGATCCGGTACTGGCCCGCCTGCTCGTCGCCCGGCGTGCCCTCGTTGACGATGCGGTACGCCGGGTTGCGCGGCAACAGTGTCGTCAGCTCACTGGTCTGCGTGCCGACGCGCGCCGTCACGCGATTGGCCGCGATGGTCGGCTGCGTCTCGAAGTGGTAGACGAAGCTGCGCTCGACGTCCTGCGCCGCCACATGCGGCCCGTCCCAGACCCAGCCGCCGCCACGGTAGAACGGCCGCAGCGAATCCGACGAGGTGCGCACGCGGTCGAGCACCACGACGGCCTGCAACGGCCGCACGAACAGGAACTCGCGCCAGACCTTGTCGGCATACGGCCAATCGACGCGTGTGTCGACGTGGTGCCGATACGCACCCGAGTAGTCCGTCGCGACATAGGCGAAATCGGCCGCGTGCTGCAACCGGCGCACCTGCGGCAGGTCCAGCGGATCATCCATGTTCGAACTACCGCCCGGCGGGATGAAGCGCGGCGTATGTTCGCCGACCCAGGTTCCCGTCGTGCGCCGCTGCACGAGCAGCGTGTTGTGTGCAGGTTCCTCGGAACTGTCGATGGTCACCGTGCTGCCGCTTGGCTGTCCGTAGGCGACGAGGCGATCGGAATATCCCGTGCTCTCGCGCGTCAACCAACGACCCTTGCGCCACAGCTGGAAGCTGCCCGCGTCCAGATGTCGGTGCCCTGTTCCGCCCGGCGTGCCAAGTTGGAGGTGGAGCTGCGTCGCGTCGGCGCCGTGCGAAGTACGCGCATCGAGCACCTGCGCACCCGGCGCGTAGTAGTCGAGTGGCAAGCCGGCGATGTCGGCGCCGGCACCGGCATTGCCAAGTGCGCGGAACATCCAGTCCGACGGCGTGCCCGTGCGTTCGAACCAGGCCGACGCGTGGCCGGCGTTCGCGGTTGCATTCCTCGTGCTGAAGTAGCGCGCGAAGTTGCCGAGGTACGTGCGGTTGCCGAGCACTGCGCCGTCGTGGAAGAGTTCGTCGTCGTTGAACGGAAACAGGCTGTACGCGCCCGCAGCGCCGCTCGTGGTCGTGGTCGGCCCGGGCGTGGTGCCGTACAGCAACGCATAGATCGCTTCGCGGAAATACGGCGTCTGCGCATAGGGATCGAGTCCGAAATCCCTGGCCGTCGCGAACGGCACGAGGCCATAGGAAAGATTCACGACCCCGTATGCGCTGCCCTCGGGAAACACGCCGCCCTTGCCGAAGTGGCCGCACCAGCGCGGGAACCACTCGCCGAAGCGCGTATCGAGCGCGAAGTCGATGAATTCCTGCGCGCGCGAGTTCACGCCATGGCTGGCGATGCCCCAGCTGAGGTAGTTGCTGGTGCCGCCCCACCAGTAGTTGTTGGCCTCGTCGCCCTCCTCGCCGAGGTTGCGGTCTTCGCTCAACTGGATCTCGCGGTCCATGTAGCCGTTCCATCGTTCGACCAGATTCGTCACCTGCTCCGGCGAGAGGCTCTGGAAACACCAGTCGAAGATCGAGATCAGGCTTTCGCCTTCCCAGCGGAACTCGTCGCGCGAATTGATCTGACGTCCGACGAGGTGCGCTGCCGCCGCCGGACAATCCGTGGCATTGCCGGCGACGACGCCACGCGCGGCGCGAAGGTAGGGATCACTCCCCGGATCGAGCGGATGCGCGGCGAAATAGTCCCGCGCCTGCTGCAGCCGTTGCGCGTTGCCGAACCACAGGCGCGGGTGGCCCGCAGGAATCTGCAGCGACGCGGCCAGCGCAGACGCGCTGGCGGTGAGAGCGAGAAGAACGAAGACGATACGAAGTCGCAGTGTCATGAAACCCCCTGGTTGCGCTGGACGAACGACGCGCGCTCGACGGCGGCGGCTCCCGCACGGCCGCATCGAGGCCTCGCTTCCGTGGAAACGTCCAATACCGCGCATCAGCGCCACGCGGGATGGCGGCGAGAGGTCCAGCGATGCGGTGCATCCGCTTCGAGCTACTCGAACCCGGCACCGCCGTCGAAACCGGTCGCGAAGATCGAGTCGTAGTCGACGAGCTGCAGTTCGACGGCGCCGAGGTCGCGCGAGCCGAAGATATTGGGAATGCCAAACGTGTCGACGTTGCGCGGCCGTCCGTAGAAATCCACGGCGCCTCCGGGAGTATCCGATGCGACGTCCACGCCGGGCGACCACGGGAGCAGTTCGTAGCCGCCGCCGAACCATGGGCGATCCTCGATGATGACGTCGCCGGCCGTCGTTCCGATCCGATTCGGCGCGAGGACGCGCTGCACGCTGACGCCGACGCGCGACCCTTCGACATGCAGCAAGGGCTGCGATTGGTCGATGATGCTGTCAGCTACGCCGAGCTCGGCCGCGTCGACTGCCAGCAGCGCCTGGCCGAACGAGCCGTCATTGTCCGCAACGGTGAGATTGATGGCCGATACGTGGGCGCCACGCAGGGATTCAATCACATCGTCGCGCAAGGTATTGCTGACCACGATCGTGTTGTAGACGTGCAGGCCCGCGTCGCTCGCCGGTTGCCCGAGGTTGGTGGAGAAGACTGCATTGGCGGTATTGGATCCGATGAATGCGCGATCCACGATGGCGACGGCACCGCCGCTGACCGCGAACAGCGGCTTGCCGTCCGCCATGACATTGTTGTTGATGGATATCACTTCGAAACGCGTAGCCGCCGCCGGCGGATACGCGCAGTTCGTCGCCATCTGGAGGTGCGCCAGCGGGCCGACGACGCGGACCAGGCTGCCGTACGCGGCATCCGGAGCACCGCCGATGGGATGGGAATCCGCGAGCGCATGCTCCTGGAAATACACGCCCTTCAGGCACAGGAAATACGAACTCGCGCTGTGTGCAGGCGCATTCATGTGTATCGCGCCGCGTTTGTTGCCCCGAAACCCCAAGCCAGTCTGATTGCTCGCCGCATACAGGTGCGATTCAATCGTGCCGGTGGTATCGGCGTTGTGGACGAGCTCGAGTCCGTAGGTCTCGTTCGCGTCAAAAACATTGCCGGATGCGCCGATGTCGGCGACCGCCGGGGATTCGAGGCGCAACCCCGGCCCGTTGTTCTGCTTGAGCGTGTTGTTGGCGCCATCCATCGTGAGCACGGCATTGCCGAATACGGTCATGCCGCTGCCGTAGTTGCCCTCGATGCTAACGTTGTCGAGCAGCTGGAGATACGCGGTGCCGCCCGTCCCCTCGAAGGAAAGGCCGCCGGCGCCGTCGATGTATTGCCCGTTGACGTTGTGCCGGATGCCCACGTCCTCGAGCACCAGGCTGCCGTGACCACTGTAGTCGATGCCGCCCCCGCGACGCGCACTACCCGGCGTGCTGCCCGAGCGGCCGTTGATGATGTCCAGGTACTTGAGGTTGACGACACCACTGCCGCGGATCTTCAGAACCGGCGCCGATGCGGCGTCGCCGGCAATCCGCGTACGACCCGTCGGCGACGGTGACCAGCAGTTGTCGAAGCCGCCGATGATGTCGACGTCGAGGTTGTCGATCGACAGATGCTGGTCGTCGTAGGTGCCCGGCTGCACGTCGTTCGTGACCCATATCTGGTCGGGACCCGGATTGGAGCGCGCCTGCTGCAACGCTTCCGACAGCGTGGGCTTGCTGCAGTTGCCCGGGATCCCGGCCTGACCGACAGTGATGATCATCGCCGATGCGTTCGTACCACACAGCGCCGAGAACAGGACGAAGGCGGCCGCGCCGACGGCGGTGAGCGGAGTGGAGCGTGTCATCTGGGAAATCTCCTGGGAACTTTCCCGTAGAAACGGCGAATCCGACGCCGCAGCGACGCGCGATGTCGCGCGTCGATCGAGTCGCAATCGCCGGCTCTCAGTGCTCGCGAACCGCATCCCGGCATGCGGCGATCGCATCGACCAGCCGCGGCCACAGCGTGTGCGCCCTCGACTTGCGGAACACGCCGAAATGCCCGATCGGCTCGGGGCTTTCGGCGTCGTTGCGGATCGTCTCGACCACGCAGCCCGACGCGTTCGGGAACCGCGCGCCGAAGTCCGCGACCGCAGCCTGCGTGCCCCACGGATCGTCGGAAATCTGGAACAGGTGCAGGTGGCCGCGGAATCGCCACGCGTTCGCATCGAACGCCGGTTCCGAGAACACGAAATCGCGGCGTCGCGCCCAGCGCGAGAACTCCAGTCCGAAACGCGGCCCCATGTTGCGACGAAAACCGATGAAGCCGGGCCACATGCCGAGCATGCGGCACGACGCGGGAACCAGCGCGTGCCACGCGAGCCAGTGCGCGTAGCGGTGCGGCCGCGCCATGTGCCGCCAGTGCCCGGACAGTGCGGCGACGCCGATCAGCGCATCGATGCGATCGGCCGCCGGCTGCACGCCGGCCATCCAGCCGCCGGCGCTGTGGCCGATGACGATCATCGGGCCGTGACGCGCATGATCGTGCGCGTGCGCAATGACGGCCGGATAGTCCTGCTCGATCCAGGTCGAGAATCCGCATTCGCGACGGCGGCGGCGATCGGTGCCCGATTCACCGACGGTGCGGAAGTCGAACACCAGCGCGTCGTGGCCGGTTTCTGCCAGGTGCTCGCAGAACGGCACGTAGAAGCGCGCCTCGGCCGCCGCGCCCGGAGCGACGACGACGGTGGCCTTTGGCGTCGTTCGGGCGCGATGCCACTGCCCCGTGATGCGCGTGCCGTCACCACACGTGATCGATGCCTGCTTGTTCATGCAATTCCTCCGCGAATTCATCGTTCCCTGCAACGCCAGAAACGACGTTTCGCGTAATCCAGCGACGGCGCTGGCTGGAATTGGATCGTTAGCCGAAACGCGAGGCCAGCATGCGAATCCCTGCATAGCCGAACACGAGGGCGAGCACTCCGGCGAACGGTCGGTGCATGCGCTCGTGGATGCGTCGGGCACGCGCGGTCGAGAAGGCCAGCGCGTACCCGCAGAATGTCGCGATGCCGATCGGAATGCAGCCGAGCACGACGATCCAGGCGACGCCGCGCGGCGCATCTGGCGGCGGCGCCAGCGCGACGATCGACAGCCACACGAGGATCGCCTTCGGGTTGGTCAGGTGCATCGCAGCGCCACGCAGGAACAGGCCGGTATCGGACGCACGCGCATCGGCGCCCGGCCCTGCGATGGGCGTGGCCGGAATCGTCGCCGCCCGTGCCGATCGCGCCGCGAGCCACAGCAGGTACATGCCGCCGAGCACGCGGATTGCGACCGCAACCGGTTCGTAGCGAAGCAGGATTGACGTCAGCCCGAGCGCCACGAGCAAACCCCAGATTGCGGAGCCTGCCACGACGCCGAGCGCGAAAATCATGCCCGCACGCCGGCCTCGCTGCATGGCCATCGCCATCACGGCGAGATTGCTCGGCCCCGGACTGGCGACGCCAAGTGCATAGGCGGACAGCGCGAGCGCGATGTCCGCGATCGGCGTCGGGGTCGCGCAGATAGCCCCCGTAGTAGCCATCGCCGTAGTGCGGACGCGGTCCCGGCAGCCCTTCGTCCGTGCCTCCGGCGAGAAGGCCCGCGTAGTGCGAGGCGTGTACCGCTTCGGGCGATGGCGCCGTGAACGCGACCATGCAGCCATTGCCGGCGTTCGCACGCTCACCGTTCCACGGAACGTAGACATAGAAGCGCGGCAGCGTCGAACCTTCCGCGATCCAGCATGCCGCGGGCGGCCCTCCATCCGCAGTCACGGTGCGCCTGCGCAGGCCAAGCGGGGCGAGCACTGCGTCGTAGAACGCGGAGGCGGTGTCGAGGTCATTGGTCCCGACGGTGACGTGGCTGTACATGTCCAATCCTGCAAGGAGGAGTACTGCGCTCGAAACTGTCCGCGGAAAATGGGGCTCTCATGCAAGTGCGAGTCCAACGGGACGGAATCGGGCGATGCCGCATTGGTGTGCCCGCTCCGGGTATCCGCCGCAGGCCGCGTGAAAAAAAGCGTCATTTCGAGACGTCGGCGCTCCGCGCCGCAAGCGCGTGCTCCTCGAAGTCATCCGCGAACACGTAGTCGAGCGAACGGACCTGCAATTCGTAGGCGCCCAGATCGCGTGGACCGTCCGCGTCGGGAATCTCGATGGTATCCAGGTCGCGCACGCCATCGCCGGCGTCGTGGCCACCGAGCCCCGGAGCGCGATCGATGCCGGGAGAGTCCGGCGCCTGGCGATAAGAGCCCTGCGCATAGATCGGCTGGCCCAGCATCACCGTGTCGCCATCGTGCATGCCGTCCGCGTTGCGCGCGAGCAGGCGGGTAAGTCTCGCCGTCGCCGGATCGCCGTCCACCGCCAGTAGCGGTTGTGGCTGGTCGATGATGCTGTCGCGCACGTCGAGCGAGCCGGCATCGGCCGCGAACAGGCTGCGCGCGAACAAGCCCTCGTTGTCGACGACGGTCAGTCCGATCGCCTGCACGGCGGCGCCGTTGTACGCGCCGAGCACCTGCGTGCCGAGCACGTTGCGCGCGATGAGCGAACTCGACAGTCGCAGCGACGAGGCACTCGCGGACGATCCGACGTTTGCCACGGCGATGCTGCTGGCACTGTTGTCGAGGAAGGCAGCGCGATCGATCGAAACCTTCGCCGCGTTGTGCGCGAGGACCAGTGCGCCATTCTCCGCGCGGTGGTTGTCGCCGAAGAGGCGGCAATCGATCGCATCGCACTCGATGTCCGCTTCGGGCGGAAAATCGCAGCCGGCATTCATCGACAGCTCGACGCTGGCGCCGTCGATGTCCACCAATCCCACGCCACCGAGGCCGCCAGCGGCGTCATGCCCGGTGATGGAAACATTCTTCGTGCATAGCCGATGCGGATTGCGGCCCGCACCGTTGCCGGACATGACGATCGCCCCGCGCCCGTTCGCATGCACGCGGACCGGATCGGTCGCATCGATCGAATACAGTTTCGATACGCGTGGCGTCGCGTCCGCGGTGAAGGCCGAGACCACGAAGATGCCCGCGTTGGCATTGCCGGCGAACATCTTGCCGTTGCCGCCGAGGTCGAAGCTCGACGGGCTATCGACGTGCAGGCCGTAGCCCTGGTTGCGCGATATCTCGACATCGTGCCCGAGCGATTCGAAACGCACGTCGCCTTGCAGATGGATTCCCGAAACGGCGTTGTCCGATACCGATACGCGATCCTTGAAGCGCAGGGTCGCCGCACCACCGGTGCCCGTGACCGCGACGGCCGCGCGCGCGGTGTTCGCGATCGAGCTGCCGTTCCCGGTGACCGACACGTCTTCGAGCACGAGCAGGCCACCGCCGACATACTCGATGCCGGCGCCGTTGTCCTTCTCGCCGCTGATGCCGCCCGACACGTCCAGGTGAACCAGGCCGACGTCGCCGGCGTCGCGCAACGAGAGCACGGGTCCCGTGGCGCCGGGACGCGCGACGATCGATGTCCTGCCCTGCGGTTCGGATGCATCGCAGGTCTCGAAACCACCGATCAGATCGAAATCCGGGGCGTCGACGACGAGGTTGGCGTGCCATGAGCCACCGACGACGTCGCGCGTCACGCGGATTTCGTCGTGCCCACCGACCTGGCCGGCCTGCGTGATCGCATCTTCGAGTGTCGTCGCGTCGCAAGCGGCGCCGGTTTCACCGACGGTGATCACGGCAGCGGACACCGGCGTGACGGCGAACGCAAGCGCCGCAAGCAAGCCTTGAAGGCGCAGGGGAAAATTCATGACGTTTCCTTGTTTCTTGGACTGCGTCGCTACCGTCGCTCGAACCCGCTGGCGAAGATGCGATCGAACACGGCCATCTGGAATTCGAACGCGCCGAGGTCGCGTGGACCGAACTGGTTCGGCAGCCCGAGCGTGTCGACGTCGCGCGGGTTCCCGTCGAAATCGGTGCCGCCGCCTGCCAGTGCGTAGTCCACGCCCAACGAACCCGGGCTCAGGTGACCGGTACTGTCGATATAGGTCGGCTGGCCGATCAGGATGTCGCCGCCCTTCGCAAGGCCATTGCGATTGCGCGCGAGCACCGCGTTGAAGTGCGTCGTCGAGCCATCGGTGCTCTCGAGCAGAGCCAGGTTCTGCTCCTGGTCGAGGATGCCATTGGTCATCTGCATCAGGCCCGGCGCGATGCCGACGAAACTGGTTCCGAACAGGCCGGGGTTCTGCCGCACGGTCGTGTCCCAGATATCGACGATGCCTCCGTTCAATGCCTCGAACAGGTTGTCGCGCGCGAAGTTGCCCTTGACGACCGAGTCGGTCAGCGTGATCGACGACGCGCTTCTCGCTTCGCCGAGGTTCGTCGAAAGCACCGAGCTCACGTTCTGGTTGCCCTGGATGAGCAGCCGATGCAAGCCGATCCTTGCGCCACCGACTGCAGCGATCAGCGGCTTGCCCGTGGCGGTGATGTTGTCGGCGACGGCATTGCATTGCGCCGAGGTCTGCGGCGCCGCGCAGGCGACGGCGGCGTCGGCCGGGAAATCGCAGCTCGCGTCGTTGACATCGAGGACCGCGCGGTCTCCCGTAACGTAGAACGCACGGTTCTTGTTGTGGTGGATCGCGACGTTCTTCAGGCATACCCGGTGCGTCGAATCGACCGCTCGGTAGTAGATCGCCCCTCTCTCGTTGCGGGCGATGGCCAGCGGATTGGCGGAATTCGTCGAATACAGCCACGATGTTGGCGCCGCCGTTCCACCCGAATGGTCAACGTAGAGGCCGTAGCCCGCGTTGTCCGAAAGCACTTCGCCGGTCGCGCCCATTTCGAGGTGAGCCTGGCCTTGGAGCTCTATCCCGTTGCCGGGATAGGCTCCGCCGCGAGTCCCCCATATCCGGTTGCGGTCCCCTCGGATGACCACCGTGTTGTTCTTCCACGCGAGAATTCCGACGCTCTGGTTGTTGCTGACCTCGACGCCGCCAAGCAATTCCATGCGCGCTTCGCCGCCCTCCCCCTGCAGATAAAGACCGACGCGCGCGTGGTTGTTGACGGTGACGTCGGTCAGCTCGATCCGCCCGTGTCCTTGCCAGTAGATGCCGTCCAGTCCGCCTTCGATCCAGAAGTTGCGCAAACGGAGATCCGTCCGGCCACGGACATCCAGGATCGGATCGACGGTGACCCGATAGATGCTCGCCTTGCCGCCGGTCGGTGCCAGCTCCGCGCAATTGTTGTAGCCACCGACGAGTTCGATGGAAAGGTCCGGATCGCCCGACATGTCCGGCACCGAGACGTTCTCCTTGTACACGCCATCGGGCACCTCGTCGGTCACGAGGATAAGGTTGTAGCCACAGAAGCCCTGGTCGCACAGCCTGTACGCGCGATCGATCGCAGCCTGGATCGTGGGTTCGGTGCAACCGGCGCCGCGCCCGACCACGATCGCGCCGGCGAGCGCCGGCTTGCAGAACGACAGCGCCGCGAGAAGCAACATGGCCGCCACGTGATACCACGTGGAGAAGAAGCCTTGATCGAGCGCGGCTGAGGACACGAGCGTGCGACCCATGCGATGCACCTTGGATGGAGAGTGGGGATCGTGCAGATCCCCCTGGCCTGATTGACGTCGCATCCGACGTGTCGGCGACGCGCGCGAGGAACTACGTGACTTACAGCCGCTCGAACCCGCTGGCGAAGATGCGATCGAAGTCCACGACCTGCGACTCGAACGCGCCGAGGTCGCGCGGACCTTGCTGGTCGGGCACCCCGATCGTGTCGACGTCGCGCGGATTGCCTCCGAAGTCGACGCCTCCGCCTGCAGGCGCATAGTCGACGCCGAGCGAGGACGGCTTGAGCTGGCCGATGCCGCCGTCGAGGTAGCTCGGCTGACCAAGCAGGATGTCGCCACCTTGCGGTGCGCCGTCACGATTGCGCGCAAGCACGTATGTGAAGTGCGTCGTGTCCCCACTCGTTGCGCTCAGCGAAGCGAGGTCCTGCTCCTGGTCGAGGATGCTGCTGGTCATCTGCATCAGGCCTGGCGCGACGCCGACGAAACTGGATTGGAACGGGCCATCGTTCAGTCGCACGGTCGAATCCCAGATGTCGACGACGCCGCCAACACGCGACTCGAACAGGCTGTCCTGCACCGTGTTGCCGCTCACGAGCGAGTCGGTCAGCGTGATCGAAGCGCGGCTGTTGAGGGAGGTGCCGTGGTTGGCCGACAGCAAGGTGGCCGCCTGGTTATTGGTCAGCAGCGCGCGGCGCATCAGGATCGTCGCGCCGTCGACTGCAGCCAGCAGCGGCGCGCCCTGCGCGCCGGGGTTGCCCGCAATTGCGTTGCACATGCCAGGCCCCATCGGCACCGGACACGAGATCATCGCCGGCGGCGGAAGCGCGCAACCCTCGCCGTTGAACTCCATGTGCGCGTTTGCACCAACCGCACGGACCGCGCCACCCGTATTGCCGTCGATGCCGATGTTGGCGGCGCACAGCGAGTAGGTCGCGTCACGCGACAGCATCCAGATCGCACCCCCGTCGTTCCCTGAGATTCGCAACGGTTGGGCCGGATTGGTCGAGTACAGGTACGACGTACGCGCGCTCGACAAGCCGGTCGCGTCGATCGCCAGGCCATAGCCTCCATTCGCCGAGATGACCTTGCCGGTCGCCCCGATGTCCGTCACCGCACCGTTTTCGAGGCGGATTCCTCCCTGGATGTTCTCGCGGATCGAGTTGCCGTCACCTCGGATGGAAACGACGGTATTGCCCGTCGCGAAGATGCCCTGGCCACCGTGGCCGAGGATTTCCACGCCGCCGAGCAAGTCCAGGTATGGGCTGCCACCGCTGCTGGACACGCGTGCGCCGAGGTCGCCATTGTTGTTGATCGTCACGCCGCTCAGCCTGACTTCTCCGCGACCGGTCCAGTCGATACCGTTCTTGCCGCCCTCGATCCAGAAGTTGCGCAACGTCACGTTGGCGACGCCCGTCATCTTCAGCGAGGGCCTGTTGGCGTCACCGCCGTACAGGCTCGCCTTGCCGAACGTCGTCGAACCGAGGTCGCTGCAGTTGTCGTAGCCGCCGACGAGCTCGATCGACAGATCCGGATACGCCGCCATGTCGGGCATCACGAGGTTCTCGTGGTACACGCCGTCGGCGACGTCGTCGGTCACGAGGATCAGGTTGTAGCCGCAGAAACCGAGGTCACACAGTTCCTTGGCGCGATTGATCGCTGCCTGGATCGTGCTCTTGCTGCACGCAGGGCCGCGCCCGACGACAAGCGCACCGGCGAACGCAGTCTGCGAGAGCGCCGACAACGCGAGGGTCAACACCGCGGCGGCGCGCAGGTGCGCGGAACGAGTGGGCTTCCGGAACATCGTTGGAGACTCGGACAAGGAATTCATGGGATCACCATATCGATCGAAGAGGATGGGGCGTATCGCGAATGCGGCAGCCCCGTTTGCCGGAATGAACGTCGGTTCCGTTGCGACAGCGACACGCGCGAGGTTTTCAGATCGCCTCGAAGTCATCCGAAAAAAGCGGTGGTTCCTGCGCCTCGAACGCACCGAGGTCGCGCGTGCCGTGCACGTTCGGGGTTTCCGGGATATCGACGTCGCGAGCGCGTCCGTCGAAATCGACGCCACCACCGGCCGGCGCATAGTCGACGCCGGGCGAGCCGGGCATCAGGCGACCGTCCGTGTCGGCATACACCGGCGTGCCGAGCAGGATCTCGTGGTCGCCGCCGTCCGGCATGCCGTCGCGGTTGCGCGCGAGCAC
This sequence comes from Dokdonella sp., assembly GCF_044227025.1. Lineage (GTDB taxonomy): Bacteria > Pseudomonadota > Gammaproteobacteria > Xanthomonadales > Rhodanobacteraceae > Dokdonella_A. The sequence continues at coordinate 39,291 of NZ_JBGAFX010000003.1, read as the reverse complement.
GCGCGTCATGCGCAATGCCGACGGATCCCCCGAAAACGATATCAGCGCCTGCGGCTGGTCGACGATCGAGTCCGTGACGACCAGCGAATACGAGCCGCCCGCGAGGAAGCTCACGACGAAATCGCCGAAATTGTCGCGAATGGTCGCGTCGGCGATGTCGATCGCGCTGCCGTTGATCGATTCGACGAGCCGGGTATCCGCGATATTCCCACTGACGAGGGCATTTTTCAGCGTCAGCCTTGAAGCAGTCTCGTTGTCGGCCCGCAGCGCGGTCAGCAAACTGCTCGCTGAGTTTCCGGCGATCAGCACCCGTTGCATGTCGATGCGGGCGCCGTCGATGGCGGCGATCAGTGGCTGCGTGGAGGCGGAATTGGCGGTGATCGCGTTGCATTGGCCGATCTCCCGTGGCGCGGCGCAAACGACATCCGCTTCCGGCGGAAAGACGCACAGGTCACCGTTGATATCCAGCGTCGACAATGCTCCATCGGAGCGGATCACCAGTCCCTGGTTGCCGTCGATCGCGATGCCGCGCGTGCACAGGCGATGCGACGATCCCCTCGCGGTCTGGAAGATCGCGCCCTGCGTGTTACCCGAAATGCGCAGCGGATCAACCGCATCGATCGAGTACAGCAGCGTCGGAGGCGCTTCGCTTGCGCCGAAATGGCTGACGGAGATGCCGTAGCCGTTGTTTCCGCTGATCACCTTGCCGCGCGCGCCGATCTGCACGCTCGATGCGCCGTCGGCGAGGATCCCGCTGCCGCCGTTCTGCGCGACGGCGTTGCCGTCACCGTGGATCGCCAGCATCGCGTCCCAGAGAAAGATGCCATCCCCGAGATTCGCCGACACGTCGACGCCGCCGGCGAAGCTCAGGCGCGCGTCGCCGCCGTTGCCAATCGCCGCGATGCCGGCACCGTTGTTCGCGCTGAATGAAGCGTCGACCAGTTCGATGTCGCCGAAACCCTGCCATTCCAGGCCCTTGCTGCCACCCTCCATGCGCAGCCCGCTCAACCGCACGGCGGTCCTTCCGGAAACGAACAGCACCGACTGGCCGGGCACGCCGCCCTGCACGGTCGTACGCACCGGGGTCGGTTCGAGGGTCACGCAGTCGGAAAGTCCACCGACGATTTCCAGTTGCGCTCCTTCGTCCTGGCCGGCCAGGGCAAGGCTCTCGCGATACGTCGCGCCATCTGCGTCGTTCGTCACGAGAATTCGGTTGTCGCCGCCATTGGCGTGCGCGCGATCGAGTGCCGCCTGGATCGTGTGCACGGTGCATGCCTGCGCACGACCGACGAGGATCGTTTCCGCTGCCGCGGGCGCGGGGACCGAGGTCGCAGCGATCGCCACGAAAGCAGGCAATACGGCGTGGTGCCCGAGGCGGGCGATCAGGTTCATGTCCGGCGACATCGTTCGTGCACTCCTCGTTGCGGATTCGGCAAGACGGACCTGCTCGCATGCGGCATGTCTTGCCGTGATCAACGTCGTCCCGCGGACGGCAGCGCCACGCTCGCCGTCAGAAGCCGCGACTGATCGACAGCGACACGCTGCGCGGCGGCGAGTACTGGAGGCCGCCCGACCGGTCGACGATCCATCCATAGCCGTCGAAGAGGTTGTCGACGCCGATACGCAATGCGAGCGGGCGCTCGCGATCGGAGGACATCCAGCGCAGGCCGCTCGCGACATTCGTTCGCGATGGCGCGCGCAATCCGCTGCGCACATCGACGAGCGCATCGCCCTGGTAGGTGACATTCGCGTCCACGCTGATGCCGTGACGCGGGGACAGCAGATAGTCGGCGTACAGCAATGCCTGCCGCCCGGGCACGCCGACCGGCCGCGCCGATGCCCGCATCGCCTCGTGGCCGCCGACCTTTGCATCCATCCACAACAGGCCACCCAGCAGGGTCAGGCGCGCCGTTGGTCGGCTGCGCAGCGAAATCTCGATGCCATGGTTGTCGAGGTTGCCGACCGCGCGGTACGTATTCGCGTCGTCGAAGTCGGCATGCGGCCGACGAAGGCGGAATGCATTCGCCTGCACGACCAGCAGGTCGTCCATCCGATAGCTGAGTCCGATCTCCTGCTGCGTGCTGCGTACGTCGGGGAGCAACTCGCCCGGATTTGCCGCGATCGACGGCGCGATGCCGAGGCTTTCGCTGCCTTCGGTGTAGTTGGCGAACGCGAGCCATTCGTCGCTGAGCGCGAAACGCCCGCCGAGCGAGCGCAACAGCATCGATCCGCTGCTGCCGACCTGCGGCGAGGACGCCGCCTGCAGGTCATTGGAGGTATCCACCCGCTGCAGGCCGACGTTCGTCTCGAACCGTGGGCTCCACCGGATGCGATGATCGTAGCCGTGACCGAGTTGCCGAAGCCCGGCGCGATCCTGCGGCAAATACTGCAATTCGGGGCGCGCCACGGGCGTGTACGCGCCCGGAACAACGGGGCCGAGGTCGACTTCGACATCGCTACCGTAGCGGCGCGCGAGATCGCGGCCACGCACGCTCCACGTACTCCGTTGCTCGACACCCGCGACCCGCCAGTCCTGCACCACGCGCACTTCACCCGAAGTGGACGTGCGCTCGCCGTCCGCACTCGCGGAGACGATCTGGCGCGCTTCGCCCGGTCGGTCCACGTCGAGGATGAACGTGTCGAAACTCTCCGTCGGCTTCCAGCTCGACTGGAAGAGGCCGGCGCGAAGCTCGAGCGTCGCCGACAGTTTCAGTGACAGCAGAACACCCTGGTTGGCGTTGCTGCCGTTCTCGCGCGCCCACTCCTGCGACAACCGGGTGCGTCGCGGCACCTCGCGCGGAAGCGCCTCGCCGGAAACATGGAAGTACGGGTCCGAGTAGCCGTGCCAATAGCGCTGCCTGTCGAGGAACACGAGCGCTTGCATCCCGTCCCCGGCCACGATGTCGGCGACGATGCCGAATCCGCTTTCGCGCCCCGTGCTCGCGGCGCCCGTGGAGGGCCAGTCGTTCGTCCCACCGATATGCATGCCGATCATTCCGTCACTCGATCGACGCCCGGCTTCGACCGCGATGCGCCGCGCATCGAAGGGACCGAATGCGACCGATGCGTCGGCGTGCGTGTCGTTCGCTCGTTTCAACCGGTAGTCGGCGATGCCGGATGGCGACGCGAACGGGCGTCCCGCGGCGGCAAGCCCCACGTCGATCCGCTCGGAGGAGAGTACGTCGTCGGTGAATTTCGCCTGCCAATCGAAATACAGGCCTTCCACACGCACGTTTCCGGCACGGCTCGGACTGAACCCACGCACGTTCTGCGCGTCGTAAAGTCCGATCGACTCGCCCGCCGCTTCGTAGCCGAAAGCGTCGTCCGCGTCGGCGACGACATTGACGTCGGCCCGTTGGGCGAACGCGCCCGCGGCCGTGCACGAAAGGCAAGCCGCCAGCAGCCACCGGCCGCCGACCGATCGGAGCAGGGCTCGCCTGCTGTGCCGGTCGCGCGTCACGACCGCGCGCCTCGCAGCATTCGTGCGCATGCCGCGCTTGTACCTGCGACGAAGTCGGCGGCGCGCGGGTGCCAGTCGAGCGCGCGCGACCGCGGTGCGACCAGCGCCACGTCGCGGCGCATGATCTCGAGCGTATGCGCAGAGAGATGCCGCGCGGCCTCGCGTGACGACATCGCCACCAACTTGGCTCCGCAGGTCGAAGCGATGGCGCCGGCGACGCTTTCGACGCTGCGCGCGTGCTCGTCGACGGCGTGGAAGATGCCGGATGCGTCGCGCGCGAGGATCGCGGCGTAGAGCGCCGCGATGTCGTCGAGATGGATCAGCGACCACCGGTTCGTTGCATGCTCGGCAATGTACGGAAGCATGCCCCGACGCCGCGCCGTGTCGAACAAATCGACGATCGTGCCGCCGCATTGGCCGCCATGGATCATGCCGGGCCGAACGATCGACACCCGCATGTCGCGTCCTTCATCGATCAGGTTGCGCTCGAGCCCGAGTCGCCAATGGCGCTGGGCACTGGACGCATCTGCGCCTTCGGGCTCGCCGACACAGCGCTCGTCGTCGATCGAAGGAAGATAGGCATTCGACGTGTAGACGAAACGCGTGCCGCCATGGCGGGCTGCGCGCAGCAGCGCGAGGCTGACCATGACGTCCAGTTGCCAGTGTTCGCTTCCGTCACCGAGGTATTCGAAGGCGCAGTGCACGATCGCGTCGGCCGCTTGAGCCCGCGCGAGGTAGGACGTCGGATTTCCGAGGTCCCCGCGAACCGCCGTCGCCCCGATTCCCTCGACGCGACGTGCGCCATCGTCGCTGCGGACGAGCGCGTCGACGCGATGGCCGTGTTGCAACAACGCGACGGCAACGGCCGAGCCCAGGTAACCCGTCGCACCGGTGATGAAGATATTCAAGAGTGCCGCACTCGATGGAACAGGCCGCGTACACTAGGTAGATGTCGCCACGCCCGCTTTCAAAATCCGATCGCCGCCGCGCGGCTCCGGTCGCCATCGACGGGTCGGCGTGGCAACCCGATTACGATGTTCGATGGGTGCACGCAGACGACAGCGTCGGCGTCGCGCGCTGGCGCTGCGACGGCAGCCATCATTCCGCGGGCGGCGAGGAAGAAGTGCCCCGCTTCGTCGAATTCAACTTGCAGACGCGCGGTGCGCACGTGCGCACGATCGGTCGTCGAGCGCATGTCGTCGAACCGCTGCAACAGAGCCTCTGGCCGTGCGGTTCGGCCTATCGCCTGTCGGAAAACATCGGCCGCGCCCAATCGGCGACGCTGGTGTTCGCCAAGCCGGAAACAATCGACCAGGTGCTCGCCGAAATCGATGGGTCGCACGGCGGTACGCTGCAGCGCCTGCTCGCACGACCGGCCACGATCCGCTCCGACACCGTCGCGATCGCGCATGCGCGGCTGCTCGGCGCGAGCGATGCGCTCGCGCGCGAGGAATTCGCGCTCGGATTGATGCGTGCATTCCTCGCCGCCGCGCTCGATCGCGACGGGTGCCGGCATGCGCCGTCGGTGGCGGAATCGGTCGCGCTTCGCCGCGGCATGGCGTTCGTGGCCAGTCATTTCCGCGAGTCGTTGTCGTTGCGGCGGATCGCGCGCGAGGCGGGGCTTTCCGCTTCGCGCTTCAGCGCGATCTTCGCGCGCGAGATCGGGACGCCGGTCTGGCGCTACGTCACGGACCTGCGCCTGCAGGATGCGCTGCGCTTGCTGGCCGCGGACGCCGACGGCGACCTCGCTTCGCTCGCGCTCGAGCTCGGCTTCAACTCGCACAGTCATTTCTCGACGGCCTTCCGTACGCGCTACGGCTGCACGCCGACGGCATTTCGCCATGGGCGCGACGGCACCGCGCAGACCGAGCGGCGCGCATGAGGAACCCGAACGGTGTCGGTCGGCGCACATGCGCCGACCGCGGGCCGTAGCGATCCGGCTGCGCGAGGATGTCCACTGAGCGTCCGCGCCCGTACACATCGGTGCCACCGGAGTACGTCGTGAAATCGACGCCGGCCGATCCGGGCATCAGGCGATAGGTGAAGTCGGTCGAGAATTCGGGGCGTCCGAACACGAGCGAATCGCCCGTCCCGAAGTAGATGCCCGAATACAGCACCGAAGAAACCGGCGCACCGCCGAACTGCAATGGATCGATCCAGAACAGGTAGACCTGCGGCTGGTCGACGATCGAGTCGCGCAGGAAGAAGTTGTATGTCGCGTTGCTGAAGATGCGCGAGGAGACGTCATTGTGCGCGATCGTGGCGGAAGTGAGCTCGAAGTAGGAACCCTGGCGTTGCTCGAGAACCGACGCGACGGTGTTCTCGACGATCAACGCCTGCGAGGCGGACAGCGAGGCGCTGGGAAAACCGTCGTCCTGGCCGACGCGAAACAGGCTCTTGGCCCAGTTCGAACGCATCCGCAGCTTGTCCAGTGTTATCCTGGCGCCATTGCGCGCCTCGTACATCGCACTCTCGTCGCCCCACAGGCCGCCGGGAAGCGCGTAGTTGCCATCGACGTCGTTGCAAAACTGGCCCTCTGAGCAGGTGGACTGCACGAGCGCGCAGGACGCATCGTTGCGGTAGACGGCACCGGCGCCGTCCAGCGCCACGATCGACCCGCTGACGTCGGCATGGTTGTCGAAGTAGGAGGCGTTCCAGGTGCACACGCCCGAAACGTCGTCGCCGTTCTGCGGCGCCTGTGGCCTGCTTACGTAGACGACGGCACCGCGGCCGCGCGCGTGGTTGGATGCCATCCAGTACGGATGCGCGGCATCCTCCGACGTCATCGTGACGACGGCGCGACCGCGCGACGAACCCAGGCGCGCGTGGTCCGTGAGTGCAAGTACGCCGCCGTTGCGCGCCTCGTTGTAGGCGAACGACGCATCCGCGAACACATCCGGACGCGGCGACAGGTGAATCGTGACGGGCGAAACAGCGAGCAGCGCGCCGCCGTCACCTGCGGTCCGATTCGAGGCGACCTTGAGGTTGCGCCCGTTCATCGTGAGCATCGACTGCGGATTCATCGCGATGCCGCCGCCTCCCTCGACCGCGAAGTTGGCCGAGATCTCGACGTTGTCCCACGCCGTGAACGCGGCCGTGCCGGCGCTCGACATGAGGACGATGCCGCCACCCACGGAATTCGCCTGGTTCTCGGCGATCCTCGTCGTCGCGATGTTGAGGCCGATGCTTCCGCTTTGCGCGAGCAACGCGATGCCGCCACCCATGCCCGCGGTGTTGCGGTCGATCAGCGAGTCGGTGATGTTCAGCGTACCGTTGCCGGCGAAACGGATGCCGCCACCGGCCGCCGTCGCGCTGGAGGTCGCGTCGCCTCGCGTGAAGCGCAACTTCTCGATCGTCACGATGCCGCCATTGATGGTCAGCACGGGAGCCGCCGCGCCGCCGTTGCCGTGCAGCTCGGTCATGCCGCTCGGCCAAGCGTCCCAGCAATCGTCGAACCCGCCGACGATCTTCACGTCCTGTGCGGGCGATACCAGCGCCTGGTTCTGGTAGTAGCCGCCATTGACGTCGCGCGTGACCCAGATTTCGTCCGCGCCCGGGTTGCGCGCAGCGGCCGTGAGCGCCTGCTGCACGGTCGGGAAACTGCAGTTGTTCGAAAGGCCGCTCTTGCCGACGGTGTAGATCATCGCGTGCGCCGGCATGGCGAACGCCGAAGCGACGACCAGCGCCGCTGCCGGCATGAATGCACGAACGCAGCAGCGGCGACCGCTGCCACGGGATTCGAAACTGTTTCGCATGGGAACTCCGTCTGGTGGCGCGGCGCCTGCAGCACGTCTGCAACGTCCGCAATTGCGCAAACGTCGGATTCCTTTTGCGCGCGCCATGCATTCTGTCCGTTGGCGCTCTCCCTCACGGTCCGTCGTTCATCCCTGCACCGATGACTCGCACGACGCCCTGCCGGCGTCGGCGCTCGACGACCCAGGAATACGATGTGACCACTCGAACGACTTCTCGCTGCATCCGCCTGCTGCTCTGCCAGTTCTCGCTCGCGTGCCTTGCAGCGGCCTCACTGTTCGCCATCGAGGCGGAAGCAGGCACGATCCTGGTCGGCAAGACGCCGGGCGTCTGCACCAAGTACACGCTCGAAAGCGCCATCAAGTGGGCCAACGAACTGGACGGCTACAACGTCATCATCGTCACCGACGACGCGCCCGCAGGGGAATACCGCGAGAACGTGCATGTCGGCGACCTCAAGCCCGGACTGCAGCTGGAGATCCACGGCGGTTACCGGAGTTGCACCGACCCGGTACCCTCCGGGAGCTTCACGCGCATTCGCGGCGCCTCGACCGGCGCTCCCGTTCTCCGCCTGGGTGGCGACACCGCCGATGTTTCGGTGACGGGCCTGGTGTTTTCCGGCGGCTCGAACGGCATCGAACTCGACGGACCCATCAAGATGCACCTCGCCGACGACATCCATGTCGTCGACAACCAGTCCGATGGAATCCGCCTGCACTATTCGGGTGGCGCGGACGCCACCGTCAAGCCACGCCTGGACCTTCGCGGCAGCGTGGAAGTGGCGCGCAACGGCGGCGCCGGCATCAGGGCACACGACAAGGGCGTGCTGGAGATCCAGAGCACGTCCGTTCGCGTATGGGACAACGGCGGCCACGGCGTGGAGATGCATTCGCCATCGGAAGCCCGCATCAAGGGCAGCGGCCCCACGCTGTGGGGAAACCACGGGTACGGTCTGTGGATGGAATCGACGGCCTCGTTTTCCGGGGTACGCAATGTGTACGTCGACTCGATCGAAAGCGCCGCGCCGATGGAAATTTCGCACAACGAAGGTGGCGCGGTTTACGTGCGCGCGCCTTCGGCCGGCGACGCCTACCATGCAATCGTCGGAGACGTGATCCTGCGCGGGAACGCAGGCAGGCCGATCCTTGTCGAAGGCATCGGAGCCACCCTGGCGATCGATCCGGGCATGTGCAGATTGCAACCATCACCCGGTCACGGGTGCGGCATGTTCGACAACGAATCCGCCAATGGCGCCCTTCCGCTGATCGCGGCCATCGGCGGCGCGCGCATCGCGCTGGACGGCATGTGGATCTCCGGCAACAACGCGTCGGCGATCCTTTCGACCAACCTCGGCACAGGGGTCGCGGATTCTTCGATCACCTTGCGCCAGTCCATCGTCACGGGCAATACGCTGCGCGACAACGTCTTCGAATCCCTCAATGGGGGCAGCGTGCAGATCGACCGGACGACCGTGATGGCCAACGGCGGATTCTTCGGCGTCAGCTTTGTCAGCATCGACCCGTTGCTGCTGCAGACGACCGACAGCATCATTGACCAGCCGCAGCGATTGCTGATCGTCGAAGGTGACGGATCGACGACGCATTTCCAGCGCGTGCTGGCACCCAATCGCGACGGCGCGTCCGCCGAGGACGACATTCCGCTCGGCCGCGCGATCTTCCGCGACGAGGTCGGCCGCCTCGCCGTCGAATCGCCCGGTACCGATTACGCCCCGGCTGCCGGCAGTTCGGATTTCGAGGGAGCGCCGCGCAACGTCGATCTACCTGGTGTCGGGAACGGCGACAACCCACGCGACCTCGGCGCGTTCGAAACGTCGATCGACGTCGACTGGATATTCTGGACCGGATTCGAGCGATAGCCGAAGGCCGCCAGCACGGTGTGCGCGGCCGATGACACGGCCCTGCGCACGGGCAAGTCCGCGTTCGGAAGCTGGCACGACGATGCGCCGGGTGTGCGCCGGCAATTCCGCGCCGGCGACCTGCCCGATCCGGCGAGCGAACGCTCGACCGTCGGCGCGAGTCCCGCGTTGCATGCCGACCGCGGCGAACGCGTGCCGAGCGTGCCCCCGGGATTCGCCGTCGAACTCGTCGCGAAGGGGCTGCACGGCCCGCGCGTACTGCGCGTCGCGCCGAATGGCGACCTGTTCCTCGCCGAGACCGGTGGCGGACGGATCCTGGTTTTCAGGCCGGACACGGACGGCAAGCTGCCTTCCGAGCCGAAGGTGTTCGCGAAAGGTCTCTCCGATGTCTATGGCATGACGTTCTTTCCGCCGGGCCCGGAACCGACCGCGCTCTATGCCTCGCAGACGACGAGCGTCATGCGCTTCGCTTATCGGAGCGGCGACACGCAGGCGGGCGCGCCCGCGACGGTCGTGCTCAAGGATATTCCAGGCGGCGGTCATTCCACGCGCGACCTCGCCGCACCGAATGCGCAGCAGTTGCTGGTCGCGGTCGGCTCCGCATCCAACATCGCCGACGGCATGCCGAAGAAGTCCGCCGCCGACATCGCCGCGTTCGAACACGCGTCCGCGCGCGGCGCGGCGTGGGGCACGGAAGACCGTCGCGCCGCCGTGTGGAGCATCGCACCTGACGGCACGAACGCCCGCCTGTACGCGACAGGCCTGCGCAATTGCGCCGGCATGGCGGTGCAGCCGGCGACGAAGATGCCATGGTGTGTCGTCAACGAGCGCGACGGGCTCGGCAACGACCTGCCGTTCGAGTATGCGACGCGCGTGCGCGAACATGGTTTCTACGGCTGGCCGTGGTTCTACATCGGCGGCTATGTCGATCCGCGCCGCGCCGGCGAGCGGGACGACGCGCTGCGCGCCGACGTCATCACGCCCGACGTGCTGATCCAGCCGCATTCCGCACCGCTAGGCATCGCGTTCTACGACGGCACGATGTTCCCGTCCGACTATCGCGGTGATGCCTTCGTGACCCTGCACGGCTCGTGGAATCGCACGCCGCGCACCGGATACAAGGTCGTGCAGTTGCATTTAGCGAACGGCAAGCCGGCCGACGAATACAGCGACTTCATGACCGGTTTCGTTGTCGACGACGCGCACGTCTGGGGACGCCCGACCGGCATCGCCGTCGCACGCGACGGCTCGCTGCTGGTGTCGGAGGACGAGGGCGGCACGCTGTGGCGAGTGCGCGCGATACCCAACCCTTGATGCGTCATTGCAAGGGGCGATACGTCGCCTACGCGAACGACAAACGCCGGCCCTGAGGCCGGCGTTGTCGCATTGGTGCATTGGGTCAGGCGGCGGACTTCACGCTCGCCTCGGAACCCGTCGAGATGTCGCTGGCATTGAAGCGCTTGAAGATGTCCTTGGCGACGTCCCGCTGATTCGAATCCTCGGTGTGTACCGAGATCAGGATGTTGCCTTCGCGGATCTTCGCGTCGTAGCGCTTGGCTTCGAATTCCGGGATGCCCATGCCGATGAGCCCACCGACCACGCCGCCGGCCGCCGTTCCGATGGCGGCACCACCGAGCGCGGCCATGATCGGGCCCGCAGCGATGAACGGACCCACGCCCGGGATCGCCAACGCGCCGATGCCGGCCAGCCAGCCGAGCGCAGCGCCGACGCCAAGGCCGGCCACGCCACCGGTGGTCGCCCCTTCCGGCGCCTTGGTGCTGTTCTGGTGGGCGAAATCCTTGGTCGAGCGCTTGTCGGGCATCAGCGCGGAAATCGAATCGTTCGTGAAGCCCGCGCCCTTGAGCGCGTCGACGATGTTCTCGGCCTGGGGCGTGGTGTTCGCAATGCAATAAACGGAAGCCTTCATGGTGTTCTCCTTGGGGGAAAGTTAATTGGCAATATCGAGCTGGTTGTCGACCCGGTTCACACCCGCCACCGCACCGACGATCTTCGCGACGCGCGCTTTCTCGTCGGCGCTCGCGACGGGACCCCGCAACACGACCACGCCGCCGCTGGCGACGAGCTTCACGTTGTGGGCCTTCATGGACAGCGACTTGTCGTCCATGATCGCGCTGCGGACGTTCGCAGCGACGTCGATGTCGACCTTGTTGTTCGGCTGGTCCATCGGCGTGGTCGTGTCGTGGTCCTGGTCACGCTTGTTCACGGCGGTATTGTCGGCCGGCGTCGCCGAGTCGGCGGGCACCGTCCGCTCGCTTGCGGAAACGAAGCCGGCGCTCGAGAGCACGCATGCCGCGAGCAACGCAACTGATGTCTTGTTCATTGCAGTCTTCCTTCTGCTGCGACGGGATATCGCGAGTAGATTGCACGGTGGCGGTTTGCGGGTGTATCGGTTGTGAACGTCTCCGGATCTGCACGGCTGCGGTTAAGCCGCGCAACTGGACGCGGACGCGGGAGATGCGTTGCGTTGGTCGCATCGACGGCACCGTCGGCGCCTCTACGCCGAATCACGTCGGCAGCCGTCGCCGTCGAAATGGGCTGTGGCGAGCGGTCCCTGAATGTCCGCAATCGTCATTGCCTCACATCCGTGAACGCCAACGGCACTTATGCCTGGCGACAACCGCATGGCAGACTGTGCCCGCGCCTGCCCAACGTCCTTATCTGCGAGGTCGATCATGCGGACCGTCGTCCTGGTACTCCTGGGTTTTCTGGTCCACGGCATGGCCAGCGCGGCCGGCGATGCGTCGCTGCGCACAGGCAAGTCCGCGTTCGGCAACTGGAGCGACGACGCACCAGGCGTTCGCCGCCAATTCCATGCACGTGACCTTCCCGATCCGGCGAGCGTGCGCTCGACCGTCAGCGCGAGTCCGGCGCAGCACGCAGCGCGCGGCGCGCGCATGCCCAGCGTGCCGTCGGGATTCGAGGTCGAACTCGTCGCCCAAGGACTCGACGGACCGCGCGTGCTGCGCATCGCTCCGAACGGCGACGTGTTCCTCGCGGAAACCGGCGGCGGTCGCGTGCTCGTCTTCAGGCCGGGCGCGGACGGCAAACTCCCGGCCGAACCGATCGTCTTCGCGAAGGGGCTCGCAGACGTCTACGGCATCGCCTTCTTTCCGCCGGGGCCGGAGCCGACCGCACTCTACGTCGCCCAGCCGACGCGCGTCCTGCGTTTTCCGTATCGCAGCGGCGACACGCAGGCCAGCGCGGCCGGCACAGTCGTGCTGAAGGACATTCCCGGCGGCGGGCACTCGACGCGCGACCTCGTCGCGCCGAATGCGCAGCAACTGCTGGTCGCGGTGGGCTCCGCGTCGAACATCGCCGACGGACTGCCGAAGAAGTCCGCCGAAGACATCGCGACGTTCGAACGCACGCATGCGCGCGGTGCCGCCTGGGGCAGCGAGGAACGTCGCGCGTCCGTCTGGAGCATCGCCGCCGACGGATCGTCGCCGCGCCTGTATGCGATCGGCCTGCGCAATTGCGCCGGCATGGCGATGCAGCCCGCGACGAAGCTGCCATGGTGCGTCGTCAACGAGCGCGACGGCCTCGGCAACGACCTGCCGTTCGAGTACGCGACTCGCGTGCGCGAGCACGGCTTCTACGGCTGGCCGTGGTTCTACATCGGCGGACACATCGACCCGCGCCGCGCCGGCGAGCGCGACGATGCGCTGCGCGCCGAAGCCATCACGCCGGACGTTCTGATCCAGCCGCATTCCGCGCCGCTCGGCATCGCGTTCTACGACGGCGCGATGTTCCCGCCCGACTATCGCGGCGACGCGTTCGTGACCCTGCACGGCTCATGGAACCGCACGCCGCGCACCGGCTACAAGGTCGTGCGGTTGCGCTTCAAGGATGGCACTCCCACGGGTGAATATGTCGACTTCATGACCGGCTTCGTCGTCGACGACGCGCATGCGTGGGGCCGCCCCACCGGTGTCGCGGTCGCGCGCGACGGCTCGCTGCTCGTCTCCGAGGACGAGGGCGGGACAGTGTGGCGGGTGCGCGCGAAGGCGGGACCATGACGCACCTGTCGTTCCTCCACGGGTGCTCCGCGCCGATCAGCCCTCGAAGCCACTGATGAACACGCCGTCTCCGGTCGCGGCGCAGGTCTGCACGCTGCACTTGGCGAAGTGCACGCTGCTCGTGGTTTCGTCGTAGTAGCTGATCACCGCGGCGCCATCCGAGCCGATGGCGATATCGCTGCTGTCGCCGACGATCTCGTCGTGGCGATGGTCGACGGTGAGCAGGTCGACCGCTCCGGCGCAGTCCGGTGTGCGGCATTCGGCGACGGCGAGCACGCAGTCGACGGCGTCGGCGAAGCAGCGGCGATAGCTGATCACCGGGTTGCCGTCGGGTCGGATCGCGATTGCGTTGAACACGCCGGCCTGGCGCCCGCGATCGTCCAGCAAGGACACGATCGCAGGCTGCGCGCACGCCGCGTCGGTGCACTTGGCGACCTTGAGCGCGCCCTGCTGGTGGAAGTCGTAGTAGCTGATGACCGGATTGCCGTCGGCGCCGATCGCGATCGAGGCGAATTGCCCGACCGAGGGCTGGTCGAGGTCCTGCGTCGTGCGACTCGCGCAGGTGGCGTCCGTGCACTTGGCGACGCGCAACGCTCCGCCGGGCATCACCGCATACGCCAGGACCGGCAGGCCGTCCATGCCGATCGCGACGTCGACATGCTCGCCGATGATGGTGAGCGGATCGTCATCGACGGTGACGATCGACACGCTCGTGCAGGCGGCGTCCACGCACGCGGCCAGGCGCAGCGACGCGTTGCTGAGGTCGTCGTAAGCGACCACCGGATGCCCCGCGCCATCGAGCACGAGCGATGCGTACAGGCCGACGTCGTCGGTGGGGTCGTCGATGGCGCGCACGCTGCCGTCGTCGAACGCAAGCGCACCGGCCGCGGTGTCGTAGTAGGCGAGCAGCATGCCGTCGCCCGCATCGAGCACCATCGATGCGCTCGTCCCGACCGCGCCGGCGACGGTCCCGAAAGTGAAGTCGCTGCAGTCCAGCGCGGTGCAGGTCGCGAACCGGAACGAACCGTCGGCCGCATTGCCCCAGGCGACGCGCGGCATGCCGTCGCTGCCGATCGCGATGGACGTGTTGGTGTGCAGGTCCTGCGTGGCGGCGGCGTCCAGTCGCGTGATTGTCGCCGCGGGCGCCGACATGAAGATCGCAGGCGCAAGCAGGATTGCCAAGGCTGTTGCGGGTCGCATATCGATGCCTCCGGCGCTGCGTCAATCGAAGCCGTTGCGGAAGATGCCGTCGCCGCGCGTGACGCGCAGGCGATCCACGTAGAAGAGTGCGCCTGGCGTAGTCGAGGAGTCCGTCCCCAGGAGGACCGAGCCGATGCCGCGCTCGGTAACGCCGTGTGCGCGCGCGCTGACGAGCGACACGCCGTCGAGCTTGACGTCGTAGGTACCCTCGTCCATGTGGAACAGGATCGCGAGTTCATGCACGACGTTGACGGAATACGATCCGACGGCGAAGAGCGAGCCGTTCTCGTCCGATAGCGAGATGTCGCCGGAGCCGGCGAAGATGATCTTGGTGAACTTCTGCGCGGCCGTGCCGGGTTCGCGCACGTTGACGTCGAACATGTCGAATTGCGCGGCCTTGATGCGCATGTGGATGTTCAGATCGCCGTGGATGACCTCCTCGCCACCGATGAATTCAAAACGCGCGGAAAGCGCGTTTCCGCCCGCCGCTTCGCTGAATTCGAGCGATGGCGTGGACATCGGACCGGCGCGCACGATCGCGGACAGCCCCGGGACGATCGAGATCGGCTCGCCGAGCTCAGGCCCGCCGGTACCGATCTGCTGATCGATTGGCTCGTCGTTGAAATTGGCTTCGAGCAATACGGCGCCGGGTTCGTTGCCGGCATGCGCGGCCGTCATCGCCGCATACATCGCCAGCCCGCAGATGAAACGCAGTTTCTTCATTGTCATGTCCTCATTCGAATTCGTCACGCAACACGCCGTCGCGGGACCGCGCACGGCATTGCACGACCTTGGGTGAACCCGTGGGCGCGTCGTGGCAACCAATGGTCGCCATGCAGTTCGTGCCGATCGCAATCGACGCGTAGTCGCCGAGCGGCGCGGCCGCGGATTCAAACAGCGCGGTGCCGGCTGTCGCACGTACTCGATGGATCGATGCAGCCATGGCGGAGCTCCCGGATATGGACGGCCAGCTTCCGCGCTCCGCCCCGCCGAGTCTTCGCATTGCCGGCACGAAACCATGAGATTTCGATGAGAGTTCCGCCACGGGTGCCGGCGCGCGCCATAATCGGCCGCATCGGCACTCCTTGCGTGCCGGCGGCACGGTGCAGGTGGACGCTCGCGACGACACATCACTGACCGACCTCCTCGCGCTCGCGCGCGCGGGTGACGGCAACGCCTACAACCGCGTGTTCGCGTCGGCGTACGCGGAACTGCAGCGCCTCGCCCGCCAGACGCGGCGAGGCCTGGCCGGCGCGACCCTCGACACCACCGGCCTCGTGCACGAGTGCTACCTGCGCCTGATCCGCAACGCGTCGCGCGCGAAGGACGGCGAGCACTTCCTCGCGATCGCCGCGCAGGCGATGCGCCACCTGCTGATCGAGATGGCCCGCGCACGCCTCACCGAAAAGCGCGGTGGTGGCGCCGAACGCATCGACATCGATGAAACCGACGCCGCCGAGACACGCGACGCCGAGGAACTGATCGCGATCGACGACCTGCTGCGCAAGCTCGAGCGCGAGCATCCGCAGCAGGCCGAAGTCGTTGCTTGCCGTTTCTTCGGCGGCCTCGGCGACGAGGAAACCGCGGCCGCGCTGTCGCTTTCCGTGCGCACGGTGCAGCGCGAGTGGGCGCGCGCGCGTGACTGGCTCGCGCAGCAGGCCGGCGCGTGAACATCGACCGTGACCGGCTGCGCACCGGCGGAGCACTGCTCGGGCCACTCGCGCGCAACGCCTTGCCGGACCTCGCGTTGCGGCGCGCACTCGAGCCCGGCGACGTGGTGGGCGCGTTCCGCATCGTGCGCGAGTTGTCGCGCGGCGGCATGGCGGTGGTTTACCTCGCCGAACGCGCCGACGGAGAGTTCGAGCAACGCGTCGCCCTGAAATGGATGGCCGTCGCAGGCGACCGCACCGCCGCCGAGGCATTGTTCCGGCGCGAGCGCCAGACGCTCGCGCGTCTCGAGCACCCCGGCATCGCGCGTCTGATCGACGGTGGCCGCACGGTTGATGCGATGCTGTGGTTTGCGATGGAACTCGTCGACGGCGAGCCGATCGACGCCTGGTGCGAATCGCGCAAGGCGTCGCGCAACGAGCGCCTGCGCCTCGTGATCGCGCTGTGCGAGGCGCTCGCGTTCGCGCATGCGCAACTGCTCGTGCATCGCGACATCAAGCCGTCCAACGTGCTCGTCGACGCTGCGGGCCGCATCAAGCTGCTCGACTTCGGCATCGCGCGGCTGGCCGACCAGGACGACCTGCTCGGCAACTTCGCGTTGACACCGCGCTACGCCAGCCCGGAGCAGTGGCGCGGCGAACCGGTCACGGTCAGTTCCGACGTCTACCAGAGCGGACTGCTGCTGGCGACGTTGCTCGGCGTCCTGCCGGCGGTGCCGAACGGCGCGCATGCGACCGCATTGCACGGCGATCGCGGCGCTGCACCGGCCGCACTCGACGCGCGGCAACTGGCCCACCTGCCGCGCGAACTCGCCGCGATCGTGCAGCGCGCGACCGCAGTCGACACCGCGCAGCGCTATCCGAGCGTCGCCGCGCTCGCCGACGACCTGCGGCGCCTGCTCGAGCATCGCCCTGTCGCCGCGCGCAACGGCGGCGTGCTGTATCGCGCCGGCTGCATCGCGCGGCGCCATCCGTTCTCGATATCCGGCGCGGTGCTCGCACTCGCACTGCTCGGCGCCTCGGGCTGGCGCATCGCGATCGAGCGCGATGTCGCCCGGCAACAGGCGGCGCGCGCGACGACGCAGGCGCAACGCGCGCAGTCCGCGCTGGATTTCCTGTACGGCCTGCTCGCGTGGGCGACGCCGCAGAAGCATCGCGGCGAAGAGAAGACCGTCGCCGAAGCGCTCGCCTACGGCGTGGAGCAATTGCGCGGGCGCGCGAACGATCCGCCCGCCGTGCGAGCGCAGCTGCTGTACCTGTTCGGCCAGGTGTATTCGCAACGGCGCGAGCGCGAACGCAGCCGCTCGCTGTACGAACAGGCGTACGCGCTGTTGCACGGGGATCCGCACGCCGACAGCGGCCTGCTCGCGGAGGCCGCATACGGCCTTGCCGCGCAATTGTCCGACCGCAGTGATCGCGCGCGCGCGCTCGCGCTGATCGACGAGGCGATGCGGCTGTACGAAGGCATCCCGGAAAAGGCCGAGCGACGGATCCACGCCTGGCGATTGAAGGCGATCCGCCTCAACCAGGATGGCCGACTCGACCAGGCCATCGCCGAGAATCGCGCCGCACTCGCCAGTGCGACCGAACGGCTTGGCCGCGACAACGTCGCCACCGCGCGCGTCATGCACGACCTGTCCGGTCGCCTTGCCGAAGCCGGCGAGGACGACGAGGCGCTCGCGCTCAAGCGCGAAGGCTACGAAATCCTCAGGCGCCAGCTCGGCGTCGATCATCCGGACACGAGCCTCGCCTCGATGGGTCTCGCCGGCCTGCTGGTCGGGCGCGGCGACTATTTCGAAGCGGAACGCCTGATGGCGACCGACGGCGCGATCCGCCTGCGCCTGTGGGGCGACCAGCACACCGAGTACGCGCGCCACCTCTACCTCGTCGGCAGCTATCGCCTGCAGATCGGCGACGCGCGCGCGGCCGGGGCCATCGCCGAACAGGCGATCGCGATCAACGAAGCCAGCGGTGCGATCGGCCGCACCGCGCTCGCCTCGCAATACGAATTGCTCGGGCGCGCGAACGAGGCGCTCGGCGACCTCGACGCCGCGCTCGCCGCGTTCCGCCGCGGACTCCAGCCGGACCTGTTCGGCGCCAAGCTCGGTTACGACGGTGGCGACCTTTACCTCGGCGCGGCGCGCGTCCTGCGCAAGCTCGATCGTTTCGGCGAGTCGCAGCTCGCGTTGCGCGAGGCCGCCGACATCTGGCGATCAATGCCCGAACGACATCCGACCCGCGCCGGCCTCGCGATCGAAAACGGTTTCGCCGCACTCGAACGCGGCGATGCGTTCACCGCGCGCGCGGAGGCCGAACGCGCACGCGACCTGCTGCCGGCGCGACCGGAATGGGATGCGTCGCGCGATGAACTCGCGAGCCTGCAGCGACGCCTCGTCATCGCAGGCGCACCGATGTCGTGAGGGCGCTTGCGCAGGTCTCTTCCTCGAACGGCATCACGTCCGATCCCGCGTGCGCCTGCAGCGCGAGCTGCGCCTGCAACGCGAGGAACGCGAGGCCGCGCTCGGACGCGACATGCTGCAGGCGTTCCAGCCGCTGCCGCGTCGACAACCCCGCAACACGCATGCACGCTTCGTCGAGCGTGGCGATCAGGTCCGTGCCGACGACCGGCGCGTCCCGCTCGACGACAGCGCGCATGCGATAGCCACGGCGATGTCGCGTCTCGACGTAGCGTGGCGACGCCGGATCGTCGAGCAGCACGCGGCGCAGCTCGGCGATCACGTTCGGTATTGCGCTCGCCGACAGCGCATGGTGGCCCCAGACGCGTTCGAGCAGTTCATCCAGCGTGACGACCGCCGGCGCCGCCTCGAGCAGCACGCGCAGGGTATCGAACACCTTTCGCCGCAGCACGCACGCCCCGTCCGGACCCGCCAGTTCCTCGCGCGCAAGGTCGAGCCTGAATTCACCGAAGCGGAAACCCGTCGTTTCCACCGCGTCCCGCTGCCGCTCCCGTTGCATCATGGTGCCGTCCCGTGCTCGTGCCGCCCCCTTTCATTGGAGTTTCACGAGGAAACCTGGAAATTCCCGCCATGCGGCGCACGCCGCACGGTCCAGGGCGTCCCAGCGCGCACTTCCGGCGACACCTGCACGCGTCCGCGCGTGGCAGGATGCAGGAACCGCGCGTGCACCCGCCCGGCGCAAGGAATCGCCTGCATCGCCGGTCCCCATGTCCGACGGACGCGGCCCGCGCTTCCCAGGAGTCTCCGATGACCTCGCACCGCCCCCATGATCCGAGTCGCCGCCTGCTGTTGCTCGCCGGTGGCGCCGCCGTCGCCGGCACGTTGGCGTTCGGCCTGCGCCGCTTCGTGCGTCCCGCGCATGCTTCGCAGGACGAGCATTTCGAAGTCACCCACACCGACGAGGAGTGGAGAGCACTGCTTTCCGCCGAGGCCTACGCGGTGTTGCGCCAGGAGGCGACCGAACGCGCATTCAGCAGTCCGCTCGACCACGAGCATCGCAAGGGCACGTTCCATTGCGCCGGCTGCGACAACGCGCTGTTCTCGTCGGCGACGAAGTTCGACAGCGGTACCGGCTGGCCGAGTTTCTACCGTCCGCTGGCGAAGGCGGTCGGCGAATCGCGCGACATGACGCTCGGCATGGTGCGCACCGAAGTGCATTGCCGCCGCTGCGGCGGCCACCTCGGCCACGTGTTCGACGACGGCCCCAAGCCGACCGGACTGCGCTATTGCATGAACGGCGTCGCGCTCGCGTTCAAGCCCGAAGCCTGAGCCGGACGCGTCGATGACCTTCCTGATCCTCGCGTATCTCGGCGGCGTTCTGACGATCCTGAGCCCGTGCATCCTCCCGGTGCTGCCGTTCGTGTTCGCGCGCGCCGACCAGCCGTTCCGTCGCGCCGGCCTGCCGATGCTGCTCGGCATGGCGATCACGTTCGCGCTGGTGGCGATGCTCGCCGCGGTCGGCGGCGCGTGGGCCGTGCACGCGAACATCTACGGACGCTACGCCGCGTTGCTGATCCTCGCGCTGTTCGGCCTCACGTTGCTGCTGCCGCGTTTCGCCGATCGGCTCATGCACCCGCTCGTCGCGCTCGGTGCGCGCCTGTCGGCGTCGAGCGCGCAGGATGACGGCGCGCCTTCGACGCTGTCGTCGATCGTGCTCGGCATCGGCACCGGCCTGCTGTGGGCACCGTGCGCCGGACCGATCCTCGGCCTCGTGCTGACCGGTGCCGCATTGCACGGCGCGAACATCGGCACGTTCGGCCTGCTGCTCGCCTACGCGGCGGGTGCGGCGACGTCGCTTGCGCTCGCGCTGCTGATCGGTGGCCGCGTGTTCGGCGCCTTGAAGAACTCGCTCGGTGCGGGCGAATGGGTGCGCCGCGGGCTCGGCATCGCGGTTCTCGTCGCGGTCGCCGCGGTCGCGCTCGGCGTCGACACCGGCTGGCTCACGCGCCTGTCGAGCGCGGGCACCAACGGCGTCGAGCAGAAGCTCATCGACGCGATCGGCGCGCGCAAGCCGCGCAACGAGTCGGCCGAATCGGTCGTCGCCGCGCCGAACGATGGCGCGATGATGATGGCCGCGAAACCGCAGATGGCCGCTGACGGCGTGAAGTCGGAAGGCATGCTGCCCCCGCTCGACGGTGCAGTCGCATGGCTGAACTCGCCACCGCTGACCGCGGACGGCCTGCGCGGCAAGGTCGTGCTGGTCGACTTCTGGACCTATTCCTGCGTGAACTGCCTGCGCACCCTGCCCTACGTGCGCGCGTGGTACGACAAATACAAGGACCAGGGCCTCGTGGTGATCGGCGTGCACGCGCCGGAGTTCGCGTTCGAGAAGGATCTCGACAATGTGCGCCGCGCGGTCAAGGACCTCAAGGTCGACTACCCGGTCGCGATCGACAACGACTATTCGATCTGGCGCGGCTTCAACAACGAATACTGGCCCGCGCACTATTTCATCGACGCACAGGGTCGCATCCGCCACCACCATTTCGGCGAGGGCGGCTACGAGGAATCGGAAGCATTCATCCGGCAGCTGCTGGAGGAAGCGCACGGCGGCATGCCGACCGCCACGCCACTCACTGCCGACCATGTGCAACCGGATGTCAGTGGCGTCGCGCTCGCGCCGACGACGGACGAAGTGCAGTCGCCCGAGACCTACGTCGGCTACGACCGCGCCGAGCACTTCGCTTCGCCGGGCGGTGCCGTGCACGATGCCGCGCACGAGTACTCGATGCCGGCGTCGCTGTCGCTCAATGAATGGGGCCTCGCGGGCCACTGGACGATCGCGGACGAGAAGGCGCGCCTCGGCAAGCCCGGCGGACGCATCGCATTCCGCTTCCATGCGCGTGACCTCAACCTCGTGCTCGGCCCCGCCACCGACGGCAAGCCGGCGCGCTTCGTCGTGCGTGTCGACGGCAAGGCACCCGGCGACGACCACGGCATCGACACCGATGCCGAAGGTCGCGGCAGCGTTTCGCACCAGCAGCTCTATCAACTTTTCCGCGCCAGGGGCGCGGTGATCGAACGCACGCTCGAAATCGAGTTCCTCGATCCGGTCGATGCGTATGCCTTCACCTTCGGCTGAATGGTCCTTGTGGGAGCGGCGGAAGCCGCGATGCTCTTCCAGCCGGCAACAAAAGCATCGCGGCTTCCGCCGCTCCCACGGGAAACACCCGGAAACCACAGGAGTACCGCAATGACTACCCGAACCCCGCTTCGCATGCGCGTGCTGCGCACGACGCTGCTCTCGCTCGTCGCCGGCACGATCACGGTTCTCGGCGTGCAGCGTCTCGCGCATACCAGCGAACCCGCGGTCGCGATCCCGCCGCCCGCGGTCGACGAACCGGCGAACGATGCGCGCTCGGAAACCGCGGTGTTCGCCGGCGGCTGCTTCTGGGGCGTGCAGGGCGTGTTCCAGCACGTGAAAGGCGTGCGCAAGGCGCTGTCCGGCTACGCCGGCGGCGGACGCGGCGACGCGCACTACGAACGGGTCGGCGAAGGCGACACCGGCCACGCGGAATCCGTGCAGGTCACGTTCGACCCGCGCGAGGTCAGTTACGGACAATTGCTGCAGGTCTATTTCTCGGTCGCGCACGACCCGACCCAGCTCAACCGCCAGGGTCCGGACCGCGGCACGCAATACCGCTCGACGATCTTCGCGATGACGCCGGCGCAGCAGGACGTCGCCGCGAAGTACATCGAACAACTCGACAAGAGCGGCGCCTACAGCCGTCCGATCGCCACCACGATCGAAACCGGCAAGGCGTTCTACCCGGCCGAGGACTACCACCAGAACTACCTGACCCTGCATCCGGGCGAACCGTACATCGCGATCAACGACCTGCCGAAGGTGGAGAACCTCAAGCGCCTGTTCCCCGAGCGCTACCGCGATCCGCCCGTGCTGGTGAGCGCGGCGTTGCACTGAGCGCACGCAGCATGCATCAGGTGCGGGTGCGCAGGTAACGCAGCAGCGCGCGCTCATGTCGGTCGAGGCCGTCGCGGGCGCGCGTCGTGCGCGCGAACAGCGCACGGATGCGCTGGTTCGCGAGCGGTTCGGCAGCGGCTTCGAGCACGTCCGGATGCACGTAGGAGCGCTGGCATACGGCCGGCGTGTTGCCAAGCGCGTCGGCGGCGACGCGGATCGCTTCGCGCAGCGACGGCGGCGTCGCGGCCGCCGGGTCGAACAGCTCGCGCGCGACGATCACGCTCGCCGACCAGGTGCGGAAATCCTTGGCGGTGAACTCCTCACCCATCGCGTCGCGCAGGTAGTCGTTGATGTCCGACGACGTCAGCTTGCGCGGCTCGCCCCCGTCCAGGTACTGGAACAGCAGCTGGCCCGGCAGCTCGCGGCAGCGGCGCAAGGTGCGCGCGACGCGCGGATCCTCCACCTCGACCTCGTGCATGCGGCCCGACTTGCCGCGGAACGCGAAGCGGATCGCATCGCCCCGCACGCTGACATGGCGCGTGCGCAGCGTGCTGAGCCCGAACGAGTGGTTGCTGCGCGCATATTCCTCGTTGCCGACGCGGATGCGCGTGCGATCGAGCAGGCGCAGCAGCGCGGCGAGCACGCGCTGCCGCGTCACCCCGCGTTCGTGCAGGTCGCGACGGATGCGCCGCCGCAGGCTCGGCAGGCGTTCGCCGAACGCGATCGTGCGTTCGAACTTGCTGCGGTCGCGTTGCGTGCGCCACGCCGCGTGGTAGCGGTATTGCTTGCGACCGCGGGCATCGCGGCCCGTCGCCTGGATGTGGCCGTCGGGACTGACGCAGATCCAGACGTCCCTGTACGCGGGCGGGATCGCCAACGCGCGGATGCGCTGCAGCACGCGTGCGCTGCGCACCTGCCGGCCGCGTGCGTCGAAGTAGGCGAAGCCGCGCCCATTGCGCCCGCGCGTGAGGCCGGGTTCCGCATCCGTGACGTAGCGCAGGCGCCCCACGCGTGCGGTCAGAACCGGTCGACGAACTCGAGCGCGATGCCATGCGCGCGAGCCGCACGCTCGGCACATGCGCGCACGTCGGCCGCGGCACGGGTGCTCATCGCATGCACTTCTATGTCGTGGAAGTCGCCGGCGGTATCTTCCCCGAGGCCCGCCGAACTGGAGTCGTCGCGCAGGTGCACGCCCTGATCGGCGACTTCCTCGATGCGGTCGACGTCGTCTACGCCACTGATCGCCGTCAATGTCGATTGCACTGCGGTTTCCTCACCGGTCAACCGGAGTCGGACGATGCCCATGGCTCACCTCTTCATCTCGCCGCTGCTGCGGTGGGACGCCAGTGCAACGCAAAGCGCACGAATCGCACCTGAACGATTTTTGGATGGAACTGCGCGCTGAACGAGCGCGAGTGCGTGATGCATGGATTCAGTTTCCAGCGCCCAGTCTGCGTCGACCACCCGCATCCACGTGCCAGCCGGATCCCATGAAGCACGACATCACCGTTTCACCGGACGAAATCGAGAACCTGCCGCCGCGTGTGCTCGCTTCGCTCAACCATGCGCTGCGCCGCGAATTCGAGCGCGAGGCGCCCACGCAGCGCGAGCGCAACCGCGTCGAACGCGAGCGTGCGCGTCGATACGGTGAAGCACACGGACGCGCGTGGCGCATCGCGGAGCTCTGAGCCATGCAGACTTGCTCACGCCTCGCACTCGCCATCGCCGCCGTCATTGGCGCGGGCGGCGCAACCTCGACGATGCCGCCGCCGACTTCGATCGGCCCGAATCCGGTACTGCCCGAGCCACAGCATGCCTTGCTGCCGACCGTGAAGGTCGCCAAGGCGATCGGCTGGGAAGGCAGGCAACAGCCGACTGCTGCACCCGGCTTCGCGGTGCATGCGTTCGCCGCGGGGCTCACGCATCCACGCTGGCTGTACGTGTTGCCGAATGGCGACGTGCTCGTCGCCGAGACGGATGCGCCGTCCGACAAGCCCGACGATGCGAAGGGCATCAAGGGCAAGGTCATGAAGACGATGATGAAGAAGGCCGGCTCGACCACCGGCAGCGCCGATCGCATCACCCTGCTGCGCGACGCCGACCACGACGGCAGCGCGGAAACGCGCCACGAATTCCTCTCCGGCCTGCACTCGCCGTTCGGCATGGTGCTGATCGGCAACGCGTTTTATGTCGCCGACACCGACGCGGTCGTGCGCTACGGCTACAAGACCGGCGCGACGGCCGCGACCGGCGACGGCGAGCGCGTCGTCGACCTGCCGGCCGGCACGATCAACCATCACTGGACCAAGAACATCCTCGCGAGTGCCGACGGCAAGTCGCTGTATGCGACGGTCGGCTCGAACAGCAACATTGGCGAGAACGGCATGGCGGCGGAAACGGGCCGCGCCGGCATCTGGCGCATCGATCTCGCCGCGCGCACGCTCACGCCGTTCGCGACCGGCTTGCGCAATCCGAACGGCATGGCGCTGCAGCCGGACAGCGGTGCGCTGTGGACCGTGGTCAACGAGCGCGACGAACTCGGCGACGACCTCGTGCCCGACTACATGACGTCGGTGAAGGAAGGCGCGTTCTACGGCTGGCCGTACAGTTACTGGGGCCAGCACGTCGACGAGCGCGTGAAACCGCGGGATGCCGCGCGCGTCGCCAGCGCGATCGCGCCTGACTACGCGCTCGGCGCGCACACCGCATCGCTCGGCCTCGCGTTCTGCACTGACGACGCGTTCGGCGCGCACTACCGGAATGGCGCCTTCGTCGGCCAGCATGGTTCGTGGAACCGCGCGCAGCCTTCGGGTTACCAGGTCGTGTTCGTGCCGTTCGCCGATGGCAAGCCGTCCGGCGCACTCGAACCCGTGCTCACCGATTTCCTCGATGCCGAGGGCAATGCGCGCGGGCGGCCGGTCGGCGTCGCGTTCGATGGCCATGGCGGACTGCTCGTCGCCGACGATGTCGGCGGGCGCATCTGGCGCGTCACACCTGCCGCACGTCAGGGCCTCGCGAAATAGAAGCGCGCTCCACCTGCGATAGTGCGACTGGTCCGGGTCGCGGCTCGACGTACGCAGTGCCTGGTCGCACCTGAACGCAGCCGATGCGGCGATACCGGCCATTCCGCCCGCGTTGGCATTGCGCCGAATAACGTTCGCATCACTTGCTTCGTCGGGGAAATCGCCATGCGCACGACCGTCGCGTCCGCCATCAGCATCGCTCTCGCCGCGTGGGTTGCCGCGACCCCCGCATCCGCCGCTTCGCTCGTCACGGTGCAGCAGGGCGGCGTCGGTCGCTGGACCGGCATCGCGGCGAAGGAATGCGGCATCTACGGCAAGCGCTATGCCGCCGTCGACGCGGTCTGCTACTACCCGGTCGACATCCGCGCAAAGCCCGGTGCGCATGCGATCAACCTGTGGGACCAGGACGGCAAGCTGCACAAGGGCACGCTGCGCGTTGAGAAGACCGACTTCCCGGAAGTGCAGATGACGCTGCCGGATTCGCTCGACCGCTTCCTGCATGTCGCCAGCGACGACCTCGCGCGTGCGAAAGCGGATCGTGCCGCGACGGCGAAGATCCTCGGCGGCACGCTCGATGCGCCGTCGTTCTCGCTGCCGCTCGCCGCCCCGACCGCGAGCCTGCCCAAGAGCGAAGACGACTTCGGCAGCTTGCGCGTGTTCGATCCGCAACACCGCAGCCTGCACAGCGGTCGCGACTACCCGGTCCCGGAAGGCAATGCCGTCAAGGCGGTCGCCGATGGCACCGTCGTGCTCGCCGCCGACCAGTTCTTCTCGGGCAATTCCGTCTACGTCGACCACGGCGACGGACTGCTCAGCATGAACTTCCACCTGTCGTCGATCGCGGTGAAGGACGGCGAGGTGGTCAAGCGCGGACAGACGCTCGGCAAGATCGGCGCGACCGGTCGCGCGACCGGACCGCACCTGCACCTCGGCGTGCGCTGGCTCGGCAAGCGCGTCGACCCGGCCTTGCTGCTGGCGACGCCCGACGCGTTGCCGTCGGTCGCCGATACACCGCAGGAAGCGCAGCGCAAGATCGACAAGGCCGAGACCCGCGAGCCGCCCGAAACCGACGACATCGACGACGAAGGCTGACCGCCCGCGCGTCCAAAACCGGGGTCAGGGTGCCTTGTCGCACGCTCGTCGGAGCGGATGCGGATGCACTGGAGCCCGTACAACCTTCGACTCGGTGGTCGTGCCTACCTACGTTTCGCCACAACGCGACCACCAGGTCTCGTTGCCACCACGACGAGCAACATGAGCGTGAGCGCCAACAGGCTAGAGGTATTGGATGCTGGCAACGACACGGGCTCAGCAGCTGGCACGCCGCCGATCGTCAGAGGCAGCACACCCAATTGCATGATGGTCGGCGCGCCCGACGTCGCAAAACGCCAGCTCACTGAGACTGTATACGAGCCTGACGGGAAGGTTCCAATATCTACTCGATCGATTCTCGATCCAAGGATGCAAAAAATCGGATCCTCGTAGTGGTCGCCGGAAAGTTGTACGGCTATTTTGCCGCCTGCGACACTGACGACCGGAGTTTCGCAAGGACGCTGCAGAACGTCGCACGGCCCTGAGAGCGCGTTAAAGACGATGGTATCGCCCGCCATCGGGTGTTCCGGCGTCAGAAACGCATTCTCCGGATACGCCATAGCTTGTCCGCAAGCCAGCGCTGTGATTAGGACCACTAGTCCCGCAATTCGATGTTTGGGCACGCGGACTTCCTCCGATAGCGGGGTCAGGATGCCTTATCCCACGGTCGCTGTCGGGAATCTCTGACCGGGCGACTGCTCGGATGGCACGCGGGCCACGGCAATCGAAAATGCGGCAATCGCTACCTGGCGTGGGCCAGGATCGACGCCGCCAACTTCGCGCCACGCTTCAGCCCGCGGATCCGGCGGTGGCATGAACGCAAATGCAGCACGCGCCACAAGGTCGTCACCATCGAGGCCGTCGCGCACAAGCTCGCCCGCGCTGGCTACTACTTGTTGAATCAAGCCCGACGACTCTGGCGCACGCCGAGTGCAGTTTCGAAGACCGCGTGCTCACCCCTCAGCAAGCGACGTCTTCACCGTGCCGTCGCAGGACATGTGGCCGCACGCGCACGGCGAGGCGATGTTCTGCAGCACCTGCTCCTGGCATCCATCGCAGCAGTAGTCGTGGCCGGGGACAGCTTCGCAGCTGCACAGCGGGTTGGCACAACGGCGCTCACCCATGGCCGGCTCCTCGGCGCCCTGAATCCTCCGGTCGCACCTTGCCGATCCGCTGCAGCATGCCGGCGAGTCGCGCACGCACATGCGCGTCGTCTTCGGCCGACGCGCTCCCTTCGATGACCCCCGCGTGTCCGGAGAAGTATGGCCAGAACAGGTCGTCATCCGGGTAGTCGATCAGCATCTTCGGCAACGCCGCTTCGAGGCCGTCGAGCATTTCGTCGAGCTTGGCGCGCGGGAGGGGCATGGCATGACTCCGTTGTTTCGCGAACGCCGATGCGTGCGGCTACCGGCGATCGACATGAGCGCCAGTATCGTCCTGCCCCGGCCTGCGCCAGCTGAACGTGGCGCGCCGCGGTGCAGGAATAATTCAGTCTGGATGCCGCCACCGGGCGTTCGCGGCGGAGCCCGGGTCCGCTACGCTAGCCGTTCTCCGAGTGCCCGGGCCGCCCCGTGAAGAAACCGTCCAGATCCCGCGCCGCCAAGCCCGCGAATGCTGCGGCGAACGCGGCACACCCGTTCCAGTGCCTCGGCGTGACCGCACTCGAGGACGAGATCTACCGGACCCTGCTGCGCCGCGAAGGCGTGCCGCAGGCCGAACTCGCCGCGCGCCTCGGCACCACCAGCCGCGCGCTGGTCGAACCGCTGCGCGCGCTCGTCGACAAGGGCATGGTCACGCTGTCGCCGGATCGCGCGCCGCGTTATTTCGCGATACCGCCGGACATGGCGGTCGAGGCGCTGATCGCGAACAGCCAGCGCAACGAGGAAGCGCGCCAGCGCAAGGCGCGCGCGGCCGCGGTCAGGCTCGCGGCCACCGCAGCTCCGCGCGGGCGCGGGCGCGTCGCCGACGAGCGCCTCGTCGAGATCCTCAGCGCCGAGGCGACCGCGCAGATGTTCGTGCTCATGCACCGCACCTCGAAGGTCGAGATGCTGAGCCTCACGCGCCCGCCGATGCTCATCACCAACATCAACGAGCCCGACCACCTGCTGTTCGAGTGCCTCGATCGCGGCGTGAGCTGTCGCGCGCTCATCGACAGCGACCTGCTCAACATGCCCGGCTGGCTCGACCACATGCGCGACAACACCGCGCGCGGGGAGGAATGCCGGGTCGCGGCGTCGCTGCCGTTCAAGCTCATCGTCGCCGACCGCAAGCTCGCGATCATCCCGCTCGACCTCGAACGTCCGGACGGCCCGGTGCTGCTGGTGCGGTCCTCCTCGCTGCTCGAAGCGCTGTGCGAAGTGTTCGAGCTGCTGTGGCGCAACGCGACGCCGTTCCCGCTCGGCAACGCGGAGCCTGCCGGCAACGGCCGCCGCACGAGCGCATCGCTGCTGTCGCTGCTCACTTCCGGCCTCAACGACAAGGCGATCGAAGTCGAACTCGGCATGTCGCACCGCACGCTCGCGCGGCGCATCCGCGAGCTCATGAAGGAACTCGGCGCGACCACGCGCTGCCAGCTCGGCTGGCTCGCGGCGCAGCGTTCGAACCGCCCGCGCAGCGGCTGACCGGCAACCGTTGGCACCGTTCTGCGGCAATCTTGTGTCAATGGCACAAAGTTGCCGCCCATTGCCCTTGTCAGTGCAAAGCCCGCCTGCCTAACCTCGACGTCGCCGGGCAATCCGCATCCCGCGTTCCCCGGCGCCACGCCACGACGGCGTGACGAGGCTGGCCGTCGACACGGCGCAGCGAGCCCGATCCCGGACGATCCGACACCGCACGCCATTGGCGGCGACGTCGCATGCCGGCACGGGTGGTGAAGCGGGGGCGATTCTTCCGTTCCTGCTTGGGGCTACTGCCAATGAAACACCGGAACACCGCGGCCACGGCCGTGACATTCACAGGGCGCGGCGCATCCGCGAATGTGCGCATGCCGCGCGCGCTCGTCGCGACGATGCTCGCCGCGCTCGGCCTGTTCGCTTCCGCGGCAACCGCGCGCCCGCACGGCATCGCCGCGCTGACGCAGCCGCACGGCGGCGCGCAGTTCTTCAGCGATCGCGCCGCGTTCACCGCCGCGCTCGGCGTGCCGGCGCATCTCGCCGTCGAGACGTTCGACAACGGCCAGCCGGTCGGGCCGTTCCCGACCACCTGCAGCGCACCGTTCTCGAGCACGACCAACAACACCTGCTTCCTGCCTGGCCAGATCGTGCCCGGCTTCGCGCTGACCTCGAGCTCGGGCGGCGACCTGGTTGACGTACCGCCGAGCTTCTTCGGTCCCCTCCAGTCCACGCGCGTGGTCGGCGCATCGTCATTCGCCGACGCGACGATCGCCACGTTCACGCCCGCCGCGAACGCGGCCGCCGCGACCGTCTACGGCGGCATCAACACCGCCACCTACGTCGTCGACGTCGAAGCGTTCGACGCCGGCGGCAATTCACTCGGCAGCGTCACGCTCGATGCCGGCGACAGCCGCGACAGCTCGGTGTTCCTCGGCATCGTCAGCACGACGCCGATCGACCACATCGCGTTCAACGGCGCCGACGACGGCGGCGAACTCATCGACAACCTCACGTTCCGCGCCGCCGGCCTCGCGCCGCCGGGCCTCGCACTCGCGTTCTCGCCGAGCGAGATCGCCGCGGGCAACACCAGCACGCTCACGATCACGCTCGGCAACCAGGCCCAGCCGGGCGTCGCCACGCTCTCCGCAGCACTCGTCGACACGTTGCCTGCGGGTGTCCTCATCGCGCCGACGCCGAATGCGACGACGGACTGCGCCGCGGGCACGCTCACCGCGCTCGCGGGCACCTCGACGATCACGCTCGCCGCCGGCGCGCAGATTCCCGCCGGCGCGACCTGCACGATCAAGCTCGACGTCATCGCCGCCAGCGCCGGCCTCTACGCGAACACGATCGCGCTCGGCGCGCTGCAGACCACTCTCGGCAACAGCCAGGACGCGGCGAGCGCGAGCCTGACCGTGTCGTCGGGTCAGACCGGCACGTTCCCGCCGAGTGAAGACTTCGACGGCGTGTTCGCGCCCGCACTGCCCGCCGGCTGGGTCACCTCGACCAGCACCGGCGCGAACGACTGGACCACGCAGACCGTCACCGTCGACAGCGCGCCGAATGCCGCCACGTCGCCGGACCTCGGCACGGTCAGCGATCTCACGCTCGACTCGCCCGCGTTCACCGCGGCCGCCGACCAGACGGTCACGTTCCGCCACCGCTACAACCTCGAGCGCGGCTTCGACGGCGGCGTGCTCGAGATCTCGATCGACGGCGGCGAGTTCTCCGACATCGTCTCCGCGGGCGGCCGCTTCATCACCGGCGGTTACGCCGGCGTCACGATCTCCGAGTTCACCGGCAATCCGATCGGCGGACGCCCGGCGTGGACCGGCGACAGCGCCGAGTTCGTCACCACCGTCGCGCGCCTGCCCGATGCGGCCGCCGGCCATGCGACACGCCTGCGCTTCCGCAACACCGCCGACGCCGGCAACCTCAACACCGGCGAAGTGCGCGGCTGGTGGATCGACTCGATCCATCTCGGCATCGACGTGCAAGCACCGCAGGCGTCCACCACGCCGGCATCGCTCGCGTTCACCGTCGCCGCGAATGGCAGCGCCACCCTGCCGCTGTCGATCCACAACGCGGGCGGCAGCGATCCGCTCACGTTCGCGATCGAATCGCGCAACGCATCGCGCCCGCAGCTCGTGCCTTACGCGACATTCGCCAAGGCGAAGAAGACGCTCGCCGGCGACAGCAAGCCGCTCGTGCCGCGCCCGCTCGCGACCTTGTCCTCGCACGGCGACGGCACGTCGCACGCCGCGCGCACGCTGCCGTGGGCGCCGCAGGGTTCGCTCATGCTCGCGCTCGATGACGGCTCGGCCGAGAGCTCGGTCGGCACCGGCACCGGCAGCTTCAATCCGCCCACGCCATTCACTGAACAGGCCGCGGTGTGGATCAACCGCTTCCATGCCAGCGATGCGCTGACGATCCACTCGATCTCGGTGTTCTGGCCGGAACCAAGCATGGCCGGCGGCGACCTGCTCGGCCTGCAGGCGAACCTCGTCGTCTACTACGACGTCGACGGCGACGGCGATCCGCGCAACGCGGTGCGCGTCGGCACCGACACGCTGGTGACGGTCACCGCGACCGGCGACTTCGTCGCCTACCCCACCACGTTCAACGTGCCGGCCGCCGGCGACGTCTACATCGGCTTCGTCGACCAGTGGGCGCTCGCCGGCGGCTTCATGCCGCGCCTGTATCCCGCCGCGGTCGACGAGTCGTCGCCGCAGGGCATGTCGTACTACTCGTCGGTCGACACGCCGCCGGTGGATGCGAGCAACCTCGCCAACAACACCTACACCGACTTCTTCAACGACGCGAACCTCATGATCCGCGCGACGGTGACCGGTGGTGGCGGCGGCGCGCCGTGCTCGGGCCCCGCGGTGACGTGGCTGTCGGCGACGCCGACCGGCACGACGATCGACGGTGGCGATAGCGCGATCGTCGCGGTCACGGTCGACGCCGCCGCCGGCGGTCTTGCCGAAGGCGTCTATCACGCCGATCTCTGCATCACGACGAACGATCCGGCGAACCTGCTCATGGCCGTGCCGGTCAGCGTCACCGTCGGCAATCCGCCGCCGCCGCCATGCGCCGCTGCGGACGAACTGTTCTGCGACGGCTTCGACCACGCCGCGGCGGCTGGCAACATCGTCAGCGGCACGATCGACCAGGCCGTCACCGACAGCGGCGACGGCAGCGCATTCGACTTCACCAGCGGCGACTACCACCCGTACAGCGGCGCGATCAGCACCGACGACGTGAACCTGTACGACTTTGGCGACGGCAGCCTCACTGCGTACTGGTACGGCGACTTCGTGCCCGCACCGCTGCAGGCCGGCGGCGTCGCCGACGCGAACGGCGACATCATGGTGCTGCATTCCGGCGACACGGTCGGCCCCGCATCGACCGTCGGCGGCTCCACGATCATGACGAACTGGCTCGGCGGCGTGGACGGCTACATCGGCGTCGTGTTCTACAACGAATCGACCAGTGCGCTGAACTACGGCTACGTCCACCTCGTCACCACCGGACCGCTCGGCTTCCCGGCGCAGGTGCATGACTGGGCTTACGACAACAGCGGTGCGGCCATCACGATTCCCTGATCCGCAACGCACCACCCTCTCTCCGTGGCGGGCGTTGGTCCGCCGCGCTCCCCTTGCCCCGGGCTGGATGCCGGGGCATTTTTTTTGGAGAGCCACGCGGGGATTTGGAGCAATCGAACCTGGAATCAGATCCATCGTTCCACCGATTCGCCCGCGAATGCGGACTGGTTTGAAATCCATGCCGACGAGAACCGTCCGATGGCCGCCTTCGATTCGACGGTCTCGGCGCTGGTCGCACTCAATACCGCCGCGGACGACGGCGTCCTGCGCGACTTCCGCCTGCTCTCCGGCGCGCGCATCTCCAACGGCGACACCCGGCGCCTGCGCTGGAAATCGTGCACGCATTACCGTGGCCCGGGCGGGCGTGACGTCGGCCGAACCGCTGTCGAAACCGCATCCCTTCGTTCGTCGTACTGATGGCAAGCGGCAACCCGGCACCCCGCCGGCGGGCCGTCCACCCTTCCGACACAGGAGATTGACGATGCGTTTTCTTTCGATGATCCGTATCCAGGAAAACACCGGCAAGAAGCCGAGCGAGCGCATGATGAGCGAGATGGGCCAGCTCATGGCGGAAATGACTGCCGCCGGCACGCTGCTCGACACGGCCGGACTCGCGCCGACCGCCAACGGCAAACGCGTACGCTTGCGCGGCGGCACCATCAGCGTCGTCGACGGACCGTTCACCGAAACCAAGGAAGTGATCGGCGGCTACGCGATGCTCAATGCCGCTTCGTTCGACGAGGCGATGGAAATGGCGAGGCGCTTCGTCGAGTTGCACGTGGCGGACGGATGGGAAATCGACTGCGAAGTGCGCCAGGTGCAGGAGCCGGGCACCTGTTGAACGCGTCGAAACCCTGACGCCCGCACCGGTTGGCCGCTTGCCATCAAGGGCCGGCCTCCGACGCAGCACCGGTCGACAATCGGCGGACCGCCAGCAGATCCTCGTCGATGCCGGCGGCGATGCCCGCCACGGTGGGCGTGACCAAGACATCCGGCTCGATGCCGGCATCGGGTTGCGGCGTGCGCGGGAACTGGCCGATCAGCGGCAGGTCGAGTTCGATCCCGGAATGCGGCAGGCGCAGGAAGAAGAACGCGCCACCGTTGATGCCGCGCCGATTGCCGCCGGTGGTGCGCCCGACCAGCGTCGCGAGGTGGTGTGTCTTCACCAGCGAGGCGAACTCGAACGTCGCCGAACTGTTCGTCGGTCCGACCAGCACGAAGGTTCGTCCGGTGAACCGCTGCGGCACTGGCCGGATGATGCTGGTGCCGGCCTCGTCGTCGTAGCGCGTCAGCCGCAGGAAGCGTTCATCGTACGGCTGCGTCGCCTCGCCCCAGTCGGCGAACGAGCGGTCCCAGGTGTGCAAGTTCGGCATCAGCTCCGCCGGCACCGTGCGATAGCGCACCAGGCGCACGACGTCGTCGACGCCGATGTCGTGCGCCGTCAGGTGCGCCGCCAGTTCGTCACCCACGGACAGGCCGCCTTCGTTGGCGCGCAGATCGATCACCAGCGTCGTCGCGTGCGCGGCGTCCAGGCGCGCGAATGCATCGGCGAGCCAGGCCTTCCAGTCCCACGTGCTCTCGTACAGCGCCCAGGTCGGCATGGTCATGAGCGCGAAGCCATCGTCGCCGATCGCCAGCGACCAGGGCACCTTGGCATCGCTCGCGGCCGGTCGCTGCGCGCCCCGTTCGGCGAACGTCGACGGACGCACGCGGCTGCGCATCCGCGCACCCGTCGGCGCACGCGCATCGAGCGTGTAGTCGCCGACCAACGTCGGGTGGAACAGCGGCAGGAACACGTCGAACGCCTCGATCGCCTCGTCGCCGCGAACCTCGAGCCACGCGACGCGCTTGCCATCGTTGCCGCCATCCGCGCGCGCGACCGTCAGGAGTTCGCGCAGCAGCCGTGC
Organism: Dokdonella sp.; assembly: GCF_044227025.1. Lineage (GTDB taxonomy): Bacteria > Pseudomonadota > Gammaproteobacteria > Xanthomonadales > Rhodanobacteraceae > Dokdonella_A. Next base: position 4,660 of record NZ_JBGAFX010000003.1, on the reverse strand, counting down.
GGCGGGCACGCCGTCGATCGCGAGCACTTCGGTACCCGGCACCAGGCGCGGATCGCTGGAGAAATTGCGCGTGATGACCATGCGCTCGCCGATCCAGCGGAAATGGAACGGCACGCGACCGGGACGCTCGAACAGCGCGGCGCGGGTCGCATCGTCCTGGTTGAAGAAGTTTGCGTACGTGTGTCCGCAGCGGATCTTCGCGGCGAAGCGCGAGAACGCCAGATACGCCTCGCCAAGCGACACGTCGTGGTCGAGCGCGTCGCGCAACCCGGCGTAGGCCGCTTCGAGGGACGCCGGGGTGTTGTAGCGGTACAAGCCCGGATGCAGGGCGGCATACGTGCGTTGCAACACATCGACGTCGGCCTGCAACCCGGCCCTATCGAGCATCGGAGCGCCCTGCTTCGAGTGCGGACGCGCGGGGTAGGCCGCGCACGCGGCGAGCAGGGCCACTGCGAACATCAGGGACAGCACGCGAAGCATCGAAGGACTCCCTGCGGCCGGCGGCCGCCTTGCCAGGGATGCTGGCGCCGCGCCGCACGCGACGCGACTCACAAGCGCATGGCCGCGCAGGTTTTCAGGAAATGGGACGCGGATCGCTGGCGCCATTCGCCCGTCGCCACGCACTCGGCGTGAGACCCGTCAGTGCCTTGAACACGCGGTTGAAGCTCGCCTTGGAACCGAACCCCACGTCGAGGCCGATCGCGAGCACGTCGCCCGGCAGCAGCAGGCGCGCCTGTGCCGCGGCGACCCGCTGGCGGTTGACGAAGTCGCTGAACGATTCGCCGAGGCCTTCGTTCAGCGCGCGCGACAGGTAGTTCGTGTTCGTCCCGAGTCGCCGCGCGGTCGTGGCGAGGTCGATGTCCGGTTCGCGCCACCACCCTTCACGCGCGAACTGGAGGCGATACGTCTCGCCGAGCGCCCGCCAGTCCTTGTCGCGCGCCGCATCGTCCCCGCTCGCCGGCGACAGGTCTCCGGCAACTGGATAGCGATCCTCTGCATGGCGCAGACCACCGACGCCGAGCGCATAGACCAGCAGGGCGAACACCACGTACAGGGGAAACTCGTCGAAGTAGCTCAGTCGCCGCACGAACAGATCCACCAGGCCGAAGCCGATCGCGATCGCCACGGTCGCTGCCGTCGCGGCCAGGTAGGCACGCAGCCAGCCGAGACGGAATTCCTCTCGCGCGCCACTGGTCGCATCGAGGCGCCGCTGGTAGGCACGATAGCTTCGCCATGCCGCCACCAGGTAGGCCAGCATCGACACGACGATCGCGATGTTCTGCAGCGGCAGGATCCACGGGGTATGGATCGCGTCGTTCCACGCCCATTTCGCCTCCAGCGGCTGCACGAACAGCGCGAGGTAGTACACCACCTGCAGCGCCAGCGGCACGAAGTGCACGCCCCAGCGCGCGGGCAGCGCCGCATCGCCAAGCTGGCGCGCATACAGCCAGATCAACGGACCGCAGCCGAGCTGCCAGAAGAACGGCGCATACGTCAGCCACGGCCACGCATCGTAGAACCCCGCGTAGCCGATCGTGTAGGGCGTGATCTGCAGCACGCACAGCACGAGCAGCGCCGCGAGGCAGCGATTGGCGAGGCGATTGCGCGTCGTGCGCAGCAGCAGCCCGGCGACGACCAGGCCATGGATGCTGGCCAGCGCGAGGGTGAGGCTCCAGGGGCCGAAGACGATCATGGGTGCAGGGACCATCGGGCCGGGAGCTTAGCAGCAGCGCGACGGCTCGCTGCGACCGGCATCAACACGAACGGAGGAATCGTCGTCGGGACCGCGAGCGTTTCAAACGTCCCAGACAGCCCTTCCTGCCACCCTTGCACACCGGCCGCGCGTTCTCCATACTGAACTACATGGTTCAGCGTTCATCGGCCCACTTCAACGCGTCGTTCGCCGCGCTCGCCGATGCCACCCGCCGTGGCGTCCTCGACCAGCTCGCGCGCGGCGATGCCTCCATCACCGACCTTGCCGACCGGTTTGAAATGACCCTCACGGGCATGAAGAAGCACGTCGGCGTGCTCGAGCTGGCCGGGCTCGTGACCACCGAGAAGGTCGGCCGCGTGCGCACGTGCCGCATCGGCCCGTGCCGCCTCGAGGAGGAGATGGCGTGGATCGCGCGGTACCGCCGGGTGTGGGACGCTCGCTTCGAAGCACTGGAGGGCGTCATCGACGAACTCAAACGACAGGAGAAGGCCCGTGGCCGCAAGAAAAGAAAGTGAATCCCCGCGCACGACCGTGCAGAAGACGTCGGACCGCGAGGTCGTCGTCACGCGCACGTTCGACGCGCCCGCGCGGCTCGTGTTCCAGGCGTGGTCCAACCCCGAGCTGTTCAAGAAGTGGTGGGTGCCCCGCTCCATGGGCATGACCCTTCGCTCGTGCGACATGGATGTCCTCACCGGTGGCAAATACCGCCTGGTGTTCGGCGACGATCCTGCCAACACGATGGCGTTCTTCGGCCGCTACATCGAGGTCGTGCCCGACCAGCGCATCGTCTGGACGAACGAGGAAAGCGGTGATCCAGGCTCCGTCACCACCGTGACGTTCGAAGAACGCGACGGAAGAACGCTGCTCGTCATGAGCGAGCTGTATCCGACCAAGGAAGCTCTCGACGAAGCCGGCACCGGCGCACAGGAAGCGACGCATGAGACGTTCGGACAGCTGGATGAACTTCTGGCGGGGTTGTCTGCGCGTTGATTCCTTCACGGGAACGCGCGGTCTGACAGCTTCGATCCAACGCGCGACTCCGCTGCTGCGCAGACGCTCCGCACGAGCCCTTGCTGGATTGTCCTCACTTTCTGGTGTCCGAAAAATCAGGGGTGGTCCACTCTGACCCCGTCATCGGCATCTCTAAACGTGATATAGGCGTCGTTGTCATAGTAATACAACAGCGCTCTCAGCAAATCTTCATCTGTTATTCTCACCAATTGCTTCTGCGCATTCCGAACGATGCTCTGCACCTGTTGCATATTGAGTACGTAGTCAAAACCTAAATCATTGGCCGCATCCGACAACTCTGCATCCTCAGCGTCCGGATCACGAACAAGGCACGGCGTCGTCAGATTCCAAGGTTGGTCTTTCGGAAGATAGAGCGAGTAGTTCCAAGGAAAGTCGCTTGCATGGACTACGGCATCTTTTAGTGCTAGTGAACGTCCGCTAGTCATTTGCCTTCCTCCTCTTCCTACCACCGCCCCATTCCTCCATCCCACCTCGACGTTCCGGATGAAGCGACTGCTGCACGGGGCCGGATGCCTCGTGATGATTCGTGGGCACGAGTTCCAAAGAGCCTGGTTCTGACGCGTGGTGCCACGTTAAGCCCGAAATAGGTGCACGACGAGGATATGCCCCCCGAGGGCCGGGCTTAATCCCAGCAGCGATGCCGGGATATTCCTTCTCGAAGAATGTGGCCAATGCAAGATCCGCATTCATTGCAAGATCCAACTGCCTATTCCCTTCTTGAAAGTGGAATTCATCGCTCCTCCCAGGATAATGCACCTGTTCTTCGAGTTTTACTTTGAATGCAACTGAATAGTTCGGGCTGTCAACAGGACGAATCGATGCGGGATCCGGCACAGCTGAAGTATGCCCTCCACTCGAAAATCCAGACTCAAGATCGTCAGCGATTCCCCGCTCGATATTCGCCGCTGCGGTTTCACCAGTCGACCTTTCGGCGATGGTGACGGCGCCGGCATCCGCAAGACCAGTCGTTGTCCGAGTGAAAAGTGAACGCGCTCCGCCCGCAACGGTTGCCACCGTAGCAGCGTCACCGGCCAGCCGTGTCCCCGCTCGCCCTTGTTCGAAGTAGTCGTATCGCTCCCCTGCAATCTCCGCCTGGGCGGCGTGCTCACCGACACCGGTCGCGAAATCGGTGAATAGCTGAATAGCGGGTCCGCCTTCGCCATATTGCCCCTGGGCTTGTTGCATGCGCTCAGAGAACCGAGCGGCCGCATCGTATCGCTGTCCCATGCGCGTCCGCGCAGCCGCATCACCCGATAATGCTGCTCCGGCATCCGTGACCAACACGGCGGGCGCTGTGACAGTCGTGCCGATTTCGTACGCTGCGCCCGCTGCTCGACCTAAAGCGGGGCTGGTGTTGGCGGCGGCGAGCGTGACGGCAGTGCGATCGCTGTCGTCTTGCACGTGAGACATGCCAAGAGCCCACGCACACAGCAGATCGGAACACCGTCCCGTCGGATCGGTGTAGACCGTCGGATTGGCGTAGGCGTACAAATACCGATGCAGACTCGGCGGCTGCATCGAGTGGCCTTCTTCCGGATCCTCGGTCGTGAACCGCGCGATGCGCGGGTCGTAGTAGCGCGCCTTCGCGTAGTACAGGCCGCTTTCCGGGTCAGTCAGGTAGCCGGTGTAGCCGATCGGTTGTGCGTCGGTGCGCGTGAGGTCGGCGGTGGTGCCGTCCGTTTGGTTGGTCGTGACGGTGCCGCTCGAGGCCTGTTGCGTGACGATCTCGCCCCAGGCGTCGTACTTCGTTCGCGCGCTCACGCTGCCTTGCTGAGTCAGCAGGGCGATCGGGGTGGCGAGGCTGTCGAGCAGGTAGTGGCGCTGGGTCGGCGTGCTGCCCTGTTCGGTGCGGCTGATCAGCTGGGTTGCGCTGTAGTGATACCGGGCGAGGCTGTTGCCGATGCTGTTGGTCTC
>NZ_JBGAFX010000002.1:0-764771 GCF_044227025.1 Dokdonella sp. | reverse complement strand
GCAACAGCGTGACTTTGCAGATCACGGCGACGGTGACGCTGCCGGGCGACATCACGAACACGGCGACGGTGGATGCGGACGAGCACGACCCGAACACGACGAACAACACGGGCGGCGTGACGCTGAACGGCCAGTCGGCGGACATCCAGGTGCTGAAGGGCGTGGACAACGCGAACCCGATCCGCGGCGACCAGGTGACGTTCACGATCACGGCGACGAACAACGGACCGAGTGCGGCGACGGGCGTGGCGCTCAGCGACGTGCTGCCGGCGGGCTTGAGCTTCGTATCGGCGACGCCGAGCCAGGGGGCATACAACACGGGCACGGGCACGTGGACGGTGGGCAACCTCGCGGCGAGTGGCGCGGGTGCGACGGCGACGTTGACGATCGTGGCGGACGTGGACACCGACAGCGGGTTCACGAACACGGCGAGCCTGTCGGCGATCGACCAGACCGATCCGAACCCGGGCAACAACAGCGCGAGCGTGGTGGTCACGCCGATCGCGAGTGCGGACCTGTCGATCACCAAGACCGACGGCAGCGCGACCGCGACGCCGGGTGCACCGATCACCTACACGATCACCGCGAGCAACGCGGGCCCGAGCAACGCGATCGGCGCGACCGTGGCGGACACGCTGCCGGTGACGATCAGCGGCGCGACGTGGACCTGCACGGGCACGGGCGGCGGCACCTGCCCGGCGTCGGGCAACGGCAACATCAATGCGACCGTCAACCTGCCATCGGGCGGTTCGGTGACGTTCGTCGTCACGGGCACGATCAGCGCGGGCGCAACCGGGACCTTGTCGAACACGGCGACGATTGCCGCGCCAGCCGGCGTGACGGATCCGGTTCCGGGCAACAACAGCGCGACCGATACCGACACGCTGAGCCCGAGTGCCGATCTGCTGATCACGAAGTCCGACGGTGCGACCACGGCAACGCCGGGCAGTGCGATCACGTACACGATCACCGCGAGCAACGCGGGCCCGAGCAATGCGACCGGCGCGACCGTCGCCGACACGTTGCCGGCGACGATCAGCGGCGCGACGTGGACCTGCATCGGCGCTGGCGGCGGCACGTGCCCCGCGAGCGGCAGCGGCAACATCAACGCGACGGTCAACCTGCCGTCGGGTGGAAGCGTGACGTTCACCGTGAGCGGCACCATCAGCGCGAGCGCGACCGGCACGTTGTCGAACACGGCCACGGTGACCGCACCGGCCGGCGTCACGGATCCGACGCCCGCCGACAACAGCGCGACCGATACGGACACGCTGACGCCGAATGCGGACCTGTCGATCACCAAGACCGACGGCGTCGCATCGGCGACGCCCGGCAATGCGGTGACCTACACGATCACCGTTAGCAACGCCGGTCCGAGCGATGCGACGGGTGCGACCGTCGCCGACACGTTGCCGGCGACGATCACCGGTGCGACGTGGACGTGCGTCGGCGCGGGCGGCGGCACGTGCCCGGCGAGCGGCAGCGGCAACATCAACGCGACCGTGAACCTGCCGTCGGGTGCCTCGGTGACGTTCATCGTCAGCGGCACGCTCAGCACGAGCGCAAGCGGCACGTTGTCGAACACGGCGACGGTTGCGACGCCGGCCGGCGTGACCGATCCGGTGCCCGGCAACAACAGCGCGACCGACACCGACACACTGTCGGCGACGGCGGACATCGAAGTGCAGAAGAGCGGCCCGGCAAGCATGACGGCAGCGGCGGCGGTCACCTACACCGTGACCGTCACCAACCACGGCCCGAGCAATGCCGACGGCACCGCGTTCTCCGATCCGGTTCCGGCCGGCATCACCGCGGTCACGGCGAGCTGCGGCACGCCGACCGGCGGCGCGAGCTGCGGCGCGGTGAACGTCGCGGGCAATGCGGTCACGAGCACGATCACGACCCTGCCGGCGAACGGCAGCGTAACCTTCACGATCGGTGGTACCGCGCCGGCGGATCCAACCTCGCTGACCAACACGGCGAGCGCGAACGCACCGAGCGGCGTGACCGATCCGGTGCCCGCGAACAACAGCGACAGCGTGACCACCTCGGTCGGTGCGTCGGCGGACCTGTCGATCACCAAGAGTGGTCCGGCGACGGTCGCGTCCGGTGCGACGATCAGCTACACGTTGCTGATCGCCAATGCCGGCCCGAGCGCCGCGAATGGTGCGACCTACGCGGATGCGGTGCCGGCGGCAATCACCTCGGTCACGGCGACCTGCGGCACGCCGACCGGGGGCGCAGCCTGCGCGGCGCCGACCGTGGTCGGCAACGCGGTGTCGGGCGATGTGCCGACCTTGCCGGCAGGCGGATCGGTCACGATCACGATCAGCGGACTCGCGCCGTTCGGTGCCCAGTCGCTGACCAACACCGCCAGTGTCACCTCGCCGGCGGGCGTCCCCGATCCGGACGCGGGCAACAACACGTCCAGCGCGACCACCACGATCGGCGCCGCGGCGGACATCGCGTTGACCAAGACCGTCGACAACCCCAGCGCGAACAACGGCGATGCGGTGACGTTCACGATCACCGCCAGCAACCTCGGCCCGAATGATGCGAGCGGCGTGGCGATCACCGACAACCTGCCGTTCGGCCTCGGTTTCGTCTCGGCGACGCCGTCGCAGGGCACCTACGCTCCGGCCAGCGGTTTGTGGACCCTGGGTGCGCTCGCCAACGGCGACACCGCGACGCTGACGATCGTCGCGATCGTCCAGCAGCCGGGTGGCCTGACCAACACGGTCGCGGTCAGCGGATCCGACCAGCCCGATCCCGTCACCAGCAACAACAACGCGGGTGCCTCGGTGAACGCGGGTGCGACGGCCGACATCGCGGTTGCGAAGACCGTCGACAACGCCACGCCGAACGTCGGCGACACCGTCACGTACACGATCCTCGCCAGCAACGAAGGACCGGACAACGCGACCGGCGTCGAGATCACCGACAACCTGCCGGCAGGCGTGACCCTCGTCACCGCGACGCCATCGCAGGGATCGTTCGATTCCGGCAGCGGCGTGTGGATTGTCGGTGCACTCGCCAACGGCGCCAGTGCGACGCTCACGCTCAGCGTGACGGTCAACCAGCCGGGTGCAATCTTGAACGTCGCGACGATCACCCGCGAGGACCAGTTCGACCCGGTCAGTGCCAACAACCAGGCCGGCACGACGATCAATGGCCAGGAGGCCGATCTCGCCGTGACCAAGACGGCCGACAACGCCAGCCCGAACGTCGGCGACGACGTGACCTTCAGCGTGACCATCCACAACAACGGTCCGTCGGATGCGACCAACGTCGCGCTGGCCGATGCGTTGCCGGCTGGACTCTCGCTGGTGTCGGCGACGCCTTCGCAGGGCAGCTACTCGGGTACGACCGGCATCTGGAATGTCGGCACGCTGACCGCGGGCGGTTCGAGCTCGACCGCAACGCTGACGATCGTCGCGAACGTGACCGCAGCGGGCGGCATGACCAATACCGCGGCGGTCAGCGCATCCGACCAGACCGATCCGAACAGCGCCAACAACAGCGCGAGCGTCTCGTTGAACGGCAATCCGCTGGCCGATCTCGCGGTCGCGAAGGGCGGTCCCGCGACCGTCACGCCCGGCAACGATGTCGTCTACTCGATCATCGTCAGCAACAACGGCCCGAGCGCCGCGACCAACGTCGTCGTCAGCGATGCGACGCCGGCCGGGCTGGTCTTCGTCGGCAATGCCGGCGCATGCACCGGCGCCTACCCGTGCACGATCGCGTCGATCGCGAGCGGTGCGAGCGTGACCATCACGTCGACCTACAACGTGCCGGCGGCGTACGCCGGCGCGAATCCGATCGTGAACATCGCGAGCGCGGCCAGCGAAGTGCCGGATCCCGATTCGTCCAACAACCAGGGCTCGGCGAACACCAACGTCGGCCCCGGCAACGCGGACCTCGCGATCGTGAAGACCGGCCCGGCCGCGGTCGCATCGGGTGGCGCCATCGCGTACGTGCTGACGATCACCAACAATGGCCCGAGTCCGGCCAATGGTGCGGCGTACACCGACGTGGTGCCCGCAACGATCACCGTCATCAGCGCAAGCTGCGGTGGCGAAGCCGGTGGTGCGGCGTGCGTCACGCAGCCGACGGTGTCGGGCAACACGGTCGGCGGTCTGATCGGTTCGCTGCCGAGCGGCGGCAGCGTGCAGGTCACGATCAATGGCACCGCGCCCACCGGCCCTGCGACGCTGACCAATACCGCGACGATCGCGCCGCCCGCGGGCATCGTCGATCCGGTCGGCACCAACGACAGCTCGAGCGTCGACACCACCGTGTCCGCCGCGAGTGCGGACCTCGCCGTCGAGAAACTGGGTCCTGCGACCGCGGTGCCGGGTGCGAACATCACCTACACGATCACCGTCACCAACAACGGTCCGGACACGGCGCTCAATACCGTGCTGACGGATCCGACGCCGGCCGGACTCACCTTCGTGTCGGCATCGCTGCCGTGCGGTGGTGGCTTCCCGTGCACGATCGGCGACTTCCCGTCGGGTGCAAGCACGATCATCTCGGTCACCTATGCGGTCGATGCGGCAGTGACCGGCTCGGTGCAGAACATCGCTACGGTCGGCAGCGACACGCCCGACCCGAACGTCGGCGACAACACCAGCACGGTGACGACACCGATCGTGCCGGCGGTGACCGCGGCGGACCTGTCGATCGTCAAGAGCGGGCCCACGAGCATCACCGCCGGCGGCGATGTCGTCTACACGCTGGTCGTGACCAACAACGGTCCCGATCCGGCTGCGAACGTGGTGGTGTCCGATCCCACACCGGCAGGCCTCGTGTTCGTCGGCAACGCCGGTGCATGCGCGAGCGCGTACCCGTGCTCGATCGGCGCCCTCGCCAACGGCGCGACTGCGACGATCACCAGCACGTACACGGTGCCCGCCGGTTACGCCGGTGCCAACCCGATCGTCAACAACGCGGCGGTCGGCAGCGACACGCCCGACCCGAACGGCAGCGACAACGTCAGCAGCGTGTCGACGACGGTCATCGTGCCGACGCTCTCGGCCGACCTGTCGATCGTCAAGTCGGGCCCGGCAACGGCGACCGCCGGCACCACCGTGACCTACACGATCGTCGTTGCCAACAACGGTCCCGACGCGGTGCCTGATGCGGTCCTCACCGATCCGACGCCGGCCGGTTTGAACTTCATTTCGGCGAGCGCGCCGTGCGCGGGCGGATTCCCGTGCACCCTCGCGCCTTTGCCGAATGGCGGCAGCACGACGGTTACCGTGATGTATCTGGTGGTTCCGACCTTCACCGGCACGATCGCCAACGTCGCGTCGGTGGCCTCGTCGAGCGTGCCCGACCCGACGCCGAACAACAATTCGGTCACGGCCACGACCGTCGTCGCCGGCATCCCGGGCGCGCCGGTCCGAACGGTGCCGGTGGACTCGCGCTGGATGCTGCTGCTGATGGCCTTCACGCTGATGCTCGTCGGTGCGCCGCTCGCGCGACGCCGCCGTTGAGTTCCACGCCATGCCGCGTCGACGACGCGGCATGGCGTCAAGGATGGTTTCGTCGCGGGCGTGCGATGATGGGGCATCAATCGATCGCCCACGCGTCACGATGACAAGCGCGCCAACCCCGTACCCGCGCCAACCGCTTGAACTCGCTGGCGCCGATCTCCGCCATGACGCGCACGCCTATCCTCGCGCGCAGGCCGACGCGTTGTTCGCCGCGTTGCATGACGAGATCCCCTGGCAACGCCATCGCCTCAAGCTGTTCGGGCGCGAGGTCGACGCACCGCGCCTGTCATGCTGGATCGGCGACACTGATGCGAGCTACGTCTATTCGCGCGTGCGCTTCGACCCGGTGCCGTGGACACCCACGGTCGCGCAGCTGCGCGATGATCTCGCCGCACGCGTCGGCGTGCGCTTCAACAGCGTGCTCGCGAATCTCTACCGCGACGGTCGGGATTCGGTCGGCTGGCACAGCGACGACGAACCCGAGCTCGGTGCGACGCCGCTGATTGCCTCGTTGTCGTTCGGCGCCACGCGCACGTTCCGCCTGCGCTCACGCGCAACCCGCGAGGCCGCGATGTCGCTCGACCTCACCCATGGCAGCGTGCTCGTGATGGCCGGCGACACGCAACGCCTGTACCAGCACGCATTGCCGAAACGCGCCAGCGTCACCGCGCCGCGCATCAACCTCACCTTTCGCCGCATCCAAGCACCTGCACGTTGACGTCGCGACGCTCGCTCCGGCCGGCCAGTGCCTGCGGATCAGGATCGTCGCGAAGCATCCGCTCATGTCGTGCGCGTGGCTCTTTCCATTCGTTCGCCCCGAGCGCAGCGAGCGGGCGCACCACTCCAACCGTTCGCGTTGAGCGCAGCGAGCGGCAGCGAGAGGAGTCGAAACGCAAGCACCGAACTACACGCCTCGGCGGACCGCTTCAGATCCGAAGACCGTGCGAATCCTCATGCGCGTCGAGCGTCTCCGGCACGATCCAGCGGACTCACCACGCCATAACCGCATGCTGTCGGCGAACGCATTGATTGGACGCAGGAATTCGGCTTGACCACGCTCGCCGGGCACGCGCACGATAGGCGTTATCGCCTCGATATCGGGGTATACATGTAGTTGGCTGGCATTCCCATCCGTCATGCTCGAGCGGCTCAAGAAGTGGATATCGAGTCGGCGTCGCAAGCCGCTAGATCAGCTGTTGGCGGTGGAGTTTGACGATCGAGAGATTCGCGTGAAGGTGTTGGAGAAACTCGACCCGGCGTGGAATCAGGCGTTTGAGTGGCAGAACATTCGACGCGTCTGCTTCAAGGATGGAGGTATGCGGGGCACGGACTATGTCTACATCTCATTGGGCGAGCCCGATGTTGTACGCACGATTCCAACCCAAGCACGAGGAGGGTCGGAGTTCTTTGGAGCCCTGTGCGACAGAGGTTACTTTACAGGGCACGTCTGGAGACGCGCGGTCGGTGAGACAGGCGGTGGCATGCACTGCTGGCCTCGGGAATGAACCAATTCGCGAATTCCTTCATCTCATGATCGATGCGTTTGATTTCGATCGCAAGCACGCAACTAAGCTGGCGCCCAGCGACACATTGCTCTCGCTGTATCGCGCCTGCAACCCAGACCCGTCCGCGCCAGATGGCCTCGAGGTTGAAACTCTCAATCGTTCCTTTGCTGCGCGCTATGGTGAACACCGCTTAGAGGGCCTATCGATGGAAGTCACGTTCGGTGAGCTGTTCTCGCGGGCAGTGGCGCCGCCTAGTACTTCGTTCGAGCGGACGCGCGAGGGACAAAGTGCAAAGCGCGTACGCCGGCGCGCGCGCCGCTTAACTCAACCGTTAGGCTGCTCAGGAAGATTTTCGTGAATTCAGTACAGACCAGAAACGAGCCAGGCGTCGCATTAGGCGTCCTGCTAATCACCTTGTTAATCGGCTTACTCGTTTCGGTCCTCGCTACGGGGTTTCAAACTGGACCCCTTCTTCCCGGTGCCAATACTGTTTTGCTAGGCATTTACCTCATGGCTTGGGGTGCTATGTTCCTAGCCAGCTATTTTTTCAGTCACAAGACATTTTTCTTCCGCGCACTCATCTGGGCTTGCGAGCATTGGTCACACCCAAGGGGACGCGGCATGGCATTCTTCTACGCTGCCCTTGCCTTGCTGCTCGGATGCGTTGTAGTTCTGACAGGCTTGCAAGTGACCGAGTGAAGGCAGCTTTGGCAAGCGGTACGGTTGCAGTCGTGTATCCGGCTTTCCGTTGAACGCAAAGCGTTCGAGCCATGATGGAATCCGCCGGCACGAAGCCACACGTTCAATCGGCCATTGCGGGCCAGAAGTGTTATCGGCTTGGTCGTCCCGGGGACCGACTCGTTTGCCATCGACGTTTCACTCGGTGCAACGCGGGGAAGGGAACTCAGTGGGTCGGCGTGGCGCGCACGCTGGCGTGGTTGGGATCAAAGCTCGTGCGGTGATGTTCGGCAGCCCACAGCCGCCGCGCCTGTTTGTTGGCGAGCGCGACGGCGGCCTTGTTGTGGCCGATGCGTTCGGACAAGGCGAGCGCCCAGGCGCGGGTGCGATCGAGTGGTTGCTGTTTCCTTGCGGCGACCTTCGCGCTGCGCAGCACGGCGCGGGCGCCGTGGATGAGCAGCATGCGCAGGTAGACGTCGCCACGCTTGGTGACGCGCCCGAGTCGGCGCGTGCTACCGCTGGAGTGTTCACGGGGCGTCAGCCCGAGCGAGCTGGCGAAGTGGCGCCCGGAAGGGAAGCGATCGAAGTCGCCGACCGAGGCGCTGAGCGCGGTCGCGGTGATCAGGCCGATGCCGCCGGCGCGCTGCAGACGCTGGCTGCGCAGATCGCATTCGGCATGCGCCTGCAGGCGGTCTTCAATGGCGAGCATGTTGCGCTCGGCCACCTTGATCGTTTCCAGCATCGCCTTGAGCGTCTCGCGCAGAGCCATCGGCAGTTCGTTGTCGGCGTCTTCAAGGGCCGCAAGCACCGCAGGACGCACCTTCGCGGAACCGGGCGGAACCATTACGCCGAACTCGCGCAGCAGCCCGCGGGTGAGGTTGATCGCGGCGGTGCGCTGCGCCTTGTGGAACTCGCGCACGCGATGCAGGCCCTGGATGCCTTGTTGTTCGGGCGTCTTGATCGGCACGCGACGAATCGATTCGCAGCGTGCCGCTTCGAGCAGGCCGGCCGCGTCGGTGCGATCGGTCTTGTTGCGCCGGACGTACGGACGCACGTCATGCGCGGGCAGCAGTTCGACCGTATGTCCGAGCCGCGTGAAGCGGCGCGCCCAGTAGTGCGCGGAGCCGCAGGCTTCCATCACGATGCGCAACGGGGAGCGGTTGTCGAACACCTTCGCAAACGCGCTTCGACTCAGGCGTCGACGTTCGAGGATGCGCGCATCGGCATCGGCGAACGCGAGTTCGAACACATCCTTGGCGAGGTCGACGGCGACGGTGGAAGCGATGGCGGATTTGGGCGTAGCATGCATGGCGGACTCCTCTCGCGATCCCGTGTCCTGAAGGCTAAACCCTTCAGTCTGGCTCATCGAAGCCGTGTGGCGACACGAGGGGAGTCCATTCGATCATTCAAGCAAAAGCCGCTTCGCGGCGCGGCTTAATTCCGGCGATAGGCCCCATGAAAGAGCGCATCGCGTTGGTCGTTACGGTCGTGTGCAGTGCAGTTATGGGTGGTTGCGCGACATCGCCGCATATTGATCGCGACGGGCACGAATACGAGGTGATCATTTCGGACCGTCATCGTTCAGGCTTTGAGCTGGAGATCCGTCCTCGTTACGGCCTCACGGATGCTCAAGTTCCTGAACTGACAAGAGTCTGGCGCGAGCATGCATCCTTGTACTGCGGAATACGTTTTCGTGGCCAACCAAGACCTGTCTATCAAGAGGTCATAGCCGACGGTGTCGCAAACGGCCAACCCGTCTGGTCGAGTAGTAAGTACGTAAAAGCGGTCAACGGTTGGGTGGCCTGCGGGCATGGCGCCTAACTATCGGTCAAGCTGACCGCCGGTCTGCTAGTGAGTCTCGCCGTCATGGCTCCACGTACGGCCGCGGCGTAGGCTGTAACTGGTCATTCCAGCGGACGTGCTGCGCACGCCGCTGGATTCGGGTATCGGGGATCAGATCGGAGAACACCGTGACCGCCGATGAAAGAAGTATTCGAGCTCTTGTCGAACGGTGGCACAGCGCTACTGCTGAGGGAGACGTGGATACGGTCCTGACCCTCATGTCAGAGGACGTTGAGTTCCTCGTACCCGGGCGAGATCCCATGAGAGGCCGGGCCGCCTTCGCGGCGGGGCTTCGCACTTTGCTCAAGACACATCGGATTGACTCCAGCGGCGACGTCCAGGAGGTTCAGGTATCAGGCGATTTGGCCTTTGCCTTGACTCGGCTCGAGGTGCGCGTCATTCCGCTTGGCGCTGGCCAGGAGAATGCTCGTTCCGGTTTTGCCCTGTCCGTGTTTCGTAAGCAGGTCGACGGTGCTTGGCTGTTGATTCGCGATGCCAATTTGCTGCCATCTCCGGCTTGATGCCCGACAGTTCATTCAAGCCGAAGCCCCTTCGCAGCTCGGTTTGGATTCCCCCGACTATCAGGTCAAGTGGACTGCTGCGATATTCGCACGGTAACCTGATGCTTCGTGTGGCAGCGGCCACTTGCCTCGAGCGTTGGGCAACACACGGTCATGCAGTATCGCGACGGGACAACAGCCGCGCTTGGAGACGTAGTCTCGGTGCCGATACCTGGCGGGACGGCCGAGGCGCGCATCGTGATGCTCGGGGATACCTATGACAGCCTTGACATCGATCCCCAGTTCTTGTCGTGGGTAACTCGGGAGCGAAAGCTGGAGAACGGCTCCGTGGTCGTTAGTGGCTCGGCCCGAATCCGCTCGCACATCATGATCCTGCATGCGCGCCGGTCGGCAACTATTTGTTCACTCCACTGGACGAATGGGTCGCTCGTGTCGCCTAACCATGTATTCAAGCCGATCGTCGTATTGACACCGCGTCTGACCCAACCGCTGCCGCCTGGCGGCCGCTCTACGCGGCGCTAGGCGTCGCCGATTGCCATGACGGAGCAGCCCTGGATATACGTGGCGTGGTTCCGGGACTCGCGTGCTTCACCGGATGATGAAGACCGCGAGTGGGTAGCTGTCATTCGTATCCTCGCCACCTCTGCCGAGCAAGCACGGCAGTGGGGCGACCACTTGGCCGTAAAGAGAGCTGCCGCAACAGGCAGCGATCGCTTCATTTGGTCAGAGGTTCACGCACCATCCGATCCGCGCTACCGCGGCAAACCGGATTGGACATCGACTCCGCTCGTGCCCTATGGAGTCGAAGCATCCAATGAGCACATCGGCTGGTAGGCTCGCAGCGCGCTGGGTACGTTGCGGTCAAGGTCGGTGTCTCGCCGACGTTTTAGCCAAGCGGCCGCCGCCGGAGTTGCGCCGTGAACTGACCGTTTCGCGCGCCACAGGGTGGCCCCTGTCGCCAGCGCTTTCCGTGGAACAGGGCAGCCCCCACGGAATCAGCCATGATACTCCTGCTGCGAACTGCCTTGATCCTGTCGCTGGCGAGTGCGTCGGCGGGCGCGACCACGATCGCGGTCACGACGACGCTGGACCAGTTCGGCGAGGACGCCACCAAGTGTTCGCTGCGCGAGGCGATCCAGGCAGCGAACACGAATGCGGCATTCGGTGGTTGCCCGGCAGGTTCGGCGTCGGATCTCATCACGCTCGGCGGCAACACCAACCCCAGCCACTACGAGATCACGCGGGCGGGGCGGTTGGAGGACGACAACGCGACCGGCGACTTCGACCTCGATTCCACCGGTGCGATCGCGATCGCCGGCACCACGACGCGCAAGGCAGTCATTGAAGGCGGCGGGTTGGACCGGATCTTCGATCTCGCCTGCCGTTCCGACATGAACGTGATCCTGCTCAACCTCACCATTCGCGACGGCGACACCGGCAATGACGCCGCCGGTGGTGGTGCCTTGCGCGCCTGCGCGCACCAGACCCTGATTACCAAGGTGCACTTCACCAACAACACCGCCACACGCGGCGGCGCACTCGCAATGCCGGCATTCGCCGGCAACGTCACCATCACGCAGAGCGCGTTCACGCGCAATCGCTCGTTCGAAGGCGAGGCATCGGCGATCCGCCACCTCGGCAACACCGCGCTGCTGTCACTGACCAATGTGACGCTCAGCGAGAACGTTGCTGCCGGCGACGGTGCGCTGTGGACCAGTGGCGACGTCACGATGAAGAACGTCACCGTGGCCTACAACACGGCCAACCAGTACGGCGGAATCAACGCGATCGATGGCGCCGTCACCTACGACAACTCGATTTTCGCCGACAACGCGGCGCGCACGCCGAACAGCGGCCAGGACCTGCACTGCGGATCATCGATGTCGGTGGTCAGCAACGGCTACAACCTGTACGGGCGCAGGAACTGCACGGTGGCGACGCCGCGCGCGAGCGACATCACGGGTGACCCGCTGTTCGGCACGCTTGCCGACGCGGGCGGTTCGCTGCCGGTGCACGTGCTGTTGCCGGGCAGCCCGGCGACGAATTCGGGTGCGCCGGTTCCGAACGACGGCAGCCTCGGCCATTGTCCGTCGATCGACCAGCGTGGCGTGCAGCGCCTGCAATGCGATCGCGGCGCATTCGAAGGGCGCACGACGTTTGCGGTCGATTCGACCGCCGATGCGGTCGACGCCAATCCCGGCAACGGCGTCTGCCAGAGTACGCTCGGCGGCTGCAGCTTGCGTGCGGCGCTGATGGAAGCGGCGACGCAGGACACCCCCGTGCTGATCACCTTGCCCGCCGGCATGTTCGACGTGAACATCCCGGGAGACGACGAGGATCTGGCTGCCACCGGTGACCTCGACATCCGCGCACTCGAGGGCGAAGGCCGCATCCTGATCGGGCAGGGTCCCGACAAGACGATCATCCGCGGCCATGGGCTGGACCGCGTGTTCGATCACGAAGGACCGAGCAACACGATCGCGTCGATCGGCCTGTTCGGCATGCGCATCGAGGGCGGCGACACCACCCATCCCGGTGAGGAAAGCAGCGTTTGGGACGGTGGCGGGGCGCGCTTCGAATTCCCGCGCTCGCTGACGATCGACCGCGTATGGTTCGACAGCAACAGCAGCGGCAACTACGGCGGTGGCCTCGCCGTCCTGCAGGGTTCGGGTTCGGGCCCGGCACGCATCACGCGCAGTGCGTTCACCCGCAATCATGCAGCCAGGTACGGCGGCGGGATCGAAGTCGGCCAGACCACCAACCTCTCTCTCAGCACCAGCATCATCGCCGACAATACGGCCGATTTCAGCGGCGGTGGTTTCTCGGCATCGCTGACCGGCCTGATGGAGCTGTCGTATCTTACGATCACCGGCAATCGCGCCGGTCGCGCAGCCGGGGGCATGCTGCTCGACGGCGGCGAAATCATCACCGGGTTGCTTGTCGCCGGCAATCACGACGGCGAGAACTTCGACTCGCCCGATTGCGAAGCGATCCACGAGGGCGCGATCTCGGCCGGCTACAACCTGGTCGGCGATGCGGGCGACGGATCGTGCCTGATGACCGGCGATCTCGAAGGCAACCAGATCGGCGTCGATCCGCAACTGTCGCAGGTGAGCCTGCTTGGTGGCGCGGAGATGCCGTTCGCGGCGCCGGGGAAATTCAGCCCGGCACGCGGCGCGGTTCCCGCCGATCGCTGCGCGCACGGCCTCGGCCTGCTCGAGCAGCTCGATCAGCTCGGCAACGCGCGGCCGGTGAACGCGCATTGCACGATCGGCGCGATGGAGGCGTCATCGGACCTCATCTTCGCGAATGACTTTTCGGTGGGCTATTTCGGGGAGTGACCGGGCGCCGGCCCGCGTGCGCGGCCGATCTTCAGCCCTGATCGCGCAACGATTCGGTCTCGAAACTGTCGTCGAAGATGTGGTTCGGTGCGCCGAATTCGAAGGCGCCGATATCGGTCGCGGCGCCGACGGTGCGTTCGAATTCGGTGCAGCCGCCGGTCGGAGGGCATTCGTAGCCGCGCCCGTCTTCGTAGAGATTGCGCGGATTGTCGCCCGCGTCGATCGCGGGGCTGCCCGGCAGCAGCGCCATCGTCAGCACGCCTCCGCCGTTGTCCTGCAGGGGACCCAGCATCGGCTCCTGGCTGAGCGTGCCGGGCGGAAGCGCCAGCGTCGATGCAATCACCAGATTATGGTCGCCGCTGATGGCAGCGCCCGCATGGCCGCCGATATCGGCGGCGTTGAGCCCGCCGCCGGTCGTATTGCCCGCGATGATCGTGCTGTGCAACTGGGCATTCCCCGCTGCGAGATAAAGCCCCGCGCCGAAATCGAAATAGGCGCTGTTGCCGACGATCGTGCTGTTGTCGATCCTGATCTTGTAGTGCGTGAGGATGCCACCGCCCGCGCCGTCGGCACTGTTGCCGGAGACGGTGCTGTTGGTGAAGCTGGAGTTGTAGAACGATGCAGTGCCGATGAATGCAGCGCCGCCGGCATCGGCTTTGTTGCCCGACATCGTGCAACTGTCGATGCGCATTCCCTCCCTGCCGTAGGCCCCGCCGCCGCGCGCATAGTGGCTGCCGTCGCCGGACGTGGTATTGCCGCTGATCGTGCTCTGGTGCGCGGTGATCACGTACTGCGCATGCACGCCGCCTCCGTCCGCATTGGCGGCCGCCGCATGCGCGCGGTTGTCGACGACCTGGCTCGAGATCACGAACGCGACGCCGATGGAATGGATCGCGCCGCCGAGTGCCGGCGTCGAACCGGTGGTCGAGACTTCGCAGCCGCTCACGCGCGAGTCCGACAGCGCGACATCACCGTCCGAAAGGATGCAGCCGCCACCGGTGTCGTTGCTGGAAAATCCGTTCCTGACCACGAGATCGCGCAGGCCGATGCGTGTGCCCCGATGGATGATCGCGCGGCTGGCGTGGTTGGCGTCGATGATCAGCACGCCTCCGGCGGGACCCTTGAGCGTGACGTAGCCGGCATTGTTGGCCGAAACGAGCGCGCCATTGGCGAGCGTGATCGTGCTGCAGTTGAGCTGGCCCAGATCGATCGTCAGGCCGTCGAACGAATTCGCGTACGCATCGCGCAGGCTGCCCGGGCCGAGGTCGCTGCAGTTCTGCACGACGACCGTGGGGCCGCCGCGAGTGGTGCCTGCGCTGGACAGGTCGACCGGCCGGGACGTGGCCGACCCCGGTCGCTGGAGCTGGCCGCGGACCACGGATTCGTTCGCATGGGCGATGGACGCGTCTGCAAGCCCGCAGGCGAGGAAAGCCGATGCAATGGCATGTGCAAGGCTGCGCACGCGCGTCGCGTGGGAAAAGGCGGCATGGTGCATGGATCGCGATCCGGATCAGGGGGGACGCGATCGAAAAACGACGGAGCGGGCCGGACTTGGACATCGTCCGCTCCATCGTTTCGACTTGTCGCCCGTGGCCGCTGCGCCGGGAACGAATGGCGAGGAGGGTCAGACCTCGAGCGAGGCCAGGTCGCCCTTCGTCTCCAGCCACTCCTTGCGGTCGCCGGCACGCTTCTTCGACAGCAGCATGTCCATGAGCTTCGAGGTGCCGTCGTCCGCTTCGATGGTCAGCTGCACGAGACGGCGCGTATCGGGATGGATCGTCGATTCGCGCAACTGCGACGGGTTCATCTCGCCGAGGCCCTTGAAGCGCGTGGTGCTGACCGCGCCGCGGATCTTCTCGCGCTCGATCTTCTCGAGCATCGCGTCGCGCTCGGATTCGTCGAGGCAGTAGAACACCTGCTTGCCGACATCGACGCGGAACAGCGGCGGCATCGCGACGAACACATGGCCTTCGCGCACCAGTTTCGGGAAGTGCCTGAGGAACAGCGCCGACAGCAGGGTCGCGATATGCAGGCCGTCGGAATCGGCGTCGGCGAGGATGATGACCTTGCCGTAGCGCAGTCCGGAGATGTCGTCCTTGCCGGGATCGCAGCCGATCGCGACCGCGAGGTCGTGCACTTCCTGCGACGACAGCACCTGGCCGGACTCGACTTCCCAGGTGTTGAGGATCTTGCCGCGCAGTGGAAGGATCGCCTGGAAGTCCTTGTCGCGCGCCTGCCGCGCGGAGCCGCCGGCGGAGTCGCCCTCGACGAGGAACAGTTCGGTGCGCGAGAGGTCGCTCGATGCGCAGTCGGCGAGCTTGCCGGGCAGGGCGGGACCCTGGGTGATCTTCTTGCGCACGATCTGCTTCTCGGCCTTGAGCCGCAGCGTGGCGCGTTCGATCGCGAGCTGCGCGATCTTCTCGCCGATGTCGACATGCTGGTTGAGATAGAGCGAGAAGCCGTCGTGTACCGCGTTCTCGACGAAACCGGCGGCATCGCGCGAGGACAGGCGCTCCTTGGTCTGGCCGGAAAACTGCGGGTCGCTCATCTTCAGCGACAGCACGAAGCACAGGCGATCCCATACGTCTTCGGGCGCGAGCTTGATCCCGCGCGGCAGCAGGTTCCTGAATTCGCAGAACTCGCGCAGCGCGTTGGTGAGCCCGGAGCGCAGGCCGTTCGCATGCGTCCCTCCCTGCGCGGTCGGGATCAGGTTGACGTAACTTTCCTGGGTGAGGTCGCCTTCCGGCAGCCACGCGACCGCGAACTCGACGGCGCCGTTGTCCCGCTGCACGTGGTTGACGTAGAGATCGGCGGGCAGGTACTCGACCGCGCCGAGCATCGAGCGCAGGTAGTCGCGCAGGCCGTCCTCGTAGTGCCATTCGACCTTCTCGCCGCTCGCCTCGTCGGTAAGGCGCACGGTGAGGCCCGCGCACAGCACGGCCTTTGCGCGCAGCACGTGCTTCAGGCGCGGCAGCGAGATCTTCGGTGAATCGAAATACTTCGGATCGGGCCAGAAGCGCACGGTCGTGCCGGTCTGCTTCTTCGGCACCGTGCCGGTCACGCTGAGGTTGCTGGCGCGGTCGCCGTCCTTGAAGTTCATCCGGTGGATCTGGCCGTCGCGGCGGATCGTCACTTCGAGCCGTTGCGACAGCGCATTGACGACCGACACGCCGACGCCGTGCAGGCCGCCCGAGAACTGGTAGTTGCGGTTGGAGAACTTGCCGCCCGCATGCAGGCGCGTGAGGATCAGCTCGACGCCGGGAATGCCTTCCTCGGGATGGATGTCGACCGGCATGCCGCGGCCGTCGTCGGTCACTTCGACCGAACCGTCCGCGTGCATGATGACGTCGATCGCCTTCGCGTGGCCGGCGAGCGCCTCGTCGACCGAGTTGTCGATGACTTCCTGCGCGAGATGGTTCGGCCGCGACGTGTCCGTGTACATGCCGGGCCGGCGCTTGACCGGATCCAGGCCGGAGAGGACTTCGATGTCTGCGGCGTTGTAGCGACTGCTCATTGAGTGGCGCGACTCGGGTGCGACGAGGGGCGTGCAGGATGGGCATTCGCTCGGGGCGGGTCAATACCGCTGCGACGCACGCCGCCTGGCGCGGCGCCGGACGGTCGCCATCGCCCGGGCGTTCGGCGTTGTGCGCCGCCGTGCCTTGGCCCGCAGGTGGCCGTCGCGATGGCTTCCGCCGGTTCACCCTGATTGGCGCTGCGCTGCTACGCTGCGTCGTTCCGAACGGGAGTCGACGATGCCGACGAAAGCCGGGAATGGTCGCCACGGCGCGAAACGCGCGATCGAGCTGCACGCGCACGGCGGCTACGAACGCCTGCTGCGCGCGGCGCAGGCGCTCGATGCGATACGCGTCGCGGTCGCGCATCCGTGCAACGCCGAGGCGCTGCAGGCTGCGATCGACGCACGCGACGAGGATCTCATCGTGCCGGTGCTGGTCGGCCCGGCGGCCCGAATCGCTGTGGTCGCGCGCG
Source organism: Dokdonella sp. (assembly GCF_044227025.1). Classification (GTDB taxonomy): domain Bacteria; phylum Pseudomonadota; class Gammaproteobacteria; order Xanthomonadales; family Rhodanobacteraceae; genus Dokdonella_A. Next base: position 747,399 of record NZ_JBGAFX010000002.1, on the reverse strand, counting down.
AGATCGGCGTCGTACTCGACGGCATCGAAGTCGTCGATACCGAGCACAGCCATGCGGCGGCCGCGGCTGCCGTACGGCTCGCGCGCGAAGGCAAGGTCGACGCGATCATGAAGGGCAGCCTGCACACCGACGAACTGCTGCGCGCCGTGCTCGATCGCGAATGCGGACTGCGCACCGAACGACGCGTTTCGCACGCGTTCCTGATGGACGTTCCGAAGTATCCGCGACCCCTGCTGATCACCGATGCAGCGGTCAACATCGCGCCGAAGCTCGCCGACAAGGCCGACATACTGCAGAACGCGATCGACCTCATGAACCGACTCGGCTACGAGGCGCCGCGCGTCGCGATCCTGTCCGCGGTCGAAACCGTAAATCCCGCGATCGGCTCGACCATCGAGGCGGCCGCGCTGTGCAAGATGGTCGACCGTGGCCAGATCACGGGCGGCATCGTCGACGGCCCGCTGGCATTCGACAATGCGGTCAACGTCGAGGCGGCACGGATCAAGGGCATCGTGTCGCCGGTCGCGGGGCGTGCCGATGTCCTTGTGGTGCCGGACCTCGAGTCCGGCAACATGCTGTACAAGCAGCTCGTCTACCTCGCCGGCGCGGACGCCGCAGGCGTCGTGCTCGGCGCGCGTGTGCCGGTCATCCTGACCAGCCGCTCCGACAGCTTGCGCATCCGCCTCGCGTCGTGTGCGCTCGCAGTCGTGCTGGCGTCGCCTCCGCGCGCTCGCGCAAGCTGAGGGCTCGTGCGATGGCGGACGATGCGATCCTCGTCATCAATGCGGGCTCGTCGAGCCTGAAGTTCGCCCTGTTCGATCGATCCGCCGAGCCTGCGCGCATCGCCGGTGGCAAGGTCGAACGGATCGGGCGCGGCGCATGCCTGCGTGCGTCGCGCGCCGGCGAGGCTGCGACGGAAATCCCGCTCGCGCCGGATGCGGCGCAGGTTGAAGCACTGGATGCCGCGCTGGCCTGGCTCGACGCGAATGCGAACGGTGCGAAGCCCGGGGTCGTCGGCCATCGTGTCGTGCACGGCGGCATGGACTTCATCGCTCCGGCGCGTATCGACGATGACGTGCTCGAGCGCCTTGGACGGCTCGACCCACTCGCGCCGCTGCACCAGCCGTACAACCTTGCCGCGATCCGACGCCTGCGCGAGCGGCATCCAGGGCTGGCGCAGGTCGCATGCTTCGACACTGCGTTCCATGCGCACTGGCCGGACCGGGCCCGCCGCTTCGCGCTGCCGCGCGCGCTGCACGACGCCGGCGTGCGGCGCTACGGTTTCCACGGCCTTTCCTACGAGTACCTGTCCGGCGAAGTCGCGCGCATCGCGCCCGCGGCACGACGCTGCGTGTTTGCGCACCTCGGCAGCGGCGCGAGCGTGTGCGCGGTCCGCGACGGCATCTCGCTCGACTGCTCGCTCGGTTTCACCGCGCTCGACGGCTTGCCGATGGGTACGCGATGCGGTCCGCTCGATCCCGGCGTTCCTTTCCACCTGCTGCGCACGACCGCCATGGATGCGGCCGCGATCGAGCGGATGCTGTACCACGACAGCGGCCTTGCCGGCGTTTCCGGGATCGGCGCCGACATGCGCGATCTGCTCGCCAGCGCCGCGCCGGCGTCACGCGAGGCGGTCGACCTGTTCGTCTACCACTGTGCGCGCCAGGTCGCGTCGATGGCGGTCGCCCTGGGTGGCCTCGACACCCTCGTCTTCGCCGGCGGCATCGGCGAGAACGCGGCGCCGGTGCGCGCGGCGATCTGCGCACTGCTGGCTCTGCTCGGCGTGCGCCTGGACGCAAGCGCCAACGCACGCGGCGACGCCGAGATCGGAGCCGCGGACGGCGCCGTGCGCGTGCTGGTGGTTCCGACCGACGAGGAGATCGTGATCGCGCGCGCATGCAACGGGATCCGCGCAAGCGGGCGCGACAACGGCAGCGAACCGGGAACACCCGAAGTCGACAGCTGATACCGGTCGCATCGGGCGTTGGCCGCGCAGCGGCAGCTTCGTACGCGATGCGAATCGAATCCTTCGGGAGGCGAACGAAGGCAGGGCCGCGATCTGCCGCGCAACACAGTGGGACCTGCATTGCCGACCAGGTTCCGCGCCGCGCGCGACAGCCGTGCGCCGCGCGCGCAACCTGCCTTCCTGTAATCGCTCGCAGCAGGCCTCGTATTCCTGACTGGTGCCGACGCCACGCTGGCCCAGCGGATGCGGCGGCTGTTGATCGCAGGCGTGGCAGCTGGAGGGAGAGCGGACATGGCTACGTGGAATCGAAGGCAATACCCGCGCTGGAAGCGCGCGCAGCGGGGATGGCTGGTGCGCCTCGCGTTGGCCGCGCTGGTCATCGTGCTCGGCGCAGGCAGCCGCTTGCATGCGCAGGAGCTGATGCCGAAGGCGTCACTGGAGGACATGGTCGCGGAGTCGGAATGGGTCGTCGTTGCCGATCTCGCCGCCCAGCAGTCGCGGCGCAATGCGCGCGGCAACCTGATCGTCACCGACTATCGCTTTCATGCGGTCGACGTCCTGCTCGGCTTGCCCGACAGCGACTTCGTGCTGACCCAGGGCGGCGGCACGCTGGCGGGCGAGACGCAGGCGATCAGCGACGCGCCGCGCTTCGATGTGGGCAGCCGCTATCTGTTGTTCGTGCGTCCGGCGCGCGGCGAGCTGTTCCCGCCGTTCGTCGGCGGCGCGCAGGGCGTGTACCGCCTCGACCCGGACGGCTCGGCCGTTTCGCTCGGCGTGGATTCATCTCGCAGCGAACGCACGCAGTTGTTCGAGCGCGTGCACGAACTGCTCAGCGCACGCGGCAGTGCGCCGCCGCGCGCACCCGCGCGCAGCACGGTGCCGCCAGGAAGCTATCCGGCCAAGAGCTATCTGCCGATCGCGTTGACGCCACCGCAGGACCGTGCGGCGACGCGAATGCCGGGCGTGGAGGAGGCGCTCGAAGGACCGGCGCCGAGCGGGCAGGCGACAAACGCCGTGGCGGCCGCTGCAGGGACGCCGCAGCCGCACGGTGGCGAGGTCATCGACTATCACTACGAGCACCGCATCGCGCCACCGGCGGTCATCAACAATTTCCCCGACAGTTTTGCGCCGTGGTCGCCGGAGGACGAATACCAGATGTCGCGCTGGAACCGCTACGGTGGCGGCGTGTTCAACGTGTACGTGACGCCGACCGGCACCTGGGCCTGGAACAACGACCGTTTCGACCTCGCCGGCTGGCCGGATGACGCGACCATGACCGCGCAGTTCGGCGAACCGTGGGGAGCGACCACGCTCGGCATCACCTATTCGCGCTGGTTCGGTACCGGCCCGATCGTCGAGGCCGACCTCGCGCTCAATCCCGCCTACTGCTGGACGCTCGACGAGCGCGCCGCAACGAACAGCGCTGACGGCTGCTGGGGCTTCCGCCAGACGATGACGCACGAGCTCGGCCACATGTGGGGCCTGCAGCATCCGTGGGAAACGCAGGACGTGTGGTGGGACTCGGTCATGAACTACTCGCCGAAGGAATATCGCCTGCCGCTGCTGTTCGCCGACGATACCAATGCGGTGCGCGCGGCCTTCGGCGGGCCGGCCATCCACGACGCGCTGCTTAGCCTCTACACAACCGGCGACAACAGCGGTTCGATGCATGCGAGCTACAGCGCTACGCAACCATGGAGCGTGTGGGTGCACCACGGCGACAACCTGGCCGCATCGATCACTGGCGCGTTCAAGATCGAGAACCTCGGCAGCGACGACGTCGTCGCTCCGAGCGTCGAGTTCTATCTAGCCCAGCAACGCATGAGCTGGAGTGCGTACGCGTTCCTCGGCAGCGCCGCGTACGCGACCGTGCCGGTGTACACGACCTGGTACAACGGACTGCCGTATTTGCCGATTCCGTCGACGATGCCGACCGGCGACTACTGGTTCGCCGCCTACCTGCGCGATGACGTGGATGCGGACAACGGCAGCAACAGCGCGTGGGCCGACGAGGGATCCAAGGTGCACGTCGACAACGTGCCGCAGCTGCTGGTGCCATTGACCCCATGGCAAACCACGTCGGCGGGTTACATCGGCCCGGCAGGCGACTGGACATTCACGTTCGTTGGCGAGGCGACGAGAACCTACCAGTTTTCCTTCTGCGGCGAGGCCGGCGGCGGTAGCGATTTCGACACGACGATTGCGATCGAAGACGGCGCCACGCAACTCGCCTACGACGACGACAGCTGCGGCCTGCGGTCGCGTCTTGAATGGACCGCTCCGTACACGGGAACGTTCACGCTGCGCGTCGGCAGTTTCAGTTCCGCGTACCAGGGCACGTTCTGGCTCGACTACCGCGTCAGCGACGTGATCTTCCGCAACGGCTTCGACGGCTGATGTTGCGGCTCATCCGTTCGCGTTGAGCGCGGCGAGCGGCAGCGGGCGGAGTCGAAACGCCGGGCGCCCGCGTTCGACTCCGCGCCTTCGGCGCTGCGCTCAGGGTCAACGGAGAAGAATCCGTTCGCGTTGAGCGCAGCGAGCGGCAGCGGGCGAAGTCGAAACGCCCGGGCTGCACATCGCGCTAGACTGCGCATTGATGGTCAACGACGCGACCCCTGCGAAACCCTCGCGCGCCCTGCTGTGGCTGGTCGCGCTCGGCGTGTTCATGCAGATGCTCGACTCGACCATCGTCAACACCGCGTTGCCGGCGATGGCCGCGAGTCTCGGCGAAAGCCCGCTGCGCATGCAGTCGGTGGTGATCGCCTACTCGCTGACGATGGCAATGCTGATCCCGGCTTCGGGCTGGCTGGCCGACCGATTCGGCACGCGCCGCGTGTTCTTCGTCGCAATCGTGCTGTTCACGCTCGGCTCGCTGCTGTGTGCGAGCGCACACAGCCTCATGCAACTGGCCGCAGCGCGCGTGGTGCAGGGCATAGGCGGCGCGATGCTGCTGCCGGTGGGGCGCCTCGCGGTGCTGCGTTCGGTGCCGCGCAAGGAATTCCTCGCGGCGATGAGTTTCGTCACGGTCCCGGGCATGATCGGTCCGCTGATCGGCCCCACGCTCGGCGGCTGGCTGGTCGAGGCGATCTCGTGGCACTGGATCTTCCTGATCAACCTGCCGGTCGGCATCGTCGCGGCGCTGGCGACCCTGCGCTACATGCCGGATGCGCGCGGCGAAGTGTCGCGCTTCGATGCCGGCGGGTACCTGCTGCTGTCGTTCAGCATGTTCGCGATCTCCCTCTCCCTCGACGGCCTGACCGAACTCGGCAGCGCACGCGCGGGCATGCTCGTGCTGCTGATCTTCGGCCTCGCGAGTTTCGTCGCGTACTGGCTGCACGCGACGCGCGTGGACAAGCCGCTGTTCCCGCTCGCGCTGTTCGCGGTGCACAGCTACCGCGTCGGTGTGCTCGGCAACCTGTTCGCGCGCCTCGGCAGCGGCAGCATGCCGTTCCTGATCCCGTTGCTGCTGCAGGTCGGTCTCGGCCACACGCCGATGCAGGCCGGCATGATGATGATCCCGGTCGCGCTCGCCGGCATGGCGTCGAAGCGGATGATCGTGCCGATCGTGAAGCGCTTCGGCTACCGGCGCGTGCTGCTCGTCAACACGCTGCTGGTCGGCGCCGCGATGGCGAGCTTCGCGCTGATCGGACCGCAGCAGCCGGCGTGGCTGCGCATCGCGCAGCTCGCCGCGTTCGGCACGGTCAATTCGCTGCAGTTCACCGCGATGAACACGGTCACGCTGCGCGATCTCGACGGCGAGCTCGCGAGCGGCGGCAACAGCCTGCTGTCGATGGTCATGATGCTGTCGATGAGCCTCGGTGTCGCGACCGCGAGCGGGCTGCTCGCGGCCTTCACCGGTCTGTTCGGTTCGGAACGCGGCGCCGCCACGTTGCCGGCGTTCCATGCGACCTTCGTCTGCGTCGGCCTGATCACCGCGGTGTCGTCGTGGATCTTCTGGCAGCTCGAGGCCAAGCGGCGTTTCCCGGTCGCGGCGCCGGTCGATCCGATGTAGGGCGCGCCGGTCAGTCGGCGACGCGACTCTGTAGGAGCGGCGGAAGCCGCGATGCTTGTTGCGAGGTCGGGTAGAGCATCGCGGCTTCCGCCGCTCCCACAAGGTTGGTGGCTCCCACAAGGCCGGTAGGTCCCACCAGGCGGGGGTCCCACCAAGACCTTGCTCCCACGACGTCGCACTATTGTCAGAGCGCTGTTTCAATTCCGCTCGCGAAGATGCGGTCGAACTCGTACGCGCCGAGATCGTAGCGGCCGAGGTCGTTCGCGCCGGGGCCTTCGATACCGCGCGGCGTACCGTCGAGATCCGGATCCTCGACTGGCGCGTGCGTGTCGTCGCAGTAGTCGATCGCACGGTTGCCCGCGACGAGACGGTAGTCGCCGCGCGCGCGGTCCTGGAACAGGATCGGGCCGATGTCGCTGCGCCCCATGCCGCCTTCGAGCGTGCCGCTGTCCTTCATGACGCAGTCGGCCGCGAACGTCGCCGCAGCGCCGTTGGTGCCGAAGATCATCGGCTTGCCGGAGACGAGCGTCGAATCCATCGAGACGGTCGTGCGCGAATTGCCCGGCACGCCGTCGCCGAACAGCAGCAGCGGTCGGCCGTCGTTGTCGGCGAACGTCGCGTACTGGAAGCGCGCGGTGCCGGCGCTCATGCCGATCGTGTCGCACTGCGGTTGCGAGGCGTCGCAATGGTTCTGCACGACCAGCAGGCCGAGGCCGCGCAACATCGACGCCTCATCGGCGATCGACAGCGCGGAGCCGCGCGCCGCGGTATTGGCGCGCACGATCGAGCGTGAAAGGTGGGCGGTGCCGCCGTTGCGCACCGCGACGCCGCCGCCGCGCATGGCCTGGTTGCCGGACACGCGCAGGCATTCGAGCGAAGGCGCGCAGTGGCGGAACGGCCCCATCGGGAAGCTCGCAAGCTGCGCATAGCCACCCGTGCTCGCGAATACGCCGCCGCCTTCGACGGCCTGGTTGTCGCGGATCACCGTATCGTCGGCTAGCAGCATGCCGTTCTGACCGGTCACGAACACGCCGCCGCCGTTGCCGGCGGCATTGTTCCGTGCGATGAGGAAGCCGGTTATCGGTGTGGTCTGGTCGTCGATGTCGCTGCCGACGTTGACCTGACCGCTCGCAATCGCCAGGCCGCCACCGGATTGGGCCAGGTTGTCGTGGATGCTGACGGCCTGCGGACGGATGTTGGCGGTGCCCATTTCGACGTACAGCCCGCCGCCGGTGAATGTCGCCTCGTTGTCGTGGATGTCGACGTTGCGTTCGAGCACAAGACGCGCACCGGCTCCGAACACGCCGATGCCGCCGCCGAAGATCGCGCGGTTGTTGTGGAGCGCGACATCGGCAACGTGCACGCGCGAGTTGCCTTCGACCGCGAGGCCACCGAAGCTGCCGATGTCGCCGCCGATGCCGCCGCCGCTGATGTCGAGGTGTTCGAGGCGCACGTCGACGCCTTCGGCAGTCGGGCCGAACGCACTGACGGTGGCCCAACTGCCGCTGCCTTCGAGGTGGGTGGCGCCGACCGGCTGGGTATCGCCGCAGGCGGTGTGGCCCCCGACCAGGTTCACCGACACATGGATGTCGAGCGCGAGGCCTGCATAGGCCTGGTCGTTGGCGAGGCGGATCGTGTCGACTTCCGGGGTTCCGGCCGCCAGCGCGAGCGCTTCGTCGATCGTGTGCGCCGTGCAACTGGCGTCGGCGCCGACGCTGATTTCGGCGGCGCGCAGGGGCAGGGCGGCGCTCACGGCGAATACGCCCGCAAGCAGGAAGAAGAATCGCATGGGAAAGGCTCCGTCGTGACCGTCGGGTCGGTCGTTGCCGATCAGAACGGGATGGCGCGGCACTTCCTATCAGGCGACGGAGGTCGGATTCGCTTCCGGGGGCCGAGCGATCCGTGCAGACGAGCGGAGACCCGGGTTCGGGCCGCATCGAGCCGCAGTTTGCCCATCGACGCCGGCCTGCGGCCGCGCGCCCGGGGCCAGCGGATCCCGGATGGCGCGCATGGAACGCCCGCACGAGATGCGCGCACCTGCCGGACCCACTAGAATACGGGTTTCCGGCAGAAGTATTTCGCCCATGACCCCCCTCATTTTCGTGACCGGCGGCGTGGTGTCCTCGCTTGGCAAGGGCATCGCCGCCGCGTCGCTGGCTGCCATCCTCGAAGCGCGTGGCCTGCGCGTGACGATGATGAAGCTGGACCCCTATATCAACGTCGACCCGGGCACCATGAGCCCGTTCCAGCACGGCGAGGTCTACGTCACCGACGATGGTGCCGAGACCGACCTCGACCTCGGCCATTACGAGCGCTTCGTGCGCACGCGCCTGACCGGCAAGAACTCGATCACCACCGGCAAGATCTACGAGAGCGTGATCGCGAAGGAGCGCCGCGGCGACTACCTCGGCGCGACCGTGCAGGTGATCCCGCACATCACCGACGAGATCAAGCATCGCATCTACGAGGCGACCCAGGGCTACGACGTCGCGCTGGTCGAGATCGGCGGCACCGTCGGCGACATCGAGTCGCTGCCGTTCCTCGAGGCGATCCGCCAGATCCGCATCGAGCACGGCGCCGAGCAGGCGATCTTCATGCATCTCACGCTGGTGCCGTACATCAAGGCCGCCGGCGAGATCAAGACCAAGCCGACCCAGCACTCGGTCAAGGAACTGCGATCGATCGGCATCCAGCCCGACGTGCTGCTGTGTCGCTGCGAGCAGCCGCTGCCGCAGAGCGAGCGGCGCAAGATCGCATTGTTCACCAACGTGCCCGAGAAGGCGGTCATCAGCGCGACCGATGTCGACGTCATCTACGCGTTGCCGATGTGGCTGCACAGCCAGGGCCTCGACGAGATCGTCATCGACAAGCTGCGCCTCAATGCGAACCCTGCGGACCTTTCGGCGTGGGAGCGCACGGTCGAGGCGATGGAGCATCCGCAGGGCGAGGTCACGATCGCGATCGTCGGCAAGTACGTCGAGCACAAGGACGCGTACAAGTCGCTCGGCGAGGCGCTGCGGCACGGCGGGATCAAGCAGAAGACGCGCGTGAACCTGCGCTGGGTCGAGTCGGAGGAGATCGAGCGCAAGGGCGCCGAGCTGCTCAAGGACGCCGACGGCATCCTCGTGCCCGGCGGCTTCGGCAAGCGCGGCTTCGAGGGCAAGATCGCCGCGGCGCGCTACGCGCGCGAAAACAAGATCCCGTACTTCGGCATCTGCTACGGCATGCATGCGGCGGTGGTCGATTTTGCGCGCAACATCGCCGGCCTCGCCGGTGCGAATTCGAGCGAGAACGATCGCAACTGCGCCGATCCGGTGATCGCGCTGATCACCGAATGGACGACCAGCGCCGGCGATGTCGAGAAGCGCGACGAGAGTTCCGACAAGGGCGGCACGATGCGCCTCGGCGCGCAGGAATGCCGCCTCAAGGCCGGCACGCTCTCGCGCGAGATGTACGGCCAGGACGTCGTGCGCGAGCGCCATCGCCATCGCTACGAGTTCAACAACCGCTACCGCCAGCCGTTCGAGGACCTCGGCCTGATCATTGCCGGCAAGTCGATGGACGACCTGCTGGTGGAAATGATCGAACTGCCGAACCACCCCTGGTTCGTCGCCTGCCAGGCGCACCCGGAATTCACGTCGACGCCACGCGACGGCCATCCGCTGTTCATCGGCTTCGTGCGCGCCGCGCGCGAGCAGAAGGCGATGCGCGAAGCGCCGCGGCTCGCCGCCGCGGATGCGAAGGAGGCAGTCGCATGACGCCTCGCTCCTGCGGTTGTAGGAGCGGCGGAAGCCGCGATGCGTTTCCCGCGGAAAAGCGGCCCGGCATCGCGGCTTCCGCCGCTCCCACGGGAGCGCCCCGTCGATGAAGCTGTGTGGTTTCGAAGTCGGCCTCGACAAACCTCTGTTTCTTATCGCCGGCCCGTGCGTCATCGAGTCAATGCAGTTGCAGCTCGACACTGCGGGCACGCTCAAGGAAATCACCGGCAAGCTCGGCATCCCTTTCATCTTCAAGTCGAGCTTCGACAAGGCGAACCGCACCTCCGGCACGAGTTTCCGCGGTCCCGGGCTCGAGGAAGGCCTCAAGGTTCTGGCCGAAGTGAAGCGCCAGATCGGCGTGCCGGTGCTCACGGACGTGCATGAGTACACGCCGATGGACGAAGTCGCTTCAGTCGTCGACGTGCTGCAGACGCCGGCATTCCTGTGCCGGCAGACCGACTTCATCCAGAAGGTCGCGAGCGCGGGCAGGCCGGTCAACATCAAGAAGGGCCAGTTCCTGTCGCCGTGGGAGATGAAGCACGTCTCCGCGAAGGCGAAGGCGACCGGCAACGAGCAGATCATGGTGTGCGAGCGCGGCGCCAGCTTCGGCTACAACAACCTCGTTTCCGACATGCGCTCCCTGAGCGTGATGCGCGACACCGGCTGCCCCGTGGTGTTCGACGCGACGCATTCGGTGCAGTTGCCCGGCGGTGCCGACGGTAAATCCGGCGGCCAGCGCGAGTTCGTGCCGGTGTTGTCGCGCGCCGCGGTTGCAGTCGGCATCGCGGGCATCTTCATGGAAACGCATCCGGACCCGGACAAGGCGCTCAGCGACGGCCCGAATGCGTGGCCGCTCGGCAAGATGGAAGCGCTGCTCGAAACGCTGGTCGAGCTTGATCGCATCGGCAAGCGCAACGGTTTCCTCGAATCGGTCTGACGAAAGCGCATGCCATCCAGCGGTCGCCTCCTCGCCTTCGTGCTGATCGCCTCCGCGGTTCTTGCGACCGCGCCGGCGCGTGCATGCCGCCACAAGGAGTTGACGCCGGACCAAGCGCTGGCGGCACACGACTACGTTTTCCTGGCGCACGTCGATGAACTGCTGCCTGCCACGCCTTTGCGCTACGAATCTCGCGAACGCACAGCGACGATCGAGCGCGCCTACGCTCGATCCGGCGGGTTCCTTTTCGACCAAGACGAATGGACCGACTTCCCTTCCATTACAGCGCTCGGCGATGACGCGAGCGCGTTCGCGCGCGTCTCGGTGGCGCGCGTAATGAAAGGCGATATCGGTGCATCGGCCCTGGTCCTCAACGACGTTCCGAGATGCATGTTCGGCACCCGTTTTGCGCTCGGTTCGAACTACCTCGTTTTCGCCGACAAGAGCCCGAGCGGAGGCTATCTGCGCGCGGCGAGATACACCAAGGAGCTTTCGGGCTTCGGCAAATCTGTCGCCGGGCTGGGCCATCCTCCAGCAGGCATCGCGCCGGACGAACCTTGAGTCGTTCCACATCAACATCCCGTTTCCGGAGTTCAACAGTGAGCCGAATCGACCATATCCACGCCCGTGAAATCCTCGACTCCCGCGGCAACCCCACGCTCGAAGCCGAAGTCACGCTCGCCGACGGCTCGTTCGGTCGCGCGATGGTGCCGAGCGGCGCCTCGACCGGTTCGCGCGAAGCGGTCGAGCTGCGCGACGGCGACAAGAAGCGCTATCTCGGCAAGGGCGTGAAGCATGCGGTCGCGAACGTCAACACGACGATCGCAACGGCGCTCAAGGGTTTCGATGCGGCCGACCAGCGCGGCCTCGACGACAAGCTCGTTGCGCTCGACGGATCGCCGAACAAGGGCCGGCTCGGCGCGAATGCGCTGCTCGGTGTTTCGCTTGCGAACGCGCATGCGGTCGCGGCGTCGAGGAAGCTGCCGCTGTGGAAACATCTCGCGGGTGACCGCGCGGCGCGCCTGCCGGTGCCAATGATGAACATCATCAATGGCGGTGCGCACGCGGACAACAACGTCGACATGCAGGAATTCATGATCCTGCCGGTCGGCCTGCCGAGTTTCGCCGAAGGCCTGCGCGCGGGCACCGAGATCTTCCACGCGCTGAAGTCGGTGCTGAAGGGCCGCGGCCTCGCAACCGCAGTCGGCGACGAAGGCGGCTTCGCGCCGGACCTCAAGTCCAACGAAGAGGCGATCGAAACGATCCTCGCCGCGGTCGACAAGGCCGGCTACCGGATCGGCTCGGAGATCTACCTCGGGCTCGACGTCGCGAGTTCCGAGTTCTACAAGGACGGCGCCTACCACCTCGAAGGCGAGGGCAAGGTGCTGAGCCCCGAGCAGCTGATCGAGTTCTACGCCGGCTGGTGCGCGAAGTACCCGATCGTCACGATCGAGGACGGCATGGCCGAAGGCGACTGGGCCGGCTGGAAGAAGCTGACCGACAGGCTCGGCAAGACCGTGCAGCTGGTCGGTGACGACCTGTTCGTGACCAACACCTCGATCTTCAGGGAAGGCATCGACAAGCACATCGCGAACGCGATCCTCATCAAGGTCAACCAGATCGGCACGCTGACCGAAACGCTCGATGCGATCGCGATGGCCGACGCTGCGAAGTACGCCTCGATCATCTCGCATCGTTCTGGCGAGACCGAGGACACCACGATCGCCGACCTTTCGGTCGCGACGACGGCAACGCAGATCAAGACGGGTTCGCTGTGTCGCTCGGACCGCGTGGCCAAGTACAACCAGTTGCTGCGCATCGAGGAAGCGCTCGGCTCCGCCGCGCGTTACGCCGGCAAGGATGCGTTCCCGAACCTGCCGAACTTCGGACGCTGAGGTCGCGAACGCGTGTTGCGCTGGGTCGCCCTGGTCCTGATCATCATCCTGATCGCCCTGCAGGTGCGCCTGTGGACGGGCCAGGGCGGTTTGCGCGACGTATGGCGCCTGCAGCAGCGCGTTGCGCAGCAGAAGGCCGAAAACGCGCAGCTCAAGAAGCGCAACGAGACACTGTCGGCCGAAGTCGAGGACCTCAAGCACGGCGAGGAAGCGATCGAGGAGCGCGCACGCTCCGAACTAGGCCTGCTCAAGCCGGGCGAGACGTTTTACCAGGTCGTCGAGCCGGGTGCGGCGACGCCCGGCAAGGATGCTCAAGGGAAATAGGAAGCGCTCGCCGCCAACGCCTCCAGGTCGTCATCCCGGCGAAAGCCGGGATGGCGGTATTCACCGTTCGCCGATCTGCGCCACAACCAAGGCAGTCAACCCATTCCGATGCAGCAAAACGACACGCGGGCAGGCCTGTGGTGCGTTGTTCCCGCCGCGGGGCGCGGCGTGCGCTTCGGTGCCGAGCTTCCCAAGCAGTACGTGCAGCTGGCGGGTCGGCCGCTGCTCGCATGGACGTTGCAGCGCCTCGCGGAATGCCGCGATATCGCCGGGCTGATGGTGGTGCTCGCCGAGCACGACGCGCATTGGCCGGGCATCGAGTCGATCGGCGGAAAGCCGGTGCTGACCACGATCGGTGCGGCCGAACGCAGCGGATCCGTGCTCGCCGGCTTGCGTGCGTTGCCGGATGCGGTTGCGCCGAACGACTACGTGCTCGTGCACGACGCCGCTCGACCGTGCGTGCGCGTCGACGACATCGCGCGTCTGGTGGCGGAAGGGTGCGCGGCCGGCGGTGGCCTGCTCGCGGCGCCGGTGCGCGACACCCTCAAGCGCGCGGATGAGGGCTTGCGCGTCGCCGCGACCGAGCCGCGCGAGGCGTGCTGGCGCGCGTTGACGCCGCAGTTGTTCCGCCGCGGCGAACTCACGGCCGCGCTCGAGCACGCGGCGGCGCTCGGCATCGCGATCACCGACGAGGCGATGGCGATGGAGCGCATGGGACACCGCCCCCTTCTTGTCGAGGGTGCGGACAGCAACATCAAGGTCACGACGCCGGCGGATCTTGCGCTCGCTGAATACCTTTTGTCGAAAGCCGATCGCTGAGCGGAAGGTGGTTTCAGTTTCCCGTTCCCCGCTTTTCCCCTCCCGCGCTTGCAGGAGAGGGTTCGGGTGGGGGCAGGGCGGTATGAGGCGCGCTGCGTGTTTCCCCCAGCCGCCGCACTGCGCGCGTCGACCTCTCCCGCAAGCGGGAGAGGTGAAGATCCGCCAATCGCCGTATCCTTGCATTCCAGCTCCGACCCTGAAGACCATGCGCATCGGCCAAGGCATCGACGTCCACGCATTCGGACCCGGCGACCACGTCACGCTCGCCGGCGTGCGAATCGCGCACGCGCAGGGTCTGGTGGCGCATTCCGACGGCGACGTGGTGATCCACGCGCTGTGCGATGCGCTGCTCGGCGCTCTCGCGCTCGGCGACATCGGTCATCATTTTCCGCCGAGCGATCCGCGCTGGAAGGATGTCGACAGCCGGCATTTCCTTCTGCGCTGCATGGCATTCGCGATCGAGCGCGGCTACACGCTCGCCAATGCGGACATCACGGTCGTGTGCGAACTGCCGAAACTCGCGCCGCACGTCGAGGCGATGCGTTACAACCTCGCGGCGGATCTCGGTTGCCCGGTCGGCGACGTCAGCGTGAAGGCGACCACCAGCGAGCGGCTCGGCTTCGCCGGGCGTGGCGAAGGCATCGCCGCGTTCGCGATCGTGCTGCTGAACAAGCAGCCGGCGCGCTCGGCCGTGATGGCGCCGGACGAACCGGACCTGAAGACGCTCGTGCGCCGGCTCGAACGGGATCCGCTCGCGTGAGCGATGTCCTGCCGTACGCGCACGGCGGTCCGCCGGCGACGGGTTTGTTGCGTGCCGAAATGGACGACTTCCGGGTCGATGAAGTGCTCGGTTTCGAACCGACCGGTTCCGGCGAACACGCGTTCCTGACGATCGAGAAAAGGGGCGCGAACACCGAATGGGTCGCGCGACAGCTCGCGCGCGCCGCCGGCGTCGCACCGGTCGCGGTCGGATTCGCCGGCCTCAAGGACCGTCATGCGGTCACGCGCCAGGTGTTCACCGTGCAGCTCGCCGGACGCCTCGATCCCGACTGGTCGGCTTTGGACATCCCCGGTGTCGAGGTGGTTTCGGCGACGCGGCACAACCGCAAGCTCAAGCGCGGCGCGCACCGCGGCAACCGCTTTCGCATCCGCCTGCGCGATGTACGCGGGGACACCGCGGCGATCGAGCGACGCCTCGACGCGATCGGCGCGCGCGGCGTGCCGAACTATTTCGGCGAACAGCGCTTCGGCCGCGACGGCGGCAATGTCGCACTGGCCGAGGCCCTGTTCGAGGGCCGGCGTCTGCCGCGCGAACAACGCGGCATCGCATTGTCGGCAGCCCGCTCCGAGTTGTTCAACCGCGTGCTCGCGCGACGTGTCCTCGACGGCACCTGGGACCGCGAGCTCGACGGCGAGGTGTGGATGCTCGACGGCACCCACGCGATCTTCGGCCCGCAGCCCCATGACGACGCGCTGGCGCAGCGCCTGGCCGTGTTTGACATCCATCCGACCGGCCCATCCTGGGGCGCCGGGGAGTTGCGTTCGAGCGGTGCCGTGCGCGAACTCGAGCTTGCCGTGATCGAACCGCATGCGTTGCTCGCGCGCGGCCTCGAACGCGAAGGACTGTCCCAGGAACGCCGCGCGCTGCGCCTGGTCGCGCGGGATTTCAGTCATTCCTGGGAATCGCCCGACCGCCTGGTGGTCGAATTCGGGCTCGGCGCCGGCAGTTTCGCGACCACCTTGTTGCGGGAATTGTGCGACTGGCATGCCGCCGTGGCGTGATGCGCCGAAACGGGCGGATTGCACGACAGGACACATGCTCCGTGACCGCGACAGGCCTATAGTCCGGGTCGCAGGCTGCGCAAGCGCGCGTGGCGCTGCTGGAGCGGAGGTTGTCATGAGATCGCTTGCGATGGGAATGGCAGTGCTGCTTTGCCTCGGCCTGTCGGCCTGTGCCGGCACCACGGGGAGCACGCGCGGCAGTGCCGCCGGCAACAACATCGACTACGGCAAGGTGCTCGCGGTCAACCAGTGGGCGGTGCGACGCCACGCGACCGTCGTCTGGATCCAGTATCCGCAGGCGCGCGAGAAACGCAAAGACGGCTGACGCTGCCTTCGAGCAGGCACCGGCGCGCCCGGCCTCGCCCTGTCGGGCAGGAAGGGAGCGTCGTCACGCGTGCCGCAGCAGCACGATGACCGCGCCGGTTCCGCCTTCTGCGGGACGAGCGGATGTGAACGCGAGCACGTCGCCTCGCTGGCGCAGCAGCGTATCGGTCATCTGTTTCAGCACCGGGCCGTGCGCCTTCGAGCGCAGACCCTTGCCATGCACGATGCGCACGCAAAGTTCGCCGTGGCGACGACAATCGTCGATGAACATGCGCACGGCCTCGCGCGCGACCGCGACGCTCATCTCGTGCAGGTCGATCTCCGCGCGCACGCTGAACTGGCCGCGACGCAGCTTCTGCAGCAGTCTTTGCGACTGCCCCTGCTTGAGGTAGCTGATCTCGTCGCCGAGTTCGATCGCGCCGGGGTCGATCGCGTGGGTCAGCAGCTCGTCGCGCACGCGCGCTTCGTCGAGACGCGACTGTTCCGGTTCCGGCGCCGGGCGTGGTCGTTCCGGCAGGGCGTCGCGCTCGCGCGCCAGCGGCCGCACGCGACCGATCGCGTCGCGGAACAGGTTGCCATCGTCGTCGTGGTCGCGTGCGCTCATCCCGCGCAGGCTAGCAGAGGGTTCGTGCACCCGCCCACACCGGCGTTTCGACGTCGAGCGCCACGCCCGCTGCGCTCAACGCGAACGGGAAGGTGGGACGTGGTGTCCGGACAACCCGTTCGCCCCCGGATCAAGTCCAAGGCAGTTTCCGAGCGCAGGCCTGCAGGGCCGTAGTCGAGCGGAGGCATTTCGATCGACTTCGTGCTACGCGCGCTGCGCTCCATGCGAACGGACGCCCTCGGGACAGGCATGCCGCGACTGCGGTCAGGGTCCCGATCCGCTATGATTCAGGTTTCCCCGAAGCCTCCCGCTGGCGCGCATGCTTGTGCCGGCGTCGCGCAGGAAGTTGCATGCGAGTCCTTGTTTCCAACGATGATGGCGTCGACGCACCGGGCATCCGCGTGCTGGCGCAGCGCCTCGCCGCGGTCGGCGACGTTACTGTGGTCGCCCCCGATCGCGATCGCTCGGGCGCCAGCAATTCGCTGACCCTCGACGCGCCGATCCGTGCGGTGCGCCTCGACGATGGTCGCTGGCGCGTCGCCGGAACGCCGACCGATTGCGTGCATCTTGCGGTGTCGGGCCTGCTCGAACATGAGCCGGACATCGTCGTTTCTGGCATCAACAACGCCGCCAACCTCGGCGACGACGTGATCTATTCCGGTACCGTGTCGGCGGCCATGGAAGGACGCTTCCTCGGTCTGCCGGCGATCGCGGTTTCGCTGGTCACTAAGGATCACAAGGGCACGCATTACGACAGCGCCTGCGAGGCGGTGTTGCTGCTGATGCGCCGCCTGCTGGTCGATCCGCTGCCGGCCGACACCATCCTCAACGTCAACGTGCCCGACCTGCCGTGGCACCAGATCCGCGGACTCGCGGTCACGCGTCTTGGGCGTCGCCATCGTTCCGCGCCGTGCATTGCGCAGACCGATCCGCGCGGTCGGCCGATCTACTGGATCGGACCGCCCGGCGAAGCCGCCGACGACGGCCCCGGTACCGATTTCAACGCGGTGCGCGACGGGTATGTCTCGATCACGCCGATCCATGTCGATCTCACGCGCTTCCAGGCGCTGGAGAAGGTCAGTGGTTGGGTCGCCGCGTTGCAGCCCGGGTTGGCCGGAGCCGCATGAGTCCATCGATCCCGCGCTCCACCTCCGCCACGCGCGGACTCGGCATGACTTCGCAGCGCGCGCGCGACCGGCTGGTCGAGCGCCTCGTCGCGGAAGGCATCCGCGATCGCCGCGTGCTCGACGTGATGCGCCAGTTGCCACGCCACCTGTTCATCGACGAAGCGCTCGCATCGCGTGCCTACGAGGACACCGCGCTGCCGATCGGACAGGGCCAGACGATCTCGCAGCCGTGGGTGGTCGCGCGCATGACCGAGGCGCTGATCGAAGCGAAATTGCCGCGTCGCGTGCTCGAGATCGGCACCGGCTCCGGCTATCAGTGCGCGGTGCTCGCACAACTGGTCGAGCAGGTCTACACGGTGGAGCGCATTGACGAGCTGCTGCGCAATGCGCGCCGCCGCTTCCGCAAGATCGGGCTCGCCAACATCCGCTCGAAGCATGACGATGGCCGCCTCGGCTGGCCGGACGAAGCGCCGTTCGACGCGATCATCGTGACCGCGGCCGGCGCCGCGCTCGAACCGGCATTGCTCGCGCAGCTCGCCCCGGACGGTTGCCTCGTCGCACCGGTCGGCCCGAGCGGACGCCAGGGCCTGTTGCGCGTGCGTCACGGCGACGACGGATTCGTGTCGGAGAATCTTGGCGCGGTGAGTTTCGTGCCGCTGCTCGGGGGAACCGGATGATTCACGCCGCGTTGGAACCGCGCAGGGAACGCGAGCCATGAAGTTGTTCCGGCCCCTGTACGAACGCGCATTGGCGTGGGCCGCGCATCCGCTGGCCGAGCGCTACCTCGCGGCATTGAGCTTCGTCGAGGCGATCATCTTCCCGGTCGCGCCCGAGATCATGCTCGCGCCGATGGTGCTGGCCAAGCCGATGCGCTGGGCGCGCTACGCGTCGGTCAGCCTGGTCTGCTCGATGCTCGGCGCGCTGGTCGGCTACGCGCTCGGCCACTTCGCGTTCGATGCGGTGCGGCCACTGCTCGCATGGCTCGGCTGGCTGCCGAAGATCGACGCGCTCGTCACCGAACTGCGCGGCGAAGTCGCCGCTCATCCGTGGAATGCGTTCTGGATGCTGGTCGCGGCCGGTTTCATTCCGGTGCCGCTCAAGATCTTCACGTGGGCGTCCGGCATCGTCGGCATGCCGATGCTGCCGTTCATCGGCGGCATGATCGTCGGGCGCGGCAAGCGCGTGTTCGCGGTCGCCGGCGTGATCCGCCTTGGTGGCAAGCGCGCCGAGGAAGCGCTGCATCGCTGGATCGAATGGATCGGCTGGGGCGTACTGGTGCTGCTCGCCAGCGTTTTGGTCTACTTCAAGTTCATCCGCTAAACTACTGGCATGCCGACAAATTTCCTGGTTGCGCGTGCACTGTTTCCGGTCGTGCTGCTGGTCGCCGGCTGTGCGTCCACCGGTCCTGCGCCGGTCGAGGACCTGAGCCAGGGCGGTCCGCGCCCGGCAGCAAACGAACGTGCCGCGCCGCGTCCTGCGGGGAACACCGGTCGCTACCGCGTCGAGCGCGGCGACACGCTCTACAGCATCGCGTTCCGTCACGGCGTGGATTACCGCGAACTCGCGCAATGGAACGGCATCGCGGCGCCGTACACGATCTACGTCGGACAGGAATTGCGTCTTGCGAATGCGCCGCGAGTCACGACCGCCCCGCGTACTTCGACGCCGGTCGCCAGCGCGGGGCCTGCATCGACGACGCCATCGAAACCAGCGACACCCCCGGTGCCAACGCCAACACCTTTCGAACCGGTCGCGGCGGGTTCGGCATCGGTACCGACACCGCCGCCAGTTTCCACTCATGCTCCGCCCGCGGTGGTCGCCACCGCCGCCCCTTCGACGCCAGTTGCGGCACCGTCACCCGCAACGCCAGTCGTCGAAGTGCCGCCGAAACCTTCCGCACCGTCGCCTTCGCCTGAATCCGCCGCCAATGGCGAAGTCGCGTGGCGCTGGCCCGCCGATGGCCAGATCGTCGGCACCTATGTCGCGGGCGACCAGACGCGCCAGGGCATCGACATCGCCGGCCAGGCGGGCAACCCGGTGCGCGCCGCCGCCGACGGCGCGGTCGTCTACAGCGGCAATGGTCTGGTGGGCTACGGCGAGCTCATCATCATCAAGCACAGCCCGGGCTTTCTGTCCGCCTATGGCCACAACCGCAAACGGCTGGTCAAGGAAGGCGATCGCGTGAAGGCGGGCCAGCTCATCGCCGAGATGGGATCGAGCAGTGCGACCCGCGATTCGCTGCATTTCGAGATCCGCCGCAACGGCAAGCCGGCGAACCCGATCGACTACCTGCCGCGTCGTTGAACAGCGCGCGCCGACTCGCTTACGCAAGCGTGCCCCGCGGCGTTAAGCTGCACGGGTGATCCGCCCCCACGCCCACGAGCCGGAATCCGCTGCGGACGAGATCCTCGATCTGGTCGAGGCGATCGAACCGCAGGACGAGGAAGCGCGCAGCTCGGCCAGTGCCTATCTCGGCGAAATCGGCTACATCGGACTGCTCGGCGCGCGCGAGGAGTGGGCGCTGGCCGAACGCATCCAGGCCGGAGACGCCGATGCGCGGCGGCGCCTGATCGAGGCAAACCTGCGTCTCGTCGTCAGCGTCGCGCGCGCGTATGTGGGGCGCGGCCTGCCGCTGATGGACCTCATTGCCGAAGGCAACCTCGGCCTGATCCGCGCGGTCGCCAAGTTCGATCCGGCGCGTCGCCTGCGCTTCTCGACCAATGCCGTGTGGTGGATCCGCGAAGCGGTGCAGTCGGCGGTGATGAACCAGGGCCGCACCGTGCGCCTGCCGGTGCATGTGCTGCGCGAACTCGCACAGGTGCTGCGCGCGGAACGCGAACTCGTCGCGCGACTGGGTGCCACGCCGAGCCTGGAGCAGATCGCCGAGGTGGTCGGCAAGAGCGTGCAGGATGTCGCCGAGCTGTTTCGCGTGGGTGAACGCGTCGACTCGCTCGACGCGCTCGATCCCGGCGAGCTCGCCCTGATCGGCACGATCCAGGACGGCGAAGACAGCGCCAGCGAGCCGGTCGCCGCGTTCGACAGCGAGCGGCTCTCCGCTTTCATCGGCGAACTCAACGAGCGTCAGCGCCTCGTCCTGCAACGGCGTTTCGGGCTGGACGGCACGCCGGTGCAATCGCTTGCCGACATCGGGCGCGACCTCGGCATCTCGCGCGAACGCGCGCGGCAGATCCAGGAAGAAGCATTGAAGCGCCTGCGCAAGATGTCGGCACCGGAAGTTCCGGGGCAGCGTTAAGCCTCGCTGTCCTGCGAGGACAGCAACACCAGCACCCGCGCCGCAACGGTCACTTCACCTTGAGGCCTGCGTCGTCGACGTCCCGGACGCCTTTTACGCCGCGCGCCGCGGCAACTGCCTTGTCGACCGCGACCTGCGTCGGCAGCACGCCGATCAGGATGACTTTGCCGTCGATCGTCTTCACGGAAATCTCCGTGCTTTTCACGCCCTCGGTGGTCGCGAGCTCCGCTTTCACCTTGGTTGTGATCCAGGTATCGGTGACCGGCTGGTCCGATTTCGGATCGTCGGCACGCGCATACGACATGAAGGGCGGAGTGAACGACGCGGCGCCGACAACGAGCGTCGCGGCAAGGAACGGCAATGCAATGCGATGGTTCATGGGAGACGCCTCCGGTTGGATGATGCGCAACCAAGGTGGTCCGAACTGTTCGCATCAAACCTGAACGAGACTTCGTTTCCTTCAGCGGGCGGTTAGGCAACGCCGTGTGAACTGTCCGCGTGCCATCCCGTGCACGGTTCAAGAATCAGGGGAACTCCATGCGCATCGGCTTCATTCTCGCCGGCCTCATCCTCATCGCCCTCGGCGGCGCCACATTCGCCGGCAAGCTCGACTTCACCCACGACAAGGAAGTGGTGAAGATCGGCGGGCTGTCCGCGTCGGTCAAGGAGGAAAAATCGCTGCCGCAATGGCTCGGCGTGGTCGGCGTCGCGGTCGGCCTCGCGCTGCTCGGAGCAGGCGCATTGCGCAAATAGGATGCGTGCCCTGCGCCGGCGTCGCAGCTTCAGGAGACTGGGTCGCCAGCGAGCATGATCGCCGCCACCACGCGTCGCCCCTCGGCGGCAAGCAGGTTGTAGGTGCGGCATGCCGCCGCATTCGTCATCACTTCGATGCCGATGCGCCGGCCGAGCAGGGCGGCCATCGCTTCGCGCGGCGGGAACACCTGGCGTTCGCCGGTACCGAGCAGGACGACTTCCGGTTCGAGCGCGACGAGCGCGTCGATGGCGGCGAGGTCGAACGCGTCGGCCTGGGTGATCGGCCAGTCCTCCACCAGCCGGTCGGGAGCGAGCAGGAAGCTGCGCGTGACGACGCGGTCGATGATGGTTACGGCATCGGGCGAGCAGTTGCGGAAGAACAGGTAGCCTTCCGGCACGTCGTGGCTGAGTTGCACCGGCGGGCCTACTTCGGCAACGGGTACTGGTTGCGGTCCGGATTGCGCTTGAAGAAGCTCGCGGTCTTGCCGATCGTCTGCACGAGCTCGGCGCCGGAGTGCTCGCGGATCTGCTCGATCGCGGCGGCGCGCGATTCGCGGTCGTCGTCGGCGAGTTTCACCTTGACCAGCTCGTGGTGCTCCAGTGCGCCGGCCAATTCGGCCAGCAGGGCAGCGGTCACGCCTTTCTGGCCGACCAGGATCACCGGCTTCAGGTCGTGCGTGAATCCGCGCAGATGGCGTTTCTGCGCGGCCGTCAGGGGACGAGGCTTGGCTGGCTCTGCGCGCGCCTGCGCCGCCGCGGCGGCGTCGCGCGCCGGTCGGGTCCGTGCAGGTTCCCCGCGCGCGTATTCGCCCGTGCGCGAATTCCCGGCGTGCTTTCTCGCCGCAGGCTTGGCGTCACGGGCGGGACGTGTCTGGACCGGTTCGGCGCGTCCATACACGCTCGCACGCGGCTTGCCGGTGCGCGCAGCAGTTCCGCGAAGCGGGCGGTTCGAGGCGGTTTTCGACCGGGTTTTCTTGATCGGGGGCATGAACGGGGACCGAATCGGGACGGGCGGCGCGGCGCCGCACGGGTCGTACAGGGTATCATGCTGGGCCTGCGAGTCCCTCGCTGGCCAGCCGTTCCGCGCGGGCCTGCAAACGGTGCGACATCGCGATTCCGAGGACCGACGCGGTGGCACGCAGCAAATCGAGTTCCCGCTGGCTGCGGGAACATTTCAGCGATCCGTATGTGAAGCGCGCACAGGCAGAGGGCTGGCGTTCACGTGCGGTGTTCAAGCTCGAGGAGCTGATCGAGCGCGATCGCCTGCTGAAGCCTGGCATGACCATCGTCGACCTCGGCGCGGCCCCGGGTGGCTGGTCGCAGGTGGCGCGCGAACGGCTCGGCGACAAGGGCCGTCTCATCGCGCTGGATATCCTGCCGATGCAGGGCATCGGCGGCGTCGAGTTCATCCTCGGCGATTTCCGCGAGGATTCGGTGTTGGAACAATTGAAACAGGCGCTGGCGGGCGCGGAGGTCGATCTTGTCCTTTCCGACATGGCCCCCAACATGAGCGGTGTGAATGCGGTCGATCAGGCGCGCTCCATGCATCTGGTCGAATTGGCCGAGGAATTCGCCGCGGTTCACCTCAGGAAGGGTGGTGCGTTCCTGACCAAGGTGTTCCAGGGCGAGGGATTTGACGATTTTGTAAGGCGCTTGCGTGCAGGCTATGACCGAGTCAGCATCCGCAAGCCCAAGGCCTCGCGGGCGCGCAGCCCCGAGGTGTATGCGCTTGCCACCGGCAAGCGCGGTGAAGGAAGGTAAATGAACCACGATATCCCGATGACCGCTTTTGCTCCTGTCGAGGAGTCCGTGCAGGATTGCGCGGATTTCCGCGGAGGATCCGCGCCATGAACGACATGACCAAGAACCTGCTGCTGTGGGTGGTCATTGCGGTCGTCCTGCTCGCGGTGTTCCAGAGCTTCAATCCGCATGCGGCGGCGCCGACAGACGTGCCGTATTCGCAGTTCGCGCAACAGGTCGGCAATGGCGGCATCGCCACGGTGACTTTCAACGCCGAATTGCCGTCGAAGGCGACCGCGAAGCTGAAGGACGGCACGTCGGTCACGACGATGGTGCCGATCGACGGCAACAAGCAGCTGCTGGAACTGCTCGCCAAGAGCAACATCGAGGTACGCCAGACGCCGCCCGACACGATCAACCCGTTCGTGCGCCTGCTCATCGAATGGCTGCCGATCCTGATCTTCATCGGCCTGCTGGTGTATTTCATGCGCCAGATGCAGGCGGGTGCGGGTGGCCGTGGTGCGATGTCGTTCGGTCGCTCGCGCGCCAAGCTGCAGGGTGAGGACCAGATCAAGATCACGTTCGCCGACGTCGCCGGCTGCGACGAGGCGAAGGAAGAGGTGTCCGAGCTGGTCGAGTTCCTGCGCGATCCGTCCAAGTTCACCAAGCTCGGCGGCAAGATCCCGCGCGGCGTGCTGATGGTCGGCTCGCCCGGTACCGGCAAGACCCTGCTCGCCAAGGCGATCGCGGGCGAGGCGAAGGTTCCGTTCTTCTCGATCTCCGGTTCCGACTTCGTCGAGATGTTCGTCGGCGTCGGTGCCGCGCGCGTGCGCGACATGTTCGAGCAGGCGAAGAAGCAGTCGCCCTGCATCATTTTCATCGACGAGATCGATGCGGTCGGCCGCCATCGCGGCGCCGGCCTCGGCGGCGGCCATGACGAACGCGAGCAGACGCTGAACCAGTTGCTGGTCGAGATGGACGGTTTCGAGGGCAGTGAAGGCGTGATCGTGATCGCCGCGACCAACCGCCCGGACGTGCTCGATCCGGCGCTGCTGCGCCCGGGCCGCTTCGATCGCCAGGTCGTGGTGCCGCTGCCGGACGTGCGTGGCCGAGAGCAGATCCTGAAAGTGCACATGCGCAAGGTGCCGGTCGCGGCCGACGTCGAGCCCATGACGATCGCGCGCGGAACGCCCGGCTTCTCCGGCGCCGACCTCGCCAATCTCGTCAACGAGGCGGCTCTGTTCGCCGCGCGCGAGAACTCGCGCGACGTGCGCATGGACCACTTCGAGCGCGCAAAGGACAAGATCATGATGGGCGCCGAGCGCCGTTCGATGATCATGAGCGAGGACGAGAAGAAGCTGACCGCGTACCACGAGGCGGGCCATGCGATCGTCGGTCGCCTCGTGCCTGATCACGATCCGGTCTACAAGGTCACGATCATCCCGCGCGGTCGCGCGCTTGGCGTGACGATGTACCTGCCGGAGAACGACCGCTACAGCTACAACAAGGAAAACATCATCAGCCGGCTGTGCTCGCTGTACGGCGGCCGCGTTGCCGAGGAACTGATCTTCGGCGCCGACAAGGTCACCACCGGCGCTTCCAACGACATCGAGCGCGCGACCAAGATGGCCCGCAACATGGTCACCAAGTGGGGCCTGTCGGACAAGCTGGGCCCGATCGCCTACAGCGAGGACGAGGACGAGGTGTTCCTCGGCCGTTCGGTCACCCAGCACAAGAGCGTATCGGACGAAACCGCGCGCCTGATCGACGAGGAAGTGCGCGAGATCCTCGACCGCGCCTACGCGCGCAGCACGGAACTGCTCACCGAGAACCTCCCCAAGCTGCATACGATGGCCGATGCGCTGCTGCAATACGAGACGATCGATGCGCAGCAGATCGAGGACATCATGAACGGCCGCGAGCCGGGTCCGCCGAAGGACTGGCGCGAGAGGAAGCCGGGCACCGGCAGCGGCGGAGACAAGGGGCGTGGCGAAAGTCCGATCGGCGGCCCGGCCGTGCAGCCGCGCCGAAACGTCAGCGACTGATCGCGCAACGGCGCCAACGCAGGCGAATGAGGCCGCCCCCTGGGCGGCCTTTTCGTTTTATGGCGAGTCCTGGGACCGATGGTTCCCGCGTGGCGGTGGTATACAGTGCTCCTTTGCGCGTGCATCGCGACGGGCACTGGGGAGAGGCCCGGCAGTCCGCATCGACGCGCATCGATCCTGCGGATTCCCCTCCGCCCCGAGCTGGAGCTGTTGCATGATCCACCACGTTCGCGTGTCCCTGCTTGCCGCATCGTTGCTCATCGCACTCGCACCTGCCGCCGTGCTTGCCACGCCTGCAGCGAAGCATTGGGTGCGCGTCGAAGCGAGTGCGGCGAGTCTTGAACGGGTCACTGCGCGCCACGTCGACAGCGTCGACTACGGCCGCTTCCAGTGGCTTGCCGCCGACGATGCGACGCTTGCACGGCTGCGCGCGGCCGGCATGGCGGTGCACGAGGTCGATGCACCGTTCGTGCTGGACCTCGGCGGCGCGCGCTTCGATCCGCTGTTGCAGTCGCCGCCCGTTCCGGCATGGAATGCGGCGAAGGTCGCTGCCACGGACGGGAAGGACCTGCGTCTGGTGCAGTTCGGTGCGCCCGTGCGGGAGGTCGATCTCGACGCGTTGCGAGCCGCCGGGGTCGAACCGCTGCAGTACATCCATCCGTTCACCTACGTAGTGTGGAGTGACCGTACCCGCCTGCAACAGGCGTCGGCCCGCTCCGCGGTGCGCTGGAGCGGTGACTTCCTGCCCGCGTACCGGGTGCTGCCGCAGTGGCGCGGGTTGTCGGACGATATTGTCGAAGTCCACATCGGGACTGCCCGTGTCGCCGCTGCCGACGTCGCGGCCGCGCTGCGTGCAAGCGGTGTGCTGATCGACGGGCAGCGTGCAGTCGACAGTGCATTCAGCGTGATCAATGCGCACGTGCCGGGTTCCGCGATCGCGTCGATTGCGACGATCGCCGGCGTCTACAGCATCCAGCCGGTGCCGCGCGATGGCGGCCTGCGCGGCGAGATGAGCGACCAGGTCAGCGCCGGCAACATCGGCGCCGGAAACCTCGCGGTGCCGGGCTATCGCGCGTATCTCACGCAGATTGGCGTGGACGGCACCGGCGTGGTGATCGCGGATGTCGACGGCGGCGTCTACGACACGCATCCCGACCTGATCTCGCGCATGCTGCCGTGCGCCGGCACGACCTGCGGCGGATCCGCGGTCGATGCGCACGGCACGCACACCTCCGGCATCATGGCCGCGGACGGCAGCTCCGGCGTGATGGCGAACGGATTCCTGCGCGGACTCGGCATGGCGCCGGGTGCGAACCTGGTCGAGCAGCTCTACGACCCCACCTTCACCCAGGCTGGCGGCATGCTGCTGCTGATGACCGAATCGCAGCGGAACCATGCGGTCATGTCCGGCAACAGCTGGGGTCCGGCAGGTTCGCCGCTCGGCTACGACGGCGATACGCGCCAGGTCGATGTCGGCGTGCGCGACGCCGACCCGGACGCGCCCGGTGACCAGCCGTTCAACTACGTGCTGTCGATCATGAACGGCAATGGCGGCGTGAGTTCGCAGGGAACGCCCGACGAGGCGAAGAACATCTTCACGATCGGCTCGACCAAGATGCAGAGTTCGGCGACCGTGCAGATCGCCGCGATCGACGACATATCCTCCAACAGCGCGCATGGTCCCGCGCTCGATGGCCGCAGCATCCCGGCGATGGTCGCGCCCGGTTGCAGTGTCGATTCGAGCGCGAGCGCGACCGGCTACCAGCTCATGTGCGGCACCAGCATGGCCTCGCCCCACGTGACGGGCGCATCGGCGTTGTTCGTCGAGTACTACCGCAACCGGTTCGGCCACGATCCGAGTCCGGCCATGGTCAAGGCCGCGTTCACCGCCGTCGCCAAGAACCTGACCGGCAACCACGACGCCGACAACGGTACGCTCACCCATCTGTTCGACAACAAGCAGGGTTGGGGACGCCTGCAACTGCCGCCGGTGCTGGCGCCGACCGAAGCAGTGCAGTACGTCGACCAGACCTCCGTGTTCGACAACACCGGCGAGAGCTGGTCGCACACCTACACGGCGGCCGACCCGGCCAAGCCGATGCGCATCATGCTTGTCTGGACCGATGCGCCCGGCCACGGCCTCGGCGGCTCGACGCCGGCCTGGAACAACGATCTCGACCTGCGCGTGACGGCGAACGGGAATACCTTCTTCGGCAACGTACTCGACAATGCCGGATGGTCGACCACCGGTGGCGCCGCGGACGCGAAGAACAATACCGAGGCGGTGTTCCTGCAGTCGGCGCAGCACGCCGGGTCGGTCACGGTCGAAGTGCTCGCGAGCGACATCAATTCGGACGCGCTGCCGCACGGCGGCGACGCGACGGACCAGGATTTCGCGCTGGTCTGCTACAACTGCGCGGATGCCGTGCCGGCTCAGGCCGACATCGGTGTCGTCGCGCAGGCCGGCTTTCGAGACGTTGTTCCCAGCCAGTACGTCACGTTCGATGTAGACGTCAGCAATGCAGGTCCCGCGGAAACACACGTTTCAATTTTCGCTTCGATACAGCAGTTCACGGATGTGGTTGGGAGCGGTCCCGTAGGATGGACCTGTGGCTCGACTGCCAACGTGGCGATCTGCTCACGGACGCTGCCGGCGGGAAGCACCGAGCGCGTCGTTTATGCGGGCAACGTTTCGCCCGGTGCCGTCGGAACGCTTGATGCGACTTTCATTTCGGATGCTGAGGCCGCCGACCCGAACACGGCGAACAATACCTCCAGTGTGTCGATCCCCATACGGGACGACGTGATCCTCCTGGACGGCTTTGACTCAACCGCGCCGTGATCTTCGCCCCGCGCCTCGATTGCAACGGCCGCGAGCTGGTGCTCGATCGCGTGCTCGTGTGCGGCATCGTCAACGTCACCGCGGACTCGTTCTCGGACGGTGGTGAGTTCCTCGATCCGCAACGCGCGATCGAACATGGCATCGCGCTGGTGGAGCAGGGCGCTGACCTGCTCGATATCGGCGGAGAATCGACCCGGCCCGGAGCGGACGAGGTCGATGCGGATACCGAGATTGCGCGCGTCGTGCCCGTGATCGAGGCGCTGACGCGGCAAGTGCGGGTGCCGATCTCGATCGACACCTCGAAGGCCGAAGTGATGCGCGCGGCGATCGGTGCCGGCGCCGGCCTGATCAACGACGTGTACGCGTTGCGCCGCGACGGCGCACTCGATGCGGCCGCGGCGCTTGGCGTGCCTGTCTGCCTCATGCACATGCAGGGCGAGCCGCGCACGATGCAGGTTGCACCGCACTACGACGATGTCGTCGCCGACGTGCATCGCTTCCTCGCCGAGCGCCTGTTCGCCTGCCAGATGGCCGGCATCGACAAGAAGAAGATCCTGGTCGATCCGGGCTTCGGCTTCGGCAAGACGCTCGAACACAACCTCGCCCTGCTGCGCGGCCTCGACCGCTTCCCCGAACTCGCGCCGGTCATGGTCGGGTTGTCGCGCAAGGGGATGATCGGCACGTTGACCGGCCGCGAAAGCGCGCAGGATCGCGCAGCCGGGTCGGCCGCCGCCGCGCTGATCGCGGCCCAACGCGGGGCGGCAATCGTGCGCGTGCACGACATCGCGCCAACGCGCGACGCCCTCGCAATCTGGCATGCAGTCGCCGCAGGCGAGGCGTCACCGCGCAAGCCGGCGGCGAAGAATGCCGCGTCGTGGGACGAGGACTAGAAGGTCCGCCACCGCATGCAGAGTCAGGCCGATCGTGCGGGCACGACCAAGGCACAATCGTGCAGAGCCTGAAAGTCACGCGTTTTCGCACACGCATGGACGCGACCAACAAGGGATGAGACCCACCGGTGCCGGGCTGCGGTTCGCAATGCGCCGATCGTTGGGCCGCAGGTCGTCAATTGGCCTGGAAGTCGTCACCGAAGATCCGGTCGGAGACATAGGCGGAAGTGCCGAACAGCAGGTGGTTGCCGTCGCCGTAAATGACCCCCGCAGCGATGAAGCCGCGGTCGGTCGCCACGATGTCGCGCAACCCGGCACTGTCCCAGCTAGAGCCATCGGGATGCGTCGGCGTGAACGTCCGGAAGTCGGTCAGCGCCAGGTCGGGGATGCGCACAATCGCCAGCTCTGGCAGGTGGTAAGGCGCGAGCACGGCGGCGCCCGAAACGCTGCGTTCCCCGGCAATGGCAAGCCGACCACCGGCAAGCGTCATCGCGTACGGCGTATCGAAGGTTTGCACCGCTATCGAGCAGGTCGGCGAGGCATCTCCGGCAAACGTCCTGCTCGCAGCAACGAACCAGGGCTGGCCGCCCTGTCCCGCCTGCAACCGCGAAACGACCGTGCTCGGCGCGCAATGCTGCGCAGCAGTCGCAGCCAGGTACAGCCTGTCGGTACTGGCAGCTCCAGTCGTCGTCGCCGCGATGGCGATGGCGCGGTCCTCGGACGTGCTGTTCGGGTTGTTGTATGAAAGGGTCTGGAAGCCGCCGAACACGGTATTGCCGAAGCTCGGGTCGCGGTTGCCCGTGGCGCCGTCGATCGCCATGACGAAGATGTCCCAATCGGTGCCGAGATACTGGTGGTCGCCGGCGATGTAGATCGTCGGCGTGGCCGTGTCGGCTCGCAGCGCGACAGCCGCCTTGGCAATCGTGCTGCACGGTGCGCCGTCGTGGCAGGCCGGGAACGAATAGTCGATGGCACCGTTGCCGTTGGGACCGAAGGTTGTATCAACCGCAAGCGCGCCGGAGTAGAAATCCAGGGTGAAGCGCTTGGCCGTGACGATCCGGATGCCCGAGCCCGTCGTGTAGGTGGCGATGGCGATCAGCTTGAAGTGGTAATCCGGATTGGGATCAGTGCCGGCATTGTAGGAATATGGCACGAGTGCGGCGCCGGTTTCATCGAGTCCGGTGACGAACGCGTCGACCGGCGTCTGGGCGAGCAGGCCAAAGTAATTCTCAAACACGACAATCTTCACGTCTCGATTGCCGGGGACGTCCGTGGAATCCACAAGCTGGAACAGGTGGTTGCCGACGAGTTTCATGTCGCGCACGGCGCTGTACGGTGGCGTATTCGAGTTGGGGTAGTCGATGTAGTGGTTGTCGAAGTACAGCCAGTTGTAGGGATTGACCGTGCCGCCCCAAGGCGTGCGCGCGCCGTCGTCGCCGTAAGCGACCATGCCGAGATTGAAGTAACCGTTGGCGGGGTTGTTCGAATACGCCGCCGGCACAAGCCCGGCAACGGCGACGTAGGCGCCAGGTACGACGGGCGCGCTTTGCAGCACGACGATTTTTTGCGCGCTCTGGTCGTTGGTCGTGACAATGGCGGCGAAGCGGTCCTCGAGCGTCGCACCGCCGTAGAACTGCGGATCGACGACAAAGGGATCGGTCGACAGCCCGGCAACGGCCGGCGTGATCGATACCAGCAGCAACATGCTGATGCCCGATGCTTTCACGATCGCCTCCTGATGCTCGGTACATGCTGGAGTTCCGGGTATGCTGCGCGCGATTGCGGCACGTGGCAAACGTTGCCATGGCTGCTGCTGGAATGCGGCGATCGGCTCCGGCCCCGGCCCACGCGTTTGCGCCGCGATGATGCGCTGGATGCAGCCGCAGCGCTTGGCGTGCCGGCCTGCGCCGGGGCGAACCGGGCTCGATGCAGGACTCGCCGCAATACGACGACTTGGTCCGCGAGGCTGCCTGCAGCCGGAGCAGCATCACGCAAGCGGGTGGTGAAATAGGCCTTGCTGCGGGACGAGGACTGCAAAAGAGTCCGCCGCCGCCTGAGGGAGAGGCGGCGGCGGGCCGATCGGTAGTGGGGGACTGTCCGATCGGGGAGCGTGCGCAGCGGGACCGTACGACCGGCGCCGATGGCGACTGGATGGGATGCAAGCAGTGGCACGAGCATCAGGCACGCCGCGGCGGCGCGCACTCGCGATCCATTCGTTTTCTGTTCGCGCGCCATGCACGGCACGGGGGTCGTTGTTTGCGGAAGGACTTTCAGCCGGCGTCGCGGGCGCCGGCGGATGACACGACCGGCCGCTCGCCGGCGAGCAGGCGCGCCCGCGCTTCGGCCTTTTGCGCAGCGTCGTGCTGACCGAGCGCCGCATACAGGCGTGCCTGCAACATCGCGCACTCGAAATCCTGCTCGGCCCAGCGCGCAATGCGGCCGATCACAGCGCCGGCACGATCCAGGCGTGCGTCGGCCAGCAAGCTGTCGCCCCAGGATGCGGCGACGACCACGATATCCCTCGGCACGCCCCAGCGTTCGGCATCGGCGAGCGCCGTCGCGAACGCGGCGTCGGCTTCGTCGCCGCGATGCTCGCTGCGCGCCTGTTCCGCTGCGGCGAGGGCGGCGAACAGCGTAACCCCCGGCATGTCGCCGTGCGACTTCGACCACTCGGTGAACTGCGTCGACTGGTCGCGCGCCGCATCGATCCGGCCCATCGCGCGCAGCGCGCGCACCAGCAGCAACCAGGCCTGCGCCCGCACATGCGCCTCGTCTATGGTCGGCAGGGTCGAGGTGGCGCGGCGCGCGGATTCGATCGCCGCGCTCGCGTCGCCCGCGGCGAGTCGCAAACCCGCATCCGCAGTCGCGATGCTGCCAGGCAGCTCCGCCTCGCTCGCCAGCGAGGCGTCGCCCATCAGTTCGGCGATCAGGGCACGCGCTTCGCGCAGTCGTCCGCTCGCCGCCAGTGCGTTCGCGCGTTGCAGGTCGAAGTTGCCGCGGCTGCGCGGATTCGCGACGAGGCCGCGCTGCGGCAGCAGCGATTCAGCGGTAGCCAGCGCCGCCTTCGCATCCAGCAAGCCCAGTTCCGCCTTCATCTGCGCGGTCAGGGTCATGGCGAGGTCGTTCAGCGCACCGAACTGGCGCAAGCGCGCTGCCGCACGCTGCAGTACCGGCAACGCCTCGGCGTGGCGACCACGGTTGTTGTCGAGGATGCCCTGGTTGGCATCGACGCGTGCGAGCGCGAGCGTGTCGTTGGCGAGGACGAGGGCGATGCGGGCATGCGCAAGTGCATTCGCCGCCTCGTCGTAGCGCGCAAGGTTGGTCAGGGCGGCAGCGAGCCCGGTATACGCCTGGCCGAGCACGCCGGGTTCGCGCGCGGATTCGGTCAGGCGTATTACCTCGCCGAAGATCGGGATCGCGTCGGCGCTGCGATCCTCACGCACGGTGATTGCGCCGAGCATGTGCAGTGCGCGGGCCCGCAGGATCGGATCATCCTGCGCGGAGACACGCGGGAGCACCTGTTCGAGGTTGCTGCGCACCGCCGGCAACCGACCTACGCGATAGTCGATCTGGGCGAGGCGGACACGCATCGCCGGTGCTTCCCGCAGCGCCACCGGTGCGGATTCGATCATCGCGCGCGCGACAGTGAAATCGTCGCCGAGCAGGGCTGCCTGCACGCGCTGGTCGAGTTCGTCGAGCGACAACGAGGACGTTTCGGCGTGACGCGCCGGCGGCGTCGCGCCGAGCAGCAACAGCAGGCGATCGCTGGCCGCGCGCGGTCTCGATCGGATCATGGCCCTGGCTGCGCACGCGTTGCGGAGTGCCGTCGCCCTCACGCAGTTCCAGTTCCACCAGCCAGTCTTCGGCGCCGCGTGAAACGCGCGGAATGACGATCTTGCGCGCTCCAGTGAGCGCGCCGACCCGAGCCGCGGCATCGGTCCCCGCCCCGGCATCGTTGCCCGCTGTACGCCAGGCCGCGACCACCGTGTCGCTCGGGGCGACGGTTCGACCCGCCTGACGCAGGCGCGATGCGACCAGATCCATGAGGCCCAGGCGCAGCCACGCCCATTCCTCGCTCGATTCCACGTGCGCGGGCAACACCACCAGGGCGTCGGCAGCGACGCTGCTGGTTTCGACCGGACCGTGCAGGCGATTCCAGATGAACGTGCCGAGCGCGAGCAGCAGCGCGAATGCGCCGATGAGTACGACACCCAATTGCCGCGACGCCCGCCTGCGCGGGGCGACCGCAGAAGTTGGTTCGGCGTTGCTCGTCGGAGCATCGGCGACCGCGTGGTCCGTGGCGGAGTCGCCGATCCCGGTGGCGGCCGTTTCGTCGGTAGCCACGCTCGACATGGTCAGCTCACGCACCCAGCGATAGCCGAAGCGCGGGATCGTGCGGATCGCGTTCTGTTCGTTGCCGTCGTCGCCCACTGCACGCCGTGCCTTCAGCAGGGTCTGCCCGAGCAAGGTGTCGCTGACGTCGGCTTTGCCCCATACCGCGGCGATGAGTTCGTCGCGACCGACTGCGCGATCGCGGTGTTCGATCAGGTAGACGAGGCAGTCGAATACCTTTGGCGACAGCGCCAGCAGCGTGCCGTCGCGATGCAACTCGCGCGCGAGCGGATCGACGCGGCAATCGCCGAAGTGGTAGACCGGGTGGGACATTCGCCGAGGTTAACGCGCGCGGACGCGCGCGGCCACGTGAAGGATGGCATGCGCGCGTCCGGTCATGCGATAAGCCAGGCAGCGAGGCCTAGGAACAGGCCCATGCTGAGCACGTCGGTCGCGGTGGTCAGGAAGATGCTGGAGGCGGTCGCCGGATCGGCGCCCATGCGCTTGAGCGCGAGCGGAACCGCAGCGCCGGCCACGCCGGAAAGTGCGCAACTGCCGATCATGGAAACGAAGGTGATGGCGGCAAGCATCAAGGCCTGCGGATGCTGCTGGTGGTGTGCCAGCCAGAACATGCCGATGGCTGCGACTACGCCGGTGAGTACGCCGTTAAGGAATCCGAGCCACGTTTCTTTCCACAGCAGCGCGCCGGCGCGCGATGCCTTCAGTTCGCCGAGCGTCATGCCGCGCAAGGTGACCGCCAGCGACTGGCATCCGGTGTTGCTGCATTGGCCCGACAACACCGGTATGAACACCGCGAGCAGCACGATGCGGTTGACCGTGTCCTGGAACAGCCCGACCACGCTTGCCGCGACGAACGCGGTGACGAGGTTGAGTTGCAGCCACGGGTGGCGGAAGCGCAGCGCGCGCTGCCACGGCGTGGCGAGGCGCTCTTCGCGCTCGACACCGACCATCGCGCCGGCCTGCGCGCTGATCTCGAACGCCTGTTCTTCGAAGATGACCGCGCCCCGCACGAGTCCGACCAGGCGTCCGTCCGCATCGCAGACTGGATACACCGGATAGTGGCGGCGCACGACTTCGCGCATCGCGTCGATGACGTTGTCCTGGGGTCGCAATGCGAACGGGCGGCTGACCATGATCTCGGCCAGGCGCTGCTGAGGCTGCGCGAACGCGAGCTCGCGGAAGGCGACGATGCCGCTGAGGTGTCTGCGCGCGTCGACCACGAAGACGTAGGTGACCAGGGTGTGCGAGACGATCGGGCGCAAGGTCTCGATGACCTCGGACGCGGTCGCTTCCTCGGTGAAAACGGCTGGTGCCGGCTCCATCAGGCGACCAATCGAGCCTTCCGGCCACTGCTGGCTGTTCAACCACTGGCCATCCTCGCCCTGGCCGGCGGCGAACGCGATCATGCGGCGGCGCTCGACCCCGAAACGATCGAGAATCGCGACCGCGCGGCCAGGGCCGAGTGCATGCAGCAGGCGTGCGACCGAGGCATCCGGCAGCGGCGCGAGACGCGTCACCGCGTCGTCGACGTCGAGATCGCGCAATTGATCCACGGTCACGGTCTGCGGTTGGGTCATGAGCGGGTTCCGGGGCGACTCGCGGATGCTAGCTGAAGCGCGCGGGGATCGGCAGGGGAATCAGGACGTTCGGCCCTCGCACAGCCCGTTCATCGCCTCTTTAGGGAGCAGGCCTGACCATGGCGCAACACACCCAACAGAGGCGAGTGATGATGAGCAGCAAGGTTCTGTCGATGGCGATGGTGGCGGCGACGGGCGTCGCCCTGGTGGGTTGCGTGGCGACTCCGCCGCGTGCCCGGGTCTACGATGACGCCTACTACCAGAGGCGCGCCGCATACGACTGTTCGCGCTGCGGCGTCGTGCGCGAAGTCGGTCGCGTCTATGTGCGCGAGAACAGCACGAGCGGCGGCGGAGCCGTGCTCGGCGCGATCATCGGCGGCGTGCTCGGAAGCACGATCGGGCGCGGCGACGGCCGCACGGCGGCGACGGTCGCAGGTGCAGTCGCGGGCGGTTTCGCCGGCAACGCGATCGAACGAGACTCGAATGGACGCGGCAGCGACCGCGAGGCGTGGCAGTTCCAGGTGCGCCTCGACGATGGCCGCTGGGCGACCGTCACGCAGTGGGACAACGATGACCTGCGTCCGGGCGATCGCGTCATGATCCGCGACAACCGCCTCATGCGCCTGCGCTGAGCGGGTCCGCTGATGAGCCGAGCTTGCTCGGCCATCGGCGTCGGCGACGCGAGGGCAGCGGAGCGAGCTGCTGTGCTCCGCCCGGTGTGCCTTTGGAGAGCCGATCCTGCTCGGCTCATCGAATTCAGTTGATGCGGTAGAAGTTGTGCGCGCCGATCGTCGCCAGCGGCGGGCCCTTGATCCAGACAGGCGATACCGAATCGGCAAGTACGAAGTGGTCGGCATTCGGCACCACGAACTTGCGCTGGTTGCGCGGCTGCGACCACATCGCGAGCGAGCGGCCGGCGATCTCGACCGCCGTCTTCCACGCAGCCGGATTGGCGATCGGATAGTCGCTGCGCATGGTCGTCGTCGCGAACTGGCCGGGCGATCGCACGACGTCACACACGGTTGGACCCCAGCGTCCGCTTTCGCGGCGGCGCATCGCCACCTCTGCGACCGCCATCTGGCCCACCTTCGATTCGCTGCGCGCCTCCAGATAAACCGTGGTCGCCAGGCAGACATGGTCCGCGGCGGGCTGCGGCAGCATCGAAGTCAGCCACAACAGGAAGGATAGTTTCATGCACACCTCTCTCAGTCGGTGGCACGACCCGGTCGCCGCGGCGCATGCGCCATTGCGTCCGCCGGCGAACTGCCGCCGGCTGGTCGAGCTGCCAATCGAATTGGAATGAATCTGCGGCGCCTGCATGACCGAGCCATGCGTGCTGCGCCCGTCAGTCGCGTCTGCCACCCCGGCAGTCGCTCCGACGTTTTGCCACGTGCCGACGCCTCTGCGTCGTGGTCGGCTGCCGGCCTCAGGTCAACGGCAGTCGTCCGAAAAGCTCATGGAAAACAAGATAGTGGATACAAAAACGCCCTGATTGGTCAGGGCGTGGAATTGAATGTACTGGAGAATGGAGCACTTGTCGCTGAACGGCGGTCCGGCCATTCAGGTGGGCTTAACCGGGTCTCAGGCATGGCGACCGTCGCATCGCCGCCTCGGGACCGGGCGCGCAAGTCCCTGATTGACACGCAATCGGGCCCCGCCGGGATCGCTTTCCCGACGGCAATGCAGGCCGTTCGCAGTCGGATCAGTCGATCAGCAGGATGGCACCGGCATTGGTCGTCAGCCTGTGCGAACTGCCGTCGGCGAGCACGGCGAGCGCGCGTTGTGGCGTCGAACCTGCGACATACAGAATCCTTCCTGCGACGCCGCCGGTCGGGTCGAACAGTTCGTCGCCGGCTTCGACGATGGCCGATCCCTGGACCGTTGCCCGATGCGGGTGGCGCTTGTTGCCGCCGCGAAAGTGCAGGCGCGCGGCGATCTCCTGCCCGGGGTAACAGCCCTTGTCGAAGCGGATCGCGTCGATCGATTCGAGATCGAGTGCCTGCGGGGTGCATTCGCCGGCCATTGCCGCAGGGAGCAGGGGCAGGCGCGCTTCCACGTCCCGCTGGCGCCATTGTGCAAGCGCCGGCGCATCCGCCGGGCGCGGATCGCCCGGCGCGAGCCGGACGGCGCGACCGTCGGTGAGCATGAGCGTCCAACCTGCGTCGGAATGGGCGACCCGGCCCGCTTCCAGCGCATCGGTTTGGACAACGATGGCTTCGACCGTCGCATCGATCGGTTCGATGCGCACTGCGGCGCGAAACACGAAGCGCGCGAGCGCTGTGGTCATCGTTGCCGTTTCGCCGAGGGGTTGCCAGGCGAGCAACTCTTCCGCGCCGACGCGCAGCAACAAAAAGAACGCGCGCGCGCGACCCTGTGCGTCGAGCCACGCGCTCCATTGCCAGGCGCCCTCGGCCAGTGCGCGCACGTCGCTGGTGAATTGCGCGTGCGCGAACGCGCCCGCGTCGCGGCCGGCGATGCGTACGAGGGCGGCCGGGCCGAGTGAGACGGTCATGCGTGCGTCGAAAAACCGGAGGGAAGCCCGCACTGTATCAGGCTTGCCCGCTGGTGCCTGTTGTCTCATCGGTGCGTGAGGGTTTACCCTTTGCGTCGCATCGCACCATGTCCGAACCCAAGACCTCCCCGACCGAGCCGCCGAAACCGGCGCTGGCCAGTGTCCCGACGGACGCGCCGGCGGAGCATCCGGCCGGGTCGGTGCCGGAGATCGGGGGGCGTGCTTCGGGACTCGACCCGACGCGGTACGGCGATTGGGAATTGAACGGCCGCTGCATCGATTTCTGATGCGTACTCCCCGCAAGGGTACGGCGCGCATCGCGCAGCGGTTTGAACCGACAACGTCTGCACGAGCCAGCCATGCCAGCCACTGCGCGACCGCTATCTCCCCACCTGGGCGTCTACCGCTGGCAGATCCAGATGGTCACCTCGATCCTGCATCGTGCGACCGGCATCGCGCTCGCCGCCGGAACGATCCTGCTCGTCGTGGCGCTGCTCGCGCTCGCCAGCGGGCCGGATGCATGGGCGCGAGTCGTCGCGTTCTGCGGGTCGTGGATCGGCATGATCCTGCTGCTCGGCTGGACCTGGGCGCTCGCCTACCACCTGCTCAATGGCATCCGGCATCTGGTACAGGACCTCGGGTACGGCTACGCGCCGGCCCAGTTCGTTCGCAACGGCTGGATCGTCACGCTCGGCAGCCTCGTGCTGACCGGCCTCGTCTGGGCCTGCGTGCTGGCGCAGCGGGGTGGCGCATGAGCCACCTGCGCACACCACTGAAGAACGCGCTCGGCCTCGGCTCGGCCCGCCAGGGCGCGCATCATTTCATCACCCAGCGCGTGACCGCGGTCGCGCTGGTGCTGCTCGGTGGCTGGTTCGTCTGGACCGTGCTCTCGCTGCTGCATCTGGACTACGCCGGCGGCCACGCACTCGTCGCCCAGCCATGCAATGCGTTGCTGCTGCTCGCCTTCGTCGTCGCCGTGTTCTGGCACGCGCAACTCGGCCTGCAGGTGGTGATCGAGGACTACGTGCACGCACGCGGCTTCCAGCTGGCGCTGCAGCTCGCAGTGAAGTTCCTCTGTTTCCTCGGCGCCGCGGCCAGCGTGCTCGCCATCCTCAAAATCGCGCTGGGACGCTGACCATGGCCGGTACCGCTTACAAGGTCCAGGAACACAAGTACGACATCATCGTGGTCGGCGCCGGTGGCGCGGGCCTGCGCGCGACATTCGGCCTCGCCGCCACAGGCCTGCAGACCGCCTGCCTGACCAAGGTGTTCCCGACCCGCTCGCACACGGTCGCGGCGCAGGGCGGCATTTCGGCAGCCCTCGGCAACATGGGCGAAGACGACTGGCGTTTCCACTTCTACGACACGATCAAGGGTTCGGACTGGCTCGGCGACCAGGATGCAATCGAGTACATGTGCCGCGAGGCGATCCCCGCGATCATCGAGCTCGAGCACTACGGCGTGCCGTTCTCGCGCACCGAGGAGGGCAAGATCTACCAGCGCCCGTTCGGCGGCATGACGACGCACTACGGCAAGGGCACCGCGCAGCGCACCTGCGCCGCGGCCGATCGCACCGGCCACGCGATCCTGCATACGCTCTACCAGCAGTCGCTCAAGCACGACGCGCGTTTCTTCGTCGAATACTTTGCGCTCGACCTGGTCTTCGACAGCGAAGGCGTGTGCCGCGGCGTGCTCGCGCTCGACATGAGCGAGGGCACCCTGCACCTGTTCCGCGCGCATGGCGTCGTGCTCGCGACCGGCGGATACGGCCGTGCCTACTTCACGGCGACCTCCGCGCACACCTGCACCGGCGACGGTGGCGGCCTCGCGTTGCGCGCCGGCGTGCCGATGCAGGACATGGAATTCGTGCAGTTCCACCCGACCGGCATCTACGGCTCCGGCTGCCTGATCACCGAGGGTTCGCGCGGCGAAGGCGGTTTCCTCACCAATTCCAAGGGCGAGCGCTTCATGGAGCGTTACGCGCCGAACGCGAAGGACCTCGCATCACGCGACGTCGTCAGCCGCTCGATTGCGATCGAGATTCGCGAGGGTCGCGGCGTCGGCGAGCACAAGGACTACGTCAACCTCAACCTGCAGCATCTCGGCGCCGAAGTGCTGCACGAGAAGCTGCCGGGCATTTCCGAATCGGCGCGCATCTTCGCCGGCGTCGACGTGACGAAGGAGCCGATCCCGGTGGTGCCGACCGTGCACTACAACATGGGCGGCATCCCGACCAACATCCACGGCGAAGTCGTGCGCAAGGTCGGCGACGACCCGAACGCGGTGGTGCCGGGTCTGTATTCGATCGGCGAAGCGGCCTGCGTGTCGGTGCATGGCGCGAATCGCCTCGGTTCGAACTCGCTGCTCGACCTCGTCGTGTTCGGTCGCGCGGTCGCGCAGCGCTGCGCGGCGACGATCAAGCCGGGCCAGCCGCACAAGGAACTGCCGGCCTCGGCCTGCGACAAGGCGCTTGCGAACTTCGACCGTTTGCGCAACGCGAACGGCTCCACCCCGACCGCCGAGATCCGCACTGCGATGCAACGCACGATGCAGGCTGACGCGGCGGTGTTTCGCACTGCGAAGACGCTGCAGGAAGGCTGCGCGAAGATGGACAAGGTATTCGCTTCGTTCGATGACGTGCGCGTGTCCGATCGCTCCCTGATCTGGAACTCGGACCTGATCGAGACGCTGGAGCTGCAGAACTTGCTCTACAACGCGGTCGCGACGATCAACTCCGCCGAGCAGCGCCCCGAGAGCCGAGGCGCGCACGCGCGCGAGGACTTCCCGGATCGCGACGACGCGAACTGGATGAAGCACACCCTCGTCAACGTCGACGACAAGGGCAAGTGCGCGTTCGATTCGCGCCCGGTTCACATGAACACGCTGACCGGAGATGTCGAGCCGGTACCGCCGAAGAAACGCGTCTACTGAGGATATCGTGATGACTGGCTTCCCGCCTCTGCTCTCGTTCGTGATCATCGCGCTGATCGTGATTCCTCTCGGCGTGGCGCTGAAGCGATGGTACGGCCGCGATTCCGCACGCAGTCTTATCGTGCTCATGGTCCTGCTCGCATTCGTATCGCCGTGGCTCTCGCTCGCCGTGTTCGTCGTCGCGCTGCCGGGCATCCTGTTCCAGCGCGGTCCACACATCAAGAGCAACTGAAGATGGCCGAATTCACGCTCCCGAAGAACTCGAAGATCAAGGCCGGCAAGCACCATCCGGCGAAGGCGGGCGCGAAGGACATCCGCACGTTCCGCGTCTATCGCTGGAATCCGGACGATGGCGAGAACCCGCGCATCGACACCTACGACGTCGACATGGCGACGTGCGGGCCGATGGTCCTCGACGCGCTGATCAAGATCAAGAACGAGATCGATCCGACCCTGACCTTCCGCCGCTCGTGCCGCGAGGGCATCTGCGGTTCGTGCGCGATGAACATCGACGGCACCAACACGCTCGCCTGCACCAAGGCGATCGGCGAATGCGGCAAGGGCGACGTCAAGATCCATCCGCTGCCGCACATGGACGTGGTCAAGGACCTGGTGCCGGACCTGACCCATTTCTACGCGCAGCTCGCCTCGATCAAGCCCTGGCTGCGCACCGAGACGCCGGCGCCGCCGGACCAGGAGCGCCTGCAGTCGAAGCAGGACCGCGCCAAGCTTGACGGTCTGTACGAGTGCATCCTGTGCGCTTGTTGCACGACTTCGTGCCCGAGCTACTGGTGGAACAGCGAGCGTTATCTCGGGCCCGCCGTGCTGCTGCAGGCCTACCGCTGGATCGTCGACTCGCGCGACGAGGACACCGGCGCGCGCCTCGACGAACTGGAGGATCCGTTCAAGCTGTACCGGTGCCACACGATCATGAACTGCGCGCGCACCTGCCCGAAAGGCCTCAACCCGGCCAAGGCGATCGGCGAGATCAAGAAGCTCATCGTCGAGCGCGCGGGCTGATTCCGCCATGTACGTCGGTCCGCACGCCATCCTGTGGCCGGCGTTCGCACTCGCCGCGCTGACCTTCGTCGTGTGGCTGCGCCTGTACGTGGTGCGCATCGGCGAAATGCGCCGCCTGCATATCCATCCGCAGAGCGTCGCGATGTCGGCGCAGGCGGGGCAGCGCTTCGTCGACACGCGCGCGTCCGACAACCTGCGCAACCTGTTCGAACTGCCGGTGCTGTTCTATGCGGCGCTGGCGATCGCACAGGCGACGGCCGCGGCTAGCGGCCTGCTGCTCGCACTCGCGTGGCTGTTCGTCGGGCTGCGTGTCCTGCACGGCGCGATCCATTGCAGCTACAACCGCGTGATGCACCGGTTCCTCGCCTATTGCGCGGGTGCACTGGTGCTGTGGACATTGTGGGGCGTACTCGCCGTTTCGCTGGTGCGGCAGGCATGAGCGATAGCGGATTGGCCTTGCCGCCCGAACCCGCGGCGCCATCGGCCAGCACTTCGTGGCCCAATCTATGGTGGGTATTTGGCGCCGGTGCCGGCTATGGCCTGCTCATGCGCCTGTTGTTCGTGCTGCCGGTGTTCCGCGGGCGCGCGGGCGAAAGCGGCGTGATGCTCGGTTCGTTCGTGCTGCTGGTGCCGTTGCTGCTCGGCGCGTTCACGGTCTACCTGCTGCCGCCGGCACGACGTACGTTCGGCCAGGCGCTGATAGCGCCGTGGCTGCCCTTGCTCGTATTCGTCGCCGGTACCGCGATACTGCTGATCGAAGGCAGCATCTGCATCGCGATGGCGCTGCCGGTCTTCCTCTTGCTCGCGTCGCTCGGCGGCGTGCTCGGCTGGCTCGTGCTGCGCGTCGTGACGCCATCGCGCTCGACCGTCGGCGCGGTGCTGTTGCTGCCGCTCGCGTTCGGCGCGTTCGAGCGCGGCGCAGCGCTTCCCGAGCGCGTCGGCCTGGCCGATGCTTCGCTGCACATCGATGCGCCGCCCGAAGTGATCTGGCACCTGATCAATGATGCGACGGCGATCCAGCCGGCGGAAATGGCGCATGGTCTCGCCTGGCGCATCGGCGTGCCGTACCCGCAGGAAGCGGTCACCGTCGATACCGACGAGGGCCGCGTGCGCAAGCTGCGCTGGGACCACGGCGTGCACTTCGACGAACCGATCCTCGACTGGGTCGAGAACCGCTACATCCGCTGGCGCTACGTGTTCGCGCCCGATTCGATCCCGCCGGGTGCACTCGACGAGCACATCGCGGTCGGCGGCCGCCATTTCGACCTGCTCGACACCTCGTACCGCCTGACGCCGGAGACCGGAGGCACGCGCCTCGCGATCCATGTCAGCTACCGGGTCAGCACGCGTTTCAACGCGTATGCCGGGGCGCTCGCCGACCTGCTCGTGGACGATGCGGCGCGCACGATCCTCGCGTTCTACCAGCGCCGCGCCGAAGCGGTGACTGCGCAGACCATCGCCCGGCGATGAGCGCCGGCGACGCCTTGCTCGGTCGCCTGCGCTGGCGCGCGCGGCGCGGCACGCGCGAACTGGATCGTCTGCTCGGCTGGTGGCTCGATGCGTGTTTCGTGCGCGCGGACGCCGCGCGGCGCGCAGATTTCGATGCCTTGCTCGACACGCCCGACCCGGAACTGTGGGACTGGCTGACCGGCCATGCGGTGCCGGCGCCGCGCTTCGCGACGATCATCGATGAAATCCGCGCCGCCCATCGCGTTTGACTACCGGCCGTCGCGTGCGGTCATCGCGGCGACGTGCGCGATCGCGCTGGCGGCGGCCGCGACACCCTGGCGGTCGGCCTTGCCGGTGGCCGCCTGCGGCGTGCTTTCCGTCCTCGCCGTGCTGCTCGCGCTCGCTGCGCTCACCCGTTTTGCGCGGCCGGGGTTCGTGCGCATCGCGCATGGTGCCGCCGGCTGGACCCTGCTCGACCGCGCGGGGCGCGAGCATCCCGCCCTGCTGGTCGGTCACCGCCGCCTCGGCGCGATGCTCGTGCTCGATTGGCGGCACGATCGGCGCGCGCATTTCCGCGCGGTGCTCGTGCCGGACAATCTCGATGCGCAGACGCGTCGGCGACTGGTGCTGCTGCTCGCGCGTGGCCAGCCGGCGCAACCAGCTCCGATCGCGTAGGGCGGTACGCGCAAGGCGCGTGCCGCCGGCGCGGGATGGTCGCGACGCGCGGCGGGACTCGCGCTTCGCGCTCGACCCGCCCTACACCCGCCCTGCATCGCGAAGGGCGGCATGCATGTAGGGCGGTACGCGCACTCACGTGCCGCCGCTGCGTGAATGGGCGGCGGGACTCGCGCTTTCCGCTCGAC
This sequence comes from Dokdonella sp., assembly GCF_044227025.1. Classification (GTDB taxonomy): domain Bacteria; phylum Pseudomonadota; class Gammaproteobacteria; order Xanthomonadales; family Rhodanobacteraceae; genus Dokdonella_A. Next base: position 703,623 of record NZ_JBGAFX010000002.1, on the reverse strand, counting down.
CCGCCGTACACCGGCCTTGCACCTGCGCTACGGTATGGCCATGCCGCATTCGCGCAGCAGGCGTGCGAGTGCAATCAGCGGCAAACCGACCAGGGCGGTCGGATCCAGCGTCTCGATGCGCTCGAACAGGGCGATGCCGAGCCCTTCGCATTTGAAGCTGCCGGCGCAATCGAGGGGTTGCTCGCGCTCGACGTATCGCTTGATCGTCGCCGCATCGAGCGTGCGGAAGACGACACGGGTGCGGTCGACCGCCGAATGGACTGCATCATCGCCGGCGCGCGTGTCGATGACGCACAGCGCGGTATGGAAATCGACTTCGCGTCCGGAACAGCTCGCAAGCTGCGCATGGGCCGCATCGATCGAGCCCGGCTTGCCGAGCGCTCGACCGTCGAGTTCGGCGACCTGGTCGCTACCGATGACGAGCGCCGCGCCGAATTCCACCGCGACGGCGCGCGCTTTCGCCAGCGCGAGGCGCCGCGCGAGCTCGAACGGTGATTCTCCCGGCAGTGCCGCCTCGTCGACGTTGGGTGCCTGCACGCGGAACGATGGCAGGAGCCGCGCAAGCAGCTCGCGCCGATAGCGTGAGGTCGAGGCGAGCACGATTTCGACCATGCCGGCTTCGTTCATGGGACGCCGTGGGTCGAAGGCAGGCCGGCAGTACCGCGCGTGTGTTCGAAGTCGGCGCGCACGTCGGCAAGGCGTTCCATCTGCCGCGCGAGCGAGTCGCGTGTCGCCGCCAGCGCATCGCGCGCGGACACCAGTTCCGCTTCCGACGCGCTCGCCGAGTTCTGCTTCAGCCAAAGGCGATGCGCAAGCAGGTCGCGCAGCGCATCCTGTACCTGGGGCTCGGCGGCGAGGGTCGCTCGGGCCGACAACTGCTCGGAGGCCGACAGCGTCGCGGCGGCGAGCGCAGGCACCTCGCGCAGGCGTGCGCGGCATTCGAGCAACTCGCGTTCGAGCGCATCGGCGAGGTCCAGGATCTCGCCGAGCAGATCGCGCTGTCGCAGCAGGCGGCGCTCGCGGCAGCGGGCGGCCAACAGACCGAGCAACGCCAGCACGGCGCAGGCGAGCAGGATGGTCATGCGATACTCCCGGATCCCCGGGTGTCAGTGTAGCCTCGATCCGGTCGGCTCCGGGGGTGTTCAGGTTGACAGCGAAGGGGCCTCCACCTACCATCGCGCGCCCATGTCCGCAGCCCTGCCAGATCGCGTGGATGTTGCACGCCAGGTTCAGGCGCGCCGTTCGTACGAAGGAACCCTGTCGCTCGCGTCGATGCGTCGCCTGCAGGGCAGCCTCGCCGCGACGGATGGCGAGGCGCAGTATCACATCGAATTCGGCAAGGACGGGTTCGGCGTCGCCTACCTCGAATTGCATGTCACGGCCGGCCTGCCGCTGGTTTGCCAGCGTACGCTCGATGTATATGTGCAGGATGTCTCGATCGACCAGCGCCTCGGCCTGATCGGCGAGGAAAGCGAGGAGGCCGCGCTGCCGCCGGGCTACGAGCCACTGCTCGTGCCGGATGGACAGGTCGGCATCGCCGACGTGATCGAGGACGAACTGATTCTTGCGTTGCCGGTGGTGCCGCTGAAGCCCGGCGAACCGCTGGAGTGGAAGGGTGAGGCGGACGACGTCGTGCCCGAGGACAAGCAACCCAGTCCGTTCGCGGTGCTGGCGGGTTTCAAGAAGAGCAAATAAGGTGCGCCTGGCGCATCGACACGAAATTGAATATCAGCGGTCCGGATGGCCGCTTCACCGGTTCGGGTAAGGAAGCCCGCCACAGGAGTCAAGAAAATGGCTGTCGCCAAGAGTCGCAAAACCCCGTCCACCCGCGGCATGCGCCGTTCCCACGATGCGCTGACCTCGAAGCAGCTGTCGACCGATCCGACCTCGGGTGAGGTGCACGTGCGCCATCACGTGACAAAGGACGGCTACTATCGTGGCAAGAAGGTCATCGAGACGAAGACCAAGGCGCGCGACGCCGAATAAGCGTGCAGCCGGCGTGATGCCCCAGGCGTCGCGCTGGGTGATGGCCCGGGGAGGACGCCCCGGGCACGGTTGCCCTGCCGGGTCCGGATGACCGGGTGCGGCAGCAGCGCGCGCCGCGAGTCGGCGTGCGTCCAATCGCGGGGAGGCGCCTTGCGCCGGCTCCTGCCAGCCTCGAGTGGGGAACGACCCTGATCTACTCACGCATCGCGGGTACCGGCAGCTACCTGCCGGAAAAGATCGTCACCAATGCCGACATGGAAAAGCTCGTCGAGACAACCGACGAGTGGATCGCGTCGCGCACGGGCATCCGCGAGCGCCGGTTTGCCGCCGACGGCGAGACCACGGGCGACCTCGCGTTCTACGCAGCGACCCATGCGCTCGACGCGGCGGGCATCAAGGGTGCCGACCTCGACCTCATCGTGCTCGGCACGACCACGCCCGACATCATCTTCCCGTCGACCGCGTGCCTGCTGCAGCATCGCCTCGGCGCGAATGGCTGCGCCGCGTTCGACGTCAATGCCGCGTGTTCCGGCTTCCTCTACGCGCTCGGTGTCGCCGACCAGTTCATCCGCAGCGGCCAGGCGAAGAAGGCGCTCGTCGTCGGTGCCGAAACGCTGACGCGCATGCTCGACTTCAGCGACCGCTCGACCTGCGTGCTGTTCGGCGACGGGGCCGGCGCGGTCGTGCTCGAAGCCTCGAACGAGCCGGGCATCATCACCACCAAGCTGCATGCCGACGGTGGCTACAAGCATCTCCTCTACAACCCGGTCGGCGTGTCCGCCGGTTTCCGCGACGACGAGCCGAACCACGGCGTGCGCGTGATGATGACCGGCAACGAAGTGTTCAAGGTCGCGGTCAAGACGCTCGACCGCATCGTCGAGGAAACCCTCGACGCGGCCGGCATGCACGAGTCCGACATCGACTGGCTGATCCCGCATCAGGCGAACCTTCGCATCATCGAAGCGACTGCGAAGCGCCTCAAGCTGTCGATGGATCGCGTGATCGTCACGGTCGACCGCCACGGCAACACCTCGTCCGGCTCGGTGCCGCTCGCGCTCGACGAAGCGGTGCGTTCGGGCAAGGTGCAACGCGGCCAGACCCTGCTGCTCGAAGCGTTCGGCGGCGGCTTCACCTGGTCGTCGGCGCTCCTGAAGTACTGATCGGCTCGCCATGCTGTCGGATCTCGCCGGAGCGATCGCACGTGCTGCGGTCGCGCTCGTCCGCGATGTCCTCGTCGATTTTTCCTGTTCAACATCGGTCGCGGCGCACTGCTTGCCTGTACGCTCGGCCGCTATCCTCATGGACCTGTGCTGGAGCGCGATTCCGCGCGGATCAGCGCAACGGGTTTCGGCATCGTGGTGCTGACTGGAGTCGTGCTCGCGGTGTACAACCATCTTTTCGCGGTCATCTGACGGGAACCAATCATGTCGTCGCTAGCCTTCGTGTTTCCGGGTCAGGGTTCCCAGTCGATCGGCATGCTGGCCGAGCTCGCCGAGTTGCATGCCGGCGTGCGCGAGACGTTCGCTGAAGCGTCCGACGGCGCCGGTGCGGACCTGTGGACGCTTTCCCAGGGCGGTCCCGAGGTGATGCTCAATCGCACCGAGTACACCCAACCCGCACTGCTCGCCGCCGGCGTTGCCGTATGGCGTCTGTGGCAGGCACAGGGCGGGGCAACACCGACGCATCTGGCAGGCCACAGCCTCGGCGAATACACCGCGCTGGTCGCCGCCGACGCGATCTCGCTGCACGATGCGGCCCACCTCGTGCGCATCCGCGGCCAGGCGATGCAGGACGCGGCGCCGGAAGGCGTAGGCGCGATGGCGGCCGTGCTCGGCGCCGAGGATGCGATGGTCGAGGACGTGTGCCGCGAAGTTTCGGGCGAGCACGTCGTCGTCCCGGCGAACTACAACTCGCCCGGCCAGATCGTGATCGGCGGCCATGTGCAGGCGATCGATGCTGCGCTTGCGAAGCTGACCGAGCGGGGCGTGCGCAAGGCCGTCAAGCTGGCGGTCAGCGTGCCTTCGCACACACCGCTGATGCGCGAAGCGGCGAACCGGCTCGCCGAAGCGATGAATGCGTACACGTGGCATGCGCCGCGCATTCCGGTCGTGCAGAACGTCGATGCGAAGGTGCATGACCGCGTCGACGCCGTGCGCGATGCGCTGGTGCGCCAGTTGTACCTGCCGGTGCGCTGGACCGGATGCGTGCAGGCGCTCGTCGGCGTGGGCGTCACGCGCGTTGCCGAGTGTGGTCCGGGCAAGGTGCTGAGCGGATTGGTCAAGCGCATCGACAAGTCCGTCGATGGCCGCGCGCTCGGCACGCCGGGCGAGTTCGAGTCCGCGTTGGCGGACTGGCGCGGCTGAACCGGATTCACCATTGCCTGCAAGAGCATCGTCATCGACACAGGATCGAGCACAATGAGCAAGCCCCTCGAAGGTGAAATCGCGCTGGTCACCGGCGCCAGTCGCGGCATCGGCGCGGCAATCGCGGATGAACTCGCCGCGCATGGCGCAAAGGTGATCGGCACGGCGACGACGGAAGCCGGCGCGCAGGCGATCGGCGAGCGCCTCGCCGCGCACGGCGGCGTCGGGCGCGCGTTGAACGTGACCGATGGCGCCGCGGTCGAGGCGTTGATCGACGCGATCGGCAAGGAGCACGGCGCCGTCTCGATCCTCGTCAACAACGCGGGCATCACGCGCGACCAGTTGCTGATGCGCATGAAGGACGAGGACTGGCAGGTGATCCTCGACACGAACCTCACTTCCGTCTACCGCACGTCGAAAGCCGTGATGCGCGGCATGATGAAGGCGCGCAAGGGCCGCATCATCTCGATCGCCTCGGTGATCGGCCTCACCGGCAATCCGGGGCAGTCCAACTATGCAGCGGCGAAGGCCGGCATCATCGCTTTCTCGAAGTCGCTCGCGCGCGAAATCGGTTCGCGCGGCATCACCGTCAACGTCGTTGCGCCGGGTTTCATCGATACCGACATGACGCGCGCGTTGCCGGAAGAGCAACGCAATGCGCTGCTCGGCCAGATCGCACTCGGTCGCCTCGGCGCGGCGGATGACATCGCCAAGGCGGTCGCATTCCTCGCCTCGCCATCGGCCGCCTACATCACCGGCGAGACGCTGCATGTCAACGGCGGCATGTACATGCCGTAATCCTCGCCCCGTTGTGCTTGCTATTCAGCACGTTGCGCCCCACTTGCAATGTGGCCAGGAGGTTCGCGGGTCCGCGCCGCGCGCAACTGGCGAGGGGGCAGGCCTTCCACTACAATGCCGCGGTTTACAGGGGCGCGCCGCCCGCGCGGCATCATTGCCCCGCATGCGCCGCATGAATTCCGATCGGAGGTTTGAAGACACATGAGCACTATCGAAGAGCGCGTCAAGAAGATCGTTGTCGAGCAGCTCGGCGTGAAAGAAGATGAAGTCACTCCGAATGCGTCGTTCGTCGACGACCTCGGCGCCGACTCCTTGGATACGGTCGAGCTGGTGATGGCGCTGGAAGAAGAATTCGAGTGCGAGATCCCGGACGAGGAAGCCGAGAAGATCACCACCGTCCAGCAGGCGGTCGACTACGTCAAGGCGCACGTCAAGGCCTGACGGAAATTTCCCAATCGGGAACCAAAGCTGCGCCCCCGAGGCGCAGTTTTGCTTTTGATGAACAGTGCGGCCGGGACGGCCGCTCTTGCTGTCGCGATCATGGACGGTCGCTGAGGTAATCCCATGAGCAAGCGAAGGGTCGTCGTCACCGGTCTCGGCATTGTCAGTCCCGTCGGCAACGACGTGGCAACGGCCTGGGCGAACATCACCGCCGGCAAGAGTGGCATCGGGCCGATCACCAATTTCGATGCCTCGACGTTCCCGACGCGGATTGCCGGTGAAGTACGCAACTTCGATCCCGCGCAGTTCGTCGCCGCCAAAGACGTCAAGAAGATGGACCCGTTCATCCACTACGGCATCGCCGCCTCGGTGCAGGCGCTCGCCGACGCGGGCCTGCATCCGCACGAGCACGACGAGGAACGCATCGGCGTCGCGGTGGGAGCCGGCATCGGCGGCATCGCGACGATCGAGAAGACCGCGATCACCTATCACGAGCATGGTCAGCGCAAGATCTCGCCATTCTTCGTGCCGAGCTCGATCATCAACATGGCCTCGGGCAACCTGTCGATCATGCTCGGGCTGAAGGGCCCGAACATCGCCTGCGTGACCGCATGCACGACCGCGACGCACAACATCGGCCTCGCGATGCGCATGATCCAGTACGGCGATGCCGACGTGATGGTTGCGGGCGGTGCGGAATTCTCGACGGTGGGCACGGCCGTGGGCGGATTCTGCTCGGCGCGTGCGCTCTCGACGCGCAACGACGAGCCGCACAAGGCGAGCCGCCCATGGGACAAGGACCGCGACGGCTTCGTGCTGTCCGACGGCGCCGGCGTGCTGGTGATCGAGGACTACGAACACGCGAAGAAGCGCGGTGCGCGCATCTACTGCGAACTGGTCGGCTTCGGCATGAGCGGCGACGCGTTCCACATGACCGCGCCAAGCGAGAACGGCGAGGGCGGCGGCCGCTGCATGGTCGCTGCGGTCAAGGACGCGGGCTTGAATCTCGCGGACGTGCAGTACATCAACGCGCACGGCACCTCGACGCCGGCCGGTGACGTCGCCGAAGTGCAGGGCATCAAGGGCGTGTTCGGCGAGCACGCGAAGAAGCTCATGGTCAGCTCGACCAAATCGATGACCGGTCACCTGCTCGGCGCCGCCGGCGGCGTCGAGGCGATCTTCTCCATCCTCGCGCTGCGCGACGGCATCGTGCCGCCGACGATCAACCTCGACCATCCCGGCGAAGGCTGTGACCTCGATTTCGTGCCGCACACCGCGCGGGAGGCGAAGCTCGACGTCGTGCTGTCGAACTCGTTCGGCTTCGGCGGCACCAACGGCACACTGGTTTTCCGCCGTGCCTGATCGGCATTCGAAACCGATGCGGAAAGACTGAAACACGACGCACACGGAGTGCTGGAAGGAAAAGCGGAAGCTTCCTCACCTTCTTCGCATGCTCTGTGAGCTCCGTGTTTCAATCTCCCCAGCGCGTCGCTTTCCATCTGGTCCGGAATAGAGCCATGGCCCACGCAACCCGGGAAATCGCCGGTACGCGCGATCTGCTCGCGCTCGCCGCGGCGTGGCCGCAGCGCTATCCGGGGCTGCTCGAAAGCGTCGCGCGTGGCAATGCGCGTGCGCGCCACGACGTGCTGTTCGCGTTTCCCGAGCGTTGCCTCGGGCTTGTGGACGGCGTGGTGCGGGACGAGCGCGGCCATGAGCACGGCGCCGGTTTTCTCGGCGCGCTGGATCGAGCGTGGCGAGCGGAGCGGGTCGAGCGCGGCAGCGACGACGGCCTGCCGTTCCACGGTGGCTGGTTTCTCTACCTCGGCTACGAGCTGGCGGCGGAGATCGAGCCAACCCTATGCTTGCCGGTGCCGCGCGAGACCGTAGTGCCGACCGCGCTCGCCTTGCGGTGTCCTGCCGCGATCATCGTCGACCACGCGCGGGCGTGCACCGTACTCGTCGTCGAAGCGGGGCGCGAGGACCTGTTGGACCTGCTTGCGCAGGACATCGACGCTGCCGGCCGCTTTGACGCGACGATGCCGGCGCGGATCGACCTCGACGAGGATCCGCCGCGCGCGTTCATCGACGGCGTCCACCGCGTACACGAGCATCTGCGCGCGGGCGACGTGTTCCAGGTCAACCTCTCGCGCGCGTGGCGTGCGCGCTGCACCTCGGCGCCGCGTCCGGCGGACCTTTATGCGGCGCTGCGGCGCGCGAACCCGGCGCCATTCGCGGGCCTGCTGCAGCACGAGGGCTGGGCGATCGCGAGTTCATCCCCCGAACGCCTGGTCGAAGTGCGCGGCGACCTCGCGCAGACCCGCCCGATCGCCGGCACGCGTGCGCGCACTAGCGGCGACGACGATGCGAGCCGCATGCGCGAACTGGTCGGCCATCCGAAGGAACGTGCCGAACACGTGATGCTGATCGATCTCGAACGCAACGACCTCGGTCGCATCTGCGTGCCGGGCAGCGTCGTCGTCGACGAACTCATGACGGTCGAGAGCTACGCCCACGTGCACCACATCGTGTCGAACGTGCGTGGCCGCCTGCGCGCGGGCATCTCGCCGGGGCAGGCGATCCGGGCGGTGTTTCCGGGCGGCACCATCACCGGTTGCCCGAAGGTGCGCTGCATGCAGATCATCGCCGGAATCGAGCGCGTCGGCCGCGGTGCCTACACGGGCTCGTTCGGCTACCTCGATCGCAATGGCGACCTCGACCTCAACATCCTGATCCGCACGCTGACCCTTTGCGGCAGCGAAATCGGGTTTCGTGCCGGGGCCGGCATCGTCGCCGACTCCGATGCGCAGCGCGAACTCGAGGAGACGCGCGCGAAGGCGCGCGGCTTGCTGCGGGCGTTGCAGGCCGAGGCGTAATCGGCGTGTTACGCTCGGTGCAATCATGCCTCGAACGGAAACCCGCATGAATCCTCTTGCTGTCCGCGGTGGTGCGCTGTTGCGCGTGTTGCTCGTGCTGCTGCTGTTCGCGATTGCCGGCGGCGTGTGGGCATGGACCGACTACCAGCGTTTCAGCGAGGCGCCGCTGCCGGTCGCGAGCAACGACAAGACGATCGACGTGGCGCGTGGCAGCAGCTATCCGCTGATCGTCGCCGAGTTGCGTCGCCAGGGTATCGCCGGTCACGGATTCCGCGATGGCCTGTACTGGCGCGTGCTCGGCCGTGAACTCGGCGTCGCCGATCGCCTGCATGCGGGCGAGTACGCGCTGCCGCAGGGCATCACGCCACGCGCGCTGTTGCGCAAGATGGCGGAGGGCGATGTCGTGCAGCACCGCTTCACGATCGTCGATGGCTGGACGTTTCGCCAGCTGCGCCTCGCGCTCGCGAACGAGACGGGCCTGCAGCAGACTCTTCCCGGCAGCAGCGACGAGGACATCGCGCATCGCGTCGGCATTGCCGACGGCAAGGCCGAAGGCTGGTTCCTGCCCGAGACCTATTCGTTCGTGAAAGGCGAGTCCGATTTCGACGTGTTGCAGCGCGCGCATGCAGCGATGCAGAAGGCGCTCGACCGCCTGTGGCCGGCGCGATCCGGCGACGTGAAGCTGGAGACGCCGTACCAGGCACTGATCCTCGCCTCGATCGTCGAGAAGGAAACCGCGCAACCGGCCGAACGCGCGCAGATCGCCGGCGTGTTCATCCGCCGACTCAAGTTCGGCATGCGCCTGCAGACCGATCCGACCGTGATCTACGGCATGGGCGAGAACTATGCGGGCAATATCCGCCGCAGCGACCTCGAAACCGACACGCCCTACAACACCTACACGCGCGACGGCCTGCCGCCGACGCCGATCGCGCTGCCCGGCACGGTCGCGCTCGAAGCGGCTCTGCATCCGGCGCCCGGCGACGCGCTGTACTTCGTCGCGCGCGGCGACGGCAGCCACGAGTTTTCGCCGACGCTGGAGGCGCACAATCGCGCCGTGCAGAAATTCCAGCTGCATCGCAACCAATGAGCGGACATCCGATGCGTGGAAGGCTGGTGACGCTCGAGGGTGGCGAAGGTGCCGGCAAGAGCACGGTACTCGCCGCCGTGCGCGAATCCCTCCAGGCGCACGGCATCGACGTGGTGGTCGCGCGCGAACCTGGCGGGACGGTACTCGGCGAAGCGGTGCGCAAGCTCGTGCTCGACCCCGCGCATGCGGGCGTGTGCGCGGAGAGCGAACTGTTGCTGATGTTCGCCGCGCGCGCGCAGCTGGTGCGCGAGATCATCCAGCCCGCGCTCGCCAGCGGACGCTGGGTATTGTCGGACCGTTACACGGATGCGAGCTATGCCTACCAGGGCGGCGGTCGCGGCCAACCGGCGGGACGCATCGCGGAACTCGAGCGGTGGGCCGCTCCGGTCGCGCCGGATCTGACCCTGCTGCTTGATTTGCCGGTCTCCGAGGGCCTTGCGCGTGCCGGCGCCCGCGGCGAGGCCGATCGCATCGAGCGCGAGAGCGGCGACTTCTTCGAGCGCGTGCGCGCCGCGTATCGCACGCGCGCGGCCGCCGAGCCCGCGCGGTTCCGGGTGCTCGATGCCAGTCGGGCGGTCGACGAAGTTCGCGCCGCGGCGTGCGCCGAGATCGATCGCTTCGTCGCCGCTGCGAGGGCAAGCGCATGAACCTGCAACCGTGGCTTGCCGAAAACTGGCGCCAACTTGCGACTGCGCTCGCGCATCAGCGCCTGCATCATGGCCTGTTGTTCGCGGCGCCCGCCGGTTACGGCAAACGCGCGCTGGCGACCGCGCTCGCTGCTGCGGCGCTGTGCCAGCAGCGCTTGCCCGACGGGCACGCCTGCGGCCACTGCCGCGCCTGCCTGCTGTTCGCCGCGGGCACCCATCCGGATTTCGTGCGGATCACGTTCGAGTTGCGCGATGACGGCAAGCCGCGCACCGAGATCACGATCGACCAGATGCGTTCGCTGTCGCAACGGCTGGCGATGTCCAGCCAGTTCGGCGGTCTGCAGATTGCGTTGGTAGATCCCGCCGACCGCCTCAATGCGAGCGCGGCCAACGCATTGCTCAAAACGCTGGAAGAGCCCGCCGCGGCGACAATCCTCTTGCTCGTCGCGGACGATCCATCGCGTTTGCCGGCGACGATCCGCAGCCGTTGCCAGCGCATCGACGTGCGCGCCCCCGCGCGCGCGGAGGCCCTGGCGTGGCTGGAAGGGCAGCGCATCGGCAGCGCCGATGCGAATGAGGCGCTGGATGCGAGCCTCGGCAATCCGGGGCAGGCGCTCGCCTGGAGTGCCGATGACACGCTTGCCTTGCGCGGGTCCTGTGCCGATGACCTCGCCGCGCTGGCGCGAGGGCGCCGCAGCGCACTCGAGGTCGCCGAGGCCTGGGCCGCGGATCGGCCGGATACGCGCCTGTGGTTCGCGGCGGTGCTCGCGCGCGACGAGGCGCAGCGGCTCGCGCGGGGCGAGTCCGGCCGGTTCGGCTTGACCGCGCCGGCTGAAATCCCGAAGCTAGCCGCATGGTTCAGCCGCGCCAACCAGACGCGCGGCCTGTTGGCCACGACCGTCCGCACCGATCTGGTCCTGCTGGACGTGCTGCGAGCGTGGTCGACGCCAGCGAATCAATAGGGCATTGTTCGGCAGGTGTGGGTCGGACGGCGCGAATCGACAGCGGGATCGGAGGAGTGGCTGAATGGCAACGCCGGCAATGGGCGGTGCGCCGCGACAAGGCATCCTGTCGCTGGCGATCAAGGACAAGGGCGCGCTGTTCAACGCGTACATGCCGTTCGTGCGTGGCGGCGGCCTGTTCGTGCCGACTACCAAGCGCTACAGCCTCGGCGACGAGGTGTTCATCCTGCTCTCGCTGATGGACGAGAAGGATCGCCTGCCGGTCGCCGGCAAGGTCGTCTGGATCACACCCGCCGGCGCACAGGGCAACCGCATGGCCGGCATCGGTGTGCAGTTCAACGAATCCGCCGATGGCGAAGCCGCGCGCACCAAGATCGAGTCGGTGCTCGCCGGCATCCTCGGCCAGGAACGCCCGACGCACACGATGTAGGGTGCAGGGCGGGTCGAGCGCAGGGCGCGAGTCCCGCCGCACGCGGCCACGGCGTCGCCGACCGCATTCAGGGGTTCCGCGGATCCTCGAACTCCTGAAGCTTGCGCATGCGCATGAACCGGCGCTTGCCGCGTGCGATCGGATCAGCGCGACGTGCTGCGGGAGCGCGCCGTCGCCGGCCGCTTTCGCGGGGCGGGCGCCGAAGGCGGGCGGACGTGGATGCGCGAGCCGGAGCGGGGACGATCGGCGCGCCGGCGTTCGTCGAGAAAGCTCTTCAGCGACGCGAGCGCGTACTGGTGGCTGCGCTCGACCAGCGCCTCGATGCCTCGCCAGTCGAACATGCGCACACCCTGTACCGGCATGCGCAGGTGCAGGTCGGCGAGATCGTCGCGCCCACGCGCGCCGTTGTCGCGGGTGGCCGCGAAGCCGCCGGCGAGCAGGGCGAACAGCGAGACGCGCGAGGGATTGCCGCGCCGGTGCAACAGCGCTTCCGGATCGGGGCCGGTGATGCCGGGCGCGTCGAGACCGCCGCCACCGGCCACATCGGAGGCGATGATCGGGCCGCGCCCCAGGTCGTGCATGACATCGACTGGCAGGCCGTTCGCGATCGCGCCGTCCGCCAGCAGGCAACCGTTCCACACCACCGGGGGTGCGATGCCGGGGACGCACATGCTGGTGCCGACCCAGATCGCGAGCGATCCGTCGTTGTGGATTTCCTGTCGTGCACGGGTCAGGTTCGTGCTGACGCAGAAGAATGGCGTGCGCAGGTCCTCGATGCGCGTTTCACCGAAGATGTCGCGCAGGCGCTTGAGGAACTTGCGCCCGCGAATGAGCGAGACGCTCGGCCAGACGTAGTCGTTGAGGTAATTGCGATCGACGAAGGTTTCGCGCGCGATCTTCAGCATGTCCTTGCTGCTGGTGCCGGTCGCGTGCAACGCCGCGAAGAACGCGCCCATGCTGGTGCCGCCGACGAGGTCGGCCTTCATGCCGAGTTCCTCCATTGCGCGCAGTACGCCGATGTGGGCGAAACCGCGCGCGCCACCGCCGCCGAGGACCACGCCGAGACCGTGTCCAGTCAACTGCCGGCCGACCGCATCGTAGTCCGTCTGCACATCGGGCCGCACGAAGTAGTGCGCTTGCGCGCCGATCAACGTACGCCATGGGTGGATGTCGCCCGCCGGGGTGCCATCGGGACGCAGCACGAGGAGATCCACCGGCGTGCGCGGCGCGTGCTGTCGCAGCATTCGTGCAAGTCCCACCGGCGGCTGGCCGCCATCGCTGGAAACCACGACGATGACGCGATCGGACTGGCGCAGGCAGCGTTCGGTCCATTGGTCACCGGACGTGTCGCTCCACAGCACGAGGTGCCCACCGGCGAGTTCGCGCCGCTCCAGCCATTCGCTGATGATGCGATGGCAATCGCCTGCACCGAACGCAGTCTGCGCGGCGCCTTCGCCGAACTGCTTGTCGACATCGGTTGCGCCGACGCAGCGGACGGTCTTGCCGGTCTCGCGCATGCCGTGGCCGAGTCGTGCGACGAGCGGGGGCAGGCGGATCCCGCGATGGGCCTGGATGACGGCGATGGAACGGTTGCCGCGCGCAGCATCCAGGCGCGCGCCGCGTGCAGTGCGGCGGCTGCGGGTGGCGATCGTTCCGCACAGTGCGAGCAGGGCCGACGGATGCCGCGAAACGATGTCGAGCAGGGCCACGCGGCTGATGCGCAGGAGCAGCGAATCGCGCAGTGCGACCACGTCCGCGCCACGCGTCTCGCCCGACAGCAGGGCCATTTCGCCGACCGGTTCACCGCGCCCGATCTCGCCGATCACCGGGCCGTCCGCATGCTGCGCCTGCAGGCGTCCGGTGGCGACAACATAGAGGTAGTCGGGCAGGTCGCCCTCGCGGAACAGCACGCGACCACCGCGCAATTCCTCGACGTCGAACCGCTTCGCGATCGCGTCGAGCGCGTCGGGCGCGATGCCGCGAAACAGCGAGCTGTCGGAAAGTACACCCTTCTTGTCCATCGCCCTGGCCCCCGCGATATGGGCCAAGCTTAGCAGGCTGCCAATGCGGACTGCGCGCAGAAAAGCCGACGACTTGCTGTTGCGGGAGCGCCGGAAGGCGCGATGCTCTCCAGCCCCCGGCCCCTGCTGCCAACCCTGTCCTCAGCCCTCGACTTCACGCGCGTACTGCTTGACCTTCGCGAGCATCGACGCGAGGCCGTTGGAGCGCGTTGGCGAGAGATGCTTCGCCAGGCCGATCGCCTCGATGAAGCGCGGTTCGGTGGCGAGCACCTCCGCGGCGGGGCGGCCGGAATACACGCGCAGCAACAGCGCGATCAGGCCGGACACGATCGACGAATCGCTGGCGGCGGCGAAGTCCATCCGCTGCGCATTGCCGGAGGGAACCAGCCAGACCTGTGACTGGCAGCCGGTGACCTTGTATTGGTCGACCTTGAGCGATTCCGGCAGCGGCGCGAGCCTGCGACCGAGATCGATCAAGTACTGGTAGCGTTCGGTCCAGTCGCCGAAGAACGCGAATTCCTCGGCGATCGCGGCTTGTGCCTGTTCCGCGCTCGCTTCGACGGGCTCAGTCTGCGCGTTCATCGCTCTTCACGACCTTCCAGCGCGGACCCTGCGCGGTGTCCTCGACGACCACGCCCATCGCGAGCAACACGTCGCGGATGCGGTCCGACTCGGCGAAATCGCGCGCCTTCTTCGCGGCGGTGCGCGCGTCGACCAGACGCTGCACGGCTTCCACATCGACCTCGGTCCCGCCAGCGGATTGCTTGAACCATGCTTCCGGCTCGTGCTGGAGAATCCCGAGCAGATCGGCAGCACCGAGCAGGGCCGCTTTCGCGGCGCGCTTCGCGGCGGGGCTGGCCGCCGCGCGCGCGTTCGCCGCGAGGCGCGCGATCTGCGCGAACGCTTCGGGTGTATTCAGGTCGTCGCACAGCGCGGCTTCGATCTCGGTCGGCACGCTGCGATCGTCAGCGGCGACGTCGATGTCCGCGAGGTCGCGCAGCACGGTGTACCAGCCGTCGAGCGTCGCCCGCGCCTGTGCCAGGGTCGTTTCGGACCAGTCGAGCGGCTGGCGGTAGTGCGCCCTCAGCAGCAGGAAGCGCAGCACTTCGGCCGGGTATTGTTCGAGCAGGTCGTGCAGCACCAGCACGTTGCCAAGCGACTTCGACATCTTGCGGCCGTCGAACGTCAGCATCCCGTTGTGCAGCCAGAACCGTGCGAACACCTTGCCGCCATGCGCGCAGGTGCTCTGGGCGACTTCGTTCTCGTGGTGCGGGAACATCAGGTCGTTGCCGCCGGCGTGGATGTCGATCGTCTCGCCGAGATGCGCCTCGGCCATTGCGGAGCACTCGATGTGCCAGCCCGGTCGGCCGCGGCCCCACGGGCTGTCCCAGCCGGGCAGGTCCGGGGTGGACGGTTTCCACAGCACGAAGTCGGCGGGATTGCGCTTGTACGGGGCGACCTCGACGCGCGCGCCGGCAATCATGTCTTCGGTCGAACGGCCGGACAGCTTGCCGTAATCGGGGTAGCTCGCGACATCGAACAGCACGTGCCCTTCGGCAGCATAGGCGTTGCCGCTAGCGATCAGACGTTCGCACATCGCGACGATGTCCCCGATATGACGTGTCGCATGCGGCGTCAGGTCGGCCTTGTCCGCGCCGAGCCGGTCCATCTCCTCGAAATAGGCGGCCGCAAAGCGCGATGTGATCGCCTCGATCGGCACGCCGGCGTCCTTTGCCGCGGCGTTGATCTTGTCGTCGACATCGGTGATGTTGCGGGCATAGACCACGTTCGGGTAGCGCCGGCGCAGCAGGCGGGCGAGCAGGCCGAACACGACCGGCGGCCGCGCGTTGCCGATGTGGACGTAGTTGTAGACGGTCGGCCCGCACACATACATTGTCACGCGCTGCGGATCGGCCGGGACGAAGTCTTCGTTCCGGCGGGTCAGAGTGTTGTGGAGTCGGAGCTGCATCGATCGGGTCCGGTGTGGACTCCGGATGATAGCAGCGCGGGCCCTGACCCCCTGCCATTGGGGATTTTCGTGAACGGCAGGAATGGCTTGGGTCCCGGTTCAGCGACTTCCTGCTCTAATGCCGCCGTGATGGATGGGCCTGCATACGGAAAGTAAGCCGGCGAGCGACCGGCGTACGCAGGCGTATTTACGACGTGGAGGCGGCATGAAATTGATGTTGGCAGCGGCGTTGGCCCTGGCGGGAACCCAGGCTGGCGCGCAGGATCGGGGTCATGCGGGTGACGACGCGCCTCCGGCAGACAACGCGAAGGTGGCCTGGGCGGACGTCCTGCGCGTCGACCCCATCTACGACCGCGTACGCACGAGCAGTCCGCGCGAAGTCTGCGACGACGTGCCGGTCGAGCGGCATGGCGACAACGGAAACCGCGCTGCGGGTACCGTGATCGGAGCCATCGTCGGTGGCGTACTCGGCAGCACGGTCGGCAAGGGTGACGGTCGCCGCGCGGCAACCGTTGCCGGTGCGGTGGTCGGTGGCGCCGTCGGCAACAACGCCGCACGTGGCGACGACCGCTACTACGAGGGCGTGGAACGCCATTGCCGGGTCGTCGACGACGGCGTGGACGAGAACCGCGTGGTCGCCTACGACGTGCAATACCGCTACCGCGGCGACGTCTACATGTCGCGACTCAGCTACGATCCGGGTGATCGCTTGCGCGTGCGCGTGAGCGTGGAGCCCGCCGAATAGGGCGGGCAAAAACGGGTCACCTTCGAAAGGCCGGGCATCGCCCGGCCTTTTTGCCTGCGTCGTCGATATTGCGCCGCATCAGATTTGCCGCTATGGTCACGCTGCACACGCCCCGCAGGAAACCAATGTACCGAGTCGCCGCCCAGCCGCAGATCGTGACCAGCGCCCGCATGGCCGCTGGCATGACCTCGCGCGCGCGCCGACCGGAACCGTGTCATCCCGCCGGGTAGCTGTCGCGCATTCTTCACACGAATCGACGAAAACCCGGCCCACGCGCCGGGTTTTTTTTATGGGTCTATTTTTGCGCGAATCCCTTCGCGCGAAGAACAAACCGGCCATCCATGGCCGGGGCAGAAGTTTCAGCACGGATCCGTCCGTGAGAGCAAAACCGGCCATCCGTGGCCGGGCTTCTCAATCAACAGCAGGTTTTCATGATGGCACTTCGGCATTTTCTGAGTACCCAGGACTGGTCGCGTGCCGACCTCGATGCGTTGCTCGCGCAGGCGGCGGAATTCAAGCACTCGAAGGCCGGCAGCCAACTCGCCGGCAAGTCGATCGCCTTGCTGTTCTTCAATCCGTCGATGCGCACGCGTACGAGCTTCGAGCTCGGCGCGTTCCAGCTCGGCGGCCACGCGGTCGTGCTGCAGCCGGGCAAGGACGCGTGGCCGATCGAGTTCGACGTCGGCACGGTCATGGACGGCGAGGCCGAGGAGCATGTCGCCGAGGTCGCACGCGTGCTGTCGAGATACGTCGACCTGATCGGGGTGCGCGCGTTCCCGAAATTCCAGGACTGGTCGATCGACCGCGAGGACCGCGTGATCCATGGGTTCGCGAAATACGCGACCGTGCCGGTGATCAACATGGAGACGATCACGCACCCGATGCAGGAACTCGCGCACGTGCAGGCGTTGTGGCAGCACTTCGGCGGCGCGACGCCGGGGGAGGCACTTCGCGGCAGGAAGTACGTGCTGACGTGGACCTGGCACCCCAAGCCGCTGAATACCGCAGTCGCCAATTCCGCTCTGCAGATCGCCACGCGCTACGGCATGGACGTGACCCTGCTGTGCCCGACGCCCGAGTATCTGCTCGACCCGCGCTACATGGAGTTTGCGCGAGCGAACGTCGCCGAGAACGGCGGCTCGCTGACGATCAGCCACGACCCTGATGCGGCCTATCGCGGTGCGCACGTGGTTTATGCGAAGAGCTGGGGCGCCTTGCCGTACTTCGGCCGGTGGGCCGACGAGAAACCGATCCGCGACGCACACAAGCACTTCATCGTCGACGAACGCAAGATGGCGCTGACGGAAGGTGGCGTGTTCAGCCATTGCCTGCCGCTGCGTCGCAACGTCAAGGCGACCGATGCGGTGATGGATTCTCCCGCGTGCATCGCGATCGACGAGGCGGAGAACCGCCTGCACGTGCAGAAGGCGGTCATGGCGAAACTCGCCTGCTGACGGCCGCTTGACGAAACGATCCCGACTTTTCGAGACATCCATCATGAGCAAAGACATCGTCCTCGCTTTTTCCGGCGGCCTCGACACGAGCTTTTGCGTACCGTGGCTGAAGGAGCGTGGCTGGGTCGTGCACACCGTGTTCGCCGACACGGGCGGTGTCGACGTCGACGAGCGCGCCTACATCGAGCGGCGCGCGCAGGAACTCGGCGTCGCCTCGCATGTCACGGTCGATGGCGGTCCGGCACTCTGGAACGGCTTCGTCAAACCGTTCATCTGGGCAGGCGAGGGCTACCAGGGCCAGTACCCGCTGCTGGTGTCGGACCGTTACCTGATCGTCGACGCGGCGATCCGGCGCGCGCACGAACTCGGCACGCGCGCGATCGCGCACGGCTGCACCGGCATGGGCAACGACCAGGTGCGTTTCGACCTCGCGGTGAAGGCGCAGGGCGACTACGAGATCGTCGCGCCGATCCGCGAGATCCAGAAGGAGCACACGCAGACGCGAGCCTACGAACAGGCGTATCTGGAGCAGCGCGGCTTTGCCGTGCGCGCGAAGCAGAAGCACTACACGATCAACGAGAACCTGCTCGGCGTGACGATGTCCGGCGGTGAGATCGATCGCTGGGAAGCGCCGGGCGAGGGCGCGCGCGGCTGGTGCATGCCGCGCGCCGAGTGGCCGCCGCAGCCGATGCGCGTGACGATCGGCTTCGAGGACGGCGAGGCGGTGCTGGTCGACGACCAGACGCTGCCGGGGCCGGTCCTGCTCGGCGAACTCAATCGCGCGTTTGCGCACTACGGCGTCGGCCGAGGAATGTACACGGGCGACACGACGATCGGCCTCAAGGGCCGCATCGTTTATGAGGCGCCGGGATTGACCGCGCTGCTCGTCGCGCATCGCGCGCTCGAGGAGGCGGTGCTGACCAAGCAGCAGAACCGCTTCAAGCCCGAGGTCGCGCGCAAGTGGGTCGAGCTCGTCTATGAAGGCTTCTTCCACGACCCGCTCAAATCGGACCTCGAAGCGTTCCTGAAGAGCTCGCAGCGCCAGGTCACCGGCCTCGTCACCTTGGAGACGAACGGCGGCAGTGTGCACGCGGTCGCCGTGCAGTCGACGCACATCCTGCAATCGAAGGGCGCGACCTATGCGCAGTCGGCGGATTGGGGTGTTGCGGAAGCGGAAGGCTTCATCAAGCTGTTCGGCATGAGCTCGACGCTGTGGGCGAAGGTCAACGGCAAGTGAACCGGGAATCGGCAACGGGGAATCGGGATTCGGCGTTGCTCCGGGCAACGCTCGATCACCTGCGCGCGCTCGTTGCGTTCGACACGCGCAATCCGCCGCGCGCGATCGGCTCGGGCGGGATCTTCGACTACCTGCGCGCGAACCTGCCCGGTTTCGACTGCACGGTGACGGATCATGGCGCCGGAGCGGTCAGCCTGTATGCGGTGCGCGGCCAGCCGAAGTTGCTGTTCAACGTGCACCTCGACACCGTTCCCGATTCGCCGCACTGGAGCGCGAGTCCATTCGAGTTGCGAATGACTGACGACCGCGCGATCGGCCTCGGAGCCTGCGACATCAAGGGCGCTGCGGCATGCCTGCTCGCCGCCGCGCAAGTCGCTGCGGGCGATGCCGCGTTCCTGTTCACGACCGACGAGGAAGCCAATGACGCGCGCTGCATCGCTGCCTTTCTGAAGCGATTCCCCATTGACGATTCCCGATTCGCCGCCGTGATCGTCGCCGAGCCGACACGCGGCGAGGCCGTGCTCGCGCACCGTGGCATCAGTTCCGTGCGCATGCAGTTTCGCGGCGTCGCCGGCCACGCGTCGGGTGCGCAGGCGTTGCAGGCGAGCGCGCTGCACCAGGCGGTGCGCTGGGGCGGCGCCGCGCTCGATTTCGTCGAATCGCAGTCGCACCAGCGCTTCGGCGGCCTGACCGGCCTGCGCTTCAACATCGGCCGCATCGAAGGCGGCATCAAGGCGAACATGATCGCGCCGTCGGCGGAACTGCGCTTCGGTTTCCGCCCGTTGCCGACGATGTCGATCGAGGCCTTGCACGAGCGCTTTGCGACGCTGGCCGCGGCGGAAGCGATCGAACACTACGAGGAAACGTTCCGTGGCCCGCCACTGCCGGCCGGCGACGTCGCCGAGGCCGAGCGTCGCAGGCTCGACGCGCGCGATCTTGCCGATGACCTCGCGTTGCCGATTGGCAACGCGGTCGACTTCTGGACCGAGGCCTCGCTGTTCTCGGCCGCTGGTCTAACCGCGATCGTCCACGGCCCCGGCGACATCGCGCAGGCGCATGCCGCCGACGAATGGGTTTCGCTCGACCAACTCGCCGCTGCCGCGGCGACCTATCAACGCCTGCTGGAGCACTGAGCCATGAATGCCTTGCTGTCCGCCGCCGCGCTGCACTCGACCGTCCGCCACGACGATCGGGGGGCGCTTCCGGCATCCGTTCGCTGAGCGTCCGCTGACGATGAGCGACATGCGCACGACGATCGTCCGCCTGCTGTCCAGCATGGCCAGCACGAAGGAGATCCAGCAATACCTCAAGCGCTTCTCGCAGCTCGACGCGGCACGTTTCGCCGTGGTCAAGGTCGGCGGCGCGATCCTGCGCGACGAACTCGACGCGCTGGTGTCCTCGCTCGCATTCCTGCAGCAGGTCGGCCTCACGCCGATCGTCGTGCACGGCGCCGGGCCGCAGCTCGACGAGCGCATGCAGGAGGCCGGCATCGAGAAGCGCACGGTCGACAACCTGCGCGTGACAGACGCCGCCGTGCTCGCGGTCGTGCGCCAGGTCATGCGCCAGCAGAACCTGCGCCTGGTCGAGGCGCTGCAGGCGCAGGGGGTGCGCGCGACCTCGATCCAGTCCGGCGTGTTCGAAGCCGAGTTGCTGGATCGCGACGTATACGGCCTCGTCGGCAAGGTCGTTCGCATCGATACCGACGGCATCCAGGCCGCGATCAAGGTCGGCTCGATCCCGGTGATCGCCTCGCTTGCCGAAACGGGCGAAGGGCAGATCGTCAACGTCAACGCCGACTTCGCCGCGAACGAGCTCGTGCAGGTGCTGCAGCCGTACAAGATCGTGTTCCTCACCGGCACCGGCGGCCTGCTCGACGAGCACGGCAAGGTGATCGACTCGATCAACCTGTCGACCGAATACGAACACCTGCTCGCGCAGCCGTGGATCAACGGCGGCATGCGCGTGAAGCTGGAACAGATCAAGGACCTGCTCGACGGCCTGCCGCCATCGTCGTCGGTGTCGATCACGCGCCCGGCCGAGCTCGCCAAGGAGCTGTTCACGCACAAGGGCTCGGGCACGCTGGTGCGACGCGGCGAGCGCGTCTTGCGCGTGACCGCGTGGGATGCGCTGGATCGCGTTCGCCTGGCTGCGCTGATCGAGTCCGCGTTCGGCCGCCGCCTGTTGCCGGACTATTTCGAGCGCACGCGCCTGCTGCGCGCCTACGTCAGCGAGAACTACCGCGCGGCCGTGATCCTCACCGACGAGGGTGGTCGGGTCTATCTCGACAAGTTCGCCGTACTCGATGACGCGCAGGGCGAAGGCCTTGGTCGTGCGGTATGGCAAGTCATGCGCGAGGAAACGCCGCAGCTTTTCTGGCGCTCGCGCCGCGGCAATCCGGTCAATGCGTTCTACTTCGCCGAGAGCGACGGCTGCATCAAGCTGCCGAAGTGGAAGGTGTTCTGGTATGGCATCGACGGCTTCGCCGAAATCGAGCGCTGCGTCGCGCATTGCGGCGAACGCATTCCAACCTTGTCGGACTGAACCATGACGGAGAACCGAAGGAGCATCGGCATCGTCGGCGCGCGTGGTTACACCGGCGCCGAATTGATCCGCCTGGTCGCACGCCATCCTACGCTCGAGCTTGCATTCGTGTCCTCGCGCGAGTTCGACGGAAAGCAGGTGCGCGACCACGTCGCGGAGTTCGCCGGGGCGCTGCGCTACGAGAACCTTTCACACGAGGAGGTAGCGCACAAGGGTGCCGACGTGGTCGTGCTCGCGCTGCCGAACGGCAAGGCCGGCGCAGTCGTCGCGGCGATCGATGCGGTCAAGCCGGATACGATCGTGGTCGACCTGTCGGCCGACTTCCGTTTCGACGAACGCTGGTACTACGGCCTGCCGGAACTGACGCGCGCAGCCTATTCGGGCCAGCGCCGCATCAGCAACCCCGGTTGCTACGCGACCGCGATGCAACTGGCGATCGCGCCGCTGAAGGACGAGCTCGCCGCTCCGCCCGCCTGCTTCGGCGTATCCGGCTATTCGGGTGCCGGCAGCACGCCATCGGACAACAACGATCCGGACAAGCTGCGCGACAACCTGATCCCGTACTCGCTCACCGACCACCTGCACGAACGCGAAGTCACGCGCCAGCTCGGCGTGCCGGTCGAGTTCATGCCGCATGTCGCGCCGCATTTTCGCGGCATCACGATGACCGTCAACCTGTGGCTGCGGCGATCGTCCACGCGCGATGCGATCAGGAAGACCTACGCGGATTTCTACGCCGGGGAACCCCTCGTGCGCGTGCTCGACGAGGCGCCCTGGGTCAGTGCGATCGCCGGTCGCCACCATGCCGAAATCGGCGGTTTTGCGCTCGCTCCCGGCGGCAAGCGCGTCGTCGTCGTCGCGACCCTCGACAACCTGCTCAAGGGCGCGGCGACGCAGGCGATGCAGAACGTCAATCGCGCGTTCGGATTCGACGAAGGGGAGGGCATCCCGCGACCGTGACGCGAACCGCGCACGAAGCGACCTGCCCACCATCCGTCGAGGAGTTCCCATGCGACTTTCGCGCTATTTCCTGCCTGTCCTGAAGGACGATCCCGCCGAGGCGCAGATCGCCTCCCATCGCCTCATGCTGCGCGCCGGCCTGGTCCGCCAGGAGGCCGCCGGCATCTATGCCTGGCTGCCGCTCGGCCTGCGCGTACTGCGCAGGATCGAACGCATCGTGCGCGAGGAGATGGATCGCGCCGGTGCAATCGAATTGCTGATGCCGACCTTGCAGCTCGCCGACCTGTGGCGCGAAAGCGGGCGATACGACGCCTACGGCCCGGAGATGCTGCGCATCCGCGATCGGCACGAGCGCGAATTGCTGTATGGACCGACCAACGAGGAGATGGTCACGGAGATCCTGCGCGCCGGCGTGGGTTCCTACCGTGATCTTCCGCGCAACCTGTACCAGATCCAGTGGAAGTTCCGCGACGAGCAGCGGCCGCGCTTCGGCGTAATGCGCGGCCGCGAATTCCTCATGAAGGACGGCTATTCGTTCGATCTCGACGAAGCCGGGGCGCGGCGTTCCTACCAGCGCATGTTCGTCGCCTACCTGCGCACGTTCGCGCGGCTCGGCGTGAAGGCGATTCCGATGCGCGCCGAAACCGGTCCGATCGGCGGCGACCTGTCGCACGAGTTCATCGTGCTCGCCGAGACCGGCGAATCCGACGTGTATTGCGATCGCGCGGTGCTCGATCTCGCGGTTCCTCCCGATGACGTCGATTACGGCGGCGAGCTCGATCCGTTGATCCACGCGTGGACCTCGCTCTACGCGGCAACCTCCGACGTGCACGACGCAGTGCGTTACGAGGCGAGTGTTCCGCCGGAGCGCCGCTTGCGCACGCGCGGCATCGAGGTCGGCCAGATCTTCTACTTCGGCACCAAGTACTCCGAGCCGATGCGTGCGCGGGTGACGATGCCGGACGGTTCGGCGCGCGCGCTGCATGGGGGCTCGTACGGCATCGGCGTGTCGCGCCTGGTCGGCGCGATCATCGAAGCCAGCCACGACGAAGCCGGCATCGTCTGGCCGGACGCGGTCGCGCCGTTCGGCGTCGGCCTCATCAACCTCAAGCCAGGCGACCCGGCGACGGACAGCGCCTGCATCCACCTCGAACATCGCCTCGCCGGGCGGGGCATCGAAGTGCTGCACGACGATACCGATGCGCGGGCAGGGTCGAAGTTCGCGACCATGGACCTGGTCGGGGTACCCTGGCAGATCGTCGTCGGCCCGCGCGGAATCGCCGGCGGTATGGTCGAATTGAAACGTCGCGCCAGCGGCGAGCGCATCGAACTGACGCTCGATGCGGCGGTCGCTTGCCTGGTCGAAGGCACTGTCGGGAAGGACGCGCCATGAGTGAACTGTTGTGGCAGAAGGCGGGCACGCGCACCGACGCGCGCGTCATGCGCTTCCTTGCCGGCGACGATGTGATCGTCGATCGCGAGTTCCTGCCGCACGACATCATCGCAAGCAAGGCGCATGTCGAAGGTCTCGCGCGCATCGGCATCGTCAGTGAAGCGGAAGCACAGGCCATCGTGCACGAGCTCGATGTGCTGGCGGAAGATTTTCGAAGCGGCCGTTTCGTGCTCGACGAGCGTTACGAAGACGGCCACTCCGCGATCGAGGCGCGCCTCTCCGAGCGGCTCGGCGATGCTGGCCGGAAGGTGCACACGGGGCGCAGCCGCAATGACCAGATCCTCGTCGCCACGCGCCTGTGGCTGAAGGCGAAGCTGGCCGAACTGCGCGCGCTGTGCGTCGATGCCGCAAGGACGTGTCTCGATCGGGCGGCCTCGGATGCGCTTCCGTTGCCGGGCTATACCCACCTGCAACGTGCAGTGGTGTCGTCGACCGCACTCTGGTTCGCCGGCTTCGCCGAGGCATTCATCGACGATGCGCAGCGCGCGCGCGACGCCGCCATCTGGATCGACGCGAATCCGCTCGGCACCGCCGCCGGTTACGGCGTAAACCTGCCGCTCGATCGCGACCACACGACACGCGCGCTCGGATTTGCGCGCCTGCAGGTCAATCCGGTATATGCGCAGCTCTCGCGCGGGAAGTTCGAGATCGGCGCACTCGACGCGCTCGGTGCCGCGCTGCTGGACCTGCGCCGTCTCGCCTGGGATCTGTCGCTGTTCACGACGGCCGAATTCGGATTCGTGAGCCTGCCGGCCGAGTACACAACCGGCAGTTCGATCATGCCGAACAAGCGCAACCCGGACGTGGTCGAGCTTATGCGCGCGAGCTACGCGAGCGTCGCCGCGGCCCGCAGCGAAATCGAGCAGTTGCTGTCGTTGCCGTCCGGGTACCAGCGCGACCTCCAGTTTTCGAAGGGCGCGATTTTCCACGGTTTCCACCGCGGGCTTGCCGCGCTCGAACTGCTGCCCGACCTGCTCGCGCGGATCGAGTGGAACGCACCCGCGATGCGCGCCGCGATCGAGCCGGCGATGTATTCGACCGACGTCGCGATCGAGCAGGCAGCTGCGGGTGTGCCGTTCCGCGATGCCTACCGGCAGGCGGCCGAGTCGTCGGCGAGCGAGGCTGGCGGGCGCACGCCCGAAGACAGTCTTGCCGCACGCGTGTCGCCGGGAGCGGCTGCCGACCTTCGCCTGGATCTCCTGCGCGAACGCCTGCGCGGCATCGCCGGCTGAAGCGCCGGACTTGCGCTAGGCTGGGAGTGCCCGGATCGCGGGTCGCGATGCTGCAACGAGACGGATCTTCGGAATGCCTGCGCCACCCCGATTCACCGCCGCCGACCGCATGCTCGTCGTCGCCCCGCACCCGGACGACGAGACGCTGGCCGCAGGCATCGCGATCCAGTCGGCGCTGGCCGCCGGCGCCGCGGTCCGCGTCCTGTTTGCGACCGATGGCGACAACAATCCGTGGCCGCAGCGCTGGCTCGAGAAGCGCTGGTCGATCGGCGCGGCCGAACGCGCACGTTGGGGCGCGCGCCGCAGGCTGGAGGCCGCGCAGGCGCTCGCCGCGCTCGCGGTGGACGGACGCGTCGCGCAGGCGCTCCATTTCGGCTGGGCGGATCAGGGACTGACCGACGCGCTGATGCAGGACGATCGCGCGGTCGCTGCCCTGGCCGAAGAGATCGCCGCGTTCGCGCCCACTTCCATCTTCATGCCGGCGCTCGACGATCGGCATCCGGACCACAGCGCGCTGCACGTGATGCTCGAACTCGCCGTGTTGCGTGCCCACACCGTTGTGCAACGCTATTGCTACGTCGTCCACGGCGGGGCCCAGGCGGCCGATGCGAGCGCGGATCCGTTGCGTGTCGCACGCAAGGTCGCGGCGATGGAAGCCTATGGGAGCCAGCTTGCGCTGAGTCGCCGCCGTCTCGGCGAATGGCTTGCGCGCCCGGAGCGCTTCCTCGCGCTCGAACGCCCGCGCCCGCCGGAGCTCGACGCGGTCGGTGGCCTGTGCATTCCGCTTGGCCTGCCCGGTCGTTCACCATGGCGCCACGAAGTGCTGCTGGTGATTGCGGCGCGCGACATGACGCTGCGCCTGCGCGGGCGGTTGCCGCGCTTTGCACACGACGGCATCGACGTGGTGTTGACGGACGCTTCCGCGGGAGTCGCGGTCGCGGCGCGGATGGTCGACGCGGCGCTGCGGGTGGTTCCACCGGTAGCCCCGCTGGGTGCGTGGGCGAAGCGGCATCGTGCCGGTTCGCGCATCGTCGTGTTCGATCGCACGTACTGGCATGGCGCGCGAGATGCAGCGCCGTCCGCCGCGCCGTTGGTCGAGCGCGGCGTCGCCGGGCCGGGTTGAACGCATGCTTGCGCTGGAAACCAGCGAATCGCTCCTGCGCGTGCACGCGCCCGATGGTGCCTGCGCAGACCTGCAACTGGTGCAGCCTGTGCCCGCCGCCCGCGACGTACTGCTCTGGTTGCCGGCGCTCGGGGTTGCCGCGCGCAACTACCTGCCGCTCGCGCGCGAACTGGCCGGACGAGGTGTCGCGGTCGCCTTGCACGAGTGGCGCGGCAACGGTTCCAGCGATCGGCGCGCCGCGCGCGCGCAGGACTGGGGTTACCGCGAACTGCTCGAGTACGACATCGCCGCGAGTCGTCTTGCGCTGCGCACCGCGCTTCCGCGCGCTCGTCTCTGGCTCGGCGGACACAGCCTCGGCGGGCAACTCGCGACGCTCGCGGCCGCGCTCGCTCCCGAATCCGTCGCGGGACTCGTTCTCGTTGCCAGCGGATCGCCGTACTGGCGCTGGTTCCGGCATGCATGGCTCATTCTCCCGATCTACCTCGCAGTACCGAGGATCGCTTCCGTGTGCGGCTACTTTCCCGGCCGGCGCCTCGGTTTCGGCGGCCGCGAAGCTCGCGGCGTCATGGCGGACTGGGCGCGCAGTGGTCGCAGCGGGCGTTATGTCGCACGCGGCGTGCGGCAGGATCTCGAAGCCGCGCTAGCCCGGGTCGGCATGCCGGTGCTGGCGCTGCGGCTCGAAGACGACTGGCTGGGGCCGAAGGCATCACTGGACTGGCTGCTGGGGAAGATGCCTGCTGCGCCGCAGGAAGCCCTGGTGGTCGGCGCACAAGACCTGGACGGGGCGCCGGCGGACCACTTCGGGTGGATGAAAAAGCCGTCCATGATCGCGCAGACCGTCGCCACTAAAATTACTGAATTTCAATAGCTTATCTATAAATCCTGAAGTTGTTTGCAATTTTTCGTCGATGCGTGTAACGGAATCTTACGAAGCTTGGGGCATAATAGGAGATTGCACTTGCCGCGCACGCCTGTTTCCGCAGTGCATCGTGCGCCTGCGACCGCCCTCGGCGGCTCGCCCCATCCGTTCGGAGGTATTCAATCCATGACTTACGACATCGGCATCGGACGCTGCGCCGAACTCGGCGATGAAACCGTGGTGGTCAAGCTGGACAGCGTGATGGTCGAACGCCTGTCACCGGGACATCCGTGGCAGCGCTCCGGCACCAGCACGCTGCGCCTGAAGCGCGCGCTGTGCAGTGCGACGCGTCCGCCGCAGCAGGATCGCGAGGTATTCCTCGACCGTTCCGCGTTGTCGAAGCGCGCGATCGGTGCGTTGGACCTGACCGGCAGCGGATCGACCGTTTCGGTCGACCTGCGCGCGCTGCTCAACAATCTCGATCCGCAACCGTCGGCGGGCCCGCAGAGCAAGAGCCGGCCGGGCGATCGCAAGCAGCGCTGATCCAGGCGGTGAAGCGACCAACAAAAAACCCGGCTTGCGCCGGGTTTTTTGTTTTCCAAAGGTTGGTCGGGGTGACAGGATTCGAACTTGCGACTTCTACCTCCCGAAGGTAGCGCTCTACCAGGCTGAGCTACACCCCGATCCGGACCCGCGTGCAAGCGGGCCGCGAATTCTAAACGACGCTGCCGCGCGCACGCAAGCAGGGCAGGCACGGGCCGTGAAGCCGGGGCAGTGCGTCGATGCCATCTGCTACCCTTCGCGACCGACTTTCCATGCGCAGGCGCCGCAGCGCCGCGATGTCCCGTTCCCCGAGGATTCCGATGGCTGTCACCCAAGCCCGCACCATGCCCGGCGTGCTCGAGCTGTTGCCGCTCGACCAGGTCGCGTTCCAGTCGATGCTCGACGCCGTGCGCCGCAACTACGAGCGCTTCGGCTTTCTGCCGATCGAGACGCCGGTGATGGAGTTCTCCAGCGTCTTGCTGACCAAGGAAGGCGGCGAGACCGAGCGCCAGGTCTACTTCGTGCAATCGACGGGTGCGCTGCAGGCGGCGAAGGAAGGCGAGGTGCCGGAGCTCGCGCTGCGCTTCGACCTGACCGTGCCGCTCGCGCGCTACGTCGCCGAGCACGAGCACGATCTCGTGTTCCCGTTCCGCCGCTACCAGATCCAGCGTGTCTACCGCGGCGAGCGCGCGCAGCGTGGCCGTTTCCGCGAGTTCTACCAGTGCGACATCGATGTGATCGGCAAGGACGCGCTGTCGGTGCGCTACGACGCCGAGTTGCCGGCGGTCATCTACAACGTGTTCCGCGATCTCGACATCGGGCCGTTCACGATCCAGGTCAACAACCGCAAATTGATGCGGGGCTTCCTCGAAGGCCTTGGCCTCGCCGACGCCGAACGCCAGGGCGCCGTGCTGCGCGAGGTCGACAAGCTCGACAAGCGTGGCGTCGATGCGGTGCGCGAGACGCTCATCGGCGACGGCTTCGGCCTGTCCGCAGATGCGGTGGCCAGGCTGCTCGACTTCGTTGCATTCCGCTCGACCTCGCTGGCCGACGCACTGGCCAGGCTCGACTCGCTCGGCAGCGGCAGCGAGGCGCTGGAGCAGGGGCGGGCGGAGCTGCGCGAAGTGCTGAACCTGATCAAGGCGTTCGGCGTGCCCGAGTCGCACTACACGTTGAACCTGTCGATCGCGCGCGGCCTCGACTACTACACCGGCACGGTCTACGAGACGACGCTCAACGACCATCCGCAGATCGGTTCGATCTGTTCGGGAGGCCGCTACGAAAACCTCGCCAGCCACTACACGAAGTCCAAGCTGCCCGGTGTCGGCATCTCCATCGGCGCGACGCGCCTGTACTGGCAGTTGCGCGAGGCCGGCCTGCTGAAGGGCGGTCGCAGCACGGTGCAGGCGCTGGTCGCGCAGATGGACGAGGCCGAATTGCCGCGCTATCTCGAACTCGCGACCGAATTGCGTGCGGCCGGCATCAATACCGAAGCCGTGGTCGAGCCGGGCAAACTCGCCAGGCAGTTCAAGTACGCCGATCGGGCCGGCATCCGCTTCGTGCTCGTGCTCGGATCCGACGAAATCGCCAAGGGAACGGTCACGGTCAAGGACTTGCGCAAGCAGGACCAGTTCGAGGTCGCGCGCGTGGAGCTTGTCGATGCGCTGCGCGTGGAGATCGAGCAGGCCGCGGTGATGCCCGCGCCGCCGCCGCTTGCATAGGAGCGGCTTCAGTCGCAACGCTTCGCGCATTCCCACCCAACCCTCCCCTTCGACAGGCTCGGGACGCGGCCTTGAAGGGGCTTCAAGCAATCGCGGCTGAAGCCGCTCCTGAATACGAATAGCGACGGACCATGCAGACGATCCTCCTCGACGGCACCAGCCTCACCCGCGACCACGTTGCTGCGATCGCACGCGGCGCGAAGGTCGAGCTTGATCATGCGCAGCTCGCACGCGTGCAGCACGCCGCGGACTTCCTCGCCGACAAGGTCAGCTGTGGCGAACCGATCTACGGGGTCACCACCGGTTTCGGCAGCAATGCCGACAAGCTGCTGGGCGCGCATCGCGTGCGCGACGAACTGCCGGGTGGCAACCCCGATCCACGCAGCGACACCTTGCTGGAAGAGCTGCAGCACAACCTCGTGATCACGCATGCAGTGTGCGTGGGCGAACCGTTCGACGCCGGTGTCGTGCGCGCGATGCTCGGCATCCGCATCAACACGCTCATGCGAGGTCATTCGGGCATTCGCGTGTCGACCCTGCAAGCGCTTGCCGAGCTCCTCAATCGCGACGTGATCCCGGTGATCCCGCAGAAGGGCTCGGTCGGCGCCAGCGGCGATCTCGCGCCGCTGTCGCACCTCGCGATCGTGCTGCTCGGCGGCGGCGAGGCATTCTTCGGCGGCGAACGGCTGGCTGGTGCGCAAGCGCTCAAGCGCGCGGGGCTCGCACCGGTGAAGCTCTCGTTCAAGGAGGGCCTTGCGCTCAACAACGGCACCACGCAGATGCTCGCGACCGCGGCGCTTGCGCTCGAACGCCTCGGCGAACTGCTGGACACCGCCGACCTTGCCGCATCGATGACGCTCGATGCGTTCGCCGGACGCAGCGGCGCGCTGCGCGAGGAAGTGCACGCGCTGCGCCCGCATCCGGGCCAGGTCGAGAGCGCGCGCCACGTGCGCAGCCTTCTCGACGGCTCGACCCTCGTCGACATTGCCTACCACCTCGTGCCGCGCTTCCGCGGCTGGTCGGCCGACGCGTGGAGCGATCCGGTCGACCAGAAGCAGAGTTTCGACATCGCCTGGGACTGGGTGCCGCCGGCGCAGCGCCACGGCCGCGAGGCGTTCTACAGCCGCTTCCTGCCGTTCAAGGGGGGCAAGAAGCATCAGCCGCAGGACGCGTATTGCCTGCGCTGCATGCCGCAGGTGCACGGCGCAGTGCGCGATGCGTACGCGCAGGCCTGCCGGGTCATCGACATCGAATTGAATTCCGTAACCGACAATCCGCTGATCTTCGCAGATGCACCGGAAGCGAAAGTCATCGAGGACCAGGTCGTATCGGCGGGCCACTTCCACGGCATGCCGCTTGCGCTCGCGATGAGCTACGTGAAGGCGGCGATCCCGGTGCTTGCATCGATCTCCGAACGACGCCTCAACAAGCTGGTCGATCCCGCGACCAACGACGGCCTGCCGGCGTTCCTGATCGGCAACGAGGACGCGACCGACTCCGGCTTCATGATCGTGCAGTACACCGCTGCGGCGATCGTCAACGATCTCGCCACGCGCGCGCACCCGGCCAGCGTCTACTCGGTGCCGACCAGCGCGAACGCGGAAGACCATGTCTCGATGGGCGCGAACGAAGCGCGCCACGTGCTCGAGATGACCGAGGACCTTGGCCATGTGCTCGCGCTCGAGCTGTACACCGCGGCGCAGGCGCTCGATTACCGCCAGGACATGCTCAACGCCGCGCGCCGACTCGCGAAACGTGGCGACTGGCGCGCGCTCGCCGCGAAGATCGCGAACGCCCCGGACACCACGCATGCGTCACGTGCCCAGTTCGAGAGGGAAGTGCAGGAGCTGGCGAAATCGCTGGCCGACGCCGCCGACTTCCATGCCGGCGCTGCCGTGAAGCAGGCGCACGCCAAGCTCCGCGAGCGCGTCGCGTTCATGGCGCGCGATCGAGCGATGGATGGCGACGTGCGGACCGTCTGCGGAATGATCGCACGGCGCGAACTGGTTTCTTAGGTGGTTGGGAAAGGGTGTCCTGCGCAGGGCTGCTGCGAGGCTGCCCACCCATCGGGCAGGAACCGATCCTGCTTTCAAGACAGGCGTTGACGACCCGTGACCGCGCATCGGAGGAGCTGTCGATCGCATCGATCGCGGCTGGCACGCCGCAATTTCGTTTCACACACCTACGGTGCCGGCGAGGTTCCAGGGGAGCATTCGAGCCGGACATAGTCAACGCTGAAGTTCGCCGCAGGGCCAGCGGGCGTGTTGAAGTGGAAACGCAAGGTGTGGGAGCCATCGTCGGCGTAGCTGCTCACATCGACGCTGCGTTGCACGTAGAACGGTTCGGCCGAAGGGGGTTCCGGGTAGGTGGCGACGGTCGTGCCGTCGACACTTATGACGAGGTTCGCGCCGATGCCGCCGATTGCACCCCTGCGCAGCCAGAAATTGAGGTAGCGAGGTGCCGAGGACGGAATCATCACCGTCTGTTCGATTGTCGAGTCTTCCGCCAGTCCGTTCGCGCCGCCGAACAGGGCCCAGAAGACTCCCGACAGTGGAACGGCGGTGCCGCCGAAGTTGCCGCAGACGTTCACTGAACAGAACGGCACGCCGAAGTTCGTCGACGTGCCCGCCCACGCCGGGTTGACCAGCGTGCCCGGGTCGGTCGTCTCGAATCCGGGATCGTCGAACAACTGAGCGGGCACGCATCCGGAGGCGGGCGTCACCGTGAGGCTGGCGGTTGCGGGCGCCTCGTTGGCGCCATGGTCGGTCTGCAGCGCGCCGGCGGGAATCGTGTTCGTGTACGTCGCTGCGCTCATTGACACGACGGATGCCGAGACGGTGCAACTGCCGCCCGCCGGGATTTGCGCACCACTGGCGAGCGTCAGCGTGTTTCCGCCAGCGGTTGCGCTTGCCGTGCCCGATACGCAGGTCGTCGCCGCATTGGCAGGCGACGCGATCACGAGTCCGGCCGGCAGCGCGTCTACGAGGCTCGCCGTCACCGTCGCGGCGGCAACCGCGAACGAGTTGTCCAGGGTCAGCGTCAGCGAGCTCGGCGTGCCCTCGGTCACGCTGACAGGCGAGAATGCCGTGCCGAGAAGCGGCGCGTATTCGAATCCGCTGACGAAGATCCGGTCCGCGATCGTGCCGTCGACGAGGTCGCTTGCGGCAAGGGCGTGGCCCGAGGTGGATGCTGCGCACGCAATCCACAACCACTGGACCGGAGCGATGACGCGGCCTTGTGTTCCTCGGGACATGCAGCGACCTCGGTGCCTGGCGGACGTGTGACGCTAGGCTATGCCGTTCGAGCCGCCGCGACAATCGCTTCGCGCCGCGGCTCCGCGGCGCTGACAACGACGGCGCATCAGATGCCGGTCATACCCAGCGTGTTGTACCCCGCATCGACATAGGTCACTTCGCCGGTGATGCCCGAGGCTAGGTCGGAGCAGAGGAACGCGGCGGCATTGCCGACTTCCTCGATCGTGACGCTGCGGCGCAGCGGCGCATTTTCCTCGACGTGGTCGAGCATCTTGCGGAAATTGGCGATGCCGGATGCGGCGAGAGTCTTGATCGGGCCGGCGGAGATCGCGTTGACGCGCGTGCCTTCCGGGCCGAGATTGTAGGCGAGGTAGCGCACGTTCGCTTCGAGGCTCGCCTTGGCGAGGCCCATTACGTTGTAGTTCGCCAGCGCGCGGTCGGCGCCGAGGTAGGTCAGGGTCAGGATCGAACCGCCGCGTCCCTTCATCAGCGGCCGGGCGGCCTTCGCCATCGCGGCGAGACTGTAGCTGGAGATGTCGTGCGCCACGCGAAAGCTCTCGCGCGTGAGGCCGTCGAGGAACTCGCCGGTCAGCGCTTCGCGCGGAGCGAAGCCGATCGAATGGATCAGGATGTCGAATCCGTCCCACTGCTTGCCGAGGTCGGTGAAGAGGCCGTCGATGTCGGCGTCCTGGGTCACGTCGCATTTCAGCACGATGTTCGAGCCGAACTCGGCCGCGGCTTCATCGACGCGGCTCTTGAGTTTCTCGTCGACGTAGGTGAACGCGAGCTGCGCACCTTCGCGATGCATCGCGCTGGCGATGCCCCAGGCGATGGAGCGCTGGCTGAGGATGCCGGTGACGAGGGCGCGCTTGCCGTGCAGGAAACCCATGTGCTCTCCAGAAATATCGACGCGGAAAGCGTGGATTCTAGCCGACTGGCGCGCCCCGGGCTCAGCCTTGGCCGTCGTCGAGGCGCAGCCTCTGCCCGAGGTGCAGGGTCCCATTCGCGTTCGGATTGAGCTGGCGCAGGCGGCGCAGCGGAATCGCGTAACGATGGGCGATGCTCGACAGGCTGTCGCCGGCGACGATCACATGCGAGCGCCTGGAGCCCTTGACGCGTGTTGCGCCGGCGTCCTCGTCGGCGACCTCGGGCTCGCGGCCCGGCAACAGCAGGCGCGTCGCGGGGGTTACGGTCGCGTCCTCGCCAACCGCGTTGGCGGCGGCGAGCGTGGCCACCGGGATGCCGAGTTGGGCCGCCCAACTGGCGATTCCGCTGGTGCGTCGTGCGGGCTCCTCGCGCCAGTCGTTCCACAGCATCGGAGGGATCGAATCGGCGGCCGTCTGAAAGCGTTCGACGCGCTCCTCCGGCAGCAGCAGGCGATGCGGTCCACTGTCGGGCATGCGATTGCGCCGGTAGGCGGCGTTCCAGCGGCGCAGGTCGTCGACCGGCACGCCCGCGAGCTTTGCCGCGAGGCGCAAGTCCATGCCGTGCCCGATGTCCACGCTGCTCAAATGGTCCAGAGCGTCCGGCTCCGGCAGGACCACGTTGAAGTGCGCGGGGTTATCGACGATGCAGGCGAGCGCGAGCAGGCGGTCGAGGTGTTCGTGGGTGATCCGGTTGAACGTGAACCTCGCGAGTTCGTCCGCGGTGAGATCGCGCCCATCGCGATCACCGAGCAGTTTCTTGACGCGGAACTCGCCGCTGTTGAACGCCATGTCGGCGAGACGCCAATCGGCGAATTCCTTGTAATAGCCCGAGATCAGGTCGAGCGCGGCGTCGGTCGATGCGAGCGCATCGAGACGTTCGTCGTAGTCCTTGCGAATGACGAGGCCCGCGCCACGCGCGGTGTCGGGCATCAACTGCCACATGCCGGCGGGCTGGTCGCCGCGCGAGGGGATCGGCCGGTAGGTGCTCTCGACGTAAGGCAGCATTGCGAACTCGCCCGGCAATCCACGCCGCTCGAGTTCGTCGACGACGAGCCCGAGGAAGGGCAAGGCCGGTTTCCAGCTGGCGGCAAACGCGCGCGGCGAGTGCGCGTAGGCGCGCGCCCGGCGCTCCACGTCGGGGCCGTATTCGCAGCCGCGCATCGCGAACAGCGCGCGCAGGCGCGACCAGGGCGACGTGTCGGCCAGCGGTTTTTCGGGTGCCGGCGTCGCCACGGGCGGCGATACCGGGACCGGTGCGGGTGTCGGCGCCGGTGGCACGTCCGGTGCGCGCCGTGGCGGCGTCGCGCACGCTGCCAGCAACAGCAGGATGACGGCGAGTGCGCCGAAACGCGGGCTTGCGCGCGTCATGGAGACGGCATCCGGAAGTCATCCTTGCGCCGGCGCAGCTCGGCGAAGCGCTCGACCCGATCGTTGCCCGCGAGCGCCTGCTGCAAGGCCGGCGTGTCGATGCGCAGGAATGGATTGCAGGCGCGCTCGTCGGCGAGCGTGCTCGGTACGGTCGGCAGGTTGTCGGCGCGCCGCGCCTGCACTTCGGCCGCGCGTGCCGCGAGCGCGGCGTTGGAGGGATCGAGGCCGAGCGCGAACGCGCAGTTCGCGCGGGTATATTCGTGCCCGCAACATACGCGCGTCGCATCCGGCAACGCGGCGAGGCGTTCAAGCGAGTGAAGCATCTGCGCCGGCGTGCCCTCGAACAGTCGTCCACAGCCGACGCTGAACAACGTGTCGCCGCAGAACAGCAGGCCATGGCCGTGGTAGGCGACGTGGCTGAGGGTGTGCCCCGGAATGGCGATGACATCGAAGCCGAAGGCGGGATCGGCAAGCTCGACGCGGTCGCCGTCGCCGACGCGCACATGCGCGTGCCGGATGCGCTCATCGCGTGGCGCGTGGATCGTCGCGCCGTGGCGTGTGGCGAGTTCGGCGGCGCCGCCGATGTGGTCGGGGTGATGATGGGTTAGCAGGATCGCGCCGAGGCGCAGGCCGGATGCCGCAAGCGCAGATTCGACGGGTGAGGTCTCGCCCGGGTCGACGACGAGCGCCGAACCGGCCGCGTCCGCGAGCAGCCAGATGTAGTTGTCGGCCAGCGCGGGCAGGGCGAGCAGGTTCATGGGCGCCGGACTATAGGCCAGCGCGCGGGGCGGCGGCGTTAAGCGATCATTAGCCGGTGCCTCGGCGCGCTACACTGGCGGTCCGTCCGCTCGCCGCGCATGCCGTGATCACCGGTCCCGACAATCTGTTCGCCCTGCCCGAGGTCGAAGCCCTGCTGCGCGAGGAGCTCGCGCGTCTGCCCGCGCTCGCCGCGCGCCAGCCGGGGGGGCGCGCACTGCTGCTGCAGGCCGCTGCCGCCAACCGCACGCTGCCGGTGGATCTGCGTCACCTTGGCGTGACGCGCGGACACGTCGATCGCACGGCGATCGCCGGTGACGTGGTCTGCGCAAGCGATGCGCTGCCATGGCCGGACGAGACGTTCCAGTTCGTCGTCGTGCAGCATGCCGGCGATGCGCTGGCGCATCCGGAAGCATTCATCGACGAACTCGCGCGCGTGCTCGCAGCGGGCGGCTCGCTGGTCTGGTTCGGCTTCAATCCGTTGAGCCCCTGGAGCCTGTGGTTGCACTGGCAGGCGCGCCAGGGTCGGCCGTTGCCACGCGCGGTGCCGGTCGAATCCGTGCGGCGTCGCTTGCTGCACGAACAACTTTCACCCGGTGCGGTGGAGGCGATCGGTCCGTGCTGGCCCGATCGCAATGGGCAGACGCGGCGTTCCGCGCTGCTTGCCCCGCTGCGTGGTGCATGGATGCTGCTCGCAACCCGGCAACGCGCGGTACTGACGCCGCTGCATCGGCGCCCGTTGCGCCGCGCCGCGCCGCAGCCCTCGCTCGCCGTGCCGAGCCGGCGCGTGCGCGCATGAGCGAAGCGAAACAGCGGGTCGAACTGTTCACCGATGGAGCCTGCCTCGGCAATCCGGGGCCGGGCGGCTGGGGTGCGCTGCTGCGTTTCGGCACGCGCGAGAAGGAACTCAGTGGCGGCGAAGCGCTGACCACCAACAACCGCATGGAGCTGATGGCGGCGATCGGCGGCCTCGAAGCATTGACGCGCCCGTGCGAAGTCGAACTGACTACCGATTCGCAATACGTCAAGCTGGGCGTCGAGCAATGGATGGCGCGCTGGCGTGCGAATGGCTGGCGCACCAGTGATCGCAAGCCGGTCAAGAACCAGGATCTGTGGGAACGCCTGTACGCTGCGCTCGCTTCGCACACCGTGCGCTGGCACTGGGTCAAGGGCCACGCCGGCCACGCGGAAAACGAGCGCGTCGACGTGCTCGCGCGCGATGCGGCGCTGGCGATGCAGGGCAGGGGCTGATCGCCGGCGACAGTCGCACAGCGCCACTCCACGCGCGGCATTTCTTTCCAGGGCGGGGCTTGCCAGTGGCGCCGCGCTCCTCCACCCTCATTCCTCATCCTTGAGCACGCGGCCTCGAATGCGCCAGATCATCCTCGACACCGAAACCACCGGCCTTGAAGTTCAGCGCGGACACCGCGTGATCGAGATCGGCTGCGTCGAACTGGTGCAGCGCCGTCGCACCGGTCGCGAGTTCCACACCTACCTCAATCCCGATCGCGCGATCGACGAAGGCGCGCGCGCAGTCACCGGCATCGCCGACGAATTCCTGCTCGACAAGCCACGCTTCGCGGAGATCGCGGCGGAGTTCCTCGAGTTCGTCGACGGTGCCGAGATCATCGCGCACAATGCGAGCTTCGACGTCGGCTTCCTCGATGCGGAACTCGCGCGCGCGGGTGTCGAGAATCCGCGGCTGTGCGCGCGCGCGCAGATCCTCGACACGCTCGTGCTCGCGCGCGAGAAGTTTCCCGGCCAGCGCAACAGCCTCGATGCGCTGTGCAAGCGCCTCGAGGTCGACAACAGCCACCGCGGCCTGCACGGTGCGCTGCTCGACGCGAACCTGCTGGCGGACGTCTACCTCGCGCTGACCTCGGGACAGGGCGCGCTCGGCTTTGGCGAGGATGCGACCCGGGAAACGACGATTGCCGCAGTCGAACTGCGCATCGTGGTGCGCCCGCGCGTGTTGCGTGCGCTGGACGCGGAAGTCGTGATGCACGAAGCGCGCATCGCCGCGATCGACAAGGCGAGCCGTGGCGCGTGCGTGTGGCGGCGAATCGAGGGGGAAGTGGCGCTGGCCGCGGTGGTTTGATTTCAGTAGTTGTCGAATGTGTTGCGCGGGTTGTGATTGCTCTCGCGTCGGCGCATGTGCGTCTCGCATTCCTTTTGCTTTCCCCTCTCCCGCTTGGGGAGAGGGGAGGGCGAGGGCGCTTTTTGCCGTGCGGTCGCTGTTTGCGTTTCGAGAGCAGGCCCAATTTCTTCGCGAAGACCTACCCGCATCCCTGCAGGTTCGTCCCGCATCCCTGCGGGCCGGTAACTTCTCTTTGCTTGTCCAAAGAGAAGTCACCAAGAGAAAGGACACCCCCAGCGGCCCGGTCAGCGGGCTCGTGCCCGCTGACTGCGCGATCGGGTTGCGGGGTTCGTTGACGGTCCATCCATGGACCGCAACGAACGCGCGCGCATCGTGCGCGCGCCCCTTCGGGCGGATCCTCCACCCGCTCGCCGGTCCGCGAGGGGACCCCGGCGGAAGAGCGGCGCGCTCCTGCGCGCAGAAGCAAAAGCCAAAGCATCGCGGCGGAAGCCGCGATGCTCTTGATGCATCGTTGTCGCGCGCCTATCGCAGCTGAAGCCGCTCCTACAACGCGGCTCTGGCTCTGCGCGCAGGATGCACGCCGCTCTTCCGGGGTCCCCTTCAGCGCCGGTGGACGTCGGCCGATCAGGCCCGCAGGGGCGCGCACACGAGGTGCGCGCGTTCGCCGTCAGCGCAGGGATGCGCTGTCGGCGAACCCCGGCCGACGTTCACGCACCCGCAGGGCAGCATGCCCGGAGGGCGGTGCTGTGGGGGTGTCCTTCTCTTTGGTTTCTTTCTCTTGGACAAGCAAGAGAAAGAAACCGGCCCGCAGGGATGCGGGACGAACCTGCAGGGATGCGGGCAGGTCTTCGCGAAAGGCGTGCCCAGCGGAAGACACAGCAAAGAGCTGTCCGCAGGGATGCGCGACGAACCTGCAGGGACGTGGGTTGTCGACACGAAGGAAGACAGCTACCCGCAGGACTGCCATTCAGGGCATATCCCATCGGGACCAAAGACAAAAAACTACAAGCTCACCGCGCCCTGACGAGGATCACCGTCACGTTGTCGGAACCGCCGCCGTCGAGTGCGGCGAGGATCAGATGGTCGACGCATTCCTGCGCGGACAGTTCCGTGCGGCCGACGATCGCGGCGATCGTCGCGTCCTTGACCTCTTCGGTCAGGCCGTCACTGCACAGGAGCAGCTGCATGCCGGGCTTGAGTTCACCGCGCACGCTCTCCACGCGCAGCGATTGCGGGTCGGTGACGCCGAGTGCCTGCGTCACGACGTTGCGGTGCGGGTGGTGGCGGGCCTGCTCGCTGGTGATCGCGCCCTGGTCGATCAATTCCTGCACGTAGGAATGATCCTGCGACAGCTGCCTGAGTCCATCGTTCCAGATATAGATGCGGCTGTCGCCGACCCAGGCGACTTCGTAGCTGGCATCCTTGGACAGGCGCAGCGCAGCGATCGTCGTGCCCATCGGCAGCGCTTCGGATCGCCGCGTGGAATGGCGGATGATCTCCTCGTCGGCGAGCTGGATCGCGCGCACGAGCTCCACGCCCTTGCCGACTTCCTGCACCAGGGTGTCGCGCGCAAGCGCGCTGGCGACTTCGCCGTGCTCGTGGCCGCCCATGCCGTCGGCTACCAGCCAGAGGCCGAGTTCGGCGTCGGCATAGTAGGTGTCCTCGTTGTGCTCGCGGCGCAAGCCGACGTGGGTGCTGTGTCCGAATTCGATCATGCGCAGGACGTCTTCTTCCCTTTGGCGCCTCGGCGCGTGCGGCCCATCCCCGGCGCCGTTCAGGCATAGGATGCCGCCGACGTTGCGCCGGGCGCAAGCGCCGCTGCGACCGGCGCTTTCGGCCGCGGGCCCCGATCACGTATCGTGGGCCGCTGCCATACGGGAAAACGCCGATGATCCGACTCGCCCGAATGACCCTTTGCGCCATCGCCATGGCGAGCCTGCCAGCGTCGGCCAGCGAGCTGCTGGTCGACCACATCAACGGCTATTCCCTGGATGGTGCAGGAAGATTGCAGCGCTTCGAAGCGTTGCTGGTCGCCGATGGCAAGGTCGTGGCGACCGGGCGGCACGCTGTGCTTGTGGCCAGGTCCGGCTCGGCCGAGGTCATCGATGGCCACGGCCGCACCTTGCTGCCCGGGCTGATCGACGCGCACGGCCACGTCATGGGCCTTGGCGAGATGAAGATCCGCGCAGATCTTACCGGCACGCATTCGCTCGACGACGCGCTGGCCCTGGTGCGTGCGTTTGCCGGGAAGCACCCGGACGACGCATGGATCATCGGGCGCGGATGGAACCAGGTGGTGTGGAAACTCGGTCGCTTCCCGACTACGCGCGAACTCGACGCTGCTACCGGCGAGCGTCCGGCGTGGCTGCATCGCATCGACGGCCATGCCGCGTGGGCGAATGCGGCGGCGATGCGCGCCGCAGGCATCGATCGCGCGACGCAGGACCCGCCTGGTGGCCGCATCGAACGTGACGCCGAGGGCAATCCGAGCGGGGTGTTCGTCGACGCGGCGATGGCGCTGGTCGAGCGTCACGTGCCGGCGCCGACTCCGGCTGAAGCCGCGCGCATGCTTGATGCCGCGCTCGCCCAGATGGCGAGCGTCGGTCTCACCGGCGTGCACGATCCCGGCATCGACGCGGACACCTACGCGCTGTATCGGCGCTATGCCGACGAGGGCAAGCTCACCGCGCGCATCTACGCGATGATCGGCGAGGTTGGGGCGGATTTCGATGCGATCGCCGCGCATGGTCCCGTGGTCGGCTACGGCAACGGCTTCCTCGACGTGCGCGCGGTCAAGCTCTATGCCGATGGCGCGCTCGGCAGCCGCGGC
Organism: Dokdonella sp.; assembly: GCF_044227025.1. Taxonomy (GTDB): domain Bacteria; phylum Pseudomonadota; class Gammaproteobacteria; order Xanthomonadales; family Rhodanobacteraceae; genus Dokdonella_A. The sequence continues at coordinate 662,943 of NZ_JBGAFX010000002.1, read as the reverse complement.
GCGGCATTGCTCGCGCCGTATTCGGACGATCGCGCGAACTCGGGCCTGCTGTTCCACGCGCCGGCCGAACTCACGGCGATGATCGACAAGGCCGTCGGCAAGGGCTACCAGGTCTGCATCCACGCGATCGGCGATCGCGCGAACCACGAAGTGCTGGACGGTTTTGAAGCGGTCTACGCCAAACGCCCGGATGCACGTGCACTGCGCAACCGCATCGAACATGCGCAGGTCGTCACGCCGTCCGACATCCCGCGCTTCAAGGCGCTCGATCTCATCGCATCGATGCAGCCGACGCATGCGACCTCCGACATGAACATGGCCGAAGACCGCGTCGGCCGCGAACGCCTGCGCGGTGCCTATGCGTGGCGGACGTTCCTCAAGCAGGGCACGCGCATTGCCGGTGGCTCGGACTTCCCGGTCGAATCGGCGAACCCGTTCTTCGGACTCCACTCGGCCGTCACGCGCCAGGACCACGACGGCCATCCGCCAGGCGGCTGGCATGCGGAGCAGGCGATGAAGCGCATCGAGGCGCTGCGCGCATTCACGCTCGACGCCGCCTGGGCCGGCCACGCCGAGGACTCGCTCGGCACGCTCGAGCCGGGCAAGCGTGCCGACTTCATCCTCGTCGACAGCGACTACTTCACGATCCCGGCACGCGACATCTGGAAGACTCGCGTCCTCGGGACCTGGGTCGGCGGCAAGCGTGTGCATGCCGCCCCCGAGTCGGCGGCCAAACGCTGAAGAAGGCAGGGCTTCAGTGCCCGGCGCAGCATTGCTCGTAGATGCGCCGACCATCCGCTTCGGAGCGTGCGAGCGCGGTGGCATCGAGTGCTCGCGCACTCTCGTCGAGCAGTGAACCGAGCTGGCGGCGATCGTACTCCGGCAGGTCATGCAAGTCGGCCAGCGTCGCGGCGTAGGCATATGCATGCGCGTGCGCTGCATCGGCCGCATGGATGTTGGTCGTCGCCGATTCGGAATACGCATCGGCGAGATCGAGCAGCGCCATAGAGTCGCCGCGGCGGAGTGCTTCGTCGAGATAGGCGCGCGCCTTGTCCCGGCGCGTGATCACTTCGTCGATGTCGCCGACGACGGCCGCGGTGTCCGTGTATTCGTTCATCGCGACGCGTGCGTATTCGCGCATCGCGTCGACGTCGCCAGATCGCGCCGCGCGGTCGAGCGGGTCCAGCCAATGCGCGACGAGATCGGGTGGCACGCGGGCGCAGGCCGCGCGCAGCGATGCGTTGTCTTCGATCTGCCGCATGAAGTTGGCGCGGCGCCCTTCGCGTTGGGGTGCCGTGAACCGCTCGTCGTTTTCGTCCTCAGCCATGTCACGGCGACTTCTGTCGTCGGCGGCTTGCGTCTGGCGCAATACGCGCGGAGTGCACCGGCTCAGCATGGACGAGAGATACATCCCGGCTTTGGCGTTGCCGTCGTCGGCCCATCCGCGGAGCCGGTGGACCGCCACGTCGAGTGGCGTGCGATAGTCGGGCCAGTCGGGTGGCGGCACCGTCGCTGGCGCGTGCGCCGGAGCTGATTCCTGGCCCCGTGCCACGGCGTTCGCGGCTGGCGCGTGCCGAGGCGATGCCACAGTCGGCTTCACAGTCGATGCGCTGGGAGCCACGGGGCTGCGCGCAGGCATCCAGGCGACCCATGCGGCCGCGGCGACTATGGCAACCGCGGCGATGGCAGCGTAGCGACGATTCAACTTCACGGTGCCTCCGGTTCCATGCAGCAGGCAGCGAGGCTCCGGGCCTCGTTGCGCGCTCGCGCGCGCGCGGTGTCGTCGAGCGTGGCACCCGCTTCGTCGAGGGCGTACGCCAACGCTTCGGGCGCAGTCTCGTTCGAGCGCGGCGTCAGCGAATAGGCATACAGGTAGCGGTAGGCGGCCTCCGCATCCGCCGGAAACAGGGTGCCGCTGTGGTAGTTCGCGGACATCTGCTGGAGTGCGAGCGCATCGCCGCTCGCTAGGGAATGCTGGAGATATTCGCGGGCGATGCGTTTGCGGTCGCGCAGTTCCTCGGCATGGTCGATCGCCGAACGCGCGTCATGGTCCGCGAAGGCAAGGCCGCCGTACAGGGCTTGCGCATCGGCATCACCCAGCGCGGCAGCTCGTTCCATCCAGTGCAGCGCGAGCGCCCCGGAATTTTTCTCGTTGACGCCGGTTGCCTGTGCGCACTCGCGCACCTGCTGCGCATGACCTGCCTTGATGCGTGCGAGCAGGGCGTCCGGATCGAGGGCATGCCCGCCATCGGTCACCGTCGCGCCGTGAGCAGACGCTTCGATCACCGCGGTTTCGAGCTGCGATTCGCTCGTTGCGACGTAACCGTTGCAGTAGGCAAACGTGCGACCCAGTCGCGCCGCGGCGTGCGCGTCGCCCAGTTGGGCCCGGCGTTCGAGTTCCGCGCGCACGTCGACGAACGATTGGCCGTCGAAGGACTTTGCCGTGGCGGTGAGAGATGCAGCACGCACAGGAACCGGCGCGGCGTTCGTGCCGGGTGCCTGCCGCGCCGTGGAGGGTTGCGCGACTGCCGTCGGTTCCGCCGGCGCCTTGCGACGCTCATGCATCCACCACGTGGCGCCGCCGATGACGACCAGCAGCATCGCGAAACCGACGAGCCTGTGATCCTTCACGGTATTCCTCCGACGATCCGATCGTCGGACTGTATCGTCATTCCCACGCGGAAGGGAATGGCGGCAGGCGCGGCTATTGGACCGAGTCTTCGCGCCGGCGCGCGCGCCATGCGCGCCAGCGCTCGCCAGCGCGCGCGACAGCCAGATCGAGGCGATCCAGCACGCGTGCGGCAATGGATGATTCCTCTGCGACAAGAACGCCGCCCGCGATGATCGCGAGCAGTCCCGGGCCCGGCAGCACGATCATGACGATGCCCAGCACGAGCAGGATGGAACCCATGGTGAGCATGGCGACCCGCATCCATCCCGGCGCATTTGGCCGATGCGCGCGCTCGTGATGCGCTTCGAAGCGTTTGTCCACGCGGCACGGCGACGAACTCGTGCCAGCGTGCTTTCAGGGTGCGAATCATCGCGTGCCCGGTGGGTAAGGGGGCGCCATGGTGATGGATGCGTGCTGAACGCACATCGTCCGCTAGACTGGTGGCACTCTCGGAAACTCGCTGGAGACAATGCATGAAACGCGTGACCGGTATCGGCGGCATCTTCTTCAAGTCGGCGGACCCCAAAGCGCTCGGCGCCTGGTACCGCGACCATCTCGGACTCGATGTCACCGACTGGGGTGGCGCGATCTTCGAATGGGGTGGCGCAGACAGCGCCAAGGGCATGACGATCTGGAGCCCGTTCAAGCAGGACACGACGTACATGGCGCCGAGCACGTCGTCATTCATGCTCAACTTCCGGGTCGCCGATCTCGATGGGCTGCTCGCCACGCTGCGCGCGGAAGGCTGCAATGTCGTCGGCGAGCCGCAAACGTCGGAGCAGGGCAAGTTCGGCTGGGTGCTCGATCCCGAGGGCAACAAGGTCGAGCTGTGGGAGCCGCCGGCGGGCGAATAGGCAGCCGTCGTCGCAGGGCTGCCCTCCGCGCGAAGGCGCGCCGGCCATCGAAATGGTCGGGCCCTACCCGCTGTCGCTGCTGACGCGCTTCACACGCTTTCTGTACTCGCCGACATTGTCGCCGCTGATGCGCTTCTCACGCGTTCCCGTGATCTCGTCGACCTTCTGTTCCGAGCCGGTGACGGGCTTTGCCTCGACCGCGGTTTCGCGCTCGAACGCATGCGACTTGTCGGTGTTGCGGTAGTAGCGGTACAGCGCCCAGTACAACGCGGTTGCGCCAGCCGGGCCGGCGGCGAGCAGCCACAGTCCACCGTCGTCGCTCATGACGAATGCCCCACGATCCAGAGTGCGATGCCTTCGATGAAGGTGCCGACGGTGAGCGCGGTGGTGAGCAGTTTCCACTGCTGGACCGGCACGCTGCCCATGGTTTCGCCGGTGCGACCGTTCACCGCGATATAGTGCAGCAGGCCGCCGTTGCGGCCCGGTTGGTGGTACGAGTAGAGCCACACCGGCAGGTACATCGCCACCCAGCGCGTGCCATGCACCTGGAGGCTTTCCTGCTCCCAGCGCACGCCGCGATCGTAGCGTTTCACCGAGGTCTCGACCTGCGCGCGTGCGATCGACCAGCTGCGGGCGCAGCTGCTCGACGTCCAGATCACGCTTTTCCGAGGTGAAGCCGACGAGGTAGGACGCGTTCCACTTCACCGCGTTCTTGGTGTCGAATGGCAGGATCGTGTTGATGATGTTGTTGGTGTTCGTGCGCGTGTCGAGGTTGCCGCGTTCGGCCGAGGATTCCAGCGGCAGGTCGTCGACGGTGAAGTCCACATGCCGTTCCACCTGGTACACATCGGCGTCGTAGTAGGTCTTCTTGTCATCGCCGCTGCCACGCGTGTACTCGCGTGTCTTGATCTCGCCCTTGCCGGCGATGTCCGCACCCGCGTTGCCGTCGACGATCATGTACGGCAGGTACACGCCGACGACGTTCTCGGGCGTGAACTGTTCCTTGAATTCCTTCAGCGCGAACAGGCGCCGCTTGTCGACGAACTGGCGGATGCGCGCGACTGCGTCGTCCTTCCGGATGTGGAATGGAAGCACCGCGTCGGGCACCGCGCCGTTCGGGATCTGCTCGTTCACACCGAGCACATGGCGGCACCAGTGGCAGCGTGCAGTCATCGCGTTCTGCGTGTTGACGGTCACCTCTGCACCACAGCCCGTGCACTTGAACGTCATCAGGGTCGAGACGTCGGCCTTGATGTCGCGCGCACCGGACGCGACGACCGTGCCCCGCAGCTGTTCGATCCCGGCGCCGAGGCCGAACTCCTCCTCCACGCGCTCGCTGTGCCATTCGTTGCGGCAGTACAGGCAGACGAGCAGGTCGCTTCCCGGCTTCGGCCGGATGTCGGTGGCGCCGCATTTGGGACAGCGGTTGACGCCATCCTTGAGTTCGTCGGCGGAGGTGTCGATCGCGGTCGGATCGGGCGCCAGCACCTCCTTGCGGATCGGTTCCGGCAGGGTTGCCGGGTCAATCGGAAAACTCCCCGGCAGCGGCGGCACGTCCCGCGGCGAGCCCGGGCCGCTCGGCGGCGGAACAGTGGTGTTCGACATGGTCGGCGCGATCCGTCGATTACAGGCCCAGTGCCTTGTTCTTCAGCGCGTCGTAGTCGCCCTGCGAAATGAGGCCGAGGTCGAGCATCTCCTTCGCTTTCTTGAGCTTGGCGACCGGATCGTCGGCGGCCGGCGCCGCCGGTGCGACCGGCTGTTGCAGGCCGGCCATGCCACCCATCATGCCGGACGCCATGCCGATGCCCATCATGCCGGCCGCGCCGCCGTTCTCGCCCGCGGCCTGCATGCCCGCGGCGACGCTCGCCTGCAGGTTGGAGTTGCCGCGTGCGCCCGACAGCGCGTCGGCGCGCTGCACGTTCTTCAGGAGTTCGCGCGTGTTCGCGTCGTACTCGATCGAGACGATGGCGGTCTTGACGATGGCCAGGCCGCGATCGGACTTCCACTGGTACGCATTCTCGACCGCATCGGACAGGCTCTTGGCGAAGCCGATCGAATCCTGCTGGATTTTCGTGATGCGATTGCCTTTCGACGGATCGTTCGTGTACGCGCTGAAGGCCGGCGCGAGCGAACCGACCAATTCATTGAAGAGCTGGCCCGCGGCGGCGTTGTCCATGTCGGTGAAATCGAATACCTGGCCCGGCTGCAGGTATGCGGCCGGCACGAAGTTCTTCACGAACAGGATCGGGTCGACGATCTTCAGCGTGTAGGAGCCGCGCGTGACCGCGCCGACCTGCGTGTTGAGGAAGCCGTCGTCCCAGTAGATTTCCGACTGCGTGCCGAAGCGGTTGTCCGGCAGTTCCTTCAGCGAGACGAAGAACGCGGCCTGCTGCGAACCCGGCTGTCCGCCGAACTTGAAGCGCTCCCAGCTCTGCTTGATCAGCGATTCGACGAGCCCGCCGCCGGAGAAGATCGACTTCGAGTTGAGGTCGTCCGAGCGCCATTCGTAACCACCCGGCTCGGCGGCGAGGCCGGTGATCTTGCCGTCCTGGAACAGCAGCAGGCCGTAGCCTTCCGGCACGACGATCTTCGAACCGTTCGTGATGATGTTCGAGGAACCCTTCGTGTTCGAACCGCGGCCCGCGTTGGTGCCCCGTGGTACCGCGGCGAACAGCGCTGCCGTCGAGGGCAGGCCGTCCGGTACCGTGTAGAAGTCTTTCCACTGATCGGCCAGCACGCCGCCCACCGAACCCACCACCGCCTGCACAAGACCCATGACATCTCCTTGGTCGGGCGCCGCGCCCGCCATGTCCACGAACTATACATTCACGAACGGCCGTGCCGGACCGGGAGGTGAAAAAAGAGTGCCGGCGAACGCGGGCGGTTCTTCCGGCCAAAGCGGGGCTTTCAAGCCCGCGGCCACGAGGCGGCTGGCGTTCCATGGGCGCGACCCGCTTGCGCCGCTCCGATATTTCGTAAATACTCGAAATATGGAATCGAGCATCGTCCTGCAGCTGCATTCACTCGCGCATGCGAGTCGCCTGGCCGCCTACCGCGCGCTCGTGCAGGCGGGGCCGGAGGGCCTCGCGGTCGGCGCCCTGCGCGACGTGCTCGACATTCCTTCCGCAACGCTGACCGCGCATCTCAACGTGCTGCGCAGCGCCGGCCTGGTCACGGACGAGCGGGAGGGGCGTGTGATCCGCATGCGCGCCGACTATGTGCGCATGGATGCGCTGATCGCCTACCTGACCGAAAACTGCTGTGGCGGCGCTTCGTGCGGCCCGGCCGATTGCAAACCCAAACCCAAGACGAGGAAAAAGCGATGAAACGCTTCCACGTACACGTCAACGTGACCGATCTCGACGCGAGCATCGCGTTCTATTCGCAGCTGTTCGCTGCGACGCCGACGCGCGTCGAAGCGGACTACGCCAAGTGGATGCTTGAGGATCCGCGCATCAACTTCGCGATCTCGCGCCGCGAACGCGCACCCGGCGTCGACCACCTCGGTTTCCAGGTCGAAAGCGGCGACGAACTCGCCGAAATCGGCGCACGGCTGGCCGCGGCCGACGCGATCCGCGCGACCGATGTCGACACCACGTGCTGCTACGCACGGTCGGACAAGTACTGGTCCGAGGACCCGCAGGGCCTGCGCTGGGAGAGTTTCCTCACGCACGGTTCGGCGCCGACCTATTTCGCGCCGTCCGATGCAGCCGCGTGCTGCGTACCCGCCGCCGCGGTCGCGGCTGCCGCGCCGTGTTGCGGACCGTCGGCGTCCGCCGCGTCGCGCTGCGGTTGAGGGCGGGCCGTGACCAACGTCCTGTTCCTCTGCACCGGCAACTCGGCGCGCAGCGTCCTCGCCGAAGCCCTGCTCGGCACGCTCGGGCAGGGGCGCTTCAACGCGTTCAGTGCCGGCAGCCAGCCGGCCGGCCGCGTGCAGCCGATCGCGATCGAACTCGCGCGCGAACTCGGCTATCCGGTCGAACGCCTGCGCAGCAAGAGCTGGGATGAATTCGCCAAACCGGGCGCGCCGGTCATCGACATGGTCATCACGGTCTGCGACAGCGCCGCCGCGGAAACCTGCCCGATCTGGCCCGGCCATCCGGCGACAGCCCACTGGGGCGTGCCCGACCCCGCGAGCGTCGAAGGCGACGAAGCGACCCGCCGCAAGGCATTCGTCGCAGCAATGGCCACGCTGCGACGGCGCGTCGAGCTGCTCGTCGCGTTGCCGCTCGAAAAGCTCGATCGCCTCACCACGCAGGCGAAGCTGCGCGAGATCGGCACATCGTGAGCACGCTGCCGTCGCGCCTGCTCGCGGAATTCGTCGCGACCGCGCTGCTGCTCTGCGCGGTGATCGGCTCCGGCATCATGGGTGCGTCGCTCGCGGGCGGCAATGGGGCGATCGCATTGCTCGCCAACACCGGCGCGACCGTGGCCGCGCTGTTCGTGCTGATCGAGGTGTTCGGCCCCGTCAGCGGCGCGCACATGAATCCGCTCGTCAGCCTCGTGATGGGCCTGCGCGGCGGCCTGCCGCGCCGCTCGGTGTTGCCATATGCCGTTGCCCAGATGGCGGGTGGCGTCGCCGGGACCTGGCTCGCCCACGCGATGTTCGCGCTGCCGATCCTGCAGGCGTCGCAGCACGTGCGCAGCGGCTTCGGCCTCTGGCTCGGCGAGGTCGTCGCGACCGCCGGATTGCTGCTCGTCGTGCTGCGCGCGCCCCCGGCGCGCGTATCGGCGCTCGTCGCCGCCTACATCGGGGCGGCCTACTGGTTCACCTCGTCGACCTCGTTCGCGAATCCGGCCGCCACGTTCGGGCGCATGTGGAGCGACACGTTCGCGGGAATCGCGCCGTCGAGTGCGGCGGGATTCATCGTGGCCGAAGCGTGCGGAGCCGCGCTCGGCATGGTGCTGCACCAGCTGCTTGGAGGCGGCAGCGCGTCGTCGCCAGGCAACGCGCCTGCCCGCGGTTGATCGATTGCGTCGTGCATCCGGACCGGCGGGGCGCCGGTCCGGCTTCATGACGGCGAGCGTCAGGCGAGATCGTAGCGGTCGAGGTTCATGACCTTGTTCCACGCGGCGATGAAGTCGGACACGAAATGGTCCTCGCCGTCGCTCGATGCGTACACTTCCGACAGCGCGCGCAATTGCGAATTCGAGCCGAACACGAGGTCGACGGTCGTCGCGGTCCACTTCCGTTCGCTGCTCTTGCGGTCGCGGCCCTCGAACGTGCCGGGCTTCGTGCCCGACGGCTGCCACGCCGTGCGCATGTCCAGCAGGTTGACGAAGAAGTCGTTGCCGAGCACGCCCGGGCGGCGGGTGAGCACACCGTCCTGGCTGTGCCCGGCATTCGCATCGAGTGCGCGCAGGCCGCCGACGAGCACGGTCATTTCCGGCGCAGTCAGGGTCAGCAGGCTCGCCTTGTCCAGCAATCGTTCGGCGACGGTGCCTTCGTGGCCCTCGCGCACGTAGTTGCGGAACCCGTCCGCGACCGGCTCGAGCACCTTGAATGAATCGACATCGGTCTGGTCCTGCGAGGCATCGGTGCGGCCCGGTGTGAACGGCACCTCGACGTCGCGTCCGGCCTTCTTCGCCGCGGCTTCGATCGCGGCGCAGCCGCCGAGCACGATCAGGTCGGCCATCGACACCTTCTTGCCGCCGGACTGCGCGGCGTTGAAGTCCTTCTGCACGCCTTCGATCTTCGCGAGGATCTTCGCCAGTTCCGCCGGCTGGTTGACCGCCCAGTCCTTCTGCGGCGCGAGGCGGATGCGCGCACCGTTCGCACCGCCGCGCATGTCGCTGCCGCGGAACGTCGACGCCGATGCCCACGCCGTGTTGACGAGCTGCGCGACGGAGAGGCCGGTCGCGAGCAGCTTCGTTTTCAGGACGGCGATGTCCTTCGCGTCGACGAGCGGATGGTCGACCGCCGGCACCGGGTCCTGCCAGATGAGCGCTTCCTTCGGCACGAGCTTGCCGAGGTAGCGCGCGCGCGGGCCCATGTCGCGATGGGTGAGCTTGTACCACGCGCGTGCGAACGCGTCGGCGAACTCGGCCGGGTTGGCCATGTAATGGCGCGAGATCTTCTCGTACGCGGGATCGAACCGCAGCGCGAGGTCCGCGGTCGTCATCATCGGCGCGTGGCGCTTTTTCGGGTTGTGCGCATCGGGCACGGTGCCGGCGCCTGCGTCGCCCTTCGGCTTCCACTGGTGCGCGCCGGCGGGACTCTTCGTGAGTTCCCAATCGTAGCCGAACAGCGTCTCGAAGTAGCCGTTGTCCCACTGGATCGGATTCGGCGTCCACGCGCCTTCGATGCCGCTGGTGATCGCGTGTTCGCCGATGCCGCTCTCGTAACTGTTCTTCCAGCCGAGGCCGAGTTCCTCGATGTTCGAGCCTTCCGGTTCGCGGCCGACATGCTTCGCGTCACCGGCGCCGTGGCACTTGCCGAACGTGTGGCCGCCGGCGACGAGCGCGACGGTCTCCTCGTCGTTCATCGCCATGCGCGCGAACGTCTCGCGGAGGTCGCGCGCCGATCCGAGCGGATCGGGCTTGCCGTTCGGTCCTTCCGGATTCACGTAGATCAGGCCCATCTGCACCGCCGCAAGCGGATCGGCCAGTTCGCGATCGCCGCTGTAGCGCTCGTCGCCGAGCCACGTCGCCTCGCTGCCCCAGTCGGTGATCTGCGGTTCCCAGATGTCCGGGCGACCGCCGCCGAAGCCGAACGTCTTGAAGCCCATCGATTCGAGCGCGACGTTGCCGGCAAGGATCATCAGATCCGCCCACGACAGGCGACGACCGTACTTCTGCTTGATCGGCCACAGCAGCCGGCGCGCCTTGTCGAGGTTGCCGTTGTCGGGCCAGCTGTTCAGCGGCGCGAAACGCTGCTCGCCGGAATTGGCGCCGCCGCGCCCGTCATGGATGCGATAGGTGCCCGCGCTGTGCCACGCCATGCGGATGAACAGCGGCCCGTAGTGACCGTAGTCGGCCGGCCACCAGTCCTGCGAGTCCGTCATCAGGCGGTGCAGGTCCTTGACCACGGCATCGAGGTCGAGCTTGCCGAATTCCTTCGCGTAGTCGAAGTCCTCCAGCATAGGGTCCGACAACGGCGAATGCTGGTGCAGCACGCTCACGTCGAGCTGGTTCGGCCACCAGTTCGCGTTGGTCTGCATCTTGCGGGCGCCGGAAAACGGGCATTTGGATTCGGCTGACATGGCTATCTGCTCCGGGGAAGAGGGGACTCGAATGGCTCCGCCAGCATGGTTGCAGGGCAGGAACAAGGGAAATCGTTTGTGCCGATGGCCGCGATTGACGGCGCGCATCGCATTTCGGGGTGGTGGAGGGCATCGGCGATCCCGGAAAACAGGCGTGAGCCCTCGATTGCCGCGCCGGCGGCACCGGCGTAACCTGATGCGAGCAGTGCGGAGGTCCGATGCGTGCCCTCGTGTTCGCCGCGTGTTTCGTGCTCCCCGCCGCGTGGGGCGCCGACGGTGACATCGATGCCGCGTTCGGCACGGACGGCCATGTCGTGTTCGCGCCAGCCGACGCGAGCCTGTCTGCATTCGCCGTTGCGGTAACGGACGACGACCGCATCGTCGTCGGTGGTTACCGATGGGCCTTTGCGCTCGACGACATGCCCTATCAGGCCGTGGTCTGGCGGCTGCTCGCGAACGGCGCTCCGGACCTTTCCTTCGGTGACGGTGGCATCGTCGTGATTCCGACATCGGCGGGATCACCGATCCTGCCTGCGGTCTGGTCGATCCTTCCGCTGCACGACGGCAGCCTGCTCGCTGCCGGCAACCTCGGGGGCTTCGGTGTCGCGCACCTGCTTGCCGACGGTCAGCTGGACGCCAGTTTCGGCGTCGGAGGCGTCGCGACGATCGCATTCGATGACCTCGGCGTCGAAGGCATGGCGGCATTCGCGATTGCGCGTGATGGCGCCAATCGCATCCTGCTCGCCGGCAGCGGCAGCGCCAGCGTCACCGGAGTCTACAACTCGACGGTCGGCGTCGCGGCACGTCTCTCCGTCGATGGCATGCTCGACACGCAGTTCGCGTCGGCCGGCCGCTTCGTGTTCACCGCCGGCAATGCGATGACGCAGCAGACGACGACCTTCTTCGGCATCGCCGGCGATGCGTCCGATCGCGCCTGGCTGAGCGGCCGCGCGCAACTCGTACCGTACTCGGCGAACTACAGCGCGCTCGCCGTGAGGCTCCTCGCCGATGGCACACCCGACGCCGCCTTCGGCACGGCCGGCATCGTCACCGCGAATCGCCACGTCGGATCGGACGACAACATGGCCGCCGGCGTCCTGCGCGACGGCCGCTGGACGATCGGCGGTGTCTGCGATCCCTATGCCGGCCCCGACACCGCGCTCTGCATGTTGCGCATCGACGCCGACGGGCAGGTCGACACCGGCTTCGGCGCAGATGGCTGGACGTCCGCATCGCTCGGCCAATCATTCGCGCTGCGCAACAGCGCGATCACCTGCGGTACCGATGGTCGCTGCGTACTGCTCGGCACCGCGCGCAATCCGGCGACGTCCCTGCGCCAGTTCGCCGTGTTGCGCGTCGACCCTGACGGCACGCCGGACGCCACGTTCGGCGATGCCGGTCTCGCACGCATCACGGTCCCCGCCGATGTCGACGGCACGCACATCACGGCACGCGCGATCGCGCTGCAGGACGGACGCCCCGTGCCGGCCGGCACGACCGATGGCGTGCCATACGTCTCCGCGCTGTACGCGACGCGGCTCGCGTCGAATGCGGTCTTCGATGATGGTTTCGAGGCACGCTAGCGCCGGCAAGCAATTCATCCTCGGACGAGGGTGAGGACGCGCGGTTGGCCTCCGGCCACCGGAGGAGAGACCGCCACCCGCGAACGCGGAACGTCTCCGAGTTCGGATTCGTCGCCCATCAACGCGCGCGCGTGGCGTGCGAGTCCCGGCATCCGGGGCGACCGTGCGGGCGCGTGGCGCGCCATTGCGGCGGGGTCGGACGCGAGTCGCGGAACGTGACGCGCGAGTCACGGTGACTCGCGCGCCACTGTGCACGCATGGCGCGCCAGTGGCGCGGTATCGCATGCGGGTCCGCCGGCGTAATGCGCCACTCGGCGCTCGTGGATTGCCAAGGCCCGTGCATGGACGGCGACACGGGCGCAGTGACGGTCGAGTCGCCGTCATTCGAAGGCCACGTCGCACATCTGGCGATCGACTCCGCGCCACTGGCGACCCGGTCGCGCGGATCGGACGGCCGTGACGCTGCTCTGGCGGTCCAGTCACGCGCACTCGCCTCCCGGTGCGGCGCACTCGCCAGGGGTGGCCGCGCATGAAAAGGGCAACAAAAAAGCCGCATCACTGCGGCTTCGTAGTCCTCATGCGAGAGGGGCGGGGTGGGCGGTCAGGCCGCCTTGGCTCCCGCCGATTTCGAGCGTCTCGCAAAGCGCGCCCCGAGCGTCTCGCGCAAGCCCTCCAGGCCCTGGTTGCGTCCGGACACCTTCAGCAGGGCATAGCCTTGCAGCGACGCCTTCATGATGTCCGCGCCGACCACCGTATTGGTGTTGTCGAGGCGCTCGCCGAGACGCTGCAGTCGCTGCACGCGCGGGCGCAGCCAGTCGAGCGCATCGAAGCTTTGCCGAACGTCCGTCAGCGCCATCCCGCGAGGCACCATCAGCGGATTCTGTTCGAGCAACGACAGCGTCTGCCGGCAGAACGCCTCGGACTTATCGCCCATCTTCATCAGTTTGCGGCGCTTGTCCGCCGGCATGCCGACGAGCGCCGCGAACTGGTTTTCCAGTTCGGTCAGCGCGGCATCGATGGCAGCGGCCTGGGCATCGGTGAAGGTCAGGGACAGGGTGGCTTGCGACATGGGTACTTCTCCTCGTGGAGTGGGGATTCGCCCGCCCGCCACCACGGCGGTCGGACGCGTGCCGCTGGGCACGAGGGGTATTGGAACCGGGGCGCGTCCCAGCAGATGAGACAACATCGGGGCGACAGGGCTGTGCTAGCGTTTCGGTGGTCGGTCGCGGACCCACGCGGGCCCGGAGGCCCCAAGCACCCACGAACGGGAGATCCCGATGGCACGCGCCCCAGTCGGCAAGAAGGCGACGAGTCGCACGGCGACGAAGAAGAAGGCTGCCACCCCGGTCAAGAAGGCAACAACGACCGTCCGCAAGCCACGCGCACCCAAGGCCGCGCCCGCCGTCGCCACGAAGCTGCCTGCCGCGATGACCGGGCGGGCAAGCCCCGCCAAGGCGAAGGACGGCGACGAACCGGTCTTCGCCTACATCCGCAGCCTGCCGCAACCGCAACGCGGCATCGCCGAAAGAGTCGATGCACTGGCGGCAAAGACGCTGCCCAAGTTGAAGCGCTCCGTGAAGTGGGGCATGGCCTGGTACGGCGTCGGCGACGGCTGGTGCTTCTGCTGCGGCGGCTTCGCCGGCCACGTCAAGCTCACGTTCGGCCGCGGCACCTCACTCAAACCCGTCCCGCCCGCAACACCGATCGGCATGGGCAAGGACTCGCGCGGCGTGGATCTCGAATCGGTGGACGACCTCGACGAACGCCAGGCGGCGGCGTGGATGAAGCAGGCTACGGATTTGCCGGGGTTTGGGAAGAAGAAGTGAGTCCTGGGTACCGAGAGCCGGCTGATGATGTCAGCGGTCTCGGAAATGCACCTGAGCCCTATTCACCGAAACTGTAATGCCGACCTGCTGCTTGTGCATTCACGCGGTGTCTCAAGCAATGTTACAAAGTTCAAAGGCAGCCAGGCGAGAACAGGTAGGGATGTCGACTTCCCCGTAGTGAGCCATGTGCTGCTCGAACAAAAATTTGCTGGTCTGTGGATTTTTGTTGTTCTGCAAGACCCTCGCGAATACATCAGCGATGGATACACCGCGTCGTAGTACACCGCATAGAAGTTCGAACTCGTTCACTGATACCGTAAACATATTGCTGGAAGGAAGTCGCGGCTCCAGCCATCGCGCGTTGTTCCATTCTTCTGTGCCGTGCGTCAAGTCTCGAAGGGCGTCTCCATCTCCGATGTTGAGCTGCTTGTATGTAACGCAGACAAAGACGGTCAACGGTCGCTTCAGCTCATGCGGGAGGCGAGTGATCGTCTCGATGGCTTGTTTAACAGCGTGAATGGCTGTCGTGCGCAGCTTCTCTGTCAAGACCTCAGAGAGGTTGTGGTACCGCTCGTCGTAGTGGCCTTCGATTCCCTTTGCATCAACCAATAGCAATGCGTCGTCGCTGACGACCGCGAAGTCAACGCATTTGCCTTTGCCGCCTAGTATTTCTTCGAGCTCAGTCTCTCGAATGACATCGTAGGGCAGCTCCTGCAGAACAGCGCTTATGTACTCTTCAAAAGCAGGGCCAAATTCGCGCATGAACGCCTCCGCGCCGCGTTCTCGCAATATGTCGTACATCACCGTAGAAATGCCTTGGTAGAGCACTTGGTGATGCACGCATTCTTCACCATTGTGTGTCGTGATGAACGGCGTCCGTATTAGCGGCGTCTGCTCGCACAGTTCTACGGCGCGGGGCGCGTTGTAGCGCGCCAGCGCGAGCATTCGTTCATGTAGTTGTTGCGGAGTAGTGATGAGGAACTGGGTCATTCGCGGCCAGTCTTGCGCGTCCCGATCACTGGGTTCGGGCCGAAGTTGTTCAAGCGCGGGAATGCCAAGGAATTGACCGGTTTGGGATGCCATTCTGGCCAGTTGTCGTACGAAATCTTCGGGCTCGATTCCAACGTCAGCCACGAATGCGCGCATCACGTCGGAATCTCTCATCAATCGACCAAACAACATCGCTTGGCGCGGAATGGCCCCGATCTCGAAACTGCGCTGATACCAAAACTGTTGGAACGCCGCCCTTCGCAGCATTATGGATGGACGCCGATCTCGAACCAAATGCCCGATGGCATCCCAGATGCGTTGTTCGACGAAATTGAAGTCTTCGTCAGCGCCGTCGCGACGCTCTTTCGCGGGATTCCAGAGCTCAGCAGCCCATTTGATCATCAAAAAGACGAGAAATGGGCGTCGCTCATACCAACCAAAGTCGTCGTTGGGCTCCTTACGCAAGAAGTAAAGACACGCATGCAGCGTGGAGCGAAAGGAGATTTCCGCCAGCCGTCGTCGTGCCTCGTCGATCAGCGCGTTACCTCTGACTTCTTGCTCATTAGCATTCATGGGCGCTAGTTTGCTGTCGGGTGGGGCGTGATCAAACGCATTCTATGGATAGGCAAGAAGTTCGGCGAGTTGTTGCGGACGGGGCTCCCTGCGCTCGAAAGAAAGCTTGCCTTCGAGGACATCGCCCTTGAACCGATAGATGCCCCAGTACGAGAGTTCGCCGCCCCAGCCTTCACCGTGAGGGCGCCCGCCGTGCGCGCTCTTGTTGCCCGAGAATATCCACACTATCTCTTTGTCGTGAGTGCGCAGAAATGCTTGCAGCGCCTTTCGATCGACGATCGCAGCGCCGAAGCCAGGCTCCTCGACCGACGGATCCTTAAATAGCACGTTACCCGCAGCGGTCGCGTAGGCCAGAGAATGTCCATCGGCGAGCCGAAGTTGAAGTCCGTTGATAAGTGCGGGCGCTGGAATAGTTAGGTTGAGCGTGTCGTCGAGCGAATAGTCGTGGCTTGACTGCTGCGCGTGCCAGGCTGCCACCGTGGAATATGTCGCAATCTTGCCGATCATGCCCACGTCCCAGCCTCCATCGACGTTCACGTAAGCCGGATGCCAAGGATATTCACCCAAATAGGCATCGCGCGACATATCAAGCTCAGGCACATCCGAGCGCCCTCCCTTGGACCGCTTGAGCAATCTGACCAGCGATTCAACATCACTACGAGCGACGAGCAGTGATTGAACCTTGTGCCACGTCATCCGGTGAATGATTCGTTGACCGCCGACCATGGCCCACTGGTTGCGGCCGACGCTGGTATCGAGGACGAGCCATCGACGATCTTTGGGATCGGTGATCTCAATCTGACGAACCGCATCCGGAATGTCGAGCGAAGTATTCTCGGCCCAATCGACTCGCGCCTGGGGAGGGTCATTGCGCCACCGCGAAGTGTGTGGCGTCCACCAGGTTCCCCCTTGCCTATCTGAGTCATTTTGCGCGGTACGGGTTACGAGAATTGTGGGGTCCATTTCTCGTGTGCCGACCTGCGAGGGCCCTGCATAGAGTTCAGGACCTTCCCGGTAGCGCGCCTCGACAAGAGCACTGTCTGCCAAGCGACCCGTCAGCTCGTGAAGAGCGATCCACTGATACTTCTTTCCGATGCGTTCGACGCGGTGCTCCATTCGATCATGGCTCGCGACTTTCGCGTCGAACTCCGCAAAGCGCTCCGTAGCCCACCCAAGCTCGTGCGCTCGCCATGCGACCCAACGGCGTGCTCGGTGTCCCGCGTAACTGGGATACCACGGCTGAGCGCTCTCATTCCACATGTATTCCGATATATACCTTGCCGCGCGTATCCGAAACTCTTCAATTTCCTTTTCGTCTAGAAGGCCAATAAGCCTCGCGATCGCCTCGTTGTAGTGATCCTCCGCGAGACGCCGAGCGCCGCGTTCCTCCGCGGATTTGTCACCTAGTAAAATCTCGAAGGTTTTCGGAAGCGAATGCATCTGACGTGCAAGTTGGATGGCGCATGAAAGTGCCTCGACGCGACCTGGATGCGAGGCGATCGCTGCCGCATGCCAATCCTCATAAAGCTCCTTCACGGAACGCCCGAACTCTTCAAGCGGCAGTCGCAAGAACCTTCCGGCTAGCGGATCGATGACATACCGTGCAAAGTCCCCGTCCTCGACGGCCGAGCCGCAAATCGCGTCGCGAAATGGCGATCCCTCATAAAATTGAACATACCCGGC
Organism: Dokdonella sp.; assembly: GCF_044227025.1. Classification (GTDB taxonomy): domain Bacteria; phylum Pseudomonadota; class Gammaproteobacteria; order Xanthomonadales; family Rhodanobacteraceae; genus Dokdonella_A. Next base: position 645,561 of record NZ_JBGAFX010000002.1, on the reverse strand, counting down.
CATGGCCTCGTCACTGATGTTCTCAAGAGGTGCTCCCTTTGCGTACGGTGGGCGAATTCTAGCGAGAGGAATGTCCGGCGGCAGCACGCCTCGGCTAGCGGCGAGCTCGATGATTCCGCGGGCGTGGTCACGAATGAGTGCGTGTACTGGCAGTGGATCGCGGGCAAACACGGCCTTGTAGGCAGAGAGGGCAAGTTCGGGAAGCCCCGAATCGGTCGACCGTCGCGTCGCGCCACCGTAAGCCGCGGCGAGCACACGGTCGACAACATAGGCATCGTCCACTTGTCCGAATAGATCGATGAGGGTGGCGGCCAGCTCGCGGCGGTCGACAAGCAGCGCCGCGAGTGCTTTGGTTGCTCTGTCTCGAACCCATCGATGACTCAGGCTAGTAAGCCACGCCAGTGCAGTGGCGGCGAGTCTGGCTCGAGTCGGTTCAATGGTGTCCAAGCCATTGGCGAGGACCCATTCGATAAGCGTTGTAGCAGGTCCGTCGTTGTCCTCGACACCGGTCGTGACGCGAATGGACCATTGAACGTCGCGTTCGGGCATCGACAGTGGGCGAAGCCATTGGTCGAGATAGTCGGCGTTGAATAGGTTGTCTGGCTCTGTGGTGATCGCAAGAAGAATCTCCATTTCCGTATCTCTTCCGAGAACGGATGACAACTCCCTAACCAGTTCGAGTGTTCGTTGGTTGAAGGTGGCCTGCCGACGCCACAGTAGACTGATGTGGAAGGCGGAAGCGAGATTTCTCCGGTGTTTGCTCTCGACGACATCCAGAAGTTCGACGCCATAGCGCTCGGGTAGTTGCACGGCGAACGCCTCGGCGATGCCCGCAAAGCGATGGGAACCCAGCCCCGCCACGTAGCGTGTCAGAGCGCCGTTGGTGAACGCGACAACGGGATTCCCGTTAGCAATATGGATGTTTAGCAGGTGCTCGGCGATTCGATGGTCGCTTAGCCGCTCGAAGGTGAAGCGGACCATTTCAGTGGTCTGACCACTGTCGGTCATGGGCTCAACCGCAAGCACTCCTTCGGCTTCCAGTTGAATAAGCAGATTCCGGTCGGAACGGCCGCCGGAATCGTGTATTGCCTCGACGATTGCATCGGCGACATCGAAGGAAAGATAACCACTTCCCGCCGTGACCATCGCTTCGGTCAATGCCGCCAGGACTTTCTCGATGCGCTTCAGGCGCGGCTCTAGGCCCAAGCGCTTGTTGAGGGCTTCGACGACGGCGCCAAAATAGAAATCAAAGATGCTTGAGACGCCCGCGAGGCCGCGAGGTAGTTCCCGCAGCCCGCGACGTTCGAGCATGTCGCAACACGTTCGGAGGAAGAGGGGATTTTCAAATTCCGGCGCAAGGTGCGGCACGGCCATCCGAACGATTCCTCGGTGATCGAGATATCGTCGCGCAGCATCCGAGGCTTTGCCTGCGAATCCCGTGTGCACCAGGCGAGGCAACGATGTCTCGTCGAGTTGTCGAACAACATACGGAACGAAGGTCGTGCGGCACGAAACCAAGACAGCAATGTGAGGGAAGCGATCTGTTTCAGCGAGAAAGGCCGCGAGTCGATCGGACCAAACGGCAATGCCGTTTCGCTCGTTGATCGCATCGACCATGATGAGTGCGCGAACCTGCGCGGCCTGGGCCGCTGAATCGAGCGCGCTCAGTATGGCTTCCGGCGGGGTTTGCGCAAGACCGAGTTGTTCCGCGATCTGATGCCAAGGCTCCGAATCGCTGAACGCACTTCCCAGCGTCAGGACAGCAGGGAATTCGCGAGAAATGTGGTTCGCGGCAACATCGGCGAGCAAGTGCGACTTTCCGACTCCAGCTTCGCCGACCAGGAGCAACCGTCGGCTGTTTGCAAGACGCACCGCGGAATCGTCGATCGAGTCAAGGACGTGCGCAAGCGCGTCCTGCAGCTTGCCCGTGAAGTAGACAGCGTTTCGTGCGGGCTCGTCTCGAACTGCTCCGGGAGTGCGCCGCAAGTCCCAGATTGCGCTTCGGCAGCGATCAAGTGACGCTTTTGCCGCGACGAGCGCGGATCGCCAAGTATCAATCGGTAGCGAATCCGCCGGGCCGAGCGCCGCCGAGCGGATCGCCAACGGAACGGCACCGACATGATCCTTGAGCGCCGAAACTTCCGCGGCATGTGCTACCCCCAATACCCCTTCGACATAAGAGACTGATCGATACAGTTCTTCTTCGATATGGTCCGCCCAGCTCAAGATCCGACAAGCAAATTCTGGATGGCGCGCGAATGCGGCCAACGCCTGCCGTATCGGTAGTTCGACGTTGAGCTCCGGCGTGTACCGACGCCCTAGAGCGGCCCGAGCCACAGCGAAGCGGTTGTTCAACCAGTCAGTGCCGAAATGTGGCAGATCGAACCAATAGGTGCGACGTCCAACGTGGAGCGGATCATTGCGCGACAACCGTTCGGTGAGCTCAAAGGCTCCCCAACGCTGAATGTCGATTTCCCGAGGCGCGATCTCTTTCTTTCGCGCCGCGACCCAGTCGTCCCAGCGCCCTTGTTCGGTCTTCTGTTTCGGGATCCGACTATCCGACAGGTCAAACGGAAGGCACGCGATGAAGCGGACGAGGAGGGGATGCTTGTCGACCGCGTTATCGAAGGACTCCTTGAGCTGCTGCGCTTCGCTGGTGCCGAACTCGAAGAAATACTTCGCCTGCCAACCAGTCTCGTTGCCGTCGGGGTCGAGGCGATAACATTCGAGGCCAGCATCGGCGCCGACGCCCTTTCGGGAAAAAGACATACCGCTAGGAGTGTCAAGCCACGCCAGTTGACACACTAGCTCTTCGAACCCGCCGTGTTGACTTCCCAAATGTGTGCGGATGCGACGGAAATCGATGTCTGGCGAGTGCATCACCGCTAATCCGGTTCTGAATGATAAAGGTGGGCCGTGAAACGGTGTGGCCAGTAAAAGAGACTACCGAATTCGGACGTATGGCGCGTCCCGCGGGGGTTGCCTCTTCTAGGCGGCGCGGTTCACGGCACGCGTTAGCGTCCCAAAGCCCAAACAAAAAACCCCCGAAGGATCAGCCCTTCGAGGGTTCGTCGTGTATCCAATGGAGTGGTGGAGCGGATGGGGATCGAACCCACGACCTCTACGATGCGAACGTAGCGCTCTCCCAGCTGAGCTACCGCCCCACGTGCATTCGCGGCTGGGGACCGCGAAAGGGCGCGCATGATAACCCGCGTTTCGGCGATTCGCCAAGCCCGCGACGCAGGTCATTGAGCGGGCGCGGTTTCTTCTCGGGTCAGGACCGCGCAGAGGTCGGTGTAGTCCGCGCGGATCGGCTTGGCGTGGGCTGGCCGCGCGAGCAACGCAGAGAGCGCGGGCGGCACGTCGAGGGCGATGCCGAGCAGGGGTTCGATCACGGATTCGAACTTGGCCGGGTGCGCGGTGGCGACGACGCTCCAGTCGCGCGCGTCGCCGGCGGCGCGGCGGCGCTCAAGCACGTGCAGCGCGGTCGCGGTGTGCGGACAGACGACGAGGCCGCCCTGCGCATGGACGCGGCGGATCGTCGCGCGGATCGCGTCGTCGTCGACGGATTCGGCGGTGAGCGCATGGCGCAGGTCGGCGGCAGCGGGGTGCAGCCAGCGCAGGCGTTCGAAATTGCTCGGCGCGCCGACGTCCATCGCGTTGGCGAGGGTGGCGATGCTCGCGCGCGGCGCGTAGTCGGCGCCGGCGAAGAAGTCGGGCAGGGTGCGGTTCGCGTTCGTCGCGAGCACGATCTCGCCGATCGGCAGGCCGAGCCGGCGCGCGAGCACCGCGCCGAGGGCATTGCCGAGGTTGCCGGTCGGGATCACGACGTTGAGCGGCGCACCGCCCGCGCGTCGATGGGCGAGCGCGGCGAGCGCGTAGTACGCCATCTGCGGCAGCAGGCGGCCGAGGCTGATGCTGTTGGCCGAGGTGAGCGCAACGTTGCGCTTGAGCACGTCGTCGGCAAGTGCACGCTTGACCAGCGCCTGGCAGTCGTCGAACGAGCCGGCCACGCGCAGCGCGTGCACGTTGTCGCCGAACGCGCCGAGCTGGTGCGCCTGGCGCGGCGAGACGCGGCCGTCAGGATAGAGGATGACGACGCGGAAACCGGGCCGGTTGTGGAATGCGGCCGCGACCGCGGCACCGGTGTCACCGGAGGTTGCAACGAGTACCGTCCGCACCGGATCGCCGGCGTCGCGCAGGCGTGCGAGGCAGGCGGCGAGGAAGCGTGCGGCGAAATCCTTGAACGCGGCGGTCGGGCCGTGGAAAAGTTCGAGCAGCCATGTCGCCGGCGCGATCGCCCGCAGCGGCGCGGGCAGGTCGAGTGCTTCGGCACAGATTGCGTCGAGTTCGTCGGCGAGCGCATCGCCGGCGAAGAACGGCCGCAGCAGGCGCGCAGCGATCGTCGGCAGCGTGTCGCAGCCGTCGAAGTCGGCGACGTTGAACACGGGCAGCGATGCGGGCACGTACAGGCCGCCGTCGGGCGCGAGGCCGGCCACGAGCGCGGCGCCGAGGCCGATCGCGGGTGCGTTGCCGCGCGTGCTGACGTACTTCACGCGACGATTTCCGCACGCGGCCCGGCGACCGGCGAGATCCACGCCTCGCTGGCATAGCCGACCTCGGAGAACGCGGCGCGCATCCAGCCGGCGGCCGAATGCGCGGTGCCCTCGTCGGCGCACCAGGCGAACACGCTCGGCCCCGCGCCGGAGATGCTCACGCCGAGCGCGCCGGCGTCGAGCGCGCGTTGCTTGACGCGGTCGAAGCCGAAGATCAGCGACGCGCGACGCGGTTCGACCAGCACGTCGCTGAGCCCGGCGCGGATGAGTGACATGTCGCCTGCATGGCAGCCGGCGAGGACGAGCGCCAGGTTCGCGCTCTGTGCGACGAATTCATGCAGCGCGTAAGGACCCGCGAGGGCGGCGCGCGCCGCGCGTGTTTCGAGCACCGCGGCCGGATGGACGAGCGCGCAATGCAGGCCGGGCGGTACCGGGATCGGCACCAGCCGGTCCGCGGTCGACAGCACGAGCCCACCGAGCAGCATCGGGCCGACGTTGTCGCCATGCCGGCCGCCGCTTGCGACCGCTTCTCCGTCGAGCGCGAATGGATACAGCGCTTCGCGTTCGAGCGGTTTGCGCAGCAGCGCATTCGCGGCGACCAGTGCCGCGACGGCGGACGCGGCCGAGCCACCCATGCCGGAGCCGAACGGGATGCCCTTGTCGATCTCGATCTCGAAGCCGTACGGCACGCCGAGGGCCTGGCGCAGCGCGATCAGTGCGGCGCCGGCGGTGTTGCGCTCGGCTTCGAGCGGCAACGGCAGGGTGTTGCCGCGGATCGCCTTGATGCGCACGAGCGGGTCGAGGATGCGTCGCACCGTGACCCGATCGCCGGGTCCGGTGACGCTGTGGCCGAGGATGTCGAAACCGACGCCGACGTTGCCGACGCTGGCGGGTGCGAACGCGCTGACGACCTTTCTCACAGGCGCGCTCCGACACTCGCCGCCACGCGCAGCAGGTCGGCGAACACGCCGGCGGCGGTGACCTCCGGTCCGGCCCCCGGCCCCTGCACGACGAGCGGATTGTCGCGGTAGCGGCGCGTGCTGAACTGCACGATGTTGTCGGTCAGGCGCAAGTGCGCGAACGCGTGGTCGTGCGGCAGTTCTGCCAGGCCGACACTGGCACGGCGTTCGCGATCGAGCTTCGCGACGTAACGCACTACGCATCCCTTCGCCTGGGCATGCGCGTGGCGTTCGGCGATGGCGGCATCGAATTCGGACAGGCGGCGCATGAACTCCTCCGCGGACGAGGTGCGCAGCGACGCCGGCACCAGGCTTTCCACCGCGACGTCGCCGAGTTCGAGCCCGACTCCGGCCTCGCGCGCGAGGATCACCAGCTTGCGCGCCACGTCGGTGCCGGACAGGTCATCGCGCGGATCGGGTTCGGTGTAGCCGAGCGCGTGCGCCTCGTGCACGAGCGTCGAAAACGGTACCGAACCATCGTAGCGGTTGAACAGCCACGCCAGCGTACCCGAAAGAATGCCCTCGACCGCAAGCAGTTCGTCGCCGGTATCGAGCAGGTCGCGCAGGGTCGAGATCACCGGCAGGCCGGCGCCTACGGTCGCCTCGTAGCGGAAGCGCGCGCCGTTCGCGCTGGCATTGCGGATCTGCCGCCAGCGTGCTTGTGGTCCTGCGCCGGCATGCTTGTTCGGCGTGACCACGTGTATGCCGGCGGCGAGCCAGCTCGCATAGCGTTCGGCGACCGCGTCGTTCGCGCTGCAATCGATAATGATGCTGTGCGGCAGGTGCTCGGCCTGCACATGACGGGTGAGCGTGTCGAGGTCGTCGCCCGCGTGCGCGTGTTCTGCCCACGCGGCAGCGTCGTCCGCTTCGCCGAGCCATTGGCGCCGACTGGTCGCGACCGCGCGCACGCGCAGGTCGAGCTGATGGTCGCGCAACAGGCGCGGACGTGCGGCTTCGATCTGCGCGAGCAATGCCGCACCGACCTTGCCGGGGCCGACCAAGCCGATCGACAGCGTCTGCGGCGACAGCCAGAACGCGGAGTGCGCGGCGCGCAGGGCGCGGGCGACGTCGGCGCTGTCGACCGCGACGGAGATGTTGCGTTCGGAAGCGCCTTGCGCGATCGCGCGGATGTTGACGCCGCATCGAGCCAGCGCGCCGAACAGGCGCGCGGCGATGCCGGGCTGGCCGGCCATGCCGTCACCGACCGCGGCAAGCACGCTGATGCCGCCGGCGACGGCGACGCTGGCGATCTCGCCGCGCGCGAGTTCGGCGACGAATGCGCGGCGCAGCGCATGTTCCGCGCGCGCGGCATCGGCTTCGCGCACGATGCAGCAGATCGAGTGCTCGGACGAACCTTGCGAGATCATCACGACCGACACGCTTGCCGCATGCAGCGCGCCGAACGCGCGCTCGGCAGTGCCCGGCACGCCGATCATGCCGGCGCCTTCGAGGGTGAGGACGGCAAGGCCCTGCACCGCGCTGAGGCCTTTGACCGGCGACCGCGCCGCGTCGGCGGCAGGCCGGCCGATCGCGGTGCCTGCGTGCGCGGGGCGGAACGTGTTGCGGATGCGCACCGGCAGGCCGCGCGCGATCACTGGCGTCAGGGTCTGCGGGTGGATCACCTTGGCGCCGAAGTAGGCGAGCTCGCAGGCTTCGTCGTAGCTGAGTGCTGCGAGCGGGATCGCATCCGGAACGAGGCGCGGATCGGCCGACAGCACGCCGTCGGTGTCGCCCCACAGGGTCAGTTCGCGCGCGTCGGCGAGCGCGGCGAAGATCGCAGCGGAATAGTCGCTGCCGTTGCGCCCGAGCACGGTATCGCGACCTTCGCGCGTGCGCGCGACGAAACCGGTCACGACCAACCAGGGCTGCGCATGCTGCGCGCGCCACGCCGTGTAGTTCGCGGTGCTCGTTTCCCAGTCGATGACTGCACCGAGCTCGCCGTGGCCGATGCGCAGCACCTCGCGCGCGTCGAGTCGCGCGCAGGCCCGGCCTTGCGCGATGAAGAGATCGGCAAGGATGCGCGAGGACCAGACTTCGCCGAGGCCCTGGATCGCGTCGATCGCCTCGCGGTTCGGCGTGGCGAGCACGGCGAGTGCATCGAGCAAATGGGCGAGGCGCGCGAATTCGGCGTCGAGCCAGCCGATCGCAGCAGCGCTCCCGCCGAGCAGTTCCTGCGCGGTCACGAGGTGGCGTTCGCGCAGTCGCGCATGGTCGTCACGCCAGCTTCCGCGTGCATCGATCGCATCGTTGGCGAGAGCGATCAGCGCGTCGGTGGTGCCGCGCATCGCCGACACGACGACCAGCTGGCACGGGCCGGCCTGTGCGTCGACGATCGCGGCGACGCGACGGAAACACGCCGCGTCGGCGAGACTGGACCCGCCGAACTTGTGCGCGGCGAAGGCTTCACCGGCCATCGGCGGCGCGACGGGAGCGACAGGGGCGGAACGGGACATCGAAAGCCTCCGGTGGGAGGCCCCGTTGCGAGGGATTGGGCGTGTCGCTGCGGCCCGCTTCCCTTGCGTGGGACGGGGCCATTGCGTTCAAGGATCAATCCCGCGCAGGCACCCGTACCACGGTCGTCGTCGTGGTAATGGTCGTGCTCGTCGTCGTGCGCACGGGATTCATGGTTCCGAGTGTGCCGGTGTCGCCCCGGGGGCTGTCAAGGGTTCTACGGGCGGTGGGGTCGTCGCGCTCCGCCGGTTCGAGACTACCTCTTTCGCGAGGGCCGACCCGCATCCCTGCAAGCAGCCGAAGGGGACCCGGTAGGAGCGGCGCGCTCCTGCGCGCGGAAGCAAGGGCTGCAGCAGCTTGTTGCCGTGGGAGCGGTGGAAGCCGCGATGCTCTTACCGCAGGGCGGTACGCGCGCAGCGCGTGCCGCCGGGCCCTCGCCGCTACGGCAGGCGCGCCATCAACGCGTCATGAAGCACGTCGCGGCGCCAGCCGTCGAGCGAGGTTGGCCATCTGCGGGTCGCGAGCAGGGTTTCGAGGTGGCGGCGTGCACACAGCAGGCCGTCGGGGAGGTCGAGTTCCTTGGCGCGCGCGACGACGGCATCCTTCAGCGCCGAAACGATCTGCTTTTCGCGCGGCCCCGGCGCGTGCGGAATCGGCATGAATTCGAGTTCGTCGGCGGCCAGTGGCGCGTGCAGCACGTCGAACAGCTCGGCGCGCTGGGCGCTTCGCAACGCGCGCAGCCCGCGGGTGCGTTCGGCGAGTGCGTTGGCGTCGGCAGGCGGTCGCGCGCACAGGTCGAGCGCATGTGCGTCGTCGACCAGCCAAGAGCGCGGGCGGTCGATCGCGCGCGCGGTGCGGTCGCGCCAGCGCAGCACGCGTCGCAGCAAGGCCTGCGACTCGCGCGGCCAGTCGGCGGCACCGCGCAGGCCGAGTTGCGGTTCGGGATCGGGTTCGCGGTTGCGTGCGCGCTCCAGCAGGCGTTCGCAGTCCTGTTTGAACCATGCGACGTAGCCGCGCTGCGCGAGTCGCGCACCGAGTTCGGCGTGCAGGGCGGGCAGGTGTGCAACGTCCTGCGCGGCATAGTCGAGCTGTTGCGGGCTCAGCGGGCGGCGCAACCAGTCCGAGCGGGTTTCCGCCTTCGGCAGTTCCACCGCGGTGATCTCGCGCACGAGCTTCTGATAGCCGAGGCCGGCGCCGAGGCCGGCGAACGAGGCGGCGATCTGCGTGTCGAACAGGTGGCCGATCGTGCACGACCACGTCGCCAGCGCCTCGAGGTCCTCGCCGGCGCTGTGCATGACGATCGTGCGCGCGGGATCGGCGAGCACCGCTGCGAGCGGCCCCGGATCGGCGCCGGCAGTCGGATCGACCAGCGCGATGCGCTCTGCGGCCTGCACCTGCACGAGGGCAAGGCGCGGCAGGAAAGTGTCGGTGCGCATGAACTCGGTGTCGAGTCCGAGTACCGTGGGTGCGGAGGTGAGCAGGTCCTGCAATGCGTCGCTGCGTTCGATCCAGTCGGTCAAGCGGGAGTCCTTGCTGTACGGAGGGTGGACGCCGTGCCCGCGTGGGCTTCACCGCGCGGCGACGAGCGTCGATAATCACGGCACGATGCCCGGTCCCGAAGTCGCACGCAAGCAGCACACCCTCGGCGGAGCCGCCGGCATCGCGTTGATCGCGTTTGCGCTGCTGTACCGGTTTTTCCCGGGCATCCTGCACATGCAGCCCCCGGAGCCGGTCGCGGCGGGCCAGCAGGGACCCTACGCCGGCACACCACCGACCTGGTCTGCCGTGCGGCCAGCGACAACCAGCGTGCCCACGCTGCCGAACGAAGGCGAAGTAGGCACCTCGTACGTCGATGCGGTGCGCATGGGGCCGCCGATCGCGACCAGCAAGGAAGTGACTGCCCTCCTCAAGCGCGCCCGCAGCGCGGAGGAAAAGGGCGCGCTATTCGAGTCGAAGGATGCGATCGCGCTGTATCGCCAGGTGCTCGTGGCGGCGCCGCACAACGTCGAGGCGGAGACCGCGCTCGAACGCATAGCCGGTGCCGTGCACGACTGGGCGCTCGCCGCGATCGACCGCGGTGACGAGGCGGCAGTACAGCGGTATCTCGCGGTCTATGCCGAACTTCCGCATGCGGACGATCAGATGGCCGAGCTGCGCGCGCGCGCGAAGACCCTGCATGATGTGTTGCCGATGTTGGCGAAGGCGGCGACCCTCGTGAAGAGCGGCCATCTGCGCGGGAGCGGCGACGACAACGCATTGGCGGTGTACCGCGCGGTGATGAAGCTCGACCCCGGCAACCGTCTCGCCGATGCCGGCCTCGCGACGATCGAACGCGGTTCGCTCGATCGCGCGCTGGCACAGGCAGCGCAGGACGATTTCGCCGGCGCGGACGCGACGCTCGGCGAGGCGTCGGCGATCCGCCCCGGCTCGCCGGCCCTGCTGGAGACGCGCGCGCGCGTCGAAGGCATCCGCCGCCAGCGCGCCGAAACCGTGCTGGCGCAGGCGCGCTCCGCGCTCGACTCCGGCAATGCGGATCTCGCCGAGCAACTGGCGAAGAAAGCGCAGGGCATCAGCGCCGACCTCGCCGGCATCGACGAATTCAACCTGCGCTTGCGCAATGCGCGCCTGTACGCGAGTTTCGCGCCGGGGCAGGTGATCCGCGACCGCTTCCTCGACGTCGTGGGCAGCGCGCCGCCGGTCGTGGTGGTGCCGACCGGCACGTTCGTCATGGGTTCGCCGGCCGACGAGGCCGGCCATCAGGACAGCGAGGAGCCTCAACGGCGCGTGCGCATCAGCAACGGCTACGCGATTGGCCAGACCGAAGTCAGCGTGGGTCAGTTCCGCGAATTCGTCGCGGCGACGAAATACGTCAGCGATGCCGAGAAAGCGGGATCGGGCAGCGTGTACGAAGAGGTTTCCGGGCGCATCTCCGACCGCCGCGGCATGGACTGGCGCAACGACTACCGCGGCGAACGCGCGAAGGACAACCTGCCGGTGATCAATGTGTCATGGAACGACGCGCAGGCCTATGTAGGCTGGCTGTCGGCGCGCACCGGCAAGGCGTACCGCCTGCCGACCGAAGCGGAGTTCGAATACGCGTTGCGTGCGGGCTCGACGGCGCGCTTCACCTGGGGCGATGGCGATCCCGACCGGGTCGTCGGCAACTTCACCGGCGAGGGCGACCGCTCGCCGAGCAAGCGCAGCTGGACCAGCGCGTTCCCGCGCTACAGTGATGGCTACTGGGGGCCGGCGCCGGTGCGTTCGTTCCCGCCTGATCGCTTCGGACTGTTCGACATGGAAGGCAACGTGTCGGAATGGGTCGACGATTGCTGGCACGACAACTACACGCGTGCGCCGCGCGACAGCAGCGCATGGATCAACCCCGGCTGCGAACGCCACGTCGTCCGCGGCGGTTCGTGGGGCAGCGATCCTGACCAGGTGCGCTCGGCGTTCCGCCTCGCCGCCCGCAGCGACACGCGCAGCGCGCGCGTGGGATTCAGGATCGCGCGCGGGCTTTGATGCCCGGATTTTCGGGCATGTCACGACTTCAGTGCAGCCTGGCGTTCGGCCGCGGCGCCGGTGCGGACTGCGTATGGCTGCGGCTTCAACGCAAGCGGTTTGAGTTCGCGGATGGCTCGGGTGTGGGACTAGTTGCCGACCCGCTGCGCCGAGGTCGGCAACGGCGTGACATTGCCGCGCGGCAACTGGTCGGCGGCACGCTTGTCGAGCCACTGCAGCAGCGGACTCCAGTCCTCGCGATGCGCGCGCGAAGTGCTGCTGTCGTCGTCGAAAATGCAGCGGCCGCTGTCGGCGAGGCCGACGTAGGCCTGCGAGTCGCGCACGCGGATCATTGCCGCTTCGGTCAGGCGGTCGAGGGTGGAATCGAGCTGCTTGGCCGAGTTCGTGCGCTCGCGCAGGCGGTTCGCGATCAGTGCGACGCGTACGCGACCGCTGCGCACCTCGGCGAGCTTGCGTACCACGTCGAGGAAAGCCAGCGTCGCGCGCAGGTCGATCGGCGACGGCACGACCGGCACCAGCACGACGTCGGCGTGGCGCACGAAACGTTCGAACTCGTGCGCGCGCAGGCCGGCGGGCGTATCGATCATGAGGACTTCGGTCGCCGCAGGGATGCGCAGCAGCCAGCCGGCCGTGAGCCCGTAGGTGGGGTCGTTGCTGGCGAGCGCATGCAGCGGTGCGAGGTGCGAGGCGCGCAGGCCGCACCAGGCGAGCGAGGACCCCTGCGGATCGCAATCGACCAGGGTGGTGCGCTTGCCGCTGCGCGCGTAGTACCCGGCCAGCGTCGTGGTCAGCGTGGTCTTGCCGCAACCGCCTTTGCTGTTGGCGACCAGGATACGGAACATGGCGGCTTTCCACCCGCGGGCAAGGCGCCCGGGCCGGAGTGGACGCTATCTGATGTTGCGTGTCAATTTCGCGACGTTAGTCGCGGATTCGGCAGGGTTTTGCGCCTTGGCTCGCCAACCACGCGGCGACCCGGTCAGCCGTCGGCTCCGTCGACAAAGATGGTGTCCTCGTAGGCGCCCACGTCGGTGCCGCCACTGCCGGGGTAGGCATGGTCGTCGAGGTCGCGCCCGAACGGTTCGCCGCCGCATAGCCCGAACAGGGGCGAGGCTGCGCCCAGGTGGTAGTCACCGGCTGCGGCATCGACGAATTGCGGAGGAACGGACAGGTTGCCCGATTCGTAGCCCGGCGGAATGCCGCCGCTGGTGCCGTAGTCGTCGCACACGAGCGAATTGGTCGTGTCCATGTAGAGGCCGACGTTGGTGTTGTTCCAGGCGATCGTGTCGTAGACACCGCAGGTATTGTTGCCACCGCAATACAAACCGCCGGTCGTGCCCGCGGGCGAGGTGTTGCGCGAGATCGTGCTGTGGCCGACATGCACCGAGTATCCGTATCCGGTCAGATAGGCCCCGCCGTAGTCGGAGTCGGTGCTGTTGTCGGCGATCAGGACGTTCTCGACGTAGATCGAGTTGTAGGGCGACGCACTTGCGCCCGAGGCGTACAGGCCGCCGGCGTCGGCCGTCGCATGGTTGTTGCGGATGATCACGCTGTCGATGTCGACCGGAGCATTGACGGTGGCGAGATGGTTGATCTGCAGGCCGGCACCGAGATCGCCGTGGCCATTCTGGAAGGTCAGGTGGGTGACCGCGATCTTGCCGTTCGGGCGGCGCAGGATCATCACGCCGTTGGCGCCATGGCCGTCGAGGATCGTGCTGGAAGCGGGGTGACGGTCGCCGCTGCAGCCGGCCGAGTAGCCGCCGTAGATCGTCAGCTGGGCGGTGCTGGTGGAGGCGTTGGAAAAAAACGGCCCGTTCGAGGTCGCGCTGCCGGTCAGGTAGGTGCCTTGAACGATCCTGATGAGGCTCTGCTCGTCGACGTAGGCGCCGCCGTCGGACACGGCATCGAGCGCGTTCTGCAATTGCGCGGCGGTCGACACGCAGAAGTCGTGTGCCGTGGCATCGACGGCAGTGAACGACAGGATCAGGGCAAGGGCAGGCGCGGTCCCGTTCCGAAGCGACGTTCCGGGACAGGCTGATGGACGGGTTGAAGCGGACATGCGCCTTCTCCGGTGGTATACCGCTGGGTTAATACGTCGACCGCACCGGAATCCGGGCGTGGACGATCGATCAAGGGGACTACGGGATGCCTGGCGGACCCGCGCTGACCGAGCTGCTGAATGCCGCGAACTCGGGTGACGCGGCCGCTCAGGATGCGGCCTATGCGCTGGTCTACGACGAACTCAAGCGCTGCGCGCGGCGGCAGAGCGCGCTGGCGCAGGGTTCGACGATGTCGCCGACTGCGCTGGTGTCCGAGCTGTACCTCAAGCTCGAGGCCGGCCATGTCGACCGAATCCAGAATCGCTCGCATTTCTTCGCGCTCGCCGCGCGCGCGATGCGCCAGATCACGGTCGATCACGCGCGTCATCGCAGCCGTGCCAAGCGCGGCGGTGGCGTCGCGCACACGGGGATCGACACCTGCGGCCTCGGTGCGACGACCGCGGAACAGACGCTCGAACTGGATTCGGCGCTGACCCTCCTGGCCAAGCGCGATCCCGACCTTGCGAACATCGTCGAGTGGCACTTCTTCGCCGGCCTCACGTTCCAGCAGATTGCCGACGAGATCGGACGCCACGAGCGCACCGTGCGCCACGATTGGGAGCTCGCGCGCGCGTGGCTGCGGCGCGCGATGGGGAATGCGGAGTAGGTGACGATGGACACCACGGCGCGCTGGCTGCGTATTAAGCAGCTGTTCCATGATGCGCAGGCGATGCCCGCGCATGAGCGCGATGCGTGGCTCGTCGCGCAATGTGCCGGGGATGGCGAGTCGCTCGCCGAGGCGCGCGCCTTGCTCGCGGCGCAGCCGAGAGCGCCCGACATCCTCGACGACGGCGCGGCCGGGGTGTTGCGGAGCCTGCATGGCGTTGGCTCGTCGGCCCATCTGATCGGCCAGCGGATCGGTGCGTATCGCCTGCTGCGCCTGGTCGGCGAGGGCGGCATGGGCAGCGTGTTCCTCGCCGAGCGCGAGGACGCGGAGTTCACGCAACGGGTCGCACTCAAGCTGGTGCGCAACGACACCCTCGGCGAGGAGGCGAAGGCGGGGTTCCTGCGCGAACGCAGCCTGCTCGCACGACTGGTCCACCCGCATATCGCCCAATTGCACGATGGGGGTGTCGCCCCGGACGGGACGCCATATTTCACCCTCGAATACGTAGAGGGCGAACCGATCGTGCGCTACTGCGACCAGCACAGGCTCGGCTTGCGCGCGCGATTGCGGTTGGCCCTGCAGGTCTGTTCGGCGATCGAGTACGCCCATCGCAACCTGGTCGTGCATCGCGACATCAAGCCGTCGAACATCCTGGTCACGGCGGAAGGCGAAGCGAAGCTGCTCGACTTCGGCATCGCCAAGCTGATCGATCCGGACGTCGGCGATCGCCATGCCGCGACACAGTCGCGCATGATGACGCCTCAATATGCAGCCCCCGAGCAGGTGCTCGGCGACGCGATCACCACCGCGACCGACGTGTATGCGATCGGCGTGCTGGTGTACGAGTTGTGCAGCGCTCACCTGCCGTACGCGCGCGCCGAAGAGGGTTCCGTGAGTTGGTCGAAGGCGGTCGTCGAGGATGGGCCCGAGACGCTGCAACGCGCGCTCGACCGCGACGACGCCGATGCGGCGGAAGCGATCGCCGAGGCGCGCGGCGCGACAAAGCTGTCCTTGCGGCGCGGCTTGCGGGGGGATCTTGACCGTATCGTGCGGCGCGCGCTGGCGAAGGCGCCCGAGGAACGTTATCCATCGGTGGCGGCACTCGCCGCGGACCTGCGCCGGTATGTCGAGGGGCGGCCGGTCAGCGGTGGCAGCAAGCGCTACCTCCTGCGCATGTTCGTGCGGCGTCACTGGTTGCCGCTCGGTGCAGCGGCCGCGATGCTGTTGACCCTGCTCGGCAGTGGCTTGGCGGTGGTCAGCCAGGCACGCGAAAAGGAGCGCGCCGCACAGACGACGCTCGCGGTCAAGGATTTCCTCTACGGATTGTTCACTGCGGTCGATCCGCACGAAGCAAAGGGACGCGACATCAGTGCACGCGAACTGGTCGACCGGGGTGCCGGGCGCATCGAACGCGCGGACATGGACGCGACCCAGAAGGCCGAGATCGAAGCGACCCTCGGACGCCTCTACTACCAACTCGGTGCGTTCGATCGCGCGAACGCGCTGCAGGGGGCGGCGGCGAAAGTACTCGCCGATGATCCGTCGCAGGCATTGGCATTCGCGCGTGTCGAAGCCGCGCGAGCGGAGACCCTGGCCGGCAACGGCGACTTCAAGGAGGCCGCGCCGCTGGCGATGGATGCGAGTGCGCGCATGGTCGCGCTGGAAGCTGCGCCGGTCGATCGCGCCAGGGCGCTGCATGCACAAGCCACCACCGCGATCGGCCTGCGCAGGTTCGATGAGGCCCGACGCTACGCGCAGGCCGAACTCGGATTGGCGCGCAGCGTGGGTGACATGACCGATACCCTGTTCGAGGCGTTGATGACATCCGGTGGTTCCGCCTGGGGCTTGTCGGACATCAATGCCGCGATCGCGTACTTCAGCGAGGCGGAAACGGTGGCGTCGCTCAATGCGGACCCCGATGACCTTGATGTCGCCCGCGCACGCATGAACATGGCGATGGCGATGCAAGCCAGATCGCGCTATGCGGAAGCGCTGCAAGTCGATCTGCTGGCCCTCGCCACGTACGAAAAAGTCCTCGGCGACAACCACCCGTTGACGATGGCGGTCCGGCGTGATGTCGGTCTTGCCCACCATCACCGCGGTGAATACGCGAAGGCGCGCGTCGAGCTGGAGCGCGTACTCGCGGCGCAGCGCGCGAAGCTCGGCAACGACAATCCTGCCATCGCCGGGACCGACATCAATTATGGCCTGACGCTCGTCGCCGCCGGAGACCTCGACGCGGGCGAACGCGCCGAACGCGAGGCGCTGGACATCTTCGAGAAGAAGTATGGACGCGAGTTCCAGGGCGCGCGCATCGCGCTCGGCAACCTGGCCATCATCCACATGCAGCGCGGCGACTTCGAGCTGGCGGCGAAGGAAATCAACGAGGTCCATGCGCAGGAGCAGAAGGAAAAGGCGGGCGAGATGGAAACATTCATGACCACCTATCGGCTCGGCGAGTTGAACCGCCTGCGCGGCGACGCGCGCGCGGCGGTGCCCCTGCAACGCCAGGCGCTGAAGGCGGTGCGATCGAAGAACGAAGAAGGTTCCCGGTACGTCGCGATGGTCCACGATGGCCTCGGCCTCGCCTTGCGCGATGCGGGCGATGTCGACGGCGCGATCCCGGAGCTGCGCGCCGCGCTGGCGTCGTATGCGGGCTACCTGCCGAATGCCGAGCATCCCCTCGCAGCGGATGTGCGCTATGACCTCGGCAAACTGCTGATCGCGCGCCCGGGGGATCGGGCGGAGGGGCTGCGCCTGCTCGGCGAGGCGGCTGCCCTTCGTGAACGCTTTCTGGGTGCCGACGATCCGCGTACCCGCGCTGCGCGCGAGGCCCTGCAGCGGGCAGGGCACGGCTGAGTGGGCGGCCAGTCGGCGGATCGCCCGGGCAAGGTTGTCTTGGGCCAACCTGCCACGTATCATGCGCGGCTCGCTCGGTTCGACCGCCGGGCGGCGTGTAAGCGGAGAGGTGGCAGAGTGGTCGAATGCGCCGGATTCGAAATCCGGTTTACGGTTATGCCGTAACGTGGGTTCGAATCCCACCCTCTCCGCCAGTTTTGCAGAAGGGGCCATCGGCCCCTTCGTCGTTTCCGGGCGCCCGTTCCTGCGCCGGTCTTCGGGAGATGCGCGATGAGCACGATTTCGACCCCCGTTTCCTACGGCGAGCTGATCGACAAGATCACCATCCTCGAGATCAAGTCGGCCCGGATCCGTGATGCCGCCAAGCTCGCCAACGTGCGTACCGAGCTCGACCTGCTGAACGCGACGTGGGCGGCGCATCCCGCCTCGCATACCGACATCGCCGCGGAGCGCGCGCAGTTGCTCGCCGTGAACCAGGCGCTATGGGAGATCGAGGATCACATCCGCGTGAAGGAAAAGGCGAAGGCGTTCGATGCCGAGTTCATCGAACTCGCGCGTTCGGTCTACTTCCGCAATGACGAGCGCGCCGCGGTGAAGCGCGCGATCAACGAAAAACTCGGCTCGACCCTGGTCGAGGAAAAGTCCTACCAGGACTACCGCTGAGCCCCGGGCGGCTTCGCGCCCGGGTGTGGGGTGGGTCGCGACGGTGCGATCACGTGGCGCTTTCGCGCCGCCGCGCATCGAACGCCTCGAGGCGTTCGATCACGTCGGCGACGCCAATCAGGTCCATCACACCCGGATACTCGAGCTTCGTGCCCCAGGCGAGTGCATCGGCCGGCTTGCGCCGGAACTTTCGTGCTGCTGCGTCGTAGCGGTCGACGCACCATTGTCGATCCGAATACGGGCCCGAGCGCGCCGGGTTGCTCGCGGCGTGCAGGCCGAGCACCGGTGTACCGACGGCATTGGCCATGTGCATCGGGCCGGAGTCCGGGCAGAGCACGAGGTTTGCGCGCTGGAGCAGGGCGAGCAGTTGCTTGAGCGTGTCCTTGCCGACGAGGTCCAGCGGGCGCGATTTCATCTTCGCCAGTACCGCGTCGGCGAATTCGCGCTCGAATGCGCTCGGGCCGCCGCACAGCACGACGCGCCAGTCGAGTGCGAGCGCGGCGTGGTCCATCGTGGCGGCGTAGTGCTCCGGCCGCCAGTTGCGCAGGCGATGGCTCGACACCGGGCTGACCAGCAGGGTCGGAGCGGTTCCGGGCAGATGACGCTCGGCGAACGCGTGCGCCTCATCCGGAATCGGGATATCCCAGCGCACGCTGGTCTGCTTGAGCCCGAGCGGCTCGAGGAAGCTCGCCATGGCGTCCAGTACGTGTTCGCCGCGCCGGGCCGGTATGCGGCAATTCACGAACAGGCCATGCAGGTCCTTCGAGCGCGCGCGGTCGTAACCGATGCGCAGCGGCGCCTTGACGCTCAGGCTGAGCAGGTTCGAGCGCAGGGCCACCTGCATGTGCAACAGCGCGTCGAAGCGGCGCCCGCCGAGCTTTTCGCGCACCGCACGCGAGCCGGCGCGCCCGGCGTGCTTGTCGAACACGATGAACTCGACCCCAGGCAGGTCGCCGACCAGCTTGTGCTCGAGCTTGCCGATCAGCCAGGTAAGGCGCGTGGAAGGCCAATGCTGCTGCAGGGTACGCACGATCGGCACGACGTGGGTCACGTCGCCGATCGCGGAGGTGCGCAACAGGCACAGTGATCGGGGTTCGGTGCCCGTCGTTTCTACTTGATCCATGCGGCGCTTGCTACCATCGGAGGTGGATGCGCACGGAGTCCCCGGCGCAAAGGCGGAAACTTGGCAGAGGCATGGTCCAGGCGCAAGTTCAATCGACGACCGACGGCGCGATCGTGTTCGATGCGGCCCTCGGCATCTCGCCCGGCCCCGAGTGGTTCGATGCCGCACGGTGGGCGCCGCTCGGCCGCGTCGCCAGTGGCCGTGGCGGAGTCGTGTTCGTGGACACGCCGGTCGGTGCGTGCGCGCTGCGCCACTATCACCGCGGCGGACTGGCGGCCCGGCTGAGCGCGGATGCGTACCTGTGGTCGGGTGCCGCACGCACGCGCGCGTTCCGCGAGTTCCGGCTCCTCGCCCGCCTCGCCGACAGCGGGCTGCCCGTTTCGTTGCCGGTTGCGGCACGTTATGTGCGCAGCGGATTCGCCTATCGCGGCGACCTGCTCACGCGCCGCATCGAGGCGGACACGCTCGCGACGCGTCTTTCCCAGGGGCGTCTGGATGCCGTGCTCGCGCAGCGTGTCGGGCGCACGATCGCACGGTTCCACGCATTCGGCGCCTGGCATGCGGACCTCAACGCGCACAATATCCTGGCCGATGCGCAGGATCGCATCAGCCTCATCGATTTCGATCGCGGACGACTGCGTAAGGGACAACTCGCCTGGCAGCAGGCGAACCTCGCGCGCCTGCATCGTTCGCTGGTCAAGCTGGGCGCGCACCGCGTGCAGGATTTCGAGGCGCGTTTCTGGCATCCGCTGCTGGCCGCCTATCACGAAGCGATGGCGGCGAAGGCGCTCGCCGCGCCGGAGTCCTCGTGATGACGTTGTCCTTGCGCTTTCTCGGTGTGGGCAGCGCGCAAGCGCCGGAACTCGGTTCGGCCTGCGCGGTGGTCGAGCGCGACGGCGCGCCGCTGTTGATGATCGACTGCGGCGCCGAAGCGCTGTCGATCTACCTCGACCACTACGGCACGCCGCCGCAGGCGATCTACGTCACGCACACGCACATGGACCACGTGGCTGGACTCGAACGCCTGTTTTATCGCACCTATTTCGATGCGGCGCTGCGCGGCAACGTGCGCCTGTACGCGCATGCGGCCCTGATTCCGCTGCTACAGGCGCGCGTCGCCGACTACCCGGAGGTGCTCGCCGAGGGCGGGGCGAACTTCTGGGACACGTTCCGACTGGTGCCGGTGTCACGCGGATTCTGGTGCGACGGACTCTGGTTCGACGTGTTTGCGACGCGCCACCATGCGCCGGGCACGTCGTTCGGCATCGCGCTCGCCGGCAGCTTCGTCTGGACCGGCGACACGCGCCCGATTCCCGAAATGCTGGGTGCGTACGCGGCGAACGGTGAGCTGGTTGCGCACGACTGCGCCCTGCACGGCAATCCATCGCATACCGGACTCGACGACCTCGAGCGCGAATATCCGGCCGGATTGCGCGACCGGCTGATGCTCTACCACTACGCCAGCGAAGGCGACGCGCGCGCGATGGAACGACGCGGTCTGCGCGTCGCTCGGCGCGGCGAGGTGGTCGCACTGGCGGCGCCGCTGGCGCCCCCGGTCGGAGTCGCCTGATGGGTGCGCCGATCCCGCTTCGACTCGACACGGCGGAGCCGCGCGACCGGCACGGGCGTGCGTTGCGCGACCTGCGCATTTCGGTCATCGATCGCTGCAATTTCCGGTGCCCGTACTGCATGCCGGAGGACCAGTATCCGCGCGACCATGAATTCCTCGCCAAGGCACAGCGCCTGCGCTTCGAGGAGATCCAGCGCCTCGCGACGGTGTTTGCCGGTCTCGGGGTGCGCAAGCTGCGACTGACCGGCGGCGAACCGCTTTTGCGCCGGGAATTGCCCGTGCTGGTGCGCGAACTCGCTGCCGTGCCCGGCATCGAGGACATCGCCATGACGACCAACGGCAGCCTGCTCGCGGCGCAGGCCGATGCGCTGCGCGCCGCCGGCCTTGGGCGCATCACGCTCAGTCTCGACACGCTTGATCCGGAGACGTTTCGCGCGATGTCCGGCGGTCGGGGCGAAGTCGCCGACGTGCTCGCTGCAATCACCGCTGCCGACCGTGCCGGCTTCGGCCCGCTGAAGATCAATGTCGTCGTCATGCGCGGCACCAATGACCGATACGTGCTCGACCTGCTTGAACACTTCCGCGGCAGTCGGCATGTCGTGCGCTTCATCGAGTACATGGATGTCGGCACCTGCAACGATTGGCGGCGCGACCTGGTGGTGCCGAGCGCGGAACTGCGCGCGCGCATCGCCGCGCGCTGGCCGTTGCATGAGCTGGCACCGAATTACGGCGGTGAGGTCGCGCGCCGCTGGGCGTTTGCCGACGGCGGTGGCGAGATCGGCTTCATCAGTTCGGTAACCGAGCCGTTCTGCGGCGATTGCACGCGTGCGCGCCTGTCCGCCGACGGCAAGCTCTACACCTGCCTGTTCGCGAATGCCGGCCGCGACCTGCGCGGCCCGTTGCGCGCGGGCGCAAGCGACGCGGAACTAGCCGGACTGATCGCTGCGGTGTGGAATGCGCGCGACGACCGCTACAGCGAGATCCGCAGCGGGATGTCCGCGGCACCGCGCGAACATGTCGAGATGTACAGCATCGGAGGCTGACGTGGCGAAACCCCAACTGACCCACGTGGACGAGAGCGGACACCCGCGCATGGTCGATGTCGCGGACAAGGCCGCAACGCGCCGCGAGGCGACCGCCGAGGTGCGCGTGCGCTTTCCTCCCGCAGTTGCGCGCCAGCTGCGCGCGCAGGATCTGCGTTCGGCCAAGGGATCGCTGGTCGATACCGCGATCATTGCCGGCACGATGGCGGTCAAGCGGACGCATGAACTGATCCCGTTCTGCCATCCGCTGCCGATCGAGAACTGCCGTTTCGAGATCGCGTTCGCGACGAAGACGGAGTTGCGCATCCGCTGCACGGTCGGGCTCACCCACAAGACAGGGGTCGAGATGGAGGCACTGACCGGCGCCAGTGTCGCCGCGTTGACGGTATACGACATGTGCAAGGCGTTGTCGCACGAGATCGTCATCGACGAACTGCGCCTGCTCGCCAAACGCGGCGGTCGGCGTCGTGTGGAGAAGGGCAGGGTGGTCGAGTGAACTACCGGCTGCTGTACTTCGCGAGTCTCGCCGATCGCGCCGGCTGCGCGGCGGAGGCACGCGCCAGCGCCGCCGCGAATCCGCGCGAGCTGTACGCCGAAGTGGCCTCAGCGCACGGGTTCGCGTTTGCGTCCGAGCGCCTGCGCGTCGCGGTTAACGGGGCGTTCGTCGGCTGGGAGCATGCGCTGGCGAATGGAGACGAGGTCGTGTTCATTCCACCGGTGAGCGGCGGATGAAGCGCTTCTCGCTGAGTGAAGAGCCGATCGATGTCGCGCGCGAACGCGGCGCGCTCGACCATGCCGCCGCCGGTGCGTATGCGAGCTTCGAGGGTTGGGTGCGCAACCACAACGACGGGCGCATCGTGCATGGCCTCGACTACCAGGCCTATGCGGCGCTCGCCTCGAACGAGGGCGAGGCAATCCTTGCCGAGGCAGTCGCGCGCTTCGACGTGCGTGAAGCACGTTGCATCCATCGCGTCGGGCGCCTCGTGGTCGGTGACCTCGCGGTGTGGGTCGCCGTAAGCGCGGACCATCGCGCTGCCGCGTTTGACGCATGCCGCTGGATCATCGACGAAGTGAAGGCGCGCGTGCCGATCTGGAAGAACGAGAACTACGCCGACGGCGAATCCGGCTGGCTGCATCCGGGCGGAGCCGCGTCTCCGCCTGCGGGCTGAGGTGGCGGGAGCGTGACGTGCACTGCGCGTCGCGCGCGAAAATTCTGTTGCCGCATCCCTCGAATTGATCCATGCGTCCCTGCTACATTCCGTGATCGTCTGTCGGGTTCGTGCCTTCATGCGGACGACGACGACGAATCGCGCTCGCCGAGGATGGGTCGGGAGAGAGTCCGAGGAGCCTGCGCGAAAGACGTATCCGGTTTTGAATCTTGAACGCGGTCCTGCGCAAGGGCCGCCACTGCATCGGGGACAACGAGTGAACGAACAGTTTGTGAAATCGACGCGTCGCGTGTTGCTGGCGCTGGGTCTCCTCGGTGCCGGCGTTGCATGGGGCGGGCCGAGCGAGGTGTACTGGCACGAGGATGCGTCGCGCAACCTCTCGGCCGATGCCCCGCATCCGGCGGAATTCCGCGCGCTGTCGCTCGAGACGAGCGAAGTCGCGGGTTACCTCAGGGACGCGCACCAGCGCGGCATCGCGGTGGAGATCGCCTTGCCGCAACCGGAGGGCGGCTTCGCGGATTTCATGGTGGTCGACTCGGGCACCTTGCCACCCGAACTCCAGCGCAAGTACCCGGACATCCTCAGCTTCAAGGGCAGCGACGCGAAGGGTCGCCCGGTACGACTGGACGTGTCGCCGATGGGGTTCCAGGCGATGGTGTTCGATCCGGCCGGAATGTGGGTCGTGCGCCCGGAAGTGCCGGGAGCGGGAACGAACTACCTGAGCTACAAGCGGGGCGAACTCGCGACTCCCGAGGGCATGGGCCGTTGCGAAGTGCATGATCGCGCCATCGGCGCAACCGGCAACGACCTGCTGCCGACGCAGCCGATGACGCAGACCGGCATCAATCACCGCACCTACCGCGCCGCGGTCGCGGCGAATCACCAGTACATCGCCGCGGTCGGCGGCGGTACCGTCGCCGGTGGACTCGCGGCGACGGTCGTCGCGGTCAACCGCGTGACCCAGATCTACGAATCGGAAATGGCGATCCAGCTGGTACTGGTGGCGAACAACGACCTGCTCATGTACGCGAGCGCGTCGGGCGACCCGTTCACTGCCAACGACGGCAGCTTCCTCAACAGCGCGACGGGCACCATCAGCGGCGTGGTCGGATCCGGCAACTACGACATCGGACACGTGTTCACGACCGGCAGCGGTGGCGTGGCCGGCCTTGGCGTGGTGTGCAGCAGCTCGCAGAAGGGGCGCGGCACGACCGGCATGCCCAACCCGATCGGTGATGATTTCTACGTCGACTATGTTGCGCACGAAATGGGCCACCAGTTCGGCGGCAACCACACCTTCAACAGCAGCACGAGCAATTGCGGCGGCGGCAACCGCAACGGCGGCACGGCGTACGAGCCGGGCAGCGGCTCGACGATCATGGCGTACGCGGGCATCTGCGGCGCGGACGACCTGCAGCCGCATTCGGATCCGTATTTCCACGCGGTCAGCCTGCAGGAAATCACCAACTTCACCAATGGCAGCGGCGGCAGTTGCGCCGTCAACACGACAAACGACAACCATGCACCCGTGATCGACGCCGGCAGCCTGCCGACCGGTTATTCGATTCCCAAGAGCACGCCATTCGTGTTGAGCGCGACGGCAACCGATGCCGATGCGGGCGATACGGTGAAGTATTCGTGGGAGGAGTGGGATCTCGGTGCCAGCACCACGCTCGTCGCCGCCGACAACGGCGCCAGCCCGCTGTTCCGCGCCTGGCCGGCGACCACCAGCAACGCGCGCATGTTCCCGAAACTGTCCACCGTGCTGACCGGCGTGGCACTCAAGGGCGAGAAGC
Organism: Dokdonella sp.; assembly: GCF_044227025.1. Classification (GTDB taxonomy): domain Bacteria; phylum Pseudomonadota; class Gammaproteobacteria; order Xanthomonadales; family Rhodanobacteraceae; genus Dokdonella_A. The sequence goes on along the minus strand of NZ_JBGAFX010000002.1, from coordinate 621,150 downwards.
TGCCGACGGTGGCGCGCACCGCGATGAAGTTCCGCCTGACCGCGCGTGACGAGCATGCGGGCAAGGGCGCCTCGACCAGTGCGGACGTGTCCGTGGCCGTGGTGGCGACGGCCGGTCCGTTCCAGGTCACCGCGCCTAACTCGGCCGTGACCTGGGCGCAGGGCAGCACGCAGAACGTCACCTGGGACGTGGCCAATACCACGGCTGCGCCGATCAGCTGCGCGACCGTGGACATCGATCTGTCGACCGATGGCGGCCAGACCTTCCCGGCCAGTCTCGCCAGCGGCGTCGCCAACTCGGGCAGCGCGAGCGTGACCGTTCCGGCTGTCACGACCACGCAGGCGCGCGTCGGCGTTTCCTGCGCCAGCAACATCTTCTTCGACATCTCGAACGCCAACTTCACCATTTCCGCCGCGAGCGGAAACTACACTGTCGGCGGCAACGTCAATGGCCTTGTGGGCAGCGGTCTGGTGTTGTCGCTCAATGCCGGGGCGCAGACGCTGGCGGTGCCTGCGAGCGGCGCCTTCACGTTCCCGACCGCGCTGCCGAATGGCTCGACCTACGCGGTGACGGTCGGCACGCAGCCGTCCGGCCAGTCCTGCGCGGTCGCGAACGGCAGCGGTCAGCTCAGCGGCGCGAACGTGACCAATGTCGCGGTGACCTGCTCGTCGACCAACTTCACCGTCGGCGGCAATGTCAGCGGCCTTTCCGGGAGCGGGCTCGTGTTGTCGCTCAATGCCGGTGCGCAGACCTTGCCGGTGTCGGTGAATGGAAATTTCGCTTTCCCGACCTCGCTCGCGAACGGGACGAACTACACGGTCACGGTGGGTACGCAACCAGCCGGGCAGGTATGTTCGGTCGCCAACGGCACGGGCCAGATCAGCGGTGCCAACGTCACCAGTGTCGCGGTGGCGTGCCAGTCGGTCTACACCGTGGGCGGCAGTGTCAGCGGCCTCGCCGGCACGGGTCTCGTGCTGTCGCTCGACGCCGGCGCGCAGTCGCTGCCGGTGTCGGCGAACGGCGGCTTCACGTTCCCGGTCGCGCTCGCGAATGGCGTGAACTACGCGGTCACCGTGGGTACGCAACCCGGCGGACAGACGTGCTCCGTTGGCAATGGCACGGGCCAGATCAGCGGCGCCAACGTGACCAATGTGGCCGTGACCTGCGTGTCCCCGACCTTCACCGTCGGCGGCACGGTCAATGGTTTGACGGGCAGCGGCCTGGTGCTGTCGTTGAACGGTGGCGCGCAGTCGCTACCGGTTGCCGCGACCGGCGGATTCACCTTCCCGACCGCATTGGCGAACGGCGCCGCGTATGCGGTGACGGTCGGCACGCAGCCGTCGGGACAGTCGTGCTCGGTGGGCAATGGCAGTGGCACGATCGCGGGCGCGAATGTCGGCAACATCATCGTGACGTGTGCGCTCGACGACACGATTTTCCGCAATGGATTCGATGGCAGCGCGGTGTACGTGCAGCCGCTGCAGGATCCGGGCTTCGAGGCGACCACTGCGGATGCCGGTTCCAATCCTTCGTGGGAGGGCGCCGACACCAATCCGGGTGCGGGTGCGGGTGATACGAACTTCTACAGCGACCTTGGCCAATTCACCGGCCTGCCCGTCCACGCCGGACACTGGACGACGTGGTTCGGCGGATGGGGCGGCGGCGCGGAAGTCCAGCACGTCGCGCAGAGCGTGACGGTCACCAGCGGCGGTCCGCGCTACCTGAACTTCTGGCGTTTCCTGCAGGCGTTGCCGGACGCGGCGGGTACTCTGACCGTGTCGATCGATGGCACTGCGATCGACACGCTCGACGTCAGCACGGCGACGGTGGATACGGACTTCGTGCAGCGTTCGCTCGACATCAGCGCGTACGCCGACGGCGGCGCGCATGTCATTCGATTCGAATACGTCTACGGTGATGCCGGCGCAACCGGTGTGGATGGCCAGATCTTCATCGACGACGTGACCGTCGACGAGACGCCGGTCAGCCCGCGACATGCTGCGCCTTCAGTGCACAAAGCGAACGTGGTGCTGCGCAAGCACGCGCGCTGACGGAGGTTTGCACAAATGCAAAGGCCTCCCGCTCGGGAGGCCTTTTTTTTGGAAGAGGGTGGCGGCTCCGCCAGCCACATCCCGGCACCCGAATCACTCGCTACCGTTGCTTCCTTCCGGACCTGGCGGGGTTTGCAAGCTATCGTCGCGGGAGGACCGACGGAGCCACCATGAACTGGGTGGCGTGATGCAAAAAATTGGCGGAGAGAGCGGGATTCGAACCCGCGAAACGGTTTCCCGTTTACACACTTTCCAGGCGTGCTCCTTCAACCACTCGGACACCTCTCCGCATCAGGACCCGGCGCGATGCGGTCGAATGCATGTGGCGCGGGGTCGCGGAGGATACTAGGCGCGCCGCCCGCATACAAGCGGAAAGGGTGGTACAGGCCGGCGTGAACGAACCTTCCGCTGCGCGCTTGCTACAATCAGACCCCCATTCGCGGATCTCCGATGTCCTACCAAGCCCTCGCGCGCAAATGGCGTCCGCGCCGCTTTTCCGAGCTGGTTGGCCAGGAACATGTCGTGCGCGCGCTCACTCACGCGCTCGACAGCGGGCGCCTGCACCATGCCTTCCTGTTCACCGGCACGCGCGGCGTCGGCAAGACCACGATCGCGCGCATCTTCGCCAAGTCGCTGAACTGCGAGAAAGGTCCGACCTCGAGCCCGTGCGGCGAATGCAGCGCCTGCGCCGAGATCGACGCCGGGCGCTTCGTCGACCTGCTCGAGATCGATGCCGCCAGCAACACCGGCGTCGACAACGTGCGCGACCTGATCGAGAACGCCATGTACGCGCCGACCCGCGGGCGCTACAAGGTGTACCTCATCGACGAAGTGCACATGCTGTCCAAGCCGGCGTTCAACGCGCTGCTGAAGATCCTCGAAGAACCGCCGCAGCACGTGAAGTTCCTGCTCGCGACGACCGACCCGCAGAAGCTGCTGGTCACCGTGCTGTCGCGTTGCATCAAGTTCAACCTGAAACGCCTGACGCCGGAACAGATCAGCGGGCAGATGCGCCACATCCTCGGCGCCGAACAAATCACGTACGACGACGAGGGCATCGAAGTGCTCGCGCGCGCCGCCGACGGTTCGCTGCGCGATGGCCTGTCGCTGCTCGACCAGGCGATCGCGCATGGTGGTGGTGCGCTGCATGCGCATGAAGTGCATGCGATGCTTGGCACGGTCGAGCGCGCGAAGGTTCGTGTGCTGCTCGATGCTCTTGCTGCCGGCGATGGTGGCGCGCTGGTGGACGAGATCGAGCACATCGCGGGTTTTTCGCCGGACTTCGGCCAGGTGCTCGACGAACTCGCCGGCTTGCTGCATCGCCTGCAGTTGCTGCAACTGGTGCCGGACGCTGCCGGCGAGGGCGGTGCGGACCTGCTCGCCCTCGCGGGGAGGCTGGCGCCGCAGGACGTGCAGCTCTGGTACCAGATGGCAGTGACCGGGCGCCGCGACCTGCCGCTCGCACCGACGCCGCGCGTGGGGTTCGAAATGGCGTTGCTGCGCATGCTTGCCTTCGTCCCGATCGGCGGTAATCGGTTTATGGGGGCAGGCAGCCGGAGCGAACCGCGAAGCGTGCCGGAAGGGCGAGCCGCGGTGGCGGCGAGTCAATCGGGAAGCGGTAATCGGGGCGCAGGCGGGGTCAGTCCGGCTTCCATCCCGCGGCAGCCGGCAGCAGCGCCGCCGTCGGCAGCACCAGCCGCTGGCGAACGGCGGCCTCCAAGCGCCGATGCCGGACCGGTATCCGATCCCGGCAGATCATCCGGCACGCGATCCGTTGTTGCGGAACCGGTGTCCGATGCCCGATCGCCAATTCCCGCTTCATGGTCCGAACTGATCGAGCGCGCCGGACTCGGCGGACCGGCCGGAGAACTGGCGCGAAACTCTTCGCTCATCGCAATCGATGGCGATGTCGTGCGCCTCGCGATCGGGCCGTCCCACGCGCACCTGTCCGAAGGACCGTTGATCGCGACACTCGAACAGCGCATCGGCAACGCGCTTGGCCGTGTGGTGAAAGTGAAGTTCGAACGTGCCGGCGCCGTCGCGCAGACTCCGGCCGAACAGCGCGCGCGCGCCGAGCATGCGCGACGTTCCGCCGCCGAGGAAGCCGTGCAGGACGATCCGTTCGTGCAGTCGATGATCGACACGTTCGGCGCGCGCGTGGTTCCGGGCAGCGTGCGCCCGCTCGACCCACAGTAGATGCAGGAGACGATTCGATGAAAGGTCCTCTGGCAGGATTGATGCAGCAGGCGCAGCGCATGCAGGAAGACATGAAGCGCGCGCAGGACGAGATTGCGCAGATGGAAGTCACTGGCCAGTCCGGCGGCGGCCTGGTCAGCGTGCGCATGAGCGGCCGCCACGAAGTGCGCGGAGTGACGATCGATCGCAAGCTGTTCGCCGACGATCCGGAAATGGCTGAAGATCTCGTCGCCGCCGCGATCAACGACGCGGTCAACAAGATCGCCGGCCTGAGCCAGCAGAAGCTCGGCAACCTGACCGCCGGCATGAACCTGCCGGCGGGATTCAAGTTGCCGTTCTGAAGCCGGGAACAGGGAGTCGGGAATCGGCAATCGTTTCGAGGCCAAGGCTTCCGGTTGACGCCAGCCCGCCCGCCGTTGCTTCAACGATTTCGCATTCCCATTCCCATTCTCGATTCACGTGGAAGCATGTCCTCCTCCCCCCTTCTCGCCGACCTTATCGATGCCTTGCGCTGCCTGCCGGGTGTCGGTGCCAAAACCGCGCAGCGCATGGCCTTCCATGTGCTCGATCGCGATCGCGCGGGTGCGCGCCGCCTGGCCGAGCGATTGAATGCCGCGGTCGAGCGGATCGGCAACTGCACGCGCTGCCGTACCTTCAGCGAGCAAGCGGTGTGCGCGCTGTGCGCAAGCGCAACGCGCGAGCGCAGCCTGCTGTGCGTGGTCGAGACGCCGGTCGACCAACTCGCGATCGAGCAGGCGACCGGTTACCGCGGACAGTATTTCGTGTTGCTCGGCCGGCTTTCGCCACTCGACGGCCTCGGCCCGAAAGAGCTTGGCCTCGATCAGCTCGCGCAGCGACTCGCGGAAGGCGAGGTGCAGGAACTCATCGTCGCGACCAATCCGACCGTCGAAGGCGAGGCGACCGCACACATGCTGTCCCAGCTCGCACGCACGGCCGGCGTGCGCGCAAGCCGCCTCGCGCATGGCGTCCCGCTCGGCGGCGAACTCGAATTCATCGACCGCGGCACGCTCGCACACGCGTTCGGCGGGCGGCAGGCGCTTTGAGGCATTGATTGGTGATTGGGGGGGGGACCGCAGGTCCCTGCTCCACCCGCAGTCAATGCTTGCACGCACCATCACAAGCTGAGAGCCTGAATCTGAATCCCAATCACCCATCACCAATCACGGCTCTCCAATGACCGACACGCTGTTCGCCAAGATCATCCGCCGCGAGATTCCTGCCGACATCGTGCATGAAGACGACGCCGTGCTCGCGTTCCGCGACATCAATCCGCAGGCGCCGGTGCATGTACTGTTCATTCCGAAACAGCCGTTCGCGACGCTCAACGAACTCGGCGATGACGATGCGTTGCTGATCGGCAAGCTGGTGCTCGCTGCGACGCACTGGGCGAAGGCGCAAGGTTTCGCCGATGATGGGTATCGCCTCGTGATGAACTGCAACCGCGACGGCGGGCAGACCGTGTTCCACATCCACCTGCACCTGCTCGCAGGCCGCGCGCTGCACTGGCCGCCGGGCTAGCTGCCTGCGCGGCAAAGAAATGTCGGACGTGGAAATCGGGGCGCGAGAGGGATTGCCTGGATCGAGCCCGGCAAGTTCGGCTCTACGACAGCACAGTCGGCCGCCGATTGAGCCGGGCCAGCCCGGCTCCGCCCCACCCCCATCATCACCGGATCACCGCTTTGTGGAGCGGAACTCGCTCCGCTGCTCCTGCCGGCTGATTTCTGATATCGCTAGGGCTTCGGCGTGTCCGGGTGGTGCGGGTGTTCGCGGATGATGATCGGCGGGCCGCCCCAGTACGGGCCCCAGCCGGGGCCGTACCAGCCCCAGCCCGGCCCGAATCCGTACATCCATGGATCGTAGTACGGAGTGCGCGGCACACGTTTCGGCCACAGGTAGACCTCGCTCGCGACGACGTGCGGATAGGTGTAGTCGAACTGGCCCACCTTGCCATGCTCGGTGCCGGAGAGTTGCCCGACCACCGTGACCTCGCGTCCGCGATCGTATTCCTCCGGATCGTAGAAGCCGCTGCGGCAGGCGATGAAACGCCCCTGGCTGCCTTCGCGGCGGGTCGGACGCGCGCTCGCGTCGAGTTCGCGCGCGAGCACTTCGAAACAGGTCGAATCCTGTTTCGGCTCGACCTTGATGATCTCGCCGCCCCAACGCACGGCCTGACCGTCCGAGTGCGCATCGCGTGGCGTCGATGCGGTGAACTGCCCTTGCAGGGCTGCCGGTACGGTTGCGCAGGAAGCGACGGCGCAGGCGAGCAGGGTGATCGTGAGCGGTTTGTTCATGGCGGCCTCGGTCAACGCTGGCGGAAGGCGGTCCGCGTAACGTCGAGAATAATATGCAGACGCGGCTGAATGCAGGCCCGTCGCACCGGCCGTCAGGATGGGCCGGGTTCGATGAGTGAGGCCAACGCCAGTACGCGGGTTTTGGCGGATGGCCGCGGCCCCGTCCCGGCAAGCATATCCGCGTTTGTCCGTGTCGATCCGCGTCACGATTTTCGTTCGACCCTGCGCAGGGACAGCGTGCGCAGGCGCGTCGCGAGGTGCGCGATGTCTTCCCTCGCCGGATTGGCGCTGCCGTAGCGCAGCACGACGTAGTCGTCGACCAGCGGGTCGAGTTCGCGCGCCAGTCCCGGCGCATCGCGACGCAAGCGATCGCGCAGGTCGAGCGGTCCCTCCTGCGCGCGCGGCGTGATGCCGATGCGCGAGAGGCGTGCGCCGAAGCGCGCCCAGGCACGGTCGAGTGCGTCGCCGTGGTGCTCGCGTGCGCCGCGCATCGCCCATGCGGTCGCCAGCAGCATGGCCGCGGCGAGCAGGCCGGACAGCCACAACAAGAGGTTGTGCCGGCTCACGTCGGCGACGCCGAACTCGGTCAGCAGGCCGCGCTGGCGCAAGGTGTCGAAGCGCACGATCGATTCGGTCCACAACCGGCTGGCGAAGTCGAACTGGTTGCGCAGATTGCGAAACCACGCGGCGCCGATGGCGCCTCGGTCCAGGTTTGCGACAGCCGCGCCGAGTTCGACCCGCGCGGGACTGACCGCAGCAGTCGGGTCGACGCGCTGCCAACCGATCCCCTCCTGCCAGACTTCGGCCCAGGCATGCGCGTCGGATTGGCGCACGAGCAGGTAGTCGGCGCTGTCCCAGCCGCCCTGGTAGCCGGTGACGATGCGCGCGGGAATGCCGGCCGCGCGCATCAGGAACACGAACGCCGAGGCGTAGTGCTCGCAGAACCCGCGCTGCGTGCCGAACAGGAAGTCGTCGACCGAGTCGCGCGCCAGCGGCGGCGGTTCCAGCGTGTAGGTGAAGCTTTGGCGAAACATCTCGAGTGCGGCCTGCACGATGCGCTCGTCGTCGCGCAGATCAACGCGCCAGCGCTGGCTGAGTGCGCGCGCCCGGACGCCGTAGTCGGCCGGCAGGCGCAGCGCCCGTGCGCGCTCGACCGGAGTGAGCATGGTCGATGCGCGTGCCTGCGGCGCGGAGCGGACTTCATAACGGCGCGGCTGTACGACCGGAGATGCGGCGACGAGCACTTGATCGGCATTCATTCGCGCGCCATCGGGGGCGGCCAGTGGCAGGTCGAGTGATGGCAGCCAACGGTGTTCGGTCGCTTCGAGAGTGATCGCGTAGTCGAACACGGCACCCTTCGGCGGCACCTGTGACGGGCCGCGGCCTGCATCGAACTGGCGCGTCCATGTCGTGCCGTCGAAATCCATCAGCACCAGGGTGCGGAAATACAGCGCGGACGGCAGCGGTCTCGCACCGGTGAACACTACGCGGAACGCAGGCGTGTCGTCGAGGATCAACTGCGCGAACTGCCCGGGCGCCATTGACTCGCTGAGTCCGGATCGCCCCGAGCCATCGCCACCGCGCGAGCCCCACATCGGCGCTTCCAGTCGCGGCAGCAGCACGAACGCGGCTGCGGCGAGCGGCAGGCTGCTGCCGAGCAACAACAGCGCCACGCGAAGGTCCGCGCGCAGGCGGTGGCGGGCGGGAAGCAAGGCGGGTTGCAGCGAAACCAGCGTCGCGAGCAGCAGCACCAGCACGCCGCCGACGGCGATGCTGAAGAGAAGAGTCTGCGTGAACAGCAGCGCGGACATCAGCACGAACGCGCAGAAGCCGAGGGCGATGCGCGCGTCGCGAATACGTTCGGTTTCCAGCAGCTTGAGCGCGAGCAGGCCGCAGGCGAGCGTGCTGCCGGGGATCTTGCCGAACACGTTGCCGTAGCTGACCACGACCAGCACCAGCAGCAGCGCGGTCAGCGGCACGCGGATCCACGCGCTCGGCGAGGCCACGCCGCGGCGGCGTGTCCATGCGCGCAGAGCGAGCGCGAGTGCGAGCGGCAGCGAGAACCACAGTGGCAGGTGGCCGGCATGCGTCGCCACCGTCGCAGCGACCGCCATCGCCACGCGCTCGAATTGACGGGTATCGAGACGGTCGTTCATGCCGCGTCGCCGTGACCCGGCATCAGCGCGAGTGCGCGCAGGCAGGCGCGTCGATGCTCGGCCCCGAGTCCGGGGCCGATGGATTCGCCCGGCAGACGCAGGGTGCAGGCGCGTTGCGCGGTTTCCGCCTCGACCACCCATGCAGCGAGGCGGCGGATCCTCGCTTCGCCATCCATGCCGCGCAGCGCGGCGTGATCGAGGGTCAGGGCCTCGCCGGAGCGGTGTTCGATGTCGCGCACGAGCAGGCTGTCGTGGCGCACCGACGCCTTCCAGGCGATCAGCCGGGTCGGATCGCTTGGTCGGTAGTCACGCAAGCCCGCATGTTCCTCGCTCGCGCCCGCCGCGGCCTGTTCGCCGATGCGTCCGGCGCCGGCCGGGAGTGGCGGCGCCGGGCGCTCGAGCGCCGGATAGACGAGAAATTCGGCATCCGGATTGAGCCAGCTCCAGATGCGAAAAAGGCCGAGCGGATAGTCGGTCCAGACTCGCACGCGACCGATGCGTTGCCAGCCGCGGCGGGTGTCCTCGATCATGAGCGCGACATCCGCCGGCGCGTTCGCCGGCAATGCGAACGCCACGTCGAGGTCGCGGTGGCGCAGGCGCAGTCCGGCGCGCGCGCGCGCGCCGGGTTCGAAGCGCAGGCGCACCTGCAGCGGGTCGCCGGCATGCGTCTCGTCGCCCTGCGCCCGTGCGAGCACGAGCCCGCTCATGCCGCGGAAACCGACGAACAGACTCGCGCCAGCGGCGCCGGCGAGCACGCAGGTCAGCAACACCGCCGCGTTGTTGCCGTAGTTGAGCGCGCCGACCAGCATCACGAACAGCAGCAGGCCGAACAGCAGTCCGAAGCCGCTCGGCAGCACGTAGATGCGCCGCCGATCGAGGCGGGTCGGCAGCGATTCCGCTCGTCGCAAGCGGGTCAGCGCCGGCAGGCGTCGTTCCGCCCAGGCGAGGACGCGCGCGCTGAGGTCGGCAGTCGCGGCGGTCATGGCGTCAGCGCACCGGGGTCGACTCGATCAATTGCAACGCGAGTTTCGCGCGGTCGACGCGCGCGCTTGCGCCTGGCGCCAGGCGATGGCTGGCGACGAAGGGGAAGACCGCCTGCACGTCCTCGGGCACGACGAACGTCCGGCCGGCAAGCAGTGCATGCGCGCGTGCCGCCGACAGCAGCGCGAGTCCCGCGCGCGGGGAAAGGCCGACGCGGATCTGCGCATGCTCGCGACTCGCCGCGAGCAGCGCCTGCACGTATTCGATCAGTGCGGGACTCGCGAGCACGTTCGTGCAGGCGTGACGCAAGGCGACGATCTGGTCCGGCCCGAGGCATGGCGTCAGAGCGGCGATCACGTCGCGGCGATCGCTCGCTCCGAGCATCGCGCGCTCGGCGTCGCGGTCCGGATAGCCGAGACTCATGCGCAGCATGAAGCGATCCAGTTGCGAGTCCGGCAGCGGCCAGGTGCCGGCTAGGTCGAGCGGATTCTGCGTCGCGACGACGAAGAACGGCGGCGCGAGGCGGTGGGTGGTGCCGTCGACCGTTACCTGACCTTCGGCCATCGCCTCCAGCAGGGCGCTCTGGGTCTTCGGCATCGCGCGATTGATCTCGTCGGCGAGCAGCAGCTGGGTGAACAGCGGGCCCGGATGGAACTTGAACTGGCCGGCTTCGCGTTCGTAGATGCCGACGCCGATGATGTCAGAGGGCAGCAGGTCGGAGGTGAACTGCACGCGCTGGAACGCGAGTCCGAGGGTTGCCGCGAGCGCGTGCGCAAGAGTCGTCTTGCCGACGCCTGGCAGGTCCTCGATCAGCAGGTGCCCGCCGGCAAGCAGGCAGACGAAGGCAAGGCGCACCTCGTGCGGCTTGCCGAGCACGATCGTATTGACCTGCGCAACCGCACGTTCGAGCGGGTCACGCAGGGCGGGGGCGAGGGGGGGCTGGGAGTCGGTCATCGGGCTTGGCTGGATCTCGGAAGGTGAATGGACAACACGGGGCGCGGAGAATTCGCACAGCCGGCAGCGCCGTCGGCCGACTTGCCGTGCCGACGGCCTTTGCGGCACTCTGCACCGCCGTCGCGGTGGAACGCAACGGCACGGCGCAATCGGGCGCCGCGACGCCCAGGACCGCCATTCGCATGTTCCGCCCCCTCGAAGTCTTCATCGGCCTGCGCTACACGCGCGCCAAGCGGCGCAACCATTTCATATCGTTCATCTCCCTGGTCTCGATCCTCGGCATCGCGGTCGGCGTGACTGCGCTGATCACGGTGATCTCGGTCATGAACGGCTTCGACAAGGAGCTCAAGGACCGCATCCTCGGCATGGTGTCGCACGCCACCATCGAGGGCATTGGTGAAAGCGTGCGCGACTGGCCGCACGCGATCGAGGTCGCGCGTGCGAATCCGCACGTGCTCGGCGCCGCGCCGTACGTCGAGCGCCAGGCCATGCTGCAGGGCACGCGCGTCAGCGGTGCGATCATCCGTGGCGTCGATACGACGCTGGAGCCGACCGTCTCGGAAGTCGGCGCGCGCATGGTCGAGGGCAAGCTGGTCGACCTCGTGCCCGGAAAATTCGGCATCGTGCTCGGCAAGGAGCTGGCCATGACGCTCGGCGTCGGCGTCGGCGACCTCGTCACGGTGTTCGCGCCGGAGTTCAGCGCGACGCCGATCGGCGCGATTCCGCGCATGAAGCGCTTCACCGTGGTCGGCGTGTTCGAGGCCGGCATGCAGGAGTATGACTCCGGCCTCGCGGTGGTCGCGATGCAGGACGCCGAGACCCTGTATCGCCTCGACGGACCGACCGGCATCCGCCTGCGCCTCGACGACCTGTTCCAGGCCTATCCGGTCGGCAAGCAGCTCGCCGGCACGCTCGGCCAGTATTACCGCGTCACCGACTGGATGCAGGGGCACAGCAACTTTTTCAAGGCGGTCGCCATGGAGAAGAAGGTGATGTTCCTGATCCTCTCGCTGATCGTCGCGGTCGCCGCATTCAATCTCGTGTCGACGCTGGTGATGCTGGTGCAGGACAAGCAGGCCGACATCGCGATCCTGCGCACGCTCGGCCAGAGCCCCGCTTCGGTGATGGGCACGTTCATGGTGCAGGGCATCCTCGTCGGCACCCTCGGCATCGCGCTCGGCGTGCTGTTCGGGGTGCTGCTGTCGCTCAACCTGTCGGCGATCGTGCACTGGGTCGAGCAGACCTTCCACGTGACCTTCCTTTCGCCGGATGTGTACTACATCAGCGAACTGCCGAGCGATCTGCATTGGCCCGATGTGATCTGGATCACCTTGACTGCGTTCGCCTTCTGCACGTTCGCGACGCTGTACCCCGCGCGCCGCGCGGCGAAGACCGATCCAGCGGCGGCGTTGCGGTACGAGTAGACGGATCACCACGGAGAATTGCTCATGCATTCCTTCCTTGTCGCGCTCGTCGTCGTCACTTCGCTTCCGATGTCGGTTCCACCGGGGTCGGACGAGAAGATGCCGGATCACACCGTGCTGGTCTCAGGCGAGGACCGCGAGATGAACGAGGCCATTGCCAAAGCCCAGGCAAGCCTCGACGGCTTCCTTCGCCTGAAGGCGAATCCACCGAAGGGTGCAGCGGGATTCAAGCTCAAGCTGAAGGTCACGGACGGAAACGGCAGCGAACACCTTTGGATTACCCCGTTCCATGCGACAGCGAAGGGCTTCGCCGGCACTGTGTCGAACGCGCCGGAATACGTGGAAAGCGTCACAGAGGGCGAGGAAGTGGAATTCCGACGTGAAGACATCAGCGATTGGGGCTACGAATTGAACGGCAAGCAGAAGGGCAGCTATACCGTGTGCGTGTTGTTCAAGCACATGGACAAGGAGGAAGTTGACGTGTATCGGCGCGACTACGGTTTCGAGTGCTGAACCCAATGAACGAAGTGGTCCTTGACGCGAACAGGATTGCCAAGACCTACCAGGAAGGCAGTCTGCGCACCGACGTGCTGCGCGAAGTCAGCTTGACCGTGCGCCGTGGCGAGACGGTCGCGATCGTCGGCGCATCGGGCACGGGCAAGAGCACGTTGTTGCACATCCTCGGCGGCCTCGATGCGCCGAGCGCGGGCGAAGTGATGGTGGACGGCCAGGCGATGTCGCGCCTGTCCGACCGTGCGCGCGGTGAACTGCGCAACCGTGCGCTGGGCTTCGTCTACCAGTTTCATCATCTCCTGCCGGAATTCACCGCGGTCGAGAACGTGTGCATGCCGTTGCTGATCCGCGGCGGTGCGATCGGCGAGGCGCGCGAGCGCGCGATCGCGTTGCTGCAGCGGGTCGGGCTTGGTGCGCGACTGGAGCACAAGCCGGGCGAACTCTCGGGGGGTGAACGGCAACGTTGCGCGGTCGCACGCGCGCTGGTCACCCGGCCGGCTTGCGTGCTTGGTGACGAGCCGACCGGCAACCTGGACGAGAAGAACGCGGCGCAGGTGTACGACCTGATGCTGGAGCTGAATCGCGAGATCGGCACCGCACTCGTGCTGGTCACGCACGATCCGCGCCTGGCCGCGCGCGCCGATCGCATCCTCGAATTGTCTGGTGGTGCGTTGCGTGCGTTCGTGGCGAACCACGGGAAGTTGTCGTAGGAACGGCTTCAGCCGCGATGCCTGAAGCCCTCCCGTTCGAGGGAAGGGTTGGGCGGGAATGGTGGTTGATCGCGAAGGAGCATTGCGGCTTCCGCGGTTCCCACAGGGAGTGAAGGAGCAGGATGCTCGGCACAAGGACTGCGACCGTCGGTACGGCGAGCGCCCTGGCGTTGCTGCTCGGCGTGCTTGCCGTGCATGCGCTGCCGGGCCTGCCGCCGCGTGGTGTCGACTTTGCGCTCGCAGCACTTGGTTTCGGTGCCTGGTGGCATCCGCGCCTGCGGCTCGTAGGCTGCGTACTGCTCGGATTTGCCTGGTGCGCGTTCCGCGCCGACCTCGCGCTCGATGCGCGCCTGCCGCCGGAACTGGAAGGTCGCGACTTCCTCGTCACCGGCGTCATCGACGCATTGCCGTTGCGGCGTGACGATGCGACGCGTTTCGTCCTGCGCGTGGAAGCCGCAGAACTCGATGGCGGTGATGTGCCGCTGCACGGTCGAGTGCGCGTGTCTTGGTACGACGGCGCGCCCGCGGAGGCCACCGCGTGCAGTCGCTGGCAGCTGCTCCTGCGCCTGAAGCGGCCGCGCGGGCTCGTCAATCGCGGCGGCTTCGATTCGGAGCGGCAGGCGCTGGAACGCGGCATTGTCGCGGTCGGCTACGTGCGCGACTCCGATGCGAACCGGAATCTCGGCGAACGCGCGCTGTGCGTGGACCGCTTGCGCGAGTCGATTTCGCAGGGCATTGCCGCGCGCATTGCCGATCCGCACGACGCGGCCTTGCTGCAGGCGTTCGCGATCGGCGACACGCGCGGGCTCGATCAGGGCGACTGGGAGGTCGCGCGGGCGAATGGCATTCCGCACCTGATCGCGATCTCCGGCTTCCACGTCGGCGTTGCCGCGGTCTTCGGTGCCGTGCTGGCGTGGTTGCTGTGGACGGCGTGCCCGCGCCTCGGCCTGTACGTCGCGTTTCCACTGGCACAGGCGCCGGCTGCGCTCGCCAGTGCCATCCTCTACGGCATCCTCGCCGGCGGCAGCCTGCCGACCGTGCGCACGCTGGCGATGATCGGCGTTGTCACCCTCACGCGTTTCGGCCGCCGCGCGGGAAGCGCGCCGCACTCGCTCGCGCTGGCCCTGCTCGCGATCGTGCTGTTCGATCCGTTGGCGACACTCGCCGCGGGATTCTGGCTGTCCTTCGTCGGGGTGGCGTTCCTGATGCTGTGTCTCATGCGCGGCCATGGCCTGCGCGGGTTCCTGCGCGAGTTGACCCTTGGCCAGCTCGTGATGACGGTGTCGCTGATGCCACTGTCGATCTGGTTCTTCGGCGAGGCCTCGCTGGTCGGCGCGTTGTCGAATGTCATTGCCGTGCCCCTGATCAGCTTCGTGATCGTGCCGCTGTGCCTGCTGGGCGTGCTCGCGCTGCTGACATTGCCGTCGTTGGCAGCGCCGGTGCTGCTGATTGCGGCGGGCATCGCGCATGCGCAGTGGTGGTTGCTCGAATGCCTGGCGCAGTGGCCGGGCGCGCACTGGTACCTGCCCACGCCGTCACCGTGGACGCTGCTGCAGGCCCTGGTTGGCGCGACGTGGCTGTTCGCGCCGCGCGGCGTGCCGTGCCGTGCGTTCGGCCTGCTCCTGTTCCTGCCTCTGCTGTCGCCGCCGCCCGCGCTGCCTGCGGACGGTGCGTTCGAAGCGGTCGTGATCGATGTCGGGCAGGGCTTGTCGGTGTTCGTGCGCACGCACGGGCACAGCCTGCTGTTCGACGCGGGCGCGCGCTACCCCTCGAGGTTCGACCTTGGCGAAGCCGCCGTGCTGCCGACCCTGCGTGCGTATGGCGTCGACGCGCTGGATCGTTTGGTCATCAGCCACGGCGACAACGATCACGCGGGTGGGGCGGTGGCGGTTGCGCGTGCGTTCCCGGCGGCATTGCGTTCGAGTGGCGAACCGCAGCGACTACCCATGACCATGGCGCGATGCCGCGCCGGCGAAACGTGGGACTGGGACGGTGTCCGCTTTCGCATGCTCGATCCGGAGCCCGCGACCGATACCGCGCATGCGAACGACCGTTCCTGCGTCCTGCTGGTCGAAGGCGTCGGCGGTCGGCTGCTGCTGCCCGCAGACATCAGCAGCCGGATCGAGCCGGATGTCGCGGCCAAGCTCGGCAGCGGACCGCCGCTGGTGCTCGTGGTGCCGCATCACGGCAGCCGAAGTTCGTCCAGCGCGGCATTTCTCCGGGACGTGCGCCCGACCATCGCGGTGGTGTCTGCGGGCTGGCGCAACCGCTTCCACCATCCGGCCCGCGCGGTCGTCGCCCGCTACGCCGCAGCGGGGCTGGCGCTGGCCAACACGGCGGATGCGGGCGCGCTGCACCTGGTGTTTCCGGTCGATGCCGTGCCGCGCATCGATGCCCGCGAGCGCGACGCCCAGCGGCGCTACTGGCGCGAGCAGGACTGGCGCACAGACACGGGCGATGGCGCTGCTATGATGCGGGCTGGTCGCAATCGCATCGAAAGGGTGGCACGTGTTCGAAATCCTCATGGCCGGCAGCTGGGCGATGCTGCCGATCCTGGTCTGCTCGGCGATCGCACTGGCGATCATCCTCGAACGCTTCTGGACCTTGCGCCGCAAGACGGTGGTGCCGCCGGGGCTCGGCAATGAAGTGCGTGAATGGGCGCGCACGCGCAAGCTCGATCCGGAGCATCTCAACGCGCTGCGCACGAACTCGCCACTCGGCGAGATCCTCGCCGCCGCGCTGACCGTGCGCAACCGACCGCGCGACGTGATCAAGGAACGCGTCGAGGACACCGGCCGGCACGTCGTGCACCGGCTCGAGCGGTTCCTCAACACGCTCGGCACGATCGCGCTGATTTCCCCGTTGCTCGGCCTGCTCGGCACCGTGTTCGGCCTGATCCGCATGTTCTTCGCGGTGATGGTCAGCGGCGTCGGCGATCCGCTGAAGATGGCCGGTGGCATCGGAGAGGCGCTCGTGTGTACCGCGGCCGGCTTGTGCGTGGCGATTCCCGCCTACGCGTTCCATCGCTTCTTCCGCAGCCGCGTCGCCGGCCTGGTGGTCGAGATGGAGCGCCAGGTGTTCCTGCTCACCGACGAGCTGACCGCGACCAGCGAAGCCGTGCCGGCGGCACCGGCCAGCGCGGTTCGCGTCGCGCGGACCGCAGGCTGAGGCACGCGTGCGAATCGCTGCCGCCCGCCGCGAGGACGATTTCGAGATCAACGTGATCTCGCTGATCGACGTGCTGCTCACCTTGCTCATGTTCTTCGTGCTGACCACCACGTTTGTGCAGAACTCGCGCATGCAGGTCACCCTGCCACAGGCCGAGGCGAGCGAGCAGGTCGAGCAGCGCGATGCGTTCGTGCTTCTGATCGACCGCGACGGCCACTACTTCATCGACAGCAACGAGGTGCTCAACCCCGGGCTCGATTCATTGAAGGAAGCGATCGGGCGCTTTGCCGGCGATGACCGCTCGCGTCCGGTCATCCTTCGCGCCGACGCGATGACGCCGCACCAGGCCGTCGTCACCGCGATGGATGCGCTTGGCCAGCTCGGCTTCACGCGCCTGTCGATCGCGATCGCGCAGGCGCAGGCGTCGGGCGCGAAGTGACCCCAGCCGACGCGTCCGTCCGATCCAGTCTCGCGGTATACGCCAGACTGCTCGGCTACGCGCGACGCTACTGGTTCGTCGCGCTGGCCGCCGTACTCGCGATGATCGTCGACGCGGCCTGCATGGGACTGTTCGCGCACAGCATCAAGCCGATGCTCGACAACCTGTTCGTCGCACGCGACAAGGGCACCATTTTCTGGATGCCGATCATCATCATCGCGATCTTCGCGGCGCGCAGTTTCGCGATCTACCTGACCGATTACGGGACCGCCTACATCGGGCGCGGCGTGGTGCAGCAGCTGCGTCAGCAGGTGTTCGACCATTATCTCCGATTGCCGGCATCGTTCTTCGATACGGAGTCGTCGGGCCACCAGATCGCGCGCATCACCTATAGCGCCGAGCAGGTGGCGCAGGCGACGACCGAGGCGGTGAAGATCGCGGTGGTCGATGGTCTGGTGATCGTGGCCTACGTCGGCGTCATGCTGAACTCGAGCGTGCAACTGACGCTCGCGCTGCTGGTGATGGTGCCGCTGGTGGGCGCGCTGGTGGTCTACGTCGGCCGACGCTATCGGCGCATCAGCCATCGCATCCAGGCCTCGATGGGTACGGTCAGCGGGGTTGTCGAAGAGGCGGTCGGTGCGAACCGTGAAGTGAAGGTGTTCGGCGGCCAGGCCTACGAATCCCGGCGCTTCAACGAGGTGTCGGAGCAGACGCGAAGGCTTGGGATCAAGGTCGCTTCGACGAATGGACTTGCCAGTTCGCTGGTGCAGATGATCGCCGCGGTCTCGCTTGCCCTGATCATCTTTTTCGCCACGCGACCGGCGATGCTCAGCACGTTGTCACCAGGCGCGTTCACCGCGTTGATCCTCGCGATGGGTGGAATCCTGCCATCGCTGAAGCGGCTGACCACGGTGCAGGCGAACCTGCAGCGAGGCATCGCTGCGGCGGAAGAAATCTTCGGCCTGATCGATACGCCGCCCGAACGCGACGATGGCCGGGTTGAACTCGACGCCTGCACCGGAGACCTCGAGCTTCGCGACGTTCGCATGTCCTATCCCGGTGCCGCCACGGCGGCGCTCGACGGCATCGACCTGCATTGCCCGCGCGGCAGCGTAACCGCGCTGGTGGGACGTTCGGGCAGCGGCAAGTCGACGCTCGCAAGCCTGGTCCCGCGGTTCCACGAGCCCTCATCCGGCGTGATCCTGCTCGACGGGCGACCGCTCGGCGACTACACGCTCGCCAGCCTGCGCCGCCGGATCGCCTGGGTCGGGCAGGGCATCGCGCTGTTCGACACCAGCATCGCGCACAACATCGCCTATGGTGGCCTTGCCGGTGCGAGCGAAGCCGATATCGTCGCTGCCGCGGAAGCCGCGAATGCGATGGAATTCATCCGCCAGTTGCCCGACGGCATCCATAGCCGCGTCGGCGAGGGCGGTGCGCTGTTGTCCGGCGGTCAACGCCAACGCATCGCGATCGCGCGCGCATTGCTCAAGGACGCGCCAATCCTGATTCTCGACGAAGCGACCAGTGCGCTCGACAGCGAGTCCGAACGCCTGATCCAGGATGCGCTGAAGCGCCTGATGCGCGAGCGCACCGTGCTGGTGATCGCGCACCGCCTCTCGACGATCGAGCATGCCGACCAGATCGTCGTGCTCGACCGCGGCCGCATCGTCGAGCAGGGCACCCATCGGGCCTTGCTCGCGCGCGACAGCCACTACGCGACCCTGCACCGGATGCAATTCAGCGACCGGGAAGCGGTACGCCCGGCGAATGCCGCAGGCATCGGCTGAGATGGGCGGCTTCGCCGAGCGCGTCGCCGCGATCTGGTATGAAGGCTCGCCCGTGCCCTGGTGGCTGAGCATGCTGCAACCGGTCTATCGCGGCTTGCGTGCGCTGCACCTTGCGCCCTATCGCATCGGCTTGCGGCATGCCGCGCGGATCGCGGTGCCGGTGATCGTGGTCGGCAACATCACCGCTGGTGGAAGCGGCAAGACGCCGCTGGCGATCGCGCTGGTCGATGCACTGCGCCAGCGCGGCTGGCGCCCCGGCGTGATCAGCCGCGGCCACGGTGGCACCGAGCTCGGTCCGTTGTTGCTCGACGATCTGCCGGATCCCGCGCGCGTCGGCGACGAGCCGTGCCTGATCCGCCGTCGCACCGGCGTTGCGGTGGCGGTTGGACGCGACCGTGCACGCGCCGCCGCGTTGCTACTCGAGCGTGGCGTCAATGTAGTGGTCGCCGACGACGGTTTGCAGAACCCATCGTTCGCGCGCGACATCGAGATCTGCGTGATCGATGGCCAGCGTCGTTTCGGCAACGGGCGGCTGTTGCCGGCGGGCCCGTTGCGCGAACCGCTCGAACGCCTCGCCGGCGTTCCGTTTCGGGTCTGCAACGGCGGCGTTGCGCAACCCGGGGAGATCCCGATGCGCCTGCTCGGCGACGTGGCGGTGCCGGTCGAGCGTACGGCAACCACGCGGCCGCTTGAATCGTTTGCCGGCCAGCGCGTGCATGCGGTCGCGGCGATCGGCAACCCGGAGCGTTTCTTCCTCGGCCTGCGCGCACATGGCATCGAGGTCATCGCCCATCCGTTCGCGGACCATCATGCGTTTGTCTCGTCCGACCTTGCGTTCGCCGACGATTTGCCGGTGCTGATGACCGAGAAGGACGCGGTCAAGTGCGTCGCGTTCGCGAGCGCGCGCTTCTGGTGCGTACCGGTGCGCGCCGAGTTGCCCGCGTCCTTCCTCGACGCCGTTGCCAGTCTGCTCGTCGCAGCGCCAAGGACCTGAACCCATCGCGAACAAAGCGATCGATGGCGGCTCCTGAAAGCGTCCTGACAGCCCGCGTGACGACAATATCGGCGTGCCGGCCCCGCGCACGACGTTTCCTTCCTCTTTGCGAGGTTCCCTCCGTGGAAAGTTGCAGTAGTCACAGACGAAGCAGCGCTGCCTCCACGGAGCGGATTGCCGCCTGAGCGGAGCGTCAACGACGCGCCGCCAATGACGGCGATTCCCGCGGCGGCAGCGTGACCATGAGTCACCGCCCCCTTCTGGAGTCGCCATGTTCAAGTTTCCAACGATGCCGTTCGGCTTGTTCGCCGCGGCCGTGCCGATCGCTCTGCGCGTCGATGCGCGTCGCGTTCAGGCCGCGCATCCCCTGATCGAGCTGGTTCGCCTCGACGGCGCGGCCGTGCTGGCGCGCCTCGGCGTCGACGGCGAGGGACTGAGCGCGGCCGAGGTGGATGAACGCCTGGCCCGGTTCGGTCCCAATGCGGTTGCGCAGGAGAAGCGCCTCGGCGTGCTGGCCGAGATCGCGCATCGCTTCCTGTTCAACCCGATCAATGTCCTGCTGGCCATCCTCGCGGTCGTGTCGTACCTCGGCGACGACGCGATGGGTGCCGCGATCATGCTGGCGATGGTGTTCATGGCGGTGTTCCTGTCGTACTTCCAGGAAGCACGCAGCGGTCGCGCGGTGGAACAACTGCGCAGCCTGGTCAGCAACACCGCGACCGCGCGACGGATACCCGCGACGGAGGCAGTCGCCGAAGCGACCGTCCTGCCGGCAATCGCGCGCAGGACCGAAGTGCCGATCGAACGGCTCGTGCCGGGTGATGTGGTGCACCTGTCCGCCGGCGACATGATCCCGGCCGACCTGCGCCTGCTCGCCGCGAAAGACCTGTTCATCAACCAGGCGGCGCTGACCGGCGAATCGATGCCGGTCGAAAAGTTTGCGCCGGTCGATCTCGAAGCAGCGTCACCGCTCGACGCGCGCAACCTGTGTTTCATGGGCAGCAACGTGGTCAGCGGCAGCGCGACCGGGGTGATCGTCGCGACGGGCGCGCGCACCTGTTTCGGTGAGCTCGCCGGGTCGCTGGTCGGCCAGCGCGTGCAGACCAGTTTCGATCGGGGCGTGCAGCGCTTTGCCTGGCTGATGCTGCGTTTCATGGCGGTGATGGTGCCGCTGGTATTCCTCGCCAACGGTCTGATCAAGGGGGCCTGGCTCGACGCGTTCATGTTCGCGGTAGCGGTATCGGTGGGCCTGACCCCCGAGATGCTGCCGATGATCGTCACGATAAATCTCGCCAAGGGCGCGTTGGCGATGGCGAAGAAGGATGTCATCGTCAAGCGCCTCAACGCGATCCAGAACTTCGGCGCGATCGACGTGCTGTGCACCGACAAGACCGGCACGCTGACCCAGGACAAGGTGATCCTCGAGCGGCATGTCGACGTCAATGGCGACGAGGACGAGCGCGTGCTGGAGTTCGCGTTCCTCAACAGCCACTACCAGACCGGCCTGAAGAACCTGCTCGATGTCGCCGTCATCGAGCGCGTCGACGCCGACACGCGTCGGCGCCTGCAGGGCGAATACACCCTCGTCGACGAAGTGCCGTTCGATTTCAGTCGTCGCCGCATGTCGGTGATCGTGCGTGATCGCGCCGGACGACATTTCCTGATCGCGAAGGGTGCGGTGGCGGAGACGCTGGGCATCTGCACGCGCATCCGTGTCGGCGAGCGGGAGACGGCGACGGACCAACGGGCGCTTGCCGACGTACGCGACGTCGCGCGAGACATGAACGATGACGGCTTCCGGGTCATCGCGCTCGGCGTGCGCGAAATCCGGGCAAAGGCGGCCTACTCGATCGCCGACGAAGCGGAACTTACGCTGATGGGCTTCGTCGCCTTCCTCGACCCGCCCAAGGACAGTGCGGCCGATGCGATCCGCGCGCTGCACGATAACGGTGTCGCGGTGAAGATCCTCACCGGTGACAACGACATCGTCACGCGCAACGTCTGCCGTCAGGTCGGCTTCGAGGTCGAACGCTTCCTGGTCGGCCCGCAGGTCGAGGCGATGAGCGACGATGAACTGACCATCGCCGCGCGCGACACGCAGGTTTTCGCACGCTTGAATCCGGCGCAGAAGGTGCGCGTGATCGAGGCGTTGCATCGCGACGGCCACGTGGTCGGGTTCATGGGCGACGGCATCAACGACGGCCCCGCGCTGCGCGCGGCGGATGTGGGCATCTCGGTCGATACCGCAGTCGACATCGCCAAGGAAGCCGCCGACATCATCCTGCTCGAGAAGAGCCTGATGGTGCTGGAGGAGGGAGTGCTGGAAGGGCGCAAGGTGTTCGGCAACATCCTCAAGTACATCAAGATGACCGCCAGCTCGAACTTCGGCAACATGTTCAGCGTGCTCGGCGCGAGCGTGTTCCTGCCGTTCCTGCC
This sequence comes from Dokdonella sp., assembly GCF_044227025.1. GTDB lineage: Bacteria > Pseudomonadota > Gammaproteobacteria > Xanthomonadales > Rhodanobacteraceae > Dokdonella_A. The sequence continues at coordinate 599,026 of NZ_JBGAFX010000002.1, read as the reverse complement.
GATGGCCGCGGTGCAGATCCTGCTGAACAACCTGCTGTACGATTTCTCGCAGACCTCGGTCGCGAGCGACGACGTCGACCCGGAGTACCTCGCGCGCCCGCGCCAGTGGGACATGCGCGCGATCACGCGCTTCGTGCTGTTCATCGGGCCGGTCAGCTCGATCTTCGACTACGCGACGTTCGCGCTGATGTGGTTCGTGTTCAAGGCCAACGCGCCGGAGCATGCCGGCCTGTTCCAGACCGGCTGGTTCGTCGAGTCGCTGCTGTCGCAGACCCTCGTCGTACACGTCATCCGCACCGGCCGTATGCCGTTCGTCGGCAGTCGCGCGAGCCTGCCGCTGACGATCACCGGGCTCGTGATCTGCGCCATCGGTGCACTGCTGCCGTATTCGCCGCTGGCCGGCAAGTTCGGCTTCGTGCCGCTTCCGGGTGCGTACTGGTTGTATCTGACCGCGATCATCGGCGCCTATGTGCTGCTGACCCAGTTCGTGAAGGCATGGCTGATCCGGCGCTTCGGGTTGCTCTGAAGCCGGGGCACCGACCTTGCGCCGACGATCGTGTGCCCTCACCATTGAAAAAGCCGAATCTCACATCCTGAGACGAAGGCGTGCACACTGCCGCCATGCCGCTCGACACCTTCCATCCTGCCGTCGCCGCCTGGTTCAGGCGCACGTTTCCCGAACCGACCCCGGCGCAAGTCGAGGCGTGGCCGGCGATCGCATCCGGCCGGCACACCCTGATCGCGGCGCCTACCGGCTCGGGCAAGACTTTGGCGGCGTTCCTCGCGGCGATCGACGATCTTGTGCGCCGTGGTGTCGAAGGCGCCCTGCCGGACGAGACCGCGATCGTCTACGTCTCGCCGTTGAAGGCGCTCTCGAACGACGTGCGCATCAACCTCGAGGTGCCACTCGCCGGCATCCGCGACGAGCTGCTGCAGCTGTGGCTGCCCGACGTCGAGATCCGCACGATGGTGCGCACCGGCGACACGCCGCAGGCCGAGCGCGACAAGATGCGCAAGCGTCCGCCGCACATCGTGGTGACGACGCCGGAGTCGCTGTACATCCTGCTCGGCTCGGCGTCCGGCAGGCGCATGTTGGCGACGACGCGTACGGTCATCGTGGACGAAATCCACGCGCTCGCGCCGAACAAGCGCGGCGCGCATCTCGCGCTCTCGCTCGAACGTCTCGATGCGTTATGCGGACGCCGTCTCGTGCGCATCGGCCTGTCGGCGACGCAGAAGCCGATCGGCGAGGTCGCGCGGTTCCTGACCGGTGCCGATGCGGCGGCGCCGGATGAGCCGGCGTGCCGCATCGTCGATGCCGGCCACGTGCGCGCGCGCGACCTCGCGCTGGAACTGCCCGAGGCGCCGCTCGAAGCGGTCATGTCCGGCGACGTCTGGGGCCAGGTTCATGCGCGTCTGGAAGCCCTGATTGCGGAACACCGCACTACGCTGATCTTCGTCAATACGCGGCGCATGGCCGAGCGCCTCGCGCGGCATCTCAGCGAACGACTCGGCAAGGACAAGGTCACCGCGCACCACGGCAGCATGGCGAAAGAGCATCGCTTCGACGCCGAACAGCGCCTCAAACGCGGTGACCTAAAGGCGCTGGTCGCTACCGCATCGCTCGAGCTAGGCATCGATATCGGCGATGTCGATCTCGTCTGCCAGATGGGTTCGCCGAGAGCCATCGCGGCCTTCCTGCAGCGCGTCGGGCGCTCCGGCCATGCCGTCGGTGGCACACCGAAAGGACGCTTGTTCCCGCTGTCGCGCGACGAGCTGGTCGAATGCGCGGCGCTGCTCGATGCAGTGCGCCGTGGCGAACTCGATGCCTTGAAGGTTGAACCGGCACCGCTCGACGTGCTGGCCCAGCAGGTCGTGGCCGAAGTCGCTTGCCGCGAATGGAGCGAGGACGAGCTGTTCGAGTCGGTGCGCCACGCGTATCCGTTCGCCGACACCACCCGCGGGCAGTTCACCGCGGTGCTGCGCATGCTTGCCGAAGGCTACACGACGCGACATGGACCGCGTGGCGCTTACCTCCATCGCGACGCGGTCAATGGCGTGCTGCGTGCGAGCCGCGGTGCGCGTCTGACCGCGATCACGTCCGGTGGCGCGATTCCCGACACCGCCGACTACGAAGTCGTGCTCGAGCCGCAGGCGACGCCGATCGGCAGCGTGCACGAGGACTTCGCGGTCGAGAGCATCGCCGGCGACATCTTCCAGCTCGGCAACCATGCCTACCGCGTGCTGCGCGTCGAGCGTGGCCGCATCCGGGTGGAGGACGCGCAAGGCGCGCCGCCGACGATCCCGTTCTGGCTCGGCGAGGCACCGGGGCGAAGTGACGAGCTTTCGTTTTCGGTGTCGCGCCTGCGCCAGGAAATCTCCGATCGCCTGGATGGGTCGGCTGCCATGGGCGTCGAAGCATGGCTCACGGACGAAGTCGGCATCGATGCCGGCGCCGCGCGCCAGCTCATCGACTACCTCGGTTCCGCAAAGATCGCCCTCGGTGTGCTGCCGACGCGCGACACGCTGGCGATGGAGCGCTTCTTCGACGAATCCGGCGGCACCCAGCTGATCATCCATTCGCCGTTCGGCAGCCGCATGAATCGTGCCTGGGGCCTCGCCTTGCGCAAGCGCTTTTGCCGCACGTTCAACTTCGAGCTGCAGGCGGCGGCGACCGAGGACGCGATCGTGCTGTCGCTGTCCACCAGCCACAGCTTCCCGCTCGACGAGGTCGCACGCTACCTGCACTCCGGCTCGGTGCGCGGCGTGCTGGTGCAGGCCTTGCTCGACGCGCCGATGTTCGGCCTGCGCTTCCGCTGGAACGCGACGACGTCGCTCGCGCTGCCGCGTTTCCAGGGTGGCAGCAAGGTGCCGCCGCAATTGCAGCGCATGAAGTCCGAGGACCTGCTCGCCGCGGTGTTTCCCGACCAGGTCGCCTGCCTCGAGAACATCGTCGGCGAGCGCCAGATTCCGGATCATCCACTGGTCGAGCAGACGCTGCGCGACTGCCTGCACGGAGCGATGGACATCGACGGCCTCGTCGCGCTGCTGCAGCGGCTGGAGCAGGGCAGTGCGTGCATCGTCGCGCGCGACCTGACGGCACCGTCGCCGCTCGCTGCAGAGATCCTCGGCGCGCGTCCGTATGCGTTCCTCGACGACGCACCGCTGGAGGAGCGTCGAACGCAGGCCGTCAGCAGTCGGCGCTGGAGTTCGCCGGAGAGTGCGGATGACCTTGGTCGACTCGACGAGGACGCGATCGCCGGCGTGCGCGAGGAAGCCTGGCCGGAAGCGCGCTCCGCGGACGAGCTGCATGCCGCGTTGATGGGCATCGCATTCGCGACCGACTCAGAAGTGCTGGCGAATCACGGCTGGTCCCAATGGCTCGCGAGCCTCGCCGCGGATCGGCGCGTCACACGCCTGCGGTTGCGTGGTGTCGATGTCTGGATTCCCGCCGAACGCCTGCCGCAATTCGCCGCGCTGGTGCCGGACGCCATGGGTGAACCGGCGATCGAAGCGCCGACGGAGTTCGCCGCGGTCGCATGGACGCCGGAGGATGCGCTGGTCGAGATCCTGCGCGCGCGCATGACCGCGCTCGGTCCGGTTTGCGCGAGTGCGATTGCCGTCTCGCTCGGAGTCGGCAAGGTCGACGTCGATCTCGCGCTGCTCGCGCTGGAGCGCAACGGCTTCGTCATGCGTGGCCGCTTTTCGGGCACATCGCTCGCACCGGATCGCGAGATCGAATGGTGCGAGCGGCACCTGCTCGCGCGCATTCATCGCTACACGGTCAAGCGCCTGCGGCGCGAGATCGAGCCGGTCGAGGCACGTGACTTCATGCGCTTCCTGTTCGACTGGCAACGTGTCGCGCCTGCGAGCCGGGTCAGTGGACCGGACGCGCTCGCCGGAGTGCTGGCGCAACTCGAAGGCTTCGAGGCACCCGCGTCGGCGTGGGAAGGCACCATATTGCCCGCGCGCGTGGATGGCTATGAAATCGCCTGGCTCGACGCATTGTGCCAGTCCGGGCGAGTGGTCTGGTCGCGCCTGCGCCCGCGCAAGGGCGGCACCGAGCGCGTCGGCGGTCCGGTACGTTCGACGCCGACCGTGTTGTTGCAGCGGCGCAATCTGGAAACGTGGATGGCGCTCGCCGGTTCGAGTACGGATGCGTCGCCGTTGTCGTCGCGCGCGCAACTGGTCGCCGAGTGGCTGGCCGGGCACGGTGCCTCGTTCTTCGACGAACTGCTCAACGGGACGCGACTGCTTCACGTGCAACTCGAGGAAGCGCTCGGCGAGCTGGTTGCCGCAGGCGTGATCAACTCCGACAGCTTCAGTGGATTGCGCGCGTTGCTGGTTCCCTCGTCGAAGAGGCCTTCGACGCAGCGCCGTCACGGTAGGCGTCGCGCGCTGTTCGGGATCGAGGACGCGGGCCGCTGGTCGCTCGTGCGCAAGGGCGCGGCGGCGACCGGCGCACACGCAAAGCCGGAGGATGAAGCGAACGAGCACGTTGCCCGCGTGCTGCTCAAGCGGTACGGCGTCGTATGCTGGCGATTGCTCGCGCACGAGGCGGAATGGCTGCCGCCCTGGCGACAGCTGGTGCGCGTTTTCCACCGCCTCGAAGCGCGCGGGGACATCCGTGGTGGCCGGTTCATCGCGGGTATTTCCGGCGAGCAGTTCGCTTTGCCCGAAGCGATCGCGGCACTGCGCGCGACGCGCCAACGCGCGCCCGACGGCAGCTTCGTCTGCGTCAGTGGAGCGGACCCGCTGAATGTCGTCGGCAGCCTGCTCGCCGGCGACAAGGTGCCGCACGTTGCCGGTGCACGGGTGCTCTATCGCGACGGCGTCCCGGTAGCCCGGCGGGTAGCGGGGGAGATCGTCTTGAACGGAACATTGTCCGCAACCGAAGAACATGCGATTCGTGCAATGCTGGTTCGCGACAACCCACGCCGACCCTCGGCTATCGAAGCCGATCATCAGGAAGCTGGTCATCAGGAAGAAGAGTGACGACTGGACAAGACTGAATGCTGACCTACCGCGCAAGGTCCGGCATACGGTCCGTTAAGGCGGGCGAGAAGATACTCCGGTCACTTCCTCAACCTAAGGTCGTGACCATGCGCTCACATATGCTCGCCGTTGCATTCGCTTTTGTGTCCATGTCGGCGATGGGCCAGATGCGCGAAGCGATCGAAGTGCCGGCAGGCGCACTCGCCCCGGCCGACGTCGACTTCCTGCAGACTGTCGACACCTCGAATATCGATCAACTGACGTTCGGCAAGCGCATCATGGGCCGCAAGCGCACTGGCGTGCGCTCGCTGGCCGAGAACGTGGTCAGCAGTCATGCGAAGGCGGACGATGCCGTGCGCCTTCTGGCGGCCGCGAAGCACGTGCAACTCGATCACCGCATGAGCGCGCGGGCGAAGGGCGAAGCCGATGAAATCATCCGCAAGGACGTCAACGCGGATCGCATGTACGTGGAAAACGTCGTGCGCGACGGCAATGACCTCATCGCGCTCTACCAGCGCACCCGCGACCAGAGCGCAGACCCCGACATCCGGAAGTTCGCCGAGCAGATGCTGCCGGCTCTCGAGAGCAATACGCGCCAGGCGGATGACCTGCTGAAGCGGATGGGGGAATAGGGTCGAGGCCTGCTCATTCAGGACGGCGTGCGCTGCGGGCGTGAGTTCGCATTCGCAGCACCTCCAAAAAGCAGAAGGGCCACCTAGAGGTTCGGCGGGAATGATTCGCGCCATCCATGGCGCTCACACTCGCGCGGTGCGCGAGGGTCATCGCCTGGGGCGATGTTCGCGCAGGCAGTCCTGCCTGCGCAGTGTTCGGCTCAACCCTGAGCCTCACCCCTCCGCGCTACGCGCTGCGGGGCCAGCCTGCGGCTGTCCAAAATCGTTCCAGACGATTTTGTGAACCCGCGTGCGCGGCGCGCCGCTGGGGTTCGCATCCGTCACCGCCTCCATCAACGAAAAGGCCACCGCGAGGGTGGCCTTTCCGTTCATTGGTGGAGGCGGCGGGAATTGAACCCGCGTCCGAAGGCACTCCGCGCCCAGCGCTACATGCTTAGCCCGCCGTTTGATCTCGTCCTGCGGCAACACGGCGGACAAAGCGCACCGCAGGACCAGCCTCTTGGTTTTTGCTCTTGCCGAAAGGCGCCGGCTTCGAGCGATCCCGTGATAATGACCCTACATCCACGAGCACAGGCACAAGTGGGTTCGGGGCTAGGCCTTAAGCGGCCAGAGCGTAGACGTTGTCGTTCGCGTCTAGGTTTTTTGCCACCGGATTAACGAGGAAGATGACGCCCTCGGCATGCTCCAAGCTACTTCGCGTCCCCCGTCGAAACCGGATCGCCCCCGGGAGAACCTTCATGGTGCGGGTATCGAAGCGGGAAATCAACCCGAACTGCTAGCATGTGCGGTTTCCGTTCATCGACTTCCGCGCCATGGGCAATATCGTCTGGCTCGCCTCGTACCCGAAATCCGGCAACACCTGGGTTCGCGCATTCCTCGCCAACCTGGTCGCCAACCGCAGCGAGCCGGTGCCGCTCGACGAATTGGCGCGCTACGCCGAAGACGAGGCGAATCCGGAACTGTTCTCCGACCTGGCCGGCAAGCCGAGCGCGCAACTCGACCCCGGCGAGATCGCCGGGCTGCGACCGCAGGTGCACGCGGCGATCGCGCAGCGTGCGCAGGGCACGCGCTTCGTCAAGACGCACAACATGGCTGGCAGTTTCGACGGCCATCCGCTGCACAACTGGCAGGTCAGCGCGGGCGCGATCGTCGTCGTGCGCAATCCGCTCGATGTCGCGGTCAGCATGACGCACCACTTCGGCCTCACGCTCGACGAGGCGATCGAACGCCTCGGTGACGACAACGTCGCGACCGCCAACGACGCGCTGTTCGTCAGCCAGATTCTTGGCTCGTGGTCGACGCACGTGAAGGGCTGGGCCGACATGGCCAACGACAGCGTGCTGGTGCTGCGCTACGAGGACCTGCTCGAAAAGCCCGCAAAGAACTTCGCGAAGATCGCCAAGCTCGTCGGCCTGGGCCAGGACCGCACGCGCATCGATCGCGCCGTGAAGCACGCTGGCTTCCAGAGCCTTTCAGGCATGGAGAAGAAGCACGGCTTCGCCGAGGCGACCGGCAAGGGCGCACGCTTCTTTCGCAAGGGTCGGGTCAACGAGTGGCGCGAGGCGCTGAGTCGCGAGCAGGTGCAACGGGTGGTTGGTGTACATCGCGAGCAGATGCAGCGGTTCGGCTACGTGCCGGCCGGGTATTGATCCGCGCGTACGTGGCAGGTTCGCTTGGCCGTCGGCAGCGCCACTCCGGAAGCGCGGCTGAAGGCGTCCTGCATCGAGGTGCTCTAGGCGCCCTTGTTCTTCGCCCGCATCACGCGCTGCTTCTCGCGGTTCCAGTCGCGTTCCTTCTCGGTGTCGCGCTTGTCGTGTTCCTGCTTGCCGCGGGCGACGCCGAGGTCGACCTTGGCGCGGTTGTTCTTCCAGTACAGCGCCAGCGGGATCAAGGTGTAGCCCTTGCGTTCGATCGCGCCGATCAGCTTGTCGATCTCTTCGCGGTGCAGCAGCAGCTTGCGCGTGCGGCGGTCGTCGGCGACCACGTGGGTCGAGGCCGAGATCAGCGGCACGATCGAGGCGCCGAACAGGAAGATCTCGCCGCCCTTGACGATGGCGTACGCGTCACCGAGGTTGATCCGACCGGCGCGCAGGCTCTTCACCTCCCAGCCTTCGAGCGCGATGCCGGCCTCGTAGTGCTGGTCGATGTGGTACTCGTGGCGCGCGCGCTTGTTCTGCGCGATCGTCGAGTCGGCCTTCTTGTCGCTGGATTTGGTCTTTGCCATGCCGGTTGTTGTATTTTTGCGTTCCTCCGTGAACGCGAAGAATCGGGCGGCCGTCCTGGCCGCACTTCCCGAAAAACATGATCCAGATACGTCGCCACGCCCTGGTTCGCCAGACGCCCGAACGGATGTTCGATCTCGTCAACGACGTCGAAGCATACCCGAGCCGCTTCCCCTGGTGCGCCGCCGCGCGCGTGCTCGAGCGCGAAAGCGATGTGCTGGTCGCGCGACTGGAACTGCGCTTCGCCGGCATCACCCAGGCGTTCACCACGCGCAACACGCCCGTCCACCCGCAGCGCCTGCACATGCAGCTCGTCGACGGGCCGCTCAAGGCGCTCGAAGGCGAGTGGACGTTCGAGCCGCTCGGCGATGACGGCTGCAAGATCGCTCTGGCGCTCGACTTCGACTTCTCCGGGCGACTCACCGGTACCGCGCTGCGACTCGGTTTCCAGGGGCTCGCCAATCGCATGGTCGACGATTTCTGCGCTGCCGCGGCGAAATCCCGTGGCTGAGCGGATCCACGTCGAGGTGGCCTACGCCGAGCCGCAACGGCAATTCCTGCGTCGCGTCGAGCTGGGCGAAGGTGCGACCGTCGCAGATGCGATCGGTGCGTCGGAGATCGAGCGCGAGGCCGGCATCGACGCCGCCGGCATGGCGCTCGGCATATGGTCGAAGCCGGCGCGCGCGTCAACGATGCTGCACGATGGCGACCGCGTGGAGGTGTACCGTCCGCTCAAGGCCGACCCGAAGGAATCCCGGCGTCGCCGCGCCGCGCGCGCCAAAGAAACGAGCCGCTGACCCGATTCAGCCCTGGTCTCCGCCGCGCCTCTTTTTCTTCTTCTCGTCGGGAGCTTTTTCGTCCGGATACTCGCGCTTGTACTTGCGCGCATCCTTGATCAGCTGGTTCGGATCTTCCGGGAAGTAGTCGCCGTCGATCTTCGCGAGCGCGTCATTCTCGAAGTACAGGGTCAGGTCCTTCGACGCCATCTTGCCGCGGCCGCGACGGATCGTCGAAACGTAGTCCCAGCGATTCTGGTTGAAGGGGCTGATCACGGACGGAGAGCCCATCACCAGCAGCACCTGGCGCTTGCTCATGCCGGGCTTGAGCGTTTCCACCGTGGACTTGTCGAACAGGTTGCCCTGTTGCGCGTCGACCTTGTAGATCAGGCCGCAGCCGGTCAGCGGAGCGAGGGCGAGGAGGGCGAGCCAGCGAAGGCGCATGCGCGGGGATTCCGGGGTCGGTACGAACCCCGGATGATACACTAGAGGACTGAACCGCAAGGCCAATCAGCAGGGACGGGGAGCCGGAGGATGAACATGGAATCGACCGAACTGCGCAAGGCCGGCCTCAAGGTCACGCATCCGCGCATGCGCATCCTGGAGATCCTCGATACCCACGACGGCAGGCATTTCACGGCCGAGGACATCTACCGCCAATTGCTCGAACACCACGACGACATTGGCCTCGCCACGGTCTACCGGGTGCTGACCCAGTTCGAGGCGGCCGGGATGGTCCTCAAGCACAATTTCGAGGGCGGCCAGGCCGTCTACGAACTCGACCGCGGCAAGCACCACGACCACATGGTGGACGTGGAGAGCGGCAAGGTCATCGAGTTCGCCAGCGAGGAGATCGAGCGCCTGCAGCACGAGATCGCGGCGAAGCACGGCTACGTGATCGAGGACCACAGCCTCGTGCTGTACGTGCGCCCGCTCAGGGCGAAATAGCGATGCGAAGCTGGATCAGCCGGCGGATCGAACGTGCGCATGCGTGGTGGAAAGCGCCGGTCACGGCGCGTGATCGGATGAGCGCAACCGTGATTGGCGGGATGGGCGGCTTCTGGATCGGGGCACTGGGGCGCATCCTGTTCGGGTCGTTGCCAGTCGGCGTCAGCGTGGTGCTGCTCTGGGGCATGGCCGGAATCCTTGCGGGCGCCGTCTTCGGTCGCCTGCGTCCGAGGGCGACCCTCGTTTTCCTCTTGCCGTTCGCGACGTTCGGTTGCTCGCCGGCCTGAACGCTGTCGCTGTCAAAACCCGTTCGCCCAACGCCAAAGGCGCGCAGTCGAAGAGCACGGACTGCACGATATTCCGGTGTTGGCTGCGCGGAACTTCGTTCCTCAGCGCTGGAGGCCTCGCCCTCAGCCCTCGGCCCTCAGCCCTTTCCCCAGCATCTGTTTTGCATGAGCGAGCGTCTCGCGCGTGATCTCGATGCCGCCGAGCATGCGCGCGACTTCTTCCTGCCGCGCCTTGCCGTCGAGCGCGTCGATGCGCGTTTCGGTCGATGCGCCGTCGCTGGTCTTGACGACGCGCAAGTGCTGGTGACCCTGCGCGGCGACCTGCGGCAGGTGGGTCACGCACAGCACCTGGCTGCGCCCGCCGAGTGCGCGCAGTTTCTGCCCGACGACTTCCGCGACGGCGCCACCGATGCCCGAATCGACCTCGTCGAACACCATGGTGCCGATCGCGTCGCTGCCGAGTGCCGCGACTTCGATCGCGAGGCTGATGCGTGAAAGCTCGCCGCCGGAGGCGACCTTTCGCAGCGCGCGGGGCGGTTGGCCGGGGTTCGCGCTGACGAGGAACTCGCAGCGTTCCGCGCCTTGCGGGTCCGGATCTTCGCCGTCCACGGTTTCGAGCTGGGCTTCGAACCGACCGCCGCGCATGCCGAGTTCGTCCATCAAGGCGCTGACCGCGTCGGACAGCGTCTTCGCGGTCGCGGCGCGCCGGGCGCTCAGCGCCTTCGCCGCGGACGCCCATGCGGTGGCGTGGCGCTGCTGCTGTTCGCGCAGGGACGCGATGCTGGCGCCGGCGCCGCGCAGCGATTCGAGTTCCTCGCGCAGCGCATCGGCGTGCGCCTTCAACTCGGGCATGCGAACGCGGTGCTTGCGCGCGAGTTCGTGCAGCTTGCCGAGCTGGGCTTCCGCGTCGGCGAGACTGTCCGGATCCAGGTCGAGTGCGCTCTGGTGCCGTGCGAGCGCGTCATTCGCTTCGCCGAGCTGGATCTGCGCCGTGTCGATCAACTCGCCGATCGGCGCGAGGCGATCATCCAGCGTCGCGAGATGTGCGATCTCCGCTTGTGCGCGCGCGACGAGGCGCAGCAGCGCATGCTCGCCGTCGCCGTCCAGGCGCTCGGCGAGCACGGCGCAACCCTGCAGCAGCGCACCCGAGTTGGCGAGGCGGCGATGGCGTTCCTCCAGCGCGACGAGATCCTCCGGCGCCAGCGCGTGGCGATCAAGCTCCTCGACCTGGTGGCCGAGCCATTCGATCCGTTCGGCATGATCGGCACCGCGCGAAAGATCGGCGATGCGCGCGCTCGCCTCGCGCCATGCGCGCGCATCTCGCGCGACCATCGCGACTTCGTCGGCGTGACCGCCGAACGCATCCAGCAGGGCGAGCTGCTGGCCGCGGTCGAGCAGGGCCTGGTGCTCGTGCTGGCCATGGATCTCGATGAGACCGGCGGCGAGCGTCTTCAACTGGGTCAGCGTCACCGGGCGGCCGTTGATCCACGCGCGCGAACTGCCTTCGCTGCGGATCACGCGGCGCAGCTGGCAGGCGCCGTCCTCGTCGAGGTCCTCGGCGACCAGCCATTCGCGCAGGTCGGCGCGACCGGCGAGGTCGAAACTGGCTGCCAGTTCGGCGCGTTCGCTGCCGTGGCGGACCATGCCGGCGTCGGCACGCCCACCCGCGAGCAGCAGCAGCGCGTCGACCATCAGCGACTTGCCGGCACCGGTTTCACCGGTGACCACGGTCATGCCGGGTCCGAAGGCGATCTCGGCCTCGCCGACGATCGCGAAATCCTTGACGTAGAGACTTTCCAGCATGACCAGCGCGATGCTCCTTTCAAGCCGCGGAACGCTAGCACGCGGACATGCGGCGGCCAAGGCGGCAGGTGCGGAGGTTCACGGGCCGTGGTCGCAGCGTTCGAGACGGCGGTGCTGGAAAACCGCGGCCGCCGACCCTATTGATCGTCCTGAAGCCGCTTGTTAGCGTGCGATGGATCAGTGGCGCATCGGCGCCCGCCGGACCTTGATGAACATTCCTTCCCAGCACCTCGACGCCCGCGCCCGCCAGCTGCTGCGCACGCTCATAGCGCGCTACATCGCCGAGGGGCAGCCGATCGGCTCGCGCACGCTGGCGAAGGCGTCGGGCCTCGATGTCAGCCCGGCGACGATCCGCAACATCATGTCCGATCTGGAGGAGTTCGGCCTGGTTGCCGCGCCGCACACCTCGGCCGGCCGCATCCCGACCTCGCAGGGCTACCGGGTGTTCGTCGACAGCCTGCTGGAGATGCGCCCGCTCGGCGAGCCCGAGGTGGAACAGTTGCGGCGCGAGTTGCCGACCGACGCGTCCACGCCGGACCTGCTCGGCAGCGCGACTTCGCTGCTTTCGGAGATGACCCATTTCGTCGGCGTGGTGAGCGTGCCGCGGCGCGAGGAATTTCCGTTCCGCCACATCGATTTCGTGCAACTGGACGGCGGTCGCGTGCTGGTGATCCTGGTGTTCACCGACGGTCAGGTGCAAAACCGCGTGATCGCGACCCAGCGCACCTACGCGCCGGCCGAACTCGAACAGGTTGCCAATTATCTCAACGCCAACTTCGCCGGCATGCGCATCGACGAGATCCGCACGCGCCTGCTGCGCGAGATGCAGGACGAGGGTGCGCGCCTGAATCACCTGCTCGCGGCTGCGGTCGAAGTCGCGCAGGCAGCGTTCCAGGACAGTGCCGGCAACGACATGCTGGTGTCCGGTCATGCCAACCTCATGGGGCGGCAGGACGGCGCCGACGTCGATCGCCTGCGCGAACTGTTCGAGGCCTTCCAGCGCAAGCGCGATCTGCTGCAACTGCTCGAACGCTGCTCGCGGGCCGAGGGTGTGCGCCTGTTCATCGGCGAAGAATCCGGATTCTCGGCGCTCGGCAGCTACAGCCTCGTCACGGCGCCGTACGGCGTCGGTGGTCGCGTGCTCGGCGTGCTCGGCGTGATCGGACCGACGCGAATGGCCTACGAGCGGGTGATCCCGGTCGTGCAGGCGACCGCGCAGATCATTTCCGGGGCCTTGAAACGGGGTCCCGCGACCCCATAGTGCGGGACAGAGCGGGGGCTCGTGCCGCATTCGCGGTGCGCCGGCACGACCGGCCAGCAGATGATCGATCGCCGTCCGCGAGCGCGCGGAAGGCGTGGTTTTGACTTGGAGGCACGAATGCAGCAGACCGACCCGAACGCGTCGCAGACGCCCGGCAACGACGACCAGCTGGTCGATGGCGAACTCGAGACCCTGTCGCGCCAGCTCGGCGAGGCCGAGACCAAACTTGCAGAAATGCGCGAGACGGTGTTGCGCGAACGCGCCGAACTCGATAACCAGCGCAAGCGCCTGCAGCGGGACCTCGACCAGGCACGCCGCTTCGCCAACGAGAAGCTGCTCGGCGACCTGCTGCCGGTGCTCGACAACCTCGAGCGCGGGCTGGCCGCCGACGGCGACATCACGGCGTTGCGCGGTGGCGTCGAATTGACGATGCGCGAGCTCCTGCGCGTCGCCGAGACGAACGGTCTCAAGGCGGTCGGCGCGATCGGCGAGGCGTTCGATCCGGAGCGCCACCAGGCGATGGCGATGGTCGATGCCGGATCGGCGCCGGGGCAGATCGTTTCGGTCATGCAGAAGGGCTATGTGCTGAACGATCGCCTGTTGCGACCGGCGCTGGTATCCGTGTCGAAGTGACGCAAAACGCTTGAATCAGGGGCGCGGGGCCCCACGTTCGGGTGCAATCGCGGTCCATCGGATCGCATCAATCCAGAAAGCGGGAGAGAACGCAAATGGGCAAGATCATCGGCATCGACCTCGGCACGACCAACTCGTGCGTGGCGGTCATGGAAGGCAACACGGCGCGCGTCATCGAGAACTCCGAAGGCGATCGCACGACGCCGTCGGTGGTCGCGTTCAAGGACAACGAAGTGGTGGTCGGCGCGACCGCGAAGCGTCAGGCCGTAACCAACCCGAAGAACACGTTCTACGCGGTGAAGCGCCTCATCGGCCGCAAATTCACCGACGCGGAAGTGCAGAAGGACATCGGCATGGTGCCGTACAAGATCACCGCGCACGACAACGGTGACGCGTGGACCGAGACCGCCGACGGCAAGAAGATGCCGCCGCAGGAGATCTCGGCCAAGATCCTCATGAAGATGAAGAAGACCGCCGAGGACTTCCTCGGTGAAGCGGTCACCGAAGCGGTCATCACGGTGCCGGCGTATTTCAATGACTCGCAGCGCCAGGCGACCAAGGACGCCGGCCGCATCGCGGGCCTTGAAGTGAAGCGCATCATCAACGAGCCGACCGCGGCCGCGCTGGCCTACGGCCTCGACAAGAAGGGCGGCGACCGCAAGATCGCCGTGTACGACCTCGGCGGCGGCACGTTCGACATCTCGATCATCGAGATCGCCGAAGTCGACGGCGAGAAGCAGTTCGAGGTGCTGGCGACGAATGGCGACACCTTCCTCGGCGGCGAGGACTTCGACAAGCGCGTCATCGACTACCTCGTCGAGGAGTTCAAGAAGGAACAGGGCGTCGACCTCAAGAACGATCCGCTCGCGCTGCAGCGCCTGAAGGACGCGGCCGAGCGCGCCAAGATCGAGCTGTCCTCGTCGCAGCAGACCGAAGTGAACCTGCCGTACGTGACGGCGGACGCTTCCGGTCCGAAGCATCTCAACATCAAGCTCACGCGCGCCAAGCTCGAGGCGCTCGTCGGCGACCTGGTCGAGAAGACGATCGCACCGTGCCGCACTGCGCTCAACGACGCGGGCCTCAAGGTGTCCGATGTCAACGAGGTCATCCTCGTCGGCGGCCAGACGCGCATGCCGAAGGTGCAGGACGCGGTGAAGGACTTCTTCGGCAAGGAACCGCGCAAGGACGTCAACCCTGACGAGGCCGTCGCCGTTGGTGCGGCGATCCAAGGTGGCGTGCTCGGTGGCACGGTCAAGGACGTCCTGCTGCTCGACGTGACCCCGTTGTCGCTCGGCATCGAGACGCTCGGTGGCGTGTCGACCAAGCTGATCGAGAAGAACACGACGATCCCGACCAAGGCGAGCCAGGTGTTCTCGACCGCCGAGGACAACCAGAACGCGGTCACCGTGCACGTGCTGCAGGGCGAGCGCGAGCAGGCGCGCTTCAACAAGTCGCTCGGCAAGTTCGACCTGCAGGGCATCCAGCCGGCGCCGCGCGGCATGCCGCAGATCGAGGTCACGTTCGACATCGACGCGAACGGCATCCTGCACGTCGGCGCGAAGGACAAGAACACCGGCAAGGAGCAGCGCATCGAGATCAAGGGCAGCTCCGGCCTGTCCGAGGACGAGATCCAGCGCATGGTGCGCGACGCCGAGGCGAACAAGGAAGACGACAAGAAATTCCACGAGCTCGTCGCGGCGCGCAACAAGGCCGATCAGCTCGTGCACGCGACGCGTGACGCGATCAAGGAGCATGGCGGCAAGGTTGCCGGCGACATCGGTCGCATCGAGGAAGCACTGTCCGATCTCGAAAAGGTCATGAAGGGCGAGGACAAGGCGCAGATCGAGGTGCGCACGACCACCCTCGAACAGGTTGCGCAGCCGTTGTTCGCGGCCGCATCGCAGCAGGCTCCGGGCGCCGGTGACGGGGCGCAAGCCGGTGCATCGGCGAAGAGCGACGATGTCGTCGACGCCGAGTTCACCGAGGTGAAGGACAAGTAAGCCCTCACGCGCACGCCGGGGATTACCCGGCGTGCTTTATTCATGGCCGCTCCGGCGGTTCCCGATTCTCCCGGTCGCCGGATCGAAGCATACGTGTCGTCCCCATGAGCAAGCGTTGCTACTACGAGGTGCTCAGCGTCGAGCGCTCCGCCAACGACGAACAACTGAAGAAGTCGTTCCGTCGTCTCGCGATGAAGTTCCACCCGGACCGCAATCCGGATGCGGAAGCACAGGAGAAGTTCAAGGAGGCGAAGGAGGCCTACGAGATCCTCTCCGACGGGCAGAAGCGCGCGGCCTATGACCAGCACGGGCATGCCGCGTTCGAGCACGGCATGGGTGGCGGCCGCGGCGGCGGCGGTTTCAACGGCGACGTCGGCGACATCTTCGGCGACATCTTCTCGGACATCTTCGGCGGTCGCGGTGGTGGAGCGCGCGCCCGGCGCGGTTCGGACCTGCGCTACCTGATCGAGCTCGATCTCGAAGAAGCGGTATTCGGCGTCGACAAGCAGATCGAAGTGCCGACCCTGGTCGAGTGCGGAACCTGCAAGGGCAATGGCTCGGCCGACGGCAAGACCTCGACCTGCTCGACCTGCAAGGGCCACGGTCGCGTGCGCATGCAGAACGGCATTTTCTCGATCCAGCAGGCGTGCCCGCATTGCGCCGGCAGTGGCAAGGTCATCACAAACCCGTGCAAGGAATGCCAGGGCGAAGGCCGTGTGCACGACGAGCGCACGCTCGCGGTGAAGATTCCCGCCGGCGTCGACAACGGCGATCGCATCCGTCTCACCGGCCAGGGCGAAGCAGGGCCGAGCGGCACCGTACCGGGCGACCTCTACGTCGAGGTTCGCGTGCGCGAGCATGCGATCTTCCAGCGCGATGGCGACGACCTGCACTGCGAGATCCCGCTGCGCTTCGGCCAGGCCGCGCTGGGCGCCGACATCAGGGTGCCGACGCTCGAAGGCGAGGCCGAGATCAAGGTCCCGGCCGAAACGCAGACCGGAAAGGTGTTCCGCCTGCGCGGCAAGGGCGTGAAATCCGTGCGCAGTGGACGCCACGGCGACCTCATCTGCCGCGCCGTGGTAGAGACCCCGGTGCGCCTGACCGGCGAACAGCGCGAGCTGTTGCGACAGTTTGAAGCGACGTTCAACGACGCGGATGCGGGCAAGCACTCGCCGCGCGACAGCAACTGGCTGGACGGCGTGAAGCGCTTCTGGGACCGCGTCACGTCCTGAAGCCATCCGGGCCCGGACATTCGAGCACTGCGGCCTGTGGGAGTACCTGCCTGCGTTCGGGCCGCGGCCGGGAGCATCGCCGATTGCCTCGCTCGCACACGGGAAGCTTGAACTTGGTCGCGCAGGAGCAGCTTCTCGCCGCCCCCGCAGGACACGATCGCGGCTGGGGCCTACGCGGTGCTCGCGGCGGTCTACAATCGATGCCTCCCCGATACGGAAAATGCGCGCATGTCGGCGACGACGATCCATGTGGCGGTATACGGCGCCGCCGGGCGCATGGGCCAGGCGATCCTGCGTGCAATGGCCGATCAACCCGGCCTGCAGGTTTCCGCGGCGCTGGTTCGTGCCGGATCGGACCTGTCGGGGCGACCGCTGCGCGACGTCCACGGCAGTGGCGCACCCGATCTCGAATTCGCAAGCGCGCTCGATCCCGATATGCCGGTCGACGTGCTGGTCGACTTCAGCGGAGCGCATGCGTTCGATGCCGCCCTCGCCCTCGCCATCGAGCGGCGGGCCGCTTTCGTCAGCGGCACGACCGGCCTGAGCGAGGTCCAGCGCCGAGCGCTCGAGCAGGCCGCGGCGCGCATCCCCGTGCTGTGGGCGTCCAATTTCAGCCTTGGCGTCGCGCTGCTGATGCGACTCGCGCGCAGTGCCGCGCAGGCACTGCCGTCCTGGGACTGCGAGATCGTCGAGATGCATCATCGCCAGAAGCTCGATGCGCCGTCCGGCACCGCGCTCTCGCTGGGCGAGGCAGTTGCCGAAGGACGCGGTGTCGCACTCGGCGATTGCGCCGTGCATGGCCGCAACGGCAGGACGGGCGAGCGGCCGACGGGTGAAATCGGCTTCCACGCATTGCGCGGCGGCGACGTCGTCGGCGAGCACACGCTGGTATTCGCCGGGGCAGGAGAGCGCATCGAACTGTCGCATCGTGCGACGGACCGCGACGTGTTCGCACGTGGCGCGGTGGTCGCTGCGCGCTGGATCGCCGGACAGGCACCCGGTCTCCATTCGATCGACCGGATTCTTGGCGAAGCGGATTGAGATCCTGGTCGTCGCTGGGATTACCGGGGGCGATCCATGGCTGCGCCGGAATTTGATCAACGGCGCGCAATAGCCAGCGTTTCTGTAGCGTGGAGGACACCGGAATTTGCTCCTGCAAATCCGGCATTCAGTCCATCTATGGACATCAAAAAAAGGGGCGCTTGCGCGCCCCGAGGAGAGTGTACTGGAGGAGGTGGATCACACCGCATCCGCAGGTAGATCCCCCGCGGGCAATGACTGGTGTTTCGGTAGCGTGGAGGACACCGGAATTTGCTCCTGCAATTCCGGTGTTCCGTCCATCCATGGACATCAGAACATGATCTGCGCGCGCATCTCGAACACACGCGGATCGACATCGGCTTCGCCGTTGATCGGTGCGCCGTAGTGCTTGGTGCTGTTGGCCCAGATGTAGTTCGCCTGCAGCTTGAAATGCTGGCCGAGGTACCAGTTCGCGCCGATGGTCCAGTCGTCCTGCTTGCCGCCGAGCACCGGGCCGTCGTTGAGGTCGACGTGGCTGTAGCGCAGCGCGACTTCGAATGCGCCGTAGTCGTTGATCGGGCGCACGTTGCCGATCGTGCCCTTGCTGTATGGGCGGCTTTCGCCCGTCAGCACCCATGAACCCTGCAGGTAGTAGCCATCGCCCTCGAAGCTCGGCTTGCCGCGCGGGTCGGCGCTGACCGTCATGTATTCGCCCTGCACCAGCAGCGGACCATGGATCCACGCGCCTTCCACGCCCATGCGCTTGATCGTGCCCGGGAAGCTCAGGTTGCCGCTGTCGACGAGGCGCGTGGTGATGAGGCCCGCTTCCGGCTTGGCACGGAAGCGCGCCGCCGGATTGGAGACGACGCCGCGACCGTCGGTGGTCGCATCGCGGTCTTCGGTCGAATACGCAAGGCCGAGGTGGAGCACGTTACCCATTTCGCGCGAGCCCTGGCCGGGCTGGCGGTTGAGCGGCGTCCACACGACGCGCCCGGCCGGGCCGTCGCCGTCGTTGTCACCGTTGAGGTCGCCGCCGCTGAAGTAGCCGAGGTAGAACAGCCAGTTCGGAATGCCGGTGTAGGTCCAGTCGGCACCGATGCGGCGGCCCATGTTGGTCGCCTGCACGGGCAGCGCGCGCTCGAGGAAGGTCGTCGCGCTCGAGCTGATCGTCTCTTCCCAGCCGACCGGGGTCTTGAACTGGCCGATGCGGAAATCGCCGGCGTCCTTGTTGCTGTAGCGAATGAAATTGTCGATCCACTGGCCGTGCACGCCGGCGCCGGTCGCGGATGCCTTGAAGCCGCTGACGGTGAAGTCGTAGCCGATGTTGAAGTCCCAGCCGCCCGGCAGCTTGCCGTAGAAGTTGAATTCCTTGCGACGCCAGGCATTGAGGTCCGGCAGGATCTCCGAGCCATTGGTCGGACTCAGCGTGTCGCCCGAGAAGCTGTTGAAGTCGTACTGGTACAGGCCCTTGAAGCCGAACTCGTAGCCTTCGGCGGGTTTGTACTTGGTCGGCCAATCGTTGAGCAGGTCGTAGGCCAGGGCGTTGGTACCAAATCCGCACAGCAACGCGGCGGCAATCGCATGTCGCAATTTCATGGGAATCCTCGAGACGGAGCTGGAACTGGCGCGAAGTCTGGCCAGTCCTTGTTACGCTCGGATGACAAACGAACGAGGAATTAACGCGGTTTCGACGAAGAATCGCGGATGTCGGCGTCATCGCGTGACCGTCTTGTGACGCCAGCCGCACAAGTCGTTGATCGCGCAGGAGGGGCATTCGGGCCTGCGTGCCTTGCAGGTGTAACGCCCGTGCAGGATCAGCCAGTGGTGCGCATCCTTGCGGAATTCGTCCGGCACTGCCTTGTCCAGCTTGTCCTCGACCGCGCGCACGGTCTTGCCCTGCGCGAGTCCGGTGCGATTGGAGACGCGGAAGATGTGCGTGTCGACCGCGATCGTCGGTTCGCCGAACGCGGTGTTGAGCACGACATTCGCCGTCTTGCGTCCGACTCCAGGCAATGCTTCGAGCGCCTCGCGCGAACGCGGCACCTCGCCGCCATGCTGTTCGACCAAGATGCGGCACGCTGCGATCACGTTCTTCGCTTTCGCATTGAACAGGCCGATCGTCGCGATGAACTTCTTCAGCCCGTCCTCCCCGAGTGCGAGGATGGCGGCTGGCGTGTTCGCGACCGGGAACAGCTTCTTCGTCGCCTTGTTGACGCCGATATCGGTCGCCTGCGCGGACAGGATCACAGCGACCAGCAGTTCGAACGGTGTCGTGTAGTCGAGCTCGGTGGTCGGATGCGGGTTCAATTCCCGCAGGCGCCGGAAAAGCTCGATGACCTTCTCGCGCTTCACGATCCGTCGGCGTCCTTCGCGCGCCGCGCCTTGCCGCGCGCGATCGCCGCGAGCACTGCGGAACGCGTGATCGGTGGAGCGGCAGTCGGGAGGTCTTTTGGGGGAGCGGCGGAAGCCGCGATGCTCTCATTCGTCATTGTTGTGGAAGACTTGTCCCTGCCGGGCAAAAGCATCGCGGCTTCCGCCGCTCCCACAGTGACGGCGCCCTTGCGGGCATTGCGCGCCTCGAAACGCATGCGCGCCAGGACGGCGCGCTGCAGCACCTCGGGCCGCGACAGCGGTGCCGCCGCGATCGTCACCAACGCGATGCAATCCACCGGGCACGGCGGCAGGCACAGCTCGCAGCCGGTGCATTCGGCCGCGATGATCGTATGCATGCGCTTCGCCGCACCGACGATCGCATCGACCGGACACGCCTGGATGCATTTGGTGCAGCCGATGCAGACGTCTTCGTCGATGACCGCGACGATCGGCGGCGCCTCGATCCCGTACGCGGGGTCGAGCGGCTTCGTTGCGACATTCAGCAGATGCGCTAGCGCAGCGACGCCATCGGCGCCGCCCGGCGGGCAGCGGTCGATATCCGCTTCGCCGGTCGCGATCGCATCGGCGTACGCGCGACAGGTCGGAAACCCGCACCGCGTGCACTGCGTTTGCGGCAGCAGCGCGTCGATGCGCGCGGCCATCGTATTCGCCGTTTCAACCGGGTTCAAAACCCACCGACCCCGCCGCTCATCGCGTCCTTCGCCGGCTTCGCGACGCCCACGCCGCGGTGAACAGAAGGCCCGTGCCTAGCAGTGCCAGTGCGAAGGGTGAAAGCGTCGGTGCAGCCACGACGACGCTGCCGGCGGGTCCCGGCGCCATCAGCGCGGTCTGGTTGTTGGCCTCATACGGGTCGTATACGTCGCCGCCCGTCGTCGTGCCGATCAGCCAGACGTTCCAGTCGGGCTCCTGGTCGAGGGACAGCACGCCGAATTGCGGAACCTGCGTCGCGCTTCGCACGCTGATCAGGCACGAGGTCTCTTCGCCCGGCGCGAGGGCGGGCAAGTGGGCACCCTGAGCCGGGAACGGAATGAATCCGCGTGCACACTGGCTGATCGTGGGCGCGCAGCCGCCCTCGATCGCGTTGTCGAATGTCGGGTCGTGGGAGCAGGTCATCGCGTCAAACTCGCCGACCGGCGTGCTGCCCACGTTCCGGGCGGTCACGCGGAAGACGCCGTGCGTGGTGCCGTCAGGATCGGTGGAGTAGGAGACGAGTTCGTTGGAGAGTGCAATGTCGGCCAGTCGCCCGAGGCCGATGCGCAACAAGCTGTTGTTGAAATCGACGCTCGTCCACACGTCCATGGCCGCGTCGTCGATGCTGCCGGCCGGTCGCGTCACCGTGAGGACGCAATCGAGGGTACCGCCGGCCGGCAGCGAGACCATCGGGAACGAGTAGCCGTTGCTGGATATCGGGCCGCAGCCGGGGGGACCGCTGACCGCTACCGGCCAAGGCGTGCTGCCGTGGTCATAGATGAAGAAGTAGACCTCGCCCACGTCGGACGGCTGCGCGTCGATGTTGTGGAAATGGATGGGGATCGCGACCGAAGCGCCGGGCGCCACCGGTGCTGCCAGGGTCGGCGTCGAGATCTCGACGTCGCCGGCGGCGTGCGCGGTGGCCATGCCGCTGGCGAGGACAACGGCGATCAGGCGTGGATACAGGCAGGGCATGAGGGTCTCCGTGGATCGGGCTGCGTACCAGGGTGCGCACCGTTCGTTGGCGATGGTACCCCGTGTACGGCGCCGGGCAATACGCAAAAACTGCGACCGGACCGGCGACAGTGCTCGCGTGACTACCATTCGCTCGCTGAATGGGATGCGGCCTCGACCTCGCGTGCAGCCTCGGCGTGCGGCGCCGGAACCGCACGCCAGCGCTTGCGGCATGCCGTGCATCGGTAGCGACTCTTCAGGAATCGCGACAGCGCGACCGGGACCAGCAGCCCGCCGACGATGTAGATGCCGACCGCGAAAGGCAAGGCGCCCTCGAAGATGCGTGCGACGAGCATCACGATGGCGAACGACACCAGCTCCCCGCCGAGGATCAGCGCGAAGATGAGCCGGCGCGGACCTGAATCATCGACTCCTTCCGAGCGGCAGCGAGGGCACGCGGGCCGATCGGTCGTCGTGTCATCGAGCGCCAGTCGGCCGGCGCGGTAGTACCTCGAGCAACGCCTTCGCGCGTTCGACGTCGGCGTCCGCCACCATCACGCGGTAGCCGCCGAACGCGAGGGTCTGGAACCAGTCCTGGCGCACCATGTTGCGGTCGAAGACGTGCGCGTCGACTTCGTTTGCGCGCAGCATCGCCACGGCGAGATGGGCCTCGACGAAGTCCGCGGACCAGTACGCGCGCTGCATGCGGCGGCGCTACTTCACCGTCGCGGCCGGCACCGCGCCCGCGGCGATGCCAGCCGTAGCCTGGACCGTTGCCGTGGCTTGGGGCAGCGCCGGGCGATGGAAGATCATCGGCGTGAGCGACGGGTTCGCGCTGCCGCGAGCGCAAGCACCGCAGCGAGGAGGCCAAGGGCTAATGGGCCGAGCGACGGTACGCCAGACAAGGCTTCGCCGCTTCCTGTCGGCGCGAGCAGCAGGACCGCCGAATTGTTGTCGCGGTTGGTATCCATCAACGTTCCTCCGCCGATGCCTTGCTGCGGCCAACTCACCTCAACCGGATACTGGAGCGATCCCGTGTACCGCGTGAATGACTGCAAGTGGATAAGGCAGCGATGGGTTTGCCCTGGTTCCAATTGCGGAATCAGGAATCCGTAGCCCCGATCGAAGCAAAGTGGTCCGAATCCGTCGTCGCCGCAGCCGTTCGGTCCGCTCCCATCGGTGAAGAACGGCCGGAATGCAGTGTCTTCGCACGAGCCGGCTGCTTGCTCCATGAGGGTCGCTCGCCCCCCGTTGTGGACCGACAACTCGACCGTTGCCCGCGCGATGCCGTTTTGGTCCAGCGAAAAGTCGACGTTGCGTGTCGTGATCGAAGTTTCCGCGAGCGTGCCGATCAGCGCGATGTCCGAAGTCGACGCGTACAGCGGCGTAGTGTCGCGCACGGCCCAATAAAGAGACGTATCGCGAGGCGATGTTGCCGGACGGGAAATCATCAGATCGCAATCCAACGTGCCGCCCGGTGCGATCGGCGCGGTTTCGAAACCCTGGCCTTGCGTAAACCCATCCAGCGCGGACGGATGCAGCGGACCGCACCGCGGGTCCGCAGATTGCGTCAACGTGTAAGGGTCCCAGCGGTTCTCGAACCAGAAATAGGCGAACAGGGGCGCGATGCCGGTTTCGTCGCCGACGTTGGTGATGCGCAGGACATACCTGGTAGATGCGCCCGGCACCAGCGGCATTTCGCGCGGGGTGACGCGCTGCAGTTGGAAGGATGCTGCAGCGTGCGCGGCACAAGCGCTCGCCAAAAACGTGACGATCGCCGAGGCCGCGGACCACCGGCGCCGATTCGTGCGCGGCATTGCGTCGATCGCGTGCGCCTTAACGAATTCCGAGCTGGGGCAGGATCCACGCACGGCATTCTCCCTATTTCACGGTGGCGCCCGCTCGCGCACCGGCGTCGGCATCGAGCAGGAACAGGTCGTCGCCGCCGGTGCCGGCGGAGAGGATCATGCCTTCGGAGATCCCGAAGCGCATCTTGCGCGGCGCGAGGTTCGCGATGAACACGACATTGCGGCCGACGAGTTTCTCCGGCTCGCCGTACGCGGCGCGGATGCCGGAGAAGATCAGGCGCTTGCCGAGTTCGCCGGCATCGAGTTCGAATCGCAGCAACTTGTCGGAGCCGTCGACGAATTCGCAGGCGAGCACCTTGCCGACGCGCAGGTCGAGCTTCGCGAAGTCGTCGATGGAAATCGTCGCGCTGGTGATCGAGAGTGTCGCGGCATTCGTTGCAGGAGCGGCATCTGTGGGAGCGGCGGAAGCCGCGATGCTCTTCTTGGCCGCTTCGCCGGTCGGAATCGCGGCGGAACCCGCGCCTGCGGGAGCGGATGCTTGCACCGAATCGGCAGGCTTCAGCGATTCCTTCGAGGCTTCGATCATGGTTTCGATCTTCTTCGGGTCGATGCGGGTGGTCAGGGTGGCGAATTCGGCAAGGCGTGTGCCGAGCGCGGGCGCAGTCGCGGCATCGAAATGCGTCCAGTCCTCGGCGAGGAAGGTGCGCGCGCTTGCGGCGATCGCCGGCACGACCGGGCTCAACCAGATCGAGAGCAGGCGGAATCCGTTCAGCGCGAGCGTGCAGGCGACGTGCAGCTCTTCACGCTTGCCTTCGTCCTTCGCGAGCAGCCACGGCGCCTTTGCCGCGACATACGCGTTCGCCTCGTCGGCAACCTCGACCAGCTGGCGCGTGACGCCGGCGTAGTCGCAGGCGCGATAGAGTTCCGCGCACGGCGCGAGCTTCGTTGCCCAGGCGTCGTACATCGCGCGCTCGGTCGCGGGCAGGGTCGTCGCGAGGCGCCCGTCGAACAGCTTGTGCACGAAGCCCGCGCAGCGGCTCGCGAGATTGACCCACTTGCCGACGAGATGCGAGTTGACGCGGTCCTCGAATGCCTTCAGGTCGAGGTCGAGGTCGATCGGCGCCGCGGTCAGCATCGTCGCGAAGTAGTAGCGCAGGTGGTCGGCGTCGAGACCGGCATCGAGGTAGGTGCGCGCCATCACGAACGTGCCGCGCGACTTCGACATCTTCTCGCCGTTGACGGTGAGATAGCCGTTCACGTGCAGCGCATCCGGCGTGCGCAGTGCCGCGCCCTTCAGCATCGCCGGCCAGAACAGGCCATGGAAGTTCACGATGTCCTTGCCGAGGAAGTGATGCATCTCGGCACGTTCGTCGAACGCGGGATCGGCCGTCTGCATGAACGCATTGAACGACGCGGCATCCAGCCCGTTCTTCGCCCCGGCGCCGCTCGCGCAGTATTTCTTGAAGCTCGCGAGATAACCGATCGGCGCATCCAGCCACACGTAGAAGAACTTGCCGGGCGCATCGGGGATCGGGAAGCCGAAATACGGCGCGTCGCGCGAGATGTCCCAGTCGCGCACGCCGCCTTCGGCGTCGAGCCATTCCTTGAGTTTCGCCGCGACCGACGAATGCACGACCGGCGCGCCGCCGGTGAGCCTGCCCGCGAGCCAGTCCTGCAGCATCGCGGTGAAGTCGCCGACCTTGAAGAAGTAGTGTTCCGAATCGCGCAGTTCCGGCGTCGCGCCGGACAGCACCGAGCGTGGGTCCTTCAGGTCCGTCGGCGCATACGTCGCGCCGCAGTTCTCGCAGTTGTCGCCGTACTGGTCCGGCGTGCCGCAGTTCGGGCAGATGCCCTTCACGTAGCGGTCGGGCAGGAACATCTGCCGCACCGGGTCGTACAGCTGGCGGATCGAGCGTGCCGCGATGTGGCCGCCGGATTTCAGGCGCGCGTAGACGAGGCCGGCGAGCTCCTGGTTCTCGGCCGAGTGCGTCGTGTAGTAGTAGTCGTGCGCGACGTCGAACGCGGCGAAGTCGCGCACGTGCCCGTCGTAGATGCCGGCGATGAACGCTTCCGGCGTCATGCCCGCCTTTTCGGCAGCGAGCATGATCGGCGTGCCGTGCACGTCGTCGGCGGCGACGAAATGCACCGTGTCGCCAGCCATGCGTCGCGCCCGCACCCAGATGTCGGACTGGATGTAGCCGAGCAGGTGGCCGATGTGCAGCGGGCCGTTCGCGTAGGGCAGGGCGTGGGTGACGAGGATCGTCTTCGTCGCGGGGGTCTTCGGCGCAGTCATTGCGTCGCGGTGTCCGTTCGTTGCTGCAAAGCGGAATTATGGCATGAGCACGTGCTGGCGCCGCGGAGTGCGCCGATGCCCCTATAGGTGCCGAGCAGCGTGTGACGCAGGCCGGCCATCCGCTTTCAGGCGTCGGCCTCTCCCGCTTGCGGGAGACGCCGACGCGCGCAGCGCGGCGGGTGAGGGGAACCAGCGCCGCGCTCCGCTTCCCTCACCCCGACCCTCTTCCGCAAGCGGGCGAGGGGGAACACCACCGTCCTACTTCGTCGGAGCCGCCGCACCATCCGGCAACGCGAACGCAACGATGTAGTCGCCGCGATCCGGTGACTGGCGCGCGCCGCCCGCGGCGATCACGACGAACTGGCGGCCGGTCTTCGGCGACATGTAGGTCATCGGCGTCGCCTGCGCGCCGACCGGCAACCGGCCTTTCCACACTTCCTTGCCGGTCGCGCTGTCGATCGCGCGCAGGTAGTAGTCGTAGGTTCCGGCGAAGAACACGAGCCCGCCTGCGGTGGCGACCGGGCCGCCCATGACCGGCATGCCGATCGCGAACGGCAGCTTCGCCTTGATGCCGAACGGCAGCACGGTGTCGGCGACGGTACCCATCGGCTTCTGCCAGAGGATCGTGTGGTTCTTCAGGTCAACTGCGGTGAGCTGTCCGTACGGCGGTGCGTGGCACGGCACGCCGAGCGGCGACATGAACATGCCCTTGCGGTATCCGTACGGCGTGCCCGCCATCACGTGCAGGCCGTCATGGCCGCCGGGCGCGTTCGGATCGTCCGCGACGGCGCGCGGGATGTACTGCCCCCACAGCGGCATGCGCATGCTGCCGGCGTAGAGGATGTCGTTCTGTGCGTCGACCGCGGCGCTGCCCCAGTTGAAGCCGCCGTAGTTGCCGGGGAATTGCAGGTTCACGTGGTCTTCGCTCGCGAGCGTGAATTCGCCGTCGTAGCGCATGCGCCGGAACTCGATGCGGCACCAGAGCTGGTCGAAGAACGTCGCACCCCACATGTCCGCCTCGGTCAGCGGCGCGTTGCCGATCTGCGGCATGCCGACCGAGTAGGGCTGCGTCGGCGAAACGCGATCGTCCTTCACCACGTCGGTCGGCGCAGGCTTCTCGACGACTTCCGTGATCGGTTGGCCGGTCGCGCGGTCGAGCGCGAAGATCTGCCCGCGCTTGGTCAGCTGCACGACCGCCGGGACGACCTTGCCGCCCGCGTCCGGCATGTCGACGAGGGCCGGCTGCGACGGCACGTCGTAGTCCCACAGGTCGTGGTGCGTGGTCTGGTAATGCCACTGCACCTTGCCGGTCTTCATGTCGATCGCGACCACGCTCGAACCGAACTCGTCGCTCGACGGGCGACGATGACCGCCGAAGAAGTCCGGTGTCTGCCCGCCCATCGGCAGGAACGCCCAGTCGAGCTTTTCGTCGTACGACGGCGTCGACCACATGTTCGGCGTCGTGCGCGAATACGACTCGCCCGCTGCAGGCAGCAGCGTGGTTTGCGGGTTGCCCGGGTCCCACGCCCACAGCAGCTCGCCCGTGTCGGCGCTGAACGCGCGGATCACGCCGGACGGTTCATCCACCGACGCACCGTCCTGCACCCAGCCACCGACGAGGATGCGATTGCCGATGACGGTGTTTTCCGACGTCGTCATGTAATAGAACGGTTGCACCAGTCCCATGCCGACCTTGAGGTCGACCGTGCCCGCGGTGCCGAACCCCGCGCACGGCTGGCCGGTCGCGCTGTCGAGCGCGATCAGGCGCGCATCGGTGGTGCCGAGGAACAGGCGCTGCGCGCACGCGGCCGTGCCGGCTGCCTGCGCGGCCACGTCGTCGGGATGCGCCTGCGCGAAGGCTGCGGCATCGTAGTACGCGACGCCACGGCAGCGGTTCCACACCTTGCTGTCGGGCGACTTCGGGTCGTAGCGCCAGCGCTCCTGGCCGGTGTCGGCATCGAGCGCGAACACCTTCTGGTAGGGCGTGCAGACGTACACGCTGTCGCCAATCTGGGTCGGCGTGGTCTGGTCCTCCGCTCCCTTGCCCGGGATGTCGCCGGTGCGGAACGTCCATGCGACCTGCAACGCGCCGACATTCTGCCTGTCGATCTGGTCGAACGGCGCGAAGCGATGGCCGTCGAGCGTGCGCCCGTAGTACTGCCAGCGCTCGCTGCGCTGCGCCTGCGAGTCGGGTGCGACAGCCTGCGCGAGCGGTCGCGTCGCTTCGATCACACCGTGCTCGTCGAACATCGCCATGAAGCCGGTCGCGCCGACCGCGAGCAGCGCGAGCGCGGTCAGCCAGCTCAGCGCGCGCACGCGCTTGCGCAGTGAGGGCGCGATCATCGCGGCGACGATGCCGAGCACGATCCACGGCGACAGGCGCGGCACCAGAGGCCAGAACTGGGTGCCGACTTCCCGGTACGCCCAGACCGCCGTACCAAGGAAGCCGAGCGCGAACAACCCGATGCCGGCGAAGCGGCGTCGATGGATCAGCCCGCCCGAAACGACCAGCAGCGCGCCGGCCAGGACGTAGTACCACGAGCCACCGAGACGCACGAGCATCACTCCGCCGGCGAGCAACACGAGTCCGACGAGCATCAGCACGATCGCAAACAGGGACACGAACCAGCCGCCTGCACGGCGTTTGTCGACGCGGTTCAAGGGCATCTTGTCGGTCTCCGTCCAGGTGCGTGCAGTATGATCCAACCGCGTCCACGCGAGGAGCCGCAGCTCCTGGCGCCACTCTGAGGACAGGATACGTGATGAAGAAATCGATGCGGGCATGGGTTGCCCTGGCAAGTATCGGGTGCTTGCATGCTCAGGGTGCGACCCGCCTGCAGGTGATCGAGGCAGGTCAGACACTGATCGATCAGGCCTACTCGGAGAGCGATACGGATTTCTCTGGGTCCCAAGCTGTTGGTGGTTCGATGAACCTCGCATATTCCGGTACGCCACAGTGGCGGATCGAACTGCATGGGACGCCGTCGAGTCCATTGCTCCCGGCGTGCTACGAGCGCGCCAAGTCGTCATTCGTCGATGCGGGCCGTGCATCGCTGGTTTTCACCTTGAACGGACTGAACGGAACCGAATGCAACCAGTCCTCGGCACGCTTCAGGCTGTTGTCATTCGAGACCGACGGTGCGCAGAACGTCACGTCGCTGGCGGTCGACTTCGTCCAGCAGTGCGAAGATCCGCGTGCCGCGACGTTCGGCAAGCTGCGTTACCGCTCGGATGTGCCGTTCGACACGCCGCTGATGGAGCCTGTGTTCAGCACGCAGGGCATGCTGCATTTCGCCAGCGACGACGGTGACTTCGTCGGAGACGGGCAGGAAGCCAGCATCGATTTCGACGATGCGTCGTTGCGCGCGGGATCGTCCGGAACGCAATTCGGCGCTTCCAGCAGCGCATTCATCATTCCGTACTGGCTCTTCAGCATTTCGGCTCCAGACACGTCGCCGCTCGTCGTCGGCACGTACACCGATGCTCAGCGCGACGGTTTCCAGTCGACCGGGCATGCGGGCCTGAATTTTTCCTACGATGGTCGGGGTTGCAACGAACTTGACGGCAGCTTCACCGTGCTCGAGTTCGCACGCGACCGGATCGACGGCGTGCCGACGCGTATGCATGCGACGTTCGAACAGCATTGCGAGCACGCGGTGCCGGCGCTGCGCGGAGAGTTCGACTTGACGACGACTTTCGAAAACGGCCCGTTCGTGGACGATGTGGTGTTTGGCGATCATTTCGACGGCGGTGTGGTTTGGCCCCTTGTGTGGGCATGCCCGATGCCGTGATGCCGCGATGCTCGGTTTCACGCGAAAGCCGGCAGAGGAGCATCGCGACTTCCATCGCTCCCACAAACAGCAGCGATGCATTGACAGTAGCGCGGCCCGCCCCTACGGCTGCACCTGCACATGGTTCGACGCGCCCGACAGATCGCGGTTCAACGTCAGCCACAGTTCGTTTGCGCCCGCGCGCAGTGACGGGAAGTAGTCGAGATCCGCGGTCAGCGTCACGCCGTTGAGTATCACCGTCGACGGATACGCGGTCGTGCCGCGCACGATGAGCAACGGGTGCTTGAGCGTGCCCGCGCCGACGGCGATGTTGGCGTCGAGTGCATTGCCGGCGGCGGCGAACGTCAATGCACCGCGCACGGGATCGTATCCGGCCGGCGTGTAGGTGATCGTGTCGACGCGCGCGGGCCCGGCGGGGCCGGTCGTCGCGACGCTGCCGACGGTGGCGGTCAGCGCGAGCGTCTGGATCGTCTCGACTTCGCCGCGCTGCGCTTCGACCGGTCCGGCGGTGTGCGGGCCGAGCACGACGTAGACTGCGTAGCTCTTCTTCGGATAACCCGAAGCGTTCGCGACGACGCCATCGTGCACGCTGTAGCTCGTCTGGCCGAGGAAGCCGTACGAGGTACCCCAGGTCAGGCGCGCGTTGTTGTTCGGTGCGCCGACGTCGATCGAGTACGAATTCGCCTGGTACGGCCAGCTGTCCTGCCACGGCATGGCGTAGCCGTCGCCGGCATTGCCCTGCGCGCTGGTGTGGTTCCAGTATGCGGTGACGTCGTGATAGAACTCGTTGCGTGCGCCGGCGTCCTGTTGCGTCATGGTCTGGCTTTGCACCAGGCCCATCGTCGCGTTCGTCGACGCGACCCAGAGCTTCACGTAGGGCACCGTATTCGGCGTGTTCCATGTCCACGAACTGTCGAGCTGCACCGGCGCGCTCGTGCTGGTGAACTGCCAGCGGTCGCCCCAGGCGACGCCGCTGATGTCGGTCGCGCCGGCCCCGTCGATGTTGAGTTCGCCGTACGGCGCGCGCGAATCGTCGAACAGGTAGTTCGCCCCGAGCGCGCTCATGTCGTAGGTGACCGACCACAGCGGATTGTCGCGACCGGTCGAGAAGGTCCACTCGATGGTGACCGGCAGCACCGTGCTCGCGCCGCCCGGCGCCGAACTGCAATGGCGCGGGTAGTTCTGCGTGAAGCGGAAGACCGCGTGATGGCGGCCTTCGAACACGCGCTGGTACGCACCCGGCGTGCCGTAGCCGAGCGGCGAGTCGTCGCCGTTGCAACCGCCGCCGTCGCTCGGCCACGCCGAATGCGAGACGACGTAGCCGAACCCGCCCTGGCCACCGTTGCCGTAGTTGGTGACGCCCGCGACGCGCGTGGAATTGTCCGGCATCTGGTAGCGGAACTCGCGCAGCGCGCCGCCGCGGTTCGGATAGCCACCCGGCGCGACCGGACCGTTCTGCCCGTCGTTGTGCGCGAGCACGGCAACGCGTGGCTTGTTCGCCGAATCGCGCCACGTGAAGCGATCGCTGACCATCGAGGCGACGGTGACGTCGTGTTCCTCGATCAGGCCGTTCGCGGCTGGCGTCGATCCCTCGAAACCGTTGCCGAAGATCGGATCGACGACGGTCGTGCCCGGCTGCAGTGCGATGTCGTCGAGATACACTGTCGCCTGCGCGCCCGCCGAATTGCTCTGGATGTCGAAGCGGTCGTAGTCGCCCGAGTACGACAGCGGCGCCTCGGTGATCGGCACCGTCACTTCGCGCCACGCGTTCGCGCCGGGTGCACCGCCGGCGATGAAGGTATTGAGGTTCGCCGCCGCGACCTGCACGCAGCTGGTGCTGCAGTCCTTCTGCACCATCAGCGTCAGCGCCTGGTTGCCGCTGCTGCCGCCGTGGATCCAGAAATGCAGGACGGGGTAGTCGTTGGTGGAGATCTGTCCGGATTCACGGGTGAGCGAGATCGCGTTGAAGGCGTTGCCGGTGAACGAGATCGACTTCGTGCCAGCGTGTACCGGCGTGGTGTTGGCGAAGTTGCTGCCACCCCCGTACGACCAGTCGCCGAAGCCGTTCTGCAGCGCGTCGTCGTAGACGGTCAGGGCGTGCACGTGGATGGGGGCCATCGCCATGCAGGCGAGAAAGGCGGCAGCAAACAGGTGTCGGACAGGCATGGCGGCCTCGCAGTCATCGGGACACTCCCACATACGGGATTGTGCGCCGGGATCGGCCATCCGTGACCCGTATCGTTCGCTGGAGGGGACTATCGACCCCTGTGCGTGGGAGCGGCGGAAGCCGCGATGCTCCGGCCAAGAAGGCGCGGCTTCACCCTCGTTCGACGGGGGACTGACGACCCCTGTGGGAGCGGCGGAAGCCGCGATGCATTCCACCTTGCAGGACCGGCTTCGGCCGCGATGCCTTGTTTCGCACAGTCAGGCGGCCATGCGGTGCTCGTAGTACGGCCGTTCGCGGTCATCGAGGATGGCGTAGAGCGCTGCGAGGTTGCGCGGATCGGGACGTAGCCAGGCGTCGAGGTTCCCTGCCTTGATCGGAATGATGCAGCGATCATGGCCGGCTGCGGCGACTTCCGGCGGAGGCTCGTCCGTGATCGCGGCGAAGGACAACAGATCCTCGCCGGGCCCGGTCCAATGCGACCACAGGCACGCGACGAGCATTTCCTGGTGCGGCTGCGGCCGGAATTCGAGGATGACGTTCTCCTCCTTCTCGCCCGGCGCCAGGTCGCGATGCTCCATCGTGTGTCGGGCCACGTTCTCGTAGAACGCGCTCGCGACCATGACGCCGTGCGAGAAGCCAAACTGGCCCTTCCAGAATCCTTCCAGATTGTCACGACGTGCGTTGTAGGTGCCGGGGAACTTCACATCATTGGAGGCCGGCTTGCCTGCTGGCCGGCACTGGTAGCGCATCGGCTTCACGACGCGGCGGCCACCCTCCATCACCATCACGGGCGCATACCAGCCGGGGAAGATGCGCGAGTCCTCGTCGACCCGTTCGGTGCGCTTGAGGTCGGACAGCTTGCCGAGCGTCCATGCGATCTTGCCCGTCGCGATGCGCCGGTCTTCCTGCGCCTTCTTCGTGGTCCTCGTCAGCAGCGCGCGCTCGGCATCGGCGAGGCGCTTCTTCTGCTTGAACAGCTCGGTCTGCAGCTTCGCTGCCTGCTCGGCGTCGTGGTGCTCGATCATCGTGCGGATGCGCTGCCCGTCCGGGATGTCCGGTTGCGCGAAAGCGGCATCGAGTGCCTTCGGGATCTTCACCTTCGCGCCCTGGCTGCGGTCCCAATACAGGCGCACGAACTGGCCGATGTCGATATCGGCGCCGTAGCGCTTTACGTACTTGCGATAGTCGGCTTCGATTTGGGCGGAGTAGCACATCGGCCCATGCTAGCACCGGCCATCGACAGTCACCGGTCGAAAAACGATCCGGCGGCTGCGCTTGCTGATGGCGTGGGAAATGATGGTCCCGGTGTCGCTGGGGGATGCGTCAGGTTCAACCGGACAAATGACCGTTTCCCGGTTTCGCTTTGCGCGTCGCCATGCGGAAGGCGGTTCCGCCGAGCAGCACGAGCAAGCCCGCAAGCAGCAGCAGAGCCCATGTCGAATTTGCGGGAGCCGGATGGGGTGCGCCTGCCACGAGCGAATTGGTGATGGTGCAACTGCCATCCAGGGCGACGCTGGCGCAGCCGGCCTGATCCGCAACATAGCCTGCCGGCACGGCCTCGGTAGCCGCGCAGGTTGCGCCGGGGGTTGCGCCCGTCACGTTGAATATCGCGGGGGCCGCCTCCGACGCAGGAAGCGGCGTGCTCGTCACCGCCCCGGAGGTGCACGCAAGCGAAACCAGCACCGCCGCCGTGCTGTTCGGAATGAAGTCCTTGTTGACCGTGATCGTGTTGGCACCGAGATTGACGGTATTGGTAATGGTGCAGCTTCCGCCCAGCGCAACAGCCGCGCAGTCCGCCTCATCTGCGACGTAGCCCGAGGGCACCGTTTCCGTCGCCATACAGGTGGTGCCGACAGGATCTGCTCCGCTTACCGTGAACATTGCGGGCGCGCCTTCGGAAGCATTCAACGGCGTCGCATCGACAGTCCCGGACGTGCAGCTCAGTCCGATCAAAACGGCCGCCGGACTGTTGTCGCTGAAGTCCTTGCGCACGGTGACCGAGGCCGGCGCTGCGCATCCGGCAAATGTCAGTGGCGCGGCGTCGGTGATCGTCACGTCGGTCATCGCCAGGCCGCGGCCGAGCCAGCTGCCGTTGCTCATCGAGATGGCAGCGCCGGAGAGGATGGTGCCGACGAAGTCCGAATCGGTCAGCGTGGCCGCCTCGGCGGTCTTCCAGAATACGTTGCAGGCATTGGCGGAGTTCGCCATCACCACTTGCGCACTGGTAAGGGTCAGAGCACCGAGGCCGCCGGTACCGACCCGGAACACCCAAACATCATTCGCGCTGCCATCGAGCGTCAGGATGACGCCCGCGCCAAGCGTGGTTCCGGCAGCCGAACAATAGACGCCCGGCGCCAGTGTCGAGGTGACGGTCGGGATCACGCCGGTGCAGACGTTGGTCGCGTCAATCCCGGAATAGGCGGCATTGAAGTCGGCCACCACCGTCGCGGACACCGGCGCGTCGACCGCGCCGGTGATCGTGCAGCCGTTGTTGGTGATCGTGTTGAAGGTCGTACCGACATTGCCATTGATGGCGGTTCCGGGGCCGGTATCGGTGCACGTTACGGTACCGGACGTTGCGACAACGTTGGTGCCGAGCAGCGCATAGGGAGCCGCAGTTCCAAGATCCGGCGGTGACTGCGCCGTTGCAGGCAGAGAAGATGCCAGCGCAAGAAGGCTCCCGACACCCACATGCCACAGCCGGATGCGGCTGCGCGACGCGGATGGTGCTGGCGAGCCGGGGACTGCATGTGGGGTGGCGTTGGCGACAGACATGGCCGATTCCTTGAGGTGGGAGAGATGGCCAATGAACTCGACGCTCAACGTCAATGGGCTTTGCGCAAGCATGGATGGAGCGGGGAGATCGGTCTGTACGTTACCGAACATCGGGTCCTGTCGAAGGACAAGCGCGGAACCTGGGGAATTGCTCGCGTGATTGAAATCCGCTCAGGCGCCGAGGTTTCGCTGACCAATATGCGGGTTCATCGAAAGATCGAGATTTGGCGTCCGGCGATGGCCGCGTGCGGGCAGCGGTCGCACCGGAGCAGACGTCGATGGGGTTGCGGGAACGGCGAGCGGGCGATCTTGATGCTTGGCCACGAAATGCCTGCGAGCCCTTAACTCGTGTGCGCGAGCGCGAGATGCGCGGGTGCGTCGCTGGTGGAAGGGGCTCCGACCGCAGCACACTGCTCGGCGTCATTCGGCCCGAGCCGAATGCCGTACGCACCATTTCAAATCTGCTGTCTGACTATGCTACGGCATGAGCAAACATGATGATCGTCGCCACGATGATCAACACCGTGCCCTGAAAGATCGTCAGCCACTTCATCGCTGGCGGATCGAGATCGAAAAGCAATCGGAGCAGGCTTTGCGAATAGAACAGCGCCGCGGTCTTCGGCGGGTCGACGAGGATGCTCCAGTTTCGCTTCGCGCCGATGATCAGCAGGGCGCCGAAGCCGAGCGTGATGAAACCGGCGACATAGACCATGATTGTTGCGCGGCGAAATAGGTGAAAGAAAGCAGCGAGGCCGAAGCCGCTGGTGCGGCTGAAAGTCGCCGGGATGGAGGCTTTGGCTGGAGCGGCGCAAGCCGCGGTGCCTTGCCCGGATGGACAAGGGCATCGCGGCTCCCGCCGCTCCCACAGGGTATCAGTCTTCGACCGATCGACTCGCCTCAACGCCTCGGGCGGTTTTCGGTCAGGGCGACTTGCGCTCCCACACCTGCGAGCGACCCAGCAGCGCGAAGCCGATGTAGCCGTGCACGTCGAGCTTGCTGCCGCCGTCCATCATGGTCAGCTTGACCTTGTAGGTCTTGCCGTTCTTCGGGTCGAGGATCTTGCCGCCGTCCCACACGTCGCCGTCCTTCTCGACGCCCCAGATGATGACCATGCCTTCGACCGGCTGGTCCTTGCGCTCGCCGGTGCATTCCTTGCAAACCGGGTGCGGGCCTTGCTCGGATTGCAGCACTTCGAGCACCTTGCCTTCGAGCTTGCCACCGGACTCGGTGATCTGCACGATGGATTTCGGCTTGCCGGTGGCGTCGTCGATGGTGGTCCAGGTGCCGACCGGGGTCATCTCGGCGGCGAATGCAGGGGCGCCGGCGAGCAGGGCGAGGGCGAGCAGGGCAGGCGTGCGGTAGGACATGACGCGGTCTCCGGAGGTGTGAGGACGGTGCCACCGCACGGTGCCGTGTGGTCGCGGGGCCGTCAAGGCGCGCCGCAGCGGACGCACTGGCATAATGGGCGTTTCCCTTGCAGCACCCCTCCCGCATGAGCGAATCCCTGGAAGCACGGGCCCGGCAGATCCTCGCCGGCATCGTCGATCCGCATACCGGCAAGGACCTCGTCGCGAGCGGCGCATTGCGTGGCGTCGGCGTATCCGGCAGCGACGTCTCGGTCGACATCCTGCTCGGCTATCCGGCGTTGTCGTACCAGGCCCCGTTGTCGGCCGAAATCAAGGGGGCGTTGCAGGCCGACCCGGCGATCGCGAATGCGAGCGTTGGGGTCGCCTGCCGCGTCACTGCGCACGAAGTACAGCAGGGACTGACGCCGCTGCCCGGCGTGAAGAACGTCATCGCGGTCGCTTCGGGCAAGGGCGGCGTCGGCAAGTCGACGGTCGCGGCGAACCTCGCGCTCGCACTGAAGGCGGAAGGCGCCAGCGTCGGCCTGCTCGACGCGGACATCCACGGCCCGAGCCAGGTGCGCATGCTCGGGCTCACCGGCAAGCCGGACACCAAGGACGGCAAGCGAATCGAGCCCAAGCACGCGCACGGCATCCAGGCGATGTCGATCGGCCTGATGATCGAGGAAGACACCGCGATGATCTGGCGCGGGCCGATGGCGACGCAGGCGCTGACGCAGATGCTCGGCGAGACCAACTGGTCCGACCTCGACTACCTCGTCATCGACCTGCCGCCGGGCACCGGCGACATCCAGCTCACGCTGTGCCAGAAGATCCCGGTCTCGGGCGCGATCATCGTGACGACGCCGCAGGACATCGCGCTGCTCGACGCGAAGAAGGCGCTCAAGATGTTCGACAAGGTCAACGTGCCGGTGCTCGGCATCGTCGAGAACATGGCGACGCACGTCTGCACGAACTGCGGCCACGAGGAACACGTATTCGGCGAGGGCGGCGGCGCGCGCATGGCGGCGCAGTACGGCGTACCACTGCTCGGCAGCCTGCCGCTCGACATCCGCATCCGCGAACAGGCCGACGGTGGCACGCCGACGGTGGTCGCGATGCCGGAATCGGACCTCGCCGCTCGCTATCGCGAGATCGCGCGCAATGCCGCCGGCCGGTTGTCCCTGCGTGCGCGCAACAAGTCGATCGCATTCCCGAAAATCGTGGTGACGAATACGTGAAGCTGCGATTGGGGATTCGAGGTTCGGGATTCGAGAGACCGGCTTCGTTCGCCTCCGCGACTCGCCGCGCTGACGCGCATTTCCGAATCTCCGATCCCGAATCCTAAATCCCGGCCTCTTCGAATCCCCAATCCCCAACCCCGGCTTTCCCATGACCATCAAGAGCGACAAGTGGATCCGCCGCATGGCGGAGCAGCACGGCATGATCGAACCGTTCGAAGCCGGCCAGGTACGCCAGAGCGGCGGCAACCGGCTGGTCTCGTACGGCACCTCCAGCTACGGCTACGACGTGCGCTGCGCGGACGAGTTCAAGGTGTTCACGAACATCAACTCGACCATCGTCGATCCGAAGAATTTCGACGAGCGCAGCTTCGTCGACATCAAGTCCGACGTCTGCATCATCCCGCCGAACTCGTTCGCGCTCGCGCGCACGGTCGAGTACTTCCGCATCCCGCGCAAGGTGCTCACGATCTGCCTCGGGAAGAGCACGTACGCGCGCTGCGGCATCATCGTCAACGTGACGCCGCTGGAGCCGGAATGGGAAGGCCACGTCACGCTGGAATTCTCCAACACCACGCCGCTGCCGGCGCGCATCTACGCCAACGAGGGTGTCGCGCAGATGCTGTTCCTCGAATCCGACGAGGAATGCGAGACCAGCTACAAGGACCGTGGCGGCAAGTACATGGGCCAGACGGGCGTCACGCTGCCGCACGCGTAGCGCAGGCGGATCGCGGCGATTGCGCCGGCCCCTCTCCGGCCGTCCAGCCCGTGGCATCGGCGGCCGCACCTTGACACTCCACCCCGATCCGCGTGCGTTGGAGAGGGGAGCGAAGGCGGGCAAGCGCGCGGGGTGATACGCTTGAACTTCTCGCAGAATCGTGGAGTCAGTGGAACCATGCGGAGTTTTTCGATCGGATCGACCCTGCGCTTCGGCGCGCTGCTGGTGCTGGCCGGGTTTCTGGCCGCTTGTGGTGGCCGTGCCACCACCAGTCCGGACATGGTGCAGCAGGCCAATGTGCCTTCCAGCTTCGATGTCACCTTGCTCGCCGAGAAGGACACCCAGTTCGATTTCGAAGGGGCACCGCTGACCATCGAGGATCTCAAGAGCGCATTCCGCTACCGCCAGGAGCAGAAGCTGCCGATGGGTACCGTGATCCTCAAGCGCGGCGAGAAGGAGAAGGTCAAGAAGGAGCACATCCTCGCGCTCGCGCGGATCGGCTACGAGATGAAGTTCCAGATCTTCGTGCTGGAGAAGGACGGCCAGATCTCGGAGATCCGCACGCAGGCCAAGGAATAGCGGCGCGGCGACGCGGCGGCAATGCACGGCAGTGTCCCAATACCCGGAGAGATTACAGTGAAGACAATGATGATCCGCGCCGCCATGCTCGCGGCGGGTTTCGTGGCGGCGGGCAGCGCGTTTGCGCGTTCGGACATCCGCGACGGCAACGCGATGGTCAAGCCGGTCAGCGGCGACAAGTACTCGATCGACGGCTCGACCATGGGCAAGGCCGAGCTGTACGGTTACATGGGCGGCCTGCGTGACGACGAACACATCACCGGCATCGTGCTCAAGCGCGGTGGCACGGACGAGCAGCGCAAGATCATCGGCGTCATAGCCAAGACGCTCGGCCTGAAGTCGTTCGAGCAGGACGGCGGCGATCTCAAGGAGATTCCGCAACCGGAAACCAAGCCGGCGCCGCCGCCGATCGAGCAGCCGGCCGCGACGGAGCAGCCTGCCGCAGCCGCCCCCGCGGCGCCGGCCGAGCAGCCCGCAGCAACCGACAAGCCTGCCGGCAACTGAGCCTTTCCGGTCGCGCCGCGCTCACGTGGCGCGACCGGGCGCGCATGCTCCGCGCAGGAGCAATTCGCTTGTCCTTGCGGTCCGCCGAGGCGACCGTCGTTGTGTCCTTTCCAACGCCAGGTGATCATGACTCCACGCAAGACCCTTTTCGTCGCGCTCGCCTTGCTCGTGTCGGGCGAGTGCAGTGCAGCCAACCCCCTTCGCTTCGTCAGCGAGACCTTCGGTGAATGGAAGGAGCGTCTTTTCGGCGCGTCCCGGGCCGAGGTTGCCGAGATCAGGGCGCCCACCGAAGGACCGGTTCCGCTGGTTCCCGGCACGCGCGTGCATATCGACATCGACGCCCAGGCGCCCGAGCGCAAGTTCGCCAAAGGCGAAAGCCATTACCGCATCGTCGAATTGCCGGAAGAACTTGAGCATGCCGCGGTGCGCGTGCAGGTGATCGCCGGACGCAATCCGAACGGGCGCGGGCACGCGGTGTTGAAGCCGTTGCTCTACGTGTACGGCGACGGCGACGAGGTGCGCGATCCGGTCGAGGTGACGCCGCTGCATCTGGACATCCGCCCGTTCCGCAAGTCGCGCCTGCTCGGCTGCGTGCCGCTGGACAAGGTGCATCGCATGGCGATCGCCACCGCGGCCGATGCGGTTGGCAAATCGTACGAGTCCGAAGTACGCGAGGCGGTCAAGGCGCCAAC
Organism: Dokdonella sp.; assembly: GCF_044227025.1. Taxonomy (GTDB): domain Bacteria; phylum Pseudomonadota; class Gammaproteobacteria; order Xanthomonadales; family Rhodanobacteraceae; genus Dokdonella_A. Next base: position 559,268 of record NZ_JBGAFX010000002.1, on the reverse strand, counting down.
CCAGTACGGTTTCTACTACTCGACCGATGCGGTGAAGGTGAAGCTGCCGTATGCCGCGACCGGCAGCGTGATCCTGGAGGTCACGAAGGCGGAAAAGACAGGCGCTGGGTGCTGATCGGCTTGAGCGTCGCCGGCGCTCCTGCCGTGCGACCCCTTTTTTGTGGGAGCGGCGGAAGCCGCGATGCTTCCCGGGATCGAAGCAAAGAGCATCGCACCTCCTGTGCTGCGGCCGCTCTTGTGGGAGCGGCGGAGGCCGCGATGTTCTTCCGGGATCGAAGCGAGGAGCATCGCACCTGCCGGTGCTGCCACCGGAGCGCGCTGCGCAGATAGTCGTCAATGCGTGGTGCCGCCGCTGACCGACAGGTCGTTGTGGGTCCCGATCGCGCACTCCAGCGCTGCGCGCACGCCGTCGATCATCGTCTGCAAGGCCATGCTCGGTTGCCCGGCGTGCATCGCGGCCTGTTGCGGCAGCCACGGCACGTGCGCAAAGCCGCCGCGTGCCAGCGGATGGCGCGTCGCCAGCAGGTGAGCAAGCGCGAAGAACACCTGGTTGCAGACGAAGCTGCCGGCGCTGAGTGACGGCGCGGCAGGAATGCCGAGTTCGCGCAGGCGTTGCGCGATCGCCTTGACCGGCAAGCTGGTGAAATATGCGCCCGGCGCGCCCTCGACCACCGCTGCGTCGATCGGCTGAAGGCCGTCGTTGTCGGCAATGCGCGCGTCGATGAGATTGACGGCGACGCGTTCGAGCGAGATCTCGCTGCGTCCGCCCGCCTGGCCGAGTGCGAGCACGAGTACGGGCCGGTTGGCATCGAGCAGTTCTTCGAGCATCGGCACGGTCGCGGTAAACGCGACCGGCAGGATCGCACCGACGATGCGATGACCGTGGATCATCGTGCCGTCGAGCGCGCGCACGATTTCCTGCGACGGGTTGATCGACTCGCCACCAAAGGGTTCAAAGCCGGTCAGCAGGATGGTGGACGGATTGCTCATGCGCGCGAAATCCCCGCGTTCTTGTCCAGGCTCAGCGAAATACCAGCAGCGCCATCAGCACCACGTTGAACAGCAGCAGCGCGAGCGCGGTCGGGATCTGCGCGCGGATCACCGCATACGTGTCCGAGAGTTCCAGCAGCACCACGGGCACGATGTTGTAATTCGCCGCCATCGGCGTGAGCAGGGTGCCGCAATAGCCGGTCAGCATGCCGAGTGCGCCGAGGACCGCCGGATGCGCGCCGTGGCGCAAGACCAGCAGCGGCAGGCCGATGCCGGCCATCATGACCGGAAACGCGGCGAACGCGTTGCCCATGATCACGGTGAACAGCACCATGCCGAGCGCGAACGCGAGCACGCAGGCCAGGCGGTTGTCGATCGGGATGACAGCGGCGACCAGCGAGGCGATTGCGTCGCCGACGCCGGTCGCGGCGAACACGCTGCCGAGGGTGGCGAGCAGCATCGGCAGCAGCACCGCCCATGACAGCGCATCGAGCAGGCGCCGCCCTTCGGCGATGCCGGTCGCCGGCGTTGCGCGGGTGACGCGCAGCGCGTAGGCGAATGCGATTGCGCAGGCGAGCACGAGCGCGATCAGGCTCGCATGCTTCTCGTAAAGCAACGGTGTCGATTGCCAGTGCAGCCATGGTGCGACGAGCACGATCAGCAAAGTTGCCAGCGGTATCGCGAGTGCGGGCAGGAACAGGCGGTTGCCGAGGCGCAGCGATTCGCTGCGGCGCCGTTCGACGGCATCGGGCGGCTCCGTCGCGTGCGCGGTGGCGCGGGCGGCGGCAAGCACGCCGAGCGCGATGACGCCCACTCCCATCGCCTGCGCCGGCCAGCGCGAGCCGGCGGCGAGCGCCGCGAGGATCGCGTCGCCGGCGAGGAATGCGATCGCGAGGATTCCCCAGAACAGGCCCATCGACCAGCGCCGCTCGCGCAGGTTCATGCCCGCCGCGACGAGCAGGAACGCGCCGACCAGCCAGTAGCCGACCTCAATCTTCAGCATGCGCGGGGTCCTGCTTGCGTCGTCCGAGGCGGCGCTGGAACAGCGCCACGCGTACCACGTGGATGACGAAGGCGGCGATCGCAGTCGGAAGCGCCCAAAGGGCGATCGCGATCGGCTCGAGTGCGATGCCGTTCTGCGCGTAGAAGCCCTGGATCAGCAGAACCGCGCCGAGCGCGATGAACACGTCCTCGCCGAAGAACAGGCCGATGTTGTCGGTCGCTGCGGCCAATGCGCGCACGCGTTCCCGTTGCGCGGTGTCGAGGTCTGCGACGCTGCGTTCGGCGGCGGCTTCGCTCATCGGCGCAACCAGTGGGCGCACGGTCTGCGCATGCCCGGCGACCGTGAGCAGACCGAGCATCGACAGCACCTGGCGCAGTGCGAGATAGCTGGCGAGGAAACGAGTAAGGGTCAGACCGCGGAAACCATCAATCCACTTGCGCGCGTGCTCGCGCAGGCCGTGGCGCTCGAGCAGCCCGATCACCGGCAGGGTCAGCACGACCAGCAGCAGGTTGCGATTGTCGACGAACGACTTGCCGAGCACGGCGAGCAGGTCGGCCGGACCCATTTTCGCGGCCAGGCCGCTGACGATCCCGGCGATCACGACGACGAGGGCCGGATTGCGTCGCGCCACGAATCCGGCGACCACGACCGCGATGCCGAGCAACGGCCAGTAGTTCACGCGACGCGCTCCGTCGGCAGGCTCGCCACGGCGACGTCGGCGGCGAGCAGGGCGACATGCAGGCGACGCGCGAACTCGCCGGCGTCGGTGCGATCGCCATGCACGCAGATCGTGTCGGCGCGCAGCACGAGTGCGCCACCGCTGCGCGTCGCCACCGGCTCGCCGCGTGCGATCGCGAGTGCCTGCGCGATGGCGGTGTCGATGTCGTCGATCACGGCACCCGCTTGCGTGCGCGGGGTCAGCGACCCGTCTTCCTGGTAGCGGCGGTCGGCAAACGCCTCGTGCGCGACGGCGAGGCCTGCGCGGGTTCCCGCGCGCGGCAGTTCGCTGTCCGCGAGCCCGACCAGGCGCAACGACGGATCGAACGCGTGCACCGCGCTGGCGATCGCGTTGGCGAGCGACGCATCGCGTGCGGCCATGTTGTACAGCGCGCCGTGGGGTTTCACGTGGCCGAGGTGCGAACCTGCGGCACGCACGAACGCGGCAAGCGCGCCGATCTGGTACAGCGTCATCGCATGCGCCTCGTTCGCCGTCACGCGCATCTCGCGCCGGCCAAAGCCGGCGAGATCCGGCAGCGAGACGTGCGCGCCGATCGCGACCTTCGCCCGCAACGCAAGATCGACGGTACGACGCATCGTGTCGGGATCGCCGGCGTGGAAGCCGCAGGCGATGTTGGCGGAGCTGATGTACGGCATCACGGCCGCGTCGGCGCCCACGGTCCAGGCGCCGAACGATTCGCCGAGGTCGCAGTTGAGGTCGATTTGCCGGTTCATCGGGCCAGCCGCATCGCAATGGATTCGCACAGGCGCGCGAGTTCGCGCTCACGCTGAAGATATCGCGTTTGCGCCTCGTCGATGCCGATTTCCTCCAAGCGCACCGCGTCGCCCGGCCGTCGCTGCGCCAGTCGCGGCAGGTCGATCGCGGCGATCTGGCCGATGCGCGGATAGCCGCCGGTGGTCGGATGCTCGGCCATCAGCGCGATGGGCTGGCCACCAGGCGGCAGCTGCAGGGTGCCGTGTGCGACCGCCTCGCTGACGAGTTCGAGCGGCGAGTGGAGCGCGAGGCGCGGGCCATCGAGCCGCGTGCCGACGCGGTTCGATTCCGCCGACACGCGGAATGCCTGTTCGAACAGCGCGCTGCGCGAGGCGTCGTCGAGCGCGTCGAAGTGGCTGCCGCGCACCAGGCGGATCGGTCGATCCCGATCGGCGTCGAACCACGGTCGCGGATCGAGCGTCCACGCGGGACCGCGGCGTCGTGACGCACCGGCAGGCGGGTTCGGTGCATCGAGTTCGATGTGGTCGCCGCTGCGCAGCGCGCGCGGACCGAGCCCCGCATTGACGTCGCTCGATGCACTGCCGAGCACGCGCGGGACGCTGATTCCGCCGGCGAATGCGAGGCTGGCGTAGGCACCGTGCGGCATGCGCGAACAATCCAGCGTGCTGCCCGCGCCGACGTGCAAGGCCTTCCAGCCTGACACGGCATTGCCGTCGATACGCGCATCGACCACCGCACCGCACAGTGCCACGGTCGCCGCACGCTCGAACTGCAGCACCGGGCCGAGCAGGGAGAATTCGAGTGCGGCGGCGTCCGGCGGATTGCCGGCGAGCGCATTGGCGAGGCGCAGTGCGACCTCGTCCATCGCGCCGGCGCTACCGATGCCGGAAGCGGCGCAACCGCGCCGCCCGCCATCCTGGATCGTCGTCAGCAAGCCCGGCTTCAGCACACGCACGCTCATCGCGGCGCCTGCTCCAGCGCAGCGAATTCCATCTCGTCGATCGCGCGGAAGTGCACCGCGTCGCCAGCCGCGAGCAGGCAGGCGGGCTCGCGCGCGGCGTCGAACAATGCAAGCGGCGTGCGCCCGATCAACTGCCAGCCACCCGGCAGTTCGGATGGATAGATGCCGGTCTGCGCGCCGCCGATTGCGACCGAACCGCGCGGCACGCGCACGCGCGGGTTCGCCAGGCGCGGCGCGTGCAGCGCGGGATCGAGGCCGAGCAGGTACGGAAACCCCGGCGCGAAACCGAGCATCGCGACGCGGTATTCGCCGCCCGCGTGGCGTTCGGCCAGTTGTCGTGGTGAAAGGCCAAGCAGCGACGCGAGCGGCTCGAGGTCGGGCCCATGTTCACCGCCATAGCGGACGGGAATCACGATCGTGCGCGGGTTCGCCTCTTCGAAAGCAGGCGCGTGCGCGAGCACCGCACCGACCGCACCAGCGAGGTTGCGCCACGGACTCGCGCCGCCCTCCGCCCATGTTGCTGGGTGATAGCGCAGGGCGAGGCTCGCGTACGCCGGCGCGATGTCGCCGACACCCGGCAACGCCGCCGCGCGCAACGCGGCGACGGTCGCATGCACGCGCGCGTTGAGCGATGCATCGATGCATGAGCCGAAACGCACCAGCAGGGTCGATTCGCCGAGCGGCTCGAACGACGGTGCGGCGTCGGCCGGTCGCACGGGCATCAGCCGAGCACGGTCGCCAGTGCCTCGCGCAATTCGGCAACGCGCCGCGCGAGCGCCCCGCCTTCGTACGGCACGCGTTCGCCGATCCCCCACACCGGCCGCGGCCACGCGGCGTCGGCGCTGTAGCGGGCGACCACGTGCACGTGCAGTTGCGGCACGACGTTGCCGAGCGCGGCGATGTTGAACTTGTCCGGGCGCAGCAGCGTTTCGAGGGCGCGTCCGACCGTATCGAGTTCGGCGAGCAGGGTTGCGCGGTCGCTGCCGTCGAGATCGAACAGCTCGCGTGCGCCGGCGATGCGCGGCACCAAGATCAGCCACGGATAGCGTGCGTCGTCCATCAGCAACAGGCGCGACAGGCCGAGTTCGCCGATCAGGTGGGTATCGCCGGCAAGGCGCGGGTCGAGCTGGAAACTCATGCGGATTCCGTCGCGAGGTGGCGGTCGAAGAAAGCCAGCGTGCGCTCGAACGCGAGGTGGGCGCTGGACGGGTCGAAGGCGTTCGGGTCGACCGTGCGATCGAAGGCATGGCCGCTCGGGTAGACGTGGAGCTCGGCCTGCGGCCATGCGGCGCGCTGTTTGTCGATCGCCTCGGCCGGGATCGATGCGTCGCGCTCGCCGAAGTGCAGCATCAAGGGGGCGCGCGGCGCCTCTCCCAGGAAATTCACGTTGCGCGCGCCGTAGTAGCTGACCGAGGGCAAGCCGAGCCGCGTGGCCGCAAGCAGGGCGACGGTGCCGCCCCAGCAGTAACCGACGCAGCCGATGCGACCCGCCGATGCGATCGTTTCGGCGGCGCTGGCGACGTCCTCGACCGCGCGAGCTAGCCCGACTTCGCCAGCCAGTTCGCGGCCGCGGCGGAACCCTTCCTGGTCGTAGCCGAGCTCGACACCGGTCTCGACATGGTCGAAGAACGCCGGCGCGATCGTGACGTAGCCGTGCGCGGCGAAGCGATCGACGACCGCCCGCATGTGCGCGTTGACGCCGAAGATTTCCTGCGCCACTACCAGTCCGGCCTTCGCCTTGCCTTCGGGACGCGCGAGCCAGGCGCCGATGCAATGCAGGCGCGTGGTGTTGAGCTGGATTGCGTGGCCCATGGTTCCGGCTCCGTCGTGGAAGACGAAGGCTAAGCGACGCGGCACGAATATGCGAGTCCGAGCGCAGGCTATTGATCGCACTGCGCCCGCGGGGTTATTCGCCCGTATGAACGCCTGTGCGCGAGGTGAACGTTGCTGCTGCTAAGCTTCTGCGCGCAGGAGCGCGCCGCTTCTATCCGGGGTCCCCTTCGGCAACGGTGAACGGCGGACGAAAAAGCCCGCAGGGGCGCGCGCACGATGCGCGCGCGTTCGCCGTCAGCGCATGGATGCGCTATCGGCGAACCTCGGCCGGCGTTCACGCACCCGCAGGGCAGGATGCCCTGCGGGCGTTGCCGCGGGGGTGTCCTTCTCTTGGGTTACCTTCTCTTGGACAAGCAAGAGAAGGTAACCGGCCCGCAGGGATGCGGGACGAACGCGCAGGGATGCGGCTCGGTTCTCGCGAAAGGCAACCACAACGCGCTACGCGGCGTACCGCCGCACGCGATTGCGGCCGTCGCGTTTCGCGTCGTAGAGCGCGCGGTCGGCGGCCTCGAGCAGGGCGGCCGAGCGTGTCGGCGGTTCGAAGTCGGCGAGGAAGGTCAGGCCGATGCTGATCGTCGCGATCGAACGCAGTTCGGGCGCGGTCCATGCGAGCTGGGCGGCGACGTCCTCGCGCAGGCGCTCCGCCAACGCGAGCACCTGCTCCGGGTCGCGATTGCAGGCGATCACGATGAACTCCTCGCCACCGAAGCGGCCGAGCAGGTCTTCGTCGGACAGCCGTTCGCGCATCGCGCGCGCGCCGGCCACCAGCACCTGATCGCCGAACAGGTGGCCGCAGCGATCGTTGATCTGCTTGAAGTTGTCGAAGTCGATCAGCATGACGGCAAGTGGTTTCGCACCCGCTTCGCATTCCGGCAGGCATCGGTCGAGCTGTTCGAGCAGGCTGCTGCGATTGAGGACGCCGGTCAGTGCGTCGGTCGTTGCGGCCAGGTAGAGGTCGGCAGCCTGCTTCTGCAGCGCGTCGTTGGCATGGCCGAGCGCGGCGCGATGGCGCTCGATCTCGGCATTGCGCACGCCGAGGGCATCGTTGAGGCGGCGGATGCCGCGATAGCGCCAGATGAGCGCCACGAGGGCGAGCACCAGTCCGGCGAGTGCGATGCCGCCAAGACGACGCTGCAGCGACTGCGCCTGCAGTCGCGCCGACTGCAATTCGTTGTCCTTGGCGAGCATGGCGAGGCGCTGCTCCGAGTCGGAGCGTGCGTGCGCCACTTCGAGCGCGGCGAGCTGGCGGCTGGCGCGGATTCCGATCAGTTCCTCGCGCGCGACCGCCGCCTTGTGGGCGAAACGCAGTGCGTCGGTGTCGTCGTGTTCCGCGCGGGCGAGCTGCTCGCGCAGCGCGTACGCCTGTGCCAGTTGCGGCCGCAGGCGGGTCGCTTCGAGGCCCGCGATCGCCTCGTCGAGGAGGCCACGCGCACGCACCTTGTCATGCTGCCCGAGCGAGATCTCGGTCAGGTGCAGCAGCGAGCGTGCGACCAGTTCGCGCTGGCCGAGTTCGCGTCCGATCGCGAGCGACTGTTCGAGTTCGAGCAGTGCGCTGGTGGTGTCCTTGAGCCCGATTCGCGCGCGACCGATTTCCAGGTGCTCGAAACCCTGGTGCGGGCGATCGCCGAGCGCGGTGTCGATGGCCAGTGCCTCGTTCGCCGCCTTCTGCGCCGCATCGTATTCGTCGACGTCGTTGAGCAGGCTGGCATAGGCGCCGGTCACCGATGCATAGGTCGAAGGCACGCCGTCGCGCAACGCTTCCTGCAGCGCGCGCTGGAAGTACGTGCGCGAGGCCGAGATGTCCTCTATCTCGCGATACAGCAGGGCGAGGTTCCGGTAGACGTTGGCGAGGCGATCGCCGGAGCGTTCGCGCTCCGCCGTTGCCTCGAGCTGTGCCTTCAGGGCGCCGGCGAAATCTCCGCGGTCGCGCATGACGGTGCCGAGGTCGGACAGTGCGCGCATGGCGCCGATGCCGTCGTTGGCCCGTTTGAACAGGGCGACCGCCCGTTGCTGGTGGCTGAATGCCTGGTCGAGTTGGCCCCGCCTGCGCGCGATCACGCCTAGCGCGTTTTCCGCCTGTCCTTCTGTAGACGGCTCGTGACTTGCCTGCGCCTGCGTGCGCAGATGTTCAGCAAGCCGGCTGCTGCGCTCGTAGTCGCCAAGCGCGACCGAGGTCTGCATCGCGAGTTCGGTGAGTTCGAGCATCGCCGCGGAGTCGCCGTTCCGAGCGGCAATCTCCAGCGCGCTCGTCCATTGGCGATCGGCGACTTCCGGCACATCGAGCGCGAGCGAGAAATAACCGACCGCCCTCAGCAAGGCCTGCCGTGCCGCCGTACCGGCGAATGCCTGCGCGAGCAGCAAGGTCGCATTGTCGGCCAGCACGCTTTCGACGCTGGCCGCAGCATGTCGGCTGCCGGCCGCGAGCCGTGCAAGTGGAAAGGTGGAATCGACCGCGTCCGCGTAGGGTCCGATCAACGCGGTGGCGATGGTCAATGAAACTGCGAGCATCCGCTTTGCAAGCCGGCCGCCGGACAGGAACAACCCTCGATGCATCGCGCGGCCCGTCCCCCGCCGGCCGTACAAGAGCTGGCCGCGTGGCGCGGCGCCGCATGGATCTTAGCAGGGAAGCGCGCTTCCGACCTGGCAGGAGCGGGCCAGCCGCTTCTTACCGACCGACTGGGCGCAGACGCATGCCGACATGGCCGCCCGCGCCGATTCAGGGATAAAATGGGCGGTTGCAGGTCACCCGCCGGATATCCATGTCACGCCGCAATCCCAAGGTCGGTTTCGTCAGCCTCGGCTGCCCGAAGGCCCTCGTCGACTCCGAACGCATCCTGACCCAGTTGCGGGTGGAAGGGTATGACATCGTGCCCGACTACGACTCCGCCGATGTCGTGGTGGTCAATACCTGCGGCTTCATCGACGCGGCGGTGACCGAATCGCTTGACGCAATCGGTGAGGCGCTGGAGGAGAATGGCAAGGTCATCGTCACCGGCTGCCTCGGCAAGCGCGCCGAGGTGATCCGCGAGGCGCACCCGGACGTGCTGTCGATCTCGGGACCGCAGGACTACGCCAGCGTGATGAACGCGGTGCATGCGGCACTGCCGCCCAAGCACGACCCGTTCCTCGACCTGGTGCCGCCGCAGGGGATCAAGCTGACGCCGAAGCATTACGCGTACCTGAAGATTTCCGAAGGCTGCAACCACCGCTGCACGTTCTGCATCATCCCTTCGATGCGCGGCGACCTGGTTTCGCGACCGGTCGACGAGGTGCTGGTCGAGGCGGAGAAGCTGGTCAAGGGTGGCGTCAAGGAATTGCTGGTCGTGTCGCAGGACACCAGCGCCTACGGCGTAGACCTCAAGTACGCCGAACGCGATTGGCGCGGCAAGGTGCGCGCGACGCGCATGAATGGCCTGTGCGAAGGCCTCGCGGAACTGGGCGTGTGGACGCGCCTGCACTATGTCTATCCGTATCCGCATGTCGACGACGTGATCCCGCTGATGGCGGATGGGAAAATCCTGCCGTACCTCGACATCCCGTTCCAGCACGCGAGCCCGCGCATCCTGAAACTCATGAAGCGCCCCGGTGCGGTCGACAAGGTGCTCGCGCGCGTGCAGGCCTGGCGCAAGGGCTGCCCGGACCTGACCATCCGCAGCACCTTCATCGTCGGTTTTCCGGGCGAGACCGAAGCCGAGTTCGAGGAGCTGCTCGCGTTCCTGCACGAGGCGCAGCTGGATCGCGTCGGTGCATTCACCTACTCGCCGGTCGATGGCGCGAGGGCGAACGACTTGCCGGATCCCGTACCCGACGCGATCAAGGAAGAACGCCTGGAGCGCTTCATGGAAACGCAGGCGGATATCTCGGCGGCGCGCCTCGCGCGCAAGGTTGGTACGCGCCAGACGGTGCTGGTCGACGAAGTGGACGAGGATGGCGCGATCGCGCGATCGAAAGCCGATGCGCCGGAGATCGATGGCATCGTGCGCATCGATGACGGGCACAAGCTCAAGCCCGGCCAGTTCGTCGAGGTCGAGATCATACACACCGACGAGCACGACCTGATCGGGCGCCTGGCAGTGGCGACCCCGATCTGAGCGTCGCGTCCATGGTTCGCTGGCAGTCCACGCCGCAGTCCTGCGTATCCAGTACGTGGTGCAGGCAGCGGGAGGCTGGCGATGAAGCGGACAAACAACGTCCTGAGGTACTCCCTTGTGTGGGCCGCAGGGGCGTGGATAGGTCTCGCGGGCGCCAATAGCGACGGCTCGCTCGACCCGTCGTTCAATCCTCCGCTCAGCGATACGACGTATTCGTTCGGGCGTCCCGGCTTGTGGGATTACGCCTGGGATCGCGGCGGTGCCGCGCCGTCCACCGACCGCGACGAGAGTGCGGCCGTCGCCGTGAAGGCGAATGGGCGAATCCTGGTGGCCGGTCGTGCGTGGAACGCCTATGGCGGCGGCAGCCAGTTCGCCTGCTCCCTGCTGCGGGTGGGGCCGGATGGAGCGGCCGACGCATCGTTCGGTCCTTCCTCGAACGGCACCGTGCTGGAGAATTTCAACGGCGGCTCGGTCGACTGCCGTCCGGCGTTCGTCAAGGTTCTCGGTGACGGGCGCATCGTCTGGGGCGGCACGATCACCCAATCCGGCGTCAACTACGCGTGGATGCAGCGCCTCACGCCGACCGGCTACGCCGACATTTCGTTCGGGGGCAGCAGCAACAGCTTCTTCCTCGGCAATGCACGCACCGCGTTGTCGGCGCTCGCGATCAGCACGGACGGCACGTTGTACGCTGCGGGCAACATGATCGTGGTGAACGCCTCCGATCGGGACTTCTACCTGCTCGCGCTCGACCCCGACGGCGGATTCCTGTATTCGCGCAGTGCCGCGTTCGACGCCGGCGGCAGCCTTGACGACTGGGCCAGCGCGATCGTGCGCGAGGAGATTCCGGGCACGTCGTGCGGGCAGGGCTGCTTCATTCCCGCGCACGAGGAGCTTTACCTGGTCGGCACGGTCACGCATGCGAACTATCCGGACCTCTCCAACCGCAACTGCGGAGTCTTCGCGCTGCGGCGCTCGCTGTTCGACGCGGAGTTCTCGGTTGATGCGAATTTCGGCGGCGGCAGCGGCCGGGTCGACATCGACTTCCCGGCGGGCAGCACCAACGAGGGCGACAACTTCTGCAACGCCGCGGTCGCGCGCCCGGGCAGCGGATACGAGCAGGTCGGCTACGGCGTCGTGATCGGCGGCGAGAACCGTTTCATCAGCGCGCTCGGCGGCGGCACGCCGGGCCTCGCCAGCACGTACGCGCTCGCGGAGGTAACGGGTGCAGGAACCAGCACGCGCCAGGACGCCTTCGCGTACTTCCAGTCGCTCGCTTTTCCGGGCATCTACAACACGATCAACACGATGCTGCGCCAGCCGGACGGCAAACTCGTCGTCGCAGGCTGGGCGGGGACGACCGATGCCGCGCACGCACCGTCCGATACGGGCCTGATCCGGTTCAACGCCGACTTTTCCCGCGATGCCAGCTTCGGCAACGATGGCCTCGGGTTGGCGATCCTCAGCCTCGATTTTCCGAGTGCGCTCGTCGGTGCGGAGTCCGCCACGGGGATTGCGTTCGACAACCACGGGCACATCGTCGTAGCGGGCAACCTCGACGGCGAGATACTCGGTGAAGGACCGATCGCGGACTGGACGATTGCGCGGGTACTCACCAACGACGTGATCTTCCGTGACGGCCTCGGGGACGTGTTGCCATAGTCAATCGCGTCCCGGCGAATCCAGTGCGGCTTTCAGCTTGTCCAGATTGCGCGAGCGCGTCGGCGTATCCGCGCCCCGCTCGACATCGGCGCGCGTGGTCTGAAGCAGCTCGCCGGCTTCGCGCGCGCGATCCATTGCGCGAAGGCACTTCGCGAGCGTGATCGCGATGCCGACGCTGCGCTGGTCCGCCCCTCCGAACTTCGCCGATACGTGCGCATAGGCCAGGCGCAGGAGCGGTTCGGCCTCGTGCGGGCGATGCTGGGCAAGCAGCGCCTCGCCGAGGCCCTTGCGCACGGCTTCGACATAGATGTGGTCGGGATTGGCGTCGGCGTACTTCGCGAGGGCATCGCGGAACGTCGCCTCGGCGCCGGTCGCATCCCCGGTCTCGAGTTTCGCCTGCGCGAGCGCGGTCTCGCCGACCGCCGTGTAGAGATGCTTCGGGCCAAGCGTGTCGAGGTAGATGCGATACGCGCGTTCCAAGCCCGTGACCGCCTGCGACGGCTCGCCGCTGCGCAGCTGCGCTTGCGCAAGCGTGGTCAAGGCGGTGGCTACTCGACTGTGGCGTGGACCGTCGAGTCGCTCGTAGATGGCCAAGGCCTGGCGCAACCAGGGCAGGCTGTCCGCTTCGTGGCCACTCTGGCGGGCGTTCTGCCCGATCTGGTACAGCTGGTCGGCAACCGTGTGGTGTTCTTCGCCATAGACGTTGCGCGCGAATTCGAGATTGCGCTTGAACAGCAGGTCGGCCTGCTCGAAGTGCCCGGCTTCGTGTTCGCCGAGGGCGAGGTCGTAGCGAATCCCGAGCAGCAGGGAAGGCGGGGAATCGGCATGCGCCTCGGCCAACTGCAGGGCTTCCCGATAGGCTTGCGCCGATTCGTCGTAGTGCCCCTGGGCGTGCCGTACCGCACCGAGGCTATCGAGCGCGCCGGCGAGTTCCGTACTGCCTGGAGCGGCGATGCGAAGCAGGGCGATGCGTCGTTGCTGCCAATCGGCGGCCTGCTCGTAGCGGCCCGCCAGCTTTTCGGTCCAGCCGAGACGCGCGTAGGCATCCGCGCGCAACAGGTCGTTGCTGCCGCCGCTTCGTTCGAGTTCGGCGAGTGCGCCTTGCGCGAGTTCCCGGGCGCGTTCAAAGTGGTCGCGTTCGCTTTCCGACTGGGCCAGGTCCAGCCGTGCCAGCACTTCGCGTCGATCACCCGCGGCGTACAACTGCTGTGCCTGGACGAGTCGCGCCTCGTAGATGTCGGCCGCGGCACTGACCTGGCCAAGGGACGAATACAGGTTTCCCACCACGCCGAGCAATTCCACGCGGGTGTCCGGATCGCTGCCGAGACCTCGCTGCACGCGTTGTGCACCGGCATCGATCAATTCGCGCGCGGTCAGCGGCCTTTCACCGCTGCGATCCGGGTCGGCCTGCCTGAACAGGTCGAGCAGGAAGTTGCGCACCGATTCCGCGCGCTCGGCCTGGCGCCGGGCATCGCGTGACTGCAGCAGCGCGACCGATGTCGTTGCGAGCAAGGCAATCGTGGCGAGCAGGGCAAGCGGCACTGCGATGCGGTGCCGAGCCACGAATTTCCGCAGGCGATGGCGCACGCTGTCGCGTTGCGCGCGAAGCGGCCAGCCGGCCAGGTGGCGTCGCAGGTCGTCGGCAAGCGCATCGGCGCCGGGGTAGCGATGGGCCGGATCGTGGCGCAGCGCAGTCGCAACGATAAGGTCGAGGTCGCCACGCAGGCGTCGTGGCATCACGGGGCCTGTAGCCGTGGCCGTGCGCGAGGCCGGCGGCGGTTCGCCCTTCGCATGCGCGACGGCCAACGCCGCGGCTGAATCGACCGTCGACGCGTACGGGCGCTGGCCCACGAGCAACTCGTGCAGCATCACGCCGAGGGCGTAGACGTCGCTGGCGATGCCGACCGGTTCGCCGGCGAGTTGCTCGGGCGCGGCATAAGCCGGCGTCAACGCACGCAGTTGCGTCGGCATCGTGCCGGCGGCTTCGTCGGCGAGCAGGCGCGCGATGCCGAAATCGAGCAGGCGCGGCTGGCCGCTTGCATCGACCAGCACGTTGGAAGGCTTCAGGTCGCAATGCACGATCAATTGCCGATGCGCATAAGCGACCGCATCGCAGATGTCGCAAAACAGGCGCAGGCGCTGCGCGAGCGTGCTGGCGTGCGCAGCGCAGTAGTCGGGCAGGGGCACGCCGTCGACGTACTGCATCGCGAACCACGGTCGTCCCGCATCGTCGACGCCGCCGTCGACGAGCGCTGCGATGCACGGATGGTCGAGCCGCGCGAGGATGTTCCGCTCGGCCACGAAGCGCGCAACCGCCGCGTCGCTGGTGAATTCGCCGCGCACCTGCTTCAGCGCGACGCGTTGTTCATAGGCGCCGTCGGCACGCTCGGCGAGGTGGACGCGGCCCATGCCACCGCAACCGAGTTCGCGCACGATGCGCCAGGGTCCGATGCGCTCGGGTACGTCATCGTCGACGACGTCTTCGGCGATCAGCGCATCGCGCCAGCGCGACACGTCGCCGGCGAAGTCGCCGGACGACCCGTCAAGGTCGAGCAGGTGCAGCAGCCGGGCGTGCAACTGCGGTTCGCGGGAGGCCAGTTCGTCGAGCGCGCGCCGACGTTCGGTCGCAGGCGCGTCGACGACGCCCTCGAACAGATCGAGCAGGCGCGGCCAATCGGCGCGGTGCGCGCTCATGCTGCGAGCGCGTCCATGAGGAACACGCGCGCGGTGCGCCAGAGGCGGAATACGCTGCGCTCGGAAATGCCTTCGGATTCCGCGATTTCAGCGAATTCGAGCCCGCAGAACACGTGCAGCTCGACGATGCGTGCGAGCCGTTCATCGATCGCTTCAAGTGCATTGAGCGCTGCATCGAGATCGAGCAGGGCGATTGATGCTGGCGGCTCATGTTCCGCCTCGCCGAGCGTTACGGCGACGTGGCGGCGCTTTTGCGCATTCACCCGCCGCGCATGGTCGACCAGCACCTGGCGCATCGCGTGCGCGGCGATCGCGAGGAAATCGCTGCGCTCGACCTCCGCACCTGCTTCGCTGCGCCCGAGCTTGAACCATGCCTCGTGCACCAGCGCGGTCGTATTGATGGTCGCGGGAGCACCCACGCGTCGGCGCTCGCGGCGCGCCAGCCGATGCAGTTCCGCGTAGGCGGCGGCATAGAGCGGATCCTGCGACGCGACGGGCATGGAAGTCATCGACCGGGTGGACGGGCGCCGGCACCCATCATAGGACAAGCGGTCGACGCGGATGGCGCGCTAGGATGACAACTGGCGAGCAGAGCGGCGGCGCATGCACCCACGAGTACCGGCAATGGTCGCAGTCGCGTTCCTCGTCATCGGCGCGTTCGCGCGTGCCGACGACGACGTGCCGGCATTCGACCGGCCCGGGCTCGCGTTCGCTGCATCGACGCTGCCCGGCGGGAGCTGCGCGGCGGAGCAGGGCCTGTTCGACGCGAGCACGGATCGGACGTCGGGCACGCGCTCGACCGCGTACGTGGCCGACAGCCTGGTTCATTGTGGATTGCCGACGGCATCGAGCTGCAGCTCGGCGCCGACAGCTGGGGTCGCCTCGACGTGCATGCGCCGAGTGGCGCGCACGCGGTCGCCAGCGGCGGTGGCGACGCGCGGATCGGCGCGAAGGTCGCGCCATGGAGTTCCGGCGCGTTCTCGTTCGCGATGCTCGCGACCTTCGTCGTGCCGGCAGGCCGTGCGCCGATCGGCGGCCACGTGCACGAGCATGACCTTGGTGCCTCGATGGCATGGACGGCAGACGACGGGCGCAGCGTCTCGCTTTACGCAGATCGCCGTTGGGCCGATGACGGAAATGGCAACCTCGTCGCCGTCGCCTACGGTTTTCCGCTGCATGCTCATCTCGGTGGTTACATCGAAAGCGGTTTCGGCACCGGCGCCCTGCATGCGCGGGAGGCCGGCGGTGGCGTCACGTGGATGCTGACGCCGAGGGTGCAACTCGATGCGTCGTTCCTGCGTGCACTCGATCGCGCGACGACCGACTGGCAGGCGGGCTTCGGAATCTCGATCTGCTTCGCAGGTGCGCATCCGTGAGTGCGGCCGTGTTGCCTCGCGCCGATGGCCGCGAAACCGTGGAACATCCGCTGTTGCGCGCCTGGGTCGGATCCGGCGAGCTGCCCGATCTCGGCCAGCTGGAAGGGCGGCGCCAATGCATGCAGGTGCGCGACGGCATCGCGCGCCCCGCGTTTCGCGCGCAGACGCCCGCCCTGCTCGCGGACGGACTGCACTATGAAGAGCGCATCGCCACGTGCGGCGTCCTTGCGACCCGCGAGCAGGGCGTCCACGACGTGTTCAACGCGCTCGTGTGGTTGCGCCATCCGGAACTCAAATGGGCGTTGAACGCGCGCCAGGTCGCAGGCATTGCCGAGGTCGGTCCGCGCGAACGCACGCGCGGGCAATATGCGCTCACCCACTTCGACGAGGCGGGTGCCATCGTCTGGCTGGCCGACGACGCATTGGTGCCGATCTGGGATGCACACGATTGGTCGGCCTTGTTCGTGCGGGAGCGCAGCGCGTGGGGTCGTTCGATCGCGGTCAGCGTGTTCGGTCACGCACTGGTCGAGCATGTCTGGGATGGCCACCGGATGCCGGTGGCGAAGTGCCTCGTGGTTCGCGTGCCGTCGGTCGAACTCGCGGCACGGGTTGGCCCCGCGGCGATCGTGATCCGCTGGCGCGAGGCTGAAGCGCATGTCGCCGCGCAGATCCGCAGCGGACGGCTGCTCGCCGATCCGCAGGAGTTGCGTCCGTTGCCACTCGCGGGCATCCCGGGTTGGCATGATCCGCACGCACCGGACGCGTTCGTGCGCGACGCGCCTTGCTTCCGCCCGTTGCGCGCCGGTCGGCGCTATCCGGCCCCTTGTTCGGATCTGATCGACTGAGCGGGAACTTTCCGCGGCGTTTGCGGTATCTTTCCGCGCGCCCTGCGTCCGGGGTCGCTGCGATGCCGGCGGGCTTGCCCGTTCGCGAACGTCGTCGGCCGACGCAGGAGCGCCAACTACTGGGGGTTCTGGTCCCCGCATGCCTTCGTGGGTGCGTGGATCGCCATGTCCGTCAACAGGGTGCAGCGAAGACGATGATCGAAACCCGACAACTCACCAAGCGCTACGGCAGTTTCACCGCCGTTGATGCGATCAGTTTCAAGGTCGAGCCCGGCCAGGTGCTCGGCTTCCTCGGGCCGAATGGCGCCGGCAAGTCGACCACGATGAAGATGGTTGCCGGCTTCCTCAGCCCGACATCCGGCAGCGCGACCGTTGCCGGCTTCGACGTCGAGCGGCAGCCGCTCGAAGCGAAGCGCGTGCTCGGCTACCTGCCTGAAGGTGCGCCGAGCTACGGTGAAATGAGCGTGCGCGAGTTCCTCGACTTCATCGCGAGCGTGCGCGGGCTGTCCGGCGACCTGCGCGAGAAGCGCGTCGACGACGCGGTGGGTCGCCTGCATCTGGAACGCGTGCTGGAGCAGCCGATCGACACCTTGTCGAAGGGCTTCAAGCGTCGTGTCGGCCTTGCCGGCGCGATCCTGCACGATCCGAAGGTGCTGATCCTCGACGAGCCGACCGACGGCCTCGATCCGAACCAGAAGCAGGAAGTGCGCACGCTGATCAACTCGATGGCGCGCGACAAGACGATCATCATTTCGACCCACCTGCTCGAGGAAGTGCACGCGGTCTGCACGCGCGCGATCATCATCGCCGGCGGGCGCGTGCTCGCCGATGCAACGCCGTCCGAGCTGGAAGCACGCTCGCGTTACCACCAGGCGGTTTCGCTGACCGCGGCGAACCTGCAACAGGCGAAGGACGCGCTGGCGAGGGTCGCCGACATCGCCGCGATCGAGGTCGATCCGCAGGACAACCGCATTACCGCGTTCCCGAAGCCGGGCCGGTCGATCTTCGTCGCAGTCGGCGACGCGTTGAAGGCCCAGGACGTCAGCGTGCGCGAACTCGCGCTGGAGCCGGGCCGCCTCGACGAAGTGTTCCGCACGATCACCCAGGGCGCGGGCAAGGAGGCACGCACATGAGTGGCACCCTCACCATCTTCAAGCGCGAGCTGCGCAGCTATTTCTCGACGCCGGTGGCGTACGTGTTCATCGTGATCTTCCTGCTGCTGTCCGGCGCGTTCACGTTCTACCTCGGCAATTTCTACGAGCGTGGCCAGGCGGACCTGCAGGCGTTCTTCACGTTCCATCCGTGGCTGTACCTGTTCCTGGTGCCGGCCGTGTCGATGCGCCTGTGGGCCGAGGAGCGCAAGAGCGGCACCATCGAACTGCTGCTGACCCTGCCGGTCACGATGTGGCAGGCGGTATTCGGCAAATTCCTCGCTGCGTGGGCATTCATCGCGATCGCGCTGGTGTTGACGTTCCCGATATGGCTGACGGTGAACTACCTCGGCAGTCCCGACAACGGCGTCATCTTCGCGAGTTATCTCGGTTCCCTGCTGATGGCAGGGGCGTTCCTCGCGATCGGTTCGTGCCTGTCGGCGTCGACGCGCAACCAGGTCGTCGCGTTCATCCTGACCGTGGTGATCTGCTTCCTGCTGCTGCTCGCCGGCTATCCGCTGGTGCTCGATGCGATCCGCGCGATCGCCGGGCAGGGCCTGGCCGATGCGGTTTCCGGACTCAGTTTCCTCACCCACTTCGCGTCGATCAGCAAGGGCGTCATCGACCTGCGCGATCTCGTTTATTTCGTGTTGATGATCGGGGTCTGGCTGTACGCGACAGCGGTCGTCATCGACATGAAGAAAGCGGCCTGAGGAGAAGAAGACGATGCAACTCAATCGCAAGGCACTCTCCGGCACCGCATTGGCGGTACTCGCGGCGCTGTTCGTCGCCGTCATGTTGCTGGTCAACGTGGCGTTCCGCGGCGCGCGCGCCGACCTCACCCAGAACCATCTCTACACGCTGTCGGACGGCACGAAGAACATCCTGAAATCGATCGACGAGCCGCTCGACCTGACCTTGTTCTTCTCCGACAAGGGCAGCGCCGACGTGCCGCAGCTGCGCACCTACTTCACGACCGTGCACGAGATGCTGCAGGAGATGGCGTCACGCTCCGGCGGCAAGCTGCGCCTCTCGGTCGTTGATCCGCTGCCGTTCTCCGAGGACGAGGATCGCGCGACCAGCCTTGGCATGCAGTCGGTCCCGGTTTCGGCCGCCGGCGACAAGGTGTTCCTCGGTCTCGCCGGAACCAATTCGACCAATGGCCATGCCGCGATCCCGTTCCTCGACCCCGGCAAGGAAGCGTTCCTCGAATACGACATCGCGAAGCTGATCCACGAACTGGAAACGCCGAAGAAGCCGGTGGTCGGGCTGCTGTCGGGCTTGCCGATCGCGGCCGGATTCGACCCGCAGACGCAGCGCATGCGCCAGCCATGGGCGGTCTACAGCCAGTGGTCGCAGCTGTTCGACATGAAGACGGTCGACGCGGCGACCCTGAAGGCGGTCGAGAAGGACATGGACGTGCTGATCGTCGTGCATCCGAAGCAACTGTCCGACGACGCGCAATTCGCGATCGACCAGTTCGTGCTGCGTGGCGGGCACCTGCTCGTATTCGTCGATCCGAGCGCCGAGCTCGACGACAGCGGTGCGGACCCGAACAACCCGATGGCCGGCATGATGGCGGACAAGTCGTCCGACCTTGCAAAGCTGTTCAAGGCCTGGGGTGTCGAGTACGACCCGCACCGGATCGTGATCGATCGCGCGCGCGGCCTGCCTATCAGCCTCGCCGAGGGCAGTGCGCCGGTGCGCCATCCGGGCATCCTCGGGCTGACCGCAGCCGACCTGAACCATGACGACGTGCTGACGACGAATCTCGACACCATCAACGTGTCGACCGCTGGCAGCTTCGATCTGGCCAAGGATGCCAAGGACGAGAAGCTGGTGCCCCTGTTGCAGACGACCTCGGAGGCGATGAGCGTGCCGAGTGATCGCCTGCGCATGCTCGGCGATCCTTCGAGCCTGCTGCAGGGCTACAAGTCCGCCGGTTCGCCGTTCGTGATCGCCGCGCGCCTCTCCGGGACGTTCAAGACCGCGTTCCCGGAGCGCACCGACGCGGGCGCACTGAAGGAAGCGAAGGACGCGAACGGCCAGATCGTGCTGGTCGCGGACACCGACCTGCTGAGCGACCGCATGTGGGTGCAGATGCGCGCGTTCCTCGGCCAGCAGATCATGAATCCGTTCGCGAACAACGGTGATTTCGCCGTCAACGCGCTCGACAACCTCGCCGGCTCGAGCGACCTTATCTCGATCCGTGGCCGCGCCACGTCGCAGCGCCCGTTCACCACGGTCGAAGCGATCAAGCGCAATGCAGACGAGCGTTTCCGCGCCAAGGAGCAGGACCTGCAGCGCGAGCTGTCGGACACCGAGCGCAAGCTGACCGAATTGCAGAGCGCAAAGAGCCAGGAGCAGGCGCAGATACTCTCGACCGAGCAGAAGGCCGAGCTGGACAAGTTCATGACACGCAAGCTCGAGATCCGCAAGGAATTGCGCCAGGTGCGTCGCCAGCTCGATGCCGAGATCGAATCGCTCGGCACGCGCCTGAAGATCATCAACATCGTGCTGGTGCCGCTGCTGGTCACGTTTGCCGCGCTCGGGTTTGCGTGGTGGCGCAGGCAGCGTCGGCGCGCGGCGCAGGGAGCCCACGCATGAACCAGAAGACGCTGATTGGACTCGTCATCGCCGCGCTCCTCGCGATCGTCGCTGCGATCGCGCTGAATCATTCGAGCCGCCCGCGCAGCGACACGGTCGAGGCCTCGGGATGGCTCGTGCCCACCTTGCGCGATCACGTCAATGATGTGAACAGGGTCGTCGTGACGGGCGCCGAGGGCAAGGTGCTGGCGACGCTCGAGCGCGGCGCGAATGGCTGGACGCTGGCGCAGAAGGGTGGCTATCCGGTCGATACCGGCAAGTTGCGCGCGTTCCTGCTCAAGCTCGCCGACGCCAGGCGGCTCGAACAGAAGACCTCGAACAAGGACAAGTACGCCGTGCTCGGCGTCGAGGACGTCGCGGCCAAGGACGCCAAGGGGGTCGAGGTGCAGCTCGACGGTCTTGCGCAGCCGCTCAAGCTCGTCATCGGCAACACCGATCCGCGCGGTGGTACCTACGCGCGCACCTCCGGGCAGCCGGAGAGCTGGCTGGCGTCCGGCACGCTGACAGTCGACAAGGGCGCCGCGGATTGGCTGCAGAAGGACCTCGCGGACCTCGCGGCAACGCGTATCGCCTCGATCGCGATCACGCACGCCGACGGCAGCCGCGCCATGGTCACGAAGAATGCGCGCGGCGATGCAAACTACGTGCTCGTGGACGTGCCGAAGGGGCGTGAGTCGGGCGGCGAATTCGCGATCAACGGCCTTGCCTCGACGCTGGCGGGCCTGCGATTCGACGACGTCCTGCCGACGAAGGACGCGGTCCCCGGCGATGCGCTTCTCAAGGCGCGCTACGCGACGTTCGACGGCCTCGTCGTCGACGTGACGGCGTGGGAGAAGGACGGCAAGGACTACGCCCAGTTCGTCGCCTCGCTCGATGCCGCGCAGGCGGACAAGGGAATCGCGGCCGACCAGGCGAAGGCGAAGGCCGACTACGACGCGGCGATCGCGGCGGACGAGGCGGCGAAGAAGGACGGCAAGGCCGACGCCGCCGTCGCGCCGGCGAAGCCGGCCTCGGTGGAGGACCCCGCCAAGGATCGCGAGATGCGCCTCGCCGCGCTGAACAAGGAAGTCGCCGACCTCAACGCACGCTTCAGCGGCTGGACGTTCGTGTTGCCGGCCTACAAATACGCGAACATGAACAAGTCGATGTCCGACCTGTTGAAGCCGCTCGAAGACAAGAAGCCGGCAGCCGATGCGGCGAAGCCGCTCAAGAAGAAGGCTTGAGAGGATCACGCCGCACAATGCTGTACGACATCCCGGCGCAAGCCGGGATGTGACGGATGCGGGAAGGTGGAATGGTCTCGAAATCCGGTCCGCTGTGGGCGCGGCGCCGAAGGCGGGCAGTCGAAGAGTACGGAGTTCGATCCGTTTACGGTGTTCCACTTCGACGAACGTGTTCCGTACGCTCGACACGGACGGGTTGTTCGCCCAGGATCGCTCCATGAACCTCGCACGCATTTCGCTGACCGCCGGCGCCGCCCTCGGCGCCGTTGCGGTAGCGCTGGGTGCATTCGGCGCGCACGCGTTGCGTGGCGTGCTCGACACCGCGGCCCTCGCGACCTGGCATACCGCGGTCGAGTATCAGTTCTGGCACGCGCTGGCGCTGATCGGGTGTGGTGTGCTCGCGCAATCGCAGGCGACGGCTGCATTGCGCATCGCGACCTGTGCCTTCATCGTCGGCTGCCCGCTGTTCTGCGGCAGTCTGTATGGGCTTGCGCTGGGCGCGCCACGCATCGTCGGCATCGTGACGCCGATTGGCGGCGTCACCTTGATCGCTGGCTGGATTGCCCTCGCCGCATGCGCTTGGCGCAAGGCGGCGTAGGGGGAATGGAGCCGCGATGCTTTCAGCGCTCAGCCCTCAGCGCTTCGCATGCCAGCACCAGTGCCACGGTTCGTACGCGATGCCGTGCGGGTTGCCGCGCGGGTAGGACAGCGCGAAGCCGAAGCGCGGCGCGTTTGCGACGAGCCAGGCGAACGCGGACGAGTGCTCGAATTCTTCTTCGAGTGCAGCGAAACCCGGCGTGGTGAGATCGAGCGCGCGGCCGCTGTGATGTTCGCTGTATCCGGGCGCGGCACTGACACGCAGGATCTGCTCGATCGACTGGCCGTGTTCGAGCTTGCGCTTGAGGATGCCGAGTTGATAGTCGGCGGATCGGAACGCGGACACTGCCTGCAGTTCGATCGCCTCGGCCCCAGCCGCAGCGCGCATGCGCGCGAACGCGCTCGCGGCGCGTGGAGCGAGCCATTGCAACCGGTCGTGGATGTCGTGACCGATGCAGGCGAGGTGACGCGGCTCGCGCACCACGACAAGTTGCCGGATCCGCGCATAGTCGGCCGGCACGCCGAGTGCGCGCGCTTCGCGCAGCACCTCGCGTCGGCGCGTGGCATTGCAGCGGACAGGGGGCTCGCCCGTTGCAATGCTCATGCGCCTGCGGCGATCGTGCGCGGCGGCCACGCGGGCATCACAATGGCTTGATGTAGAAACCGGCGACACGCCCGTCGCTGCCGCAGGCGACCTGCGCATACAGGTTCGCCTTGTCGAAGATCAGCGGGATCGTGATCGCGATGTAGCCGTCGCCCTTCATCGGGTGTGCCTGGCCGCGTCCCTGCAGACTCCCGAATTGCGCCAGCGATTCCCATGCCTGCTTGAACTTCGGCGGCGGCAGGGCGCTACGCATTTTCGCGTCGAAATCCCGCGTCGCGCCGGCGTAATCGCCTTTCTGTGCAGCATCCAGGAGGCTTGTCGCACGCGCTTCGCAGCCGGCCGCGATGCTCCGCTCGGTGTCGGTCGGTGCAGCCGGCGGCGCGAGGGGGGCCGGGCGTTCCATCATGGCGCCATCCGCAGCGGCTCCCGAAGCGGCAGTTTCCGCTTTTGCCGCGACCGTGGATTCCGCTGGCGCGGCGGGCACGTGGTCCGACACGGCGTCCGTAGGGACTGTCGCCATGGCGGGCTCGGCGGATTCGGCCGCGGTCGGCGCGGACTCCGCCGCAGCCGGTTGCGGCGGCGGCTCGCTCGGCTTGCCGTCCTTTGCGCGCGCCATCGCGTCGACATCGATGTCCTGCTGCGCTGTCTGCTGTGTTGCGGCCTGCTTGGCCGGCGTCGCGGCGCGCTGGTTCTTCGGCGCCGCCTGTGCGGACGCGCAGGCGAGCAGCGCGGTGGCGAGCAGGGTGAGTGGGTGTCGGTTCATGGGTGCGTTCCTCGAGGATGGCGCAAGCTACCATGGGTGCATGTATCGCGGCTGAGTTCGTCCTCGGCATGCAGACTCGCTGGCGAGGAAGTCATGACGACTCGTCCTCGACCGGCGCGCCACCTTTCCCCGGCTTCAATCGCCCGGCCTCGCGCAATGCGTTGCGCAAAACGTATTCGATCTGCGCGTTGAGCGAGCGCAGCTCGTCATTCGACCAGCGCTGCATCGCGTCGAGCACGACGGCGCTGACGCGCAGTGGATAGGCCTTCTTCTCGCTCATCAGCCCGTGTACAAACTTCCGGTGTTGACGACCGGCTGCGTGCCGCGCTCGCCACACAGCACGACGAGCAGGTTGCTGACCATCGCCGCGCGGCGTTCGTTGTCGAGTTCGACGACGCCGCGCTTGCCAAGTTCGGCGAGCGCCATCTCGACCATGCTCACCGCGCCTTCGACGATGCGCGTGCGCGCGGCGATGATCGCGCCGGCCTGCTGGCGCTGCAGCATCGCCTGGGCGATCTCCTGCGCATAGGCAAGGTGGCTGATGCGGGCCTCGACCACGTCCACGCCGGCTTTGCCCAGGCGCTGCTTGATCTCCTGGCGCAGATGCGCGTTGACCTCGTCGCCGTGACTGCGGAGCGACGGCTCCTTGCTGTCGTGCGCATCGTAGGGATAGCTCTGCGCCATCTGGCGCAGGGCGGACTCGCTCTGGATCTGCACGAAATTCTCGTAGTCGTCGACGCAGAACACCGCTTCGGCGGTGTCCACCACCTGCCAGACGACCACCGCGGCGATCTCGATCGGATTGCCGTCGGCGTCGTTCACCTTCAGCTTGCCCGATTCGAAATTGCGCACGCGCAAGGACACCGCGCGCTTTGAATAGAACGGATTGGTCCAGCGCAAGCCCTCGTCGCGCACGGTGCCGGCGTAGTGGCCGAACAGTTGCAGTACCTGACCCTGATTCGGCTGCACCTGAAAGAAGCCGGTGGACATGAAAACCAGCGCGATGAACACGAGGACCGCCGGCACGAGGGTCCAGAACGGTTGCTGGGGATTGATGTTCCCCATCGTCAGGGCGGCGAGAAGGGGAAACGCGAGGATCAGGAACACCACCATCGGTATGCCGGCGACCGAGAAGGCACTGCGCTCGTTCATGGGACTCTCCCTAGATTTGCATGAAAGATATCAAAAAGATATCACAATGACAAGTCCGCATTGAGGAATGAAATCCGGATGCTAGGCTCGCGGCTCCACCGGATAGGGGAGTAGTGGAGATGGGTACGGATTTCGTTCGTGCGCCGGCCATCGTCATCGGGATGGCCGGCCTGCTGGCATCCGCGCTGGCAGTTGCGCGACCGGCGCATTACGTGGTGTTCATGCTGGACACACACGATCAGGCGCAACCGATGTCCTACGCGCGGGTCGACCTGACGGACGCTCCGCACTACACGACGACGGCGATCGCATCCGCCGATGAAGAACGCGTCGTCTGGCATGCATGGAAGGGCGGTGCCGATCTCGGCGAGCGCAGCGTCGCGATTCCGCGCCTGCATGGCGAGTTCGCGCGCGACCCCGAACATGGCGACGGTTCGATCGTCGCGCATCACCCGGCGCAGGCGGAACGCAGCTTCGTGCTGCGCATTCCGCTCGATGAGGCGGACGCGGTCGAATTCGCCGGCGCCGGCGTGACCCGGCACTTCGACCTGGCCGCGCTGGCGGCGCAGGCAGGTTCGTTGCCGCTCGCGTCGCGCACGACGAACATGCAGGTCGTGCAGGCGCCGCAGAGCGGCAATCCTGCCAATCGCGTCGACCTGCTCGTAATGGGCGACGGCTATACCAGCGCGCAGCAGGGATTGTTCAACAGCGACGCGATGATCCTGCACGATGCGTTCTTCAACCTCACGCCGTACAGGGAATACCAGAGCTTCGTGAACTGGACCACCGGGTTCGTCGCCTCGAACCAGACGGGTGCGGACCATCCGCCGTACCAGGCGGGTTGCACGACGTCGGCGTGTTGCGCGGATCCGGAGGCGCAGACGGACCCGTTCGCGGGACAATTCGTCGACACCGCGTTCAGCGCGACGTTCTGTCCGTTCCAGATACATCGCCTCATCACGGTCAGCAATGCCGCGGTGCTGACGGCCGCGGCGGCCTATCCGGACTGGGACAAGATCGTCATCGTCGTCAACGATTCGGTTTATGGCGGCTCCGGCGGCAACATCTCGGTGACCTCGACCCATCCGCAGGCGAGCCAGATCGTGCTGCACGAGTACGGTCACAGTTTCAGCGATCTCGCCGACGAGTACAGCTCGGCCTATCCAGGTTTTCCTGCGTGCAGCGACCTCTCCGGCAGCGCGCCGTGCGAGGCGAATGTCACCAACCAGACCAGCGCGGGTCAGGTGAAATGGAACAGCTGGTTCACGCCCGGCAATCCGATTCCGACGCCGGCGGGTACCTCGGGCGTAGGCCTGTTCCAGGGCGCGCGCTATCTCGGCACCGGCATGTATCGTCCGGTCGACACGCAATGCCTCATGCATTTCCTCGGTGTTCCGTTCTGCCCGGTGTGCCGGCAGGAATACGTGCGCACGCTGTATCGCGGCGGCTGGGGCGTCCCGGCGGGCGGCATCGACCTGATCGAACCCGGCAGCGAGTCACCGGGCACCGCGTCGCCGGTCACCTACGCGGTCGGGACATCGCAGCCGTTCAGCGCGACCTTGCTGCAGCCATCGATCGGTTCGCTCGAGGTGCAGTGGCTGCTCGACGGCAATCCGATCGGCGGCGCGAACTCGCCGAGCTACGCATTCAGCCAGATCGGCGCGACACCCTCGACCCGCAGCCTGACGTTGCGCGTGCGCGACCTGACGAGTCATGTCTCGCCGCAGATGGCCGGCGCGCTGCTCGAACACACGCGTTCATGGACGATCCAGGTCAGCAACGACGTGATCTTCCGCAACGGCTTCGATGCCGTGGGGCCATAGGCGGGCTCGAGTTCGCCACGAGTTTGCGGAAAAGCGGTGGGCCAAGGCCCACCCTACGGAGTCGGCGATCGATCGAACGCCGAGACCACGCCGATCATGTCGCGTCCACCGTAGCCACGCTCGAGCGCGCGCCGATACAGGTCGGCGCAGGCGTCGATCAGCGGCGCCTGCGCACCGCACTGTCCGGCCTGCGCGGCGACCAGCGCGGCGATCGTTGCGACGTCGCGGATCGCGGCCTGTGGCGCGAAATCACCGCGTACGAGCAGATCCAGCTTCGCGCGCGACACGGCGCTCGCCATCGGTCCGGCATCGAGTATGTCGCGCAACTGCGCCACGTCGATGCCGGCGCAGCGCGCGGCGTGCACCGCCTCGGCGAGCGCCGTCACGGTCGCGACGAGGTAATGGTTTACCGCGAGCTTCATGCGCAATGCGCCCGGCACGACGCCGCAGCGGAACACCTGTCGGCATGACGGCGCGAGCAGCAGTTGCACGGCCTCGATCGCCGCCTCGTCGCGCCCCGCCAGCATGCCGACGAGTTCGCCGCGCTCGGCTGGCCCGCGCGAGCCGGACACCGGCGCTTCGACGTAGCGCGCGCCGCAATCGAGCAGGTCGCGCTCGAGCTGCCGCGAGTATTCCGGCGAGGTCGTGCCGAGATGCACGAGCGTGCGGTCGCGCAGCCGCCGCGCGAACGCCGGTGATCCGCGACCGAGTGCAGCGTCGATCGCCGTCTCGTCGAGCAGCATGACGAGGACGATCGAGCACGCCGCACACAGGGCGTCGATCGATTCGGCGCGCGTCGCTCCGAGCGCGAGCAGCGGCTCGCACTTTTCCGGCGAACGGTTCCACACGGCCAGCTGGCTTCCGGCGCGTAGCAGGTTCATCGCGATCGCCGATCCCATCGTGCCGAGGCCGGCGAGGCCGATGCTCATATCACGGTCTCGGCATCGAACAATGCGGGCGCCCACAGCCTTGCGCGCAGGAAGGCGACGACCTCGTCGCATGCGCGCCGTGTCGGCGAGCCTTCGGCATCGACGAGGTGCGCGGTGAAGACGCTGTGCGGGCAGCCGACGACCTGCCTGAAGAACGGTGGCGGATCGCTGCGCGCGGCGTCGTCGGGCAGCACGCGCGCGACGAAGCGCGGGCCGAGCGCGGCGGTGTAGGCGGCGAAGCGTTCGGCACGGCAGTGGCGGTCGCCCTCGAAGCGATACGCGAGCACGCTGAGATCGTCGCGTTCGAGTCGTTCGCGCACCGCCTGGAGCTCACCAGCGTCGCTTTCGAGCGCAGCGGGATCGTCGAGCGGCAGCGACGGTTGCGCGAGTACCGGCGCGAGCATCGACGGCTCGAGCATCATCGCCAGCGCGAAGTTTCCGGTGAAGCACATGCCGACCGCGCCGGTGCCGATGCCGCCGCATTCGCGGTGCGCGAAGCGCGCCAGCGCACGCAGCCAGGACGTGACCGGACTCGAGCCGCGTCCGGCGAGCGCGTGGAATTCGGCGCTGATGCAGGCGCGCCGCATGATCTCGAGGCCGTCCTCGGCGAGCGGGTGGGCGCCGTCGCGGCCGAACAGCGAGGGCAGGTAGACCGTGAAGCCGGCCTGGCGGATCCAGCGCGAAAAGCGCGCGACGTCCGGGCTGATGCCGGGCATTTCCGCCATCACGATCACGCCCGGTCCCTGGCCCGAGGTGTACACGCGGCGCGCGACGCCGTCGAGTTCGAGCGTGCGCGCGTCGAAATCGTCGAGCGGATCGTCATTGGTGTCCATGCGGATTCCCCGTGGCTGGCAGGCCCATTCAACGGTTCGCGCGGTCCGCGTGGTAGTGTCTTAAAAGACACGTTTCAGGCCGATTCCGACATGAAGGATTTCGAACTGCTGCTGCTCGACGGCACCAATCCGAGCGGGGTCTCGATGTCGCGCGACATCCTCGCCGCGGCGGCATTGTTCGCCGCGCGCAGCGGTGACGCGGTGCCGAGCTGGGGTCTGTATTCGCCGACGGGCGGGCATGTTCGGCTGCAAGGCGGCATCGGTGCGGATACGAGGCGTCTGCCGCCGCGCCGTCACCCGCAGCATTCGATCCTGCTTGTACCGGGAATGTGGATCGCCGATGCACGGGAGCTGCGCGCGCGCCTCGCCGCTGACGATTGCGTTCGCGCGATCCGCCTCATCGCTGCCCATGTTGCCGGTGGCGGC
Organism: Dokdonella sp.; assembly: GCF_044227025.1. Classification (GTDB taxonomy): domain Bacteria; phylum Pseudomonadota; class Gammaproteobacteria; order Xanthomonadales; family Rhodanobacteraceae; genus Dokdonella_A. Next base: position 530,252 of record NZ_JBGAFX010000002.1, on the reverse strand, counting down.
CAGGTAGCGGCGTCGTGTTCGGCGGTATTCCTGTTGCAGGCGGCCGGCGTGCTTGCCGGACGCCACGCCACCACCGCGTGGTGGCTCGCGCCGGAACTTGCGCGTTGCGCGGTGGACGTGCGTGTCGAGGCCAACCGCATCCTTTGCGTCGATGGGCCGATTCTCACTGCCGGTGCCGCGTTCGCGCAGTCGGACCTTGTGTTGCATCTGCTGCGCGCGCGGTTCGGTGCGCGGCTCGCCGATGGCGTGTCGCGCGTGCTGCTGCTGCATGAACGCGGCCAGCAGGCGCAGTTCGTGGTGCCGGCGATGCTGGCCAGCGGCGACGCGCTGGTCGCGCGCCTGACGCGCCGTGTGGAGACCGCGCTGCCCGAGGTACCTTCGGTCGCCGAACTGGCCGGCGAGTTGTGCGTGTCCGAACGCACGCTCGGCCGCCGCGTGCGCCACGCGACCGGCATGGGCACGCTTGCGCTGATCCGCAGCATCCGGCTGTACCGCGCGCGCGGCTTGCTGCAGCACAGCCGGATCAGCATCGAACGAATCGCGGCGGCGGTCGGCTACCAGGATGCGACCGCATTGCGACGTTTGCTGCGCAAGGCAGCCGGCACGACGCCGGGCGGCCTGCGCGCGACAACTGCCGTGGCCGTGCCGCGCGAAACGCGCCGGCGTGATCTGCCGTAAGCGCCACACGCTGTGGGCCGCCCATGCGCGCCGGGATGGCGGTCGCGCACACGGTGCCGCCCTGCTACACGCAAGCGCTCTGCTGTGAACTCCGGGCGCTACGGGGTGGCCGCCTCGGCCTTGCGCAGCTCGATCCGGCCGAGCAGGTCGAGACCGGCATAGAACTTCCACGGGTCGCCGTCGCCGATGGCGAGTGCGATGTGCCCAGCATCGAAGCCGGGCAGGGCGGCATCGAAGCTGCGCCAGTGACCGTCGACGAACGCCTGCGCCCACGCGTGTGGCACGAACACCTGTTCCTTGCCGGCGAAGCCCGGCGCATAGGCGAGGCCATCGACGACGCGCGTGGCAATACCGAGCGCGCGTCCGAGTGCCGCGACCAGCAACGCGTGTTCGGTGCAATCGCCTTCGGGCTTGCGCGCGACCTCGAGCGCCGAGGCGTAGCCGACATCGAGACTCTTGTTGCGGATGTAGCCGCGCACGAACGTCTCGATGCGGCGCATGCGCTCGAGCGGCGTCGTCGCGTCGCCGACGGCTTCGCGCGCGAGGCGCACGATGTCGGGCGCATCGCTCTGCAGCCAGTCGTTCGGCTTGAAGTCGGCGCTGGCGGGGCGTTCGTTCGTGCGCGCATGCGCCTCGCGACGGATCGTCACGATGCGTTCCTCGCCGCGCACCTCGACCCGCTGCTCATCGGTCTCGGGCAACGCCAGCGCGGAATCGCCGCGCGGCGACGCCAGCGTGTAGCGCATCGTGCCGGCGAGTTCCTGCGCGCGCAGCGGGCGTGGCGACGGCATCAGGGTACGTTCGAACACGTCGCTGCCCTGGTTCGGCGCGGTCGCGCAGGCGCGGTCGCAGGCGAGCAGCACCAGATCGACACCCATGATCGGCATGATCAGCTTGTAGACGGTCTGCTCGGCATCGATCCACGCACGCGTCTTCATCGGTGCGCCGCCGAGCACGAGCGTCTGCTCGACCGGATACAGCGTGCGCGCGCCGCCGGGCAGATCGACCGACTCCGCGGCAGCGACCACGCTGGTGATGTCCGCTGCTTCGAGACCCGATGGCTGGAACGCGAGTGCGCTGTAGCGCGTGCCGGGTTCGAGGCCGGCGAGCAGGCCGGCGCGGCGCAGGCCCTCCGGCAACAGCGCGCGGGCCGGCCACGGCAGCGTGCGTCTCTGGGTGGCCCCGCCGGTGGTGATCGCGACATCGGCGACGCCGTCGTGCACGCGCCCCTCGATGCGCGATTCGCTGCCCGACAGGCGCGAGATGCTGCCGAATGCGAGCGGGGCTCCGGCGCGCGTTTCGGTCGCCGTTTCGGTGCTGCCGAGCGCGACACGTACGCCGGCACGGTCGAGCGCCATCTCCAGCGACTGGCTCGTGTGCACTTCGTCGCCGCGCACTTCGCGCCGGGATTCGAACGAGCCAATCTTGCGGCCGTCGAGCAGGACCGTGAACCACTGGTCGGTGGGCGGTTCCGCCCGTGCGAACAGGGGCAGGGCAACCAGCAGGAGCAGGCAGCGACGCATCGGGCATTCCGTCGAGGGTTTGCGCCTAGTGTAGGGCTTTGCCGGATCGACGCGACCCTGCGCGATGCGTGCGTTTCGACTTCGCTCGCTGTCGCTCGCTGCACTCAAAGCGAACGGTCGGGGACATTCGAACGGCCACGTGCCTCCCGCGATTGGCTAGAATTGCCCGCCCTCCGCACTGCACGCCCGCATGAAGCCCTTCGGCACCCCGCATACCGACACCGCGATCCGCGTCCTCCTGCTCGGCTCAGGCGAACTCGGCAAGGAAGTCGCGATCGAACTGCAGCGCTTCGCGGTCGAGGTGATTGCGGTCGATCGCTACGCGAATGCGCCGGCGATGCAGGTCGCGCACCGCTCGCACGTGATCAACATGATCGACGGCGACGAGCTGCGCCGGATCATTGCGCTGGAGCAGCCCGACCTCGTTGTGCCGGAGATCGAGGCGATCCACACGCCGACCCTGATCGAGCTGGAGCGGGACGGCCTCAACGTGATCCCGACCGCGCGCGCGGCGTGGCTGACGATGGATCGCGAAGGCATCCGCCGGCTCGCCGCGGAGGAACTCGGCTTGCCGACCTCGCCGTACCGCTTCGTCGACACGCGCGAGGAGTACCGCGCCGCGGTGGCCGCAATCGGCCTGCCGTTCGTGATCAAGCCGGTCATGTCGAGTTCCGGCAAAGGCCAGAGCACGGTGCGCGCGGATTCCGCCATGGATGCGGCGTGGGACTACGCGCAGTCGGGCGGTCGCGCCGGCAAGGGACGCTGCATCGTCGAGGGGTTCGTCGCGTTCGACTACGAGATCACCCAGCTGACCGTGCGCCATGCCGGCGGCACGAGTTTCTGCGCGCCGATCGGCCACCGTCAGGAAAAAGGTGACTACCGCGAGTCGTGGCAGCCGCAGCCGATGAGCGCCAAGGCACTGGCCGAGGCGCAGCGCCAGGCCGAGGCGATCACCGCTGCTCTCGGCGGGCGCGGCGTATTTGGCGTCGAGTTCTTCGTCAAGGGCGACGCAGTGATCTTCTCCGAAGTCAGCCCGCGCCCACACGATACGGGACTGGTCACGTTGATCTCGCAGGATCTGTCCGAGTTCGCGCTGCATGCGCGCGCGATCCTCGGCCTGCCGATCCCCACGATCCGCCAGGTGGGACCGTCGGCGTCGTGCGCGGTCCTCTGCAGCGGCGAGGGCGATCGTCCGCGCTACCACGGCGTCGCCGAATCGCTCGCAGAACCCGACACGATGGTGCGCCTGTTCGGCAAACCCGAAGTGCGCGGACAGCGACGCATGGCAGTCACCCTTGCACGTGATGCCGATATCGACGCAGCGGTCGCGAAAGCCGTGCGCGCCGCATCGCACCTGCGCATCGAGCCCTGATCCGCCTCTCCATCTGGCGTACTCTTCGACCAGCCCCCACCCTCGACCCTCGACAATGACCGACCCGAAGAACTACGCCGTATTCCTTTTCCCGCAGGCAATCGAGATGCTCGGCGAACCGATCAAGCCCTATTTGCGCGACATGCCCGGCGGCCCGCACATCGTCTGCGCGGAGATCGACTCCTCCGGCGCGCTGTTCGAGATGACCCTTGATGGCAAGGGTCCGGACGGCGAAGCGCTGGAACTCGAGATCATGGTGCCTGTCTCGATGGTCAAGCTCGTCATGTCGATGCATGGCGAGCACGAGGTCGGCTTCGTCTAGCCGGGGGTTGAAAAAGTGCTATCCGGCACTTTTCAACCCGGTGGGTCCGGCGCAGGTCCGGACTCGCTTCCGCGATTCAGGATTTGCGTCGTCGATTCGCGAGCGATGCTTCCGTGGGTCGCATCCGCAGGCTGTTTCTCGACAGCCTGCTAAAGGTCGGTCCAGATTCCCTCGCGCAGCACCTCGAGCGGGCGGTAGCGCGCCTTGTAGTGCATCTTCGGATGGCTGTCGATCCAGAAGCCGAGGTAGACATGCGGCAGCGCTTCCTCGCGCGCCATGCGCAACTGGCTCAGGATCGCGAACACTCCGAGGCTGCGTTCATCGCAGTCCGGATCGAAGAAGGTGTAAACCGCCGACAGGCCGGCCGCGCAGAAGTCGGTGACCGCGAGCGCGAGCAGGCGGCTGTCCTTGCGGAACTCGATGAAGCGGGTCGGACTCCAGGCGGTATAGAGGAAGCGCGAGAAGTCCTCCGGGCGCGCGTCGTCCATGCCGCCGTCGGGATGGCGCGAGCGCAGGTAGCGCCGGTACAACGAGAAGTACTCATCGCTGTAGTTCGCCGGCGCGATCGTGATGGACAGGTCGGTGTTGCGTGCCATGCAGCGCCGCTGGGTTCGATCCGGGCGGAACCGTTCGACCGGCACCCGGCATGCGACGCAGGCTTTGCAGCCACTGCATTGCGGGTGATAGACGTGGCCGCCGGCGCGGCGGTAGCCGCGCTGAACCGCAACGTCGTAGATCTGCGGCAACTGCGGTGCGCTCGGATCGATGACGATGTTCTGCGCCGTGCGCGTGGCGAAATAGCCGCACGGATGCGGAAGGGTCTGGAACAGGCGGACGACGTCCGAACGCATGGCGCATTCTAGGCCGGATCGCGGCTCGATGGTGTCGCAATCGTGACCGGCGCGGAGCCCCTCGGACAGGAAGCCGTCCCGCCGGCTGTCGACGGGCGATACGCGCGAAGCGCGTGCCGCGTACTGCCCCGCGGGACCTGATCAGTGACGCAGGACGGTCAATGCGATCAGCACCGAGACCCCGGTGATCAGCGCCAGCACGACCAGCTTGATGCGCATCGATGCACGCGAGTGCTGGGCTGGTGCGCCGACGCCGCGCGCGGCTGCAAGCTCATCGGCGAAACGCGTCGCAGGTTCCAGTCCCGCGTCCCGCAGCACCTGACGCGCGAGCGTCTGGTCTTCCGAGCGCACCACCGACACCTGGGGCCAGGAATCGCGGTCCGCCTTGGCGGTGTAGCTGAAGCGCTTCCAGTCTGCACCTTCGTAGGCGCGGCGGTTGCTGATCGTGGTCTTGATGCCGTGCTGGGCCATCAGCGCGACGACGCGCTCGATATTCTCCAACCGCGGGGATGTGTAGATCTGGCGCATGCTGCGATTCTACCCTTCGCCGTTGCGGATGCGGATCAGGCCTTCCTGCGCGGTCGACGCGACCAGCCGACCGTCCTCGCTGTAGATCATGCCGCGTGCGAGTCCACGCGCACCTTGCGCGGTCGGACTGTCGCACGAATACAGCAGCCATTCGTCGACGCGGAATGGGCGATGGAACCACATCGCGTGATCGAGGCTGGCCACCTGCACGTTGCGCTGCAGGAACGAGATGCCGTGCGGAAACATGGTCGTGCCAATCAGATGGAAGTCGGACGAATAGGCGAGCAGCGCGCGCTGCAGCGCCGGTGTAGCGTCCGGCACGCGTTCACCGAGGCGGAACCATACCTGCTGGAACGGCGGACGCTTGGGTGGATTGAGTTCGTCACGTGGATAGACCGGTCGGAACTCGAACGGACCAGAGCGGCCGAACCAGCGTTGCAGCTTTGGCGGCAGCTTTGACAGCTCGTCCGGCGGCAGTGCCGCGACCGGCTCGACGTCATCCGGCTTGGGCACCGATGGCATCGGCAACTGGTGTTCGACGCCGGTCTCGTCGACCTGGAACGAAGCGGCGAAGTTGAAGATCGGCTGGCCGTGCTGGATCGCGGTCACGCGCCGCATCGAGAAACTGCCGCCGTCGCGCGTGCGCTCGACGTGGTAGACGATCGGCTTGTCGATGTCGCCGGCACGCAGGAAATACGCATGCAGAGAATGCGCGTTGCGGTCGGAGTCGACCGTCTGTTGCGCCGCCGACAGCGCCTGGCCGAGCACCTGGCCACCGAACACGTAGCGCGTGCCGATGTCGCGGCTCTCGCCACGGAACAGGTTGTCCTCGAGGCGTTCGAGCTGGAGCAGGGAAAGCAGTTCTTCGACGGCGGAGGTCATCGGACTTCGGCAGGGAATTGGGAGCGCAAGTATAAAGTAGGGCGGTACGCGCGCAGCGCGTGCCGCCGCTCTCATCGACATCGAGCGCAGGCGGCGGCGCGCGCAGCGCGCGCCGCCGCCCTATGAGGAAGGCGTCAGCCGTTCCAGCCCGCTGTCCTGCATGACCTCGTCCCACGGGAAGAGCGGCCCGGGGTCCTGGCGACGGCGCAGCAGGATCGTCGGATCGTCCTTAGCAGGTTCGAGGCGGCGATCGAGATCCTCGTGCCCGGCGATCCAGCGCAGGTTCGCATGGTCGTTGCGCAGTTGCGCGAGCAGCGCGCGCAGCGACGCGATCTGTTCGGCCGTGTACGGCACGCTGAACGCCTGGTAGCGGCTGTCGCCCCAATGCGGATAGCGCCCGATGTTGACGAGCTCGATGCCGATGGAACGCGCGTTGTAGCCGTAGGTGTGGTTTGCCACGCGCGCGTCGGCGACGTAGCGGAATACCTTGCCGGAGAGGTCGATGTAGTAGTGCCCGCTGTTGCCTGTTTGCTTGGCCGGATAGTGGATGCGTTCGCCGAACTCGCGCGCCATCGCCATGTCCGGCAACTCGGTGCAATGGATCACGACCAGGTCGATCGCCGAGGATGCACGCGCGTCCAGGCGTTCCTCGTAGGGCAGGGGCTGGTAGTCGATTGCGAGGGCAGGCATGGAACGCCGGGATTCGGGATTCGGAAGACCGAAAGGCTACAGGCTTTCACGGCGTTCGCGAAGGCGGTCACGCGAGCGAAACCGGCTATGCTCTTTCAAATCCCCAATCCCGAATCCCGAACCCGGCTTCCATGAAAGGCACCGTCATCCTCTCGCACGGCCTCGAAAGCGGCCCTGAGGCCACCAAGGTCAGTGCGCTCGCCAACGTATGCGACGCGCTCGGCTGGGCCAGCGTTCGGCCGGACTATCGCGCGATCGATGCGCGCCGCGACCCGCTCGCGATCGGAGAGCGCATCGCGTTGGCGCTGCAACATGTACCGGCTCGGGGCAGGGTCGTGTTCGGCGGGTCGAGCATGGGTGCGTTCATTTCCGGCTTCGCTTCGATCCAGCGCGCGTGCGAGGGCCTGTTCCTGCTCGCATTGCCGACCGCGATCCCGGGCTATCCACACGCCTTCGCTGCTGCCGACGTGCCGACCACGTTGGTGCACGGCTGGAGCGACGATGTGTGCCCGGTCGACGCGGCGATCGCGTTCGCGCGCGATCGCGGCGCGACCTTGCACCTCGTGCGCGACGACCACCGGCTCGGCGCGCACGTCGAATGGTGCGCACAGGCATTCCGGCGCTTCCTCGTGGAGCTGGGCTGATGCCGATCCTGTTCGCGACCTGCGCCAAGGGCCTCGAGTACCTGCTGCGCGACGAGCTGCGCGCGCTGGGTGCCGAGGACGCGCGCGAAGCGCTCGCCGGCGTGCATTTTTCAGGCCCGCTCGAACTCGCCTATCGCGCCTGCCTGTGGTCGCGCCTCGCGAGCCGCGTGCTGTTGCAGCTGGCGGAGTTCGAGGCAGCCGATGCGGATGCGTTGTATGCGGGCGTGCAGGCGATCGACTGGTCGCAGCATCTTGCGCTCGACGGCACCTTCGCAATCGACGCCGTCGGCGGTGGTGGTGCGCTCAAGCACACCCAGTACGTCGCCTTGCGCAGCAAGGACGCAATCGTCGACCAGTTCCGCGAACGCAGCGGTTCGCGACCCGACATCGACGTCGACCGACCCTCGATCCGGATCAACGTGCGACTGCACAAGGGACGGGCGTCGCTCTCGCTGGATCTCGCCGGGACGCCGCTGCATCGACGCGGTTGGCGCCAGGGCACGGGCGAGGCGCCGCTGAAGGAAAACCTTGCCTGCGCGATGCTGTTGCGCGCGGGGTGGCCGGCGGTCGCGGCGAATGGCGGTGCACTGGTCGACCCGATGTGCGGAGCCGGCACGCTGCTGATAGAGGGTGCGTTGATGGCCGCCGACTCCGCGCCGGGCCTCAAGCGCGACTATTTCGGCTTCCTTGGCTGGCGCGGCCATGACGCGCCAGCATGGCAGGCGTTGATCGTGGAGGCGCAGGCGCGCGCCACTACCGGCCTGCGTGCGCTCAAACCGGTGTTCTTCGGCTATGACCACGATCCGAATGTATTGAACGAAGCGAAACGCAACGCACAGGCGGCCGGTGTCGCCGGCTTCGTGCAGCTGGCGCGGCAATCTGCCGAGCACCTGCATCGTCCGGCCGGATGCGACACGCCCGGTCTGGTCATCAGCAATCCGCCATACGGCGAACGCCTCGGCGAGCGTGCGAACCTTGGCGCGCTCTACCACGCATTCGGTACGCGCCTGCGCAGCGAGTTCGCTGGCTGGCATGCGGCAGTGATCGTCGCCGATGACGAGCTCGGTCATGCGCTGGGCCTGCGGGCCGGAAAGCGCTATCTGCTCTACAACGGCGCGCTCGAATGCCGCCTGTTGCTGTTCGACCTCTCCGAAACCGCACCACGCGAGCGCGTCGAGCGTGCGCTTTCCGAAGGCGGGCAGGCGGTCGCGAACCGCATCGGCAAGAACCAGCGCCACCTGCGCAAGCGCCTCGAACGCGAAGGCATTTCGTGCTGGCGAGTGTACGACGCGGACATCCCGGAGTACGCGGCCGCGATCGACGTGTACACGGCGATCGGCATGGATGCGAACGATGCGGCGCGCGCGAGCGCCGCGTTTCCGCAAGCCTGGCTGCACGTGCAGGAGTACGCGCCGCCGCGGGACATCCCCGAGAACGTCGCGCGCGATCGGCTGCGCGACCTCGTGCATGCGGCAGGCGTCGCGCTCGAGGTTCCGCGCGAGCGCATCGCGGTGAAGACGCGTTACAAGGCGAAGGGTGGATCGAAGTACGGACGTTTCGACCAGCGCGGCGAGTTCCTCGTGGTCGAGGAGGCGAGCCTCAAGCTGCGCGTGAATCTGTTCGACTATCTCGACACCGGCCTGTTCCTCGATCATCGGCCGGCTCGCCTGCGCGTGCGCGAACTCGCGCGCGGAAAGCATTTCCTCAACCTGTTCTGCTACACCGCGAGCGCTAGCGTGCACGCGGCCGCAGGTGGCGCGGCGACCACGACCAGTGTCGACCTGTCGGCCACTTACCTGGAATGGGCCTCGCGCAACTTCACCCTCAACGGTTTCGGCGGCGAACGCCACCAGCTCGTGCAGGCGGACGCGATCGAGTGGTTGCGACACGACCGCGGCAGGTACGACCTCGTGTTCGTCGATCCGCCGACGTTCTCAAACTCCAAGCGTGCGGATGACTTCGACGTGCAGCGCGATCATGCCGAACTGTTGCGCCTGTGCCGCGCGCGCCTCGCGCCGGGCGGCATGATCCTCTTCTCCAACAACCTGCGGCGCTTCAGCCTCGACGAGTCGGTGCGCGCCGCGTTCGACGTGCGCGACATCAGCGCCGCGACGATACCGTTCGACTTCTCTCGCAACGCACGCATTCACGTTTGTTACGAACTGCGTCCGGCAGTTGCAGCTGAAGCGAATTCTTAACGCAGGGTGGAGTAAATTTCAGTCCCGTTCAGGGGGGTGGCCGCAGCATGCGTCCAACCTCAGGAGGGTCCGGAAATGCGCGGTATCCGTTCGATCGTGTTGGGTGTCCTGGTTGCTGCCGGCGTTGCGCTGGCGCCCTCGGCGTTTGCACGCGGCCACGTCAGCATCGGCATCGGTTTGCCGGGCCTGAGCATCGGCTTCTCCGACTGCCGCCATTGCGGCCATGGCTGGGGCGGCAACTACTACGGTGGTGGTTATTACGGTGGCGGCTACTATGGTGGCGGCTATGGCGGTTACGGCTACGCGTCGTATGCGCCCGCGTACTACGGGCCGACCTACTACAGCACGGGTTACTACGACGACTACTACCCGAGTTACGGCGCGGTCTACTACAGCCGTCCAATCCATCGCTCGTATTACGGCGGCGGCTATCGCAGCCACGGCTACCGCGACCACGGCTACCGCGACGACGGTTATCGCAACCGCGATTACGGCCGTCGGGCTTCCTACTACGATCGCGGGCGCGACTATCACCACTGAGCGCGCCTGAGATCATCGGTCAGCGCTGGCGGCTACCCCTCCCCCTTCCGCCGCCAGCGTCTCGCCCCGCGACGATTTCCCCTGATCGTCGCGGGGTTTCTATTTTCCGATACCGAAAACGCCCGGCCGCCAGGCTGTGCGGGCGACCCGCGTGTGTGCCGCGCCGATGGCGGTCTCGCACAGGGTGTGCTCGGCAGATGGCGTCGGAAGCCGCGAAGCTCTGTCCCGCAGCACTCAGGCCCAGTTCGCGGGTTATGATGCGCCTACATATGACTGATGATGTGTGCATGAGCGAGCAGAGCAGGCGATCCATGCCGGCGCCCGGTGGCGCCCCGGCCGCGTGGACCTTCTTCCGTCAATGGTTGCGCAACCCGCGTGCGATGGCGGCGTTGTCGCCGTCGGGTCGCCAGCTCACGCGCATGATGATCGACCAGCTGCCCGCCGGCGCCCGTCGCATCGTCGAACTGGGCGCCGGTACCGGCGTGTTCACGCGCGCGCTGCTTGCGCGCGGGATCGCGCAGAAGGATCTGCTCGTCGTCGAATTGAATGCCGAGCTGCACGCGCTGCTGCACCGCGAGTTTCCCGAAGCCAGCATCGTGCATGGCGATGCCCGCGACCTGGTCGAGATTGCCAGCCGGGTCGGTTTCGCGCAGCAGGGTGGGGCCGATGCCGCGATCAGTGGACTCGGCTTTCTTGCCATGCCGCGCGAGATCCAGAAGGGAATCCTCGAGGCGATCTTCGCGGTGCTGGGTCCGGGGCGACCCCTGATCCAGTTCACCTACGGGCCCGCCAGCCCGATTCCGGGCGACCTCGCGCGCGAACTCGGCCTGGTCGTCCAGCGTGCCGGCATTGCACCGCTGAACCTGCCGCCCGCCTTCGTGTTCGTCTACACGCGCTGACCCTGCCGCTGTCATTCCGCCACGGTGGCCGCGCTATCATGCGCGTTCCAGACACCGAGGGCGCGCTGTGGGCGATTCGTCGATTCCCGATTGGATGAAACAATGGCAGGCGCTGTCGCAGCAGTCGCTGAATGCGTGGACCGAAGCCGCGCGTGGTGCGGCCGGGCAGGCTGGTGGCGTGCCGCCCGCTGGATTCGCCGAGTGGGCGCGCGCGTTCACGCCGCCGATGGGCAGCGGGCCGATGGCAGGCGGGCAGGCGGGCACGGTCGACCGCTTCGTCGATGGCGCGAAGGCCTACGTCGCGTTCATGCAATCGCTGATTCCCGCGGCCGGCGCGAACATGCACGGTGGCGCTCCCGCCTGGAGCGACGCGTTGCGGCAGGCATTCACGCCGCCGGGTGGCGCCGCGTTGTTCGACCATCCGCTCGCACAAATGTGGAAGGGTGTGCCGCGCGGCGGATTGGCCGGCATGCCCAATCCCTTCGGCGCGATGCCGCCGCCGGCCGATCTCGGCGACCTGAAGTCCTGGCTGCAATTGCCAGCATTCGGTTTGCTGCGTGAGCATCAGGAGCACCAGCAGAAGGGCGCGGTCGCGTGGGTCGAATACCAGGAACAGATGGGGCGCTACAACGCGCTGATGCTGGAGGCGGCACGCCGCGGCTACGAGTTGTTCGAGGGCAAGCTGGCCGAACGCGAACAGCCGGGCCGGCAGATCGAATCGCTGCGCGCGCTGTACGACCTGTGGGTCGATGCGGCCGAGGAAGGGTACGCGGAAATCGCGCTGTCGCGCGAATTCCAGGAAATCTACGGCGAACTCACCAATGCGCAAATGCGCCTGCGGTCGCAGATCCAGCAGGAAGTGGAGCGTCTCAGCGTCGATCTGGGCATGCCGACGCGCAGCGAACTCAACAGCATCGGCGAACGCCTCCAGGCTTTGCGACGTGAAGTGCGCGCGCAGCGCGGTGGCGATGCGTTGATCGACGAAATCGCCGGCTTGCGCGGCGAATTGGAAGCGTTGAAGGCCGCGGTGAAGACGCCGCGCGCGGGCGTCACGCGCGAAGTACCGGCGCGTACCGTGGTCGTCGAGCCCGTCGTGGTGAAACCGGCCAAGCAACCGAAGGCGAAGCATGTGAAAGCGCGCAAGACGCCGGCGCCGGTGCAGGCGACCCCGCCGAAGCGGGCCAAGCGTGGCGCCAAGCCGGCGCGTGCGGAACGTGCGGTCGCCGCGGTGGCGCCCGGCAACTTCGCGTCGCGCATCGCGAAGTTCGCCGATGCATCGCTCGGCTCACGGCGTCGCAAAAAGGATCCGGCCGCCGGGAAGGCAGACGGCGGCAAGCGCAGGAAGAAGCACTGAGAGCCCGGCAGGACGCCGATTCTTCATCAGCAGCATTGAGTGATTGACGAGGACAACCGCATGGGCCCGATCAGGATCGAACCGACCAAGGCGCTCGACGAGGCGCTGACCACCCAGCGCAAGCTCGCCGCCGCGCTCGACACGTTGCGCAAGGTCGACGACGTCGACTTCGGCGTGACCGCAAAGGAAGAGGTCTACCGCGAGGACAAGCTGGTCGTGTACCGCTTCCGCGGCGAGCGAGCGCCGACCTCTAAGGTGCCGATCCTGATCGTCTATGCGCTGGTCAACCGGCCGTACATGGTCGATCTGCAGGACGACAAGTCGCTGGTGAAGAACCTGCTTGCGCGCGGCGAGGATGTCTACCTCATCGACTGGGGCTATCCGGACGGCGCCGATCGCTGGCTCACGCTCGACGACTACATCAACGGTTACATCGCGCGCGCGGTCGATGCGGTCGCGCGGCGCGCGCGCGTGAAGAAGATCAACCTGCTCGGCATCTGCCAGGGCGGCGCGTTCTCGCTGTGCTTCGCCGCGATGCATCCGCAGAAGGTGCAGAACCTGATCACGATGGTCACCCCGGTGGATTTCCAGACACCGGAGAACATGTTGTCGAGCTGGGTGCAGAAGATGGATGTCGACCTGTTCGTCGACACGCTGGGCAACGTGCCCGCCGATCTCATGAACCTGTGCTACCTGATGCTCAAGCCGGTGCGCTTGAACCAGCAGAAATACATCGGCCTCGTCGACATCCTCGACGACAAGGCCGAGATGGAGAATTTCCTGCGCATGGAGAAATGGATCTTCGACTCGCCGGACCAGGCGGGCGAGGCGTTTCGCCAGTTCATCAAGGATTTCTACCAGGGCAACAAGCTGGTCAAGGGCGGCCTGAAGATCGGCGAGCGCGAAGTGGACCTGCGCAACATCACGATGCCGGTGCTGAACGTGTTCGCGGAACAGGACCATCTCGTGCCGCCGTCCGCATCGCGCGTGCTTGGCGATCACGTTGGCACGAAGGACTACACCCAGGTCGCGTTCCGTGGCGGCCACATCGGAATCTACGTGTCCGGCCGTGCGCAGCGCGAAGTACCGAGCGCGATCCACGACTGGCTGGCGGCGCGTACCTGACGGTTTTGGCGCTGAGGGCCGAGGCTCGCGGGGAGGCACGGACGTCGCCCTGCATCCCCGGGCAAGCCGCTTGCGCGGCGCGAAACGGTACCGAAAGCCCGTTTGCGGCATGCTGTCGGTCCCTTTGACCCGCTGCGCGAGCCCGCCATGAGTGACGTCCTGTTCAACCTGTACGGCCTGACGATCACGCCGTGGAAACTGGTCGGCCTGCTCGGCACCTTCCTGTTCACCGCGCGCTGGTTCGTGCAGTTCTACGCGACCAAGAAGTCGAAACGCGTGGTGATGCCGATGTCGTTCTGGTACCTGTCCATCGTCGGCAGCGTGATGACGCTGGCGTACTTCATCTGGGGCAAGAACGACTCGGTCGGCATCCTGCAGAACGCGTTCCCGATGTTCGTCTCGGTCTACAACGTCTACGTGCACGTGCGCCATCACGAGCCGGAAGTCGTCCGTCCGGGGGGGCCTGAAGAGACCTGAGGTCCGGGGTCCGCTTCCTCGACGTGACGTGGTACGGCAGCGGTGCCAGAATCGACGCCGCCGGAACCGTCCGGCGTCCTTGGGGAGAGGGAAATGGACAACCGCAGCGCGCCGGTCGTATCGCTCGGCGAGTGGATCATCACATTCATCGTGCTGGCGATCCCGCTCGTGAACATCATCATGCTGTTCGTGTGGGCGTTTTCGGGCGGTACCAATCCGAACAAGCAGAACTTCTGCAAGGCGACGTTAATCGTCTACCTCGTCTGCATCGTGCTGTTCTTCGTCTTCGGCGGCATGGCGTTCTTCGGCGCGATGATGCACGGCGGCATGCCGACCACGACCTGAGAACTGAAATACCGGCCAGGCGCGCGCAGGACGCGCGCGCCATACCCTACGGAAACAGTTTCTGGCGGAATTCCTCGACACATCGATCGAGTGCCGTACCCAGTTCCGCCTTGAGTTTCTCAGCGTGGTTCGCCAGGAGTTCGTCTTCGGTGGACGCGTTCGCTCCGTTCGAGGACCGGTAGCGGCATTGGCCCAGCGCGAGTGGCTTGCTGCCGGCGGTTTCGCCGCGGGTCACGCTGACCGAAGCGTTGAACACCACGGCACCCTTCGCGAGCGCCCAGTGATCCGTGGCCACCGTGACGGCGTAGCCGGAGCTGCCGATTGCGCTGCCGTATTTCGTCGCGAGCAATTCACGCACTTTCTCCGAGAGCAGCGCGGTGGGATCCGGGATGCCGTTCTCGACTACCAATGCCTGGCCGGCACTCTGCGAATGCTTGATGGCCGTCGCCGCAGCGACCACGCCGCCAACGGCGCCGAACAGCATGCCGACGGTCATCGTCGCCTGGTCTCCGGTCGTCATGTGGACGAAGCTCGGCGTCGGCTTCACCAGCAATTGCACGTCGTGGCCCTGCAGCGCCTGGGCAGTCGCCGCATCGACCGGCGCGTACTTGCTCGAAGGCGGATTGCTGGCGCAACCAGCCATGCTGAGCGCTACGGAAGCCAGCGCGAGAATCGAGCGTTTCACGAGAAATCGTTTCCTTGGTTTCAAAGCGATCGGTCGACCGGTGGAGCGGACTTGCGCTGTCGAGAAGCCGCGCATCCAGTGCGGGTGGCGCGTGCCTATTCCGGATCGTAGTCGAGGTTCGGCGCGAGCCAGCGTTCCGCTTCTGCGAGGGTCCAGCGCTTGCGCTTCGCATAGTCCTCGACCTGTTCGCGCGTGAGGCGGCCGACGACGAAGTACTGGCTGCCCGGATGCGCGAAGTACCAGCCCGACACGGCGGCCGTCGGAACCATCGCGAAGCCCTCGGTCAGCACGATACCGGCGTTCTTCGTCGCATCGAGCAGGTGGAACAAGGTTGCCTTCTCGGTGTGGTCGGGACAGGCCGGATAGCCCGGGGCCGGGCGGATGCCGCGGTACTTCTCGGCGATGAGCTCGTCGTTCGCCAAGGCCTCGTCCGCGGCATATCCCCAGTACTCGCGTCGCACGCGCTGGTGCAGGCGCTCGGCAAACGCTTCGGCAAGGCGGTCGGCGAGCGCTTTGAGCAGGATCGACGAGTAATCGTCGTGATCGCGTTCGAACCGCGCGATGTGCGCATCGATGCCGATACCGGCGGTGACCGCGAAACCGCCGATCCAGTCGGCGCGATTCGATTCCTTCGGCGCGACGAAGTCGGCGAGGCAGAAGTCCGGCCGTTCGACGGGTTTGTCGGCCTGCTGGCGCAGGTGGTGCAAGGTGGCGAGCGGTTTGGCTCCATCTCCATGCAGCTCGATGTCGTCACCCACCGAGTGCGCGGGCCAGAAGCCGATCACGCCGCGCGCAGTCAGCCATTTCTGTTCGACGATCTTCGCGAGCATCGCTTGCGCGTCGCGGAACAGCTCGGTCGCTTGCGCGCCGACGACCGCGTCCTCGAGAATCGCCGGGTAGCGGCCCGCCAGTTCCCACGCACTGAAGAACGGCGTCCAGTCGATGCAGTCGACCAGCTCGGCCAGCGGGTAGTCGTCGAACACCGTGATTCCCGGCGTGTTCGGCGCCGGCGGTTCGTAGTCCGCCCACTTGCCGTCGAAGCGCTGCATGCGCGCCTTCTCGAGCGGCACCAGGCGCTTCGCGCCACTGCGGTCCTTGTGGCGTTCGCGCACTTCCGCGTAATCGGCGCGCACCTTCTCCATGAACGCGTCCACCAGTTCCTTCGACACAAGCGACTGCGCGACGCCAACCGCGCGTGAAGCATCCTTGACCCACACGCAGGGCGACTTGTAGTGCGGTTCGATCTTCAGTGCGGTATGCGCGCGCGAGGTCGTCGCGCCGCCGATCAGCAGCGGAATCGCGAAGTCCTGGCGCTGCATTTCCTTCGCGACATGGCTCATCTCTTCCAGCGAGGGAGTGATCAGGCCGGAAAGGCCGATCATGTCAGCGCCCTCGGCGATCGCCACATCGAGGATCTTCTGCGCCGGCACCATCACGCCGAGGTCGATCACCTCGAAGTTGTTGCAGCGGAGCACGACGCCGACGATGTTCTTGCCGATGTCGTGCACGTCGCCCTTGACCGTCGCCATCACGATCTTGCCATTCGATTTCGCGGTGTCGCCGGTGCGCAGCTTCTCGGCCTCGATGTAGGGCAGCAGGTAGGCGACCGCCTTCTTCATCACGCGCGCGGACTTGACCACCTGCGGCAGGAACATCTTGCCGGCGCCGAACAGGTCGCCGACGATGTTCATGCCATCCATGAGCGGGCCTTCGATCACGTCGAGCGGGCGCGTGGAGAGCTGCCGCGCTTCCTCGGTATCGGCCTCGGCGAACGCATCGACGCCGTGCACGAGCGCGTGCGCGAGGCGCTCGCGCACCGGCAGCGAGCGCCAGGCAAGGTTCTCGACCACGACTTCGCCTTTCTTCGCCTTGTAGCGCTCGGCGACTTCGAGCAGGCGTTCGGTCGAGTCCTTGCGCCGGTTGAGTACCACGTCCTCGACGCGCTCGCGCAGCTCCGGATCGAGGTCGTCGACGATCGGCAGCGCACCGGCGTTGACGATGCCCATGTCCATGCCCGCGCGGATCGCGTGGTAGAGGAACACCGCATGGATCGCCTGGCGCACCGTCTCGTTGCCGCGGAACGAGAACGACACGTTCGACACGCCGCCCGAGACGTGGCAACCGGGCAGGGTGGCCCTGATGATGCGCGTCGCCTCGATGAAGTCGACCGCGTAATTGTCGTGCTCCTCGATGCCGGTCGCGATCGCGAAGATGTTCGGATCGAAGATGATGTCCTCGGGCGGGAAGCCGACCTGTTCGGTGAGGATCCGGTAGGCGCGCGTGCAGATCTCGACCTTGCGCGCACAGGTGTCGGCCTGGCCCTGTTCGTCGAACGCCATCACCACCGCGGCGGCGCCGTAGCGCAGCACCTTGCGCGCGTGTTCCAGGAATACCGCTTCGCCCTCTTTCAGCGAGATCGAGTTGACCACGCCCTTGCCCTGCAGGCAGCGCAGGCCGGCTTCGATCACGCTCCACTTCGACGAGTCGACCATCACGGGTACGCGAGCGATGTCGGGCTCGGACGCGATCAGGCTCAGGAACCGCACCATCGCGGCTTCCGAATCGATCAGGCCCTCGTCCATGTTGACGTCGATGATCTGCGCGCCGCTCTCGACCTGCTGGCGCGCGACCTCGACCGCCTCGGCAAAGCGGTCTTCCTTGATCAGCTTCTTGAACTGCGCACTGCCGGTGACATTGGTGCGCTCGCCGATGTTGACGAACAACAGCTCCGGCGTGATGACGAGTGGCTCGAGGCCGGAGAGGCGGGTGTGGCGAATGGCGGAGTTCATCAGCTGTGTTGCCCTTTGCTCGTCGTTCCGGCGAATGCCGGGACCCGGCGACTGTTCCGAATCGTGCAAGAGGAACTGGATCCCGGCTTCGCCGGGACGACGGTTGAAGTTCTCAAGCGGCGATCCCGAGCGAGGACGGCAGCGCCCGCGGCGCGACACCAGCGACCGCATCGGCGATTGCCCTGATGTGCGCGGGCGTCGTGCCACAGCAGCCGCCGACGAGGTTGAGCAGGCCACTGCGCGCGAACTCGCCGATCAGGGCGGCCATGTCTTCGGGCGTCTCGTCGTATTCACCGAACGCATTCGGCAGGCCCGCATTCGGATGCGCGCTGACGTGGCAGTCGGCGACCTGCGCGAGCACGTCGACGTACTGGCGCAGTTCCTTCGCGCCGAGCGCGCAGTTGAGGCCAACCGACAGCGGCCGGCTGTGCGCGACCGAGGCGTAGAACGCCTCCGCGGTCTGGCCCGACAGCGTGCGGCCGGACAGGTCGGTGATCGTGCCGGAGATCTGGATCGGCAGGCGCGCGCCGCGGGCGTCGAATTCCTCCTCGATCGCGTACAGCGCGGCTTTCGCGTTGAGCGTGTCGAAGATCGTCTCGACCATCAGCAGGTCGGCGCCCCCGTCGATGAGCCCCGCGGTCGCCTCGCGGTAGGCAAGGCGCAGTTCCTCGAAGTTCGTGTTGCGGAAACCGGGATCGTTCACATCCGGGCTGATCGAGGCGGTGCGGCTGGTCGGACCTAGCACGCCGATCACGAAGCGTGGCTTGTCCGGCGTCTTCGCTTCGATCGCGTCGCAGCAGGCGCGTGCGAGCTTCGCGCCTTCACGGTTGAGTTCGTAGACGATGTGCTCGAGCCGGTAGTCGGCCTGGCTGATCGAGGTTGCATTGAACGTGTTCGTCTCGATCAGGTCGGCGCCTGCTTCGAGGTAAGCGGTGTGGATCGCGCCGATGACATCGGGTCGCGTCAGCACGAGCAGGTCGTTGTTGCCCTTGAGGTCGTGCTCGTGCGTTGCGAAACGCGTGCCGCGGTAGTCGCCTTCTTCCAGACGGTAGCCTTGCACCATCGTGCCCATGGCGCCGTCTATGATCAGGATGCGCTGCGACAGCGCGTCGTGCAATGCGCGCACGCGCTGCGGGTTCAGCCAGGGGAGATGGGCGCTCATGGTTTCCTCGCGAGCAGGCTCATGACTTCGAAATGCGGTGGGCGGCGTTCGCGCGTCAGGCGTTCGCAGGCAATGACTTCGAGCCCGGCGGCACGCGCGAATCCGCCGAGTTCCTCGACGCCGAAGCCGAGGTTGCGATGCTCGAACGGTTCGACAGCGGTGCGGTGCGCGTGGCGACCAAGCGTTGCCGCGAGCAGGCGGCCACCCTTGCGCAGCACGCGCGCACCCTCGGCGACGACCGCCGCGGGCTTCTCGGTGTAGGTCAGCGCGTGCATCAGCAGTACGAGGTCGAAGCGGTCGGCGGGGAAGTCGAGCGCATGCATGTCGCCGGCGCGGACTTCGACATTGGAGCAACCCTTGAGGCGCAGGCGCGCCGCTTCCACGACGCGCGGGCTCGCATCGACGCAGACGATCGAACGCGCGCGCGGCGCGAGCAACTCGGCCAGCACGCCGTCGCCGGAGGCGATGTCGAGCACGTCGCCGGTCTCGACCAGCTGGGTCATGCCGCGCGCGAGCGTTTCCCAGGTGCGCCCCGGCGAGTAGTGGCGCTCCATGTCGCCCGCGACCGAATCGGCCCAGCCTTCGGCGCGCGCGCGCTTGGCGAGCACGCCGGGCAGGCGACGCTCGTCGTCGCGCAGCATCGCATCGTCGACGTTGTCCTTGAGCGCGCGCAGCAGCGCGCCTTCGCGCGCGTCGAGTTCGCCGTTGTAACGGTAGTAGGACGACACACCCGCGCGGCGGTCGCGCACGAGATCGGCTTCCTTGAGCTTGGCCAGATGCGTCGACACGCGCGGTTGCGCGAGGCGCAGCACCGCCGAGAGCTCGGCAACGGTCAGCTCCTCGCGCTCGAGCAGGGCGAGCAGGCGCACGCGGGTCGGGTCCGACAGCAGGCGCAGCAGGGCCGAGGTGGCCGCCAGGTCCACGAGTATCCTTTCATCTTGATTGAAAGATGGATGGCTAGATTAGCGAGGCACGGCGCTCGCGTCAACGCGGTCGCGGCAAGCGGTTGCGTTATGCTGATTGGATGTCATCGAGTTTCCGCGCGGCGCGCGCCGCTTTGCTCGCCGTTTGCGTGGCCTGCCTGGTGCCGGGTTCCCGGGTGCATGCGCTCGAGGATGCCGAGCTGGGCAAGTACTGGACCCCGGACGAACGGCATGTGCCGTATCGCGCGGTCGTGACCGAAGGCCGGCGCGACGGCGAGAGGCTGCCACTGATCGTGTTCCTGCACGGCGACTGGCAGGACGGCACCGACAACGAATCGCAGCTCGCCGGCGACGGCAACGGTTCGTACGAGCTGGTCGACACCGCGCGTGAGGGCCGCATCCCGCTGGTCTACGTCGCACCGCAGACGACCGGCGCCTACTGGCCGCCCGATCGCATCGCCGCGGTCGTGCGCGATGCACTTGAACGCTGGCCGATCGATGCGCGGCGGATCTATCTCACCGGCATTTCCGACGGCGCGACCGGCGTGTGGGACGCGCTCAAGGCACGGCCAGGCTGCTTCGCGGCCGGGATACCGATGTCCGGCATGACCGAGCTCGCCGGTCTCGGCCCGATCCGCGACGTACCGCAATGGGTGTTCCACGGCAGCGACGACGACGACACCGACGTGGAGAAGGGTTACGACGGCGCGATGGTCGGATCGCGCGCGGTCGTGCGCGCGTTGCGCGCGATGGGCGGGACGCCGCGCTATACCGAATATCCCGGCGAAAAACATGTGATCTGGCCGCAGGCGTACGGCGAACGGGCCTTGCTGCCGTGGATCCTCGACCAGCGTCTGGCCGGCAAGCCGTGTGATTTCGCGGCCCCCGCGCGTTGACGCGGCATACCCGCTAAAATCGACCTACAACCCCTTCTGCCGTCATTCCCGCGCGAGCGGGAATCCAGTGGCTTCGCTGCGTGACCGCCATGCGTGCACGCAGCAACCCGGCACGTCTTCCAGGAGCATCCATGGACTTCCGCTATACCGACGACCAGTTGTCGATCCAGGCCATCGCGCGCGATTTCGCCCAGAAGCGCATCGCGCCGGTTGCTGCCGAATTCGACGCGAAGGGCGAGTTCCCGCTCGACAACATCCGCGAGATGGGCCAGCTCGGGCTGATGGGCATCGAAGTTCCGCACGAGTACGGCGGCGCCGGCATGGACCCGATCGCCTACGCGCTCGCGATGATCGAGATCGCCGAAGCCGATTGCGCGCATTCGACCATCATGTCGGTCAACAATTCGCTGTACTGCAACGGCATCCTCAAGTACGGCTCCGAGGAGCAGAAGCAGAAGTACGTGCGCGCGATCGCGTCCGGCGAAGCGATCGGCGCCTATGCGCTGACCGAGCCGCAATCGGGTTCGGATGCGTCGGCGATGCATACGCGCGCGACGAAGAACGCGAACGGCGACTGGGTCATCAACGGCAAGAAGAGCTGGATCACCTCCGGTCCGGTCGCGAAATACATCGTGCTGTTCGCGATCACCACGCCGGGGATCGGTGCGAAGGGCGTTTCCGCATTCATCATCGACACCGCGCGTGCCGGCTTCCATGCCGGCAAGACCGAACCCAAGCTCGGCATCCGCGCGTCGGCCACCTGCGAGATCGAGTTCAGAGACTACGTTTGTCCCGCTGCCGACCTGCTCGGTCAGGAAGGCAAGGGCTTCGGCATCGCGATGGGCGTGCTCGACGCCGGCCGCATCGGCATCGCCTCGCAGGCGATCGGCCTGTCGCGCGCGGCGTACGAAGCGAGCCTCGCATGGGTGCGCGAACGCAAGGCGTTCGGACAGCCGATCGGCTCGTTCCAGATGATCCAGGCGAAGATCGCCGACATGAAGTGCCGCCTCGACGCCGCGACCCTGCTGGTGCTGCGCGCCGCATTCGCGAAGGGCGAGGCCGAGAAGAACGGTGGACGCTTCAGCACCGAAGCCTCCGTCGCCAAGCTGTTCGCATCGGAAGCGGCGATGTACATCACGCACCAGGCGGTGCAGATCCACGGCGGCATGGGTTACTCGAAGGAAATGCCGCTGGAGCGCTATTTCCGCGACGCCAAGATCACCGAGATCTACGAAGGCACGAGCGAGATCCAGCGCCTCGTTATCGCGCGCAACGAGACCGGCGTGCGTTGATGCCGCGCGCGCCGGAGGCGGCGTGAAGATCGAACGACAACGCCCGCTGCCGCTCGCGGGCGTCGTCATCGCGAAGAACGAGGCCGGGCGCATCGGCCGTTGCGTCGCGTCGCTCGCCGCCGTCTGCAGCGAAGTCTGGGTACTCGACTCGGGCTCCGTCGACGCCACGGCCGCGGAAGCGCAAGCGGCCGGCGCCCAGGTTCGGCAGCAGGATTGGCTTGGCTTCGCCGCGCAGAAGAATGCGGCGATCGCTTTGTCCACCCAGCCATGGGTGATCCTGCTCGACGCCGACGAATGGCTCGCTGATGGCGCGGCCGAGCGCCTTTGCGAACTCTTCGCGGGCGAGGTCGAGCAGGCCGACGTCTGGCAGCTGCTGCGGCGCACGCACTATCTCGGTGCCGTCCTGCGTTTCGGCGGCTGGGGCAACGAGAAGGTCAAGCGCCTGTTCCGCGCCGACCTGCGCTTCAAGCCCGGCCACGTGCACGAGAAGATGGATGTCGGCAGCCGCCGTGTGCGCACCTCCGGCGTGCGCATGGAGCACGACACGGCGCGCAGCGCAGCGGAATATCGCGCGAAGCTCGATCGCTATGCGCAACTGTTCGCCAAGCAGGCGCACGCGGAGGGACGAGGCGCGTCAGCGGTGGCGCCGGCGTTGCATGCGTTTGCCTACCTCGTGAAGAACGTGCTGCTGCGCGGCGGATTCCTTGATGGACCCGGTGCGTGGCGCTATCACGCCGAGCATGTGCGTTACGTGTGGGCCAAGTATCAGCGGCTGCGCGCGTTCAAATAGACGTATGTGGTAAGCCGGTCGTTCGTGCCCGGGTCTGAGTCGAACGGCGCGCGTGCGGATTCCCCGTGGCGTCGACTTCGCTCGCTGCGCAAGCTGCGCTCGACGCGAACGGCCGGATGGAGGTCGCGAATGGCTGGAAGGAAGAATCCGTTCACCCTGAGCGCAGGTCCGCAGGACCGGAGTCGAAGGGCGTGCAGGCGGATTCACCGCGAGCGTTTCGACTACGCTCGCTGCGCAAGCTGCGCTCGACGCGAGCGGCCGAATGGAGGTCGCGAATGGCTGGAAGGAAGGATCCGTTCACCCTGAGCGCAGGTCCGCAGCACGGAGTCGAAGGGCGTGCAGGCGGATTCGCCGTGAGCGTTTCGACTTCGCTCGCTGCGCGAGCTGCGCTCAACGCGAACGGAGCCTGTAGGGGCGGTACGCGCGCAACGTGTGCAGCCGTTCTCACCCTCACCTTCAGCCAACTTCACTCCGCAACATTGCACTCCGCCAGATGCGTGTCGATGCCGTACGGCGTCCACGCGGCCCGGTTCGCACGCGTTTCGGCGCGGATGCGGTCATTCTTCTCGCGCATCTCCGGTTTCATGTATCCGCGCTTGTGCTCGAGGTGCACGCAGATCGCCGAGTAGCGGATCGTCTTGCCACGGATGCCGAGGTTGTTGAGGCGCTCGCCGAGTTCGAGGTCCTGGCCGCCGTACTGCATGCGCTCGTCCCATCCGTTCACGCGCACGACATCGTCCTTCCACGCGGACGCATTGTGGCCGTGCAGGCGAGGCTTGACGGGGGTTATCGCATCGAGCAGGCGACGCTGCCATTCGCGTTTCACGCGCAGCTTGAGCGTGTGGCGCTCGAGCCCGTTGGCGGCGAGCCAGTCGTAGTCGGTCGCGCGACCGGCGAGGATGTCCTCGCGCGTGATCCGTTGCGAGAGGCCGAGCGGCAGCTTCGAGTACCCGCCGGTGAGGTAACGACCGCGCTCGCGCAGGTCGAGGTGGCGCGCGACGAAATCCGCGCGCGGGATGCAGTCGCCGTCGGTGAAGACGAGGTAGTCCGACTCGGCGAGCAGGATCGCCCGGTTCATGCCCTTGCACTTCTGGTAACCCTCGTCGGGTTGCCAGAAGTGACGCAGGCGATACGGCATCTGCGGGCGCAGCGCGTCGATGCGCGCGCGCGTGTCGTCGCGCGAACCATCATCGACGACGATCACTTCGAACGCCTTGTGCGTCTGCGTCGCGTAGCCCCACAGCACCCATTCGAGCCACTGCGGCTCGTTGTAGGTCGCAAACAGCACCGAGACATCCGGCTTCGACATCGCACGCGGCTTCCAGATCGGGATGTGCGATTTTAGCCCACGCAGGACCTCGGGGGCTCAGCCGGGCGTTCTGCTCGAATCGAAGCAGGGCATCGCCTTCCGGCGCTCCCACAAGAGCGGATTCTGTGGGAGCGGCGGAAGGCGCGATGCTCTGCATTCCCGCGCTCCCATAGCGGGAGGGCGGAATCGTCGAGGATTACTGCTCGAAGCCGTTCGCGAAGATCGTATCGCCCGCGCTGAGTTCGACCACGTAGCCGGTCGTGCCACCGTGCACGTCGAGGCGCCAGCCCGAATTGAACGTCTCGTTCGCGTCGCTCTGCGTGGTCCAGTCGAGCGCAGTCAAGGTCGCGTTCGCCGGCGAGATCACGCGGATCTTGAGTTGTCCGGCCGTCGCGGTGAGACCGTTGATGACCGGATGCACCGGCGTGTTCACCTGGAACGTCGCCGTGGTGCCGGCGCCGAGTGCGAACGCGTCGCTGACGGTCAGCTTGCGATTCGCGAAATCGAGCGTGCGCTGCCACGAGGTGACCGATGCATCACCGTCGTAGGCCGGCGTGAGGTTCGCCACGGCGTGGACGGAGCCGCCGGCGCCCGGCGTCACCGTCATCGACGACGTCGTGCCTTCGTGCTGGGGAATGGTCGTGCCGTTGTGGTCGAAGCGTACGACGTTGTTGGTATCGGTGCCCTGCTGGATGCCACTGTGCGTCCACATGTTCTCGGTCGCTGCGAGCCAGTCACCCTGGAACAGCGTGAACGCGCCCTGTTCCTGGTGCGCGTGGCTCTGCACGTACGGTCCGGCCGAGAACGCGAGCCACATCGCACCGGTGTCCCAGCCGGTGCGCGCGAACAGCTGGCCGGTGCCGGTCGCGTGGTAGACGAGCTGCGCCGGTGGGGTTCCGGCCGGCCCGGCGGGCAGCAGGTTGTGGCGCGCGTTGAACCCACTCTCCATGTCCTGGTCGGAGATGTTGTGCAACCACCACGACGCGTTCGCCTGCGCGGTCGCATCCGTGGTCACCTTGCGCGCTTCCAGCACGAGGTGGCGGTGGTAATCGTAGATGACCGGCTCGGACACGCGCGCCTGGTCGCCGATCGGCGCGACGCGGTCGAGCGTCGGCACGGTCGAATGGATCCACCACGCGATGCTGTCCTTGACGTGCGCATTCAAATTGCCCACATCGGCTGCCATCGAGTCGTGCCAGATGCGATAGAGCATGAACAGCGTACCGTGCGACAGGCCATACGCGGTCCCTTCCTGGCTGCCGCCACCCGGGATCGTCGCGGTGTAGGCAAGCTGTTCCGGCCACTTGTCGTTGGTCAGCAGGTTCTTCCAGGTCGCGCTGTTGGACGCAAGGCCCCAGTACATCGTCGCGCGCAGGAAACTGTAGTGGTAGTTGTTCGCCGGATCGTCGACACCCCAGCCCGGCCAAGGATGCGAGTGCCCGCCCCATTGCGCCTGGTTGTTGTTCCAGACGTTCCATACCGCCTGTTCCGCATACGCGGCCCAGCGCGTGTGCTGGGTCGGCGAGACGTGCGTCGCGCACCAGTCGTAGGTGAGCGCGACGTCCTCGATCAGCGGGCCGACGTCGAGGTACTGGTCACCCGCGATCGGCGGGGCATCGCCGTTGGCAATTGCGGCCTCGGCCTCGGTGACCTGTGCATCGACGGTCTGCACGGCCAGCGTCGCGTACTGCGCCTGGCCGGTGATCTTGTACATGTAGGCGGCGTCGGCTGCGGAGAAACCGTAGGGGTTCTGGCCGGCAATCTGCGCATCCACGAATGCCTTGAAGCGCTGGAACTCGGGAGATGCCTGGCTGACGTAGGACAGGTCGACGACGATCGCCGCTTGTGCCGAGCCTGCGGACAGCAACGTGGCCAGCGCGGCGCGGCGCCAGCCATGGATGGTGGATCTCATGTGCAACTCCCCCGATGCGATGCGGGCGCATCCTACGCTGCAGAACGCCGAAGTATTGCGAAATGCGACACGCGCGCCGTATACGGGGGTGTCCGGCTCCGCGTCAGAGCGCCTTGCCGTCGAAGTGCTTGACCGGCACCTTCGACAGATCCAGGTCCTCGATGCAGCGCAGGTTGATCGCCGCCATCGGCTCGCCCTGCTTGTTCTTCGCCTCGGCATAGGGATGGATTCCGCACTCGGGGCAGAAGCGATGCTTGATCGCGTGCTTGTTGAACTCGTAGGTCTTCGCCCCGTCTTCCGGCGTCTTGAGGCGCAGGTTCTCGCGCGGCACGAACCACAGCAGCGACGCCTTGCGCGAGCAGATGGAG
Organism: Dokdonella sp.; assembly: GCF_044227025.1. Lineage (GTDB taxonomy): Bacteria > Pseudomonadota > Gammaproteobacteria > Xanthomonadales > Rhodanobacteraceae > Dokdonella_A. Next base: position 503,698 of record NZ_JBGAFX010000002.1, on the reverse strand, counting down.
CAGTTGCAGGCGAGCCCGCTGTCGATCTCGCCGTCGACTTCGAAGGCGACGTTTCCGCAGTGGCAGCTTCCGGTGTAGGTGGTCATCGTCGTGATCCTTATAGGTATCGGCAGTGGAAGGGCGCGTTGCCGGAGCGGCGACAATCTATCGCGTCATTCGTGAAAGGACGAGTAACAAGGTCGTCGCGAATCGCCCGCGCCGCGATCGCGGCAGGATGGCGCCGCGTATCCGGCCGGGCGTCAGCCGCCCTGCAGGCTGCCGATTTCCGGCGGAACGCTGATGCGCACCCATCGCACCGGCAGCGCCGGATTGGCGTTGATGACGCCGTGGATGGCCGTGGCGATACTCGTGCATTCGCTGCAGATCGGCGACAGGTACTGCACGAACAGCAGGCCGCCCGCGGGCGCGCGAAACAACAGCGGATCGCGCAGCATCGATGCCTGCGAGCAGGCGTCCAGCCATGGAACCCGGTAATAACCGCCACCAGAGACTTCACCCCAGTACGCCTCGCGCTCGACCTTGCGGAACGCAGGGGCCATGAGCATCCGGGCGAGTGGGTGCCCTTCAGTCACGTTCACGCCGTGGTCGTCGTAGACATAGAGCAACGGGATGACCTCGCTGGTCGCGGGACGCGCGATCGCCGTGAGTTCCACCAGCTTTCCCGTAGCCGCGGGGCCGTGCGTCGCGGGCGCGGGGGCATCACCTCCACTCGGCACCCGCTGGTCGCCCGGTACGCCGCTGCACGATTTCGGGAGCACTCCGCGCTCCACGCTCGCGCATGCCCCGAGCAAGGTTGCGATCCAGAAAGCCAGGCATGGCAGCGTGCATGTGCGCATGAATCCGACCATCGGGCGACGAAGATCCATCATCGATGAGCTGGCGCAGCCGTTCGCGTGGCGCCTCCTTTCAACCGCAACCGGATCAGGTTCTCGGTGATCCGCAGCACGTCCTGGATATCGGCGAACGATGTGGTCGGATCGTTGTTGTAGTCCATCAGCCGATGGTCGTAATTCCGGTCGGCCGCGATCTCGTCGATGACGAAGCGGACTTCCTGCAGCGCGGCGCCGCGATGCTCGAATGTCTTTCCGACCTCGGTGGTCGCCGTCTCGAGCGCGCAATACAGGCTAAGCGTCTTCGCGCCGTCGGGACACTTGCGGTTGTCGGCGCGATTCCATTTCGACGGCGACGCCAGCAACGCGCGAGCACGCTGCACGATCTGCAGATCCGCCTGGGTCATCGGAGGCCTTGCGTCCGGATTGTCGACGACAGCCGGGGGAGGCGTGGATTGCTGTGCGATGGCGGCCCATGGCAAGAGCAGGGCGGCGATTGCGATCAGAACGAGCGCATTGGGTGTCGCCGTATTCTTGATCATCGTGCAGCTCCGTATTGTCCAGAAACGGATTGCCATCCCAGCGCGTTCGGCGCAAATCAGGCCGCGCCCCCGTCTTCGAATCCCACCGCGAGCGACTTGCCCACGGGCACGGCTTGCCACTGCGCCGTCAGATCCAGTATCCGCCGCCGCACCGCGCCGATATCGTCTTCGCCGACGTTCAGCGGCTCGCATTGGCGCGCCTTGCAGGTGACCTGGTAGAGGTCGAGCATGTCGGCGGGTGCGGTATTCCAGCCTGACCAGCCGTCGGCCTGGAACACTTCGACGAGGCGCTCGACACCGTCACTCTCGGCCTCGGCCTGCATCTGGAACGTGGCCGCTTCGCCTTCGAGCACGCGCCCGACGAAACCGCGCTTGTGCAGCATGCTCTCGACCGCGTAGTGCACCATGTCGTGCGGAATGATGCCTTGCTTCGGACACTCGATGCTTTCGGACACGACGTCGTCGCGCATCACATCCATTCGGTCGTGCTTGCCGGAGCCTTTGGTGAAGACGAGATGCATGGAATGTGTCATGGCGATGTGGAAGAGAAAAAGGGGCGAAGGAATTATTCGGCCGCTTGCGAGCAGTCAGGCCACAACGGCTGCATTGGTCTGGGCGACGCTGCGAATCCGATCCGCAAGCGCGCGACCATCTGCTGAAGGAAACTCGGCGTCGAGGCTCTCGGCGATCGAGACGAACGCACTGCAGATCGCCGCGCGGCGCGCTGGTGCATCGAGCTGGTAGTAGCCGTTGCCGATCGTGAGTTCGTACATCTTCTGCGACTGGCCGGAGCGGGAGCCGACGAGCTTTTTCTGCGGCTGTACGGTGATGGGGCTGCTCGACGGCTTCGTGTGGTCCAATGCCTCGATATATATGCCGAGTGCGTGGAACGGAAGCGATGGCATCTGTAGCAACTTCAAATGGGTTTGCAGCACGTACATTGCCGTGCCTTCCCTGATGAAGAAGTCATTGATGGCCGAGGCCGCGGCGAGACCCTCTGACCGCCCCGAGATGATCAGTTCCATAAGGCAATCCACTTGCTTGCTTGGAGTCAGCTCAGTCGACGTAGCCGGCGACCATCACGCGCTTGCCGTGCACGAGCTGTTCGTAGCCGTCGGCGGGCGGCGGCACGAGCTCGACGCGCGAGAAGCCGACCTTGCGCATGATCCAGAACAGCGCTTCGAGGCTTGGCACGAGGCAGATGCCGGTCGTGCTCGCTTCAGGCCCGTGGGTATCGTCGGTTTCGTCGATGATGCCGAACGAACCCTTGAGCGGACGCACGAAGCGGTAGCTGCCGTAGTCGACCATGCCGCTCATGCCGGGCACGACCTGCGTTTCGACGACGCACATGTGGCGCGTGAGCGCGCGCGCCTGGCGCAGGGCGCCGATCGGGTTCTCGAGGTGGTAGATGAGGCCGAGCATGAGCACGAGGTCGAACTGGCCGAGGCCGCGCTGGTCGAGCGCGTGCACGTCCGATTGCAGCACAGAGAGCTTCGACAGGCCGAGCGTGTCGCGCACGAAGGTGGTGTCGGCGACGTGTTCGGTGCGCGCGTCGACGGCGAGCACGCGGTCGGCGTTCCACTCCAGCAGCTTGGTCGAGAACCAGCCTTGGTGGCAGGCGATGTCGATCGCATCATGGCCGGCGAGCGAGGGGCCGAAGCGCTGCTCGACGACCTGCTTCAGCATCGCGAGGCGGCTCTCGTGGATCTGGTCGAGCGCGCCGCCGTCGTAGGTGTTCGTGATGCGCCCGCTCGGCAGCTTGAAGCGGTAGAACCAGGTCTTGTCGAGGAGGCGTTGTTCGTCGGCGCTCATGGGAGGATCGGTCACAGGGAAGGCGGCGATTCTAGCAGGCCGGTGGATGCCTCTCGCCCGCCTGCGCGATCACCTCCCCCGTTTGGAGGAATGCGGTCACCTCTCCCGCTTGCGGGAGAGGTCGCGCCGCAGGCGCGGGTGAGGGGAAGCGTGCGAAGGCATCCTATGGTGCTGTCCTTGTCGGCCGCTACGCATTCCTCAGGCCACTTCAAACGCTTTCGCACGCTTCCCCTCACCCCAACCGTCTCCCGCAAGCGGGAGAGGGGGAACACCGCGCAAGCGGGAGGAGATCGCGCGTGGAGGAATCGCGCTACTGCGCCGGTTGCAGCTGCGACGGCAACGCCTTCAGGCCCATCGCCTTGCGGTAGCGCGCATACAGCGCTTGCACCTTGACCACGTATTCCTGCGTCTCCGCATACGGCGGTACACCGGAATATTGCGCGACCGCGCCGACGCCGGCGTTGTAGGCGGCGGCGGCGAGCGTGCGGTCGCCTTCGTAGCGCGTGTCGAGTGACTTCAGCAATTTCGCGCCGGCGAGGATCGACTCCTTCGCGGAGAACGGGTCCTTCACACCGTAGTCGGAGATCGTTTCCGGCATCAGCTGCATCACGCCGCGCGCGCCCTTGTCGGACAGGGCGTGGTCATCGAAGTAGCTCTCGGCGTGTGCGATCGCGCGCAGCCAGGCTTCATCGACGCCGGTCTTCTTCGCGACGGCCTTGAACTCGCGCGGGAACGCATCCATTCGCGGCGCACCGACCTTGCCGAGTCCGGCATGCGCGGGTGAACCGGCCGGTGTCGCCACGCTGAAGCCGAGCACGCGCGTCGAGCCGGGCAGGTTGCGCGTGCTGTATACGGTCTTGCCGTCCTGCGTGCGCTGGTACAGCGTGCCCTGGAACACACCCATCGCGCCCCACAGGTTTGGCAATGCGGCGGCGTTGTCGTCGAGTTCCCTGGCGAAGCACTGCGAGCCGGGCTCCGGCGCGGTCGCGAGACTGACGGTGCCGTCGCGCACGCAGCGATAGACGGTACGCGCGGACACCGCCGACGTGCAGCTGGCGAGCAGCAGGGCAGGGAGCAGGCGCAGGATCATCGCGGCGATTGTATAGCGCGTCCCTGCGGAACCAGCGGAGCATCTGCCGGAACAGCGAGCGCCCCGTGCGCGCAGGGGCGCATCCGTAGGCGGCAGGAGCGCCTTCAGGCGCGATGCTGTTCAGCCCCGGCCCTCACGCCGTTTCGAATCCGTTCTTGAAGATCTGGTCGAAGTTTTCCGGCGGCAGGTCGGGGCCCTGGAAGATGCCGAGCGGGGAATAGCCGCTGTAGCCGGGGAACGCGTAGTAGATGTTCGGGTTCCCCATGCGACGAACCAGCGCCTCCGAAATCACGCGCCGGTAATCGGTGGTGACCGCGACATCGGTGCCTTCGTACAGCGCGCTGCCCGCAAGTCCGGGGAAGCTGCCGTACACGGTTCCGCCGTTGACCGCCCCGCCGAGCGCGATCATCACGTTGCCGTAGCCGTGGTCGGTGCCGCTGTTCGCGTTTTCGAGCACGCGCCGGCCGAATTCGCTCACCACGATCACGCTCACGCGTTGCATCAGGTTCCCCGACGCGTCGCTGGAAAGGTCGGTGTAGAACGCGGAAAGGCCGTCTGAAAGGCTCGATACCTGGTTGCCGAACCAGTCGTAGCTGTTGGCCGGGTTGCCCTGGCCGACATGCGTGTCCCAGTTGCCGAGGTCGATCGTGACTGCGCGCAAGCCGAGGTTGAGCTTGATCATCTGCGCGATGTTGCGCAGCTGGTCGCCGAAGCCACCGTTGTACGCGAGTGTGTAGTTGGCGCCGCCCGATGGCTGGTAGCCGTTCGGATGGCTGCTAGCGTTGTACGGATTGAAGTCGATCGGGCGCAGCAGGGCGAGCGAGCCGAGTGTTTCCACGCCGGCGCGTTCGAGCTGGGTGGCGTTGCCTGCCCACAACGCGTTCATGCGCTGGACGCCGCCGACGAGGCCGTGCGCGGCGTCGTCGTTCTGCCACGACCAGTGGAAGGTGTCGAGACGGAAGTCGGAGCCGCTGTTCATCGTGATGGCATCGCTGCTGCCGAGCAGGCTGTTCGCGGTGATGCTGCCCATCGACACCGCCGGCAGCTGCACGTTTGCTGGCAGCCCGCCGCTCACGAGATGACGGGTGAGCCAGCCGATGCCGTTGCCACCACCGCCGACGCCGAATTCGAGGTTGGACTGTGCCTCGAAATGGCTGCGCACGATCGGGTTCGGGCGCACCTGGCCGGCGGCGACGACGAACGCCGCGTGTCCGGCCTGATACAGGTTGCGCAGGCCCGACGCGCGTGGATGCAATGCCCATGTGGTTCCATTCAGCGCGAGCGCGGCTCCGGTCCCGCTGAGCGGCACGCCCGTGTTCGGGCGCGCCACCTCGTAGTCGGCGCGGTACGGGCTGGATGCTCCGGGCGGCAGCAGGCTGAGGCCATCCATTGCGCCGCGCAGGAACACGACGACGAGCGTGTCGTTGGTCGCGGTCGCCGGCAACAGTTGCGGCGGCGTGAACCAGGCATGGGCACGGCTGCCGCTGCCTGCGGCGACGGCGCTGACGCAGCAGCCCTTGAGGAAGTCGCGGCGATTGAATGCGGTCATGGCGTCCTCAGCGGCGCAGGAAATCAGGCGAACACAGGATCAGGCCGATCGCGACTCGCAGGCGCGCGATGGTGTAGTGCTGCGACAGGGTGTTGGGTGGATTGAAATGCCATATCCCGACATGCTGCGGCTGGCCGGCGTCGGTGCTGTCACTGGTCAAGTCGAGCGGTGCCGTGGCTGCCGCCTCCTGGCGCAGGAGATCGAGCGCGATGCCATACGTCGGTTGCGGGCGCTGGCCGAGCAGGCGGTCGCACCAGTAGCCGATGATGTTCGCCGCCGTGCGGTCGGTCGCATTGGGGAATGCGGCAAGGGTCTGTGCCTGCACATCCGCGAGAAACGGCTGTGCATTGTTGTAGCTTTCGACCTGATGCATTTCGAGCAGTCGCGGGAGCAACTTCAAAGTGAGCCCGAGCGTCCCGGTGCACGACCATGCGGCCTGCGTGTCCGGATACCCGTTCGGGGCCGGCCAGTAGAACAGGCGCTGGCCGGCGGCCTGCAGGCGGCCGATCAGTTCCTCGGTCGGGGTGTAGGTCGTCGTGTTGTCCGGCACCGGCGTGAAATCGGCGCCGAGCGCGCGCAACGCGCTGACGACGCTGGTCGCCGGCCGTTTCATCTTGGTACCCCAGGTGGTCTTGAATTCGTCCGATTGCAGGACCAGTGCGACCACCTGGCGCAGTTGGTCCGGCGCCTGCGACTGCTGGTGGAACACGTCGGCGGCCGCCTGCACCAGTGCGGTCGACGGCGAATCGCCGACGAAGCGGCGGCAGATCTTGCCGGCGACGAAGTGCGCGGTGCCCGGATGCTGCGCGAGCATGTCGAACAGGAACGTGCCGTCACCCTGTCCCTGGTACGGCGTGAAGTACTGGGCGAGGATGTGCTTGGTCGACTGGTCGTGGCGCGGATCGTCGTAGGTGAACGTGCCGAGCGGCGCGGTACCGACCTGGCCCCACCAGTTGGAACCGGAAATGGTCCAGCCGCTGAGCGCGCGCGCGGCCTCGTAGACGTCGTCGTCGACGTAGCGCAAGCGCTCCTCTTCGCCGTTCCAGGCAGTGAAGTGACCGAGCAGGTTCATGTTCGCGAAGCTGTCCGGATTCGACACGATGCCGGCGTAGTTCTCCGCGCCGAGCGTGTGCAGTTCCATCAGCTCGCGCGCGTAGTTCTCGTTCGGATGCCCGGCGACGCTGCTGTACAGGTCGAGCATGTACATCATCGAGGCGGATTCGCACGTTTCCTGCAGCATCGTGCGGAAGTTGCCGAACACATGCGGGCGGATCGCGTCGCGATCGAACGCGGGGAACATCGGGCCGCCGTCGTAGTCCCAGCCGAACACGCTGAAGTGGTCGTGCCAGAACTCGGTCATGACCTCGAACAGCTGGCGCTTGCTGTACATGCGCCGGATCAGGGTCGCGCACTCGGTCTCGGCGATCGGCAGCATGCGCTGGAAATAGTTGCTGCCGCCGACGGCCTCGCGCGCGGCCCATAGCTGCGCGGCGGTCTTGTTCAGTGTGGTGAAGGCGGCGCTGGCGAGGCGAGCGTCACAGGCGCTGTCGACGATCGCCGCAGGGTTGAGTTGTTGCGCAAGCCACGCAGCCCAGCGCGCCTCGTCGGTCGCGCCGAGCGCGATGAACGCCACGTGCTCGGCGGTGCTGAAACCACAGGTGGCACGGCTCAGCCAGCGCACCGCGGGCGGCGGGAAGGTCAGCGCATCAGGGCTTGCGGGCAGGTCCTGGTCCAGCAACCCGTCGCGGCCCGCGCGGCGCAGCGACAGGCGTGGATCGGTCGGGGATGCGCCCACGCTCGCGAACAGCGCGTTGAACAAGCGTCGTTTGGCGACAAAGGCGTCGCTTGCGGCGGCAGTGGCCATGGATGGCTCCGGCGAAATCGTGACGATGGAATAGCATGATTATTCACGTTCTGCCATCGCACTCTGTGATCGCGCCCTCAGCCCTCAAATCACAACGGGCTCCGGCTCCAGTTCGACGCCGAACCGATCGCGTACCGCCGCCCGCACGCGTTCTGCGAACGCCCACAGCTGCGCGCCGCTGGCGTTGCCGTGGTTGACCAGCACCAGCGCGTGCTGGGCGGCGATGCCGGCGTCACCGTCACGCAGGCCCTTGAACCCGCAGGCCTCGATCAGCCACGCCGCGGACAACTTGCTTCGATCGCCTGCGGGCCATGCCGGCAGCCCGGGATGCTTCGCGAGCAGGGCATCGGCCTGCGCCGTATCGACCAGCGGATTCTTGAAGAAACTGCCGGCGTTGCCGAGCAGTGCGGGATTGGGCAGCTTGCGCGTGCGGATCCGGGCGATCGCCTCGGCGACGCTTGGCGCGGAGGGCATGGCTACGCCCATCGCCGCGAGTTCTTCGCGCACGCCGGCGTAGTCGATGCGCAGCGCACGCGTTCGCGGCAACGCGAACTCGACCGCCGTGACCACATAGCGATCACGATCTCGCTTGAACAGCGAGTCGCGGTAGGCGAAGGCACAGTCGGCATTCGACAGCATCACCAGTTGGCCTGCATGGCGGTCCCAGACCTCGACCGCCGCGATGAATTCGCGTACTTCGGTGCCGTACGCGCCGATGTTCTGGATCGGCGCAGCGCCGACCGTGCCGGGAATAAGCACGAGGTTTTCGAGACCGACATAACCGTGCGCGAGCGACCAGCGCACGAAGTCGTTCCAGTTCTCGCCGCCTTCGACGCGGATCCGCGCATGATCGTCCTCGTCATCCACCACACGAATGCCGAGCGCGGCGATCGATAGCGCGACGCCCGGCCAGTCGCGCGTGAACAGGATGTTGCTGCCTTCGCCGAGCACGAGCAGCGGCTGCGTGCGCAGCATCGCGTAGCCGAACAATTCGCCGAGAGCCGCGGGCCTGCGTACGTCGATGAGCAGATTCGCGCGCGCCGCGACATGCAGCGTGTTGCGACCCTTGAGGGATGCGTTCTCGACGATGGTGTAGCCGTCGCCGCTGGCGATCGCCGCGCCGACGCGATACCCGCTCACGCGCGTGCCCTGGCGGAACGCGTGCGCAAGGCTTCGACGCATTCACCGATCAGGGCCGGGCCGCGGAAGATCATGCCGCTGTAGAACTGCACCAGTGCAGCACCGGCGTCGAACTTGGCGACGGCGTCGGCGCCGCGCACGATGCCCCCGACGCCGACGAGCGGGATGGAATCCCCGAGTCGTTCGTGCATGCCGTGCAGCACGGCGGTCGATTTCGCGAATACCGGTTTGCCGGACAGGCCGCCAGGCTCGGCTGCGTGGCGGTGGCCGGCGACGCCCGTGCGGTCAACGGTGGTGTTGGTGCAGATCACGCCGTCGATGCGCGCGGCGCTCAGCACGCTCGCGATCGAGTCGAGTTCCGCATCCGAGAGGTCCGGCGCGATCTTCAGCAGCATCGGCTTGCGCGCGCCGCATTTCGCGCCGAGGCGTTCCTGCGCTTCGCGCAGCGTACCGATGAAGCGCTTGAGGGTTTCCTCCTCCTGCAGGTCGCGCAGGCCCTGCGTGTTCGGGGAGGAGATGTTCACGGTGACGTAGCTGGCGCGCGCGTACACTCGTTCGAGGCAGTGCAGGTAGTCGTCGATCGCGCGTTCGTTCGGCGTGTCCTTGTTCTTGCCGATGTTGATGCCGAGCACGCCGCCGTAGCGCGCGCGTTCGACGTTGCGCACCAGTGCATCCACGCCGCCGTTGTTGAAGCCGAGACGGTTGATGATCGCTTCGTGCTCGGGCAGGCGGAACATGCGCGGCTTCGGGTTGCCGGCCTGCGCCCGCGGGGTCGTCGTGCCTACCTCGATGAAGCCGAAGCCGAGCGAGGCGAGTGCGTCGACGTGCGCACCATTCTTGTCGAGCCCGGCGGCGAGGCCGACCGGATTGTCGAAGCGCAGCCCGAGCGTGTCGAGCGGCAGTGGCTTGGGTTTCGCCGCGAGCAGCGGATTCGTGCCGGTGCGGTACGCGGTCTCGATCGCGGCGAGGCCTAGATCATGCGCGCGCTCGGCGTCGAGGCAGAAAAGCAATGGGCGGGCGAGCGCGTACAAGGTCAGTGCGCGTGTGCGGCGAAGAACGCGAGGCCGCCGAGAAAGAGCATGACCATCATCACGGCGAGGATACACAGGACCAGGTGCACCCAGCCGAGGATCAGGCCGGCGAGCGCCATGCCGTCCCCTTCGATCGTGCCGGGCGGTGCGCGGCGGATCTCGCCACGCGCCGAATGCCCGCAGATGACCGCGGCGAGCGCGCCAATGAACGGCAGGGCGACCCAGCAGACGATGCCGAATACCAGGCTCAGCACGGCCATCGTGCTGGTGCGCGCAGGAATGGAGTTCATCGGGAATCCGAAGCGGAAGGTGACTGCGCAAGCGTAGTCAGATGCGCGCGGCGGATCAACGACGCTGCCGACGCCGGGAGCGCCTCGGCCCGGTCGTCAGCGCATCGCGCCCTCCGGCAGCGGTGCGGGAAAGCGCACCACCGGACCCTGCGGTGCGACGCCGGGCGCCAGCGCGACCGGTGCAGGCGCGCCGGCAGGGCCGAGTGACTGGACGTAGGCGAGCAGGGCGTCGAGGTCGTCGTCGCTCATCGCGTTGAGCGCCCAGTACGGCATCGGTGGACGCGCCTTGAGGGCACGTGCGTAGACGCGAAATGATGGCGCATCCATCCCGGCCAGCTGCAGGCGCAGGTTGGGTGCATAGGTGGTGCCCCACGGCCCGTTCCAGCCGAGCGTGTCCCCGAGCAGCCATTGCGATTGCGCCACCTTGCCGCCGCTCGGGGCGAAGCCGGCGGTGTGGCAGTCGTTGCAGCCGCCGATCGTGACGAGGTAGCGCCCGCGCTGGAGCGTGCCGTCGGCACCCGGCGTGGCAGTGGCGCGCTGGCCGAGCACGGCGCCGGTCAGCAGCGCGATCGCTGCGAGAAGCAGCAGAGTCTTGTACATGGCGATGATCCGATGGCGCTCGCGATCGAGCGCCTTCAGTGATCAAGTACGTACAGGAGGGATGGTTCCTATCACAGTGCGCAGCCGCCCAGGGGCGCGCGCAGGATGCGCGCGCGTTTGCCGTCAGTGCGGGTATGCAAGATCAGAATTCGAACTTGATGCCCTGAGCCAGCGGCAGCGAATCGGAATAGTTGATCGTGTTGGTCTGGCGGCGCATGTAGGCCTTCCAGGCATCCGAGCCGGATTCGCGGCCGCCGCCGGTGTCCTTCTCGCCGCCGAACGCGCCGCCGATCTCGGCGCCGCTGGTGCCGATGTTGACGTTGGCGATGCCGCAGTCGGAACCGGCGGCCGACAGGAACGCCTCGGCCGCCTTCAGGTTCTGCGTGAAGATCGACGAGGACAGGCCCTGCGGTACGCCGTTCTGCATTGCGATCGCCTGGTCGAGCGTCTTGTATTTCATCACGTACAGGATTGGCGCGAACGTCTCGTGCTGCACCACCTCATCGCTGTTGTTGAGGCCGGTGACGATCGCCGGCAACACGAAGTTGCCCTTGCGGTCGATCACAGTGCCGCCGGTCTCGACCTTGCCGCCGCTGGCCTTCGCCTTCTCGATCGAGGCGAGGAACTGCTGCACGGCAGCCTGGCTGTTCAGCGGGCCCATCAGGTTCGCGGCGTCGGTCGGATCGCCGATCTTGCCTTCGACCTGCTTGTACGCCTTGATCAGCGTTGCCAGCACGTTGTCGTAGATCGATTCGTGCACGATCAGGCGCCGCGTGGTGGTGCAGCGCTGGCCGGCGGTGCCGACCGCGCCGAACACGATGCCGGGGATCGCCAGCTTCAGGTCGGCGGTCTCGTCGAGGATGATCGCGTTGTTGCCGCCGAGCTCGAGCAGCGAACGACCGAGGCGGCGCGCGACGCGCTCGCCGACCGCGCGGCCGACCTGGGTCGAGCCGGTGAAGCTGATCAGCGGAACGCGCGGATCGTCGACGAACTGCTGCGCCAGTTCGATGCCGGCGTCATTGATCAGGAAGAAGATGTCCGGGAATCCTCCGGCCTTGAGCGCCTCGTTGCAGATCTTCATCGACGCGATCGCGGTCAGCGGCGTCTTGTTCGACGGCTTCCAGATGCAGATGTCGCCGCAGATCCCGGCGAGGAACGAATTCCACGCCCACACCGCGACCGGGAAGTTGAACGCGCTGATGATTCCCACCAGGCCGATCGGGTGGTACTGCTCGTACATGCGATGCCCCGGGCGCTCCGAATGCATCGTGTAGCCGTACAGCATGCGCGACTGGCCGACCGCAAAGTCGGCGATGTCGATCATCTCCTGCACTTCGCCGTCTCCTTCCGGCTTGCTCTTGCCCATCTCGAGCGCGACCAGCGAACCGAGCGCGTCCTTGTGCTTGCGCAGAGCGTCGCCGCACAGACGGATGGCCTCGCCACGGCGCGGCGCCGGCGTCGTGCGCCAGACCTGGAACGCAGCCTGCGCGCGCGTGACGACTTTCTCGTAGTCCGCCGTGCTGGAGGCGTGCACCTCGGCGATCACCTCGTTGGTGGTCGGATTGATCGACTGCAGCAGGCCGGCATCAGTCGTCTTCGACCACTCGCCGTTGCCGAGGTAGGTACCGGAATTGAGCGGGTCGAGGCCGAGGGCCTTGAGGATCTGCGCGGACATGGGAACGGCTCCAGTTTCAAATATGAGGTGCGCTGGCATGCGCGAAACCCGCGATTGTAGCAGGCCGCGGGCGGTGCCTGGCTTGGCCGTTCTCGCCGACCGCACCTGTCCTGGGCGAAGTCGAAGGGCGCGCAGCGTGGGCGTCGAAGGATTCGCCGGGCGTGTCAGCCGAAATGGAACGCCGAGACCGGTTTGCCGAAGATCGGCCCGGTCCACATGCGCCGGCCGGGATCGTTGCCCGCGGCACCGGCCACGACCATCAGCGGCAGCAGATGCTCGGCGCGCGGATGCGCGGCGAGCGCGGCCGGCAGGCTCTTCCAGCGGATCAATTGCGCCTCGCGTGCAGCCGGAACAGGGTCCAGCAGCGCCGCGGTCAAGGCCGTGTCGAATTGCTCCGCGTCGGCGACCACGCGTGCATCGGCGGCGAAGAACTCGCGCAGGTTGTGGTAGCTCATGCCGCTGCCGATGATCAGCACGCCCTCGTCGCGCAGCGGTTCCAGCGCCTTGCCGATTGCCAGATGCGCCGCCGGGTCGAGTCCGGCCTGCAGCGAAAGTTGGGTGGTCGGGATGTCGGCATCCGGCCACGCCAGCAGCAGGGGCACGAACACGCCGTGATCGTAGCCGCGCGCCGCATCCTCGTCGCAGTCGATGCCGGCGGACTGGAGCAGGTCACGCACCTTGGCGGCCAGTGGCGGCGATCCTGGCGCAGGCCAGGAAAGCTGGTACGTGTGCGCGGGAAAGCCGTAGTAGTCGAACAGCATGCCCGGCGCCGCGCCGCTGTTGACGGTCGGCCGCGGTGTTTCCCAATGTGCCGACACCACCAGCAGGGCACGCGGGCGTTCGCCGATCGACGCGGCGAGGCCACGCAGGTATGCGGCCATGCCGTCCCAGGTCTGCGGCGCCTGCGGCGGCGGGTCCATGAAGAAACACGGACCGCCGCCGTGCGGCAGGTACACGGTTGGCATGCGCCGGGCGGAGGCATTGCGGGCGGGGTTGTCGTCCATGGCCCGGCATATGGCGGTGAAGTGGTCCGGCTGCAAGGCTTGGAGCGGCGTTCGCGCGCACCGGATATGTAGGCCGCTCGCGCGCACGCCGCTACAATGCCCGGGTTTGCGGCCCCGTAGCTCAGCTGGATAGAGCGCGCCCCTCCTAAGGGCGAGGTCGCCCGTTCGAATCGGGCCGGGGTCGCCAGAATCCACGCGCGAGGCGCCGCCCGCGGTCATCGGAACGGACGGTTCGCGCATGTTGCACGGTCAGAAAATCGTCGTGGTGATGCCCGCGTACCACGCGGAGAAGACGCTTGCCGCATGCCACGCGGCGATTCCGCACGACGTCGTCGACTGCGTGCTGCTGGTCGACGACGCCAGCGATGATGCGACCGTCGCGGTGGCCGAATCACTCGGCATCCGCACGCACCGCCATCCTGCCAATCGCGGCTACGGCGGCAACCAGAAGACCTGCTATGCGCTCGCGCTGGAAGAGGGAGCCGACATCGTCGTGATGCTGCATCCGGATTACCAGTACGAACCGAAGCTGATCACCGCGATGGCCGCGATGATCGCCTCGGGTGTGTACGACGTGGTGATCGGCTCGCGCATCCTCGGCAATACCGCGATTGCCGGCGGCATGCCGTTGTACAAGTATGTGTTCAACCGTGCACTGACCGCGGTCGAGAACCTGTTGATCGGTTCCAAGCTGTCGGAGTTCCATTCCGGTTACCGTGCCTTCTCGCGCAGCGTGCTGGAAACGCTTCCGCTGGCCGCAAACTCCGACGACTTCGTGTTCGACAACCAGATGCTGGTGCAGGCGCATGCATTCGGCCAGCGCATCGGCGAGATTTCCTGCCCGACCAAGTATTTCCCCGAAGCGAGCGAGATCAATTTCCACCGCTCGGTCGTGTACGGGTTCGGCGTGCTCGGCACCGCACTGTCGTACCGTTTGTGGCGTTGGGGCGTGTGCTCGCCGCCGTTCCTACGCACGCTGCGCGACGCGAAGGTGAGTCGGACTTGAAGCCGCCACGCACGTCGACAGCGCGCGCAGCATGGCCGTGGTGGTTGCTGTCGCTGGCCGCGGTGCTGGCCGGCATTTTCCTGCGCGTGTCGCAACTGCGCTCGCAGATGCTCATCGACGACGAATGGCATGCGGTGCGCATGCTCATCCGCGCCGACATGTCCGCGATCGCCGACCATTTCGGAGTCGCCGATTACTGCATTCCACTCACGCTCTGGTATCGGTGGCTGTACGAGCAGTCGGCGCTGAGCGAATGGGCGATGCACCTGCCGCTGCTGGTCGCGGGGATTGCCCTGTTGCCGGTCGCGCCGTGGCTGCTGCGCTCAAGGCTTGCGTTGTCGACGCGCGCAATCTGGACCGGCCTGCTGGCGATTTCCCCGTCGCTGGTGTACTTCAGCCGCACCGCGCGACCGTACGCCTTGCTGGCCCTGTTCGGCGTCATCGCGTTCGTCGCGTTCCGCAACTGGCGTGAAGGCCGCGCCAACCGCCATGCATGGGCCGGCGCCTACATCGTCGTGACTTTCCTCGGCGGCTGGGCGCATTTGCTGTCGCTGGTGTTCACGCTGTGGCCGTTCGCGTATTACGGCTTCGGCGAGCTGCGTGCGTGTTTCGATCGCGACAGGCGGGCGCAGGCGTTGCGTTCGCTGCGGCAGTTGTTCGTGCTGGGATGGCTCGTCGCCGTGCCGCTCGCACTGGCGCTTGGTCCGCCCTTGCTCAACGACTGGAGCGCGATGGCGGGCAAGGCGGGTGCGAACAGTCCGACCCTGGAAAGCGTGTATCGCAGCGTGTTGATCCAGTTCGGCGTTGCCGACGCGTGGCTGTGCGCGATCATCGCCGCGCTGTTCGCAGCCGGTGTGTGGCGCTTGTGGCGGTCCGAGCGCGAGTTGACCGCGCTGGTGCTGTCGGCCGCGGTGGTCGGGGGCATCGTCGTGTGCGCGGCGCGTCCGGCCTGGATCCAGCATGCGGCGGTGCTCGTGCGCTATGCGGTACCGGTGCTGCCGTTCCTGCTGCTGTTCGTCGCCGAAGGAATCGCGGGCTTGTTCGAACGCTTGCGCGCGCAGCCTCTGGCCATGTTGCTGGCAACCGCGTGTCTCGCCGGCCTCGTCGTGTGCGGCCCGCTGCCGCGCTGGTATCACACGCCGAACCAGTTCATGGGACACGCGCTGTTCCAGTACGACTATGACCCGGCCGAGAACCCGTACGTCACCCTGCTGCAGCTCGGGCCGGTCTCGCCGTTCCTGCTTGACCTCGCGCGCAAACCACCCGCCAGCGTCACCCTGATCGAGACCCCGGCACGCGCGCACTCGAACTACATGCCCGATCCGTGGCTGCAGTCGATCCATCGGCAGAACGTGAAGTACGCGCTGGCATCGCCGGTGTGCGGCGCCGGCGAGTGGGACGAGTATCCGTACACCGCGACGGGCGACCACTTCAGCCGCATCGGGCGGCTCGCCGACATCCTCGACGGGGCGACCTGGGGCGCGGACTATCTGGTGATGCGCCTGCACCCCTGGACCGTGCCGCCCGGCAAGGACTTCCCCTGGCCGGTGGCATGGCCGGACATGCCGGCGTGCGTGGCGAAGGTCGTGTCGCGCCTGGGCCAACCCGCCTACGAAGACGACAGCATCGTGGTGTTCGCCCTGCGGCCACGCGCCGGAGGCGATCCGGCAGCGATTCACTGAGACGCGTGCGTGGACCACTCCGGGGCGGGTTTGAACGGAACAGTCGGGCCCGCGTGCAGCGCGCGTCGCCACGTTGCGAGCTTCGCTTCGATGCTCGGGGAGCTGGCGATTTGCGGCTCGGAATGTTCGACAGCCTTGCCTTCCGCGTGGCTCGCGTCGGCGGATTCCCATTCATCGACCGAGGCGCGAGCGAGGTCGAACGCTTCGCGCAGCGAGGTGGTCTTGTTCAGCGCTTCGGCGAGGAACGCCTTGCCGAAGTAGGTGATGTCGGAATCGGCGCCGCAGCCGAACGAGGTACGGTCCGCGCGTGCCGAGGTCATGACCATCGTCGAATCGTCGCGCAGGGCGTCGACGAAGCCGCCGGAATAGCAGGCGTTGACGACGATCACCTTCCAGCGCATCGCCGGCGTGGTTTTCAGCGCGTCGGCAATGTCGTCCGGGCCGATCTGGTTCAGCGGCAGCGGGTCGAGGTCGACCAGCAGCTGGTGGTCGTCCGATCCGTGCGTGCTCAAGTACAGCATCAGGATGTCTTCGGCCGGATCCATGCGGCCAGCGATCGCCTGCAGGGTGCGATGCAGGTTGGTCCAGTTCGCGAGCGGGCGCGTTGTCACGGTCTGCACATTGTTTTCGAGCACGACGACGTGTCCGTTTGCACCGAACCGCTTCGAAAAAAGATCCTCGACGTACTCGGCTTCGTTGCGGAACACGTCCTCCTGTGCGTCGCCGGCGAATGCGACCACGTAGAGATCCGGCTTGCCCGGGACTTGCGGCGCGAGTTTCGAGAGTGCCGCATCGAGCAGGGCGGGCTGCGCATACATCGCCTGCTCGGCATCGAAGTCGGCCTTGGCTTCGTCCTCCGCCGGCGTCGCAGGCGCAGCATCCGTTGCTTCGTCCGCGTCCACTATTTCCGCGGCGGATTCGACGGTGGTCGAAGCGGTGAGCAGCAGCGGCGATTGCGGCAACCACCACCACGCCGCCGCCGACACTGCGTACGCGAGCAATGCGCACGCGACCGCATGCGGCAGTCCTCGCGGCGCGAGCCAGTGCGCGAACGCGAGCAGGACGAGGAACCACCAGCTGCGCGAGACCAGTTCGAGCAACGTCGCAAGTACGACGTGATCGTTGCCGGCCAGCGCGGAAACCGCATGGCTGAGCGGCCAATGGATGACGAGCGCAGTCGCCACGGTTGCCGCGAGCAGCACGCTCGCGACGCCCCAGACTGCGCCACGCCTCCCCGCGAGCAGGGCGAGCATCCACGCCGCGACGAGGGTCAGCATCGAGTCGCACAGCACGGTCGGCACGCCCGCAGTGACGAACCGCCAGGGCGGGGGCGTGTCGAGCATGCCGATGCCGAGCGACACCATGAGGTACACCAGCAGCACGCCAACGAAGATATCGGCGCCGACGCTCATGGCCGCATCGCGCGGATGGCGGAACAGGGCGGCGCGCAGGCCGTCGATCAGGGTCGCAGGGAGTGAGTGCACGGGATACCGGGTCGGACGACGGAGTAACGCGAATCCGCGCCATTATCCTTGCGCGCGCGCTGGGTTTCACCCGTTCCGCGAAAGATCAGGTCTCGACGGAGTCGAAATCCGCGACGCAGCCGTGGGTGCCGACGCTCGGACAGGTCGAAGGCGGGCGCGCGATCTGCGTCGTGTGCAGGCCCGCTGCCGCCGCGGCGTCGAGCTCTTCCACGATGTCGGACAGGAACAGGATTTCCCCGGGCGCCGCACCGATGGCATGGGCGATGCGCCGGTACGATTCCGCTTCGCGCTTCGGGCCCGTTTCGGTATCGAAATAGCCGGAAAACAACGGGCCGAGGTCGCCTGCTTCGGTATGCGCGAAAAATAGTTTCTGCGCCGGCACGGAGCCGGAGGAGTACACGTACAGTCGCTTGCCCGCGGCATGCCACGCACCGAGGCGTGCGGCCACTTCCGGATAGACGTGCGCGCGATATTCGCCGCTGGCGTAACCGTCCTTCCAGATCATCCCCTGCAGTGCCTTCAGGGCGGTCGATTTGCGGTCGGCGTCGATCCACTCGATCAGCAGGTCGATCAGTTCCTGCTGGCCCGCCGACACCAGGCCCGCCTCCTTCGCCGCCTCGTGCAGCCAGTGCTGCACGTCGGGATCATCGGCATGGGTCACTACGAAGGCCGGGAGCCGCTCGCGCGCGTACGGGAACAGCACGTCCTTGACGAAGCGGATCGAGCTGGTGGTGCCTTCGATGTCGGTCAGGATGGTCGTGATCATTGGCGTGTGCCGCTAGTGCTGGAGCGGCCTCAGCCGCGATGCCTTCAGGGAGGTGCCGCGATCGCCGCCGTGGCTGCCGCTGTGCCTACGCAACATGTTCCGAGGGGTGTGCACGCGTCGCCTCGACGTTCGCCGCGTACGCGCCCTCGATCGCGCGCTTCGCATCCAGCGGTTCGGCGAGGCGCTGGAACACCATCGCGGTCTCGCCACGCCCGGTCAGCACCACGTCGCCGTAGCCGAACAGGCGCCCCCATGCGCTCTGGCGCAGGTCGATCGTTTCGATCGACGCCAGCCGCAGTTCGGTCGTCTCGCGGCTCATGATGCCGGTCTTGCGCACCACGCGCCGGTTCGTCACGCCCTGTTCGATCGAGCGCAGGCGGATCCATTCGTAGATCGCAGCCAGCAGGGCGAGGCCGAACGTCGGGATCGCCAGCAGCAGGAACACGATCAGGCGCCACCTCGCGGTCCAGTGCAGGTCGAAGTGCGCGACGATGGTTTCGCCTGCGGCCAGCGATTCGTCGAGGTAGCCCATCTCAAGTCGCTCCGGCCGAGGGATGCGGCGCCATGCGCGGGAAGCGCTCCGCAATATCGTCGCCGGTGAATTCGGCGACCCAGCCTTCCTTGTTGGTGAACAGGCGGATCGCGATGAAGTACGGCGATTCGCTCATGTCGAACCAGTGGCGCGTGCGGTCGGGCACGCCGATCAGGTCGCCGCTCTCGCACAGTACCTCGTAGACCTTGCCTTCGATGTGCAGGGTGAACTGGCCGGCGCCCGCGACGAAGAAGCGCACTTCGTCCTCGCTGTGGGTGTGCTCGTTTAGGAATTTCTGGCGGAACGCCGCGCGGTCGGGGTTGTCCGGGCGCAGGCTGATCACGTCGACCGCCTGGTAGCCTTCTTCGCGCATGAGGCGGTCGATGTCGCTGCGATAGGCGGCGATCACCTCGTCCTGACTGGCGCCGGGCACGACCGGCTGCGAGGCTTCCCATTGCTCGAACCGCACGCCGACCTTCGCGAGTTCGCGCGTGATGTCGGCGTGTTCCGCATGCGTCGAGCGCGGTACATCGGCGATGGTGTCGTCGTAGATGCGCAGTCGGCTCACGAGGCGGTTCCTTTGAGGCGCAGCAGGTCGAGTTCGCAATTGAGCAGGAATTCGAACGCCTCCAGGTGGCGGCGCGTTTCCGGCATGTCACGTCCCCATGTGTAGATGCCGTGGCCGTCGATCAAGTAGCCGTGCAGCGGTTTGCCGGCGTCCAGCCAGGCATCGACCTGGCGCACCAGCACATGCATGTCCTGCGTATTCGGGAAAACCGGCAGGTCGAGCACGCTTTCGTGGGTGGTGTAACCGGCGATCGCCTTCTGCAGCTCCCAGCCTTCGAAACGGACGAGGCCCTGCGCCGCGTACAGCCGGGACGCGACCGACTGCGCGCGCGAATGGGTATGCAGCACCGCGCCTGCGTCGGCGAAGCGGCGGTAGATCTGGGTATGCAGTGCGGTTTCAGCCGAGGGGCGGGCCGTGGTGCCGACCGCGTGGCCATCAAGGTCGACGACCATGATGTCGTCGATGCCGAGCCGACCCTTGTCGCGCCCGGAGATCGTGACAGCGGCGTGCGCGGAATCGACTCGCATGGAAAAATTGCTGCTGGTCGCGGGCGTCCAGCCGAGTGCGCCGAGTTCGCGTCCGGCCGTGGCGATCTCACCGGCACAGCGTTCCAGGCGACGACGGTCGATGACTTCAGTGGCGATGATCGGTTCTCCGGCAACCCGCGGCGACGATTCCGCCTACTATACCGAAGGCGTGTGAACGGTCCTGTTCACGGACTGATCATCGGCCGCGAGCTACCGTCTGGCGGCAGACCTGCGGTCGAGGCGCGCAGGAGCGTGCCGCACGGTGTCGGGCGCGCTAAGCTGCGCGGCGCCGTGGGGCAAATCACCGTGCCCGGACGAGGGCACCCAATCAACGAAGGAGTGGACCCATGTCGGACCCAGCCAACCGCCAGGCCAGACGTCGTTTCCTGAAGATTGCCGTAGTCGGCGCTGCAATGGCGCCGGTTGCAGCGAGCCTGCTGCCGCGCATCGCGCGAGCGGACACCCCGCATGTCGATCCAAAGGACCCAACGGCGGCTGCCCTCGGATACACCGAGGACGCGGCGACCGCGAAGGGCGATCCGTCGTACAAGCCCAACTCGAACTGCGCGAACTGCAATTTCTTCAAGGGCCACTCGGAAATGGCCTATGGCCCGTGCGACCTGTTCCCGGGCAAGGACGTGAATGCCAAGGGCTGGTGCAGGAGCTGGACCGCGAAAGCCTGATCCTGTTCGGGTATTCCCGGTGCCTGATGATGGCACCGGGAACCGCCAACGCCATCCGGGCCGCGGAAATCTCGGCATCTGAGACCGCGCCTGTCACAATCGCGCTCCGTCGCCATCCACGGAACCGCGCGTGCCGAACTATCCTGTCCAACTGCCGCTGATCGCCGCGTTCGCGGTCGGTTTCTTCGCGGGTGTGGTGATCGCCTACCTGCTGGCGCGGCGCGGCCGCGGTGAAGCGAGGCTCGAAGGGTATGCAAGCCGTGGTGCCGAGGTGGCAACGCTGGTCGAACAGCGCGATGCAGCCATCCGACGCGCCGACGAAGCGTCCGCGCGCGTGCGGCGACTCGAACAGGATGTGTCGCATGCCGAACAGAACCTGTTGGCAGTCACGGCGCGCGCCGCTACCCAGCAGGAGCGGTCGGAGCGCCTCGGCCAGGAACTTGCCGCCGCGCGCAGCGCGCGTGATGCGGCGCAGGAACAACTGGTTGCGCTGACCGGTCGCCATGCCGCGCTCCAGGCCGGCTCCGCCGCCGAGGCCGCCGCGGCGACCGAAAAGCTGCAATTGCTGGAACAGGCCGAGCAACGCCTGCGCGAAGCGTTCCAGAATCTCGCGCACGGCATCCTCGAGGACAAGGCCGAGCGCTTCCGGGAGCAGAGCACGCAGCAGCTCAGTGGCCTGCTCGATCCTTTCAAGCTTCAATTGAAGGAATTCCGCGAGACGATCGACCAGCGCCACGCCTCCGATCAGCGCGAGCGCGGCATGCTGTCGCAGGAGATACACAGTCTCAAGCAGCTCAACGAACGCATCAGCGAGGACGCGCTGAACCTCACGCGCGCGCTCAAGGGCGACACGCGCACGCAGGGTGCGTGGGGTGAGCTGGTGCTCGAACGCGTGCTCGAGGCGTCCGGACTCAGCGAGGGTCGCGAGTTCGAGTTGCAGGTCGTCTTCTCGGACGAGGAGGGCGGTCGCCCGCGCCCGGACGTGATCGTGCACCTGCCGGACAGCAAGGACCTCGTCATCGATGCGAAGGTCTCGCTGACCGCCTACGAACGCCTGTGCGCCGCAACCGACGACGTCCAGCGTGAAGGATTGCTGCGCGAGCATGTCGCATCGCTGCGCCGGCATGTCGATGGCCTGTCCAAGCGCAACTATGAGGCGATTCCGGGCCTGCGCACGCTCGACTTCGTGCTGCTGTTCGTTCCGGTCGAGGCCGCATTCATGGAGGCGATCCGCGCCGATGACGGGCTGTACATTCACGCGCTGTCGAAGAACATCTCGCTGGTCAGTCCGAGCACGCTGCTGGTGACGCTGCGTACGGTGTCGCACCTGTGGCGCATGGAAGACCGCAACCTCAACGCGGCCGAGATTGCGCGCCAGGCCGGCGCGCTGCATGACAGCTTCGTGCTGCTGGTGAACGAACTCGGCGGCGTCGGCGACGCGCTCGGCAGGGCGCAATCCCTGCACGAGGGCATGCTCAAGCGCATCGGCAGCGGCCGCGGCAACCTGATCGGCCGCGTCGACCGCCTGCGCAAGCTCGGCGCCGACACGCGCAAGCAGCTCTCGCTGCTGCAGGACGAAGTCGACGCCGCGGATGACGACGACGAAGAACAGGTTTCGTAGGCGCCGTGGCGTGAGCCGAGCAGGCGCTAGCAAAGCCGGCCAGGCGCCCCCCGCTATTGCAGACCGGGGCTCGCTCCGCTCCTCCGCATCGCGTCGCCGCGATCAGTTGCGACGCAGCCGGCTGTGGCGATAGCCATAGCCGAAATAGATGGCGAACCCGATCACCGTCCAGACGCCCATCAGCGTCCAGTTGTACCAGTTCTCGAAGTACAGCAGCAGCATGCAGCTGAGCACGCCGGCGATGCAGGTGAATGGCGCCCACGGCACGCGGAACGTGCGTGGAAGTTCCGGTCGGGTGCGACGCAGGATCAAGACACCGAGACAGACCGCGATGAACGCGATCAGGGTACCCATCGAGACGAGGTCGCCGAGCACGTCGAGCGGGAACACCGCCGCGAGCGCGGCGATGCCGATGCCGGTGATGACCGTGTTGATGTGCGGCGTGCGGTACTTCGGGTGGATCTTCGCGAATACCGGCGGCAGCAGGCCGTCGCGGCCCATGATCATGAAGATGCGCGGCTGCGCGATCACCATCACCAGGATCACGGACGACAGGCCGATCAGTGCGCCGACCTCGACCAGCCAGCGCAGCCAGCCGAGTTCCGGGTGCGCCTTCACGGCGGTCACCACCGGCTCGCTGGTGCCGAGCTGGTCGAACGGCAGGAGTCCCGTCAGCACGGCGGCCATGCCGATGTAGAGGACGGTGCAGATCGCGAGCGAGGCGATCGTGCCGATCGGCAGGTCGCGTTGCGGATTCTTCGCTTCCTGCGCAGCGGTCGAGGTTGCCTCGAAACCGATGTAGGAGAAGAACACCAGCGTGGCCGCGCGCATGATGCCGGTCCAGCCGAATTTCTCCGGCCCCTGGTTCTCCGGTATGAACGGATGCCACAGCTGCGGGTTCACGTAGTGCCAGCCGGCGGCGATCACGATCACGATCAGTGCGACCTTGAGGATCACCATCACCGTGTTGACCCCGCTCGACTCGCGAATGCCGACGTAGCACAGCCAGGTCAGCAACAGCACGATTGCGACCGCGGGCAGGTTGAACAGCGCGCCGGTCGTGACCAGGCGATTGTCGGTATAGGCGAGCGGCGCATTCGTCAGCGCTGCTGGCAGGTGCACGCCAAAATGGTCGAGCAGGCTCGTGAAATAGCCGGTCCAGCTGACCGCGACGGCGGACGCGGACACGCCGTATTCGAGCACCATGTTCCAGCCGATGAACCAGGCGACGCCCTCGCCGAGCGTCGCGTACGCATAGGAATACGAGCTGCCCGACATCGGGATCAGGGTTGCGAATTCGGCGTAGCACAGCGCGGTGAAGCTGCAGCACAGCGCGGCGATCATGAACGACAGGATGATCGCGGGCCCGGCGTGTTCGGCGGCCGCCTGGCCGGTGATCACGAAGATGCCGCCACCGATCACCGCGCCGATGCCGAGCGCGGTCAGGCCCCAGGGGCCGAGCGTGCGCTTCAGCGACGGGCCGTCGTCGTCGACCGCCGCATTGGAGAAATCGGTCTTGAGGGCTAGCAATCGGTCGAGCATGGCGGTTCCATAGGTTCTGATACGTGCCGACGATCCACGGTCATGCCGGAAATTGCTCCTGCAATTCCGACCGGCAGGGAAGCGGGAAGTGTCGGCTGATGCCAGGAGCATCGGCCGACCGGCATACCGACCATCCATGGTCATCCCGGAAATTGCTCCTGCATTTCTGGGATACCGACCATCCATGGTCATCCCGGAAATTGCTCCTGCATTTCCGGGATACCGACCATCCATGGTCATCCCGGAAATTGCTCCTGCATTTCCGGGATACCGACCATCCATGGTCATAAAAAGGCCGGCGACGATGCGCCGGCCTCCGTGGGTTCAACGATCCAGTACCTCAGCCTGCGTTCTGCGGGGCGAGCTGGCTGCGACGGTATCCGTAGAGTCGATAGACCACCAGGCCGATCGCCGCCCAGACCACGAACACTGTCTTCGCGGTCATGCTGAGATTGAAGAACAGCAGCGCGCAACCGATGACCGCAAGCGGACAGACGATCCAGGCCATCGGCGTGCGGAACGAGCGCGGCCGGTTCGGTTGCTGTTTGCGCAGGATCAACACGCCGATCGAGACCATCGCGAACGCGAGCAGGGTGCCCGAGTTCGACGTGTCGGCGAGCTTTCCGACCGGGAACAGCGCCGAGCAGACCGCGACGACCGCGCCGGTCAACATCGTGATCACGTGCGGCGTGTGGAAGCGCGGGTGCACGCGCGAGAGCACTTCCGGCAGCAGGCCGTCACGCGACATCGTGAAGAAGATGCGCGTCTGGCCGAACATCATCATGAGGATGACGGACGGCAGCGCGAGGATTGCGGCGATGCCGATCCAGTTGCCGATCGACGGGAAATTGAGCAGGCGCAACACGTGCGCGAGCGGCTCCTTGCTGCATACCAGTGCCTGCGACTGCGCGCATGCGGCGGCCATCTCGGGGCCGCCCGGGTCGAGTGGCATGCCATTCGTGCCGAGCATCGGCTGCGCACCGACCGAACCCGCGGCGCCATAGCCGACCAGAAGGTAGAACACCGTGCACACGCCGAGTGCGCCGATCAGGCCAATCGGAACGTTGCGATTCGGGTTCTTGGTTTCTTCCGCCGCGGTCGATACGGCGTCGAAGCCGACATACGCGAAGAAGATCGACGCGGCCGCGCCGAGAACGCCGGTGCCGCCGAGCGGGCTGCCCCAGCCACCCGGCAGGAACGGTTCGAAGTTCGTGCTCTTCACGGCCGGAACCGCGATCAGGATGAACACGGTCAGCGCGGTGATCTTGATCGCGACCAGCACCGAGTTGACACGCGCGCTCTTCGAGGTGCCGATCACGAGCAGCCAGGTCACGGCGAGAGAGATCAGGAAAGCCAGAAGGTTGAACCCGCCGCCGGTGTAGAGGCCGGTACGCAGGAATTCGGGCAGGGAAAGCGCACCCGGTTGCACGAGGCCGAACAGGTCGCTGTGGGCGAGCAGGCCGTTCATGTAGCCGGACCAGCCGACCGACACGACCGCCGCGCCGATCGCGTATTCGAGCACCAGTGCCCAACCGACGATCCAGGCGAGGAATTCGCCTAGCACGCCGTAGGTGTAGGTATAGGCCGATCCCGATACCGGAAGCATGGAAGCAAGTTCGGCGTAGGCAAGTGCGGCGAGCGCGCAGACGACCGCCGCGATCACGAACGCGATCATCATGCCGGGTCCGGCCTTCTGGCCCGCTTCGGCGGTAAGCACGAAGATGCCGGTACCGATCACCGCGCCGATGCCGAGCAAGGTCAGCTGCAGGGCGCCGAGCTGTCGCTTGAGGGACTTCTTTTCTGCGGTTGCGAGAATCTGATCGAGCGGTTTGACACGCCAGAAAATCATTGCATCCCCTTCGCGAGCGGTGGTGGCCAGGCTGTAGAACGTTCGTGCGCCTGAAACCCCCAGCGCCGGCGATCCTGCGCATGCATGCGACCAAGGTCGAATGGCAAGCGGTCCGGTAAAATACGCGACCACTGCACCAGCGGCAAGCGAACGACGTCATGCCCACCGATGCTGCCCTGCCGCACGACCTCGCCGCGCATCAGCTCGCCGCGCATCAGGCTGCGTGGCTGGGGCAGGTGGACGACTATGCGCAGGCGTATCCTGCCGAGCGCGCCGTCGCGATGCTGTTCGCGCAGCTCATGGCGGAGGATCCGGCGGCTGCCTCGCGCGAGCGACGCGACGCCCACCTCACGGGTTCGGCCTGGCTGGTCAGTCC
Source organism: Dokdonella sp. (assembly GCF_044227025.1). Lineage (GTDB taxonomy): Bacteria > Pseudomonadota > Gammaproteobacteria > Xanthomonadales > Rhodanobacteraceae > Dokdonella_A. Next base: position 477,635 of record NZ_JBGAFX010000002.1, on the reverse strand, counting down.
GGACGGTGGCCGCGTGCTGCTGACCCACCACCGCAAGCTGGATCGCTGGCTCCAGCTCGGCGGGCATGCCGACGGCGACACCGATCTTGCGCGGGTCGCGCTGCGCGAGGCGGAGGAGGAATCGGGCCTGGCCGACCTCGCGGTCGAGCCGCAGGTCTTCGATCTCGACCGTCACCGCATCCCTGCACGCGGCGACGAGCCGGAGCATTGGCATTACGACGTCCGCTTCGTCGTGCGGGCGCGCGGCAGCGAGGCGTTCGCCGTAGGTGAGGAGTCGCACGCATTGGCATGGGTCGAAATTGCCGCGATCGCGCACGACCGGATGCAGGACGAATCGCTGCGGCGCATGGCGCGCAAGTGGCTCGCGCGCCGGTGAGCAGGTCGTGATCCCGGCGCAAGCCGGATCACGTTCCTGGTTTCGTCCGCGGCGCGTCAGGCCCTGCCGGCAAACTCGCCCGTGACGGTATTGACGGTGACCTTCTCTCCGTTGCGGATGTATTCCGGCACCTGGATCTCGATCCCGGTGGAAAGCCTCGCCGGTTTCGGACGCTTGGTCGCGGTCGCGCCCTTCAGTTCAGGCGCCGTCTCGATCACTTCCAGCACGACCGACTGCGGCAGTTGCAATGCGACCGGTGCATCGTCGATCAGCTGCACGTAACAGCCTTCGATTCCGTCGACGAGATAGCCGGATGCGTCGCCGACGACGTTCGCGTCGAGCGTGTACTGCGTATAGTCCTCGCTGTCCATGAACACGAACGCTTCGCCGTCCTTGTACGAGTAGTTGACCGCGCGACGAGTCAGCTCCGTTTCCTTGAGTTCGTCCTCGGCCCCGAGCGAAAGGTCGAGCTTCTGGCCACCCGGCACGCTGTACATGATGAAACGGAACTTGACGTTGCCGCCGCGACCCTGCGGCGAGCTGCGTTCAATGTCGCGGATCTGGTAGACCTTGCCGTCGTGCTCGACGACGTTGCCCTTCTTGATGTCGGAAGCTTTCATGGGATGGGTTCGAGAGGGAGTGGAAAGTGGGGGTGAGTCGTGACGGGTTGCCGCGGGGCGGCCGAAGCGATTCGCACGAGGGGTTCTCGTGCGTCAGACGCCACGGGTTATTTCGGCGCCAACCGGATCGCACCGTCGATGCGGATCGTCTCGCCGTTGAGGTAGCGGTTCTGCAGGATGAACGCGACCGTGTCGGCGTATTCCTCCGGCTTGCCGAGGCGCGACGGGTAGGGCACCTGTGCGCACAACGACTGGTACACCTGCTCCGGCATGCCGTCGACCATCGGCGTGTGGAACACGCCCGGTGCGATCGTCATGACGCGCACGCCGATGCGCGCGAACTCGCGTGCCATCGGCAGGGTCAGCCCGACCACGCCGCCTTTCGAGGCGGAGTAGGCGGCCTGGCCGATCTGTCCCTCGAACGCGGCGATCGATGCGGTGTTGATGATCACTCCGCGCTCGCCGTCTTCGCCCGGCGCGTTGTGCTGCATCAGGTCGGCGGCGGCCTTGGCGACGTTGAAACTGCCGATCAGGTTGACGGTGACCGTCGTCGCGAACGTCTTCAGCGGCATCGGGCCTTCCTTGCCGAGCACGCGGCCGGCGCCGAGGATGCCGGCGCAGCTGATGACGGCATTGAGGCCGCCGAGCTTCGCCTGCGCATCCTTGAGGGATGCGGCAACGCCTTCCTCGCTGGTCACGTCGGTGCGGAAATAGCTGGCCGATGCACCAAGCCCGGTTGCCGCTGCATGGCCCTTGTCGTCGTTGACGTCGAGCAGTGCGACCTTCGCGCCGTGCGCGACGAGGTGTGTGGCGACGGCGAAGCCGAGCCCGGAAGCGCCGCCGGTGACGACGGCCTTGACCTGATCGAGTTGCATGGGGTTTCCCGCGCGAAGAAGAGGGCGCGGATTCTAGCAGCCCTGCACGGGACGCATCGCGGCTGCACCTTGCCGCGCGATGCAGTGGCAGTGGCGGCTCGCGCAGCCGACAAGGCATGCTGCAGTCGCAGGAGCGGCTGATGCCGCTCCTGCACCGGTTGCGGTCGCTGTCGCGATGTACTTCGGGTGGCCGCGCGCTTTCAGTGCACCGGCGCCATCAGGTGCTGGTAAGGCGTGCCGGCCCACATCACGTACGGCTGCGAGGTGTCCGGGTCGGCCGACTTCGGATAGCCATCATAGAACGCCGCGTCGCCTCCGACGACCATGATGTGCGGGCCGGTCTTGACCCAATGGTTGCTGCCGTCCGGTTTCTTTGCATACGGATCGGTGTTGCTCGCGTCGGTACCGCCCGCCAGCATGTACATGAAGCCGACCTTGCCGCTTTGCGGTTGCTTGTGCCCGACCCATGCGCTGATCCATTCCATCGCGTTCCTGTCGGCGCACATCGGATCGGGGCCCGGCGTTTCCGGGTTGTCCGGCATGCAGGTGAACGCATTGCCGCCCTTGCGCAGCGTGCGCATGCCCTGGGCGTCCATCGCGACGATCGTCGCGTCCTTCGCCACGCTCGACGGCGCGGCCTTCATCGCGCTTGCGATCAGTTTGGCATCGCCTGGCGCCGGCTTTGCCATGCCTTCCATCTTCATCTTGTCGCCATGGATCTCGTCGGCGACCTTGGCGTTCTCGGCCGCGAAGGCCGTGCCGGCGAGCATGACGAGCAACGGAAACATCAAGCGGTGCTTCAGCAAACAGGTTGTGGACATGGCGGGTTCCCCCGTTCGAGTTTGTCCCCGGCGCGCCCGCGGCGGGAGGGTGAATGTCCGCCTGTACGCGCGTCGAGTCAATGTGGATTTTGTCGGCCATGGCGCCGTCAAACAGCGTGCCATGGGCACGGTCGCGACCGCGGCCGACGCGTTCGGACAGCCGTATCCAACCGTCCCGAACGGGCCACGTGTGCGCGATGTCGGTAAGCGGCGCCAAACGCCGTATGGAGCAGTGCGACCGTTGCAGGACACCCGACCAGGGCCCGGTGCGGCTTGCATTTCGTGAATTCCCGCCATGGAGAAAACGCCACATGAAGCGCCTGCCCCTTACTGCTCTCGCGACGGCGATCACGTTCGTCCTGTCGATTCCCGCGGTTGCGGCGCCGCAGGCCGCGGTCAACGCGGATGCCGAGTTGCTCGCTCGCACGCTCGGCGTCGGCACGGCGCGCCTCGATGACGTGCATGCGTCCAGCGAAATCCTCCTCGACGGGCGCGAATTGCGCACCGTCAAGGCCATCGATGCCGCGACCGGCGAGCCGGTCGGACGGACCTTCAGCGACGGCGTCGCGGTCGATGCAACCCGCGTGCGCGACGAGGCCGGGGCAGGTTGGCGCATGGCCTACGGCGCGATGACGCCGGCGTTGCTCAAGCGAATGCAGCGGATGGCGGCCACCGACCGCATCGTCGTCGATCTCTGGTACGCGGCCGACCTGCCCGACGATGGCGGTGGTCCGAGCGGTGGCGTGCAGGTGCCGTCGGCGTACGGTGGCGCGCCCGCCGATGCGGTGACGATTGCGAACGGCGCCAAGCGTGAGGCGGTTCCGCTGGACGGCGCACTGGTGGTCCCGCAGGCGACGACGGCCGGTGCGCCGGCCCCGGAGCAGGAGCCAGTGAAGTCGGAGGACGATCCTGCGCAGCGCGCGCGGCTCGAGGCCGAACGCGTCGAGCGCGCCGCTGCAGTTGCCGCGGTCGAAGCCGGCAACCAGTTCCGCATCGCGGACTTGCGTGCCGCACTCGCAGCGCCGCGCGCCGCAATGTTGCAACGGCTCGAAGCGGCCGGTGCCAAGGTCGTCTATGCCAGCGACATCGTGCCCTCGATCATCGTCGAGCTCGCGCCTGGTCCGGCGTGGTCGGTCGCACGCTGGCCCGGCGTCGCGATCCTCGACGACACCGGCGGCGAACGCGGCCCCAGCCTCGACATCGCGCGCCCGACCGACAACATCACGCCGATCAATGCGGTCGGCTACGACGGCAGTGGCGTGACCGTCGCAGTCGTCGAGGGCGGTCGCGTCTACCCGAGCAACCCGTACATGACGGTATCGCAAAGCCGCGACACCGGACTCGCGACGGCGGACCACACCACCTGGGTCGGCGGCATCATTGCCAGTACGCACAGCACGCACCACGGCATGGCGTCGGGCAGCACGCTGATCAGCGCGAACGGTGACTACGGCACGAGCGGATCGCTCGAGGCCGCGACCGACTGGGGCGCCACGCGCGCGCAGGTGCTCAACCACAGCTGGGGCTTCAAGAACGTCGCAGACAACAGCCTCAACGCGTTCGACCGCCGCCTCGACTACATCGCGCGCAATTCGTTCCGTCTCAATGTGCACGCGGCAGGCAACTACGGCGCGCCCAACTGCGGACAGACGCCGCCGACGACGGTGTACGGGGTGGAATCGCCGGGCCGCGGCTACAACACGCTCACGGTCGGCGGCTACAACGACCACAACACCATCGGCTGGAGCGACGACGACCGCTACGATTGTTCCGCCAGCGGCTGGCCGATCGGCGACGGCGCAGGCGGCACGCACGTCAAGCCCGAAGTCGACGCCGGCGCGGTCGACATCGTTTCGCTCGCGCAGACCACGAGCACGACGTCGCCGCTCAGCCCGGGCCTGTGGGGCACGAGCTTTGCTGCACCCGCGACATCCGGACTCACCGCCGACCTCATGGAGGCGGACAGCCAGCTCGCCGGGTCGCCGGTCGCGGTGCGCGCGCTGACGATGGTTGGGGCGTTGCGGTCCGCGGGCGACCGTCCGACAATCGATGGCACCGCGTCGGTCTACGCCACCGAGAACGGCCCGTGGTGGTTCCAGGGCGTCGATGCGTCGAGCTTCCCGAAAACCTACGACGTGTATGCACGCGAGGGGCAGCGCGTGCGCTTCGCGATCAACTGGATGTCCAACGTCACGTTGAGCGGCACGACCTATTCCAACGACAACATGCCGGCCGACCTCGACCTCACCGTCTACCGCAGCGACGGCACCACCTTCGTCACCAATTCGAACAGTTCCTACAACAACTTCGAGCTGGTCGACTTCTATGCGCCGGCGACCGACACCTACAAGTTCAGGATCACGCTGTTCGGCAGCTGGAGCGGCAGCGCGACGCCCTTCGCGGCTGCGGCGCGACTCGACGGCAATTTCGTGCCGCGCGGAACCTGGTGGGCGTTCGGTGGTGCGCCGGGCGCGCAGGGCCGCTTCTTCGACATCCGGCCGGATCAGGAATACGCGGGCTGGATTCCGTACTGGCGCGGCGTGGCGCTGCGACCGGCAGTGGGCGCGGACGATGACCTCGAGTTGTACGGCGCGTCGTGGTTCCTCGAGCCGATCAATACCACGGACACGTTCAATCGGCCGCGACTCGCGCTGTCGCAACTCGGGGGAACCAACGGTGCCGTCGATTTCATCATGGTCGACGGCAACCACTGGCCGTCGAGCCAGCGCGAGTTCTTCCGCGTCAAGAAATACTCCGGCAGCGGCGCGTACTCGATCAACGCGGCCGATGGCGCCTACTACTCGTCCAGCAGCGGCGGCGTGTATGGCCCGTACTCGATGGACACCAATACGTCGCTGTTCGTCGCCGACATGGGTTTCGAGGCGAACAGCGAGCGCCGCATCACCCTGATCCCCGATGCGGGAGCCGGCAGTGCCGACATGGCGTTGGCGCTGTACCGCTCGAACGGCGCGGATTCGACAACCTGGGCGCAGGGACGCAACCAGTCGATCGTCGATGGCGATGCGGCGGGAGCCGGCGGCGGCGAAAAGATCCGCTATCGACTCGCCGATGCGAGCTCCGACTTCCTCGGTCTTGCCGTCTACAACAAGACCCAGGGAACCGCGCCGACGTTCTACCTGCGGGTAACGCCGAGCGCGATCTTCACCGACGGTTTCGACGGCGATTGACGTCTGCGCGCGGTATCGAAGGCCGCCCCCGGGCGGCCTTCGGACTGTGCGCTACAGTTCACGCAGGTAGAAGCGGTTGCAACCGTGATGACCGGTGGCGCCGAGCGCGTGCTCGATGCGCCGGAAACCGCTGGCCAGATACAGCGACTGCGCCGCATCCATGCCGGTGAGCGTTTCGAGATAGCACTGGCGGAAGCCGAGCGTGCGCGCTGATTCGAGGCAGTGCGCGATCAACGCGCGCCCGGCGCCGAGGCCACGCAGACCGGGCAGGAAATACATCTTGCGCAGTTCGCAGGTCGCCGCGTCGGCGCCGTCGAGCGGGGCGAAACCGCCACCACCCTGCACGACTCCATCACGCTCGACCACGAAATACGCAGCGCGCGGGCGCGCGTAGGCGGCGCACATCGCGTCGACCTCGGCATCGTGGATCGCGAAACCCGGGCCGTCCGCGCCGAACTCCGGCATCACGCGGCGGATGATCGCCGCAACCGTCGCATCGTCGCGCGGCTCGATCGGGCGGAGGGTGAAATTCAGGGCGACCGCCATCAGTCGACCGTGCGGCGGAAGTCGAGATCGTAGCGCGCACCACCGGTAAGTGCGTGCAGTCGCAGGTTGGTGATGCGGATCGGCGCACCGGGTGCGACGTCGGCGACGTTCGACTCCGCCATCTCGGCCGGATCGATGATCGTCACGCCGCCGCCACCGATCACTTCGAGCACATTGTCGGGACCGATCACCGCTGCGGTGGCGGCATCGAGGCCGAGACCGAGCGCGAACGGGTTCAACGCGAGCGCGGCGAGCAGGCGCCCGAGGCGATCGCTCGCATGGCCGCCCTGGTCGATCACCACGCGATTGGTCAGGCCAAGGCCCGGCGCGAAACTTGCGCCGCCGCCGCGCGGAGTCGCCCCTTCTGCTCCGTGCATCAGCATGTGTTCGCACAGCAGCGCCGCACCGCCACCGCAGCCCACGACCGCCATGCCTTCCGCGTTGCGGCGTCGGATCGCCCGTGCGAGCGCGGTGCCGCCGACGAGCGTTGACAGGCGCAACGGCTGGTCGGACAGCAGGATCACGATTTGGGCATGCTCGACCGCATCGAGCAGGCTGCGCTGTTCGCAGTCCGCACGCCCCGCCAGCAAGGCGCGCCGCACGTCGCCGGCGCCGGCGGCATACGCGACGGCCTCCAGTTCGAAATCCGGATCGTTCGCCTCCGCCGCCGCGAGCATGACCACGCGCGGCTGCGCGCCGAGCAGGGCGAACAGCCGCGCCAGCAATTTCGCGCCGCGATCATCCGCATCGATGTCGCCGCAAGCGACGATCAGGCCACGATTGCGGTCGGGGGCGAGTTTGGCGGGCATCGAGGGTCGCGTTGGTTTCTTGGAGGGTCGAGTATAGGGCGCGTTTTGATTCCGGTGTCGTGAGTTTGTCGGTTGTCATTGCGAAGACCGACTCGCGTCCTGCATGTTCGTCCCGCATCCGTGCGATTTGATTTCCCCTCTCCGGCTTGCGGGAGAAGGTAGGGTTAGGGCGCTGTCGCCGTGCGGTCGCTGTTTGCGTTTCCAACAGCTCAGTCTTGATTTCTCGCGATGACCTACCCGCATCCGTGCGTTTTCGTCCCGCATCCCTGCGGGCCGGTTCCTTTTCTTTGCTTGTCCAAAGAAAAGGAACCAAAAGAAAGGACACCCCGACGGCGCCGCCTTCCGCTGCGCGGAAGGTTCGTGGACGCCGGCCGGGGGTCGCCGACGATGCATCCCTGCATCGCGGCGAACGCGCGCGATCCATCGCGCGCCCCTTCGGGCCTGGTCGTCCGCCGTCCACCGGCGCCGAAGGGGACCCGGAAGCAAGAGCATCGCGACTTCCGCCGCTCCCACAAAAGCGGGTCGTGGCTCTTCTGTGGGAGCGGCGGAAGCCGCGATGCTTCGGCTCTGAGCGCGCAGGATGCGCGCGCTCCTTAAACGGGGTCCCCTTGCGGCCCGGCGAGCGGGTGGAGGACGAGCCCGAAGGGGCGCGCGCACGATGCGCGCGCGTTCGTTGCGGTCCATGAATGGACCGTCAACGAACCCCGTAACCCGATCGCGCAGTCGACGGGCAGGAGCCCGTCGACCGGGTCGCTGGGGGTGTCCTTCTCTTTGGTTTCTTTCTCTTGGACAAGCAAGAGAAAGAAACCGGCCCGCAGGGATGCGGGACGAAGATGCACGGATGCGGGCAGGTTTCGCGAAAGATTCGCACCACACAGCACGCGGAAACTTTAAGGAACCAACAAACTGTCGAAAGAACTAACCCATCGTCGCGCGAGCCACGCGACTCGAAGTTGCGCGCCCCAACTGCCCGCTCAGCCACAATCCCGTGTCGATCAATGCCGGCAGATCGATGCCGGTGGCGATACCCATGCCTTCGAGCATGTAGACGACATCCTCGCTGGCGACGTTGCCGGTAGCGCCCTTCGCGTACGGGCAGCCGCCGGTGCCGGAGACCGAGCTGTCCACGACGGCGACGCCTTCCTCGATGCAGGCGAGGATGTTCGCCAGTGCCTGCCCGCGGGTGTCGTGGAAATGCACGGCGAGGGCAGCCATCGGCACTTCGCCGGCGACCGCGCGCAGCATCGCGCGTGCCTTGCCTGGCGTGCCGACGCCGATCGTGTCGCCGAGCGAGATCTCGTAGCAGCCGAGTTCGTGCAGGCGGCGCGCGACGCGCACGACGTCGGCGACGGGAACCTCGCCCTGGTAGGGGCAGCCGAGCACGGTCGACACGTAGCCGCGCACGTTCACGCCGTCGCCGTTCGCGCGTTCGAGCACGGGCAGGAAGCGCTCGATCGACTCGTCGATCGACGCATTGATGTTCTTGCGATTGAATGCCTCGCTCGCCGCGGTGAAGATCGCGACTTCGCTCGCCCCAACTTCACGTGCGCGCTCGTAGCCCTGCAGGTTCGGCACGAGCACCGGATACGCGACGCCGGGCCTCTTCGCGATGCCGGTGAATACCTCGGCCGCGTCGGCGAGCTGCGGCACCCACTTCGGGCTGACGAAACTGGTTGCCTCGATCGTCCGCAACCCGGTCGCCGACAGGCGATCGATCAGTTCGATCTTGGTCGTGGCCGGAACGATGGTCTTCTCGTTCTGCAAGCCGTCGCGAGCGCCGACCTCGACGATGCGGACTGCAGCGGGCATGTTCATCGGCGCGGCTCCCCGGCCTGCCGCAGCGAGCGCTCGATGTCCTCGAGGTCGCGCCGGCTGCGCTGGAACACCATCGACGGCTTCGACTCGAACAAGTCGTTCCGGCGCACGAGGTCGAGCATCTGCTGGCGGCCACCACGCACGTAGACGTGCAGCTCATTGCGGCTCTTCTGCACGGTGCCGTCGAGCTTGCCGTCGATGACGAGCTTGGCGGACTTCGCATCGTCGACCTTGCGGATCTCGAGCTTGTCGCCGCGCACGCGATACTTCGCGAAGAAGAACGACTTCTGCGGCGCGGGCTCGATGTCGTACGGCGGCTTCAGATCGACGAGGCCGTGCAGGGACGCGTCGGAGACGACGACGTAGTCGTCCCCGTGCGCATGCACGAAGTTGATCGGCACGCGCGTGCGCTTGAGCGGGCCGCCGCCTTCGGGTTGCTCGATCACGGTGAACGCACAGGCATCGTCGACCGCGAAGCCGGAGAGATGGTGCTCGCCATCGACGCGCCGTCCGTCGTCGCCGGGTTCAAGCCAGACGCCCTTCCAGGCGGTGTCGCAGGTTTCGATGTTGTCGCCGAGCGGTGATTCGAAACGCGTCTCGACGCAGGCGGTCAGCATCGTGCAGGCGAGCAGGGCGGCGAGCAGGGGTTTGCGCATGTCGTGTTCCTTGCCGGCTCAGTGCACGATGTCGTGCAGTCCGAGCCAGGATTCCTCGGAGGTATAGGCTTCGCAGCAGCGATCAAGTGCCGCGTAGTCGTCGGCGAGCGCGGCCTTTGCAGAAACGAATGCAGCTTCGCTCTGCCAGCGGTCGATGGTCAGGTAGGTCGCGGGTTCGCCGCGGAGCTTCAGCAATTCGGTCGCGATGAAACCTTCCGCGCGCGCGAACAGGCGCGCCCAGTCGCCCTGCGGGCCGTAGGCACGTTCGAAGGCGTCGAGCTTGCCGGGCTGCACGCGGAAGCGCCAGATCGTCGCGATCATGCGTGCCTCAAGCTCCGACGAGGCGCACCAGCACCGCGTCGGCTTCGACGAAGTCGCCCGCCGCCGCCTGCACCGCGTCCACCGTGCCCGCGCGCGGGGCCTTGAGGCTCAATTCCATCTTCATCGCTTCCATGACCAGCAGTTCTTGCCCTTCGGCGACTTCGTCACCGGCTTTCGCCTTGACCACGACGATGCGACCCGGCATCGGTGCGACGACGCGATCGCCGCTGGTCGCGCTCGTCGTCGCGTAGGCGAATGCCGGGGCGTGCTGGAAGACGTGACGCCGGACGCCGTCGTGCACGACGACGCGCTCTTCGTCGAGCGTGACCCGCCAGCGCCGCGTGACGCCGTCGAACTCGGCGCTGAGGATGCCGTCGCGGAGCGAGGCGCGCTCGACGGTGCACTGGTGCTCGCCGAGGCCGAGTCGATAGCGACCATTCGCGCCGTGCGCGGAAATCTCCACGCGCGTGCCGCGATCGAGCAGGGCAACGATGCGCTTGCCCGGGTGCCCAAGGCGCCAGCCGTCCGCGCGGGCCCACGGTGAATGCGGATCGCCGGACGCTCGCGCGAGGCTTGGCGCCTGCGCTTCCTCGTGCGCGAGCCATGCAAGTGCCGCGGCGAACAGTGCGTCTTGACCGACGTCGTCGCTGCCCGTCGAAACGAACTCGTCGAGATGGCGGTCGAGGTAACCGGTGTCGATGCGACCCTCGACCACGGCCGGATGGCGCACGAGCCGTTCGAGGAATTCGATATTCGACTTCGGTCCGACCACGCCGCATCCGGCGAGCGCCTCGCGCATGCGCAGCAGCGCGGCTTCGCGGTTCGCGTCCCACACGATCAGCTTGGCGATCATCGGGTCGTAGAAGATCGTGACGGTGTCGCCTTCGATCACGCCCGAATCGATGCGCACATGTTCCGAGGGCTGCGGCAGATGCAGCTTCTCGAGCGTGCCCGACCCCGGCAGGAAGCCCTGGTCCGGGTCTTCCGCGTACAGGCGCAGTTCGATCGCGTGGCCATTGGCCGGGATCGACTTGTTGCGGATCAGCGAGCCCGGCAGTGCCTCGCCGGAAGCGACGCGCAACTGCAACTCCACGAGATCGAGGCCGAGCACCATCTCGGTGACGGGATGCTCGACCTGCAGGCGCGTGTTGATCTCCATGAAATAGAAATCGCCACCCTGGCCGACGATGAACTCGACCGTGCCCGCGTTGACGTAGTCGAGTGCGCGTGCGGCGGCGATCGCCGCGTCGCCCATCTTCGCGCGCAGGTCGGGCGTCACGAACGGCGACGGCGTTTCCTCCAGCACCTTCTGGTAGCGGCGCTGCGCCGAACACTCGCGTTCGTTGAGGTGCACGATGTTGCCGTGGCGATCACCGAACACCTGGAACTCGATGTGGCGCGGCTGCTCGATGTAGCGTTCGAGCAGCACGCGGTCGCGGCCGAACGCATTCTTCGCCTCGCGCTGGCAGCTTTCGAGGTTCGCGGCGAACTCGCCCGTTGAACGAACGATGCGCATGCCCTTGCCGCCGCCGCCGTAGGCGGCCTTGATCATCAGCGGGAAACCGATGCGTTCGGCTTCGCGCGCGAGCAGCGCCGGATCCTGGTCGTCGCCGGTATAGCCCGGCACGACCGGCACGCCGCCACGCGCCATCAGGTCCTTCGCGCCGGCCTTCGAGCCCATGCGCCGCATGGAATCGGCGGACGGGCCGATGAACGCAAGGCCTGCGCGCTCGACCGCTTCGGCGAAATCGGCGTTCTCGGACAGGAAGCCATAGCCGGGATGGATCGCCTGCGCACCGCTGCGTTTGGCGACATCGATGATGGCGTCGCCGCGCAGGTACGAATCCGCCGGACGTGGACCACCGATCGGATACGCGACATCGGCTTGGCGCACATGCTGCGCGCTCGCGTCGGCCTCCGAATACACCGCCACCGTCTCGATCCCGAGCCGGCGACAGGTGCGGATCACGCGGCAGGCGATCTCTCCGCGATTCGCGATCAGGATTCTATTGAACATGTTTTTCGACGCGGATTGGCGCGGATGATCGCGGATTCGTCATGAGCTGCTCGAGGATCCTTCATTGCAATTGCGACTGAAATTCGGCGCGGATCGGCGTCCATCATTCGGGGACATGGCAGACGGCTTCGATGTTGTGCCCGTCCGGGTCGAACACGAAGGCGCCGTAGTAGTCCGGATGATAGTGGGCACGGATGCCGGGCGGGCCATTGTCGCGACCGCCCGCGGCGATCGCCGCCTTGTAGAACGCATCGACCGCAGCGCGAGAGCTGGCCTCGAATGCGATATGGTTGCACGCGCTGCCCGCGTCCCCGCTGCCGATCCACAGCTGCGGCCGCCCGGGCGGGCCGAAGCCGGTGCCTTCGTAGCCGCCGGTCTGCTCCTTGGTCACGTCCATGACCGGGCCGAAGCCGAGCGGGGCAAGTGCCTGCACATAGAACGCACGGCTGCGCGCGAAGTCGCGCACCGGAAATCCGAGATGGTCGATCATCGTTCCGCTCCGATCGTCGGGAACGTTTACGGTAGCATGCGCGGCGGTCCGCGGTCGCCGTGGACGAGGATGGAAAGGATGCACGAAACCCCGGTGGACGCATGGCTCGAACGCGGTCGCGCGATGGTCCTGCGCGGCGACCGCGCGGGTGCGCTCGCCGTGTTCGTCGAAGCGTGCGCCGCCCATCCCGAATCCATCGAGCTCGCCTGCGCGCTGGCCGGACTGCAATGGCAGGCGCGCCAATCCAGCGAGGCGGAAGCGCGCCTTCGCCCGCTGCTCGCGCGTCATCCGGACTCCACCGCAGCGACCTTCCTGCTGGCGAAGATCCTGCGCGAGCAAGGACGCATGCTCGGCGTCGAGATCGCCATGCGCGCGTGGTCGGCGGCGGGCGCGGCGCCGATCGGCGAACGCATCCAGGCGATCGAACTGCTCGACGATTGCGATCGCAAGCAGGCCGCATCGGACCTCGCCGAGCAGGCGATCGCGCAGGGTTCGCTCGACGCCCGCCTGCATGCTTATGCCGGCATGCTTGCGATCCAGCTCGGGGACTTCGAGCGCGCGCGCGAGCGGTACCTGTTCGCGCTCGCCAACGACGCCCGTGCGCTGGACTGGCAATCCGCGTATGGACTCGCGTCGTCGAAGCGCTTCGCCAGCGGTGACGATCCCGACTTCGAGTTGCTGCGCGGATTCCTGCGGCGCCCCGGGCTCGCCGATGCTGCGCGTGCCTCGATACTGTTCGCGCTCGGCAAGGCCAGCGCCGACATCGGCGACATTCCCGCCGCGGTGACGGCATTGCGAGAAGCGAATGCGCTGGTTGGCGCCGGCGTGGACTTCCAGGCCAAGCAGTGGCGTCGCGTCGTTTCGTCGCGGCTCGAATCGAAACCGCTGCCACCGTTGAACGTCGCGCGCGACGACTTCGCGCCGATCTTCATCGTCGGCATGCCGCGCTCGGGCACGACCCTCGTGGCAGAGTGGCTGGCGCGACACCCGGACGTGTGCAACCGCGGCGAACTCAACGCGATCGCCCAGCATGCGCAGGAACTCGCACGCGCCCCCGGTATCGGTCACGGTGCACTGGTGCACGCGGCGCACGAGTATGTGCAACGGGTCCGCCAGGACGATACTTCCGCGCGCTGGTTCGTCGACAAGCAGCCGCTGAATTTCCTGCACCTCGACTTGATCGCCGCATTGTTCCCGAACGCGCGCATCATCCACTGCATGCGCAATCAGCGCGACACGGCGTTGTCGATCTGGATGCAGTATTTCGCCGGGCACGCGCAGGACTTCGCCTACGACTTCGCGAACATCGCCGCCGTCATGAGCGGTTGCGACCGCTTGATTGCCGCGGCCGCGAAGCGTTACCCGCAAAGGATCCGCAGCGTGCGCTACGAATCCTTCGTCGCCGATGCCGGGACCCTGACAAGGGAACTCGCCGCCTGGATCGGCCTGCCGGACTGCGACTGGACGACCGCTCCCGAATCCCGCCGGGTCATCAGTACATCGAGCGCGTGGCAGGCGCGCCAACCGGTGCACATGCGCTCGGTCGGACGCTGGCAGGCGTATGCACCGCACCTGCCGGAACTGCTGCGCTTCGACGCATAGTCACCGGCGATCCATGTGCTCAGCCGGCCCAATCCGGCGCACGCTTGTCGAGGAACGCCGACAAGCCTTTCTGGCCTTCCTCGGATACGCGCAGGCGCGCGATCAGCGCCGCGTTCTCGGCATCGACGCGTTCGGCCGATTCGCGCGTCATGCCGCCGACGCGCAGCGCGAGCTGCTTTGCCTCGGCCTGCGCAAGCGGTCCGCCCTTGGCGAGGAAGTGCAGGGCGCGGTCGACCGCTTCGTCAAGCTGGTCCGGCGCGGCGGTTTCGTGCAGCAGGCCTATGCGTGCCGCGGTCGCGGCGTCGAATACCTCGCCACTGACGAACAGGCGGCGCGCGTGGCGCACGCCGATCGCGGCGATCACGTACGGCGAAATGACCGCCGGCACCAGGCCGAGCTTGACCTCGCTGAGCGAGAATTTCGCATTGTCGACGCCGATCGCGTGGTCGCAACACGCGACCAGGCCGACACCGCCGCCATAGGCCGAGCCGTTGACGCGCGCGATGGTCGGCTTGGACAGGAAATTCAGCGTGCGCATCAGGGCCGCGAGGCGCAGCGAATCGGCGCGGTTGTCGGCTTCGCTCGCCTGCGCCATGCCGCGCATCCAGTTGAGGTCGGCGCCGGCCGAGAACGAGGCGCCGACGCCGGTCAGCACGACCGCGCGCACGGCCGGATTGCGTTCGCAGTCGGCGAGCGCAGCGGTCAAGTCGGCGATCAAGGCATCGTCGAACGCGTTGTGCACGCCGGCGCGATTCAGCGCGATCGTCGCGGCGGTGCCGGCGATGGTGACGAGGACGGCTTCGCTCATGCGCAACTCCTGAAGCGGGGGCGGCGATGATAGCCCCACCGCACCGTCATCCAACCGCCCGCGGTGAGCGCAGCTCGCGCAGCGGGCGGAGTCGAAACGTCTTAACCGCGGGCCCCTTCGACTCCGGCCCTCCGGGCCTGCGCTCAGGGTGAACGGAGGCGGGGTTGCAGCCTTGCGGGCCTGCGCTCAGGGCGAACGGAGGCGGGGTTGCAGCCTTGCGGGCCTGCGCTCAGGGCGAACGGGGGAAGGTTGCGGCCCTTCGGGTCTGCGCTCAACGCGAACGGTGGAAGTTGCGGCCCTCCGGGTCTTCGCTAAGGGCGAGCGCGATTGCTCTTCGCGATGCATGCGTCTCCATTCATCCGTTCGCGTTGAGCGCAGCTCGCGCAGCGGGCGGGGTCGAAACGTCTTCACCGCGGGCCCCTTCGACTCCGGCCCTCCGGGCCTGCGCTCAGGGTGAACGGGGGGAGGTTGCGGCCCTGCGGGCCTGCGCTCAGGGCGAACGGAGCGTGGGGTTGCAGCCTGCGGGTCTTCGCTCAGCGTGGACGGGATTCCCCTTCGCGATGCATGCGTCTCCATACATCCGTTCGCGTTGAGCGCAGCTCGCGCAGCGAGCGGAGTCGAAACGTCTTCGCCGCGGACCCTTCGACTCCGGCCCTGCGGGCCTGCGCTCAGGGCGAACGGTGGCGGGGGTTACGGCCCTGCGGGCCTGCGCTCAGGGCGAACGGGCGAGTGGGGTTTGCGGCCCTGCGCGGCTGTGCCCAGGTTGAACGGATTGCCCGGATCGGCTCCGGCGATGGCTATCGCCGGCGAGCACTTGCGTCTATAATGCGAACCATTCTTATTTGCCTTGCAGTTCCGGCGTGCAGCTATCCGAGATGAAGAAGGGTGCTTCCGGCGTGGTCACTGCGGTCGAGGACGCACATGCGGCGGATCCGATCGCTCGGCGCCTGCGCGAGCTCGGCTTCGTTTCAGGCGAGCCGGTGCGAGTGGTTGCGCGCGGACCGATCGGCGGCGATCCGCTGCTCGTGCAGATCGGCTTCACGCGCTTCGCGCTGCGCAAGAGTGAAGCCGCCCGCGTCCGCGTCGACGTCGAGGCCGCCGCGTGAACGCGACCGCGACCTCGCTGCGCATCGCGCTGGTCGGCAACCCGAACTGCGGCAAGACCGCGCTGTTCAACCGCCTCACCGGCGCGCACCAGAAGGTTGCCAACTACGCCGGTGTCACCGTCGAGCGCAAGGAAGGCCGCTTCGTCGCGCCGTCCGGACGCGTGCTGCAGCTGCTCGACCTGCCGGGCGCGTACAGCCTCGACGCGGCGAGTCCGGACGAGGCGATCACGCGTGACATCTGCGAGGGGCGCCATCCGGAAGAAGCCGCGCCGGACCTGATCGTCTGCGTCGCCGACGCGACTAACCTGCGCCTGCACCTGCGCTTCGTGCTCGAACTCAAGCGTCTCGGCCGGCCGATGGTGCTCGCGCTGAACATGATCGACGCCGCGCACAAGCGCGGCATCCGCATCGACGTCGCTGCGCTCGAGCGCGGGCTCGGCATGCCGGTGGTCGAGACGATCGCGGTGAAGCAGGGCGGGGCGGAAGCGCTGGTCATGCGGCTCGATGCGATGCCGCAGTTGTCGGTATTGCCTCCTGTGGGAGCGCCGGAAGGCGCGATGCTTCCGGCGGTAGACAACAACAGCATCGAGGCTTCCGCCGCTGCCACAAGATCTCCATCCGCAGATTCCACGCAAGACCTGCATGCGCGGGTGCGCGCGCTGCTTGCCGACACCGTGGCGATGCCGCGCGCGACCTCCGCGATCGATGACTCGATCGATGCCGTCGTGCTGCACCCGGTCGCCGGTCTCGCGATCCTCGCGCTCGTGATGTTCCTGATCTTCCAGGCGGTATTCTCGTGGGCGGCGCCGTTGCAGGACGCGGTGTCGGCGGCGGTCGCGGCGACCGGTGCGCAGGTCGGTGCGTGGCTCGCCTCGATGCCGCTGCTGCAGAGTCTGGTCACCGATGGCGTCTTCGCCGGGCTTGGCACCGTGCTCGAATTCCTGCCGCAGATCCTCGTGCTGTTCCTGTTCATCCTGATCCTCGAGGAATCGGGCTACCTGCCGCGTGCGGCGTTCCTGCTCGACAAGCTGATGTTCAAGGCCGGTCTCACCGGTCGTTCGTTCATCCCGCTGCTGTCGAGCTTCGCCTGCGCGATCCCCGGCATCATGGCGACGCGCAGCATCGCCGACCCGCGCGATCGCCTGACCACGATCCTGGTCGCGCCGCTGATGACCTGTTCGGCGCGCCTGCCGGTGTACACGCTGCTGATCGCCGCGTTCATCCCGCGCCACGCCGTGCTCGGCGTGTTCAACCTGCAGGGCGTCGTGCTGTTCACGCTGTATTTCGCCGGCATCGCGAGCGCGCTCGCGGTCGCGTGGGTCATCAAGCGCCTGCGCACCGACAAGAGCGAGCATGCGCTGATGATGGAGCTGCCCGCGTACCGCATGCCCAATCCGCGCGACGTCGCGTGGGGCCTGTGGGAGCGCGCGAAGATCTTCCTGCGTCGCGTCGGCGGCATCCTGCTCGCGCTGACCGTGCTGCTGTGGTTCCTGTCGAGCTTCCCGGCGCCGCCCGAGGGCGCAACGCTGCCGCCGATCGACTACAGCCTCGCCGGCCGCATCGGCCACTGGATGACGGCCGTGTTCGCGCCGATCGGTTTCAACTGGCAGATCTGCGTCGCGCTGATTCCCGGCCTCGCCGCACGCGAAGTCGCGGTGTCCTCGCTCGCGACCGTGTACGCGCTGTCGGCGACCGGCGACGCGGCGGTCACCGCGCTCGGCACCACGATCGCCTCGCAGTGGTCGCTCGCGACCGCGTTGTCGCTGCTCGCGTGGTACGTGTTCGCGCCGCAGTGCATGTCGACGCTGGCGGTTATCCGCCGCGAGACGAACTCGTGGCGCAACGTGTGGATCGCCGCCGGCTACCTGTTCGCGCTGGCGTACCTCGCCTCGTTCATCACCTATCAGGTCGCGAGGGCATTCGCATGAGCGCGCCGATGCTGGTGCAGACCCTTGTGCTGGTACTGCTGGCCGGCTGGAGCGTGCTGTTTGCCGCGCACCGCCTCTTTCCCGTCACCGCTCGCCGCGCGCAGGCGCGGTTCCTCGCGTGGTTCGACCGTCCATCGTCGCCGGCATGGGTGCATGGTCTCGCCCAGCGCATGCAGCCGAAGGCGACCACCGGCGCGAGCTGTGGCGACGGTTGCTCGGCGTGCGGCGGTTGCGCCGCCGCCGATGCGAAGCCTGCGGTCGAGTCGCTGCCGCTCACGTTCCGTCCGCGCACGAGAACCTGAACACACGCGCCGCTCCCACAATCGCGGTTTCTGTTGCCCGTTCCGCGGCCTACAATCGCCCGATGGACACCTACACCCTGCATCGCGGCACCGTGCCGTTGTTCATCAGCCTGCCGCATGACGGTTCGTACATCCCGCCGGACATCGCGCAGCGCCTGCTGCCGTCGGCGCGGCGTGCACCCGATACCGACTGGCACGTCTCGCGCCTGTACGAGTTCGCGCTTGCACTCGGCGCCTCGATGATCGTGCCGAACCACTCGCGCTACGTCGTCGACCTGAACCGCCCGTCCGATGACGCCTCGCTGTACCCGGGCCAGAACACCACCGGCCTGTGCCCGATCGTGCAATTCAGCGGCGAGCCGGTGTATCAGGCCGGCGAGGAACCGCATCGCACCGAGATCGCGCAGCGGGTGGAAACCTGGTGGGCGCCGTACCACGAAGCGCTGCGCGCCGAGATTGCGCGCATCAAGGCGGCGCACGGTCGCGTCGTGCTGTGGGAAGGTCATTCGATCCGTGCGGTCGTGCCGTTCCTGTTCGAGGGCCGGCTGCCGGACTTCAACCTCGGCACATCCGCTGGCGCGAGTTGCACGCCTGCATTGCAGCAGCGCCTCGCCGACGTGCTCGCCGCGAACGATGGATACACGCATGTCGTCAACGGCCGCTTCAAGGGCGGCTACATCACGCGCCATTACGGGCGTCCTTCCGAAGGCGTCGAAGCGGTGCAGCTCGAACTCGCCCAGCACAACTACATGGACGAAGACACGTTCGAGTACCTGCCGCACCGCGCGCACCGCACGCAGGCGGTGATCCGTGAACTGCTGGAAGCCTGCCTCGATACGTGAATCCATGCAGCGGCAGAGCAGCTCGCCTTCAGTCAGGTAGTGGGCCGGCAGCCGCATCGTGCCGTGCTTTCACCTCTCCCGCTCGCGGGAGAGGTCGCGCCGGAGAGAAGGGGAAGCACCGCACCGCATCGTGTCGTGCTTTCACCTCTCCCGCTTGCGGGAGAGGTCGCGCCGCAGGCGCGGGTGAGGGGAGGTTTGCCTCGACGCCCGCTGCCGCAGGCGCGGGTGAGGGGAATTATCGATCGACCCCATCCGCAAAGATCAGGTCGAAGCGCGCGCGTACCAGCGTGACGTAGTCGTCGCCGGTCGAGTTGTCCTCGAAGAACGTGCGCCCGAGCACCAGCATGCTGTCGTCGTCGCGGTCGTAGCCAATCGCGTGCATCTGGTCGTAGTCGCCTTGCTGTCCGACGCCATCCGGGTCGGCGATCGTGTAGCTGTTCCAGCCGTCATGCCCGAACGTGGTGTCGAGGCTGCCGTCGGTGAACGTGCGGACCAGCGTGAACTGCGTGCGATGCGTGAACGGAGCGCCGAACGGGAACGAGATCGCGCCGAGCAGGATGCGATGGTTCGGCAGCAGCTCGATGCCGTCGCGCTGCTCGAAGAACGGGAAGATGCTCGGCTGTCCGCTCAGCTGGAAGATGCGCATGCCGAACGCCGGCACGACCTGGCCGGTTGCGTCGAAGCGCGTCAGCAGGATGCAGCAGCTCGTGCTGCCGTTGCTGCCGACGCCCGACACGACGACACTGCCGTCGGTGTCGACCGCGAGCGCCTTCGCGATCATCGTCTGGTAACCGTCGGGTGCCTCGATGTCGACGAGGCCGTTGCCGTTCCAGCCCATGTCCGGCGCGCCGTCGGTGTCCAGCTGCGCCACGATCAGGTTCGGCCCATGCGTGTTGCCGCGCGAACCGCCGACGAGGATGCGGCCGTCCGGACGCAGCGCGAGCGCATACAGGTCGGCGAAACCATTCGACGACGGCGGCGTCACCTGCGCATGGCCACCGATTCCGAACGTGGTGTCGGCCGCACCGAGCGCGTCGAAGCGATAGACCATCAGCAACTGGCCTTCCTCGCCGGCGAGGACGTAGCGTCCGCCTGCATCGCGCTCGAGCCCGGCGGCGAGGAAACCGTTCGGCGGCAGGGTCGCGCCGCCGAATGCCGCATCGACGGTACCGTTCGCGAACACGTGCACGAGGCAGGCCGACGCCCACACCACGTAGCCGTCGCTGCCGTCGCCGACCACGTGCACGTTGCGCTCGATGCCGCACGCGGGCAGGGTGATGCGGCCCGTGACGTTGCCGCCGAACGTCGCATCCGGCGTGCCGTCGCGCAGCGAACGCGCGACCCACACGCTGCCGTCGTCGAGCGGCACCGCCCACACGTAGCGCCCGTCGTCGAGCACGAGCAGGTCACCGGTCGGCTTGCTGTTGTTGCCGCCCGAATCCGGTGGCCGCGTGATGGCAACCTGGCCGTTCGTGCCGAAGTTCGGGTCGGGATCGCCGTCGAGTGCATGCGCGAGCGGCGCAAGCGCGCCGATCGAACACGCGGCAATGAGCGCCATGCGTTTCACGCGGGTGCCTCCGGGTCCGGGGGGAATGTCGTCTGTACCCGATTCCGTTGCTGCGGGTTGCGCGGACCTGTCCTGTGGGAGCGCCGGAAGGCGCGATGCTCTCCTTTCAGAATGGAAGAGAGAGCATCGCGGCCAAAGCTGCTCCTACGACAACGTCATGCGCCGTCGAAGCCGTTGCGGAAGATCGTGTCGTCCGGCCCGAGCGTCACATCGAGCGTCGCCTGCGGCGCGGGTTGGTAATTGCTGTCGCCGGCCTGGTTCGCGCTGACCGTGCAGAGTCCGCTCGCGAGCATCGTCACGGTGGTGCCGGCGACGCTGCAGGTCACCGGCGTAAGGCTGCCGAACACGAGCGGTTGGCCCGAGGCTCCGCCGATCGCCGATACCGTGAACGTTCCCCCCGGCACGAACACCGGCGCGGCGGGCGACGCGGCGAACTGGCTGATCGCCTGCGGCGCGCGTGCGATCGTCACGTCGAGCTGCACCTGCGGTGCCGCGGCGTAATCGGCATCGCCGGCCTGGTTGGCGGTGATCGAGCAGGTGCCCGCGGAAATGATGAAGAACGTGCCGCCGCCGAGAAGCTGGCAAACGCCAGGCGTGAGGCTCGCGAACACCACCGGTTGGCCGGAGCCGCCGCCATCGGCCGATACGTTGAACGTGCCGCCGAAGTTGAACACCGGCGACGCCGGCGACGCGATGAAGTTCGTGATCACCTGGTTGAGCAGGAAATACGCGTCGACGGTGCGATCGACATCGAGTGTGACGGCGATCGGGTTCGCCCCGCCCGTCGCATCGCCGCTCCACTGGCCGAAGGTCGAATTGCCGTCGGCATTGGCCTGCAAGGCGAGCAGGTTGCCGGTGCCGATGGGCTGCTGGCAAACGGTGGCGCTGCAGGTCTGTCCCGACGGCGACACGGAGATGCTGCCGCTGCCGAGACCACTGCGCGTGGTCACGAGGCAGCGCACGTCGACGAGGACATGCGTCGGCTGCGCGCCCGGACTCGCGCCATCGCCGTCGGTGACGCCGCTGGTCGCTTGTCCCGAATTGGCGCCGACGCTGGTGACTTGACCGCTCGTGTCGAACGCCACGGTACCGCTGCAGAACGGCGCAATCGTGACCCGGAAACGCACGCTCGTCGACGCACCCACCGTGATCGCACCGCCATTCGATGCATCGGCACCGGTGCCGAGGCGCACGATCACGCGGCGCGTGGCGCCGTCGTACTCGGCCTGGTCGTCGCCGGAGGCATCGGTCTTGGGGCCCGCGTTCGCACCGGCGATGACTTCGATCGAGCCCGGCACGAAATCGGTACCGACCGGAATCACGTCATCGAAAACCGCCTGCGTGGCGGTGTCGTTGCCGCTGTTGGGCACCGCCGCCGTGTACTCGAGCGTGTCCCCCGGCATCACCGCCCCGCCGTTGAGGTCCACCACCGACAGCGTCGCGTCGGAGAACACCGGCGCCAGCGTCGTGATCGACGTGACCAGGGTCGCGAGGTGGTACACGTCGCCGGTCGTGGTGGCGACGAGCTGCGCGCTGGTCGATGCGGGCGCCAGCAGCGGCGACACGTCGAAGACGTCGAGGTCGATACCGCCCATGCTCTGCGGTGCGCCGATCAATTGCGGCAGGTCACCCGGCGTCGAGACCGCGACGCCGAGCACGCTGTGCGTGCCGTTGAAGACGTTGTTGGGCGGATTCTGCGCATTGGACAACGGGGTCGCGTTGAACGACAGCGCGTCGCCGACGAGCGCGTTGTCGCCCTCGAGCGAGACCACGCCGAACTTGTCCGCGTGGGTCGGCGGCACGTAGAAACCGCTGACCGTCGCGTTCTGCGGCGTCGCGGCCGAGACCGCGTCCATGCCGTCGTAGAGCGCAAGCGATCGCAACGGGTCGGAGTCGAGCCGGTACACCACCACCATCCACCAGGCGGCGAAGACGTTGGAGTTGTTCAAATTGGCGAGCTCGACCGCCGCCACCCCCGACATGCGATACGCGCCGCCGCCATTCGCCTGCACCAGCGAGGTCACGTCGGCCACGCTGCGGTAGCTGTTGTTCGGTCCCTGCAGCGACTCGGTCGCGACCACGTTGGCAATGAAACCGCCCGGGCCGGGGCGATCGAGCGTGGCATTCGTATCGGTTCCCGGCGCAGCCAGCGTCGCCGACCAGTACAGGTAGGCGTGCGTGACGAGTGCGCCGGAGGGCAGGGCCAGCATGGCGGTCGAGCGCGCGTTCACCGACGTGTTGGTGACGTCGGCCGTGGCGATGCCGGCCGCTGGCGAGTCCGCGCGCCAGAACACGTCGGGCGCGGTGTCGTTCGGGTTGGTCCCGCAGCCGACCACCGTGCCGAAGTCGGGTGGCGGAGTACCCACGGCGCATTCCTGCGCGAGCGTGTTGCCGATCAGCGCGAAATCGCCGCGCTGGTCGACGCGTACGCGCAACGTCGGCGTGGCGCTCGCGAGCGTAGCGCCCACAAGCAAAGCGATGGCGGCGACAAGCCGCTTTCCCGGATGACGATTCATGGTTGCTTCCCCCTGGAGCCGCACGCGGCAGCAGGGCGAAGCGTAACAGGCGTCACCACCGGCAGGAGCGGCGCAGCCGCGATCGTCCAGGGCAGCCATAACGCCGAGCCCTGATCGCACACCCGCCCACGGCGCGAATCGTCGTTTCGGGAGATATCCCATCCCGTGAGGACTGTGCCATGCGTATCCGAATGCACCGCTTCGCCCTGATCGGCGGCCTTGCCGTGGCCGCCGGAGTGATCGCCGCGCCGGCCGGCGCCCATGACTTCTGCGTCGGCACGGCCGCGCAGCTCGTCAACGCGCTCGAGCAATCCTCGATCGGCGGCACCTACGCGAACGAGGACAACCTGATCCAGATCCGCCAAGGCACCTATGTCGCGAGCACGGCCACCAACGGCAATCCCTTCACGTTCCAGGGCGCCGGCACCCATGCGCTGGTCATCTTCGGTGGCTACATCGCGGGCTGCGTATCGCGCTCGAGCGATGCGCGGACGACCGTGCTGGACGGCAATCATGCGACCCAGGTGATGCGTCTGGCCAACAACGGCGGACGGATCGCGCTGGTCGGGCTGAGCGTCATCAATGGCGAGGCCGGCGGCAACAACTCGGGCGCGGGCGCGGGCATCAACCAGAACGCCGGCGACGATGGCAACGTCTCGGTGCAGGACGTCATCTTCGCGCACAACCACTCGCCGTCCTACGCCGGCGGCCTCGCCGTCAGTGTCCAGCACGGTACGTTGTCGGTGAACGCCAATCTCTTCCACGACAACAGCGCCGACATCAGCGGCGGTGCCGCCGAACTCAACGTGGGCGAGGGTGTCGCCCATGTCTGGAACAACACCGTCGTGCAGAACACCACGCCCGCCACCAATGGCGCCGGCGGCATGATCTTCCACGGCACGTCCGCGTGCGATTGCGTGCTCGCGAACAACATCTTCTGGGGCAATTCGCACTACGGCCTGTACCTCACCAGCGGTGCGGCCGACCTCGAGTACAACGACATCGGCACGCTCGGCGGATCCACGCCGACCACCCAGGTCGGCAACGTGTCGATGACGCCGTATTTTGCCGACGGCGCCACCAACGACTTCCACCTGACCAGCGCCTCGCCGCTGCTCGGGAATACGCCGTTGACGCCGACCGCGACCGACCTCGACGGGCATGCCTTCGGGCCCGGCAGCGCAAGTCTCGGCGACTACGGCGCGTACTTCGACACGATCTTCGCCAACCATTTCGATTGACCCAGCACGCGACCGCATGGGATGCCCCTGTAGGAGCGGCGGCAGCCGCGATGCTCTCCCACCCGCCGGCAGAGCATCGCGCCTTCCGGCGCTCCCACAAAAAGCGTCGGCGAGTCCCACCGCTCGGCTGTCCTGTAGGAGCGGCGGCAGCCGCGATGCTCTCCCGCCCGCGAGCAGAGCATCGCGCCTTCCGGCGCTCCCACAAAAAGCGTCGGCGAGTCCCACCGCTCGGCTGTCCCTGTGGGAGCGGCGGCAGCCGCGATGCTCTCCCGTCCGCGAGCAGAGCATCGCGCCTTCCGGCGCTCCCACAAAAAGCGTCGGCGAGTCCCACCGCTCGGCTGGCCTGTGGGAGCGGCGGCAGCCGCGATGCTCTCCCACCCGCGAGCGGAGCATCGCGCCTCCCGGCGAGCCCACAAACGCGTCGGCGAGTCCCACCGCTCGGCTGTCCTGTGGGAGCGGCGGCAGCCGCGATGCTCTCCGGCCCGGGAGCAGAGCATCGCGGCTTCCGCCGCTCCCACAGAAGTCGTTCACGCCCCCTGACCTGGGACGCAGCGTCGTAGGGTGGGTCGAAGCCGCGTAGCGGCGAGTCCCACCGCAAGCGAACCTCACCACAACCCGCTCCGCGCAACGCATGCCTCCGCGCAACCACGCCCTATAATCGCCGCCTGCCTTCCGGAGCGCCGCGATGAACGCACCCACACGCATCGACACCACCCGCACGATCCGCGCACCGCGCGGCACCGACCTCTCGTGCAAGAGCTGGCTCACCGAAGCCGCGTTCCGCATGCTGCAGAACAACCTCGACCCCGACGTCGCCGAGAAGCCGAGCGAGCTCGTCGTCTACGGCGGCATCGGCCGCGCCGCGCGCAACTGGGAATGCTTCGACGCGATCCTGCGTTCCCTGCGCGACCTCAACGACGACGAGACCCTGCTGATCCAGTCCGGCAAACCGGTCGGCGTGTTCCCCACGCACAAGGACGCACCGCGCGTGCTGCTCGCGAACTCCAACCTCGTGCCGCACTGGGCGACGTGGGAGCACTTCAACGAGCTCGATAAGAAGGGCCTCATGATGTACGGCCAGATGACCGCCGGCTCGTGGATCTACATCGGCAGCCAGGGCATCGTGCAGGGCACCTACGAGACCTTCGTCGAGATGGGCCGCCAGCACTACGGCGGTTCGCTCAAGGGCAAGTGGATCCTCACCGCCGGCCTCGGCGGCATGGGCGGCGCGCAGCCGCTCGCGGCGAGCCTCGCCGGCGCGTGCAGCCTCAACATCGAATGCCAGCAGGCGAGCATCGACATGCGCCTGCGCACGAAGTACGTCGACGAACAGGCGACCGACCTCGACGACGCGCTCGCGCGCATCGCCAAGTACACGAAGGCGGGCGAAGCGAAGTCGATCGCACTGCTCGGCAACGCCGGCGAAATCCTGCCCGAACTCGTCAAGCGCGGCGTGAAGCCCGACGCCGTCACCGACCAGACCAGCGCGCACGATCCGGTCAACGGCTACCTGCCGATCGGCTGGACCCTCGAGGACTGGTTCGAGCGCCGCAAGAGCAGCCCCGACGCGGTGCGCGACGCCGCCAAGCGCTCGATGCGCGTGCACGTCGAAGCGATGCTCGCGTTCCAGAAGCAGGGCATCCCCACCTTCGACTACGGCAACAACATCCGCCAGATGGCGAAGGACGAAGGCTGCACCAACGCGTTCGACTTCCCCGGCTTCGTGCCCGCCTACGTGCGCCCGTTGTTCTGCCGCGGCGTCGGCCCGTTCCGCTGGGTCGCGCTCAGCGGCGATCCCGAAGACATCTACAAGACCGACGCGAAGGTCAAGGAACTCATCCCCGACGACGCGCACCTGCACCGTTGGCTCGACATGGCGAAGGAACGCATCAAGTTCCAGGGCCTGCCCGCGCGCATCTGCTGGGTCGGTCTCGGTTTGCGCCACAAGCTCGGCCTCGCGTTCAACGAGATGGTGCGCAAGGGTGAACTGAAAGCTCCGATCGTCATCGGCCGCGACCACCTCGACAGCGGCAGCGTCGCCTCACCCAACCGCGAAACCGAAGCGATGAAGGACGGCAGCGACGCCGTCAGCGACTGGCCGCTCCTCAACGCGATGCTCAACGTCGCCGGCGGCGCCACCTGGGTCAGCCTCCACCACGGCGGCGGCGTAGGAATGGGCTACTCGCAACACTCCGGCGTCGTCATCGTCTGCGATGGTTCCGAAGATGCAGACCGTCGACTCGCACGCGTGCTCTGGAACGATCCCGGCACCGGGGTCATGAGGCATGCGGATGCCGGGTATGAGATTGCGGCGAAGTGTGCGAAGGAGCAGGGGCTCAAGCTGCCGATGGCGTGAACCCGTTCCCTTCTCCCTCCGGGAGAAGGTGCCCGCAGGGCGGATGAGGGAAGCCAACCAAGAGACGGCATGCCGCCGAATCACTTGCGAAGGAGTCGACGGGTGATGACAGCGAACTTGGCAAGGATCGCCGTTGCAGCAATCCCGTTGGCACTTGGCGGCTGCGCCTACATCGCAGGAATCAATGAGCCGGCGCGACCCGGTTACGCGCACATTTCAGTTCCGCGTCTGGACAATGGACGGCCGAGCGTCACCGTCTTCCATGTCAAGTCGAACGCAGGGCTTTTCACCCAGTTGGACATCCCGCCGAACGTGCACGAGATCGCTTCGTTCGCACTGAGGCCCGGCAACCACAGGCTTGAAGTCGCTTGTCTTCGCCCGAATGCCGCGGGCGTCGTGGACGGCTTTTGGTTCTTCGACGTTGCAGTCGAAGCCAACCAGAGCTACATGCTGGATTGCGCACCCACGAAGGCGGCGGGAAATGACTACTACGACAATCACTTCTCACTGACCCGCGCCGAGCCGGAGGCAGTCAAAGAACCGCCGTCGGAAACAGGACCCTGGCTTGGATGCTATGACGTCGGGGTCGACAAGCAGGGCTCCCCGATGCGCCTTGCCAGGGTGCGGCTCACTGACCAGTTGCTCCCGGCAACGGACGGTATGTACGACGCCATTGTCGTGAAGAGCTTCCTCAACGTGACATGGGTCTCGTGGTGGCCGGTTGGCCCAATGTCGTTCCACCTTTCGCTGGGAGATGGATTCGCGGGATGGTCCGCGGACCTCGAACAGACCTCCAGCGGCCTGCAGGGTGCGGCCGCATGGTCTTCGGATACGGCACAGAAGGATGGCGGCTGGATCCTCCACGCATCGCGGGCTGCCTGCGATCCATAGTGCGGCAATTCGTCCGCGCGGCATCCCTGCAGGAGGTGCGACAGCGCCTCTTGTCGCAACGAGAAGCGAAAGCCCTGAACGAGTGAGGCTTCGGTCAGCCCGTCAGAAGCGCTAGCCTATGGCGCTTGGTGCGCCTCGGGCGCTCGCAGGAGAGACCAATGGCTTTGAAGTGGCTGCTGATGCTTCTTGCCGTGCTGGGAGGATTCTTCACCGCCGCCATTGTCGGCGCGCTCATCACAGCGCATGCGAGCTTTTGGGATCTTCCCGCTGCCGGCTTTTGCGCTGCATTCGCGGTTGTGGTCGTCACATACCTCGCGGCGCCGCGCTACAACTTGAAGAGTGCGACGCTCGCGCTTTGCACCGGTGCCGTCGTCGCGTGGTTCCTGCTAGAACCCTCGTTCTACCCGGAGTACCCGGCGCGCTATCAGGATGTGGCTTACCAGCCGACGCATCTTCCCTTGATCGCGACGTGCCTTGGGGGCATTCTCGGGCTTGCAGTGGTGATGGCGCTCCAGCGCTGGATGATCAGTGATTCGTTTGCGCCCCTTCCATGAGCTTGATGCAGGGGAATTCAAACGGTAAATACCTCCGTCCCCTTTTTTCCTGAAGGAGCAGGTGTTGAAGTTGCCGATGGCTTAGTGCGTGTGCAATCAACCTATCAGTTCATCTAGTACCGTAGGCCTACATCCGTGGAGCGAACCGTAGCTCATGATTAAGTCTATTCGACTTCAGAATTTCAGAAGTATCGTCGAATCCAATTGGATCGATCTCGCGCCAATTACGGTTGTAATTGGCAAGAATAGTGCTGGGAAAAGTAGTTTTCTCAGAACACTTCCGCTTCTTAAGCAAAGTCTCGAAGCAGACACCAAAGAGCCGCTTCTTTGGTACGGTCGTTTTGTTGATTTTGGCGGATTTTCTGATGTTGTTTCTCGATATGGAACGAACAAATCATTGACCGTCGGATTCAAGGTCGAAACTTCGCCTCGGACCGCGAGAGAGGTGGTGGTGCCTGATGGTGAGCAAGTCATAGTGTTCTATGAAGAACGGGGAGCAGAGGTCTTCTTAGAAAAGAATATGGAGTTGATTGCAAATCTAACGCTTGAGCCTAAGCAATCTGCGGAGGGGACCTACGTAAAAAAAATCTCACTTCGCGTACTTCAGGACGAGATTGAGGTCATCGGTAACGAAGATGGGGTGGTCGTCGCGCTTCGAATTGGTACAGAGACTATTCAAAATGTTGGAAATGTGAAATTCAGGTCGGTTCGGAATGGGTTTTTCCCAACGCTGGTTGTAGGAAGCGAGGCAGTAGGTTTGGAAGCGTTCCGAACCCGCCGAGATGGACCATTCTTTGAGTTAATTCTGTCTCGATTGGAGGGCCTATTCCACGGGAATACAAAGCCGCAAACAAAACGCAGCGCGATACGAAAGTTGAAGTGGGGGAGTGGAAGGAATTTCTACTCCCACTTAATCAGCTTGTTACCCGCCGCTGAATCGAGGGTCAACTGGTCCCCCCTAGAGCCGCAGGAGCCGGGCTCCATTACGGCCATTCGTCTACTAGTTCTACTCAGAATTCTCCCTGAGATCATTGCTAGCGTGAACGCCGAACTGCTCAAGACTGCGGGGGCAGTTAGATATCTAGCTCCGGTTAGGGCTACCGCTTCTCGCTATTACCGATTTCAGGAGCTCGCTGTGGATCAGATTGATCCACAGGGAGAGAACGTCCCAATGTTTTTGAATTCACTCACAGAGAGTCAGCGTCGTGAGCTCGAGCGATGGATGTCAGCATCGCTGGGATTCAATGTTAAGTCTTCTCGGTCTGGTCACGGACATACTGCTCTGTTTGTGAGGGAGGGCGGAGATGATTCTGGGCTAAATCTGGCGGACACAGGGTTCGGCTATTCTCAGATTCTTCCCGTTGCGCTTCAGATATGGAAGAGCTTGCAAGATAACAAGGATAGTAAAGTTAGGAGGCCCATCGCGCCGTCGGTAATAGTGATCGAACAGCCGGAACTCCACCTACATCCGCAGTTTCAGGCAGCACTTGCCGACATTTTCGCATCTTCCATTGCCAGTCGCTCAGTTGATGGACGTCCTCCGGTGTCTTTCATCATAGAGACACACAGCGAGCATCTGGTCAATCGTCTCGGGGAGCTCGTGCAGGGAGGGAAGCTGGATTCGTCCAATGTCAGAATTGTACTCTTCGAGAAGAAGTCTCCGAACCAAGCGTCGGAGGTGCGCTCCGCCGCGTTTGGCTCGGACGGCGCAATTGAAGGTGAGTGGCCTTTTGGGTTCTTTGTCCCGCAGTTTCCTTGAATGTACATCGATCTAGACATCGGAGTTGATGACCTCCCAACTTGTGGGCCCGACGTGCGTGCGGCGCTAGAGAACCTTGGAAGGTCCTCTTTTCATGGTCGGGATTTTGTCGTGGCGCGTAGCGCTGTTGCGCATGCTCTTTCAAATGTGAATTGGCTATCAGAGAATTCCAGGGCGGCGTACGCTCGGATCAGATCGAAAGCGTCGTACATGCACGCCCTTAAGAAGCCGAATTTTCATTTGGTTGCATCGAATGGGTCTAAAGAAATTGCTCAAATAGGAGATTCTTGGCACATCCCGCTAGCCGTACTTTCTGCAGAGCCATTGATGTCTCAGAGAGAAATCATCTGCGAAAATTTGGTCGATGCGCGCTACTACATGCTGGTAGCGGATATGTACGCACGAATGCATGGAGTTCGAGGAATTACAATCGCTCTGCGCCCGATAGGTGGCGGTGGCTCGACCACGGCACAAATGGTGGAGGCGGCCGAAAAAAGAAACGAGAGCTTTCTGGCTATAGTGGATAGCGATAAGCGATCAGTAGGCGGGGCTGTTGGCGATACAGCAAAAAAGTGTTTGGAGAAATCAAAGGCTAGCGCATTCCGAAAGCTGCTCCTTACGACGTATCGTTCGATAGAAAATCATATTCCATTGGCGTGGATCACTAAGACCAAGGTTGGTAAGCAAAGGTCGGATACGTGCAATATTATTTCTGTCGCCGAGCAACACGCGTTGTATAACATCCGGCAATTTGCCAAACTTAAAGACGAACTGGTTTTATGCAAATTGCGTGAAGACCCTGCGTCGATTGATCTCCTAAACGAGATTGATGAGATGCGAACGATTCGGCCAGAGACGCCTCAAGTGTGCGTCGGAGCATGTAGTGGCCAATGTAAAGTTTGGAGCGGATTTGGACTCAATCTTCCCCAGCAGGTTATGGATAGTGAGGGAGACATTAGAAGGGCGGGGGACGAAGGTGAGCTGAAATCTCTAGAGGGAACTATGGAATTGGCCAAGGTAGTTTTTGAGTTCGGGATGGCTGGTCAAAGGCTGCGCATTTAATTCTTGCGAGTCGATAACGGGGTTAGAGTCCCTTTTCGTTGGCACCCCACAGGGCGAATCATGAAAGGCCTACCGCTTATCGTGAATCGCCCCGGCTTTCCCGGAGGCTCCAACCTTTGAGAGGATGGAGTCATGAAGAAGCCCAACAAGTATGCCCCGGAAGTACGAGAGCGAGCAGTTCGGATGGTGCGCGAGCACCAGGCTGAGCACACCTCGCAGTGGGCGGCGATCGAATCGATTGCTGCCAAGATCGGCTGCACGGCGCAGACGCTGTGCAACTGGGTTCGGCAGGCCGAGCGCGACCAAGGGTCGCGTGCCGGTCTGACGACGGCGGAGCGAGAGCGCGTGAAGACGCTGGAACGCGAGGTGAAGGAGCTACGCCAGGCCAACGAGATCCTGCGCAAGGCCAGTGCGTATTTTGCGCAGGCGGAGCTCGACCGCCGATCCAAGTGATGACGCGTTTCATCGATGAACACCGGTCGATGTACGGGGTCGAGCCGATCTGCAGGGTATTGCCGATCGCCCCGTCGACGTATTACCTGCACGCGGGGCGCCGCGCCAATCCGACGAAGCGACCGGCGCGTCTACAACGCGACGCCGCGTTGCTGCCGCAGGTCAGGCGCGCGTGGGAAGAGAACCAGCAGGTGTACGGGGCGAGGAAGGTCTGGAAGCAGTTGCAACGTGAGCGCTGGGTCGTGGCCCGTTGTACGGTTGAGCGGCTCATGCGAGAGCTGGGCATCGTCGGCGTGGTCCGTGGAAAGGCCGTTCGTACGACCAAGCCCGATCCCGGGCGCCCGTGCCCGCTGGATCGCGTGAATCGGCAGTTCAAGGCCGAGCGGCCCGATCAGCTATGGGTGAGCGACTACACCTTCGTCTCGACGTGGCAAGGGTTCGCCTACGTGGCCTTCGTGATCGACGTCTATGCACGGCGCATCGTGGGCTGGAAGGTGTCCGCTGGCCAGCAAACGCAGTTCGTGCTGGACGCACTGGAACAGGCGCTGCATGCGCGAAGTCCGGCGAACCGACTGGTTCATCACAGCGATCGCGGTTCGCAATATGTATCGATCCGCTACACCGAACGACTGGCCGAGGCAGGCATCGAACCATCGGTCGGCAGCGTGGGCGACAGCTACGACAATGCACTCGCCGAAACAATCAATGGCCTGTACAAGGCCGAAGTGGTGCACCGTCAGTCGTGGCGCAGCCGCGAGCAGATCGAACTGGCGACCTTACAGTGGGTCGACTGGTACAACCATCGCCGCCTGCTCGGCTCCATCGGATACATTCCTCCAGCAGAAGCCGAAGAAAACTATTATCGTCAGCACGAGTCCGCCATCGAGGTGTGACTCAAACCAAACAGCCTCCGGGATTTCCGGGGCGATTCATCGCCGTGTCCATGCTGCTCTTCACGTGCTCAGACGCTTTCGCCGCGCAACCTTCGGCGCAATCGACCTTCGACCAGTTGAAAGCGCTGGAAGGAAATTGGCGCAGTACCACTGGCAAGACGACCGCCAATTACAGGGTGATCGCGAACGGAACTTCGCTGGTCGAAACGTGGACGATGAGCCCGACGCGGCAGTCGATGACCGTCTACACCATGGACAGTGACCGGATCATCGCGACCCACTACTGCCCGCAGGGCAACGCGCCTCGCCTCGAGTTGGCGAGGACCGGCGCTGATGGAACGCACTACTTCGAGTTCCTGGATGGTGCGAATGTGCACGTAGCCGGTGGATCGCACGAGCATGCGTTCTGGGTTCGGCTGGATCCCAAGGGCACGTTGATCCGCAACGAAACCTACATTACGAACGACTCGACCTATGATCCCAAGAAGGATCTCGGGAGCACGGAATCGTTCGTAAGGGTGAAGTAGGTCGATCGTTCGAACGTAGTCGCGGTTACACCTCGAAGCCGTCGTCGAAGACGATGTCCGAATCGCCTACGTCCAGCACCAACACCCAATCCTGTTCGCTGCTCCCGTTCGTGCCCGGCGGCGTGAAATCCTGAACGCCGCTGTTGGCGAAGGTGCCGATGACTGTGTAGGTACCGGTGCTCGGGTCGAACCAGCGGGCGCGTGCGCTGCCTGACAGCGCGCTCATCGTCACGCCGAAGCTGCCGGTGTGTGCGTCGGGTACATAGGCGACCAGCAGGTGTCGATCTTGTGTGGCCGCGGACACGATCCAGTCCATGCCGCCGTTTGCGCTGCCGCCGCTGGACCATGAGCCGTACGTGCCGGGGTTCGTCGCGATCAGCGTGGGCATGCCGTCGAGCGCGGAGGGGACGAGTTGATGCCAGGGCAGGGCATCGAGGAAGGCGCCCATGATGGCGAAGTCGCGCACTCCCGGTTCGTCGTACAGTGCCTCAATGCCGCCGCTCGCGGCGTACGTCCATTGCACCGAGCCGTCGGGAATCACGGCGCCTGTACCGGTGGGGCCGGTGCTGCCGCTGGTGCCGGGGACGATGGCGCGATACCAGCGGCCGGATTTCGAGACGTAGCTGTTGAGATCGAAATTCGTACCCGCATGCCATGCGGTGCTGACGCCGCCCGAGGGCGTGCCGGTGCTGCCGTCGGCACTCGTGGCGAATCCCCACAGCGGCCCGAAGCCGAACGTGGTGCCGCCGATCGCCGACAGTGCGGAACCCCAGGAGAAGTAGCGCAATTGCGCGCGCGTGGCGCCGTGGTCGCCCCAGTAATTGGTTTCGATGAGCCACGCCGGTCGTGCCGGCGTGGACGCATACAGCAGCCGGCTGACCATGTACGTGGGGCCGGGCGTGGGATAGGGGCCGTGGCTGTAGACGGTATTCGCGTCGAGATGCGGCGCGAAGTCGGTCTGGTCCGAGGGCAGGTAATCATGCTGCCAGTGCGAAGCCTGCAGATGCGTATCGCCGGTGGCCTGCATGCCCTCGAGGATCTTCAGCGCACGCAGCGCGCCTTCGGATCCATTCGGCGGCAAGGTGTCGCCGCCTTCGATCCAGACGATGTTGGCGCGATTCTTCAAACCGGTGAACGCGCCGTGCCCGTTGGCGAGGTACTGGCCGAACGCGAAGCACACCGCCTGCGTGTTGGCCGGTTGCGTGAGCGTCTTGTACCAGCCGTCGTGATCGCCGAGGCCGTAGCCCAGGTACATCGGCACCAGCATCACCACCATGCCGCGCGCATTCGCTTCGTCGATGAACTGCGCGAGCCAGGCGAAGTACGCATCGTTGGGCGCGGCGAAACTCGCGTCGTGATGCGCGAACGTGGGATCGCCGTCCCAGGTTCCACCCGAGACGTTGGTCGTGAATGGCAACGCCGCCGTGCCTGCGGCAGGACCGCCGAGTTGCTCGGCCCAGGGTGCGACCGACCCCGCGTAGTAGGCGACGGGATTGGTGGTGTAGGTGAACAGCGCGTTGAAGCCCTTGCTCTGCCGATCATCGAGATAGGCGCGCAATGCGGTGAGGTTGAAGTTCAGATGCGCGTCCCAGCTCGCCTCGCCGTGCACGCGGAACGGCACGCCGTGGGCGTCCACGAGGTAGTGACCGTTGGCGGATGCGTGCAACGGAAATGTGACGCTGGTCGGTGTCGCGGCAGGGGCCTGCGTCGACAGCCCCGCGATCGCAAGGCACGCGGCCAGCACAAACCGGATACGACGAGGATTCATCACGACCACCTCCGCATCGCGCGAGTGTGCGCTTTTCGATGCAGGCGCCTGTGCGCGGGTCGACAGATTGGCGATGCATGCGCGTTCTACTACCACGCCGGCGCGCTGAAGCTGTACGTGGGAGCGGCGGAAGCCGCGATGCTGTTCGGGATCACCACAAGGCGTGGCGCTTTTGTGGGAGCGGCGCAAGCCGCGATGCTCCTGGCCATCGAGCGAAAACAGCATCGCGGCTTCCGCCGCTCCCACAGAAAGCTGCTGCTTCGAGCGATGCTGTTGCGACTTCCTTGCTCCCTGCTCTTGTGGGAGCGACGGAAGTCGCGATGCTTTCATTCCTTACTGCAAGAGCATCGCGGCTTCCGCCGCTCCCACAAAAAAGATGCGCGGCGCGTCCCGGCGATCCAGAGCGTTGCGGCGAACGCAGGCCCTTGTGGCAGACTGCCCGCATGCGCCCGATCACTCCCCGCGTGCTGGCCGCGATGCCCGATGCCCTCTCGGCCACGGTGTTCCTGTGGGCATGGATCGATCCGGCGAAGATCGGCGGCCCCGCGCGCGTCAAGAACCTGATGCTGACGATGCTGTTCGAATTCATCGTCATGCATTCGAGCGCGATGATCGGTTCGATGGTCATCAGCGACATGTCGCGCGCCGGCAAATTCCTCGCCATGGCGGGACTGTCCGCGGCGTACCTGCTTTTCGTGCTCGCGTTCGCCGCCGCGTTCTCCAGCAGCTGGCCGATCTGGGTGTTCGGCTGGTTGTTCGTATGCCGGTTCTGGTACCTGCTCGCGAACCGCACGACGAGCGAAGACGCGGCGAAGCGCATGCAGACGGCCTGGGGGATTTCCGCGGGCACCTATCTCGCCGGATGCTTCATCACCTTGTTCCTGCCGCTGCCGCGCCTCGCGATCACGCCGGACTTCGTCACGGCGATGCAGTTCCCCCACGGCATGAGCGGTGACTGGGTCGACCACCCGTGGAAGGTGCTCGCGTTCGGCGCGTTGTATTTCGGCGTGCTCGCGTGGAGCAAGTTCAACGAGCTGTGGCTGCCGGCGCCTGCCGACACGCCGCGGCCCGGGAAAGCCGCGGCGTGAAGGGATGGGAATCAAAGGGGACGGAGAAATTATTCGTTTGAAAGCCGGGTGCTCGCTGCGTCCGCCGCAGCGGTGGGCCGATGGCGCCAACATCGTCAGTGCCGCTCATCCCCAAGCCTTGAGACACGTCGACGCGCGCGCAGGGGCCTCGCTCAAACCTGCAATGCCGCGATCATCGCTTCGACCGGTGCGGCCTCGGGGAATGCCATGGCCCCGTCGGGCAATACCACCCACGCCTGCTTGGACGAGGTGTAGATGTGCAGCGCGCAGGTCAGTTCTTCGGACCGGTCGAGCGTACCCGCGCGGACGACGGCGATGCCCGGGCGGCGCGTGTTGGTGTTGTAGACGCGCGCG
Organism: Dokdonella sp.; assembly: GCF_044227025.1. Lineage (GTDB taxonomy): Bacteria > Pseudomonadota > Gammaproteobacteria > Xanthomonadales > Rhodanobacteraceae > Dokdonella_A. The sequence goes on along the minus strand of NZ_JBGAFX010000002.1, from coordinate 441,484 downwards.
TGGCAGTTCGCGCACAGGTGTTGATGGCTGGTGCGATCGGCGGTCGTGAGGTCGTAGTGCAACAACGGCCCGGTCACGCTCAACGCCGTCTCCGGCACGAACAGGTTCTGGCTGAAGGCGCTGCCGCTCCAGCGCTGGCACTGGTGGCAGTGGCAGGCGTAGCTGCGCGGCAAAGCCGCCAGCGTGAGGCGGTAGCGCACGGCGCCGCAGCGGCAGCCGCCTTCGAAGATCTCCGCGGTAACGGCGTCGTGTTCTTTCATGGGGCCCCGTGTCGTGAGTGTGCTCGATGGGCTCGCGCTGCCGATGGCATCGACGCGATGCGCCGGAGTGTAGTCCGAGAACAGTGCGGCATGGCTTATCCTCGCTCCTCGACCGATGCCGTTCGGGATGGGCGAAGCGTGCGCATGCGCCGCAGGGCTGCGCGCCGTCGTCTCCGTCATGGCGATGGCGTCCGATGGGTGGGGCGGCGTGTCCAACCCGGCCCCTTTTCGACGTTCTGCGGCACACACGTCGGCCTCCCGCCGGCAGGAGTACGCACATGAAGGCAGACTACTGGAACGTTGGCGATGACCAGGTCATCGAGAAGACCGGCAAGCCGCTCGCGCACTGGGACCGCGTGCTGCGTGCGTTCGACGCCGCGAACCGCAAATCCAACGATGTCGTCGAACACCTGCAGAACGACCACGGCGTGCCGCGCTACTGGGCGCGTACGCTGACGACGCGCTTCCTGCGCAACGCGGGCGCGTAGGGCAGAACGAAATGGGCGGAGATTCATCCGTTCGAATCGCGCGGATGGTCGGCATGCCAGCTGACGCCAACGGGGCCGGAATGCATTTCCGGCTCTGAATCCTCGTCAAGCAGTCACTGCGACCCGCTTCGCACCATGATTTAAAGCGTTTTCCCGAAAGCACACCTCGCCTTCTGGCGCCCCTGCAGAAGCGGCGCCGCCTCGATCCCTTCCCTCCGCGCATTCCGGCTGGATCCAGAAGCCGCAGTACCCGCATCTGTAGTGCACCAGGTCACCACTGTCGTGCGCTTGCCAGCACAAAAGCCACCTGTCTACACTTTACAAAGCGCGCAAATACCGCGGATGGATGATCGACGACGTCGCTCGCGCCGTGTTCGTCGAGTCCGCCGTCACCCTCGCTGAATGGAGGCGCGCCCACTGATCCGATCCGTCGCCACGCCTGCGCGGCGCGGATCGTTTGCGAGTCCCGGCAACCAGGGACGCTGCTGTAACGATGAAAACCAAGGAGCAATGCATGTTGAAAGCGATAAGCGGAGCCGCCCTGCTCGGACTCTTCTGCGCGATGCCCGTGGGAGCGGTGACCCTGGTCACCGCGACGAACTGTGCCAACTGCACGACGGAAATGCAGTGGCAACAGATGGCGATCGGCCAGGGCACCGGGCAACGCTACCTCTACAATTTCCCGAACCGCCAGCTGCGCAAGTTCGAGGTCGTCCGGACGTACGAGCCGGAATTGCACCGGTACACCTACTTCGCCAGTCCCTTGAGCGTCGAGCCGGCATACAGCCAGTATTTCTTCCACGCGGCCGATGTCTGGTCGGGCACCGGCGGATTGGCCAAGGCGGTGGTGCTCAACCTGCCGCAGGCGATCAATTCCGGCCGATCGGGCGACAGCGTGTTCGACATGTTCCGCACCTCGGGGGGTGCCACGCAGTTCGGCGACTGGCTCGGCGGCTACATGGGCCAGTACCCGCTCAACCCGGACGCGCAGCAGGTCAGGGACTTGATCGCGCAAAACTCCGGCCTGACATTCGCGTCGGACCCGACGCGCATCACCGTCACGGTGACGTTCAAGGATGGTCGTGCGCAGTTCAAGATCTCCGACGACGAGCAGCGCTACACGCTGGTGCCCGACTCCGCCAAGGATTCCGACGGCAACACGATCCCTGCAAGCCGCGATGGGCTGCACCACATGACGGTCGATTTCCCGGGCGGGGAATCGTCGCCGTCCTACCGCGGATGGCGCGACCTGTTCACGGCGTGGTGGGGCACCGCCGTGACCAGCCACTGGGTGTGCGGTACCGCCAGCGGTGGCGGTTCATCGTCCCAGACGTGCGTCCTGTCACCCTGATCGGCTGACGCGTCGCTGATGCAGACCCGTGCGCTGCGATCGTCCGCGGCGACGCGCGCACGGGCCTGCGGCTGGAAACTAGGTGCACGGAGTAATTGCCCGTTGCGGACAGGGCGTTTGCCCCGACGGCTAGAATCGATGCGTGTATCCCACCTGGATGCCGTGGGGCATCCAGCTGACGATCAGCGGGTGTTCTCGACGCCCGGCCCAGATGCCGACCGCCGTGCCGATGCCCCATCCGACCAGCACATCGCTTTGCCAGTGCCCATGGGTCTTTACGCGTGCGATCGCGTCGTACAGCGGCAGCAGCTCCAACGCGTAGACAGCGGGATCATCGCGACCATACTTGACCATGAAAGGCGTGACGGCGCCGGCGATGGCGGCGACCTCGCCGCTGGGAAAACTCTGGTTGCCGCTGCCTTTGAAGAACCGGTTCGGGTCCGACGTCTGCGAAGGACGTTCGCGCTGGAAAACCAGTTTCCCGCCTTCCGCAATCGCGCCTGATATCGCCATCGCGTCGAGCGATCGCCAGAACGTGTCGCCGAGGCCGTCCTGGTCGCCGAGTATCAGCGAGCCGCCGATCACGGTCAGGATGGTGCCGTTGATCAGCAGCGTCTGATTGCTGCGCTTCCAGATGCCGCTGTTGTCGTAGGCGATGCGGTGGTCGATGCCGAAGGGTCCGCCTCCGGCATGCGCTGCCTGCGGGCAGAGCAATCCACCGACTGCCGCGAGTGTGGAAAGAAGAATGAGCCGATGCGACGCTCCCCCGATCCGATGACGACGACCATGTCGCGCCGACCACGAGCCTGTGCCCGGGAGCTTTCGCCAGGCTTTCGCGGGCAGCATTTTCGTCGTGCGTCGACGCGGCACTCGTTCCGGCGTCTGGGAAGGGGCAACCGGGTTCGATACCCGGGGCTCCGTGGCGGAGCCCGCATATCCAGGACCCGAATGGCGCCGGCCGATGGCCGACGGTCGATGCGTTGACGCTTGCGCCATGCGGCCGCAGCGCCGATTTGCTCCGCTGCAAAGATTCGGTGCGGCCTTGCACCTTTTTGGTGCGCGCGAGCAAATCGCGGATGCGACCTCGCAAACATTTCATGGACGCCCGGACCTCCGGGCTCCGACGTCGCATGAATCCGGTGCGACGTTTCATTCCATCGGTGCGACCTTGCACATCCGATTTGATCGCGAGCAAATCGGATTTGCTCTTGCGCAAATCAGCTTTGCCCGGGCGCATATCCGATTTGCCCGGTCGCAAATTTTATTTGCGACATCGCATCCGCGATTTGCGAGCGTGCACCCAATGGGTGCAACGCCGGAGCGAGGGAGTGCGCGGGTGCTTGTACCGAATGTGTCGGCGGACCGATTTTGATCGCGATCCGACGTTCCGGGGGCTCGTCTCGCGTCCGATCCGCTAGTCGAACCCGCTCGCGAAGATCCGGTCGCACGGCAGGTACCACGGCGTGTTGCCGGTCGCTGCGTCCCAGGCCGGGCTTTCGGTGTACGGGAAGAACAGGTTCGGGCAGATCGCCGACGCCTGCGGCTGCAGGTTCGGTGGCGGAGGCGGCAGGGTTCCGCCGAGCTGGTTGAAGGCGACATTGATCACCTGCAGGCCGTTGGCACCGGACAGGTCGGGCAGGTTGCCGCTGAGCTGGTTGTGGCTCGCATCGAACACGACCAGGTTATGCATCGACGCGAGATCGGGCAGGTTGCCGCCGAGGGTGTTGTGCTGGACGTAGTAGTACAGCGCGTACGGCGCGAGCGGAATCGTTCCGCTCAACTGGTTGTTCGAGAAGTCGAGATTCCAGACGGTCAGGCCGCCGAGGTCGGGGATTGCACCCGTGAGCTGGTTGTCGCCGACACTGAACTGCTTGAGTTCCGACAATGCCTGCAGGGACGGGATCGTGCCGCTCAGCTGGTTGGATCCGACCTGCAAGGTCGCAAGGTGGCCGAGGCCGGCCAACGACGGCAGCGAACCGGTGAATGCGTTGTGGTCGAGTTCGAGGTCGACGAGGTTCACCAGTGACGAGATCGACGGAATCGCCCCCGACAACTGGTTGCCGGACGCGAGGAACGTCGTCAATGTCGTCGGTGCCGTCAACGCGGGCAGCGGTCCGTGCAGTGCGTTGAAGCGCAGGTCGACGGAGCGCAGGGTCGTCAGCGGGGCAAGACTCGGCAAGGTTCCGTCGAGGTTGTTGCCGAACAGGTTGAGCTCGAGCACGTGGCCGTTCACGCAGTGCACGCCGAACCACGTGCATTCGGTGCCGTTCGCGCCGTTCCAGTTGTCCTGTGAGATCCATTGCGCGCCGTTCGTCGCGGTGTACAGCGCCGTCAACCAGGTGCGCTCGGACGTCGCCAGCGCGGGCGCGGCCGCGGGCAGGGTCGCGAGCGACACGGCCGACACGCCGTTGAGTGAATCGAACAGGCCGCCGACATGGATCGTGCCGTTGACGTCGGCGGCAACCGCATTGATCGCCGCGCCGGGATAGACGCCGGTCTGCGCGCCCCAACCGTCCGCATCGACTGCGGGGCCTGTCATCGGCAACCGGATCAGCGACGCGTAGCAGTTGGTGAGGAATACGTGCGTCTGCGGCTGGTCGAGCGCGAGCTTCGAACCCGGGCAGAACGGCGCCTGCCAGTTCGCGTCGGCGAGCGCGGTGGTGGCGGACAGCTTGGCGACGCCGGTGAACACGGGCTGGCCGCCGATGCTCGAAAACGCGCCGGCCACGATCACGTTGCCCGCCGTGTCGGGCACGAGTTCCTGCACGAAGCCGTTCGCTGCGGGTGCCCAGGACGCATCGGCGGTGCCGTCCGGGTGCAGTCGCGCGAGGAACGGCAGCGCCTGTCCGCCGATGTTCTGGAAGAAGCCGCCGACGTAGAGCCGGTCGGTCGCATCGACAGCCATCGTCGAGATGCTGCTGTCGGGATTCGGCGTCCAGCTGGTATCGGTGCTCCCGTCCGGCAGGATCTTCGCGATGCCGCCGTTCAACAGCGTGTAGACGCTGCCGGTACTGTCGACCGCAAGCTTCGTGCCGAACCCGCTCGGCGTCCATGTCGTGTCGGTGACGCCGCTGTCGGACAAGCGCGCAAGGCCGTTGACCGCCTGGCCACCGATCTGCGCGAACAAGCCGCCGACATAGATGAACCCGCCACGCACCGCCAGTCCGTACACGGTGCCGTTCGGGTCCGGGTTCCAGAGCGGGTCGAGCGTGCCATCGGGCTTCAGCCGCAGCAGGTCGTTGCGGTCGACGCCGCCCGCGGTATTGAACGTGCCACCGACGATCGCGCCACCCGCAGGCAACGCGACGATCGCCTCCACATGGCCCGGCGATGTCGCATCGACCGCGGGTTGCAGGCTGCCTGGCGTGGACACGACCGCGACGCCACGTCGCGGCAGTCCATTGGATCGATTGAACGCGCCGCCGAGCGTGATGTTGCCGGTCGCCGTCGGCGCGAGCGCGAGGACGCCCTGGTAGAAGCGCGATTCGAGCATCGCGTCCCAGCTGTCGGGGGCGCCGGCGCCGGTCAGTGCGAGGCGAGCCGCGTACGCGCGCGAGGCACCGCCGATGATGTGGAATTCGCCGCCGGCGTAGAGCTTGTTGCCGGCGATGTGCAACGTGTTCACGCTGCCATCGGGAATCGGGCCGTTGCCCCAGTTCGGATCGAGCGCGCCGTCGTCGCTCGACACCTTCGCGACGAACGGGCGGAACAGGCCATTCAACTGGATGAAGCATCCGCCGAGGTAGACCGAGCCCGCGTTGTCCGGCGCGATCGTGCGCACGCTGCAGTCGGGACCGGGATTCCAGCTGTCGGCGATCGCCGGGGCCGTCGGCGAAACGCGTGCGGCACGCGCGCGCGACTGGCCGCCGACGTTGGCGAAGTCGCCGCCGACGTAGACGGCGCCACCGCTGTCGACCGCGATCGCGAGGACACGAGCGTCCGGCGCTGGCGTCCAGGCCGCGTCGGCGCTGCCGCTGCCGCCGATGTCGAGCCTGGCGATCTTCTGCTGCGCGATGCCGTCGACGTGCAGGAACGAACCGGCAACGTAGACATGCGTGCTGCCGTCGTAGGCGAGTGCATCGATGCAGCCGCCATCCGGCGTTGGTTTCCAGTTCGCGTCGACGGCGCCGGTGTCGGGCGCGAACTTCGCGAGGTAGTGGCGTGTTGTGCCATTGGCATGGCTGAAGCAACCGCCGGCGTAGACGGCGCCGAGCGCATCGGTGGCCAGTGCCGTCACGATGTCGTCGACCTGCGGGTTCCAGCCGTTGTCGACCGAGCCGTCGGCGTTGAGGCGCGCGATGTGCGCGTGAGGCTGGCCGCCGACGTGGGTGAAGTCGCCGCCGATGATGAAGCGACCATCGGATGTCGTGGTCGCGGCGAGCACCGTGCCATCCATCGTCAGCGATATCGTCGGCGATTGCGGCACCTGCGCGAGCGCGCTGCCGACGCCGATCAGTCCCGCCGCGACGACCGACAGGCGCGTCGACCACGCCTGCATCCACGCGTTGCCTGCGTCGTTCCGCTTCATCGATGTGCCCCTGTCCCGACCGAGCGATGTCGGCGCAGCAGAGTAGCCATAAAACCGGAGCCGGGCCACTGCCTTCGCGTGGCCCGGCCGGCGCGAACAAGGCGGGAAAGTGCGCAGAGTGGACAACCGTTCCGATCCGCCCGCGGGCCCCACGGCAATGGTGTCGCCGCGCGCGCGGGAGTATGTTGCGCACCGGGCGCGGGCGATCGCGCGCGTGTGGTCGCGGCAGGGGAACACCATGAGCCGAACACCTTCGAAGACCGGCCGTGCGCCGGCCGATTCGCGCATCCGCTTGCACATGCCGCCCCACAGCCTGCTGGTCGCGTGTGCGTTGTCCATGGCGCTGGCGAATGCGCAGGGCGCTACGTCCGCGTCGCCGCACGAGGTGTTCGACACCTACGTCGTGACCACCACGGCGGACTCGGGTCCGGGCTCGTTGCGCGATGCCTTGCTGACGGCGACGCCGGGTCGCGTGATCACGTTCGCGGTGAGCGGCACGATCACGCTCACAAGTCCCTTGCCGCCGATCCGCGTGGCCTTGAGCATCACCGGGCCGGGTGCTGCGAGCCTGACGATCAGCGGCGCGGATGCGTATCGCGTGCTGTTCGTCGATGCGGCTGGTGCAACCGTCACCATCTCCGACGTCGACATCGCGCACGGTCTCGCGCGCGGCGGCAAGGGCGGCGACGGCTTGTATGGCGGCGGCGGTGGTCTCGGCGCGGGCGGTGGCCTGTTCGTCAATAGCGGCACGGTCGTGCTGTCGCACGTGGACTTCCACGACAACGCCGCTACCGGTGGCAACGGCGGCAGCTTCAGCGGCGGCTTCAACGGCGGCGGCGGGGGCGGCGGTCTCGGTGGAAATGGCGGCGCGGGCTACAACTACTCGGGCGGTGGTGGCGGCGGCTATTACGGCAACGGTGGCTCCGCGACGAGCAATGGCGGCGGTGGTGGCGGCGGCGTGTCCGGCAACGGCGGCGCGGGTGGCAACAACGGTGGCGGCGGTGGCGGCGCATGGTCGAACGGCCAGGACGCGTCGGGCACGGTCGGCGGTGCCGGCGCGGACGGCCTTGGTGGGCAGGGTGGAACGGGCACCGGCGGCTTGGGCAACTCGGCGGGCAGTGCAGGGCAGGTGTTCGGTGGTGGTGGGGGAGGCGGCTACGGACATTCGACGTCCGGCTATTTCGGCGGTGATGGCGGCGCCGGCGGCACCTACGGCGGCGGTGGCGGCGCGGACCATGAAGGCAGTGGCGGCGACGGTGGCGATTTCGGCGGTGGCGGCGGATTCCTTCCGCAGAACGGGACCTTCGCCATCGGCGATGGCGGCGGCGACGGCGGTTTCGGTGGCGGCGGCGGTGGCGGCAGTGCGTTGAACTGCGATATCACCGGATGCAGGAATCGCTCCGGCGACGGCGGCTTCGGTGCGTGCGCGGGCGCAGCGGCGTACGGCGGCTTGCCGATGCTGGGCGAGTCCGGTCCTTTTGCGGGAGCACCGGGTGCGGGTGTCACGACCGGCAATGCGCCAGCAGGTTCGGGCGGTGGCGCCGCGTTGGGTGCTGCGCTGTTCGTGCGCGGCGACAACGGCGCGTCGCTGACCTGGGCCGACGGTTCCGTCGACGTCGGCGCGCTCACGCCGGGTGTGCCTGGCTCGGGCGGCGTGGGCGCGACCGCGGGTTCGACGCGCGGCACGTCGATGTTCCTGCTCGGCGGCACGACCACGGTGTCCGTCACATCGGGTCGTCAAACGGTCGACGGTTCGATCGGCGGCTGGACCGGCTCGCTGCCGAACCTGGTCAAGGGCGGCGACGGCACGCTGGTACTGGCGTCGACGGACAACGTGGATCTCGGCACGTTCGAGATCGCGCAGGGACAACTCGCGGTCGATGGCATGTTGCCGGCGGCCGTGACGATCGACAGCGGTGCAGCCCTCGGCGGCGACGGGATGGTCGTCGGCGCGGTCACGCTGCACGACGGCGGACGCCTCGCGCCCGGCGATCCGGCGATCAACGGCGGCATCGGTCGCCTCGACATCGGTGGGCTGACCTGGGAGGTTGGCGCAACGATGGCGTTCCAGCTCGGTGCGACGGCGGCCGCGTCGGATCACCTGGCCATGACCGGCAACCTGGTCACGAACGGCACCGGCCTGCAGTTCCAGTTCACCGACGGCGCGTCCGCACCGGTGTGCGGTACGCAATATCCGCTGCTCGATACCACCGGATCCATCCTTCCGGTCCCGGATGATTTCACCTACGTCTACAGCGGTGCGAATGCGGGCCTGACCAGCCACGGCATGATCCTGATGGACGCCTTCAGCACGACGCTGACCTTCCTGCCGCTATGCGACCAGGCCATCACGAATTTCATCGCGACGCCTGCGAATCCGGTGTACAGCCCGGCAGGGACGTTCGGCGTTTCGGCGACGCCGGGTGCATCGGCGCAGCCCGTGCAGTTCCTCTCGGCGTCGACGGACACCTGCACGACGAACGACGCGACCGTGTCGATCCTCTCCGCGGGCGACTGCGAGTTGACCGCGTACCAGGGCAGCGACGGCACCTATGCCGCTGCACAAGCCACGTTGACCGTGTCGATTGCGCGAGCGGAGCAGGCGATCACGAATTTCACGTCGACACCGGCGGCGCCGCTGTTCCATCCGGGCGGCACGTTCAGCGTGTCGGCGACGATGGGCGCGTCGGGCAATCCGCTGGTGTTCGCATCGACGACGACGAGCATGTGCACGGTTGCGGGATCGACCGTGACCATGCTCGCGCCCGGCACGTGCACGTTGACCGCGGATGAAGCCGGCGACACGAACTACAACGACGCGCCGACCGTGACGCTCGATGTCGTGCCGACGCGTCGCACGGTCACCGCTGTCGCCGCAACGAGCGGCGGCACGATCGCGCCACCGACGCAGCAGGTCACCGACGGCGACATCGCGAGTTTCACCGTGACCGCCGACGCGGGGCACGCGGCCACCGTGACCGGCGATACCTGCACGGTCACGTCGATCGGTGGCGGCCTCTGGCAGACGACCGCGATCCATGGCGATTGCCACGTGACCGCCGCGTTCGACGATCGGATCTTCGCGTCGGGGTTCGAGGGCAGCTGAGGGCGTCGAGGCGGGGTTGCCGGACGCGAGCTTGCATCACCGCCCGATGCGTGCGTGCGCAGCGGCATTGTGCGAGGCGCGCATCGACGAGCAGCTGTACCACGTTCGATGGCGCCGGATGCGGTCGCCGCTGCCACATTCGTAAATGTACGTCTGTGACCGTATTCACGGAATGAAACTTAACGCATACTCGGACGTCACCGTCCTACAGGGGGATCGTCCATGTTGTCCATTTCCATTGTTCCAGAACGCATTGCCCCACTCCTCGCGGTTGCGGAGGGCAGGGCATGATGACAGCCTTCGTTCGCGCCGCGGCCGGCGTGCTTCTCGCGGGTTCGCTCGGGTCGGCCTGCGCGCAGTCGTTCACGGAGAACTTCGACGACATCAGCCTGCTTGCAGGCAATGGCTGGGTCCTGCAGAACAACAGCACCCCGGTCGGCAGCCTCGGCTGGTTCCAGGGGTCGCCGGTGTCGGCAGGAGGCCCCTTCGATGCGTGGAACGGCGCGTCCAATGCGTATATCGCGGCCAACTACAACAACACCGGCAGTATCGGCACGATCAGCAATTGGCTGCTGACGCCGAATCGAACGCTGCGCAATGGCGACGTCTTCCAGTTCTACACCCGCAAGCCTGCCGGGGGGACGGATTACCCCGATCGCCTCGAAGTCCGCCTCAGCACGAACGGTGCGAGCACGAACGTGGGTAGCGGTGCCACCGCGACGGGTGACTTCACGACACTGTTGCTGTCGATCAATCCCAGCCTCGTGACGGGCGTCTACCCGCAGGTGTGGACGCAGTACACCATCACGATTTCCGGGCTTCCGGCTCCGACATCCGGGCGCATGGCATTCCGCTATTTCGTCACCGGTGCGGGAGCATCAGGAAGCAACTCCGACTACATCGGCATCGACAATGCCATGTATGCGCCCTACGTCTGTCCGGCACTCACGATAAGTCCGAGCACGCTGCCCAGTACGGGTTGGGGTCTGGCCTACAGTCAGAACCTGAGCCAGACCGGCGCTCTCGGCGCGCCGAGTTACTTCGTGACGGCGGGAGCCTTGCCTCCCGGCCTTTCGCTGAGCGCTTTCGGAAACGTTTCCGGCACGTCCACCGCCCTCGGCACGTTCAACGCCACGGTGACCGTCGTGGACAACAGCGGCTGCAGTGGTTCGCAACCGTATTCCATCACGGTCAATCCGGTGGCGCCGAGCGCACCGCAGAACGTTCTCGCCGTGGCCGGTGATGCGCAACTGGATCTGAGCTGGAGCGACCCCTCCAACAATGGAGGCGACCCGTCGCCGCCGACCTATGGCGTCACCTGCACGGGCGGAAACGTCGTCACGGCTTCGGGGAATTCGCCCATCACGCTGACGGGCCTCGTCAACGGCAGTGCGTACACCTGCGCAGTGGTAGCCAGCAATGTGGCGGGGCCGGGTCCGGAGGGCACGAGCAACAGCGTCACGCCGATGGGCAACCAGAGCATCCTGTTCGATGCGCAATCCGCGCAGACCTACAGCCCCGGCGGCAACTTCTCCGTCAGTCCTCCCGCGAGCGCGAGTTCCGGGTTGGCCGTGGTGTACGGTTCGCCGACGACGTCGGTGTGCACGGTGGCCGGGGCGACCGTTTCGATCGTCGCTGCCGGAACCTGCACCTTGACCGCCGATCAGCCCGGTGACGCCGCGTGGAACCCGGCACCGCAAGTCGAGCAGTCGCTCACCATCAACCCGGCCGGACAAACCCTGACGTTCCCGTCGCAGACCGAGACGAGCCGCGTGTTCGACGCGGGGTCCACCTTCGAGATTTCACCGTTGGCGAGCAGCGCGAAGCCGAATTCGGGCGCATCCATCGTCTACAGTTCGCTCGATCCCGCCGTGTGCAGCGTGAGCGGCACGACGGTGACGATGCTCGGCGCAGGCGTGTGCCCGATCGCCGCGGACCAGGCCGGCAACGGCAACTTCACGGCGGCGCCGCAGGTCACCGTGCTCGTCTCGCTGGTGGACCTCATCTTTGAAGACGGCTTCGAGGATCTGGTGCCGTAAGGAGCTCTCACCTCTCCCGCTTGCGGGAGAGGAGGGGAAGCGTGCGAAGGCGCAGCACTTGCTCTCACCGACCGCTCCGCATTGTCCAATCGACACCGGACGTTGTCGCACGCTTCCCCTCACCCCAACCCTCTCCCGCAAGCGGGAGAGGGGGAACTGCCGTCGCGCCGCAGCTTGGGGTGTCAGCGCAGCAAGGCATCGAGCTCGGCGCGCCGCAGTACGCGGCCGCCGAGGACCACGGCGTCGATCCGCCGGGTATTGCGCACATCGCGCGTGGGGTCGGCGGCGAGCAGCACGAGGTCGGCGCGCTTGCCCGGCGCGATCGAACCACTCGTCGCGTCCTGGCCGAGGAAACGCGCAGGCGCGAGCGTCGCCGCGCGCAGGGCCTCGCGCGGCGTGTAGCCCGCATCGACGAACCGCGCGAGTTCGTCCTGAAGCGAGAATCCGGGATAGACCTCGGGCATCGGTGCGTCCGTGCCCGTCATCATCGGCACGCCCGCACGACGGAACACCGCCATGATCGAGCGTGCGCCGTGCCAGCGGCGCCCGGCCAGCGGATCGGGGTGTGCGGCAAGTTCGCCAAGGATGCGCGACCAGCGCGTGCGTTCATCGGCGCGCAGGAGACGCCAGCGCGGGTCCGCGTCTGCCGATGCGGAGCGATGCGCTTCGGCCCAGGGCAGCGCGAGCGTGGGAACCTGCCACTGGCCACTCGTGGCGAGCTGCCGCGCGACGCGGCTGCATGCTCGCCGGTCGAATGCTTCGAGTGCACGCGACTCCTGCGCATCACGCAGGTCGGCCAGTGCCTGGCCCGCAAGTCCGCTGCGTTCCCGCAGCAGCGTGCCTTCGATCGACGAGCACGCTTCGTACGCCTGCATGAGGTGCTCGGCGCTGCGTTGTCCCTGCGCGGCGGCGTCGAGCAGCGCGACCGCGGCCGGCACGTGTCCCGCCACCGGCAGTCCGCGTTCGCGCGCAGCGGCGAGCAGCGCGTGCCACTCCGGCGTGCCGACCTCGGAAAACACCTTCACGAAGTCGGCACCGCTGTCGGCGATCGCCGCGACCTCGCGTCGCGCGTCCGCTGCGTCGGAGATGCGCGCGGCGATGCCCGCGGCAAGTACGCGTGGCGCGATGCGCTCGCCCGCATCGGTTTCGCGCCGCCACTGCCGCAGCCGTTCAATCGATTGCGCGTCCGCGCTCATCTCGCGCACGCCTGTCACGCCGTTGGCCACGAACAGCGGCAGTGCCCAGTCGTTCGGCGGTCGATGCGACACCGTGTTGAAGAGGTGCACGTGCATGTCGACGAGCCCGGGGATGAGCCAGCGGCCGCGGCCATCCACGCGCACGGCGTCGACGGGAATGCGCGCGTCGTTCGCGGCGGCGATCGACGTGATGCGATCGCCTTCGACAAGCACCGTGCGGTGGGTCGCGTCGCGGTCGTGTTCGACATCGACCACCGTGGTGTCGACGATCGCCACGCTGGCTGCGGCGGCCATCCGCAACGTCATGCAGGCCAGCGTGGCGAGGGTGCACAGACGCATTGGCTTGGAGGGATGCATGCGGGCTCCAGTGTGCCGCATCGGCGTTTCCAAGGCGCGGCTTCGCAACCTGAAGGTGTCGCGGAAGGCGTCAGTGTTCCGCACCGGCTTCGGCGTCGGCCGCCAATTCGGCGTGTTCGAGAGCGGCAGCCGGCCCGCGAGTCCTTGCGGCTGGCGGCGCGATGGCCGCGTGCTGCTCTTCGCCGGTATCGGCGGCGATACCGGCAGCGTACGATCGCCTTGCCAGCGATCATGGGGCGTTGAGCGTGGTCATGTACCTGGAGAATGTCATGCATCGGTCATTCGTCATCCAGCACGTTTCATGCGCGCTTGTGACTGCGACGCCGTTGCGCTCGATGTCCGCGTGGAACACGGCGGCGAACGACGCCAGCCATGCACCGGCGTGGGACAACTTCGCGATTCCGTTCTGACGGTGGCGAACTCCGACTACGCCGCGCGCATCGATCGCGTCGTCGACCACCTGCGCGCGCACCTGGACCGGCCGGTGCGGCTGGACGAACTCGCGCGCGTCGCGGGGTTCTCGGAATTCCACTCCCATCGCATCTTCGGCGCGGTGACCGGCGAAACCGTCAATGCGTTCGCGAATCGCGCGCGCATCGAGAAGGCCGCGCGCCTGTTGCGCTATTCGGACCGCAGCGCCACCGACATCGCGCTCGACTGCGGCTTCTCCTCGTCGGCCGCGTTCTCGCGCGCGTTCCGCGCGGCGTACGACACGACGCCGAGCCGCTTCCGCCGCAAGGGCGAGATGGGCGAGAGCAAGATCCGCAAAGAACCGTTTCCGGAGCTCGACTATCGTCTGCCCATGAGCGCGGAGGAACAGCGCGCCGCGTTCCCGGTGCGCCTGGTTGACCTGCCCGAACGACGCATCGCGTACCTGCGGGTCGTGAATGCGTTCGAAGGCGGGCGCGTGCTCGCGGCATTCGGCGAAATGGTGGCGTGGGCGCGGCGCGAGGGCATCCTGGCGGAGGGCACGCTGTTCGGCATGTCGATCGACGATCCGCACGTGACACCGCGGGAGTTGTATCGATACGAAGTGTGTTTCGCCTCGTCGTCGCCGTTCGCGGTTGCCGAGGGCATGTCGACGCTGACGTTGCCGCCGATGCGCTACGCGGTCGCGCACGTGTCGGGAGATCTGCGCACGGTGGCGACGGCGTGGGGCTACCTGTTCCGCGGGTGGCTGATCCACAGCGCGTACGAACCCGAACACGCGCCCGCGATCGAGGTGTTCCTCGACAAGGAAGCGGCGACCGACTGGTCGCATTTCGATCTGGACCTGTGCGTGCCGATCCGCACGCTGGCGCGCACAGGCGGTTGACCCGGCGTGCGCACTGGCGTGGAGGCGGCATGAGTCTGATTGACGGTATAGGTGGCGTGTTCCTGTTTTCGAACGATCCGCGGCGCCTCGCGGACTGGTACGCCGATTGCTTCGGCATCGTGCCCGCGAGTACCGGCGAAGGCGAAGCCGAGTGCAACGCGATCTACCGGACGTTCGAGGTGCGCGACGCCGACGAACCGGAAACAAGGCGCGAGATCGCCTGGGCCATCCTCGGCAGCGAACACGACATTGCCGGAGCGCCACGCACCGGCCAGATCAACTATCGCGTGAAGGATCTCGGCGCAGTGCTGCACGCGCTCGGCGAGAAGGGCGTGCAGGTCGAAAAGACCGCAGAGTATCCGTACGGCCACTTCGCGTGGCTCAAGGATTGCGACGGCAATGCGGTCGAGCTGTGGGAGCCGAGGTAGGCATCGAAGCAATCTGCTGCGGGAGCGGCGGAAGCAGCGATGCCCTTGCAGTGGGGAATGAAAGCATCGCGACTTCCGTCGCTCCCACAAGAGCAGGGAGCAAGGAAGTCGCAACAGCATCGCTCGAAGCAGCTTTCTGTGGGAGCGGCGGAAGCCGCGATGCTCTTTGCAGTGGGGAATGAAAGCATCTCGACTTCCGTCGCTCCCACAAGAGCAGGGAGCAAGGAAGTCGCAACAGCATCGCTCGAAGCAGCCTTCTGTGGGAGCGGCGGAAGCCGCGATGCTCTTTGCAGTGGGAAATGAAAAGCATCGCGACTTCCGTCGCTCCCACAAGAGCATCGCTCGAAGCAGTGTGGGAGCGGCGGCAGCCGCGATGCTCTTGCAGTGCGCAGTGGGAGCATCGCGACTTCCGTCGCTCCCACGAAAGCCTGTTCAATCGAACCCATCCGTGAACAACTCGTCGGGCCCGAAGATCTGGATGATGCCGTTGTCGCTTCCGAGAAGATCATCGGCGAGCGGGGCGCCGGCGTAAACGTAGTTGCCGACCATCGCGACACCGCGGCCCATGTCGTCGGCGCCGTGCGGCAGGCTTCCCATCTGCAGCGCCTGATCGATCCAGAGCGTGCCGCCGATGAAGGGGATCGGCATGACGACGCGCGCAAAGCCTTCGCCGCTGCTCTGCGCGTCGCTGCCCGGGCATCCCATCGCGAAGCCGGTGCCGACGAGATTCAACCCGATCGACGCGCCGCACAGGTCGCCCGCCTGCGCGTCGCTGCCCGGGAATACTTCGCCCGCGAACGTGAAGTGATTCGGGCCGCCAGGGTTGAACAAGGTGACCGATCCCGTGCGGCCGACGGCCGGCTTGTCGCCGCCGGTCGCGCCGACGTACAGGCGCTGGCTGTCGATGGCGATGCTGGTGCCGAAGAAGCCGAAAATCCCCGGGTTCTGCGCCTGCAGGTTGCTGAGGTTCGCGATCGCGCCGCCCGACAGGTGGTAAACGTGCGCGCCGCCGGCCGTGCTGCCTTCTCCGGGCGCACCGACTGCCATCAGCATGTCGCCGGCGCCGAATGAATACGCCGCGACCGATGCACCGAACACGTCGCCATTGGTGGCACCGCATACGCTGCCCTTGTCGTCCCAGGACTGATCGTCGCCGAAGTAGATCAGCGAGCTGCAGCCCGCGCCCGCTCCCGGTGCGCCGCCGACGATCCAGTTGCCGGCGCCACCCGTGCCGATGCCGTCGCCCGCGACCGCGACGCTGCTGCCGAAGTGGCCGTTGTCGAGCGTGCTGTCCCAGAAATACAGGCCGTCGAATTGGGGCGGAGTGTAGGTCGGGTTGCTGCGGTTGCGATCGTGCAGCAGGGTGATTCGTCCTGCGTCCGTGTGCGTTGCGTTGTCGTAACCCGGTTCGCCGATCGCGACCACGCCGCTGTCCACGGCCAGGGCCGCGCCGAAGTGGCCGTTGGCCGAGGGAAAGGCCGACGTCAGATACGTTGCCTCTTGCCAGCCGCCGTTCGTGGGAACGAACACGAACACGATGCCCGCCTCGGGATACACCGTCGGTCCGTCGACGATGGAAAAGCCCGGCGCACCGACATAGAGCGCGCGCACCTGCGGCGGCGAGCCGGTGTCCAGATCGGCGGCGACGACGGTGCCGAACTTCATGCCGTCGTGCGACCCGGAGAAGCAGCACGGCGAGTCGATCTGACCAGCGTGGGTCCAGCCTGCCGCGTGGGCCGAGGCGGCGAATACGGACAGCAGCAGGCAAGCGACCCGGTTCATGGCGATGTACCACGCAGTGACGTTACCTGCAGAAACGCGGAAAGCAGGAAAATGCGACAGACGCGACGCGCCATGGATGGCGAAGGGCGGCGCACGCCGGAGGGAACGGCGCCGCTGTCTCTCCCGCGATGCGGGAGAGGAACTGCGCGCGCGGAGCGCGATGCGTGACGGGAAGCGGGCCGCCGTCACCGCCGCTCAAGGACTTTCCGACGGCGACCCATGGCTGTGGCTCTCGATGGGCTGCATGGCGTCATCGGGCAGCGGAGAATGCAGCCAGCGCTCGCCCGCGATGATCCTGAAGTCGGGCAGGTCGCCGCACTTGGCGATGCTGTGCAGCGCGTTCAGCAGGCGATGGGCAATGCGTGCGCAGCGGCGGTGTCCGCGGCGCGCATCGACGAGCAGGTTGAACCACACGACGCCGGCAGGCGACGGGGTGCGTTCCAGGCGGAAGTCGAAATCGAGGTCGGCAAGGATGGCCGGCAGGTCCGGCGCGCCTTCGGCGACCTGGAGGGTGGCCATGAGACACCACTGCGAAGGGTCTCGGCGGACGGTAGAGATCATGAAGAGCACCTCTGCGAGTTCGCGGAAAAAGATTGCCCTTGGCGGGGCCCTGGAACGGACCACCGACCGCGCGGATTGTTCCCGCCGGCGAGCGCGGATGCGATGGGCGAAGGTCGCGCGGGTGGCCCCCTTGAAACCCGAAAGGCGAGCCCTAGATGCGCCTTGCGGGCGCCATGGTGGGCCCGCCGTGAGGGCGTCCAGCACGCCTCTTCATGCCCATGTTGCTTGCCACTATGAGGATATGGCTATGAGGACCACACTCGATTTTTCGCCCCTGTTCCGCACCGGCATCGGCTTCGACCGCGTATTCGACGTGCTCGAAAGCGCCAGCCGCATCCAGCCGGCGGACAACTGGCCGCCGTACGACATCATCCGCGTCGGCGAGGATGCTTACCGCATCGTGATGGCGGTCGCCGGCTTCGATCGCGACGAACTGACGCTGACCGATCGCCCGAACCTGCTGGTGATTTCCGGCGCGAAGCGCGAAGCCGTGCTCGGCCCCGAGGCGGAGTACCTGCACAAGGGAATCGCCGAGCGGACGTTCGAGCGCCGCTTCGAACTCGCCGACCACGTGAAGGTCGCGAACGCGTCGCTCGAAAAGGGTTTGCTGACGATCGAACTGCGGCGTGAGATTCCCGAAGCGCTGAAGCCCCGTCGCATCGACATCCAGGGCGAGCGCGTCGCGGGTGCGAACACGCCCGCGCAGATCGAGGCTGCCAAGGCGGCGTGATGCTGTACCGCAGGCGCCCTTCGCGGGGAAGGGCGCCTGCATTGCCGATGACCGCGACGGAGCCGCGACATGGCGCGGCGCATGCGAGCTGGCCAGGTGCCGGCGAGGCGTCCGGGCCGCGCTCATTTTTCCTTCTTGCCCCGACGGGGATGAGGCAACGGCCTCGCAGGTCGGATGTCGATCCGACCCTCGCTCGTGCGTCGAAGTCGGAAACCCGGGCGAAGCGTGATGCGCTTTGTCCGGACCTTGCCTACTATCGCCCGTCGCCAGCGAGTGCCTCCCATGCAACCCGTTCCCGCCGATACGCTGCCAGCATCCACGGCAACCCAATCCTTCTGGGACGCATTGCGCGAGGCCGTGCGCGGCACGCAGGCGGACTACACGAAGATCCCGCTGCGTCGCGCGGTATTCCTGCTCGCCGTGCCGATGGTGCTGGAGCTGGTGCTGGAATCCACCTTTGCGGTGGTGGACATCTTCTTCGTCGCCAAGCTGGGGCCGTCGGCGGTGGCGACGGTCGGGTTGACCGAGAGCTATCTGTTCCTCGTGTATTCGATGGCGATGGGCCTCGCGATGGCCGTGACCGCCGTGGTGGCGCGGCGCATAGGCGAAGGCAAGCCGGATGCAGCGGCCGTGACGGCGGTACAGGCGATCATCGTGGCGCTGCTCGCATCGGTGCTGCCGTCCGTGATCGGCATTGCCTTCGCGCCGGACCTGCTGCGCCTGATGGGCGGAGACGAGTGGGCCATCGAGCACGGTTACCGCTACGCGCAGTGGATGCTCGGCGGCAACGCGGTCATCATGCTGCTGTTCGTCATCAACGCGATCTTCCGCGGTGCCGGCGATGCAGCGATCGCGATGCGCGTGCTGTGGCTGTCGAACGGGCTCAACATCGTGCTGTGCCCGTTGCTCATCTTCGGCGTTGGCCCGTTCCCCGAGTGGGGCATCGAGGGCGCGGCCATCGCCACCAACATCGGTCGTGGCACCGGCGTGCTGTTCCAGCTGTGGATGCTGTTCCACGCCGGCAAGCACATCCGCGTGGCGGCATCGCATCTGTCGTGGCATGGCGCGGTGCTGTGGAACATCGTGCGCACCTCGCTCGGCGGTGTCGGCCAGATGATCGTGGCGATGACCTCGTGGATCTTCCTCATGCGCATCCTCGCCAACGTCGGCAGCGAAGCGGTGGCCGGCGCGACCATCGCCATCCGCTTCATGATGTTCACGATGATGCCGGCCTGGGGCATGTCGAACGCGGCTGCCACGCTGGTCGGACAGAACCTCGGGGCCGGGCAGCCGGATCGCGCGGAAGCGGCCGTGTGGCGGATCGGCCGCTACAACATGCTGTACCTGGTGGCGGTTTCGCTGGCGTATTTCTTCCTGCCGCAGCACATCGTCGGCTTCTTCACCGATGACGCGAAGGTGGTCGCCGTCGGCAGCGAGTGGCTTCGCATCCTGTCCTACGCGCTGTTCGTCTACGGCTGGTGGATGGTCAGCGTGCAGGCTTTCAATGGTGCGGGCGACACGGCTACGCCGACGTGGATCAACGTCGTGTTCTTCTGGTTGATCCAGATTCCGCTGGCCTGGTGGCTGGCGTTGCACCTGGGCTGGCAGGAAACCGGCGTGTTCTGGGCCGTGTTCGTTTCCGAGACTTCGGTCGGCCTGTTCACGTTGTGGCTGTTTTCGCGCGGCGGATGGAAGGCGGCGAGGGTCTAGCAGGGAATGGACGCGCGTCATCTGGTCGACCGGCGGACTGGACTCCCGCTGCATCCGCGCTAGACTCAGCCCTCGCCAGTCGCCAAGGGATCGATCATGAACCCGTCCCGGTTCGTGTCGAGGCGTGCACTGCTCGGTGGTATCGCGGCGCTTCCGGCGCTGGGTCTTGCTCGCCCGCTGTTTGGGGCGGCGGCTGCGGAAGCTGCGCAGCCCGCGCATGCCGCGGCTGCACTCAACGTGATGGAGTTCGAGGAGCTGGCACGCGCGGCGCTCGCCGACATGCCGGCGCACTTCGGCTACATCGCCACCGGCGTCGACGATGACCGTACTGTCGCCATCAATCACGACGCGTTTGCGCACTACGAAATCCGCTCGCGCCGCTTCGTCGACGTGAGCCACCTCGACACGGGCGTGAAGGTATTCGGCACGCAATGGCCGACGCCGATGTATCTGTCGGCCGTGTCGAGCCAGCGCGCATTTCATGCGGAGGGCGAGGTGGCGACGGCTCGGGCAGCCGCGTCGCGTTCCGTGCAGATGATGCTTTCCAACGTGGCCTCGGTCGCGCAGGCGGATGTCATCAAGGCGCGAGGCGCACCGATCTGGCAGCAGCTGTATGCGACCAACGACTGGAAGGTGACCGAGGCGTTGGTCAAGCGCGCCGAGCAACTTGGTTGCCAGGCCATCGCGCTGACCGTCGACAACATGCCCGGACGCAACAACGAGACGCTGTTGCGCGCGATGAAAGCCGACAAGCGCGTATGCACCGCCTGCCACGTCAACAACTCGCACGATCCGCTGCACAAGGCGCCGGCCTACGCAGGGCTCGATGTCTCCCGCGTCACCGAATTGTCTCCGAGCGACATGAGCTGGGCATTCCTCGACAAGCTGCGCAAGCTCGTGACGGTCAAGCTGATCGTGAAGGGCATCGTCACCGGCGAAGACGCCGCGCTCGGGTGCGAGCATGGTGTCGACGGCATCGTCGTTTCGAACCACGGCGGACGCGACGAAGAAACCCTGCGCGCAACGATCGACTGCCTGCCCGAAGTCGTCGCCGCGGTGAAGGGTCGCGTTCCGGTCTTCATCGACGGCGGCGTGCGCCGCGGCACCGACGTATTCAAGGCGCTCGCACTCGGCGCGACCGGCGTCGGCATCGGTCGCCCGCAGGTTTGGGGCCTCGCCGCCATGGGCCAGGCTGGCGTCGAATCGGTGCTCGACATCTACACGCGCGAGCTGAAACAGATCATGCGTCAGGCCGGCACGCGCGACATTCGCGCGATCGACGCGAGCCACGTCCTGCGCAAAGCCTGGACCTGAGGCATGTCCACCGGCACGGGCGCCGCACGTTCCGCGCCGGATTCGTCCGTGCGTGGCTACCGCGTGACGTCGATCGACGTGTTGCGCGGCCTGGTGCTCGTGATCATGGTGCTCGATCATGCGCGCGACTTCTTCGTCGCCGGCACCGTGCAGAACCCGATGACGGATCCGAATGTGACGCCGCTGTTGTTCGCGACGCGCTGGATCACCCACTTCTGCGCGCCGGTGTTCGTGCTGCTTGCAGGCACCAGCGCCGGGCTGATGACCGCGCGCAAGACGCCGCGCGAACTCGGCCTGTTCCTGCTCAAGCGTGGGCTGTGGCTGATCTTCATCGAGTGGTTCGTGATCTCGACCGCTTGGTCGTTCGCGCCGCTCGGCTCTGCGCAGGCGGGTGGCCTGATCGTCATACCGCTGCAGGTGATCTGGGCGATCGGCGCGTGCATGGTCGTGCTGGCCGGACTGCAGTTCCTGGGGGCGCGCGCATGTCTCGTGATCGGCCTGGCGATCATGCTCGGGCACAACGCGCTCGATGCCGTGTGGCCGGCGGCCACGGCGAGTGACCATCTCGACCATCCGCTGTGGGTTGCACTGCATGCGCGCATGTCGATCGATTTCGGGCCATACCGGATCCGGTTCGCGTATCCCCTGCTGCCATGGCTCGGCATCATGGCGTGCGGATTCGGCATCGCCGACGTGTTCCGGATGGATCCGGCGAAGCGCGACGCCTGGCTGTTGCGCGGCGGCCTCGCGCTGACGTTTGCTTTCGCCTTCATCCGCCTGATCAACGTGTACGGCGACCCGCATCCCTGGCACGTGCAGGATCGAGGAGCGGTGGCGACGTTGATGAGTTTTCTCAATACCGAAAAGTATCCGCCGAGCCTCCTGTATGCCCTGATGACGCTCGGTCCGGCGGCGATTGCATGCGCATACGCAGAACGCTGGCGCGGGCCGCTCAAGGACATCCTGGTCACGTTCGGACGCGTGCCGTTCGCGTTCTATGTCGCGCACCTGTACTTGCTGCACCTGCTGGCCGTCGGACTCGGCGTGTTGCAGGGCTTCGACGCGCGCCAATTCTTCGCAGCGTCGCCCGCGTTTCCGCCGGGCTATGGCGTGCCCCTGCCGGCGGTGTATCTGGTCTGGGCAGCGGTCGTCGCGCTGCTGTACCCCTTGTGCCGTTGGGTCTGTGCGGTAAAGGCGCGACGCGGCGATTGGTGGCTGAGCTATCTCTGAAGACGCTTCGTGCGGGGCGAGGACGCGCCATTGCGCCGGAACAGTCGATGGACCGGCCACGAAATCCCCACCAGGGCGAGGGCGAGCAGGCTGTTGGCGGTGTCGTTGACGAACGCTGCTGCGAGGAAGGCGAGGGATCCGAGCAGGGCGAGTGCCGGCACGAGCGGGTACAACGGCACGCGGAATGGCCTCGGTGAATCGGGGTGGCGTTGGCGCATGACGAACAGGGTAGTGAACGTGATCGCGTAGTCCGCAACGAACATGAAGGCGAGCAGGGCGACCATCGTGTTGAAGGTATTCGTCGCGATCAGGCCCAGGGCGATCCCGATGCTGGTCCACAGGGCCGGCACCGGCGTGCCGCCGGCATTCACCCGTTGCAATCCGGCGGCAAGCAAGCCGTCGCGGCTCATCGCGTAGGGTACGCGCGAAGCCATCAGCACCAGCGCGTTCACCGACGCAACCAGCGAAAGGATCATCACGACCCGCAGCACCGTGTCGCCGCGCGGGCCGAACAGGCGCGACGCGGCGCTGGCGGCCACGAACGGGTCGCCGGCCATTTCCCTGATCGGAATGACGCTGAGGAATGCGGCGTTCAACAGCAGGTAGATGACCATCACCAGCAACACGCCGGCGATCATCGTGCGCGGGATATCGCGCGCCGGATCCGGAAGTTCCTCGCTGAAGTAGACCGGACCGGTCCAGCCGTCGTAGGTGTAGATCGCGGACTGCATCGCGACGATCACGGCGCCGATCAGGGCAATGCCGACCGGCAGGTCCGCTGCGGCCGGGACTGCCGCGACGGATGTCATCGGGGAGGGGAAGAACAACGCCACCAGCGCCAGTGCGATCAGGGCCAATGCCTTGAGCAGGCTGGTCGTCTGCTGGGCGAGGTCGCCGATGCGGATGCCGCGCCATTGCAGCAGGCCGAACGCGAGGACCACCGCGCAAGCGGTGAGTTTTTCATGACCCGCCAGGAACGGTACCAGTGGGCCGACATATTCGCCGAGCACGATCGCGACGGCGGCGATACTGCCGCAGGTGGACAACCAGTCGCTCCAGCCGACCACGAAACCCGGATACGACCCCAACCCGTGCTGCACCAGCGGATACAAGCCGCCCGAACGTGGCCGCATCGCGACCAGCTCCGACACGGTCAAGGTTCCCAGCAGCGCATACACCGCACCGGCCACCCACACGCCCATGAACAACGGCGCCGACGGAAGCTGTGCGGCGATCTCGCCCGGCGTACGCAGGATGCCCATGCCGATCGTGTTGCCGACCAATACGGCCAGACAGAAAGCCACGCCGAGGACTTGCAGCAGCTTGCCAGGTGGCGCGCTCGCCTTGTCTGTCACGGTCTCCCCCGTTCCGTGACGGGGCCATGCTGACGAGGCGCCAGACCATGGATGCGGAAAGCTGCCTTGCCGAACAAGATCGCCGAAAAACCCACGTTCCCCGATTCGACATCGTAAACCATTGGCGGCTTGCGGCAAGCCTCCGCCCATTGCGCCCATGGCCAGCAATGAGGGAATCGCCGGCGCGGGCGATGGCGCGCGAATCATGATGCTGTGGACGTTCGCCCGGCTGCATGCGGGAATCGGTGTTTCCGCTTGGCCACGGCGTGACACTCGGCGCGTCGTTGCCGGTCTTCGATATCATGAAGGCGGGAACGGAGTAGCAAGCACATGCTGAATGCGCGCGGGCAGACGATGCGGTTCCCGGATCGGGTACGACTGCCGTTCGCGTTCGACGTGCCGGCAATGGCGGCGGACCTGATGGCACTGCAGGGTGCCGATTGGGTCGAGCACTACGTCAAGCAGAACTACTCCGGCGACTGGAGCGTCATTCCGTTGCGCGCGCCGGCGGGCGAGACGCATCCGATCCGCATGATCTATTCCGATCCTTCCGCAACGGAATGGGTCGATACGCCATGGCTCGATCGCTCGCCCTGCCTGCGGCGCGTGATCGAAGCCTTCCATTGTCCGGTGACGACAGTGCGGCTGATGCGCCTCGCGCCGGGATCGTGCATCCACGAGCACAACGACCACGACCTCATGGCCGAGATGGGCGTCGCACGCATCCATGTGCCGATCACGACCAATCCCGGCGTCGCCTTCGTGCTCAACGGCACGCCGGTGGCGATGGCGCCGGGCGAGGCGTGGTACCTGCGCCTCGCCGATCCGCATGCCGTGCGCAACGACGGGACGAGCGATCGGGTGCATCTGGTGCTGGATGTGCACGTGGATGCGTGGCTGGAAAAGATGCTCGGGGGTTAGGCCACCGCTGCATGCGGGTGCCCGCCACGGTGAACCGTCGATGGCCCCTTGCGCGACCGCTTCGCGTGGTTTCCACGAACCCGATGGAGTCTCCGATGCGTGCGCATGGCTGGTGGATCGTGATCTTGCTGACCTGCATGGGTCCCCTGGCGGCGAGCGGCCGCGAGCCGGCGCCGCTCGGCC
Organism: Dokdonella sp.; assembly: GCF_044227025.1. Classification (GTDB taxonomy): domain Bacteria; phylum Pseudomonadota; class Gammaproteobacteria; order Xanthomonadales; family Rhodanobacteraceae; genus Dokdonella_A. The sequence continues at coordinate 416,630 of NZ_JBGAFX010000002.1, read as the reverse complement.
CCGCGCTCGACAGCATCAGGCATTTCAGCGGACCGACCTTGACCGGCGCCGCATTGCGCCGCTGTGTCGTGCTCGATGCCGAGGCGCGCGATTTGGCGAGGACCCTGAAGCAGGAAACACAGAACCTCGACGTCGCCGAACAGATCTTCAAGCGGCTCGGCGAAGACCTCGACCGCGACGAGGTCACGCTCGATCACACCGATGGCGGCGCAATCGACCGCTACAACGAACGCGTCAACCGGCACGCGGCGCTCGTCGAGGACTACAACGCGCGTCTGCCCGCGCACACGGTGCTGGTCGAGAAGCACAACGCGGTCATCGACGAATTCAACCGGCAATGCAGCGGCCGCGCGTACGTCAAGCAGGAATGGATCGACGCAAGCGCGAAGTCCGCGCAGTAGCCGTTGCGCCGCTGGAACCGCCGCGATTCCGGCTGGCGGCCCGCGCCTGCTGCGGTTCGCATTGCCGGGCAGCGCGCGGTATTCGACGGCGCGCCATGCCGACGCGCGCCCGCAAGCGCCACCCTCAGCCGCGCCGTGCCGCTTCGATCGCGGCGATGTCGATCTTCGTCATCGTCATCATGGCGTCGAAGGCGCGCTTGGCGGCCTCGCGGTCAGGGTCGGTGATCGCGTCCGTCAGGGCGCGTGGGGTGATCTGCCACGACAGGCCCCATTTGTCCTTGCACCAGCCGCAGGCGCTTGCCTGGCCGCCGTTGTCGATGATCGCGTTCCACAGGCGGTCGGTTTCTTCCTGGTCGTCGGTGGCTACCTGGAACGAGAACGCTTCGTCGTGCTTGAACGCAGGCCCGCCGTTCAGCCCCAGGCACGGGATGCCCATGACGGTGAATTCGACCGTCAGCACGTCGCCTTGCTTGCCATCGGGAAAGTCGCCCGGTGTCGCATGGACCGCGCGCACGGCGCTGTCCGGGAACGTCCTGGCGTAAAACGTCGCGGCATCGAGGGCAGTGCCGTCGTACCAGAGGCAGACCGTGTTCTTGCTGACCATGCGGATTCTCCTGATTCAGGGATGGGGGATTTGCTGCATCCATCGTTGCGACGAACGACGAACGCATGGATCGACACGGGGACGTGCACGAGTGGACCATCCGATTCGTCGCCAAGCGGCCCTTCCTGGTGTGACACCGCGTTTCATACTCGGCGACGTCGCGTGCCATCGGGTCGCGACGACTAACGGGAAACGACATGATGGGATCGATCCGCGGACCCTGTACGCCATGATGCAACGGATTGCGTGGCATTTCCTCGCGGCCTTGGCAGCGGGCTTGCCGATGGTGTCGGCGAGCGCGCAATCGGGTGCCGATCCCGCGCCACCCGCACGGCAGAGCCTGGACGATGCGTGGTGGACGGGCCCGGTCGTCGCCAATTCGCCGGCGCCGCTGCCGCTGGGCCATTTCTATGTCGAGAGCTATTTGTTCGACGTCCGATCCGATGGCGGCGACGGATTCGGTTCGCAGACCTATTTGCTGTACGGCCTGACCGATCGATGGACGGTCGGCCTGCGGCCCTCGTTCGGCTACACGCGACCTGTGGGCGGCAGCCCCAGTGCGCATGTCGGCGTCGGCGACCTCGCGCTGCATGCACACTACGCGCTGACCACGCTGGACCCCGGCAGCGGCACGCCGGCGATCGCGCTGGCGATCGAGGAGTCGTTGCCGATCGGTCGTCATGATCGGCTCGATCGTGCAAGCAACGGGTTCGGCAACGGCGCGTACGTGACGACACTGGCCGTCTATGCACAGCAGGTGTTCTGGTTGCCCAACGGGCGCATCCTGCGCGGTCGCATCAACATCGGCGGCTCGTTGTCCAGCCGAGCTCCCGTGCACGACCTCAGTGTCTACGGCACGTCCGCGGGTTTCGACGGCACCGCGCGACCGGGTGCCAGCGTTTCCTTCGACAATGCGTGGGAATACAGCATCACCCGCAACTGGGTGCTCGCGGCGGACTTCTACTATCGCCACGACGCGCCGACGTCGGTACGTGACGCGAGCGGAACGCGCCGCACAGGTACGTTCGACACCTTCGCCCTCGTTCCCGCGGTCGAATACAACTGGTCGCCGCGGATCGGCGTGATCGCCGGTGCGCGCTACATTCCCGCGCGTGGACACAACGCCCGCTCGCTCACTCCGATCGTGGCCTTGAGCGTTTTCCTGTGAGGCGTGCCGTGACAGGGCCGCTGCGCCGATTCACGCAGCGGCGTGGACCCATTCGACGTCTGGATTGCGGACATTGGCCGCCTTGGGATCTCCGGCGAGCCTAGCATGCGCTCGTGATGCGCGAGCGCGGTCAACCCCGGGCCACACCTCCTGCTCTGAAAGAATGCCATCAGGTTTTCGCGATACGCTGGCTTGTGGCGTCGGCTTCCGTCGGCGCAAGTCGTGACATCTAAATGGCATCCCTCCTGAACGACAACACCCAAACATCCGCGTACAGCAAGGTCCCGGCCGTCACGTTGATGTTCTGGCTGGTCAAGATAGCGGCGACGACGCTGGGCGAGACCGGCGGCGACGCGCTGTCGATGTCGCTTGGTCTTGGCTACCTGGCGAGCACGGCGATCTTCGCGGTGATCTTCGCGGTCGCGGTCGCGGCGCAGATCCGCGCGAAGCAGTTTCACCCGTGGCTGTACTGGCTCACGATCATCGCGACGACGACGGTCGGCACCACGCTCGCCGATTTTGCCGATCGCTCGCTCGGGATCGGTTACGCGGGTGGCAGTGCGTTGCTGCTGGTCCTGTTGCTGCTTTCGCTCGGAATCTGGCACCGGACGCTCGGTACGGTCGCGATCGACTCGGTGTCGACGCCGAGGGCGGAAGCGTTCTACTGGGTCACGATCATGTTTTCTCAGACGCTCGGCACTGCGCTGGGTGATTGGACCGCCGACACGCAAGGCATGGGTTACCTCGGCGCGATGGTGCTGTTCGGCGGCTTGCTTGCGTTGGTCGCGGTGGCGTACTACCGCACGCGCATCTCGCATACCTTGCTGTTCTGGGCGGCCTTCATCCTGACCCGTCCGTTGGGCGCGGTCGTCGGTGATTTCCTCGACAAGCCGCTGGCGAACGGCGGCCTCGCGCTGAGCCGGTTCACGGCCTCGGCGGTGCTGCTTGCATTCATCGTCATCTGCATCGCCGTCGTGCGGCAGCAGCCGGCGTCGAAGGCCCACTGAGCAGGAGGTTTTAAACCTTCCGCCGTGCTCCCGCATCTGCTCGATTCATCGAGAATCCGGGAGTGATGCATGAAGACGTGGGTTGCGTCCGCCGCGCTGGCGGCCTTGACGATAGGCGGGCCGGCGCAGGCGGGAGTTGACCTGTCGGCGCTGGACAAGCACATGAGCGGACCGCGCTCACAGGTGCTGGTGCTTGGCAGCGTGCACTTGTCGCAGATGAAGGAAACAGTCAAGCCGGAATCGCTCGAGCCATTGTTGGCACGCCTCGCCGCGTTCAAGCCGGACATCATCACGATCGAGAACCTCTCCGGCGAAGGCTGTGACCTGCTCGCGCGTCACCCGGCGATCTACCCTCCACAGGACGTGTCGCCCTATTGCCGCGATACGGCTGCCGCAAAAGCTGCAACCGGACTGGATGTTCCGGCGGCCATCGCCGCGGCGGCGAAGCTGCTGGCGGATTGGCCAGGGCAACCGTCGGCGGCGCAGCGGCGACATCTTGCGGCACTGTTCCTTGCCGCCAATGATGCATCATCCGCGGTCGTGCAATGGCTGCAACTGCCGCAGGCCGAGCAGCGTACCGGCGACGGACTCGACGACGCGCTGGTCGCGGAACTGCGCAAGCGTGCGACGGGCAGCAATGAGAGCGACCAGGTCGCGGCGCGTCTGGCGGCGCGGCTCGGTTTGCAGCGTGTGTATCCGATCGACGACCACACCGGCGACAGCATCGTGATTGCAGACGAGAACGCGTACGGCGAGGCGATCCAGGCAGCGTGGAGCAGCGGGCGCGCGAAGGCCGCACCGATGCGCGAGCATGTGGAAGCGCTGAAGAAGGGCGGTGACATGCTCGCCCTGTATCGCTACATCAATCAGCCGGATGTGATGCAACTGGCGATCGAAAGCGATTTCGGGGCGGCGTTGCGCGATCCCTCGCCGCAACACTACGGTCGGCATTACGTCGCCGGCTGGGAAACCCGCAACCTGCGCATGGTCTCCAACATCCGCGCAGCATTCCGCCAACGCCCCGGTGCGCGCGTGCTGGTGGTCGTCGGCAGCTCGCACAAGCCGTGGTTCGACAGCCTGCTCGGCCAGATGCAGGGGGTGGAGATCGTGGATGTGCAGAAGGCTTTGCGGGAGAAATAGACCTGCTGCAACGCCGGCCGCGATGAGGCGAGGTCGCTGACGCGCTGTCTCGGCGCGTCAGTGACACTTGCGACGAACTGCATCCATGGCAGGCTCACCCGAGGCCGTCTACGCGTCGGGCGGGGGTATCCTGCGCGCAACATCTGGAGTACGCATGATCACTCGTGCCTTGGTGCTGGGGATATGGCTGGCAACGCTGTCGTGTGCCGCATCGGCCGCTGGCGCATCGTCGAAGGACGTCTTCGAGCGCCTGAAGACGCTTTCCGGCGATTGGCACAGCACGACGAGCGGCGGCGCGACGACGGTGAACTACCGCACCATCGCCAACGGGTCGAGCGTGGTCGAAACCTGGACGATGTCGCCGACGCGGCAATCGATGACGGTATACACGATGGATGGCGAACGCCTGCTCGCCACCCACTACTGCCCGCAGGGCAACGCGCCGCGGCTGCAACTGGTGGCGACCGACGCAGGCGGCGCGCATCGCTTCGCGTTCCTCGATGGCGCCAATCTGCAGAATCCCTCCGGCTCGCACGAGCACGCGTTCTGGCTGCGCTTCGATGCTTCCGGCACGCTCACGCGCAGCGAGACCTACATCCGCAACGACGCGAGCTACGATCCGGCCCGCGACACGGGCGGCGAAGAATCCTTTGCCCGATCGAAGTAGGTTGCCACCGGAGGGAGTCCGACGCGCTTGCGCCGGCCGGTGCGATCACGTCAACAGGCTGGGCCACGCGGGCGAGTCATTGCCCGGCATGCGGAAGGCGAGCGTTGCATCCAATTCGGCAGCGCCGCACGGCTCGGGCAGGGCATCGATCTGCGCGAGGTCGGGGTCGACCTGGTCGTAGTCGCCGAACGGCAGCGAGCCGTCGGCCATTCGCCAGCCAAGCACCCGCCAGCCCGGCTCGACATCGCAGACGAACCGATCCGGCGTCTGGTGATAGCCGAGCACGTTGCGCACGTCGCGTTCCGCGTCGACCAGCACCAGTTCGACCTGCGTGTTCCAGCAAGGGTCGCGGTCGCGCGCCTTGCCATGCAAGGCATAGCAACGCTCGGTGCGCCGTGAACCGGGAACCGCGAGCGGGACGCTGCAGGGAAAAAATCCGGGGATTCGATCGATGCTCATGGCGTGCTCCAGCGCTTGGGGAGGCGCAGGATCGTCTCGTCGTGTCTCACGGATGGCGACGTCAATCGCGGCGATGAGGTTGGGCGCCTGTCAATGTCCGAGTTTCGTGCGGTTCGACGTTTCTCGCTGCGACCAGGAGACCGATCGATGCCCTTTACCATTCGCCCCCTCGCGCTGCGCGCATGCCTCGCATTGTCGGCGTTCGCGCCGCTCGCATCCGCACAGAACGTGTTCGTCGGCCCCGCCAGCGATCCCGGCTGCGACTACCACACGATCCAGGACGCGATCGATGCGTGGGCGACCTCCGCAAGCCCGGAATTCGTCACGGTCTACATCTCGAATGCGCAGACCTACGACGCGGTGGCGCTGACGATTCCGACACCCGCGGCGAGTGCCGGCATCGGGCTGAGCGGGAATTTCCCCACCTGTGCCATTGGGCCGGCTAGCGGGACCGCCGTGTTGCATGGGAGCGGCAATGGCGGCTTGCCGGTCGTCGACATCGACGGCTCGATCGCAGGCGATGCGCGACGATTCCAGGTCACGCTCGGGTCGCAACTCGAGATCACCGGCGGCAACCGGGTCGGCAATGGTGGTGGCGTGCGCGTGCGCGGCAATGCGGTGCTGACGCTGTACGAAACCGACATACACGACAACACCGCCACGAACGGCGGCGGCGTCGCCGTCGAGGCGACCGCGTCCGGCGTTCCGAACCTGATCATGGTCGGCAACCAGGCCGCCGCGACCGTGCAGAACAACCATGCTTCGCAGGACGGCGGCGGCATGTACTGCGTCGACGCGACGCTGTACTGCGATCGGTATTGCCTCGTCGCCGGCAACACGGCGGGTGGAAACGGTGGAGGCGTCGCGCAGCAGGCATGCGGGACGTCGATCTATCCGTCGAACAGCTCCGGCCCGACGGACCCGAATGTCGGTCTGCGCCTGAATGCGGCGACCGGCCATGGCGGCGGCGCATGGGTGTCCGGCGGCTACTTCAGCCTCGGTGGCAACGCGCCGCTGCGGCTCGCGCCGGTTGTCGGAAACAGCGCAGGTGGCAGCGGCGGTGGCCTGTACTTCACCGGCCTCGGCAGTGCGTCGAACATGCAACGCGCCGTGCAGTTCGACGGCAACCAGGCGGGCGTCGATGGCGGCGCGCTGTATGCGGACTCGGGCTTCCTGCAACTGGATTCGTCGCTGACGGGCGGCTGTGGTGGCGACATGGAACGTTGCGCGCGCTTCCGCGCCAACCATGCCGGTGCCGTGGGCGGCGCGGTGGCCCTGTCGGGCAACGCCCATGCGCTGATGTGGAACGTGATGTTCGCGAACAACGATGCGCTGCACGCGAGCGTGATGCAGATCGGCGCCAGCGGTGCGGGGGCGACGTTGACCAATGCACACATCGCCGGCAACCACGGCGCTGCGGAACTGCTGCGTTCGTCCGGCGGCAATTTCGATCTGCGCTACGTCACGATTGCAGACAACGGCAGCGATGACAGCGCGCTGATCCGCTTCGACGCGCCTGGCGGTTTCGCGGCGAGCAACTCGTTGCTGTACGACGACAATGGCGCCGGAACCGGTCTCGTCGTGGCGACGCCGAACGGCACGACATATGGCGTCGACTGCGTGCTCGTGCATGAAGACAGCGCACTGGCCGGGCAGGCGAACGTCACCCACGTCATCGTCGCCGATCCGCAGTGGGATACCAGTGGCCTGTATCCGGCGGGCTTGCACGTGCCCGGCCCGGATTCACCGGCGGTCGATGCCTGCGGTGCCGGCACGGGCACGATTCCCGACCTGCTCGGCGTGGCGCGCCCGCAGGACCTGCCCAAGCCCGATGGCCTCGGTCCGTACGACATGGGTGCGATCGAGCGGCTGCCGGACCGGATCTTTGCCAACGGTTTCGAGCAACCCTGAGGAAAGCGGGTTCGAGCGTTCGGATCAGGGCATCACGATGACGGCCTTGCCGCGCGCGTGGCCGGCCTCGACATGGCGCACGGCATCGGCGGCTTCGTGCAGGGCGTATCGTCGTTCGATAACGGGCACGATTTTTCCTTCAGCGAGCATTCCCTGCAGCACATGCAGATCGCCGAGGCCCAGCTTCGCACCGACGAAGCGCAGCTTGCGCCGACCTGCCAGCGAAAGCAGCGGCGCGAGCAGCAGCCCTTGCAGGATCTGCGAGCCGCCGCCACCCGCCATGACGTAGATGCCCGCCTCGCGCAGCGCACGGCGGTAGTCGAAGATCGAGCGATGTGCATTGGCGCCGACGACGAGGTCATAGCGCTGTCCGTCCTGCAGGAAATCCTCGCGCGTATAGTCGATCACGCGATCGGCGCCCATCGCGTGCGCCGCATCGACGTTCGCTGGACTGCACACGGCGGTGACGTTCGCGCCGAGCGCCTTGGCGATCTGCAGCGTGAAGGTTCCGACGCCGCCCGATGCGCCATCAATCAGGATTCGCTGCCCGGCCTTGATGCGTCCGCTGTCGCGCAGCGCCTGCAACGCGGTGGTACCTGCGACCGGCACCGCGGCCGCCGATTCGAACGACACATGTGCCGGCTTCGGCACGAGGCGGTCGACCTTGGCGCAGGCGTATTCGGCGAACGCACCGATGCAGGCGCCGAACACCGCGTCACCTGGCGCGAAGCGGGTGACTCCGGTGCCGACTGAAACCACTTCTCCGGCGACATCGCGTCCGACGCCGGCATGTGCGGGTCTGCGCATGCCGCCCGCGATGAAGCGCGCAATCAGCGGTTTGCCTCGCATCAGGCGCCAGTCGAGCGCGTTGACGGAAGCCGCGCGAACGCGCAGCAGCACCTCGTTGTCCGCCGGAACGGGTGTAGCGACCTCGGCGAGCCGGAGCACATCCGGACCACCATATCGGGTGCAGACGATCGCCTTCATGCCCGCCTCCCGCATCGGGATTCGTTGCGGCAAGGGTCGCACACGCGCTGGGCGGTGACGCGTGCCACAAGGCAGGGAAGGCGCAGCACCATCTCACGTCGGAGTCGACGTCGCGCAGCACACAACGGCTCAGGTGAGCCATGCCTCGAGTCCGCGCAGCGCCGCCGCCTGCGGGTAGTCCTCGGCGCCACCCGGCGCATGCCGCCGGCCGGAGTACGCGACGACCAGCTCGCCGAATGGATCGTCCACCGAATCGGTTTCCTCGATGACGAGTTCGAGATCTTCAAGTGCTTCTTCGGCATTCGAGACTTCGAGCGGCATGCGCAACAGCAACGTCCAGGCGATCAGGGTTGCATCGGCATCCTGTGTGCGCGCGTTGGCCGCTGCCGCATCCAGGTTGCCCGAACGGGCGGTGTAGTGCGCGCGAGCGGCTGCCTCATCCGGGAAAACAGCGATCGACTCACCTTGCGCCTGCAGGTCGCCGGTGGCGACGTTCTCGAAGCTGGAAATGACGACGTAGCTCACGTACCGTTCCGGTTGTCTGGAGAGACGGGCATCGCCATCGTCGCATGCCGCGGTATGCGGGAGAAGCATCAGCCGGCTTCGCGCAGGAACGGACGGCATGCGCGCGGGATCGCCGCGGATCCTGCTATTCCTCGATGGCAATACCGGAGCCGCCGAGCTCGACCGGAAAGTCGCGCAGTTTGGGCAGTCCATCCTTGATGGGCAGCACGGTCTCTGCGTAATGCACGTGCACGCCGGGGCTGAAGGGGACATCCGGGATCGTCGCCGCGTAGACATCGGTGAGGCCGAAGGTCGGATGCTCGGTCATGACATGGCCGCCGCAGCGCGTGCAGAACGCACGGTTGCTGGTTGGCGTCTTCATGAAGTGGCCAAGGAATTCGCTGCCGCCGGTGACCTTGACGTTTTCCGGTTTCCACAACGTGAATGCATTCACCGGGCCGGCGGACCAGGAGCGGCACGAGGCGCAATGGCAGTAGCCCATCGCTTCGGGCGAGCCGTTGACTTCGATGCGCACGGCGCCGCAGAAGCACGTGCCCGTATGTTTGTCGGTCATGGTGATTTCCTCGTGCAGTGGTGTTACCTCAAGAACGCCATTCGACGCACGATTTGGACAAGCGCGACGACGCCCGGTCGGGCATTACCTTGGCGCGAAGCGATCTGCCATGGCATCGGTCGCGCGCACGAGCGCGTCGACGATGGCCGGGTCGGCCGCGCTGTGGCCCGCGAGCACGATGTCGAGCGCGGCTTCCGGCCACGCCTTCGCGAGATCGACGGCGCTGCGCGGCGGACAGATGATGTCGTAGCGGCCCTGCACGATCGTGGCAGGTATGTGGCGGATGCGCTCCACGTCGCGCAGCAACTGGTCCGGTTCGAGGAAACAGGCGTGGCGGAAGTAGTGGGCTTCGGTGCGCGCATGCACGAGCGCGCTGTCCGGCCCTTCGGAGCCGGCAGCGTGCGGGTCGTGGAGCAGGGTGGTGCTGCCGCCTTCCCAATCGTCCCACGCGAGCGCGGCCGCGACGCGGACCGATTCGTCTTTGCTTTCGAGTCGTCGCCAGTAGGCTTCGACCAAGTCGGCGTGTTCGTCTGCGGGAATATGCGTGAGGTAGCGCGACCAGCGCTCCGGGAAGATCCAGCGTGCGCCACCGTCGAGTTCGCTGAACCAGCGTACTTCGCACGGCCGGCCGAGGAAGATTCCGCGCAGCACGAGGCCGAGCGCACGCGTCGGATGGGCCTGCGCGTACGCGAGCGCGAGCGTGGAACCCCACGAGCCACCGAACACGAGCCAGCGCTCGATGCCGAGGCGCGCGCGGATCGTCTCGATATCGTGCACGAGATGCGCGGTCGTGTTGTCGCGCAGCTCGCCGCGCGGCGTCGATTTGCCCGCGCCGCGCTGGTCGAACAGCACGATGCGGTAGCGCGCCGGATCGAAAAAGCGCCGATGGTAGGGAGAAACTCCGGCGCCCGGGCCGCCATGCAGGAACACGACGGGCAGGCCGTCCGGATTGCCGCATTCCTCGACGTGCAGTTCGTGCAGTGCGTCGACGGCGACGCGCTGGGTGCGATCCGGCTCGATTTCGGGATAAAGCTCGCGCATGGAACGGCTCCGCGGAAATGCACGCGAGCATAGCGGTGATGCGGCTCGAACGGGCAGTGCGTGCGGGCTTGGCCGCTCGCTATGCGTCGCGACCGGTCGAGTCGCGCTTGGCCCCTGCGGCGGCCGTCATGGTGGTCGAACGGACCGCGCGCGCGAGCTGTCGTTCGGCCCAGCGCTTCAGTACGCGCGCACGTCGCGCACCGGTTTGCGGGTCGCGCACGACCTCCTCGACGCGGGAGAGCAGGGCATCCACGCTCTCGCGCGATGGCACGTGTTCTTCCTCGCCGCCGGACCAGACGTCGATCCAGCGATCGCTGCGCGCACCCAAGCGCAGCACGGCCCGCAGGTATCGCGGTGGCTGCCGTTTCAACAGGAGCAGGTCTACCAGCGTCGCGGCGAGCGAGAGCGGGCTCAACACGAGGTCACGCAGCGCATCGAGCACCAGCTTGATATGCAGGGTCCCCACCGCACGCAGCAGCGATGCCGCGCCATTCGTCGATCCGGTATTCATTGCGCAAGCGTAGACCATTCCGCCGCTCGTCGGCATTTCGCGCCGGAAGATCTGCCCGCGCGCAGGCGCGTGACCGGCGTCACGCTTCCTTGGGGGTCGCCACATGCTGGCCCGGCGGCAATGCCGTATCGTGAGCGGATTCGGGTTCCGAAGGTTGCGATTCATGACCACGGTTCTGAAACTGCACGACGACTGGCGCCACATCGCGACGATCGAGCTGATCGACGCTTCGATGGAGCTGGAGCAGGTTCTCGCCAGCGGGCAATCGCGTTGCCGCATATCGCCGAACTCGCACGCGCCGAGCGGTCGCTCGTGGTTCGACGTGCGGATCGACTTCAGTCCGGGTGGGCGGGAGGCGGCACACGCCGCGTTCACGGCGCTCAGCGCGATGCAGAAGGCGGCTGACCGCGGCATGCTGCATGGGTATCGCATCGTCAACGGCCGCCACTGGCTCGAACTCGCCGGCGTTCTCGGTTGCGAGGACGGCGTCGCCGGGTGATGGCCGCGCGCGGCCCATGAGTACCGCGGGTTGGCGCGTTACCGGTGCATTCCGTCGCAACGGACTTGTCTGGGCGCGTGCATTCACGAAGCATCGTCCTGCTCGCCACCCGGCGCAGCCCGTGTCGTGGCACACGCGCGGTCCCTTGTGAGGAATGACGAAGATGGGCAAGACGACGATGGCGATCGCGCTGGCCATGGTCTGCGCGACCGCAGCCGCAGCCGATGCGCCGAAGGCAACGGAGCCGAAGGCGGGCATGACCGCAGCGGAATGCGAGGTTTGGAACCGCGAGGCCGGTTTTTCACGCAGCGTGCAAGCGCACGACGCGGCGGCCTTCGCCGGCTACGTGCACGAAGGCGCGGTGTTTGCCGCCGGCACGGCAGCACCGCAACGTGGCCGGGCCGCCGTGGTCGAACGATGGAAAGAGATCATCGAGGGCAAGACCTTCGCCCTGCATTGGCATCCCGGCTTTGTCTCGATCGGCGGTGATCCGGCCATCGCCCTTTCATCCGGGCCGGCATGGCTCGAGGACTTCGATCCGAAGGCGAAGCAGCGCTGGTCGACCAGCCGCTATACCTCGACCTGGGTCAAGGATCACGATGGGCAGTGGCGCGTCCTGTTCGATGGCGCCGGTGCAGCGTGGAAGCCCGCGACGGCGGAGGAAATCGCGAAGCTGGCGGCTGCGCAACCCGCGACGTGCCCTCAATCGCCTTGAGGAACCTCCGTCGGATCCGGCCGGGCCGCACGGTTTGAGCCGCGCAAGCCCGGTCCCACGGAATCGGCCGGATTTGCTATGCAGCGGAGCTTGCTCCGCGGCTCGTGCGCAGCGGATCGCGCGAAGCGCGCCACGGGCCTATAGTGGCGGCACCGTCGAAGCATTGGGGTGCTGCCATGGGGACGTTTGTGCGAGGAAGTATTGCGGCGCTGCTGGTCGCGGCCGCATCGCCGGCATGCGCCGGCAGCGACCTCGTCTTCGCGAACGGATTCGAGCCACATCTCGGTTTCGAGGTGGCCACTCCGAACATCGTGGTTCCGGCGCAGAGCTCCGCGACGTATTGCTACTACTTCCTGGCGCCCAACACGTCGACCATGGGCATCAAGCGCTGGGCATCGAGCATGTCGCCGGGCATGCATCACCTCATCCTGTTCGCGACCTACGACACGGGCTGGAACCCGTCCGAGCGCCAACCGCCGGGCACACTCACGTCGATTCCCTGCGGTTTCAGCGAGGGCGGCGGCAATGCCGCGTGGGTCTACGCGGCGCATGATCCGGCAGGGGAACTGCTGCTGCCGACCGACGACGGAAGCGGCACGCCGCTGGCGGTCGAAGTCATGCCGTCGCAGCCGATGTTCGTGCAGATGTATGTGCGCAACAATGGCAGCACTGCGCTCACCACGTCGGCCGTGATGACTGCCGATGCGCTGGCTCCTGCGGTCACCTACACGAAGTCGGCAACGTATCTCGCCGCCAATCTGACCTTGTCGATCCCGTCGCCGACCGGCGGATTTCCTGCGCAGCAAACCTGCGCGACCCCGACGGGCGCGAAGTTCTGGTGGCTGTCGACGCGCACGCACCACTTCGCTACCGAGTCGAGGATCGAGGATGCAACCTCGCCCCTGGTCGTGTCGACCAATTGGCAACATCCTGCAATTGCGACCTTCAATCCGCCCGCGTTCTACGCGTTTTCAGGCAGCGGAATGACTTATCGATGCACGTACGACAACGTGACCGGCGCGCCCGTCCACGCCGGCGAGGACGAGGAATCGCAGGAAGCCTGCATCGGCGTCGGCTACTTCTTCCCGGCGGCGCGACCGATGCTGTGCATCAACAACCTCGGGCCGCTCTGAAACAACAGGTCATGGTTGCAGGGCGGGTTCGTGACGCATCAGGCCATGACCGAAGCGATAAGCGGCCGTCTGGTAGTACGCGACCGCTTCGTCGACGAGTTCCGGTTTCTCTTCGAGCAGCGGCGTCGCATCGCCGCTGTCGTCGAGTTTTGGAACGAACTGCTGCACGCCCTGCTTCGGTGCGAGGATGGTCAGGGTGTCGCCTTGGAAGAGCCCGGCCTTCTGGTAGTTGCCAAGCAGGACGCGTTCGCGACCCGGTTCCAGCTTGAACAGATCGTAGCCGTAGAAGCTGCTCGTGTAGCTGAAGTTGAGCAGGCCTAGCAGTGTCGGCGGGATGTCGATCTGCGCCATCAGGCGATCCACGCGGGCCGGCTGGATGTGCTTGGGCGAGTAGATGAACAGCGGAATGTGGTAACGGTGCATCGGTAGAGCGCTGCGTCCCCAGCTCGACGAGCAGTGGTCCGCGGTGATGACGAACACGGTGTCGTCGAACCACGGCTTGCCCGCCGCGCGCTTCAGGAAATCGCCAATCGCCCAGTCGGTGTACTTGACCGCGCCCGAACGCCCGGCCTTGCCGGAGGGAAGGTCGATGCGATCGGCCGGATAGGTGAATGGTGGATGGTTCGATGTCGTCATGACATGCGCGAAGAACGGCTTGCCGCTCGCCGCCGCCTTGTCGACTTCCTTCAGGGTAAGGGTGAACAGGTCCTCGTCCGCAACGCCCCAGATGTTGCCGTGATGCACTTCGTTGCGCGGAATCTCGGTGCGGTCGGCAATGCGATAGCCGTTGTGTCCGAAGAAATAGTTCATGTTGTCGAAGTAGCCGTAGCCACCGTAGACGAACATCGAGTCGTAGCCCTTGCTGCCGAACACCGAGCCAAGTGAAAACAGGTTCTCGTTGTCGGGGCGCTTGACGATCGACTGGCCCGGAGTCGGCGGGACAGACAGCGAAAGCGCTTCGAGTCCGCGCACGGTGCGCGTTCCACTCGCATAGAGATTGGTGAAGAACAGGCTCTTGTCGGCCAATGCGTCGAGATTCGGGGTGATGCCCTTGGTGTTGCCGAACGCGGTCAGGAAATCCGCCGACAGGCTCTCCACGCTGACAAGCACGACGTTGAGATGCTTCTCGGGCCCGGGGTTGACGATCTCGCGGGAGATGTCGTGCACGTCGGTGCCGACGGCGCGCGATTCCGGCGTCTGCAGCAGCTCGCGCATTTTCGAGAACGCTTCGGCTTCGGGCAGCGTCTTGTAGAAACGATCCCAGTCGAGTTCGTTGTTGCGGTAGGCGGAGAAGAACTCGTAGATGCCATTGCCGGCGAGCTCGTTGACGTACGCGTTCTCGCTGCGGTTCTTCTGTTCACTGTCGACCAGCGCGGTGACGCCGACGGTCAGCACCAGCCAAGCGAGCGTGACCAGCGAACGGGTGCGCCCACGCGCTCCCTGCGGGCGCGGCAGCCAGCCGCGGCGCGTGGCGTAGACGATGGCGGCCGCCACGGCAGCGAGCAGCAGCAGCAGTTTTCCGACCGGATAGGACGCGCGGATGTTGCCAATGACCTCGCGCGAGTAGACGAGGTAGTCGACTGCGATGAAGTTGAAGCGGGTCGCGAACTCGTCCCAGAAAAGCCACTCCGCCGCCGCGACGAACATGAGGATGTAGAGCAGTGCGAACGCGAGCAGCGCGAGTACCGCCCGCGACGGTCGCGAGGCGTAGAAGCGGCTCGGCGCGAGCCACAGGAACAGCACGAGGGGCCAAGCGAAGTAGACGAACGCGACGAAATCGTAGGCAAGCCCGACCGCGAACAGGTACACCCAACTGGTGATGTGCGCCGGCACGCCGTCACCGGTCTTGATCAACAGGACCAGGCGCGTGAGGGATTCGATGCTGAAGAAGGTCGCAGCGAGCCATAGCAGCGGCGCATAGCGCTGGCGCAGGGGGGAGGCCGCAGTGGCGTCGGGAATGGGCATGGTCGGCAAATCCTGCGTCGTCAAGCGATTGGTGATGGCCCGCAATCGCTTTCGTCGATGGAGGAGCCGCTGCAAGTATCGTGGGTCGAACCTGTTGCGTGTCTTTCAGCAGCGCGAGATTGGCGGAGAGAGTGGGATTCGAACCCACGGTGGTATCGCTACCACGCCGGTTTTCAAGACCGGTGCCTTAAACCGCTCGGCCATCTCTCCGTACATCGAACCGTTGTGTGCATCGCGACCGGCGCCGCCGGTATTACTCAGGGCATCCTGCCCTTCGCCCTTCGGGCCAGCGGCTTGCGCCGCTGTTGGCTCCGGCATCCTGCCTCCGCGCTCAAGACCGGTGCCTTGGACCGCTCGGCCATCTCTCCGTACATCGAACTGTTGTGGGCATTGCGACCGGCGCCGCCGGTATTCGCGACCAGTGCCGTCGGTTTGACTATCCAGCGCAACACTCTTGCTCGCCCTTTCCCCCGTACGCGGGGAAGACGCCAGTTTTCCTGAAGCGCCCCGATATATCGCGTCACTGTATTTGATTCGCTGCTGTAGTCGCAGTGAACCGTCCCGGTTCGCACTAGAACCGCGTCCATTATATGCGGGACGAAGCATCGTGAACTGCGCTATTGTCGGAGCCACCTTGTGGGGACGAGGAGGGGACGGAATGATTCGTGTGGTCCTGATTGACGATCACGAACTCGTGCGGACCGGGTTTCGCATGATCCTTGCGCAGCAGACGGGCATCGAAATCGCGGGTGAAGCCGCCGATGGCGAAACCGGATTGGCGATGATCCGCAGCGAATCGCCCGACGTCGCCATCGTCGACGTGCACATGCCTCGCCTCAGCGGCATCGAGCTCACCGATCGCGTGCGCAAGCACAAGCTCGCCACGCGCATCGTGATCCTGACGGTTGTCAGCGAAGCGCCGTTTCCGCGCCGGTTGATCGAAGCCGGCGCGTCCGGCTACCTGACCAAGGGTTGCGCGGCGGACGAGCTAGTGCGTGCGGTTCGCCAGGTCGCTGACGGCAAGCGCTACCTTTCCCCGGATATCGCCGAACTGCTGGCGCTGGGCGCGCTGGACGGACGCACGGAGTCGCCGTTCGAGACGTTGTCGGCACGCGAACTGGATGTCGCGATCATGCTCGCGCGCGGACAGGACATGCAGGGGATCGCGAGCAAGCTCAAGCTCAGCGCGAAAACCGTCGCAACCTACAAGTACCGGTTGTTCGAAAAACTCGGCGTCGAGAATCCGGTCGAACTTGCGCATCTGGCGCATTCGCACGGGTTGGTCGACGACCGCACCCGCTCGCTTGGCGGCTGACGCGCTTTCGCGCCAGCCGCCGTTCGACTTCAGTCCGGCTTTGCCTCGTCGTCCGCGGATGGCGCGGGTTTCGGCGCAGACGGTGTGGACTCGGTCGGCCGCGTCTCCGTCACCGGCGGACGCGACAGCGGAAGATCAAGCGTCTGGCCGCGATCCGGCATCGCTGGCTCCGCTGCGGAGACTTCGCGCGTCGGTGTCGGCGGCGACGGTGGCTGGACGGATGACGCAACAGGCACTGGAGGCGGGGCCGGTTTCGCAATCGGCTGCTGCGACGCGGGCGCCGTCGGCGACTCGACTTTCGGCGCTGCCACCGGCGTGGGGGTCTGCGGGGCGTGCAGCATTGCGCCAATTGCCGCGGCGACTTCGCGCGGCAGTGCCCGTTCGGAGAATGGGCTGACCGGCGGCGCAGTCGCAACCGAACGCGGCGGCGTCAACGGCGTGGCCGCTGCTGGCGGGCTGCTCGCGGCCGGCGCTTGCACGCGCGGCGGGACCGGTACAGGTTCCGAAGCGGAAACAGCGGGCGCGGCTTGCGCCGGCGTGCGTTCCGGCGCAGCGGCCGCCGTCGCGCGATCTTGTGCCGCAGGCGGGACTGCGATCGGTGTCGGCGAGGTCGGCGGAATCGGTGCAACGAGCGGGGCTTCGGTTCGCATCGGCGCAGGCGTCGGTGTCGGCCTGGGTTCGATCACCGCCGTTGCAACGACCGGCGTGGCCACCGTTTCGGCGCGCGCAGGCTCCGCGCGCGGCGTCGGCGCGGGGGCCGGCCGCGGTGCCGGCTTCGGCGATGCGGTGGGTGTTTCGTTGCGCGACTCCTCGCCGCCTTCCTCGTCATCGAAGTCGTGGTCCGTGGCGCCCTGCGCATCGGGCGTGCCCGTGCCTTCCGCGCCACCGTCCTTGCGACGGCGACGTCCACCACGGCGACCGCGCCGACGCGAGCGCAGTTCATCGCGCGGCGTATCGGAATCCGCCTTGCTGGCTTCCGGCGTGGTGCCAGCCGACGCGGCCACATCCTGCGTGGCGGCGATCAGGGCCGGTTGGATCGTTTCGTCGACGATAGGCTTGGCGACCGGTGTGCTCGCCGGCGGACGCGGTTCCGTAGCCGGGCGTGCGTCGGATGCCTGACGCGGCGCTTGTGGTTTGGCATCGCCAACGGCGGGCTGCTCGCCGCTGCGATTCCTTTCATCGCGACGATTGCCACGACCTTGCTGTTGCTGTTGTTGTTTCTGGTTCTGCCCACCGCGCTGTTCGCCGCCGCCTGAGCGGCCGTCGCGCCGCGTGTCACGCTGGCTATCGCGTTGATTGTCGCGCTGACCATCGCGTTGCGAAGGAGCGTTGCCCGTACGCTGTTGCTGCTGCGGTCGATTCTGCTGCGTCGAGCCGTTCGGGCGCTGTTGCCCCGGACGCGCAGGCTGCGAGCGCGCAGGCGCTGCGGCACGAGGCGCGGGTGCGGCTGGCGCGGGCGTGTTCGAACCACGGAACCAGCCGACGAAACGCGCGATGAGTCCACCGCTGGCCGGTGCCGCTACCGGTGCCGCCGTCGTTGCAGGCAACTGGATCGTAGCGGCCGGCTCGGGGCGCTCCGGGGCCGGAACCGCACGCACGACACCCGCGACGGCCGGTTGCTCCGGCTCCTCGCTGGGACGCAGCATCTGCGGCAACGGCGTCGGCGCGATCGGCGTCGTGCGCTGGTAGCTCGGACGCGACTCTTCACCGATGTCGGCGGCACGCAGGCGCTGGATTTCCAGATGCGGCGTTTCCAGCTTGTCGTCGGCCACGACGATCACGTTGACGTCGTGACGCGCCTCGATCTCGGTGAGCTGTTTGCGTTTCTCGTTGAGCAGGAAGTTCGCCACGCTCGGCGGCGCCTGCACCAGCACCTGGCCGGTGCTGTCCTTCATCGCGTGTTCCTCTACCAGGCGCAGCGCCGACAGCGACAGCGATTCGACGCCGCGGATGCGGCCATGGCCTTCGCAACGCGGGCAGACGATCTGGGTCGCTTCGCCGAGGCTCGGGCGCAGGCGCTGGCGCGACATCTCGAGCAGGCCGAAGCGAGAGATGCGGCCGATCTGCACGCGCGCGCGGTCGAGCTTGAGCGCGTCCTTGAGTTTCTCTTCGACGTCGCGCTGGTGGCGCGGCGAATCCATGTCGATGAAGTCGATAACGATCAGGCCGCCGGCATCGCGGATGCGCAATTGGCGCGCAATCTCGACCGCGGCTTCGCAGTTCGTGTTGAACGCGGTTTCCTCGATGTCGCTGCCCTTGGTCGCCTTCGACGAGTTGATGTCGATCGCGGTCAGCGCTTCCGTCTGGTCGATCACGATCGATCCGCCGGAGGGCAGGCGCACCGTGCGCTCGAATGCGTTCTCGATCTGCGTCTCGATCTGGAAGCGCGAGAACAGCGGCGTGGTGTCCTGATAGAGCTTCAGCTTGCGCAGGTTGTTGGGCATGACCTGCTGCACGAACTCGCGCGCGTCCTGGTACAGCTCCTCGTGGTCGATGAGGATCTCCCCGATGTCGTTGCGCAGGTAGTCACGCAGCGCGCGGATGATGAGCTTGGATTCCTGGTAGATCAGGAACGGTGCCGCGCGCGATTGCGCCGCATCGGAGATCGCCTTCCACAGTTGCAGCAGGTAGTCGAGGTCCCACTGCAATTCCTCGGCGTCGCGGCCGAGGCCGGCGGTGCGCACGATCAAGCCCATCTCGTCCGGGACCTGCAGGTGGTCGAGCGCTTCCTTGATGTTGGCGCGATCTTCACCCTCGATCCGGCGCGAGACGCCGCCGGCCTTCGGGTTGTTCGGCATCAGCACCATGTAGCGGCCGGCGAGGCTGATGAACGTGGTCAGCGCCGCGCCCTTGTTGCCGCGCTCTTCCTTCTCGACCTGGACGACGATCTCCTGGCCTTCCTTGAGCAGCTCGCGGATCGTCGCCTTGTTCGGGTTCGCCCCGGGCGTGAAGTAGTCGCTGGAGATTTCCTTCAACGGCAGGAAGCCGTGGCGGTCGGCGCCGTAGTCGACGAAGCAGGCTTCGAGGGACGGCTCCACACGCGTGATGCGTGCCTTGTAGATGTTCGCCTTCTTCTGTTCCTTGGACGGGATCTCGATGTCGAGGTCGTAAAGGTTCTGTCCGTCCACGATCGCCACGCGCAACTCTTCCCGCTGAGTCGCGTTGATCAACATGCGCTTCATTGTCGTATTTCCTTTCTCGGCGCTCGACTGTCGTCGGCGCTGCGCGTTGTTGCGCTGCGCGATGCCCGTGTTTCGCGGGCCGACGGCGGCAGGTGCGCCTCCATAGTTTCCGACCAGCGCTTCCGCGCGCCGGCAATAGGGTTGCTGCGCATCCGCGAATCCACGCCATCATTCCGACGGCGAGCAATCCGCGACCCGAGCCATTACGATGGGCTCCCGCTCCTGCGCAGCGCTCCGATGGAGTGATCGAATGCGCAAGGCGCGAAAGGACGCGATGGACGGGGGCGTCATAGCTGTCCCGGACTCCCGCGGATGGGGCCCGGCACGGCGCGACACGCCCATTCAGCATAGCAGTTTCCGGAAGATTTTTTCAATGAAGACACAGACTTCGGCGACAAATCGCGACGCCGACTCGACTCCGCGGGTGCAACTCGTGGACGTCCCGGAAGATCGTGCCGGGCAGCGGCTCGACAATTTCCTGTCCGGCCGCCTCAAAGGCGTGCCCAAGAGCCTGATTTACCGGATATGTCGCACCGGGGAAGTGCGCGTTAACGGGGGTCGGGTCAAGCCCGACTATCGGCTGAACGCGGGCGACAAGGTGCGGGTTCCGCCGGTGCGGGTGGCCGAACGCGGGCCAGCCGAGGCGCCTTCGGACAACCAGGTCGGCCGGGTCGAGGCATCAATCATCCACGAGGACCGCGAATTCCTCGTCATCGACAAGCCGGCCGGCGTCGCCAGCCATGGAGGCAGCGGGGTCAGCTTTGGTGCCATCGAGCTGATGCGCGCGGCCCGCCCGCGCGACACGCTGGAACTGGCGCACCGACTCGACCGCGATACCAGCGGTGTGCTGGTGTTGACGCGCAAGCGTTCGGCACTGACTGCGTTGCAGGCGGCGATCCGCGAGGGACGCGTCGAGAAGCGCTACATGGCCCTGATCGAGGGTAATTTGCCGAAAGCGCGCCTGATGGTCGACGCCCCGTTGCGCAAGTCGGTCCTGCAGGGCGGCGAGCGCATGGTGCGCGTGGATCCGGAAGGCAAGGAATCACGCTCGCATTTCAGCGAGGTCGAACGCTATGCCGGCGCGAGTCTGGTCGAGGTCGCGCTCGAAACCGGTCGCACGCACCAGATCCGCGTGCACGCGCAACACCTTGGCCATCCGCTCGCCGGCGACGAAAAGTACGGCGACCGCGCATTCAACAAGGCGATGCGCGAGCATGGTCTCAAGCGCCTGTTCCTGCACGCTGCGCGCTTCGAGTTCGAGATCGGCGAGCGCAGCTACAGCTTCAGCGCGCCGCTCCCGCCGGAACTCGCGGCGGTCATCGATACGCTGCAGCAGCGGCGCACGTCGACGCCTCGCTGAACAGTCTCGGCGGCGCCACCCGATTCAGCCGGCCGACGATGCGGGTGCGTGGCGCGGCCAACGCCATTTGAGATTGACGCCCAGCGTGCCGAGTACGATCAGTGCGACACCGGCACACTGCACCCCCTGCAGCGTGCGCCCGTACAGCACGAAATCGAGCAGCAGGGTGACGACGGGATAGATGAACGCCATCACCGCGATCGTCGTCACGGGCAAGCGCGGGTACGACGAGTAGAACAGTACATAGCAGATGCCGCTGTGGATCAGCCCCAGCCCGGCGAGCCAGGCCCAGTGCGGTCCCGCGTGCGCGACCGCCGTGAAATCCGCGAACGGGGCCAGCATCACGATACCGGTGAGGCACTGGATCAGCACGACCACGAACGGCCGCTCGCGACTGATCCGCCGCGACAGCAACAGGGAGGCGCCACACAGCATCGCGGCGATGAAAGTCAATGCGATGCCGAGCAGATAGCTCGCACTCGCGCCGTCGAGCAACTTCAGCGGATCGGCCGACAGGCCGACGCCGACGAACGCGAACGCGGTCCACGCGAGGTCGGCCGGATGCGTGCGCTCGCCGAAGAACAGCGCCGCGAGGATCAGCATCGCGAACGGGAAGAAGTGGTAGATGATCGTCGCGACGCCGATCGACGAGCGCGCCATTCCCGCGAACAGCGCGACCCAGTTGAGCACGAGCAGTACGCCGCTGAAGATCGCGGCACGGATCAGTGCGCGATCCTGCAGCAGTCCACGCAGGTGGCCGCGCGCACCGCCCCACGCGAGCAGGAACAGGCTTCCGAACACGCAGCGAAAGAACACGCTCGTCATCGGGTCCTGTCCGCTCTCGTGCACGAACACGCCGACCGAACCGATCAGCAGTTCGGCGACGAGCAGTTGCAGCAGCGGGGTGCGAAGTTCGCGCGCCGGCGTGGGGGACATGAGCGGTGCTCTCGGGGAGTGGAGGCACAGGCTAGGCGTGCGCCCGCAACCAGTACAGGATCAGTTATGATCGAAATGGACAGGTACAGATTCGATGGCGTCGATTCCTCTCTACGAAAACCTCGCGACACGACTGCGCGGCCAGATCCGGCGCGGCGTCCTGCGGCCTGGCGAGCGCATGCCTTCGCTGCGCGGGCTCGGCAGGCAGGAGCGCGTCAGTGTGGCAACCGCGGTAGAGGCGTACCTGCAACTCGAACGCGAAGGGTTGGTCGAGGCGCGCGAGCGATCGGGCTACTACGTGCGCGCGCCGACGGCGCCGGTTCCCGCGACGCGCGCGATCCGCCTGCAATCGCGCGTGCCGCAGACGCTGCGCAATCCGGCCTTGCTCGGCGTGCTGGACGTCCTCCTGCGCGAGGATCTGCTGCCGCTGCATGTGGCGACACCCGCGCTCGAACTGCTGCCGAGCGCGGCGATCGCGAGTGCGACGATCCGCGCGATGCGGCGCGCGCCGCAGTCGGCGCTCGACTATGGCACGCCCCAGGGAAGCCGCGAGTTGCGCGTGCAGATCGCCAAGCGTTACCTGCGCGCCGGCGTCGACATCGATCCGGACGAAGTCGTGATCACCGCGGGCGCGATGGAAGCGATCAGCCTCGCCTTGCGCAGCGTTACCCGCAGCGGCGATGTGGTGCTGCTCGAGACGCCGACCTACTACGGCCTGCTGCAGGCCGTCGCAGCGCTGGGCCTGCGCGTGATAGAGGTACCCAACCACGCCGGCAGCGGCATCGATGTCGCGTGCCTGCGGACCTTGCTCGCGCGCCATGCCGTGCGCGCCGCGGTGCTCGTTCCGAACTTCAACAACCCGGTCGGCAGTTGCAGCAACGACGCGGACAAGCGCGCGATCGTCGCTGCCTGCGCCGCGCATGGCGTGGTGTTGATCGAGGACGATCTCTACGGCGAACTCGCGTATTCGGGCGAGCGTCCGGCGCCGCTGCGTCGCTTCGATGCGGGTGGCAGCGTGATCACCTGCGGCTCGTTCTCGAAGACGCTCGCCCCGGGCTTGCGCATCGGCTGGGCACTCGGCGCGCAACGTACCCCGGATATCGTGCGGGCGAAGTGTTTTTCGACAATCGCGACCGCGATGCTGCCGCAACTCGCGATCGCGGACTATCTCGCGCGGCACGACTTCGATCGCGCACTGCGCCGGCTGAGGCGCGAACTCGCGACGAACGCGCAGCGCTGGCGTGCGGCGATCCTGCACCATTTTCCGGATGGCACGCGCGTGTCGGATCCGGCTGGTGGAATGACGTTGTGGCTCGAGCTTGCGGACGGAATCGAGGGGCAGGCGTTGTTTGAAGCGGCGCTCGCGCGCGGCATCGGCAGTTTGCCCGGCCATTTGTTCTCCACGCGAGGCGATTGTCGCAACCACCTGCGTCTTGGCTGCGGCCTGCGTTGGAGCGCGGATATCGATGCAGGCCTGCGTGAACTCGGCCGTCTGGCCACGAAATTGCGAGGTTCATGATGATCGAACTGGTCGGCTTCGACGGGGACGACACGCTCTGGCACAGCGAGGGCTACTTCCAGCATGCCGGTGCCGAATTCGAGCGCATCGTCGGCCGCTACGTAGACGTCGCTGATGCGCCGGTACGAACGCGCCTGCACGCGGTAGAACGGCGCAACCTCGCGTTGTTCGGTTACGGCGCGAAGGGCATGACCCTGTCGATGATCGAAGCCGCGATCGAGTTGACCGACGCGAAGGTATCGACGCCGGACATCCATCGCATCGTCGGGCTCGGTCGTGCGATCCTCGATCACCCGGTGGAATTGCTGCCGGGAATCCGTGCCGCGGTGGAAGAAGTCGCCCGAACGCATCGGATCGTGCTGATCACCAAGGGCGACCTGTTTCACCAGGAACGCAAGGTCGCGCAGAGCGGCTTGGCCGACCTGTTCCAGCGCATCGAGATCGTGTCGGAGAAGAATCCACGCAGCTATGCGCGGGTGCTGGCGGAGTTCGCGCTCGACGCATCGGCGTTTGCAATGATCGGCAATTCGCTGCGTTCCGACATCGAGCCGGTGGTCGAGCTCGGCGGCTGGGGCATCCACATGCCGTACCACGTGACCTGGGAGCACGAAATGGAGCATGGCGTGGACAGCGGTCACCCGCGCGTGCTGACGATCGACTCGCCCGACGGGATCCGCCCGGCCGTCGCGCGCTGCGGTTGAAGTCACGCCACGCGCAGGTCCTCGACTTTCGCCGCGCAGATGAGGTCGTTGAGCGACAATCCGCCGACATCGTGCGTCGAGTAACGCACCACGCAGCGGTTGTAGTGGACTTCGAGATCGGGATGGTGATCCTCGCGATGTGCGATCGAGGCGACGGCGTTGACGAACGCCATCGTGTGGAAATAGTCCGCGAAGCGGAATTCCCTGCGGATCTCGTCCCGCTGTGCACCCGTTTGCCAGTCCTTGAGCACGGCCATGCCGGCGTCGATTTCGGCCGCGCCCAACGCAGCTTCCTTGCCCTTGCGCGGCACGCAATGCTGGTTGCGAAGGAGTTCGAGCGACATGACGGGCATGGGTATCAACCGGGGCGGGGAGCAGGTGTCGATTATGGCGGATGACAGTGCGGCAATTCAGGACTAAACTGGTGCTGTATTAGCTGCGCTCATCCGTGACCGCGAGAGCAAAGCAGAAGCGGCCATCCTTGGCCGCACTCTTCAACAAGAGCGTTTTCGACCAGAGCACGATTCAACAAGAGCGCGAGTATCACCACCATGATTTCGTTGTCGGCGTCGGCGCAGGAACATTTTCGCAAACTCATCGAGCAGCAGGCGCTGCCGGGGCTCGGCATTCGCGTCGTCGCCGTGAATGCCGGGACGCCGAAGGGCGATTGCCAGCTCGAATTCAGCGAGCCGTCCGATCGTGATGGTAGTGAATGGGAAGTCGAGTGCGACGGCTTTTCGCTGTACGTCGACGCGCACAGCGTGCCGTTTCTGGATGGAGCGACGGTCGACTACGCGCGTTCCGCAACAGGTGGCGAGCTGACCATCCGTGCGCCGGCGTTGCGCGGCAGCGCTCCCGGTGCGGATGCGAGCGTGGTCGAGCGCGTGCGCCATGTGATCGAGTCCGAGATCAATCCGCAGCTCGCCTCGCACGGCGGGCGCGTGAGCCTGCGCGAGATCACCGCCGACGGCGTGGTCGTCTTGCAGTTCGGCGGTGGTTGCCACGGCTGCGGCATGGTCGACAAGACCCTGCGCGGCGGGGTCGAGCAGACGCTGAAGACGCGCGTGCCGGAAGTGACCGGCGTGGCGGATGCGACCGACCACGACAGCGGCAGCACTCCGTACTACCGCCGCCAGGCATAGCGTTGGTTTGCATCAGCGACGGAACCGCCTCGCACACGACAACCTCACGCTGCAGCAGCGGCTGCAGCCGCGTCGCTGCAAGCCCTCCCTTCAGGGGGAGGGTCGGGTGGGGTGGGGATGGTGTTGACGCGTGCCGCCCGAGCGCATCGCGGCTGTAGCCGCTGCTGCGACAGCAAGCCGAAACAATTGCTCAGTCGCCCTGCACCTTGTTGTGCAGATCGGTCAACTTGCTGCCCGGCAGGCTGGCAAAATACGCGGAGAGATTGGCGATGTCCTCGTCCGACAGCGGCGCGGCGAAGCCCGCCATGATCGGGTTCTTGCGCTCGCCCTTCTTGTATTCGTGCAACGCGCGTTCGAGGTAGTCGTGGTACTGGCCGGCAAGACGCGGGTACTGCGGGTCGGCGGCATTGCCGTCGGCGCCGTGACAGGCCTGGCACGGCACGGCCTTCGCCTTGCCGGCTTCGATGTCGCCCTTGGCGAAGGCAGGCGTCGCGCCTACGGCGAGCGCAGTGATCAACAGCGATGCAAAAAAACGATTCATCTCGTGACTGTCCTGGTCGAGGTGGCTCAGGGCGTGAGGCCGGAAAGGTAGGTGGCGATGTCACGGATGTCCTGCTCGGACAAGCTCTCGCCCTGCGCACGCATGGTCGGATGCAGGCGCTCGCCGGTCTTGTACGCCGTCAGCGCGGTGACCAGATAGTCGTGGTTCTGCCCGCCGATCTTCGGCACGTGGTAGTTCGGGTAGGGGTTCTTCCAGCCGGGAATGCCGTGGCACCCCGCGCAGGTGTAAACCTTGGTCTTGCCTGCTGCGGCATCGCCTTTTTCGGCGGCGGCGCAGGGCAGGGCGGCAATCAGCAGTGCAATCGCAAGCAGGGGCGCTCGGGTCATTTTCCGTTCCGGGGCACTAGGGTTGAACTTCTCGGGCGTCAAGCTTGCGGAGTATAGCGGCGGGCGCGTCACCGAGGCCACCCGCTACATCGCGAGGCACCGTGAACCATTCCGGTGTCGTACGGGTCGCAACGTTTTTCCCGCATCGCGCATCAAGAACCTGACACGCACACATGACTACCGGCTCACGACAGCAGGGACGTGCGCGGGCACGATACGCATGCCTCCCGAATGCGCTGTTGCGCGCTTCACCCGGCCCATGCCGCCGCCCGAACCTGATCCCTGACGTTCGGACTATTGCACAGCAATAGTGATGTAGTTTAGTATAACACCTATATTGCTACCCCCGAGGCGACCTCCGATGCGCTCCAAGCCCCGCAATTCCCGCGTTTCCCCGAGTTTCGCCGCCGTTCGCACCGGTTTGCTCGCCCTCTCGCTGGCAGTCCTTGCGGCTTGTGGCGGAGGTGGCAAGGGCAAGGATGAAACCACCGCTCAGGCATCGGTCCCGGTCGAGGTCGCGACCGCCTCGCACCAGTCGATCACCGCAAACTATTCCGGTACCGCCACGCTGGAGGCGGTCGGCGATGCGCAGGTCGTCTCCAAGACCAGCGGCATCGTGTTGCAACTGCTGGTGGAGGAGGGCATGCATGTGCAGAAGGGCCAGCTGCTCGCGCGGCTCGACGATGACACCGCGCGCAACAAGCTCGCCCAGGCTTCGGCAACGTTGAAGAAGGCACAGGCCTCCTACGACAAGGCCGACAAGGGCTTCGCGCTGAAGATCACGCCGAAGGCCGACTACGACAGCACCAAGTACGACCTCGAGGCGCAGCGCGCGATCGTCGAGGGTGCACAGCTGGATCTTTCCTACACGCGCATCGTTGCGCCGATCGCCGGCGTGATCGCCAAGCGCTCGATCAAGCTTGGCAACCTCGTGCAGGTGAACCAGTCGCTGTTCCAGATCGTCGACCTCGATCCGCTGCAGGCGGTGCTCAACGTGCCGGAGCGCGATCTCGACACGCTCAAGGCCGGCCAGCCCGTGCGCATGAACGTCGATGCACTGAGCGGCAAGGCGTTCGATGGTTCGATCGCGCGCATCGCGCCGGTCGTCGACGCCGCCAGCGGCACGTTCCGCGTGACGTGCGAGTTTCGCGACAGCACGCAAACCCTCAAGCCGGGCATGTTCGGACGGATTGAAGTCGCCTACGACCAGCGTCACGACGCGCTCGTCGTGCCGCGCAATGCGATCGTCGAGGAAGACGGCGAGAACTCGGTCTACGTGATCGAGCCCGCGCCGGCGAAGCCCGCCAAGGACGACAAGGACAAGGCGGACGACAAGAACAAGGGCAAGAAGGGCGAAGCGATCGCGGCCGAAACGGCCAAGCCGGCATTGCCGGGCTTCGTCGCCAAGCGGCGCGTGGTCAAGACCGGTTACGCCGAGGGCGATCGCATCGAGATCCGCGACGGACTCGCCGACGGCGAGCGCGTGATCACGATCGGCCGCAATGCTGTGCGCGAGGGCACCGAAGTACAGGTGCTCGAAAGCGCGACCAAGAGTCCGGATGCAATGGCCGCGGTAGGAGCCACGGAGAAGCACGCGTGAACCTGCCCGAGCTGGCCACCCGCCGGCGCGTCACGATCGGCATGATGACGGTGACCCTGGTGCTGTTCGGGGTCATCGGGCTCACCAGCCTCAAGGTCAACCTGCTGCCGGACCTGTCGTACCCGACGCTGACCGTGCGCACCGACTACGAAGGCGCGGCACCACTCGAGATCGAGAACCTGATCAGCCAGCCGATCGAGGAAGCGATCGGCGTGGTCAAGAACGTGCGCAAGGTGCATTCGGTGTCGCGCACCAGCCAGTCCGACGTCGTGCTCGAGTTCACCTGGGGCACCGACATGGACATGGCCAGCCTCGAAGTGCGCGACAAGCTCGACACGATCCAGTTGCCGCTCGAAGCGAAGAAGCCACTGCTGCTGCGCTTCAATCCGTCGACCGATCCGATCATCCGGCTTGGCCTGACCGCCACCGGCGAGACCAGCGAGGCGCGCCTGAAGCAACTGCGTCGATTCGCCGACGACGATCTCAAGAAGCATCTCGAACCGGTACCCGGCGTCGCCGCGGTCAAGGTTGGTGGTGGCCTGGAGGACCAGATCGAGGTGTCGATCGACCAGCAGAAGCTGGCGCGCCTCGGCATCGACATCAACGACGTCAATACGCGGCTTAAGGCCGAGAACGTAAACGCGTCGGGCGGCCGCATCGACGAGGGCAGCCAGCGTTTCCTCGTGCGCACGATCAACCAGTTCAAGACCCTCGACGAAATGCGCGAGATGCTGGTCAAGATCGACGGCAACGTGCCGATCCGCCTGAAGGACATCGCGGATGTTCGCCAGGGATACAAGGAGCGCGAAGGGATCGTGCGCATCGACGGCCACGAGGCGATCGAGCTGGCGATCTACAAGGAAGGCGACGCGAACACCGTCAGCGTCGCGAAAGCGGTCAAGGCGCAGATCGACAAGCTGAAGGAATCGCTGCCGACCGGGACTTCGCTCGGCATGATCGAGGACCAGTCGGTGTTCATCGAAGGCGCTCTCAGCGACGTCAAGAAAGACGCCTTGATCGGCGGCGTGCTGGCGATCCTGATCATCTTCTTTTTCCTTGGCGACGCCTGGAGCACGTTCATCATCTCGCTGTCGTTGCCGGTCTCGCTGATCGCGACGTTCTTCTTCATGGACCAGTTGCACCTTTCCTTGAACGTGATGTCGCTCGGTGGCCTTGCGCTCGCGACCGGCATGGTCGTCGACGATTCGATCGTCGTGCTCGAGAACATTGCGCGCTTGCGCGAGAAGGGCGTATCGATACTCGAAGCGGCGGTGCGCGGCACCGCCGAGGTCGGAATGGCGGTGACCGCATCGACCTTGACCACTGTCGCGGTGTTTTTTCCGCTGGTGTTCGTGGAGGGTGTTGCCGGCCAGTTGTTCCGCGACCAGGCACTGACGATCACGTTCGCGATGCTGATCTCGCTGGTCGTCGCGATGACCCTGATCCCGATGCTTGCCTCGCTCAAGGGTCGTTCGCCGCTTGCGTACAAGGACGAGCCGTCACGCGAACGCGCGGCGTTGCCGAGCAACCGTGCCGGACGTGGACTGGTGAGGGCAGGGCGTGGTGTTGCCGATTTCGTGTTCCAGACGGCGCCACGAGCGGTTGGTGTCGTCCTCGTGGGCGGTTCGCGCGGTGGCGGCAGCGGCACGGGTCGTGTCCTGCGGCTGATCGGCCGTGTCGTCACCTGGCCGTACGAACGTGCCGCCGCGTTCTACCATCGCTCGCTGCCGAGTGCACTTGCACATCCGTGGCGAGTGCTCGGATTTGCGGCAGCGGCATTCCTCGCGACGCTCACGCTGGTGCCGTCGCTGGGCCTGGACCTGATCCCGCAACTGGCACAGGGCCGCTTCGACATGACCGTGACGTTGCCTCCCGGAACACCGCTTGTGGAGACCGACAAGGTCGTCAACGAAATCGCTTCCAAGCATGCGAAGGATCCCGGTGTGGAGTCGATCTACGGCGTCGCCGGCACCGGTACGCGCCTGGACGCGAATCCGACCGAGTCGGGCGAGAACATCGCGCGCCTGTCGATCGCGCTCAAGAATGGCGGCAGCAAGGCGATCGAGGCGGCCGAGATCGACCGCCTGCGGGTTGGCATGCAACGCGCCGATGCGAGCGTGAAGTTTTCACGCCCGGCATTGTTCAGCTTCTCCGCGCCACTCGAAGTGGAGATCCGCGGCTACGACCTCGACGCGCTCGCGAAGGGTGGCCAGCGCCTCGCAGAACTGATGAAGGCGTCGCCGCGCTTCGCCGACGTGAAGTCGACGGTCGAAGGCGGCTATCCGGAAATCCAGGTCCGCTTCGACCAGGATCGTGCCGCTGCGCTCGGCCTCACCACGCGCGAAATCGCCGACCGCCTCGTACGAAAGGTAAAGGGCGAAGTCGCCACGCGCTACGATTTCCGCGACCGCAAGATCGACGTGCTGGTGCGTGCCCAGGCAGCGGACCGCAACGGCGTCGACGACATCAAGAATCTGGTGGTCGGCTACATCGCAGCGAAGAACGGCTCTGCAACGACGACGGGCGCGGCAGGGAACGCGTCCAATGCCAGCAGCAACACGCTCAGCGACCAGGCGCAGTCGAGCGCCGACACGCCGATCCGCCTGTCCGCGGTCGCCGACGTCCTTGCAACGGAAGGGCCGAGCGAAATCCATCGCGTCAGCCAGGAACGCGTCGCGATCGTCTCGGCGAACCTGCGCGACGGCGATCTCGCCAGTGCGGTCAAGGAAGTCGACAACATCGTTTCCACGCATCCGCTTGCTGCGGGCGTGAAGGTTCGCGTCGGCGGCCAGAGCGAGGAACTCGATTCTTCGGTCAAATCGCTGATTTTCGCGCTCGGTCTCGCGATCTTCCTCGTCTATCTGGTGATGGCGTCGCAGTTCGAGTCGCTGCTGCATCCATTCGTGATCATGTTCTCGATTCCGCTCGCGGCGGTTGGCGCAATCCTCGCGCTCAAGCTGTCCGGTTCGGCGATCTCCGTGGTGGTTTTCATCGGCCTGATCATGCTGGTCGGCATCGTGGTGAAGAACGCAATCGTGCTGATCGACCGCGTGAACCAGTTGCGCGAGGCCGGCGTGCCCAAGCGCGAGGCGCTCGCGCAAGGCGCCGAATCGCGCCTGCGTCCGATCGTGATGACGACCTTGTGCACGCTGATCGGCTTCGCGCCGCTGGCGCTCGGCTGGGGCGAAGGCGCCGAAGTGCGCGCGCCGATGGCGCTGACCGTGATCGGCGGCCTCGCGGTGTCGACGCTGTTGACCCTGGTCGTGATCCCGGTCGTGTATGACCTGCTCGATCGCCGCGGCGATCAGTGGTACGTCGCGCGTGGTGAGCGTCATCGGGCCAAGGCCGAGCACGTGGGTGCCGACGAAGAGCTGCCGATCGAAGGGGCAGGTGCCGGAGGACAGCACGCATGACGCTTGCCGAGCTCAGCCTCAAGCGCCCCGTCACGGCGATCATGTTCTTCGTGACGATGGTGGTGATCGGCCTGATCGCCGCGTTCAGGCTGCCGCTCGAGAAGTTTCCGAGCATCGACGCGCCGTTCCTGTTCGTGCAGATCCCGTATCCGGGTTCGACCCCGGCCGAGATCGAGCGCACGATCACTCGTCCGGTCGAGGAGGCATTGGCGACGCTCCCCGGCGTCAAGCGCATGAACTCGACCTCGGACGCGGAGGCGGCGCAGATCTTCATGGAGTTCAAATGGGGCGAAAGCGTCGCGATCAAGGCGGTGCAGGCGCGCGAGAAGATCGACGCGATCCGCGCCGAGCTGCCGTCGGACGTGCAGCGCTACTTCGTGCAGAAGTTCTCCACGTCGGATGAGCCGGTGTTGCAGCTGCGCATCGCCTCCAACGGCGCCGATCTTTCCAACGCCTACGAATTGATCGAGCGTGAGATCAAGCGTCCGCTCGAACGCATTCCCGGTGTCGCCAACGTGGAGATCTCCGGCATCGGCAAGCCGGAAGTGCAGATCGAGCTGTCCTCCGACCGCCTGACCGCGCACAACATCAATCTGAACGACTTGTACGACAAGCTGTCGAACGCGAATTTCGCGATCTCGGCCGGCCAGGTCGACGGTGCTGCCGGCACGCGCTTCCGCGTGCAACCACAGGGGCAGTGGCGCAGCCTCGACGACATCCGCGCCGTCCCGCTGGACACCAAGGGCCTCAAGCTCGGCGACATTGCTACGGTGACCCTGCGCCCGGCGCGTGTCGACTTCGCGCGTCGCCTCGACGGCAAGCCGGCGATCGGCGTCGACATCCGACGCGAGCGCAACGCGAACCTGGTCGACGTCGGCACCGCGGTGATGACCGAAGTGAAACGGATCCAGACCTCGCCCGAGCTGAAGGGCATGCAGGTCTACGCGATGGAAAGCCAGGCCGAGGCCGTGACCGGCTCGCTGTCGCAGCTCGGCAAGGCCGGACTCGAAGGCACGCTGCTGTCGGTGCTGGTGCTGTTCTTCTTCCTGCGCGACTGGCCATCGACGTTGATGGTGTCGCTGTCGATACCGATCTGCTTCGTGATGACGCTCGGCTGCATGTACTTCTTCGGCATCAGTCTCAACGTGCTGTCGATGATGGGGCTGCTGCTCGCGGTCGGAATGCTGGTCGACAATGCGGTGGTGGTCGTCGAGAGCATCTACCAGTACCGCGAGAAATATCCCGACAAGGCATGGTACTGCGCGGTGCAGGGCACCCAGGTCGTGGGCGTGGCGATTGCCGCGGGTACGTTGTCGAGCGTGGTGGTGTTCCTGCCGAACATCTTCGGCGAGGTGAACAACATCTCGATCTTCCTCGCCCAGGTCGCGATCGCGATGTCGATCGCGCATCTTGCCTCGTGGCTGGTCGCGGTCAGCCTGGTGCCGATGTTCGCGTCGAAGATGCCGCCGCCGAAGTTTCTCGGCCAGGAAAACGTAATTACCCGCATGCGTGACCGCTACGGCCGGGTTGTCGCGTGGACGCTCGCGCATCGGCGCTGGACCATGCTCGCGGTGCTGGGGCTGGTGATCGCGAGTTTCGTGCCGATGACGAACACGAAGATGGACTTCTTCGGCGGCGGCGAGGCGCGCGACATGCGCATGTTCTACGAACTCAACGCGAACTATCGCCTGCAGGATCTCAAGCCCGAGATCATGAAGGTCGAGAAGTACCTCAACGACAACCGCGAAAAGTTCGAGATCACTTCGGTCTACTCGTGGTACTCGGAGCAGGGACAGGCGATGACGCGCCTGATTCTCGCCGATCCGAAGCCCGGCGTGGTCGAGTGGGTCAAGGGCCTGTTCGGTTACGGCAGCAACCGCGCGGCGTCGGCGATCAAGGAAGACATCCGCAAGGGACTGCCAAAGCTCGCGACCGGCAAGGTCGGTTTCGACGGCAACGGTGACGGCGGTCTCGGCGGCGGCGTGGACATCTCGCTGGTCGGTGATTCGATGGACCAGTTGCGCGAACTCGCGCCGAACGTGCTCACCGTGCTGTCGCACCTGCCGAGCCTGCGCGACGTGCGCGCCGAGAAGGGCAATGGCGACCGCGAGGTCGCGACCCAGGTCGACCGTATCCGCGCCAAGCAATACGGCTTCGATGCGCAGACCGTCGCCAACTACATCCAGATCGCCCTGCGCGGCATGCCGCTGAAGGATTTCCATGCGGACGACCGCCAGCTGCCCGTATGGCTGCGCTTCCAGGGCGCCGACACGCAGAGCCTGTCCGGCCTGTCGGACTTCAAGTTGCGCGCGCCCGACGGCACGCAGGTCCCGCTGCTGACGATGCTGCGGACTGACTCGCACGAGACCGCATCGGCGATCCAGCGCGTCGATCGCCTGACTGCATTGAAGATCACGGCGAACCTCGCCGAGAAGCAGACGATGGACGATGCGCGCAAGGAGATCACGAAGGCGATGAACGCGGTCGCGCTGCCGCCGGGCTACCGCTGGAGTTTCGGCCAGGGTTTCGATCGAGAGGACCAGGCCGGTCAGCAGATGCTGTTCAACACCCTGATCGCACTCATCCTCGTCTACATCGTGATGTGCGCGATGTTCGAGTCGATGATCTACCCGCTGGCGATCCTCACCACCTTCGTGTTCTCGATCTTCGGCGTGTTCTGGCTGTTCTGGCTCACCGGCACGACGTTCTCGATCATGGCTGCCATCGGCATCCTGATCCTGATGGGCGTGGTCGTGAACAACGGCATCGTGATGATCGTGCACATCAACCAGTTGCGCCACCACGGCCACCTGCGCACCGAAGCGCTCGTGCTCGGCGCGATGGAACGACTGCGTCCGGTGCTGATGACGATGGCTACCGCAATCCTCGGCATGCTGCCGCTCGCGCTCGGCGGCGCCGAGGCATGGAGCGACGGGCCGCCGTACTTCCCGATGGCGCGCGCGATCGCCGGCGGGCTGACGTTCTCGACCATCGTGACCCTGCTCGCGTTGCCGTGCATCTATTCGCTGCTCGACGATGCGAGCCTCTGGATGCGCAACGTGATCGCCGACGCGCGCAAGGGCGTCATCGTCCGTCCGCGCGAGAGCACCTCGGCGCTGCCGTAGATCGCGCGCAGCGAGCGCTGCTGCAGACATCATGTTTGGTAGCGGCGGAAGCCGCGATGCTTTTCAGCCCTCGGCCCTCAGCCTTCGGAAAGCACCATGGCTTGCTCCCACAAGGCGCTCGTGCGGTTCAAGCCGCACTCAGCGCGTGAACGGCGGACGCCCGCTGCGGCCGCCGAGCAGGAGCCGCAGCAACGCCTTGAACTTCGCGCCGTAGGGTGGATTCAGCAGGCCGACCAGGTTGAAACGGGCCTGATGGAAGATCGGCGTCCTGCGCGAGAACGTGCGGAAGCCGTCCTCGCCGTGGTAGGCACCCATGCCGGACGCGCCGACTCCGCCGAATGGCAGGTTGTGCTGGGCGATATGCAGGATCGTGTCGTTGACGCTCACGCCGCCGGCACGGGTCTGCTCCAGCACGCGTTCAACCGTTTCACGTTGTTCATCGAACACGTACAGCGCGAGCGGATGCGGCCGTGCATTGATGCTCGCTATCGCTTCGTCGAGCGTGTCGTACGGTTGCAGCGGCAGCAACGGGCCGAAGATTTCCTGCTGCATGACGGCCATGCGATCGTCGACGCCGGTCAACAGGGTCGGCGCGAGCACGCGTGCGTCGGCGGGCGCTTCGGCCAGCGCGTGGGCGACCGCGCCGGCGGCGATCGCGTCGTCTCGCAGCGCACACAGGCGTGCATGGTGACGTTCGGTTGCGATGCCGGCGAATTGCCGGTTGGCAGCAAGATCCGGGTACAGCCGCGCGACGACCGCGTTCGCGCTGGCAATGAAGTCGCGTTCGCGCTCGCGTGGCAGCAGCACGTAGTCGGGCGCGATGCAGGTCTGGCCTGCGTTGAGCAGCTTGCCGAGCACGATGCGTTCGACCGCATGGTCGAAGCGCGCATCCGGTCCGATGATCGCCGGTGACTTGCCGCCGAGTTCGAGCGTGACCGGGGTCAGGTTCGCGGCGGCGGTGCGCATCACCTCGTGGCCGACCGCGGTCGAACCGGTGAACAGCAGGTGGTCGAAGGGCAGGGCGGAGAACGCGCGCGCGACGTCGGCGTCGCCGTTGACGACATCGACGACATCGGCGGCAAAGTACTTTTCGACCAGTTCCTCGAACAGGGTCGAGAATGCCGGCGTCAATTCGCTCAGCTTGAGCAGTACGCGATTGCCGGCGGCCAGGGCGTCGGTGAGCGGACCCGCGGCGAGGTAGAGCGGATAGTTCCACGGCACGATGATGCCGACGACGCCGAGCGGCTGGGGCCGGATCTCGATGCGCGCGGGCAGGAACCAGAAACCCGCCCAGCTGCGGCGCGGGCGCATCCAGCGGCGCAGGTGCGCGCGCGCATGGCGGATGCCGGACAGGCTCGGGAACACTTCGAGCAGATCGGTTTCCTCGACGGGGCGCCGACCGAAGTCCGCCGCGATCGCCTCCGCGATCGCCGCACGATTGTCGGCGATCAAGGCTTCGAGGGCGCCGAGACGGCGCGCGCGTTCGGCGCGTGTCGGCATCGGCTCGCGCGCATGTGCCGCGCGCATGCGCGCGAAGGTCGCCAGGAGCGGATCGCCTGTCACGGCAGCGACTCGATCGCTGCGAGCAGCGCGCGCTCGAAGCGCTCATCGGTGTGCGCCGGCGTCGGCTCCAGTTCGCTCCAGCGCGTCAGCAATGCATCCAGCTGCTCGTTGACGCCCGCCGCTTGCGTGCCGCGCATGCGCGTTGAAAGACGTTCGACCTGCAGGTTTCGACGCAGGTCCAGGTCCGATGCCGGCGACTCGATCCCGGCCAGCATTTCGAGTTCGACCAGGACCACGTGCGCGTCGTCGGAAAGTTCCGCAGGCAGCAGGCGGCGGCCCTCGGTCGTCGCGCGTTCGAAGCGCCCGGCGAGGCGCGCGTCGGCCGGTGCATCCGCGGTCAACGCAGCCCAGCGGTGCTGCGCCTCCGGCGACCCGTCCGCGAGTTCCGCGGCACGGCACGCCCGATAGAGCTCGAGCCAGCGGTGGAAGCGCAGGTGGCGTCGCTCGCGATCCTGCCGTTGCGCCGATTCGCGCAGGCGCGCCTGCGCCTCGCCGAAGCGGCGCAGCAGGTCCTCGTCGCGCGGGCGCAACGCGTCCCACGCGGCCTGCAAGCGGCCGATCGCTCCCCGCTCGGGCGGCTCCGTTGCGCCGGCCAGGGTCTCCAGTTCCACACAGACTGATTCCGCCTGCGCGCGCACTTCGGTCTCGCGCGCGTTGCGCTCGGCGCGTTCGGCGTCGAGCTTTCCAAATACGCGGTCGACCGCGGCGCGGAACTGGTTCCATTGCGCCTGGTCACGCGAGCGCCGCCCGCTGCCGGCAACCTGCCAGCGCTTCTGCAGCTCGCGTGCGGAGGCGACGGCGCCGCGCGGCATGCCGTCCGCGAGTGCTTCCGCATCGGCGATCAGGGCTGCCTTCGCGCGTTCGACTTCCGCATCGCGTCGCGCGATGCGCGCATCAAGCGCCGTGAGCTGCGTCTTCAGCGACTGCGCCAGCGCCTTGCGTTCGCGCGGTTCGATGCGATCGAGGCCGCGCAATGCCTCGACGGTGTCGCGCCGCAAGTTGGCGACCTCGCTCCAGTCGCTGCTGTCCTCGGCCAGCGCGGCTGCGCGTGCCAGCAACGCTGCGATAGCGGCCGACTGCGACTGGCGCAGTTCTTGGCGCTTGCGGAAGTAGCCCTGCGCCGGCGCGAGCGCCTCGCGACACGCGGCGTGGAAGCGACGATGCAGGTCGCTTGCGCGTGCGGCCGTCGCGCCCTCGATGGCATCGAGGCGTGACCACTCGGTCTGTGCGTCGCGCACCTTGGTCGCGACGGCGTCCGGGTGCAGGCGCAGTTCCGGCAACGCCTCGATCTCTCCGCACAGTTGCTGGCGGCGCTGGCGGTCGGCCCACAACTGCCAGCGGCTGAGTTCAGCGTAGCGTGTGTCGACCTCGCCGAGTTGCTGGGCGATCGCCTTCGGCAAGGGCGCTTCGACGCGCCGGCGCAGCTCGTCGATGCGCGCCTTGCTCGCGTGCGCCTGCGCGCTGGCGCCCGACTCCAGCGCCGCGGCGCACGCATGCAGGTGCTCACCCAACTCGGCGAGCAACGCGCGTTGTTGTTCCTGCTGCTGGCGGCGGGCCGCCTGTGCTTCGTCGAGCGATGCCGCAAAGCGCGCCTGGGCAATCAGCGGCGCCACCACGGTCGCAGCCGGATCGGGCGACGCCGCGGGCTCGGCCGGCAGCGCGGGTTCGGTGCTGGCTTCGACCACGCTTTCGGGGGATTCCGTCGCAGGCGCAACGGCAGCAGCAACCCGAGCGGCGGGATCACGGCTGCTGGCAAGCAGGTCGACGGCGGCCTGGAAGCGCGCATGCAGCGGCTCGGCGGCCGGGTGCGAGAGCAGCGCCCACTGGATGGCGATCTCGCGTTCGGCATCCGCATGATCGGGGACACTCAGCAGCCGCTCCATGCGCTCGCACAGCAGGCGCGCACGCTGTTCAAAGGTGGCGGCGTCGCCACGATTCAGGCGCAGTTCCTCGATGCGTTCGCGCGCGCGCCGCGCAACTTGCTTGTCGGACTTGCGTGCGCGGTCGGCGAGGCGTTCGAGGGTAGCCTCGTCGTCGAACCGCTCGACGAGGGCGAGGCGGATCGAGGCGTCACGATCCGCCAGCGCGCGGTCCATCAGCAAGGTCGGCCGCTTGATCTGCGCGAGCGCGGCGCGACGCAGCTCCGGCTCGCTCGCGTGGCAGGCGATGCGCTCGGCGAGTTCGGCGTCGTCCTGTGCTTTGAGCAGGCGCAGGCGTTCGGTCGCGGAGGGCGCGGCCGGATGCGTTCCGGTCAGAAGGTCCAGCCACAGGGCACGCGCCTGCGCGCGGACTCCGGCGTCGGCGTCGTCATGGGCGAGTCCCTGCACGACACCCGGGTCCGCCAAACGCTTGGCCGCGGCAATCCGCACGCCGGGATCGGCATCTTCGCGTGCGAGGCGACCCAGGTTCGAAAGCAGCTCCTGGTCGTTGTCGTGGGCCACCGCGGATCGGCGTTTGGCGGCATCCTTGGATTGCCAGCGCGGTTTGCTGAAGAGGGTGGACAATTTCATCGTGCGGGGTTCACAGCAGGTTCCTGATGATGTGGAAGCCGGCGACATACTCGCCGATGAGGGTGCCGAGGGTGACGAACATGAAGTTCAGCAGCGTGCGCGCGATGCGGTTCTTCCACCAGCCGCTCCAGTGCGCGACATCGTCGCGCAGGGTGTCGAAGTCGGCCACGCGCGGCTTGCGCAGCCACGCCTCGACGCCGGCGCTGAAGGCGGACGCGGGCACTCCCGGGCGAAACGGTTTCAGCGGCGCCGCGAGAAACGCCGCGATCACGCTGAGCGGATGCGCGAATGCCGCGATCGCGCCGATCGCCGCGAACCCGCCGGTAAACAGCGTCCACGCAAGCAGTGCGTCGGCGCCGGTGCGCGTGCCGCGCGTGAACGCGAAGCCGATCGCGCCGGCGATCACCACGAACACGCCGATCGCGAGCCATTTCGGCCAACGCGCCGGCGGCGGGACTTTCGCGAGCTTCTCGACCAGCGGCCGCGGGATCTCGTTCTGGCTCGCCAGCTCGCGTTGCATGCCGGCGAGATGGCCCGCGCCGATCACCACCAGCACGCGCCGCGCGGAGCTCGCGGATGCCTGCTCGCGCAGGCGGGCGACCATGTAGCGATCGCGCTCGCCGATCAGGGCGTCGTAGAGTTGCGGCGATTCACGCGCGAACTCGTTGAACATGCTGCCGAGCAGGTCGCCTTCCTTGAGCTTCTCGATCTCGTCCTCGCTGACGTCGTCGCGCGTGAGTACGCTCGCGCCGAGACCGCCGACGATCGACATGCGGTCGAGGAAACCAACGCTGTGATAGGCGCGCTTCAGCGTGACGCCGATCTCGCGGTCGATCAGCCAGATCGGCAGTCCGCGTACGTCTGCGCCATCGATTGCAGCCTTCATCTCGGCGCCCGGCTCGATGCCGAATTGTTCGGCGAGCCGACGCTGGAATGCGGACAGCGCAAGGTTCGCCGCGACCAGGCCGACCTTGCCCTGGCGGATGACCTGGAACAGGTCGAGGCGACGGAACGCTTCCGGGTCACGGATCGACTGGTAGCGCGGCTCGCACAGTTCCACTGCGACCGCATCGAACGACTCGCGTTCGAGCATCGCGCGCACGGCGTCGGCGCTGACGCGCGAGACGTGCGCAGTGCCGAGCAGGACGTACTCGATGGCCCCACGCTGCACGCGCGCGATCGGCTGGCTCTCCAGCACTTCGTCTACGTTCGCGGCGACGGAGCCGGCGCTTGCTGCGGCTGGCGCGTTCAATCGCGGAACCGCCGCATCAGGTCGGAATAGGCATCGATGCGCCGATCACGCAGGAATGGCCAGATCCTGCGCACGTTCTCGCTGCGCGCCAGATCGACGTCGACGAGCAGCAGTTCGCGCCGGTCGGTTGCCGCGCGTGCGAGGAATTCGCCCTGCGGGCCGGCGACGAAGCTCGAACCCCAGAACTGGATGCCGCGCGCACCGTCCGGCGCGGGCTCGAAGCCGGTGCGGTTGCAGGCGAGCAGGGGCAGGCCGTTGGCGATGGCGTGGCCGCGCTGCACGGTGATCCACGCGTCGCGCTGGCGATCCTTCTCATCCTGTGCATCGGCCGGGTCCCAGCCGATCGCGGTCGGATAGAGCAGCAGGTCAGCGCCGGCGAGCGCCATCAGCCGCGCGCCCTCCGGATACCACTGGTCCCAGCAAACCAGCACGCCGAGCCTGCCGACCGAGGTCTGCACCGGCTCGAAGCCGAGGTCGCCCGGCGTGAAGTAGAATTTCTCGTAGAAGGCCGGGTCGTCCGGAATGTGCATCTTTCGGTATTTTCCGGCGATCGCACGGGCGCGATCGAACACCACGGCGGTATTGTGGTACAGGCCGGCCGCGCGGCGTTCGAACAGGGAGGCAACGATCACCAGGCCCAGTTCCTCGGCAAGGCGACCAAGCCGCTCGGTGCTCGGCCCGGGAATGGCTTCCGCGCGATCGAACTCGTCGACGTGCTCGTGCTGACAGAAATAGGGACCGTTGTGCAATTCCTGCAGCAGCACCAGGCCGGCGCCGGCGCCGGCCGCCTCGCGCAAGCCGGCCTCGATCGCGTCGAGGTTCGCTTCGCGGCTGCCGCGATCGGTCTCCTGCAGCAGGGCTACCTTGAGGGTTTTCGAGGGCATGGGTCAGGGTGGAAATCCGAATCGTTCATGGTAGCGCGGATCGTCGACCGGAAGCATGCCAGGCCCGGTGCTCGTCCGTGCCGCTCGACGCCGGCCCGCTGCATCACCAGTTGTGGAAGCCGGCGCGGCAGTGTAGGAAGGTCGCATGACCGAACCCCGTGATAGTCCGGACGAATCGCTGGAGATTCTTCTGGTCGCCAGCGACGACGAGGAGGCTCTGGTCCGTTCACTGCTGGCTGGTGTCGGCGCTGGCATCACGCAGTGCCCGGGCATCCACGAAGCGATCGCGCGGCTCGCCCACAAGAGCTTCGATGCGATCGTGGCCGCTGTCGACAATGCTCCTCAGATCGAGGATCTCGCCAAGCTTGGGGCGCGCGCAGGCGACACGCCGATCCTTGCCTTGAGCCGCCGTCGGGACCGGAGCCTGCTGGATCTCGCGCATGCGCGCGGCGCGCACGAGGCCCTGGTGCTGCCGGAGTTGCGCGCCGACCTGCTGGGCTACGCCTTGCATCTGATGATCGAACGCGCGCGGTGCTTGCATCAGAGACGCAGCCAGGATGCGACCCTGCGAACGCTGTTCGACCTCGATGCGAATCCAGTCTGGATCTGCGATCCGCAGACACTGAAGTTTCTCAGCGCCAACCATGCGGCGGTCGAAACCTACGGCTACTCGGAACGCGAGTTCGCTACGATGGAACTCGCCGACCTGCTTCCGCGCGGCAGCGCCTCGTCCGAACTGCCGCCTTCCGGACGCACGGTGGTCGGACGCCACCGTACCAAGGACGGGCGCGAGATCGAGGTCGAATCCTTCGCCCAACGCACGGAACTCGGGGGGCGCGAAGTCGTGTTGCTGCGCGTGCGCGAAGTGACCGCCGAGCGTCGCGCGATGCGCGCGCTGGAGGCGAGCGAGCGGCGCTTTCGCGACTTCTTCGAACACAGTCCCGGCTTCATCTTCATCCACGAACTGGACGGAACCCTGCTGTCGGTGAATCCGGCGGCGGCGGCGTCGCTCGGACGCAGCGTCGCCGAGCTGCTGGGCACGCCGCTGCGTGACCTTGCCGCGCCGCACCTGCGCTTCCTCATCGACCAGTACCTGCAACGCATCGCGAACGGCGACGAGGATGCCGGCCAGGTGCGGGTGCAGCATCGCGACGGCACCGAGCTGGTCTGGCAATACCGCAACCGTCGCTACACCGACGCCGACGGCTCCGCCTACGTGATGGGCTACGCGCAGGACATCACTGCGATGCGCGCGGTCGAGCAGGCGCTGCAGCGGAGCGAACAGCGCCTGCGCACGGTCGCCGACACGCTGCCGGTCAAGATCGCCTATGTTGATGCACAGCTGCGTTTCGTGTTCGCCAACGAGGCGTTCCGCCGTGCCTATTCCGCGGCTGACGACGGCATCGTCGGCGCGCACGTGCGCGACGTACTCGGCGAAGAACGTTATGCACGCCGCGAACCTTGGCTCGTGCGCGCGCTCGCCGGCGAGCGTGTCGTGTTCGAGGACGAGGAAGGTGACGGAGAAGACTACCAGTGCGTCGAAATCACCTTCATCCCGGAAACCGCCGACAAGGACGGCCGCGTGATCGGCGTGCATGCGATGGTGCAGGACATCACCTCGAAGAAGCGCGAGGAGCGGCGCCTGATCCATCTGGCGCGCATCGATCCGCTGACCGGCCTGATCAATCGTGCCGGCTTCTACGAGCGTCTTGAATCCGCAATCGAGCGTTCGCGCGAAAAGGAATGGCTGCTGTCGGTGTTCTATCTCGACATCGATCGCTTCAAGCAGGTCAATGATACCCACGGGCATGCGGTCGGCGATGCCCTGATCCGCGCGTTCGCCACGCGACTGGGCGAAAACGTGCGCGCATCGGACGCGGTCGCGCGTCTAGGCGGCGACGAATTCATCGTCGTCATGGAGGGCATTCCCGACGTCGAGCGAGTGCGCGCGATCGCCACCAAACTGGTATTGGCGATGTCGCGTCCGTTCGAATTGCGCAGCGAGAACCTGACCTTGACGATGGGCGCCAGCATCGGCGTCGCCGCCTGCCATGCCTGTCCTCTGGGCGCGGCGCGGCTGGTCGCGCGTGCCGACGCGTTGCTGTATCAGGCCAAGCAGGCTGGCCGAGGCACCTATCGGCTCGAACTCATCGATGCGACCGGGCAATCCGAGGAGGCCTGATCGTCTGCAATCAGGCGAGCAGGCCGGCAGGCAGTTGCATGGTCAGGCAATGCACGCTGCCGTTCTGCCAGATCAGTTCGCGTGCATCGACCATCGCCACTTCGCGACCGGGATGCGCGGCGGCGATCACGCTTGCCGCTTGCGCATCGGCGGGGTCGCCGTACGAAGGCATCACGACACCGCCGTTGACGATCAGGTAATTCGCATACGACGAGGCGAGCCGACGGTTCTCGTCCACGATCGGGCGCGGCCATGGCAACGGGTGCAGGCGATAGGGTTCGCCGTCGGCGTTGCGCAGGCCTGCGATCTCGTCGCGCATGCGCGCGAGTTCCGCATGGTGCGGATCGGCGGGATCGTCGCAGGTCTGGAACACGATCGCGCCGCCGGGTGCGTAGCGCGCGAGCGTGTCGACGTGCGCATCGGTGTCGTCGCCTTCGAGATAGCCGTGTTCGAGCCAGAGCACGCGACTGACCGCGAACGTGTCCAGCAGCAACGCGGTCATCTGTTCGCGACTCATGTGCGGGTGGCGCTGATGCAGGCAGCGCCAGGTCGTCAGCAGGGTGCCGTTGCCGTCGACCTCGATCGCACCGCCTTCGAGCGCCCAATCGATCCTGCGCCGTTCGGCCGCGCGGAATACCCCGCGGGCCATGAGGGTTTCGATCAGCCGGTCGTCGCGACTGCCCTCGAATTTGCCGCCCCACCCGGTGAAGCGGAAATCGAGCAGGCGGAAGCCGGACGCGCCCACCAGACTGAGGGGCCCGGAATCACGCAGCCAGGTGTCGTCGTAGGCGACTTCGACGAAGTGCAGCCGCGCCGGATCGACTCCGGCGCCGGCCAGCAGGTGGTGCGCGCGCTCGCGTATCGCTGCATCGGCGACACAGACAAGCACGGGTTCGAAGTGCGCAATCGCGGCGGCGAGCTCGACGTACGCGCGCTCGATGCGCGGCAGGCGCGGGCCCCAATCCGTATCCGCATGGGGCCACGCAATGACAACGCCGGCCTGCGGTTCCCATTCCGCAGGCAGGCGCATCGCGGGAGGCATCGGGATCAGGACTTCGGTGCGGCTGCTTCGGCCTCGTCGACCACGCTGTGGATCACGCGGCTGCGTTCGAAGTACACCGTGTAGCCGTTGTAGCGCCAGCGGTTGATGGTCGGATGGCGGCGCGTGTCGCCACCGGCTGGCGCCAGCTTTTCGCTCGGAGCGCCGAAGCGCTGCT
The DNA here is from genome assembly GCF_044227025.1 of Dokdonella sp. Lineage (GTDB taxonomy): Bacteria > Pseudomonadota > Gammaproteobacteria > Xanthomonadales > Rhodanobacteraceae > Dokdonella_A. Next base: position 372,555 of record NZ_JBGAFX010000002.1, on the reverse strand, counting down.
CGACCTGGGCCATGCTCATGCCGCGGCTCGGAAGGTTGGAACCTTCGTTCGCGTTGGAGCCGCGGTGATGGCGGTGGTGCTTCTTGACGGACGCCGTATCGAGCGTGTCGGCATGCGCCGCCGGGGCGAGCAAGGTTGCGGCCGCGAGGCCAGCTGCCGTCGCGAGAACAAACTTCACAAACATGGCTCAAATCCTTGTAGGGAAAGGAGGAACTGCGAGGATTCCCACACCCGCAGGAGCCTTTTTAACAGAACCCGGGATACGGTTCCATGACTGCGGCTTCAGATTGATCGGAGCGTCGCAGCCGGCAATTCGGGGTTCCTCCGGCGATGCACCCGCAGGTGGTCTTGGAGGGGCGAGCGATGCGGGTATTCCAGCGTCTTGAGTCACCGAAAAGACGCGCCGTGTCCCCGCTTTGGCGGCATTGTTGTCAAGAAAAAAGGCCGCTTGCGCGGCCCTTTCTTCTGCGACCAGGAGCTGAATGGCTCTCAGCGCTGGCGCGCCTTGAAACGCGGATTGCTCTTGCAGATCACGAAAACCTTGCCGCGACGACGCACGACTTTGCAGTCGCGATGGCGCTTCTTTGCGGACTTGAGGGACGACAGCACTTTCATGGAACGCCTCGCAACAGTTTCTGAACGCGGAAAGCGCGGAATTGTAAGGGAATTTGTCTGGCAATGGAAGAGTGCCCGGCAGGCCGTGCGCAACGACCCCTAAAACGGCCTTCCGGGGCCGGCAAGGTGCCGCCCGGGCCGCGCGTCCTGCGCGCCCGGACAAGCCCGCTTCAGTCGATATCGAACGATTGCAGGTCGACCGGATTGGTCACCGAGATGGTTCCCGACATGGTCTGGCCGTGGACCTCGCAATGGTAGCCGATGCTGGAATGAGCGGCTGCCGGGGAGATCGTGATGGTTGCGGTCCAGCCCACGGTGCCCGAGGGGGTTCCGTCCGCCGGGCCGACAGCATCGCCGTCGCAACCATTCGCGCAACGGAACGTCATCGGCGCTCCGGCATCCGAGGCGACGTTGTGGAATCCGCCGTCGTTGATGAAGGTGACGGTATCGCCGACCAGGGCTTCGATGCTCGACGGCGTGAATACCAGCCCGGCTCCGCCGACATGCACCACGTGGTCGACGGCCTTGGCGTGTGTCGCGAATGCGAGCAGTGATGCAGCGGCGAGCAGGTAGGGAAGGATGCGCATGGGTCGTTCTCCGTGTTTGCCCCGTGGTTGGGGGACTTGTCGTGATGGCGACGTACATCGTCGCCGAGGATTGCAGCCACGTGCGTTGCGCGGCCGCGCGGGTGACTCAGGGTGCTCCCGATTCGAGCCAGGCGGCGAGTGCCGCAATCGCATCCGGATCGAGCGTGCGCGCGATCGGCGCCATGATCTTGACAGTACTCGTATGAACGTCCGTTTCGGCAGCCAGATCCTCGAGGCGATGGATCAGATAGGCAGCGTGCTGGTTGCGCAGTGCCGGGTAGACACGCCGGCTGGCATCCTCATGGGCAAGCGGATGGCCCGTCGCGGTGACGCCGTGGCAACCCTGGCAGGGCGGTATGCCGCGCCCAGGATCGCCTTCGAGGTAGAGCGATTCACCGCGCGCGATGCGCTCGTTGCCGGCTACGGCAGCCGGTGCGGCAGCGGGCAGGCTCGCGAACCATGCGGCGAGATCATGCATCGTCGCATCGTCCAGGTTCGCGACCTGCGCGGTCATTGCCGAGGCGGGATTGTTCGCGCGCTTGAAGGCGACAAGACGCCAGTAGAGGTAGTCCGCCTTTTGTCCGGCGAGATTCGGAAACAGTGGCACCGGCGAGAGGCCGAGCGGACCATGGCACGCGCTGCAGATCGCCGCCTTCGCCTTGCCCGCGACGGCATCCCCGCTGGACGCTGCGACGCGACGCAGATCGAGCAGGTCGCCTGCGCTGGCGACCGAGCAAGCGAGCAGGGACGCCGATGCCAGCAGCAGATTGCAGATGAAGCCCGGGCGGATCATCGCGCGCTCCTCACAGCCGAACGTCGAGCAGGAGACCGACGAGATTGGCGTTGTAGCCTTGCGGGCCGCCATCGGTGTAGACGCGATGGTCGATCACTTGCCCGCCCTCGAACCCGAGGTAATGCCAGTCACTGATGCGTCCACGCTCGTAGTAGTCGAACAAGCGCAGAGCGATGCGCTCGTTCAGCGGAATGCGTACGCCGACAGTCAGCGAATGGACGCGATAGGTCATCGCCGGGAACACTCCGCTGCCGGGGCCATCACCCGGCGCGACGTCACCCCAGGCCAGCGCCGCCGCGCTCGCGAAACGGTAGTCGGTGAGTCCTCGCGCGTACAGGTAGTTCCAGTTCGCGTCGAGCCGCACGCGTCCGAAATCATGGCTGAAAGTCGCGCCCGCGTTGTGGTTTCTCTGCTCGTCGTCGACCCACCAGCGACCGATCCCGGCGTAGGTGCCGCCGCCGAGATTCGGGTCGGAGCCGCTGTCGTTGATCTCGTTGACGTTGGCGAGGCGCAATCGTGAACGGTCGTAGCCGTAATACAGGCTGGCGATGTTGCCGGGCGCCGGCTGCCACTCCCATTGCACCGTGAAGCCGAGCGTGTCGTAGCGCTGCCGGCCGAGTGTCGCGTCGTAGGCGTTCCAGTCGCCGCGCAGCGACGCGCTGATCGTCATGTCGTCGCGCGGCGTCGCCGTCGCCATCAGGTCGATCTTGTTTTCGGTGCGGCTGCCGACGTCGTACTTGCGCAAGTCCGCGACGGTGTGCGCGGGCACGCCATTGGGGGGAGCGACAAAACCAGGCAGCGAGATCGAATAGGTAAACTCGTACGGATCGTACTCGTAGCGGTCGCCGTTCTGGCGCAGCCACGTCGCGTTCGCGCGCAGGGTGAGCCAGTCCAGTGCCCGGTTGACCCAGGTCAGCTTGATGCTGCCGTCGTCGACGGCTTTGCGTTCGCGATGGGTCGGTTCGTAGCGGTTGAACACCAGGGTTGCACCGAGCGTGTCGTGCAGGCCGAGTTTCCAGTCGGCGCCGAGCGTCGCCTCGGTCGTCTGCATGTCGAGCGGCAGGCTGCGTACGCGCGTGATGACCGAGGCGCTGCCGAACGGATCCCAGATGCCGGATTCGCCGGGCACGACGCTGCCTTGCGATCCGTTTTCGCTGACGTAGCCGTACTGGCCAGTCAATGGATTCCACGCGAGGTACGTGTTGCGGTAATCCTCGCGATTGAAGCGCAGACCACCGCGCAGGGTCACGTCGGTGCCCGGTTGCAGCATGATGCGCGCATCGACCAGGCTGGTGTCGATGCGCATGTCCGCCGACGTGCGCGACAGCGCCGCGGGCGAGTTCCACCGCGCGCAGTCGTACAGGAACGGATTCTGCGGCCCGAGCTCGAGGCTGCCGCCGAGGCCGATGCCGAACACGCCCTGGCAGTCGACCGGCGCGATCAGGGTGTCGTCCTGGCTCATGCGGCCGGCGGAGACCGTCAACGACAACTCGCCGTTCAGAGGCAGCTTGCGCGTGAATGCGGCCTTGAGGTTGTGGTAGTCGTTGTCCGGCTCGGTCGAGAACTGGCCGGTCGTCAACGGTGCCGATACCCCGCCGGGTACGACCGGATACAGCGCATAGGGCGTTTCCCAGGTGAAACGGGTGTATCGGTCGCGGTAGAACGAACCGCTGTAGCCGAAGTCCATGCGCCAGAGCGTGCCGACAAAACGCAGGCCACCGTTGAGGTTGATGGTCGAGTCGTCGATCGGCTTGACCGTCTCGTACACGCCGCCATTGTCCGGGAACGGGTAGTTGAAGAAGAACGGGCCGCCGAATGCGCGTGCGCCCTTGCGCTGTTCATCGCTCGCGTTCGCGTAGGCGCTCCATTGTGGCGTGAGGAACATGCTGAAACCGAGTCCCTGCTTCTCGCGCGTGACGGCGAGCGTGCGTCCCGGCGTCGCAGCGGAAACGGCGGCGACCTCGGCGGCCGTGCTGCCGCCCGCGACGAGACTGCTCGGCAGGGTCAGGCGGTTGCCACCGACGCCGTTCCAGATCGGTCGGGCGTTGTTCGTGAGCACGTTCGGCAAGTCGCGCAGGAACGCCTGCACCTTGTAGCTGCCCGCGCGACCGAACACGGCCTGGTAGTACTCGTCGTCATCGCTTATGCGGCTGGCGCGTACGCTCGCGTAGCTGCCGTCGTCGGCACGTTCGATGCTGTAGTCGAGCAAGGCGAGGATCAGGCCGCTGTCCCAGTCGACGTAGCGATTCCACAATGCGTTTTCGTCATCGCCGCTGGTTGCGACCGCACCGATCTGCAGCACGCCGTAGCCCTGCCATTCACCATGCCCAGTCGGCTGCACCGGCGGAGGAGGGCATTCGTACAGGTGACCGGTAGGGCCGCGATGCACGCCCGCCTCGAGCCACGATGTTCCATGCTCGTCGCAACCAGCCACGGTCGCGCCGGCGGCGGGATCCAGCTTGTTCGCACGCCATGTGTCGACGCCGACCCCACTGTCGGCCCATGCCGGCAGGGCGATGGCGATTGCTAAGGCGAGCGGCAGCGGGCGGCAGCGTCGGTGCATGCGCATGGATCGTCCTCCCGCGGCTATTCGTGGAACTTCGGACCGGACGGCGCGTTCGAGCCGTGGATGTTCGCATGGCAGGTGATGCAGCCACGCCCCATCGCGCGCTCATCGGGATGCAAGCCCGTCGCCAGCGAGTCCGGCGTATGCAAGTCGTTCGGATGGCGTAATCCCGAATGGCATTGCTGGCACAGGAACGGAATCGGAGCGACCAGCAGCGTCTGCTGGTTCGAGCCGTGTGGCGTGTGGCAGTTGAGGCAACTCTCGCGCACGGGTGCGTGCTCGAACAGGAATGGTCCGCGCTTCTCCGCGTGGCACTGGTAGCAGGTCTCGTTGACCGTGTTCGTCTTCAGCAACGGGCTGGTGATCGAGCCGTGCGGGTTGTGGCAGTCGTCGCAGCTCATCTGGCCTTCCGGCAGCGGCATGTGCGAACGGCGGTTGAACTGCAGCCGCACGTCGCGATGGCATTGCGCGCAGGTGTCGTTGATGGATGCCTTCGCCATCAGGCCTTCGGCGGAAAATTTCGCCATCGGGTTGTGGCAATCGCTGCAAGAAAGGCCATTGCGTTGATGCACCGAGCCGGACCAGTGGTCGCGCGGACCGCCCTCGTGGCAGGCGAGGCAGGTCTTGGTTTGCATTTCGATCGGCGTGCCAGAACCCTTGGTGTAGCCGATGATGAGACCCTTCGCATTCGGATCCTTCGCATGCGCCGAGCCGGGGCCGTGGCAGGTCTCGCACACCGGAATCGACGCGTCGGCCTTGTTCGCAGCGTGCAGGCCCAGCGCATGGAAGGTATGCGTGAAGTGCTCGCTTTCGAGTTGATGGCAGGCGATGCAGGTTCGTTCTCCGACCGCGGTCGCGCCACTGGCAAGTGGATTTTCGGCGACCTTTGCGTTGGCGAAGCCTGGAGCTGGCCGCAAGGCCGAACCGGCGGCGACATCTGCGCCGGTGAGGGTGCTGGAAGGCAACTGGCGCGCCAGTTGCTCGCGTGACTGCTGCGCAGACGCCTGCGGTAGTGTCGCGCATCCGAACGCGAGCACCGCAAGCAGGTGCCAGACTGCATCAGTGGCCCGCATGCCGCAGTCCCCGGCTGGCGATGACTTCATTGCAGGCTACTCCTTTCCGCGTCAGCGTGCGAATGGCCGCGCACGCATCGATGGACGAGTCCTCGCCGCGGCTTGAATCGCTCAGCAGGGCGAACAACGATGCGGGTGCGAGGCGCGGATCGAGTTCGAGCAACAGGGCGACGGTGCCTGTTACGTGTGCCGTCGCGAGCGAACTGCCCGAGGCGTAGTCGTAGTGCCCGCCGGGTTCGAGCGTGAGGATGTCGCGCCCGGGAGCAGCAAGGGATGGCCGCAGCGAGGCCGGTGCGTCGCTGCTGCGCACGGCGATGACGCCGTCCACGTCGATCGGGAAACCGGTCGTGCCAGAATCCGGCGGAACGGCGCCGATCACGATGATGCCGCGCTCGATCGCCTTCGCAACGAGTTGTTCAAGCAACGGGTCGGACGGGCCGCCAAGACTCAGGTTCATGACCCGCGCTCCCGACGAGATCGCGGCGCCGATCGCCTGCGCCAGGGTAAACGTGTTGCAACGCGCGGCACTGCTGCCGGCGGCGACCGGCCAGCATGCGCGGAATGAGCGCAAGCGTGTTCCCGGCGCGATGCCGACGATGCCGACACCGTTGTTCGCCACGGCGGCGATGACACCCGCCACTTCAGTGCCGTGGCGGTCGCGCTCGGGAGCCTCGGTCGGTGTCGTCACGAAATCGCGCTGGGATGCGACGCGACCCGCGAGGTCCGGATGAGCGGCATCGACACCGGTATCGATCACCGCGACTTCAATCCGCGCTCCGCTCGCCCAGCGCTGCGCCGCTGCCGCATCGATACTCGAGAATCCCTGCTGCAGGCCGACGTACGGATCGTTGTAGCCCGCGGGGTCGACGGACGTGGCAGGCACGACCGCAGTTGCGGGGGACGGCGTTGCATAGGTCTGGAACTCCTGCAGTGCCTGCGCTAGGTCGACGCGCTTGTCTGCACGCAATTGCTCGAGCGCGGCGTCGCGATCCACGTCTGCCGGCAGTTCGTACAGCATGCAGCGCACGTGCAGCGCGTCGATCGTCCACGCCGACACCTCGCGCAACGAATAGTCCATGGCGAGCCGTTTCGCCGCCGCCTGCGATCGCGCGCTGCCGGAATAGTCGGGCAGGCCGGAGTACCCGCGCGGCGTCGCGCCGGCAGCGATTGCCAGATCGGGTTTGTCAGGGATCGCCACCACGATCATGCGCGCATCCTGCGCTGCGGATTGGCCTGTCGTGTCGGCCGGCGGCGCCGCGCTGGCGCCGGCGCCAGCGAGTGCGATCAGTCCGCACGCAAGCACGCCCAGCCGGCACTGGACGAGCCATTGCGCAAGCCGGCGATGGTCATCGCGCATCCGCTTCCCTTGCGATGGGTTCGGCGAGCAGCACGCCGGGCGTTGCGCGCAGGCGCGCGATTGCGTCGCTGGTGGAGTCACTCGCATGCGTCGACACCGGTGCAAGCGAAAGGATGGTGCCGCCTTCGTTCGCGCTTGCCACACGCAGCTCGTTGTCGGCGAGCAGTCGTTGCAACTGCCCGACACTGAGTTCGGGGGATGGAACGAAACGAATCGTCGCGTCGGGCACGACGACGGCCGGTGCGCTGAGCGTGCGGTAGGGCGCTTCGCTTGCAGAACGGTTGAGCGCCCAGCCGCTGAGTGCAGCAAGGCCGATCGCCTGCACGATAACGGCCGCCGCGAGGATGCGGCTCAGGCGTGCGCCCAGCGCACGCGATCGCAGCGGAAGCGCGGCGCCCTCCGTGACCTCCGCGTCGATGCGGGCGAGCAGCCGATCCAGACCCGGTTGTGGCGATGCCTCAGTCGCGATCTCGACACCCAGGCCGGCACCGAGACGTGCCTGGAACGCGTACTCGTCGCGGCAGTCCGCACAGATGGCAAGGTGCGCCTCCGCCAGCGCGCGCTCCACCGGCGAGGCGGTGCTGTTGACGAGCCAAGGGATCAAATCCCAGGTTTGGCGGTGTTCCAGCGATTGCATGACTACCCCTGCACCGAATAAGTGTCGAGCGGATCGCCGCCGATCGCCGGCAGCGTGTTGCGCAAGCGCAGGCGGGCGTGGAACATGCGCGCCTTCACCGTGCCCACCGCGCAATTCATGATGCCGGCGATTTCCTCGCAGGACTGCCCGAGGTAGTACGCCAGCTCGATCGTCATGCGCTGCTCGGGCGGAAGCAGGGCGACGCCATGCTGCACCCAGTCGCGCAATTCGGCCTGCTTCGCTTCATTCTCGTCCGGCACGATTTCGTAGAACGCTTCCTGGTCGCGCTCGCCGGCACCGTAGGTCGGTTCCGCGGGATGATCGCGCAATTGCTTCATCAGGCATCGATAGGCGATGCCGATGATCCAGGTACCGACTTTGGAGTCGCCGCGGAACTTGTCGGCTGTGCGCCAGACGACCCATAGGGTCTCGTTGACCATCTCCTCGATCAGGTCGCGCCGTGCCGTGAAGCGGCCAAGGAACCGCGTCAGCACGCCGTGATAGCGGCGATACAGCCACTCGAAAGCCTCGCGGTCGCGCTGGGCCACAGCGCGCAGGCAGTCCAGCTCCGATTCCGCGGTGTCCGCCCGCTGGCTACGATCTGTCCTGGTCTGGTTCACGCAAGTCCCGGGTCCGCGTCTCGGGCGTAGGTACCCGTACGGCGGAAAAAGGTTGCGCCCAAACAGGCCAGGGGCGCAATGGTGGCCGGGGTGTGGAAAACGCTAGGATGGTGCATTCAGAGGCCATGACCCAGTCCCGAGGACGAATGCCCGCTCCGCAAGCAAAAAAGGCGCATATTCGCGGACGATTGCTGCCAATTGCCGCGTTTCTTGCCTGGTTTGCATGCCTCGACGCGCACGCGGGCGATTGCGGTGGCGCGCTTGGGCTCGGCAGTGACAACGTCTATCGCGGAATCAGCCTTGGCGGGGGCAAACCGGCGTGGATCGTCGATGTGCACTGTCGCGTGGACGACAACTGGATCGCGGGTGCGGGGGCGAGCAGGGTGCAACTGGCCGGGCGCAGCACGAACGCGCAGCTCGCCCTGTACGTCGACCGCCACTGGCAATTCGATGCTGGCTGGAGCGGCAAGGTCGGCGTCATGCACTACGACGGCGCGCACCGCGGACGACGCGACGGCCTTCGCTACGACGAGGTCAATGCTGCGCTCGGCTACAAGGGGTTCTGGCGTGTGTCGATCGCCGTGTCGCCCAATGCAAGCGATCTGTATTTCACCCACGCGATGGCGCCTTTTTCGGAAGGTTCCAAGTCGCATTGGGCGACCTCGGTTGAGACGACGTTCCACCATGCCTTGGGCGGTCGACTCGCCGCCGACGCGGGTCTGGGCCTGTCGATCCCGCGGGGAAAAGGTGAATCGAGCTATCGGTACGCCAGCGTCGGAGTCAGCTATGCCTTCGGCGACATCAACCTGTACGCCAGCCGCATTTGGACCGACTCGATCAGCTGGGAGTACAGCTACCTCGGCGCCACCTTCGTCCAGCGCCAGCCCTCGCATGCGGATTGGGTTGGAGCGGTCGTGTGGACCTTTTGAGGGCGAATGAAACATGGGCGTGCCCGGTCATCGGAAGTGCGAATCATATTTTACATAATAGGCATTGCGCATAATATTGATGCCTGAAAATTCCGGCTGGACGACGCAACCTATCGTTCCTGGCTATCGCTACGTTCGCATCAATCGATTTCCCTTTCGCCGGCAACGGGGCTAACTTGCGGCGACCCAATCTCAGGGAGCCCGTGCTCATGAGCAAGCCCACCGACACTGGGAAGACGTGTCCCGTCACCCATCTCACCACCCAGTTCGGTGCGCCGGTGCCGGACAACCAGAACAGCCTGACCGCGGGCCCGCGCGGACCGCTGCTGTCGCAGGACGTGTGGCTCAACGAGAAGCTCGCCAACTTCGTGCGCGAGGTGATTCCCGAGCGGCGCATGCACGCCAAGGGTTCCGGCGCGTTCGGTACCTTCACCGTCACCCACGACATCACGAAATACACGCGTGCGGCGATATTCTCGGAGGTCGGCAAGAAAACCAAAATGTTTGCGCGCTTCACCACCGTCGCCGGGGAACGCGGCGCGGCCGACGCCGAGCGCGACATCCGCGGCTTCGCGCTGAAGTTCTACACCGAGGAAGGCAACTGGGACATGGTCGGCAACAACACGCCGGTGTTCTTCATCCGCGACCCGCGCAAGTTCCCGGACCTCAACAAGGCGGTCAAGCGCGACCCGCGCACCAACCTGCGATCGGCGACCTACAACTGGGACTGGTGGACGCTGCTGCCCGAAGCCCTGCACCAGGTCACCATCGTGATGAGCGACCGCGGCATCCCGAAATCGTACCGCCACATGCACGGCTTCGGTTCGCACACCTACAGCTTCTGGAACGCGAAGGGCGAGCGGTTCTGGGTGAAGTTTCATTTCCGCACCCAGCAGGGCATCGAGAACCTGACCGACGCCGAGGCGGAAGCGCTGGTCGGCAAGGATCGCGAAAGCAGCCAGCGCGACCTCTACCACGCGATCGAGCGCGGCGATTTCCCGAAATGGAAGATGTATATCCAGGTGATGCCGGAAACGGATGCGGAGAAGGTGCCTTACCACCCGTTCGACCTGACCAAGGTGTGGCCGCACGGCGACTATCCGCTGATCGAGGTCGGCGAGTTCGAGCTCGACCGCAACCCGGAAAACTTCCACGCCGACGTCGAGCAGAGCGCGTTCGCACCGGGCAACCTCGTGCCGGGCATAAGTGTCTCGCCCGACAAGATGCTGCAGGCGCGCCTGTTCAACTACGCCGACGCGCAGCGCTATCGCCTCGGCGTCAACTATCACCAGATTCCGGTCAATGCGGCACGCTGTCCCGTGCACGACAACCATCGCGACGGAGCCGGACGCGCGGACGGCAACTACGGCGGCCTGCCCCACTACGAGCCGAACAGCTTCAACCAGTGGCAGGAGCAACCGCAGTTCCGCGAACCGCCGCTGAAGATCAACGGAGACGCCGACTGGTGGAACTACCGCGACGACGACGCGAACTATTACAAGCAGCCCGGCGACCTGTTCCGGCTGATGACGCCGGCGCAGCAGCAGGTCTTGTTCGACAATACGGCTCGCGCGATGGGCGACGCGCCCGACTTCATCAAGCAGCGCCACATCGACAACTGCAGCAAGGCCGATCCGGCCTATGGCCGCGGCATAGCGGCTGCGTTGCAGAGATTGCGCTGATGCCGCGTAGCAACTGATTCGCCGCATGCGGACATTCGTGCTCCGGGCGCGGGCGGCGCCCACGGACAGCCACAAACTGCTGGCTTCGGTGGGCGGGCCGGCGCATGCGGAAATCCTGGCGCATACCCTGATGAACGCGATCTTCACGGCGCAGGCGCATCGGGAGGACGTGGTGGTGTATCTGGTGCTGGAGAGCACTCAGGACTTCTCGCGCACGATCCGTTTCGAAGCCGGCGCGATGCACGACATCGGCGGCTTCCACGAACAGGCGCTGCTCGGCAAGGTCGCCAGTGCGCTCGATGCGTCCGTCGGCATGGCCAAGGAGGAGTCGCGGACGGTGGAGCCCGGTGTAACGGTGCGCACGCTGAGCTTCGAGCGGCTGGTGCATGAACTCGCCACGAGCTCGCACCAGCTGCTCGCCATGGACAGGAAAGGCACGCCGATCCGCGAGCAGGCATTCGACGCCAATCCGTGTTTCCTGCTGACCGACCACATCCCGATGCCGAAGAAGACGTTGCACGGCCTCGAACGCCAGGGCGTGAGGAAGATATCGTTGGGGTCGAAGATGCTGTTCGCGTCGCAATGCGTGGTGCTGATCCATCATGAATTGGACCAGCGATAGGGGCGCCGGATCCTCGTTACGATGAACAGGCGCCGAATGCACGTCGTCGCCTTGACGCGCGTCAATCCCTCCGCGCGCAGAAGCGTCTATCGTTTCCGTCGCCATCCATCCTGCAAGGACACCACAATGCGTGCAGCACTTCTTTTCCTCGGGTTCGCCGCGGCCGGCATGGCGCACGCCGAGAACTGCTCGATCGACATCAAGGGCGACGATGCGATGAAGTTCGACAAGGCCGAAGTCACGGTCTCGGCTTCGTGCAAGAAGATCACGATCAATCTCGCGCACACCGGCAAGATGCCGGTCGCCGCGATGGGCCACAATGTCGTGATCACGGCGGCTGACGACATGCAGGCGGTCGCGACCGCCGGCATGAGTGCGGGCGTGGCCGCAAACTATGTGCCGGCCGACGACAAGCGAGTGATCGCCCATACTTCGCTCGTCGGTGGCGGCGCTTCGACCAGCGCGACGTTCGCCGGCAGCCTGCTCAAGGCTGGCGGCAATTACGAGTTCTTCTGCTCGTTCCCGGGCCACTACGCACTGATGAAGGGCAAGCTCGTCGTGCAGTAAGGCAACCTGCCCCCCGGCGCCCGCGTTCGCGGGCGCCAGCAGGGTCAACGCCGGTTGCGGAAGAACTGCCGCAGCAAATCGCCGCACTCGTCCGCGAGCACATCTCGCGTCACGCCGACGCGATGGTTGTGACGTTCGTGCTGCAGCACGTCGAACACGCTGCCGGCGGCGCCGGTTTTCGGATCGCTCGCGCCGTAAACGACGCGCGCAATGCGCGCATGAACGATCGCGCCGGCGCACATCGCGCATGGCTCCAACGTCACGTATAGCGTCGCACCCGGCAGCCGGTAGTTGCCGCGGCGTCGACCGGCATCGCGCAATGCCTGGACTTCCGCATGCGCGGTCGGGTCGTCGAGCGTGATGTTGCGGTTCCAGCCTTCGCCGACGATTTCGCCATCGAGCACGACGAGCGCGCCGACCGGCACCTCGCCATCGCTTGCCTCGGCATGCCGCGCGAGTTCGAGCGCGCGGCGCATCCAGGCGCGATCCGCCTCGCTGCTGGAATCGTCCGCGGCGACCGGGACATGCTCCGTCATGGTGCCCTCGCCTACTCCCACTCGATCGTCGCGGGCGGCTTGCCGCTGATGTCGTAGACGACGCGAGAAACCTGCGGGATCTCGTTGATGATCCTGTTAGAGACGAGTCCTAGGAAATCGTAGGGCAGGTGCGCCCAGTGCGCCGTCATGAAGTCGATCGTCTCGACCGCGCGCAGCGCGATGACCCATTCGTAGGCGCGCGCGTCGCCGACGACGCCGACCGATTTCACCGGCAGGAACACCGCGAACGCCTGGCTGGTTCGATCGTAGAGACCCGCCTTGCGCAGTTCCTCGATGAAGATCGCGTCGGCCCGCGCGAGGATGTCGGCGTATTCGCGCTTCACTTCGCCGAGAATGCGCACGCCGAGGCCGGGACCCGGGAACGGATGGCGATACACCATCTCGCGCGGCAGGCCGAGCTCGACGCCGATGCGCCGCACCTCGTCCTTGAACAGCTCGCGCAGCGGTTCGACCAGCTTGAGCTTCATCTGTTCGGGCAGTCCGCCGACGTTGTGGTGCGACTTGATCACATGGGCCTTGCCGGTCTTGCTGCCGGCCGATTCGATCACGTCGGGATAGATCGTGCCTTGGGCGAGCCACTTCACGCCTTCGAGCTTGTGCGACTCCTCGTCGAACACCTCGACGAACAGGCGACCGATGATCTTGCGCTTCGCTTCGGGATCGGCGACGCCGGCCAACGCGACGTAGTAGCGGTCCGCCGCGTTCACGCGGATCACGCGCACGCCCATATGCTCGGCCATCGTCGCCATGACCTGGTCGCCTTCCTTCCAGCGCAGCAGTCCGGTATCGACGAACACGCAGGTGAGGCGATCACCGATCGCGCGATGAAGCAGCGCGGCGACGACCGACGAGTCGACGCCGCCGGACAGGCCCAGCAGTACGCGATCGTCGCCGACCTGTGCGCGCACGCGGGCGATCTGGTCCTCGATGATGTTGGCCGCGGTCCACAGGGTCGCGCAACCGCAGATTTCGGTCACGAAACGCTTGAGCAGCGCACTGCCCTGCTTCGTGTGCGTGACTTCCGGGTGGAACTGTACGCCGTACCAGCGCTTCGTTTCGTTCGCCATCGCGGCTACGGGGATGCGGTCGGTCTTCGCGGTCACGACGAAGCCGGGTGGTGCCGCGGCGACGTGGTCGCCATGGCTCATCCAGACATCGAGCGCGGACGCCGGCGCGTGGTCGCTCAGGCCCGCGAGCAACGCATCCTTCGCGACGATCTCCACGCGTGCATGGCCGAACTCGCGCGCGTCGGCTGCTTCGGTCGCACCGCCGAGCTGCGCCGCCATCGTCTGCATGCCGTAGCAGATGCCAAGGATAGGCAGGCCGCTGTCGAATGCAGTCTGCGGCGCCTTCGGCGCGTCGGCGAGCGTGGTCGACTCCGGGCCTCCGGAAAAGATGATGCCCTTCGCGCCCCACGCGGCGATTTCGGCCGGGTCATGGTCCCAGGCCCAGATCTCGCAGTAGACGCCGAGCTCGCGCACGCGGCGCGCGATCAACTGCGTGTACTGCGCGCCGAAGTCGAGAATGAGGATGCGGTCCCGGTGGATGCGGTCCAAGGGTCAGAACTCCAGGGTTGCGGAGAGGCGCTTGCGCATCTCGGTGTATTCGGAACTGTGGGCTCCGTCGTCGCCGAGCGCGTCCTGCAACACGAGCAGCCAGGAAAGGTCGCCCTTGCCGAGGACGAAAACTTCGTTGCTGAAGGGACTGCCCGCGACCTCCATGGTCGAAACGACCCCGGTCAGGATGCCGGCCTTGTCGGTACGCAGGACGGCCTTCGAGCGCTCGACGTGCGCCCCGCGCGCGATGGCCTTCTCGATGTCGCCGGCAAGATCCTCGGCCTTGCGCTTCGGCAGAGTGTTGTCGAACACCATGATCACGGCGTCATTGCCGTCGAGCGTCCAACTGCGCGGCGGCGACGGATCGGACTCCCAGGGGAAGTGTCGCGGGTAGTCGAACTGCAACCCGCCTTGCGCGAAACGGCGCCAGGGCAACTCCTCGACGCGCAGCTTCACGCGGCGCCCGCCGACGTCGGCGTCGATTGTGGCACCCGCTGTCGTTACATACGGTTTGCCGTCGACTTCAATGCGCAATTGCGTCGGTGGTTCGTTGCTGGCCGTGCTGCACAATGTGCCAAGCAGCGCAGCGATAAGCATCGGCGTCGTGCGCACGGTCAATCCAGACGGTAGTTGGGCGCTTCCTTCGTGATCGTCACGTCGTGCACGTGCGACTCGCGGACCCCGGCAGTAGTGATGCGCACGAATTGCGGCTTGCTGAGCATGTCGTCCATGGTGGCGCAGCCGACGTAGCCCATCGACGCGCGCAGGCCACCGGCGAGCTGGTGCACGATGCTGCGCAGCGGGCCGCGGTACGGCACGCGGCCTTCGATGCCTTCCGGCACGAGCTTGTCGGTGTCGCCTTCGTCGTCCTGGAAGTAGCGATCCTTCGATCCCTTTTCCATCGCGCCGAGCGAACCCATGCCACGGTAACTCTTGTACGAGCGTCCCTGGTACAGCTCGACTTCACCGGGCGCCTCCTCGGTGCCCGCGAACATGCCGCCGATCATCACGCAGTCCGCGCCCGCCGCGATCGCCTTCGCGATATCGCCCGAGTAGCGGATGCCTCCGTCGGCGATCAGGCCGACATCGCTGCCCTTCAGCGCTTCGGCGACCATCCCGACCGCGGAGATCTGCGGCACGCCGACGCCGGCGACGATACGCGTGGTGCAGATCGAACCGGGGCCGACGCCGACCTTGACTGCGTCGACACCTGCATCGACCAGCGCGCGCGCGGCTTCACCGGTGACGATGTTGCCTGCGACCAGCGAGATCTTCGGGAACGTCCTGCGCACCCAGCGCACGCGTTCGATAACCCCTTGCGAGTGACCGTGCGCGGTGTCGACGATCAACGCGTCGACGCCGGCCTCGACCAGGGCAGCTACGCGCTGCTCGGTATCGCCCGCGACGCCGACCGCCGCGCCAACGCGCAGACGCTCGTGGTCGTCCTTGCACGCATTCGGGTTGTCGCGCGCCTTCTGGATGTCCTTGACCGTGATCAGCCCGCGCAGGCGGAACGCGTCGTCGACGACCAGCACTTTCTCGATGCGGTGCTTGTGCAGCAGCGCGAGCACTTCGTCGTCCTCGGCGCCTTCCTTGACGGTGACGAGGCGCTCCTTGCGCGTCATGATGTTCTTGACCGGATCCTCCGGTTTCTTCTCGAAGCGCAAGTCGCGGTTGGTGACGATGCCGACGAGTTGTTCGCCATCGACCACCGGCACGCCGGAGATGTTGTGGCGACGCGTCAGCTGCATGACGTCGCGGATCGAGGTGAGCGGCTCGACCGTGATCGGGTCGCGGATCACGCCGGCCTCGAACTTCTTGACCAGGCGAACTTCGGCGACCTGGCGCTCGACCGTCATGTTCTTGTGGATGATGCCCATGCCGCCGCACTGGGCCATCGTGATCGCGAGGCGTGCCTCGGTCACGGTATCCATCGCCGCCGAAATGATCGGCAGGTTCAGGCGGATGTTGCGGGTGAGCCGGGTGGAGAGGTCGACATCGCGGGGCAGCACGGCCGAATGGGCCGGAACCAGCAGGACGTCGTCGAACGTGAGGGCGTCGGTGAGTATGCGCATGCCCTATTTTACAGGGGGATCGCCGTCCTCGCCACCTGCCCCTCCGGCTCCGCCGTGCGATCCTGGAATTCGCCACGTGAGGGCAGTGCATCGAGCCAGCCAAACGCGGCGAGCAGCCGCTGCCACGCCGCATCGAGCGGCGCCTCCAGTTGCAGCGACTCGCCCGTGGCAGGATGACGCACTGTGATCCGCCACGCGTGCAGCAGCAGGCGGTGCACGCCGTAGTGCTGGCGGATCAGCCGGTTGTGGTCGCCGCGGCCATGACTGGTGTCGCCGAGCAGGTGATGCGAGACGTGGTGGAAATGGCGCCGGATCTGCCGGTAGCGTCCGGTCTCGGGCGAAACTTCGAGCAGCGCATAGCGTTGTTGCGGATAGCGTCCCTGTGCGATCGGCACTTCGATGGTGGCGAGGCGCCGCCAGCGCGTCAGCGCCGGTTTCGCCTCGCCGCGGAGGCTCGAGCCGGACAGTGGGTAGTCGATTTCGCCCTGCTCCGCCGGCCAGCCGCGGACCGCCGCCAGATAGGATTTCCCGACCGTGCGCGCCATCAACTGCCGCCCCAGTTCGGCCGCCGCTGCGGAGTGCCGTGCGACCAGCAGGACGCCGCTGGTCGCGCGATCCAGTCGATGCACCGCATGCAGTGGTCCCTCGACCTGCAGGCGCAATCGATCCATGAGGTAGTCGTCGTCGGTGCCGACCAGGCGACTGCGGTGCACGGCGAGCGCAGCGGGCTTGTTGACCGCAAGCAGGTCGACGTCAGTGTGCAGCAGTTCGAGCGGGGCAGCAGTATTCATCCGCTCATTCTAGTGTGCCGACTTGCACGATCGCCTCGTTCGGTTCAGGCGGCGTGGAGTTCCTTTTGCAGGAACGCCTTCGCGGCGCGCGTGTCGCGCTTGACCGTCGGCTCGGACACGCCGAGCAGGTCGGCAATCTGCTTGACTTCGAGGCCGGCGAAGAAGCGCAACTCGACGACCTGCACGAGACGCGGGTCGAGTTGGGCGAGCTTTTCCATTGCGCGATCCATCCCGACCAGTTGCTCCGCTTGTTCGTCGACCGGCAGTGGCGCGCCCTCGAGCACGTCGAGCGAAACATGTTCGGCGCCGCCACCGCGCCGTTCCGCCAGACGCGCCCGCGCGTAGTCGATCACCACCTGCCGCATCGCGCGCGCGGCGGTCGCGAAGAAGTGCACGCGGTTCTCGAACACGCCACCGCGTCCTTCGAACAACTTGAGATAGGCCTCGTTGACCAGCACGCGCGTATTGAGCGTTTCCCCGCGGCGATGTCGGCCAAGCTCGGCTCGGGCGATGCGGATGAGGTCGTCGTAGACCGCGCGCAGCACGTCGTCGCGGGCGGACGAATCGGCCGCGCTGGCGATGATGGATCGGGTCAGTCCCGCATCTTCTGAGGTCATGCCGGCGCTCCTTGCGGGCATGGTAGTCCGCCGCAGCCGTCACGTCAGCATGTATCGACAGTACTTTGATCTCGCTCGCGGGCCTCGCGTTCGCGTCGGATCGGCAGGACGAACGTAGAATCGGCGCCACCGATCTAGGGGACAAAGCGATGGACGCGGAACGCTGGGGTCGGGCGCGGCGGCTCTTCGATGAACTGGCAGATCAGCCGGAATCCACCTGGGAAGGCCGCCTGTCCGAAGCCTGCGCGGACGACGCCGACGTGCGTGCCGAGGTGCTCGCCATGCTGCGGGCGGACGCCGCAGCGACGGCACCTACGGGTCTGCTCGGCCATGCACCCCACGTTGCTGCCAGCCTGGCCGAGCACATCGCGATTCAAGACGCGCTCGAGTCCGCGCAGGGGCAGCCCGGGTCGTTGATCGGGCCGTTCCGCCTGCTGCGCCAGATCGGTCGTGGCGGCATGGGCGCGGTGTGGCTGGCGGAGCGGGCGGACGGGGCGTTCGTGCAGCACGTGGCAGTCAAGTTGATCCGCAGCGGGTGGGACGCGGATGACGTCATCGCGCGCTTCCGCGCGGAACGCCAGATCCTGGCCGGCCTGCAGCACCCGAACATTGCGCATCTCATCGACGGCGGCGTGACGCCGGACGGCAAGCCATGGCTCGCGCTGGAGTACATCGATGGCGAGGACCTGCGGGCTTGGTGTGATCGCGCACGCCTGGGGATCGAGGCGCGCCTGCGCCTGTTCCTGACCGTCTGCGATGCGGTTGGCCACGCGCACCAGCGCCTCATCGTGCATCGCGACTTGAAGCCCTCGAACATCCTCGTCGGCCGCGATGGCGTAGTCAAACTGCTCGATTTCGGCATCGCCAAGTTCCTGGATGCCTCGGCGACGAATTCCGCGACGCGTGTGTTCACGCCCGAATACGCGGCGCCTGAACAGGTCCGTGGCGAGGCAGTCACTACGTCGGTCGATATCCACGCGCTCGGCTTGCTCCTCTACGAATTGCTGTGCGGGCGGCGGCCCTACCAGCTCGAAAACTCGACGCCCGCGGCGTACGAGCGCGCGGTACTGGACCAGGAGCCGACGCGTCCCAGCCTCGTGGTTGCTCGGGAGGACGGCACTGAAGCAGGCGAAGCGATCGCCGCCAACCGCGATCTCGACCGGTCTCGGCTGCGGCGCGAACTGCGCGGCGACCTCGACGCGATCGTGATGAAGGCATTGCGCAAGGAACCGGCCCAGCGTTACGCCAGCTGCGCCGACCTCGCTGCCGATGTGCGGCGCCACCTGGAACGCCGGCCCGTGCTGGCGCGGCGCGGCAACTGGCGGTATCGCAGCGAGCGCTTCCTGCGCCGGCACGCGTTCGCGGCGAGCTTCGCCATCCTTGCGCTGGCCGCCTTGGTCGGCGGTCTCGGCGCCGCCGTCTGGCAGGCACGCATCGCGCGTTCGGAGCGCGACAGCGCACGCGAAGCACTCGCGTTCATGCGGACCTTGTTCGACAACGCCGACCCAGCCAAACAAAAGGGCGACCGGATTAGCGCGCGCGATCTGCTCGATGCCGGCACCCGCAACATGCGCAATGCCATGC
This sequence comes from Dokdonella sp., assembly GCF_044227025.1. Lineage (GTDB taxonomy): Bacteria > Pseudomonadota > Gammaproteobacteria > Xanthomonadales > Rhodanobacteraceae > Dokdonella_A. The sequence continues at coordinate 353,327 of NZ_JBGAFX010000002.1, read as the reverse complement.
GAGGCCATGACTCCGCCCGCATCGAGCTGATGCTGACCATGGCGTCGGCCTATCTCGGGCTCGGTCAGCTCGAACCCGCCGCCCCGCTGATCGACGAGGCGGAACGCAGCGCGAGCGCGCGCGGCGATGCGGTCCAGCAAGCCACGGCGCAGACCCAGCGTTGCCGCATGCTCGACCTCGGAAATCGTTCGGAGGAATGCCCGGCCCTGCTTGATCGCGCGGAGCGCCTGCTCGACGCGAGCGACCCGGCGCAGGCCGGCTTGATCGCGTACGGCCTCGCGTTGCGCACGTACGGCCTCCAGCTGCGCGACAGGTACGACGAAATCGTCTCTGACATGCGGCGAGGACTCGCCTTGCTGGATGAATCACCCGAACATCGCTACCTGCGCGTGGAACTCTCCTCGCATCTCGCCTTCGCATTCAATCGACTCGGGCGCCCAGCCGAAGCAGAAGCGGTCCTCGTGCCGGTCGTTGCCTCGCTGCGCGGCGACGACGATGCGGAGCGCGTGCTGCTGCTCGACGCGCTCGGCACCTTGTCGAGTGCGCTCGGTGACCAGGGGCGGCACGATGAGGCGATCGCGATGCAGCGCGAGGCGGTGGACGTAGCGGAGAAACTTTACGGCAAGGACAATCCGGTCATCACCGATTCCCTCAATACGCTTGCGCGCACCTTGAACAGCGCGGGCCGCTTGCCCGAGGCGATCGAGGTGATGGAACGCACGGTGATGCTCGATCGCCTCAATGCGGTCAACGGCAAGAACCCTCAGCTCGCGAGCTCCCTCTGCAACCTTGCCGTATTGGAGATCAAGCGGGAGCGCGACGACGAGGCGATGGAGCGACTCGACGAAGCAATCGCCGTCGCGGCGCAGGCCGGTTTCGACGTCGACCTCGCCCGCAGCCTGTATTGGCGTGCGACCTTGAACCTCGTCGCGGGACGCCCAGCGCGCGCGCATGACGACCAGTCACGCATGGCCGCGTTGCTGGCGCCGATGCATGAACCGTCCGAAGGCGTGATACTGCGCGGTCGGGCTCTCGCATTGGCGATCACATTCGTCGAAGGCGGGCCGGCGGCAGCGACCACTTCGGCATGCACGGAGGCGGCAACGATCAGCGAGGCGTTTGGATCGAAACCCGCTGACCCCGATGCGCGCTTTGCCGGCTTCCTGCATGAGCTTTGCGGGCAGCCTGCGTCACCGGATATGGTGACTGCGACGTTGCAGCGCCTCGATGCGAGGCATGCGGCGCCCACCGCGCACCACCTCCGGGTCGCGCGCGCGATCGACGCGTCGTGGTCGCGCCACGTACCGGACCGGCGCTGAGGTCCGGGGAGGAGTCCTAGCGCGCGAGCACCAGCGACAGCTCCGGCCAGTAGGTGATCGCGAGTACCGCGGCAAGCAGGATCAGGAAGAACGGCGCGCTCGCCCGCACGAGGGTCAGCACCGGCTTGTCGAAGCGCATGCTTGCGATGAACAGGTTCATGCCCACCGGCGGCAGGAAGATGCCGAGCTGCAGATTGGCGAGGAAAAGGATGCCGAGGTGCACCGGATCGACGCCGTAGTGCAGCGCGACCGGCAGCACCAGCGGCACCAGGATGATGATCGCCGGGAAGCCCTCGAGCAGCATGCCGAACACAAGCAGGAACGCATTCAGCACGAGCAGGAAGGTGCCGCGGCTGGTGATGTGGTTCTGGATTGCGCCGAACAGCTTCTCCGGCACTTCCGCATCGATGAGCCAATTGGTCAGCGCGAGCGAGAAACCGAGGATGACGAGGATCGCGCCGACCAGCAGCATCGCTTCGCGCGCGATCGCCGGCAGCTTGCGCAACGGGATCTCGCGGCGTATCAGCACGGTCACCACCAGCACGTACAGCGCAGTGGCGGCAGCCGCTTCCGACGCGGCGAGCTTGCCGGAATAGATGCCGCCGAGGATCACGAACGGCAGCGGGATGTCCCATGCCGCGCCGAGCAGCGCGGCTCGCAGTTCCTTCGCGCTGACCTTTTCGCGTACCACGCCGACGCGCTGCGCGTGCCAGACGCTGTAGATGCCGAGCAGCAGCACCATCAGCGCGCACGGCAGCACGCCCGCGCGGAACAGTGCATCGATCGTGACCGGCGGCGTGGTGTGGAATTGCTGTGCGACGACGCCATACAGGATCAGCGGCATCGATGGAACGAGGATGAGGCCGAGGCTGCCGGATGCGGTGAGCAGGCCGAGCGAGAACTTCTCGCCGTACTTCTGCTGCAACAGGGCCGGGTACAGCACGGCGCCGAGCGCGACGATGGTCACGCCGGTCGCGCCGGTGAATGCGGTGAACATTGCGCAGGCGATCACCGCGACGATCGCGAGGCCACCCGGCAGCCACCCGAGCAGCGCATTGGTGACGCGCACCATGCGTTGCGGCGCCTGGCTTTCGGCGAGCACATAGCCGGCGAGCGTGAACAGCGGGATCGCGATCAGCGCCGGCATGTCGGCGAGGCGATAGAACTCGACCGCGACCGCGATGCCGTCCTGCCCCGCACCATGGAAGCCGATCAGTGCGACCGCGGCGATCAGCGCGAACAACGGCGCGCCGAGCGCGGCGAGCAACAGCAGTACCGCGACGACAAGCCAGATCATGGCAACTCCGGCGCCAGTGCAGGTGCGTCGCTGCGCGCTGGCATGAACGCGTGCAGCGCGAGACGCAACGCGAGCAGGCCGAAGCCAACCGGCACGATCGACTCGACCAGCCAGTTCGGGATGCCCGCGGTCGCGGCGCCGGAGGCGACATCGAGCTGTACCAGGCCGATGCCGTACCAGGCCATCGCGGCTGAAACGCCGGCGGCAAACAGCAGGGTGACCACGCGCAGAACGCGACGCGCGCGGCCGTGCACGAAATGGGTGACGAGATCGAGACCGATGTGCTTGTCGTCGCGTGCGGCGGCGAGCGCGCCGAGCATCGCCGCCCACAGCACCATCGCCCGCAGCAGCGGGTCGGCCCAGGACAAGCCGCTGTCGAACAGGTTGCGCAGCAGGATCTGCGCACCGGCAAGCACGACCATCGCGAGCACGAGCAAGGCGATCAGGCCGGTCTCGACCCGTCCGATCCAGCGCACGATGGTCGTTGCCGTCGTCTTCACTTGGCCGCGCCACCACGGGCTTCGGCGAGCGCCGCGGTCAACGCCTTGAGCATCTCCGGCGTGAGCGCGCCCTCGCCCGACAACTGCTTGAACACGTCGTCGCCGACGGCCTGCCAGGTCTTGCTGTCGGCGTCGGTCGGCGCGTCGAACGTGATCCCCTGCTGCTTGAGCACTTCGCGTGCCGCCGTGTTGTCGCTGCGGTTGATCGCTTCGAGCCGGGTAAACCCGGCACCGAATTCCGCTTCCACGACTTTCTGGTCTTGCGCGTCCAGCGCGTCGAATGCCTTCTTGTCGATCACGACTTCACCCACGACGTAGCTGAGCGGCAGGTCGACGATGTGCTTGATCTTGGTATGCCACTGGAACGCGAGCGCACCCGACGTCGTGTTCGCGGCCGAATCGATCAGGCCCGTCTGCAGGCTCGTGTAGACATCCGACAGCGGCAGCGGGATCGGCGTGACGCCGGCCGCCTTGAAGCCGAGTTCGGCGACCTTGTCGCCCTGCGGTACCCACACCTTGGCGGCCTTGAGATCGTCGCGCGACTTGATCGCGCGCGTGCTCATCAGATAGGCGAATCCGCCGCCGCTGACACCGAGCAGTTCGTAACCGTCCTTGGCGAACTGCTGCTTCAGCAATGGATCGAGCTTGGCGCGTACCTTGTCGATCTCTTCCTGGCTGCGAAACATGAATGGCAGGCTGTAGATCTGCGCATCCTTGGTCAGGATCGACGCTTCGCCGCCGGTGAACGCGCCGCCCTGCAACTGGCCGATCTTCATCTTGCGCAGCACGGTCGCGTCGTCGCCCATGACGCCGCCCGGATAGAACTTCATCTCGACGCGACCTTCGGTCTTCGTCTTGATCGCATCGCCGGCAGTACGCATCTCCTTCATCCACGCGGTGCCGTCGGGAGCGACAGTGGCGATCTTGATCGTGGCGGCGCTGGCGGTGCACGCAGCCAGGCCGAGCGCTACCGGGAGAAGCTTGGTCAGGATGTTCATGGGGACTCCGCAATGTAAGGGCTGAGGGTCGAGAGCAGAGGGCCCTCGGCGCCCAGAGCTAGAAAAATTCCTTGCCCGATTCCAGCAGTTTGTGCGCGCGTTGCTGCGCGAGCACGTTGATGAGGGTCAGTCCGGGGGAATGCGGATCGGCCGCGATCACCTCGTTAAGCAGCTTGTCGTGCAGGGGCTGGTCGAACACGAGGCGCGCATAATGCTCGGCATAGAGCACGCGTACCATCTGGTTCTTGCCGCCGGACAGTGCAAGCGCCTTCTCGAAGTCCGCCTTGCCTTGTTCCGGCTTTCCGCCGAGCGAGGCGGGACGCAGTGTCGCGAGCACGCCGAGGTACATGTATGGCTCGCCGTGCGCATGCTCCGGTGCAAGCGCGACTACGCGCTCCAGCAGCGACTGCACTTTCGGGATGTCCGCGATCGCTTTCCAGTCCGCGCTGTTCGCCTGGATGCGGCCGGCCCACGCCGATGCCAGCGTGTAGAGGACCTTGGGATCACCGGCGCCATCGACGCCTGCCTGGAACGACTCGAACGGCGCGTCGATGCGCTCGCACAACGACTTGATGGAAAGGCAGGTCGCGCGTCGCGCATAGTCGAAACTGCGCGCCGACAGGCGTTGCGCCCGCGTCGGGTCGTCGACAAAACCGCCTGCATAGGCGCCGTAGAGGCGCGACCCGGCGAGCAGCGCGCCGGCATTCTCCGGATCGCCGTTGATGACACCATCGACGAGCAGCAGCCATGAAGGAATGCCGTCGCGTGCCAATTCGATGTCGTCCTGTTCCAGCACTCCGGCGGTCAGGCTGTCGGCAAGACGCTGGCTCGCGCGGTTGACGATGCCGGCGCAACCGCAAAGTGCGGCCAGGCAGAGGCATAGGGTGATGGCAAGAGCGGATTTCTTTGGCATCCCGGTATCCCGGCGCGGCAAGCGCGCACGTTCAGTCGAAAAAGGTCGACGCAGCTTCCAGCGTGTTTTCCATCAGCGTCGCGACCGTCATCGGGCCGACGCCACCGGGTACCGGCGTGATCCACGACGCTCGCTGCGCGGCGGGTTCGAATTCGACATCGCCGACCAGGCACCCGTCTTCGAGCCGGTTGATGCCGACATCGATGACGACCGCGCCCGGCTTGATCCAGTCGCCTCGGACGAGTCCCGGCTTGCCGGCGGCGACGACGACGATGTCTGCCTCGCCCACTTCGTGCTCGAGGTCGGCGGTGAACTTGTGGCAACCGGTGGTAGTGCAACCAGCGAGCAGCAATTCGAGGATCAGCGGCCGGCCGACATGGTTGGATACGCCGACGACTACCGCCTTGCGTCCGCGGACCGGACGGTCGGTGTGCGACAGCAGGATCATCACGCCCTTCGGGGTACACGGGCGCAGGCCGCGTTGCCGCAGGGCCAGCCGGCCGACGTTCTCTGCCTGGAAGCCGTCGACGTCCTTGCGCGCGTCGATGCGATCGATCAGCCGGGTCGGATCGATTCCCGCCGGCAACGGCAACTGCAGCAGGATGCCGTGCACGTCCGGGTCCGCGTTCAGGCGGTCGATCAGCGCGACCAGTTCGGGTTCGCCGGTCGTCGCGGGCAGGTCGAAGTCGAAGGAGCGAAACCCCACGTGCTTGCACGCACGACGCTTGTTTCGCACGTAAACCGCCGAAGCGGGGTCGGCGCCTACCAGGATCACCGCGAGTCCGGGCACGCGCTGACCGCCGGCAATGCGCGCGCTGACGCGCGCGGCGACGCTGTCGAGCAGTTCATCGGCGATGCGGCGGCCGTCGAGGAGTCGCGCGGTCATTTTGATCCCGGGAGAATGGGTTCATTATCCCATGCCCGCATCGCGCTGCTCAAACCCGCGTCGCCCACGGACCCCGACATGACCGATCTCGATACCGAACTGGAAGCCGCGGCGTTCCGCCGCCTGCTTGAACACCTGCGCAACCGTACCGACGTACAGAACATCGACTTGATGATCGGCGCCGGCTTCTGCCGCAATTGCCTTGCCGACTGGTATCGGGAAGCTGCCGAGGCGCGCGGAATCGAAATGGGCAAGGACGAGTCACGCGAACGCATCTACGGCGAACCGTTCGCGCAGTGGAAGGCAATGCATCAGCCGGAGGCGACCGCGCAACAGCTCGCGGCGCTCGCGGCGGTGCAGCGCAAGCATTCCTAGGCCGCGCAGGGCGCGCATGTTCTACATCGCGCAAAGCGCCGCAATGTCCTCGTAACCATCGAAGCGTGCGTTCGCGCCGCAGCCGGGGCAATCCGGGTCGCGCGGCAGGCGAAGTTCACGGAACGTGCCGGCCAGCGCGTCGTGGCACAGCAGGCGGCCAACCAGTGGTTCGCCGATGCCGAGGATCAGCTTCAGCACTTCGTTCGCCTGCAGCAGGCCGACGATGCCCGGCATCACGCCAAGTACGCCGGCCTCGCTGCAATTGGGTGCCTCCGCCGCCGACGGCGGTTGCGGGAACAGGCAGCGATAACAGGGCGAATCCGCGCGGCGCGGATCGAACACGCTGATCTGGCCGCTGAAGCGATGCACAGCGCCGTACACGAGCGGCAGGCCGAGGCGCAAGCTCGCGGCGCTCAGCAGGTAGCGCGCAGGAAAATTGTCGGCGCCATCGACGACGACATCGTGGCCGCGCAACAGTGCCTCGACGTTCGCGCCGCACAGGCGCTCGCGCACACTCTCGACGCGCACGCCCGGGTTGAGCGCGTTCAACATCGCGCGGGCCGACTCCACCTTCGGGACGCCGACGCGAGCATCGGTGTGGATGATCTGGCGTTGCAGGTTGGAGCGATCGACGACGTCGTCGTCGATCAGTGTCAGCGTACCGACGCCGGCCGCAGCGAGGTAGAGCGCGATCGGTGCGCCGAGTCCGCCGGCCCCGACCAGCACGACGCGCGCATGGAGAATCTTCCGCTGGCCGGCGACCCCGACTTCGGGCAGCACCAGATGCCGCGCGTAGCGCTCGGCCGCGTCGACGTCGAGCTCGCCCTGCTCCATCGGCAATCCCTCGCGTTGCCAGCGCGCATGGCCGCCGCGCACGGAGCGCGCATGGGCGTAGCCGAGTTCGCGCAGGGTTTTCGCGGCCAGCAGCGAACGTCCGCCGCTCGCGCAGATGGCGAGGATCTCGCGGTCGAGCGCTGGCGCGAGCGAAGCGATGCGGGCCTCGATCGCGGCTCGCGGCAGACCGATCGACCCACGCGCGTAGCCGGCGGCGCGCTCGAGATCTTCGCGCACGTCGAGCAGCAGGGCGCCGCGACGCTGATGCTCCAGCGCCATGCCCGGTTCGATCTCCAGTGAATCGACGGATTCGTGCATTCGATTGAACCCCTCAGCCTCCGACACATAGGCCAGGCAACGGAAGCATGTCCACGATGGTACCGGCTTCGAGTTCGCATGCGCCTTCGGGCAACGCGACGAGCACCTCGGCGTCGGCGACGCCGCGCAGCATGCCCGATCCCTGCTTCTCCACAGGCGTCGCCCAGCAGGTACCGTCGTCGCGCCACTCGACGCGCGCGCGCAGGAATTCCGCGCGCTCGTGCCGCTTGACGTGGCGCGCGGCGAGCCGTCCCTTCCATGGCGGAGCATCGGCCGCGCGCGCACCCTGGAGCGCGAGCAATGCCGGTCGCACCAGCAGCTGGAACGTCGCAAGCGTCGACACCGGGTTGCCTGGCAGCGCGAACACGAGCGCGTCGCCGATCCCGCCGCACAGGAACGGCATGCCCGGTTTCATGCGCACCTTCCAGAAATGGACGCGACCGAGCTCGGCGACGAGCTGCGGCATGTAGTCGGCCTCGCCGGCCGATACGCCGCCACTGCTGATGACGAGATCACAGCGCGACGCGGCATCGAGCAGCGCAGCGCGCAGCGTTGCCGGATCGTCGCGCAGGTGTTGCACGGGTTCCGGCTCGATGCCGAGTGCGCGCAGCATGCCGCCGAGGCTGTAGCGGTTGCTGTCGTGGATCTGGCCATAGCCGAGCGCCTGCTCCGGCGGCACGAGCTCGTCGCCCGTCACGAACAGGGCGACTCGCGGTCGTCGCGCGACGCGCGCAAACGCGTGACCGCAGGCCGCGAGCACGCCGAGGCGCGCGGGCGTCAGGGCGTCGCCGGCGCTCAGCGCGCACTCGCCGGCACGGATGTCCTCGCCGGCCGGACGCACGTTCGCACCGGCCTGCTCGCCTGCGGTGACGACGACGAAATCGCCGTCGACGCGTACGTTCTCCTTGATCACGACGGTATCGGCATCGCGCGGCAGCGGCGCACCCGTGGTGATGCGCACGCACTCGCCGGGGCCGAAGCGGACATCCGCGATGGCGCCTGCGAGCATCTGCGCGGCGACGCGAAAACGGCGCTCGCCGGCGGCCGGAAGCTCCGTTCCGCGCAGCGCGTAGCCATCCATCGCGGAGTTCGCGAACGGCGGCTGGTCGTGCGGAGCGAAGAGGTCGGTGGCAAGGATCCGCCCGAGCGCGTGTTCGAGCGCGACGTCGTCAGTGGCGCGCCGTCGCCCGGCGCACAATGCGAGCACGTGCGCCCGCGCCTGCGCGACGGACAGCCGGGTCGGGAACTCAGCCTGCGGTGCGGGACGTTGCGACATGTTTGGCGAAATCGTCCGGCGTGTTGAGGTTGTGGAATTGCTGCCGGCGGTCGCTGAAATCAAGTTCGCGCGCGCCGATCGCATCCTGCCACGCCCATACCCCCTGCCCCATGCTGGCGCCCTGCTCGGCGGAATCGGCGAGCTCGCGCCGGTACAACGCGAACAGCGGCTGCCGCGTCGCGCCGTCGTGCGCGACGACGGCTGCTGCGGTGCCCGCGAGCGCCGCCTGGAGCAGGCGCGCGGCGAGATCGGCGGGCGGCTGCGGACAATCGACCGGCACCGTCAGCAGCCACGGCGTCCCACAGGCGGCACACGCGACGGCGATGCCGGCGAGCGGCCCGTGCCGCTTGCCTGTCGCATCGGAGATCGTGCGCGCATGGCGCGCGTACGCGTCGTGGTTGCGATTGGCAACGATGAGCAGCGCATCGACGTCGCGCAACGCGGCGATGACGTGTTCGACCAACGGCTTGCCGCCGAGCGGTTCGAGGCCCTTGTCGCGGCCTCCGAGACGCGTACCGGCGCCGCCGGCGAGGATTGCTGCAGTGATCGGCAGCGTCATGACGATGGCCCGGCGCAGCGCGTTTCCGATCCCGGCGCCTAGCGCTTGCCGCGCTTGGCGTTGCGGATCATGCGCGTGCGCCGGCGCTGCTGGCCTTCGGTCAGTTCGTTGCGCTTGCCGGCGTACGGATTCTCGCCGTCCTTGAACACGATCTGGATCGGTGTGCCTTCGAGGCGGTAGCGCTTGCGGAAGAAGTTCTCGAGGTAACGCCGATAGCCATCGGCGATCTGCTTCGTGCGCGAGCCGTGGATGATGATCGTTGGCGGATTGCTGCCGCCGGGGTGCGCGTACTTGAGTTTCGGCGTGTGCCCGCGCACCAGCGGCGGCTGGTACGCCTGGTAGGCCGCCTCGACCGCGCGGGTCAGCTCGGACGATGTGAATACGTGGTTCGCCGAGGCGTATGCGCGGTTGATCGCCTTCATCAATTCCGCGATTCCGCTGCCATGCAGGGCCGATATGTACACCTGCCGGGCCCACGCGGCGAAGTCGAGCTTGCGCGCGAGCGACGTGGTGCATTGCTCGCGCTGGTACTTGTCGAGTCCGTCCCACTTGTTGACCGCGACGACGAGCGCGCGGCCGGATTCGAGCACGTGGCCGATCAGCGTTGCATCCTGTTCCGAGACACCCTCACGCGCATCCAGCATCAACACCGTCACATGCGCCGCTTCGACCGATTGCAGCGACTTGATCACGCTGAACTTCTCCAGCGCATCCTCGACGCGCGCACGCCGGCGGATGCCGGCGGTGTCGATCAGCGTGTAGCGCTTGCCGTCGCGCTCGAGCGCGATGCGGATCGAATCACGCGTCGTGCCCGGCACGTCGGAGGCGATCACGCGCTCCTCGCCGAGCAGGCGATTGACGAGGGTCGACTTGCCAGCGTTCGGGCGACCGACGATCGCGACGCGGATGCCGTCGTCTTCGCTCTCGGCGAGCGGGTCGGTCTCCACGGCGGGCAGCAACGACTGCACCGTGGCGAGCAGAGGAGTGAGACCGCGCGAATGCGCGGCCGAGGTCGGGAACACGTCGGCGATGCCGAGTGCCGAGAACTCGGCCAGCACGGTGTGCTCGTCGAGGCCGTCGACCTTGTTGACGACCAGCAGCATCGGCTTGCCGGCGCGACGCAGGCGATCGAGGATCGCGCGGTCGGTCGGCAGCAGGCCATCCCGTGCGTCGACCGTCAGCAGCACCACGTCCGCCTCGTCGATTGCGAACTCGGCCTGGCGTGCAGTCTGGCTGTCGAGCCCTTCGGCGTTCTCGATGAATCCGCCGGTGTCGACCACTACGAACGGCAGGGTCGCGCTGCGGCACACGCCGTAATGGCGATCGCGCGTGACGCCCGGAAGATCGTGCACGAGCGCGTCCCTGCTGCGTGTCAGCACATTGAACAGGGTCGACTTGCCGACATTCGGGCGCCCGACCAGGGCTACAACGGGAAGCATCGCGCGCTCCAGAGAAACGAACCCCCGCGTCGGTCAATCCGCGCGGGGGCATCAAAACTACCTGCGACGTCGCCGCCGCGCGGGAATCACTGCCGGACGCGATAGGCGCCGATGTGTCCCTTCACATCCTCGACATAGACGAGGTCGCCGCCGACGAGTGGCGCACCTTCGATCGGTTGCTTGCCGAGGCGTTCGCGCGCGGCGAACTTGCCGTCGTCGAGACCGAGCCAATGCACGAACCCTTCGCTGTCACCGACGACGACGTAATTGCCCTGGATAACCGGCGCGCTCAGCCAACGGTACTTGAGCTGGTCCTGCTTCCACAGGTTCACGCCGGTCTCGCGATCGAATGCCCAGACGTTGCCGTCGGCATCGGCCACCACCACCTTGTTTCCACCGACCGCCGCACCGGCATAGCTGGACAGGTCGCGCTGCCAGAGCGGACGACCGCTGTCGAGCGCAAGCGCCATGAACTGGCCGCGATAGCCGCCCGCGAAGATCGCCTGGCCGTCGGAGACGATATTGCCGTCGACGTCGGCGAGGCGCTCGACTTCGCTGCGGCCTTCGCCGCCTGACAAGGTTTGCAGCCACAGTTCGTTGCCGTCGTCGACACGGATGGCGATGACGCGCCCATTGTCGTGTCCGTCGTAGACCACGCCGTTGACGATCAACGGCGCGGAGTTGCCGCGCAGACTCAGCGCAGGCACCGCCTGGTCGAAGATCCACTTGCGGCTACCGTCGGCGGCGCTGAGGCCGACGAGGCGACCGTCATTGGTGCGCACGACTATGGTGCCGCCGGATATCGCCGGTGCAGCGATGACTTCCGAGCTCAGCTGGACATTCCAGCGCTCGCTGCCATCCTGCGTCGAAAGTGCGTAAACCTGGCCATCCAGTCCGCCCACGACGAGCAGATCGCCTTCGACGGCTGGACCACCTGACCAGCGGACCGTGTTGTCGGTGCGCGACCACAACATGCCGTGGCGCTCGCCGATGTGCTTCTGCCAGAGCGTGCGACCGGTGGCCGCGTCCATCGCTTCGAGCGTGCCATCGATCGCCGCGGAATACAGGCGGCCGTCTGCAACGATCGGCGCGAGGCGCGCACCGCTCGCACGGGCGCCCGAACCCACGCCCTCGCTCCATGCCTTCTCGACCTGTGCTGTCGGCACCAGTTCGGTAAGCGGCGTCGGGGGCTCGACGTTGTCCTTCTTGCCGAGACTCTTGATCCAGTTGCAACCGGTCAGCGATACCGCCAGCGCGGCGAGCAGCAATGCGGAATGCTTCATGATGCCGGCTTCTCCGCGCTCGGCGCCGGGGGCACGGCGACGCTGGCGGCCGCAGCCGGGCCACCCAGATCGTCCAGCTTCATCTGCAGCACGCCACGGCCCTGGGCTGCTGCATCGGAAACCTGCGAAAGTGCTTCCTGATAAGCCGTGCGTGCCTCGTCGGTCCGACCGAGCTTGAGCAGCGCGTCGCCGCGCAATTCGCCGGCGAGTGCGGCGTAGTCGCCCTTCGGCAATGCATCAATGAGCTTGAGCGCGGCATCGGCATCGCCCTGCGCCAGCTTCACGCGCGCGCTGCGCAGGTCGAGCAGCGCCTTCAGGCTGTCCAGCCCGGCGTTCTGGCGGGCCCAGTCGAGTGCGGACGCCGCCGTGGCGAGATCGTTCTTGCCGATCGCGATATCGGCCTGCTGCAGGGCAGCCAGCACCGCGTAGGTCGAGGAGGGGAATTCCTTGCGCAGGCTGTCAGCGACCTTCAATGCCTCGTCGGGCTTCTTCGCCTCGACCGCGTCGGTCAGTGCCTGGTATTGCGCAGCCGCCGCAGCGCCTTGACCCGCGCGGTGCACCTTCCATTGCTGCCAACCGAAAATCAGCACCAGGCCGAGGGCGATTCCGGTTGCGATGGCCATCGCGTTCTCGCGCAGCCATTTCTGGACCAGTTCCCCTTGCTCGTGTTCGTCAAGAACGTCGAAAGACATGCATTCACCCGAAAGGACATCAATACGGGAAGCCGACCGCACTGCGGCCGGTCCAAAGGCTTGCAAGGTTAGCAGGAAACCACCCGGCCGCGACCTGCGCGCGGACCGGGCGGCGGCTGGTTCAGCGCCCGCTTACTGTTCGACGCGACTCGGGCGGGCGATGCTGCCGTCGGCGAGAAGCTTGAAATGCGCGACATTGCCGCGTTGGTACGCCGTAAGGTCGAAGGCGGTGCCGTCGACGTCCAGTTCCGCACCCTGCACATTGCCGATGCGGACCGTCACCGCGCTGTCGCTGAGGTAGACGCGTTCGCTGCCTGCCGGAAGCGTGCTGTATTCGAGCTTGCGGCCATCGGCCGCGATGATTTCGACCCAGCTTTGCTGCGCCAGCTTCAGTTTGACCCGATGCTCGCCCTCGCCCGCCGCGGGTGCAGCGGGCACCGGTTCCGGCGCGCTGGCCGGCGCGCTCGGAAACGGTGCCATCGACGCGATGATCGGCGCCTGTTCGGGGGGCGATGGCGGCGCGGCCGTGGCAGGAACGTCACGCGCCTGGGTCTCGACTGCGATCGGCTGTTCCGGCACGTCGAGGTTGGTCGTGGTCGGCGACGACGCGACATGCGCGGGCGGATCCAGCGGGGTCGTGCGGACCAGGTTCTGCTCGAGGCCACCGTGCGTTGCCAGCCAAACCGCCGGCACCACGATGATCGCGGTCAACGCAAGGTAGGTCGCGCTGACCGAATACCTCTCGAACAAGTAGCGGGTTCGCGAGATCGTTCCAGTCGCGACGAGCGGCACGGCGCGCGCATGCGTCTGCGCAACGCGCGTGGCCTGCTCTACCGGCACGCCCACGAGGCGCGCATAGCTCGCAAGATAGCCGCGCAGGAATACGCCGTCACTCATGCCGGTGTAGTCGTCGCATTCCAGGCGCTCGATCAGCTTGACCGGCAACCGGAGGCGCGAGGCGACTTCGGCGCGTGTCCAGCCGTGCAGCTCGCGCGCGGCGGCGAGGTGTTGTCCCAGCTCCACGTCCACGCGCTCACGCAGGTCCAGCGAGCGATCGTCGTCGACGGTCGTTGCCGGGTGATTCAATTGGCTGGCCTCTTCGGCTCTCATCGTTCGGCTTCCTCTGGGCAGGGGCAGCGCCATCTGGCCGCCCGGCTCGTCGCCCGTATCGTCGATTCCACGCGTCCCGCGCGGAAGTTCACCCATGTCCGCGTCGACCACCACAACCGGTGGCGACATCGGCTTTTCCTCGCTGCCGTTCACCGCTCAACCCTGCCCATTCAGCGAACGCGCCTCCGCCGATTCGGGAAATGCACGCAGCAGCTTGCGCGAGTACTCGCTCGCCCCGCTGGCATTGCCCAGGCGCAGTTCGATGTTGCGGCCGAGCATCAGCGCATCCGCGCGCGGATGCGACAGCGACTCGAAGCGTTGCACGAACGCACGCGCCTTGAAGTATTCACCCTTGTCATACAGCACGGCGCCGAGCGAAAGCAGCGCTTCCGAGTCGTTCTCATTCAGTGTCAGCGCCTGGCGCAGCAGTTTTTCCGCCTCCTCGCGCTTGCCGTCCTTGAGCAGGCAGGTGCCGTAGTTCGCCATCGCCAGCGCCGGCGTCTGGTAGAACGGATCGGCCAATGCGCGCTTGAAATACTCCCCGCCTTCGGCGTAGCGGCCCTGGTTGCAAAGGAACCGGCCGTAGTTGTTGCTCTCGGCGCCACCCTTCGGCTTCAGCTGTGCCGCGCGCCGGTAGTGTTCCTCGGCCTTCGGCAGGTCGTTGATGCTCTCGTAGAGCACCGCGATCACGGTGTGGGCGTCGACATAGTCGGGATTGAACTCGAGCGCCTTGTTGAGCTTTTCGAGCGCGACTTCCAGCTTGCCCTGTTGCAGATACTTCTGGCCGAGCTCGGTGTGCACGCGCGCGGCATCGTCCCGCTGCGTCGCGGCGTCTTCCTTCCTGACCGTATGAGCCGGCCCGCTCTGGCAACCGGCGAGCGCGCCCAGCGCGATCGACAGCAACACCGTCGAAGCCCATTCACGCCGCATCGGCCACGCTCCCTTCGAGTTTGCGGCGGAATTCCGCCTGGCGACGCGTCCGATCCATCACCTGCCCCTTGAGCTGGCCGCAGGCAGCGTCGATGTCGTCGCCGCGCGTGCGGCGAACCATCGTCAGTACGTCGGCATCGAGAAGGATCTTCTGGAAAGCGCGGATGACGTCCTCGTCGGAACGCTCGAAGCGCGTGCCGTGGAACGGGTTGAACGGGATCAGGTTGACCTTCGCCGGCAGGCGGCGCATGAGCTTGATCAGCTGGCGCGCATGTTCGGGCTGGTCGTTGACGCCTTTCAGCATCGTGTACTCGAACGTGATCGTCGTGCGCGGTCGGCGCGCGGCGTAGCGCGCGCAGGCGGCGAGTAGTTCATCGATCGGATACTTCTTGTTGAGCGGCACGAGTTCCGTGCGCAGTTCGTTGTTCGGTGCATGCAGCGAGACCGCGAGCGACACGTCACTCGACTCCGACAACTTGTCGATCATCGGCACCAGGCCGGCGGTCGACAGCGTCACGCGCTTGTTGGCAAGACCGAAACCTAGGTCGTCGCGCATCACGCTCATCGCGGTGACGACGTTGTCGAAATTCAGCAGCGGTTCGCCCATGCCCATCATGACGACATTGGTGAGCTTGCGCTGGTGGTGCGGCACGTTGCCGAGATGCTTCGCCGCGACCCATACCTGGCCGATGATCTCGGCCGCGGAAAGGTTGCGGTTGAAGCCCTGGGTGCCGGTCGAACAGAACTGGCAGTTGAGTCCGCAACCGATCTGCGAGGACACGCACAGCGTGCCGCGCGAGGTCTCCGGGATGAACACTGCCTCGATCGCGTTGCGGCCGTCCATGCCGAGCAGCCACTTGTATGTGCCGTCGCTCGCCTGCTTCTCGAGCAGCGTGTTCGGTGGCGTGATCTCGATCGCGTCGCTGAGCTTGTCGCGCAGCGCCTTGCCGACGTCGGTCATCTGCGCGAAGTCGGTGACGTGGCGGTGATAGACCCACTTCATGACCTGGTCGGCACGATACGGCTTCTCGCCGAGCTGCGCGAACAGGTCGCGCAGCCCCTTGCGGTCGTAGTCGAGCAGGTTGGCTTTCACCGTCGTCAACGCAGGTTCCTCAGCGTGCGCAGACTTCAGTGTCTGCGAAGAAGTAGGCGATTTCCACCTTTGCGGTTTCCGGCGCGTCGGAACCGTGCACGGCATTGGCGTCGATGGAGCTTGCGAAGTCCGCGCGGATCGTGCCCGGGGCCGCGTCCTTCGGATTCGTCGCACCCATGAGGTCGCGGTTCTTCAGCACCGCGCCTTCGCCCTCGAGCGCCTGGATCATCACCGGGCCGGAGATCATGAACTCGACCAGCGCATTGAAGAACGGACGCTCGCGATGCACGGCGTAGAAGCCTTCTGCTTCCTTGCGCGACAGATGCTTCATCTTCGCGGCAATGATCCTGAGACCGGCCTTCTCGAAGCGCGTGTAGATTTCGCCGATGACGTTCTTCGCGACCGCGTCGGGTTTGATGATGGAAAGGGTGCGCTCCAGCGCCATGAGCCGGTATCTCCGTGGATGAGTTGTTCAGGGGAACGGTCCGGATGGACCGTTTTATAACGCCAAACCCGCGCCAATCCGCGGGCTTAGCTCACATTATCGCGCAGGATTCTAGCTAATTGCGGGCGAGTTGGACACTGCCGCGACAATCCGGTTTGACCGATCGAGCGGTGTATCCTAACATTCAAACGATCGTTTGACCGATGAACCGCCCGCCGTGCGCATCGCATCACCCAGCTTTTCGACCAGGGAACGCATCCTCGGCGTGGCCGAGACGCTGTTCGCCCGCCACGGTTTTGCCGGTGCATCGCTGCGCCAGGTCACGGCGGCCGCAAAAGTAAACCTCGCTGCGGTGAACTACCACTTCGGTTCGAAGGAAAGCCTGATCGAGGAGGTATTCCGCCGCCGTCTCGACGAGCTCAACCGGCAACGCCTCGCCTCGCTGGCGGTCGTGCAGGCCGGCGAACCAGCGCTCGAGGATGTACTCGACGCCTTCATCCGTCCGGCGCTCGAGCAATCGATGGACGCGGCCGGGGGCACTGCATTCGTGCGCGTCCTGGCCCGCGCCTATGCCGAACACGACGAACGCCTGCGCAAGTTCCTGTCCGACAATTACGGCCATGTCCTGCGCGAATTCGCTACCGCTTTCGCTCGCTTGCTGCCGCATCTGGACAAGGAAGAGCTGTACTGGCGGCTCGACATCGTGGCAGGTGCACTTACGTATGCGATGGCCGATTTCGGCATGATCAAGCGAAAGGGCGATGTCACCGAACGCAGCCACCGCGAGCTTGCCGCCGCGCACCTGATCCGCTTTGCGGCCGCCGGCCTGCGGGCTGGAAGCTGAGGCGCGAAGTCCTGCAACCCTTGCCCGACCCAACAGAATTCCCGCCTGGAGCCTACCCGATGACCTCCCCTACTCCCCTTCGCATCCGCAAGGCGGCCGTGCTCGGCGCTGGCGTGATGGGCGCGCAGATCGCCGCCCATCTCGCGAATGCCGACGTCGAGACCCTGCTGTTCGACCTGCCGGCGAAGGATGGCGACAAGAACGGCATCGCCGCCAAGGCGATTGCGAACCTCGCCAAGCTGTCGCCTGCGCCGCTCGCGGAGAAATCGAAGGTCGTCGGAATCACGCCAGCGAACTACGACGAGCATCTCGAGGTGCTGCGTGGCTGCGACCTGATCATTGAAGCGATCGCGGAACGGCTCGACTGGAAGCTCGACCTCTACAAGAGGATTACGCCATATCTATCTGATTCTTCTGTTGTTGCGAGCAATACGTCGGGCTTGTCGATCAATGCGCTTGCCGAAGGACTGCCACCCGGCCTGCGCCCGCGCTTCAGCGGCATCCACTTCTTCAACCCGCCTCGCTACATGCATCTGGTCGAGCTGATCCCGGACCGCCAGACCGACCGCGGCGTGCTGGCCGGACTCGAGGCCTTCCTGACCACGACGCTCGGCAAGGGGGTGGTGCATGCCAAGGACACGCCTAACTTCATCGGCAACCGCATCGGCGTGTTCTCGATCCTCGCCACGATGCACCACACCGCGCAGTCCGGCCTCGGCTTCGATCTCGTCGATGCGTTGACCGGTCCCGCCATCGGCCGGCCGAAGAGCGCCACCTACCGCACCGCGGACGTGGTCGGCCTCGACACGATGGCGCACGTGATCAAGACGATGGCGGACACGCTGCCTAACGATCCCTGGCACGCGTACTTCCAGTCGCCGGAATGGCTGTCCGCGCTGATCGCCAAGGGTGCGCTCGGCCAGAAAACCGGCACTGGCATCTTCACCAAGCGCGGCAAGGACATCGTGGTGCTCGATCTCGCCCGGCAGGACTACGTTCCGGCCAGTGCGAAACCATCCGACGAAGTCGCTGCAATCCTCGCGATCAAGAATCCCGCCGAAAAATTCGGCAAGCTGCGCGCATCCGCCGACCCGCAGGCACAGTTCCTCTGGGCCGTGTTCCGCGACCTGTTCCACTACACGGCGTATCACCTCGCCGACATCGCCAACACCGCGCGCGATGTCGATTTCGCAATCCGCTGGGGCTACGGGTGGAGGCTCGGTCCGTTCGAGACCTGGCAGTCCGCCGGCTGGGCCGACGTCGCGAAATGGATCGCCGAGGACATCGCGTCCGGCAAGGCGATGAGCAAGGCGCCGCTGCCCGATTGGGTCGGCAAGGTCGACGGCGTTCATCACGCCGAAGGCTCGTATGCGCCACGTACGGGCAAGTACGAACCGCGCTCGACGCACCCGGTCTACGCGCGCCAGCTGTTCCCGGACGCACTGCTCGGCGAGAAGTTCGACACGGGCAAGACGCTGTGGGAAAACGACGGCGTGCGCCTGTGGCAGCTCGGCAATGACGGCGTCGGCATCGTTTCGTTCAAGACCAAGATGAACACGGTCAACGACGCCGTTCTCGACGGAATCCAGCAGGCTATCGACTACGCCGAGAAGAACCTCAAGGCGCTGGTGATCTGGCAGAGCGGCGATGCGTTCTCCGCCGGCGCCGATCTCAAGGGCATGCTCGGCTTCGTGCAGGCTGGCGAGATCGCGCGGCTCGAGGCGATGATCGCGAATTTCCAGAAGACCAGCATGCGGATCAAATACGCGCTGGTGCCTGTCGTCGCGGCCGTGCGGGGCCTCGCGCTCGGCGGCGGCTGCGAGTTCCAGATGCACTGCGCACGCACGGTCGCCGCCCTCGAGAGCTACGTCGGGCTGGTCGAAGCCGGTGTCGGACTGCTGCCCGCGGGCGGCGGCCTGAAGGAAATCGCGGTACGAGCTTCGCAACGAGCCGGTGACGGCGACGTGTTCCCGGAGATCAAGCGCATGTTCGAGGCGGTCGCGCAGGCGAAGCTTTCCGGGAGTGCGCTCGAAGCGAAGCAGCTCGGCGTGTTGCGTCCCGATGATGTGGTTGTCTTCAACGCGTTCGAATTGCTGCATGTGGCCAAGCAGGTCGCGGCAGCGATGGCCGAAACCGGATACCGTCCTGCCCTGCCCGCCAACAGCGTGACGATTGCCGGCGATGTCGGCCTCGCGACGCTCAAGATGGCACTGGTCAACATGCTCGAAGGGCGCTTCATCTCCGAACACGACAACGTGATCGCGACGCGCATCGGCGACGTGCTCTGCGGCGGCGCGATCGAACGCGGCTCGCAGGTCGACGAACAATGGCTGCTCGACCTCGAGCGCCGTCACTTCTTCGAACTCGCGCAGATGCCGAAGACGCAGGAGCGCATCGCGCACACGCTGACCACGGGCAAGCCACTGCGGAATTGAGCACGCGCACAAACCCAACGACTCCGTCGTCGCGGCGAACGCCGGGATCCAGCGTCTTCGAGGCACTGGGCCCCGGCGTTCGCCGGAGCGACGAAAATTCCCAATCGCGCCGGAGACTGTGCCGGCGCACAGGAGAATCACCATGACCCGCGAAATCCAGGACGCCTACATCGTCTCCGCC
Source organism: Dokdonella sp. (assembly GCF_044227025.1). Classification (GTDB taxonomy): domain Bacteria; phylum Pseudomonadota; class Gammaproteobacteria; order Xanthomonadales; family Rhodanobacteraceae; genus Dokdonella_A. Next base: position 333,600 of record NZ_JBGAFX010000002.1, on the reverse strand, counting down.
GTGCGCACGCCCGTCGGCAAGGCGCCGCGCGGCGTGTTCCGCAATACCCGCCCCGATGACCTGGTCGCGCACGTCCTGCGTGCCGCGATCGCCAAGGCGCCCGGCATCGACCCTGCCCTGATCGGGGACGCCATCATCGGTTGTGCGATGCCGGAGGCCGAGCAAGGCATGAACGTTGCGCGCATCGGTGTGCTGCTCGCCGGCCTGCCCGACACCGTGCCTGGTGTCACGATCAACCGCTTCTGTTCGTCCGGCTTGCAGGCGATCGCGATGGCTGCCGACCGCATTCGCCTCGGCGAGGCCGACCTCATGCTCGCCGGTGGCACCGAGAGCATGAGCATGGTGCCGATGATGGGGCACAAGATCGCGATGAACCCGGCCGCATTCAGCGACGACAACGTCGCCATCGCTTACGGCATGGGCATGACCGCCGAGAAGGTCGCCGAGCAGTGGAAGGTCAGTCGCGAGGATCAGGACGCGTTCGCGCTCGCCTCGCATCAGAAAGCGCTCGCCGCAATCGCAGCGGGCGAGTTCGCCGACGAGATCGCGCCGTTTGCGCTGGATGACCACTACCCCGACCTCGCCGCACACGCGATCCGCACCGACGCGCGCGTGATCGCAACGGACGAGGGCCCGCGCAAGGACACCAGTCTCGAAGGTCTGGCGAAGCTCAAGCCCGTATTCCGCATGGGCGGAAGCGTGACCGCCGGCAACTCCTCGCAGATGTCGGATGGCGCCGGCGCGCTGCTGCTCGCCAGCGGGAAGGCGATCAAGGACTACAACCTCACGCCGATCGCGCGTTTCGTCGGCTTCTCGGTGGCCGGTGTGAAGCCCGAGGTCATGGGCATCGGACCGATCGCCGCGATCCCGAAGGCGCTGGCGCAGGCAGGACTCAGGAAGGAACAGCTCGACTGGATCGAACTCAACGAGGCGTTCGCGGCGCAGGCACTCGCGGTGATCCGCGACGTCGGCCTCGATCCGACGAAGGTGAATCCGCTTGGCGGCGCGATCGCCCTCGGTCACCCGCTCGGAGCGACCGGCGCGGTGCGTGCCGCGACCCTGCTGCATGGCCTGCGTCGGCGCAAGCAGAAATACGGCATGGTCACGATGTGCATCGGCACCGGCATGGGCGCCGCCGGCATCTTCGAGGCGCTCTGAGTTGCGAGTGCGGCCGAACGTATTCGTCAGGTCGCACGTTTCGCCTTTACCCAGCAGGGCCCAGGCAGGGAGTGGCCGACGCGCGCGGCCCGGCGTGTGAGTTTCCGGAAGCTTCCGGACTACCCCGCAGGAACTGCCGCGCGATCGAGACCGACCTGCACCCAGCCGAGGCTGAGTCCGATGCGTGTCGCTTCCGGATTCGCCCACGCGTACGCGAGCGTGCGGCCGCTGCGATCGTCGACGATGGAAAGCTTGAGCACCGGCACGTTGCCTTCGCGGTAGGTGAGTCGTTCAAGCAACAGGGAATAACCCGACGGATTGCCGTCGCGGAATGCGAGTGTATAACGTCCACCCTCGCTGCCAAGGCGGACCTTGCGGTCCATGTGCCAGTCGTTGCTGTCGGCGGCCGCGTCCGGCCCTGCTCCGTTCACCGCGGCCCAGCCACCGAACACCTGAAGCCGGCGCAAGTCCTCGCGCGCATCCGCGCCACGCGCCTGGTCGACGTACAACCGCAGATGCAGCCATTCGCCCGTGCGATCGATCGTCAGCGGCAGCAACGCAGCCTGCGCACCGATGCCCGGCGCGAGCACCGCGCAGGCCTCGCCATTCGCGGAAAGACTGAGGCCGTTCGCGTCGACGCTGCCGTGCAACGCGCAGGCATCGAGCGGCACCCACTCTTTCGCGTCGAAGGCCTTCCCCAGCGCCGGATTCGCAACCGACGCGCGATGCGGCAGCATGATGACAGAGCCATCGGCGGCCACGCTGCGATGCAGCGCCCAGGTCGCCTCCAGCGGCGTGGTCGCGTCGAGCCGCACATGCCAGATCGACCAGTCGCCTGCCGGCAGCTCCTCGATCGAGACGACGAGGTGAGGCGCCACGATCGGCGTCGCGTTCTCGCGCCCGCCCCACACTTGCTCATGGTTGTCGTATTCCCCGCTGAGCACGGGGTTCGCCGGGAACGGCGCGGTGTGCGGCCCCAGGCGCCCGATGGTCTGGCAAGCCGCGAGCGTCAGCACGAGCATCACAACAATCAGGATTCGATTCATTCCCGAAGCATACCAGCGCGGCGATTCGGCGACGGGCGGCGCATCGGAGCGCGCCCCCGCTCGCTATAGTGCGCGCAGTTCCGGGGAGACTGCATGCATATCGAAATCCAGCGTGCCGACACGCGCCTGCGCCGGGTGACCATCGTCGTGCTTTTGCTGGCGGCCATCGCCGCCGCCGGCGTGATCCTGTTCGCGCACGACTGGATGATGCGGCAGGCGCTGGCGTCGACGCCGGAACAACTGGTTGCGCAGATGCGCCGCTGGCTGGGCTGGGCAAGCATTGGCTGCGGTGCATGCCTGCTCGCACTCGCGACGCACGCGTGGCGTCGTGGCCGCGCAGCCATCGCGCAACGCCGCTGGCCGGTCGCGAACGCGCGCGTGCTGCGGGACACGCCGGTAAAACACGGCGATGCAGCGCTCGGCGTCGCGCGCCTGCTGAACCTGGTGGCGTTGATGCTGCTTGCGTTCGCGGTTGCGATGGTCGCGCTGAGCTGGCGCCTGTTCTTGGTGGCCCACTGATCAGGCGCGCAACTTTTCCAGCGCCTGGTAAAGGTCCGCGATCAGCACGCTGGCATCTTCCAGTCCGATCGAAAGCCGCACCCGGTTGAGCAATGTTCCTGGCGTCGGTTGCAACGGCGCCTCGCGCGGGAAGACCGCGCAGACCGGGAACGCGAGGGATTCATACCCGCCCCACGACACCGTCATCAGGAAACGCCCGAGGCTGTCGCAGAAGCGCTCCACGGCGGCCACCTCGTCGGTATCCAGCTCGATTGTCAGCAGGCCGCTCGCACCGCGCAGCTGGCGTTCGCTCAAGTCCAGCTGCGGATTGTCCGCTGCATGCGGCGAGTACACGCGACGTACGCGTGGATCGCGTTCGAGAAAGGCCAGCACCTGCGCCGTCGTCTCCGCCACGCGCTGCATGCGCAGCGGCAACGTGCGCAGGCCACGGATCATCAGCCAGGCATCATGCGGCGCGAGGATCGCACCGAGCGTCATGTACGGGCCGCGGAATACCTCGCGCATCAGCGCGGAGCTGCCGCAGAGCGCGCCGGCGACGACGTCGCTGTGGCCGTTGAGGTACTTCGTGGCGGAATGCGCAACGAGGTCGATGCCGAGTGCGAGCGGTGACTGGTTCAGCGGCGTCGCATGGCTGTTGTCGCAGATCGTGCGGATGCCGCGCGCCTTCGCCAAGGTCGCGACTGCAGCGAGATCCTGCTGCTCGAACGTCATCGAGTTCGGGCTTTCGAGCACGATCAGGCGCGTGCGCTCGTTCAACGAGGATTCGAAGTTCGCGACATCGGTGCCATCGACGAAGGTCGTTTCGACCCCGAACCGCCCGAGCAGGTCCTTCAGCACCGCGCGCGTCCAGCTGTACGGTTTGGCAACGCAAACCACGTGGTCGCCGCCCGCGACGCAGGCGATCACGCCGGCGGACATCGCGGCGGCGCCGCTGCCGAACATCAGGCAGTCTTCTGCGCCTTCGAGCGCAGCAACCTTCTTGCGCAGGATCCCGACGGTCGGATTGTTGCCGCGTGTGTAGACGTGGTTGCCGAACTCGTCGCGGAATCCCGCGCGCATCGCGTCGACGGTCGGAAACGCGAAGATCGAGGACTGCACGATCGGCGGCGCGACCGCGCCGAAGTAGCTCGCGCGGTCTTCGCCGAGGTGGTTGAGTATGTAGCTGAGGTCGTTCGGCATGTCCTGGACGTCCGCCCTGCTCATCCGACGATCGCGCCAAGCTGGAAGATGGGCATGTACAACGAATAGATGCCTGCACACCAGAGCACTGCGGCGAGAACTACGCCGAAAACGAGCGCGGCGAGGCCACGACTCTCCTCGCGCGGCCATATCCACCATGCGACGACGACCAGCAGTGCCAGCAGGAACGCAAAATCATAGTAGTGCAGGATGAAGCGGGTGGCCCACGGCAGCTCAGTACCAAAGGAAACGAGCAGCGTCGCGAAATTCGGAATCAGCAGCTGCGCCAATACCCAGGAGACCAGGACTGGCGCCATGCCACCCATGATCAGGCCCGCATCCTTGTCCAACGAGTGCCTGCGGTGATCCGTGTCGGCCATCAGCGCAGCGACGCCATGAATTCGCGCGTAGCCTCCGCAAGCGCCGGATCCTCCAGCGCCATCGCCAGCGTCGCCTTGACGAGGCCGAGCTTGTTGCCGCAGTCGAAGCGAGTGCCTTCGAAGCGGTATGCGAGCACCTTGTTTTTTCCGAGCAGGGCCTCGATCGCATCGGTCAGCTGGATCTCGCCGCCGGCGCCCGGTTTGGTCTGCTCGAGCAATTCGAAAATGCGGCCCGGCAGCACGTAGCGGCCGACGATCGCGAGATTGGACGGCGCGACTTCGGGTTTCGGCTTCTCGACGACGTGCCGCATGCGCGCCGCACGACTGGCGTCGCCACCGGTGTCGACGATGCCGTACTTGTTGGTCTGGTCGCGCGGCACTTCCTCGACGGCGACGGCACCGGCGACGTCGCCGTCGAGGAGTGCGGTCATCTGGCGCAAGGCTCCGGGCTGCTTGCCGTTCCAGATCAGGTCGTCGGCCAGAACCACGCCGAACGGCTCGTCTCCGACCACAGGTCTTGCGCACAACACCGCATGGCCGAGACCGAGCGCTTCCGGCTGGGTCACGAACACGCAGCGCACATGCTTGGGCAATGTCCCCTGCACGATCGCGAGCAGGTCGTTCTTGCCCGACTGCGCGAGCTTGCTCTCGAGTTCGTATGCCTTATCGAAATAGTCCGCGATCGCGTGCTTGTAGCGGTTGGTGACGAACACGAGCGTGTCGGCGCCGGCGTCGACCGCTTCGTCGACCGCGTACTGGATCAGCGGTCGATCGAGCACCGGCAGCATTTCCTTCGCGACGACCTTGGTCGCTGGCAGGAAACGCGTGCCGAGACCAGCAACGGGAAAGACGACTTTGCGCAAACGCTGGCTCATGCGATGTCCTTCTTGATGGCGATGACGTTGTCGGTCGCGATATCCGGGTTGGCGAATTCGGGCAGCAGATGATCGAGGATGGCGCGCAGGGCCACTTCGTCGAACTCGCGCACGGCCGCCTCGGCCTTGCCCAGTTGCGCGATCAGCAGTGACCAGGCCATCGCGCGCGGTTGGGCCAGGAAGATCTTCGCGTGCGCGGTGTCGGTGTAGCGCTCGAGCGGGTGGAACAGTTCCTCGAACAACTTTTCGCCCGGTCGCAGGCCGGTGTAGACGATCGCGATGTCGCTGCCTTCGTGCTTGCCGGCAAGACGGATCATCTGCTCGGCGAGGTCGCGGATGCGCAACGGCTCGCCCATGTCGAGCGCGAAGATCTCGCCACCGTTGCCGAGCACGGCCGCCTGCAGGATCAGCTGGCAGGCTTCCGGGATGGTCATGAAATAGCGGGTGATCTCCGGATGCGTCACCGTGACCGGACCGCCGTTCCGTATCTGTTCGCGGAAACGCGGCACCACCGAACCGGCCGAATCGAGCACATTGCCGAACCGCACCGTGATGAAGCGGGTATGCGAGGTCTGCGCAAAGTTCTGGCAGAACAGTTCCGCCACGCGCTTGCACGCGCCCATCACACTGGTCGGATTGACCGCCTTGTCGGTGGAGATCAGCACGAAACAGTCGGTGCCGTGGCGGTCGGCCGCCTCCGCCACGACGCGAGTTCCGAGCACGTTGTTGCGAAATGCCTCGCGCACTTGCCCCTGCAGCATCGGCACGTGCTTGTAGGCGGCCGCATGGAATACGACTTCCGGATGGGCTTCGGCGAACACGCGCTCGCAAGCCACCGGGTCGCCGCAATGCCCGAGCCACGCATTCAGCAGCAGATCCGGGTGGTCGCGCCGCAGCTCCTGTTCGATCGTGTACAGGTTGTACTCGGACTGGTCGAGCACGCTGAGCGATTCGACGCCGAGGCGCGCGACCTGGCGGCACAACTCCGATCCGATCGAGCCGCCACCGCCCGTGACGAGGACACGCCGTCCCGCGAGCCGCGTGCGGATCGCGGTCCAGTCGAGCTGCACCGGTTCGCGTCCGAGCAGATCCTCGATCGCGACCTCCTTGAGTTCGTTGAAGCTGGAGCGGCCTGCGACGACATCCTCCAGGCGCGGCACGGTTCGGAACGGCACGCCGGTCTCTTCGCACAGGTCGACCGCGCGGCGCATCTGCGTCTTGTTGGCGGCCGGCATCGCGATGACCAGCATTTCTGCTGCAGTTTCGCGCGCGAGCTGCGGCAGTTGATCGAGCGTTCCAAGCACGGGCACGCCATGCACGCGCGCGCCGCGCAATTGCGTGTTGTCGTCGAGGAAGCCGACCGGTGAGTAGCGATTCTCGCGGCGCAGATCGCGCACCAGCGCCTCTCCGGCCTTGCCGGCGCCGAGAACGAGCACGCGCTGACTTGGTGCCCGCGCGACGAAATCGAGGCGACTGTCCTTCCAGTAGCGGTACAGCAGGCGCGGCGTGCCGAGCAGTACCGACAGCACCAGCGGATAAACGACCAGCACCGTGCGCGGCACGGTCTCAAGGCGGTTGTAGATCGCCAGGGTCATCGCGATCGCGAGCGCGCCGAGCACCGCCGCCTTTGCGATGTTCCACAAATCCGGCAGGCTCGCGAAGCGCCACAGTCCCTTGTACAACCCGGTCCACCAGAAGATCGCGCCCTGCGCGCCCAGCACCAGCCAGACCTCGGTGCCGAACAGCGCCACCGGCGACGGATTCGGCGCCAGCGACCAGCGCATCATGCTGACCGCGGTCCAGGCGAGCCAGACCATCAGCATGTCGTTGCCGACAACGGCGAGGCGTGGATGGATGGCGGCGACTAACTTACGCGGCATTTCGGCTCCGTTCGCACGCGCGCCGCAGGCACCAGCGCTTGCCGAACCACCAGGTGGCGGTCGCGAGTGCGTACACGGTGACAGCGGGAGCGAGTCCGGTGGGCATCGGGTAATCCGGCACGAGATTCATCCAGCCAACGACAGGCAATGCCACCAGCAAGTTCCAACCCATGTACAACGCGACGACCCGGGCATGCGGGAAACCGCTGCGGACGAGCCACTGGTACAGGTGTTCGCGGTGCGCACTATACCAACGCCGCCCGCGGAACATGCGCAACAACAACGTGCAGGTTGCGTCGGTGACGAAGGCGGAACATGCGACGAGGGCAGAGGCGATGGTGAGACTGCCGTATGCGATGCCGAGCCAGGCCACGGCAGCGATGAGGAACCCGAGTGAGCCGGAACCGACGTCGCCCATGAAGATCGCCGCACGCGGTGCATTCGAAGGCAGGAATCCCGCCACTGCCGCCGCGACGACGATCGCCAGCGCGAAACCGCCGCCATCGCCGGCCAACGCAATCGCTGCGAAGGTCAGCAGCACGAACAAGGCCTGGCTCGCGAGCAGGCCGTCGATGCCGTCCATGAAGTTGTGCAGGTTGATGGACCAGACAACACTGAGCGCGATCGCCACGCCGATTCCAGCGAGCGACCACGACCACGGCATTCCGGGGCGGAGCACGATCGCCGCGGAAAGCAGCAGCGCCGCCAACAGGTGCGCGGCCAGCCGCGGCAAAACACCCAGCGGGCGATGGTCGTCGAGCCAACCCGCGCAGGCGACGACGAGCGTGCCGGCCAGAAGACTCGCGAGGATGCGCTGGTCCCCCCGCGATTGCGCGGTGGCGAGCGCGACCGCCAACGCCAGTGCCAACGGGACTATCACGGCGACGACGATGCCGATGCCGCCGCCACGCGGAGTCGGCACCTCATGCGAGCGCCGCTGCCCGGGTTGATCGATCAACTGGCGTCGATGGGCGTAGCGGATTGCCAGACGTGTCGCGATCAGCGACAACAGGAAGACGATTCCGGGAATGATCAGGAACGCTGGATCGAACGTCGCCGTCATGCGCCGGCTCCGTCCTACTCGCCGACCACGCCGTGGATCGGTCGCACCGTACCCCAGCTCTTGCAGCTCGGGCACTGCCAGTGGTGCGCCTTGGCGCCGAAGCCGCAGCGGTTGCAGCGGTACATCGCCTTGCCCTCGACCAGCTGGCGCGTGAGGTCGCGCAACGTCAGGAAGTTCTCGCGCGCCTCGCCACTGGCGATGTGCAGGTTGACGTCGATCAAGGCCATCAGCGCGCGCACCGACGGGCGTTGGCGCAGGACGCGATTGAGGAAGTCGACGGCGGTACTCTCGCCGCGCGTGGTCGCGTAGAGCTTGGCCAGCGCCAGCACCGGCGACACGCCCTGATAGCGCTCGGTGATGCCCTGCAGGAACTCCTCGGCGCGCTGCATGCGTTGCGCGCGCGCATAACAGTCGAGCAGCGGGGATAGGATTTCCGGCACATAGTCGATGTCGAGATCGGCGACCCGTTCGAACGCGTGGATCGCGGCATCCAGATCGCCCGAGGCGGCCTCGATATGACCGAGGATCATGCTCGCGCGCACGCAGGTCGGTTCGACCGCGAAGGCATCCGCGACATGCGCGCGTGCGTCGTCGCGAACGCCCTGCGCGCGCGCCTGGTCGGCGAGCTCGCAGTGAAACTGCGCGATCACGGCGCCTTGCGACTCGCCGGTTGCGCGCTCCAGTCGCTGCGCGTGCTCGATCGCCTTGTCCCAGTCGCGCTCATGCTGGTAGATCGCGATCAGGTGCTTCAGTGCGGATGGCGCCAGCGCGTCCATCGCGACGAGGTCGGCGAACAGCGTCTCTGCCCGATCGAGCAGGCCGGCGCGCATGTAGTCCTCGCCGAGTTCGAGCAGGGCGACGGTCTTCTCTTCCTGGCTGAGGCTCGGCCTGGCGATCAGGTTCTGGTGCACGCGGATCGCACGATCGACCTCGCCGCGCCGGCGGAACAGGTTGCCGAGGGCGAGGTGCGTCTCGACCGTGTCGCGGTTGATGTCGGCGAGCTTGAGGAACACCTCGATCGCCTTGTCCTGCTGCTCGTTGAGCAGGTAGTTGAGGCCACGGAAGTAGCTGGTCGACAACTCGCTCACGCGCGCGCCGGACTTGCGTTCGCTGCGACGGCGACCGAGCACCCAGCCGGAAAACGCCGCGATCGGCAGCAGGAAGAACAGCAAGGCGACGACGTTGTTCATGTTTCGTCGCTTCCGCGCAAGCCGTTGCCCGTGCGTGCCCGCATCTCGCCGAGCGCACGCGTCTGGCGGCGCATGCGCGGCAGCTGGCCGAGCCACGCGACGAGTCCGCCGAGCAGCCAACCGATCAGCAAAGCGCACAACAACGCGCCGCCCAATGGCACCTCGACCTGCACGAAATGGAAATCGATGGCGACATGCGCGCCGTTGAGTGCACCGAACAAGGCGCCGAGTGCGATGACGCAGAGGAACAGGACGATCAGGATCGGGCGCATGGCGTCGAGCGATGTTCGGACCGGAGGATGATATCGGGTCCGCAGCCCTGGCCGCTCAGCGGGATCCCGCGTCGCCCTGGCCGGACACGTTTCAGGCCGGCTCGACGGCGCTATCGCCGTTGCCGTTGACACGCTCGCGCAGTTCCTTGCCGGGCTTGAAATGCGGCACATGCTTGCCCGGGAGGGCGACCGAGTCGCCGGTCTTCGGGTTGCGACCCATGCGTGGCGGACGGTAGTGCAGCGAAAAACTGCCGAAGCCGCGAATCTCGATGCGCTCGCCGTTCGACAATGAATGGCTCATCTGCTCCAGCACGCTCTTGACGGCGAGTTCGACGTCGTTCGCGGCGAGATGCTTCTGGCGTAGTGCGAGGGATTCGATCAGTTCGGACTTGGTCATCGCTGTCGGGAAAGTTGCCGGTCCAAAAAAACGCGCACCGTCGCCGGTGCGCGCATGTTGCAGCAGCGCGCGGGAATGTACCGCGCGCCGATTCCTGCATCAGCGGTTCAGCTGTTCCTTCAGCAACGCGCCGAGCTTGGTCGTGCCGCCGGTCGCACTCTGGTATTCCTCCAGCGTGGTGGCGAGCTCTTCCTCGTCCTTCGCGCGGATCGAGAGCTGCAGGCTGCGGCCCTTGCGATCCATGCCGGTGAACTTCGCCTCGACCGTATCGCCGACCTTGAGGTGCTGGGTCGCGTCGTCCACGCGTTCCTTGGCGATGTCGTTCGCGCGCAGGTAACCCTCGATACCTTCGGCGATGTCGATGGTCGCGCCCTTGGCGTCGACTTCGCGCACCGTGCCGGTGAGGATGCTGCCACGCGGATGCGCCGCCATGAACTGACCGAACGGATCCTGCTCGAGCTGCTTGATACCGAGCGAGATGCGCTCGCGCTCCGGATCGACTGCAAGCACGACCGCTTCGATCTCGTCGCCCTTCTTGAAGTTGCGCACGAGGTCTTCGCCAGTGGTCTGCCACGAGATGTCGGACAGGTGCACGAGGCCGTCGATGCCGCCGTCGAGACCGACGAAGATGCCGAAGTCGGTGATCGACTTGATCGTGCCCGAAACCTTGTCGTTCTTCTTGTGGATCGCGGCGAACGCTTCCCACGGGTTGGCACGGGTCTGCTTCATGCCGAGCGAGATGCGGCGACGCTCTTCATCGACGTCCAGCACCATGACTTCGACTTCGTCACCGACCTGCACGACCTTGGCCGGGTTGACGTTCTTGTTGGTCCAGTCCATCTCGGAGACGTGCACGAGTCCCTCGACGCCCGGCTCCAGCTCGACGAAGCAGCCGTAGTCGGTGACGTTGGAGACCTTGCCCAGCAGACGCGTATTGCTCGGGTAGCGACGCGCGATGGCAACCCACGGATCTTCGCCGAGCTGCTTGAGGCCGAGCGAGACGCGGTTGCGCTCGCGATCGAACTTCAGCACGCGCACGTCCAGTTCGTCGCCGACATTGACGACTTCGGACGGGTGTCGGACGCGCTTCCACGCCATGTCGGTGATGTGCAGCAGGCCATCGATGCCGCCGAGGTCGACGAACGCACCGTAATCGGTGAGGTTCTTGACCACGCCCTTGACGACCGCGCCCTCGACCAGCTTGTCGAGCAGCTGTTCGCGCTCGGCGCTGAATTCGCTCTCGACGACGGCGCGGCGCGAGACCACGACGTTGTTGCGCTTGCGGTCGAGCTTGATGATCTTGAACTCGAGTTCCTTGCCCTCGAGGTACGACGGGTCGCGCACCGGGCGCACGTCGACCAGCGAGCCCGGCAGGAATGCGCGGACGTCCTTGATATCGACCGTGAAACCACCCTTGACCTTGCCGGAAATGCGGCCGGTGATGGCGGCATTGGCGGTCTGCGCTTCTTCGAGCTCGTCCCACACCAGCGAGCGCTTGGCCTTCTCGCGCGAGAGCATGGTCTCGCCGAAGCCATTCTCGATCGCATCGAGCGCGACCTTCACGTCGTCGCCCACGCGGATTTCGAGCTCACCCCGCTCGTTCTTGAACTGTTCGATCGGGATGATGCCTTCGGACTTGAGGCCGGCGTTCACGACGACCACGTCGGAACGGATCTCGACCACGGTACCGGTGACGATCGCGCCATTGCGCAGCTTGGCGAGCGATTGGCTCTGCTCGAACAGTTCGGCGAAACTTTCAGTCATGTTGATTCCAGTTGGGAACAGGCCACCGCCCCGACCGGGGTCGACAACCCACCTTCAGAAGATGCGTTGAACGCCGCATCATTGCGCTGCCGGCAGATTGCCGGCGATCCCTTTTGCGGCGATGAACCTCAGCCGGGACGCACCACCGCAAGCACGCGCGCGATCACCTGATCGATCGGGATCGCGGTACTGTCGATGATCACTGCCCCTGCCGCCGGCTTCAACGGCGCCACCTTGCGGGTCGCGTCGCGTTCGTCGCGGGCTTCGATCTCGCGCAAAAGGGATGCGAGTGTAACAGTCAACCCCTTTTCCTTCAACTGCTTATAGCGCCTGCGTGCACGCTCCTCGGCGCTCGCGGTAAGGAAGATCTTGTGTTCGGCGTCGCTGAACACGACCGTGCCCATGTCGCGCCCGTCCGCGACCAGGCCCGGCGCCCGGCGGAATGAGCGCTGCTTGTCGAACAGGGCGGCCCGAACAGCGGGAATTGCGGCAATCGCCGAGGCAGCTGCGCCGCAGGTCTCGGTGCGCAGTTCGTCGGTCGCATCGTGCCCATTGACGACGACGCGCGTCTCGCCGCCGTCCTTCGGATCGCGAAACCCGATCTTTGTCGTTTCCGCACAACGGGTTACGGCAGCCGCATCGGACAGGTCAATGCCCGCCATGCCGGCGGCATAGCCGACCGCCCGGTAGATCGCGCCGGAATCGAGGAGGTGCCAGCCGAGCGCGTCGGCGACCGCACGACTGATCGTGCCCTTGCCGGAGCCGGATGGGCCGTCGATGGTGAGGACGGGAACGGGTTTGTCGGTCCGATTCATGCGGCTGGGCGTGGCGCCGGGAGGGTCGCGGATTCTAGCCCGGACGCCGCGCGCCTGCCGATGGGCGAGCGATCGAACGCCCCTGGCGCTACGTCGTCGAGGGCGCGTTCGCCGTCAGGGCGAAGCCGCAGCCATTGGCCAATTCCGTGAATCCCGGGAACGAGGTTGCGACGTTGGCGCAATCGGCGATGCGCACGGCGCCGCGTGCCACGAGGCCCGCAACGGCAAAGCCCATCGCGATGCGGTGGTCGCCGCCGCTGTCGACGTCGCCCCCACCCACCGCGCCACCGTGGATGGCGGCGCCGTCCGGCGTTTCGTCGATCGCGACGCCGAGCCTGCGCAGGCCTTGCGCCATGACCGCGATGCGATCCGACTCCTTCACGCGCAGTTCGGCCGCACCGCTCACGCGGGTTGCGCCTTGGGCAACCGATGCGGCGACGAACAGTGCCGGGAACTCGTCGATCATGTCCGGCACGAAGTCGACCGGCACGTCGATGCCGTGCAGCGGCGCATGGCGTACTTCGAGGTCGGCCACGCGCTCGCCGCCCTGTTCGCGCGCCGCATGCTCGCGGATGTCGGCGCCCATCAGGCGCAGTACCTGCAGCAGGCCGGTGCGACGTGGATTGAGGCCGACCGCGCGCAACAGCAGGCGCGAACCCGGAACGATGCTCGCGGCGACGAGGAAGAATGCGGCCGACGAGAAATCGGAAGGGACGACCACTTCGGTCGCTCGCAGGCGATGCCCGCCCGACAGGCGCGCCCTGCCCGGTTCGAATGCGATCGGCCAACCGAACGCGGCGAGCATGCGTTCGGTGTAGTCGCGCGTGGGATGCGCTTCGCGCACTTCGGTTTCGCCGGATGCGTAGAGGCCGGCGAGCAGGATCGCGGATTTCACCTGCGCACTCGCGACCGGCAATTCGTAATCGATGCCGCGCAGGTTCGCTCCGCCGCGGATGTGCAGCGGCGGCAAGCCACCCGCTCCGGATTCGATCGTGGCACCCATCGCCGAAAGCGGCTCGATCACGCGCCGCATCGGACGCTTCGACAGCGACTCGTCGCCGCTCAACGTGCTGTCGAACGCCTGCCCGGCGAGCAGGCCGGTGAGCAGGCGCATGCCGGTGCCGGCGTTGCCGCAGTCGAGCGACGCGCGCGGTGCGTGCAGTCCATGAAGGCCTACGCCGTGAACGACGCGCCGCGACGCCGACGGCGCCTCGATGCGCACGCCCATGTCGGTGAAGATGCGTGCGGTCGCCCGCGTGTCCTCGCCTTCGAGGAAGCCTTCGATGTTGGACGTTCCCTCGGCGAGCGCGGCGAGCATGATCGCGCGGTGCGAGATCGACTTGTCGCCAGGCACCGTCAGCTCGCCGCCCAGAGGGCCGGCCGGATGGCTGATCCAGTCGATGCGTTCGGTCGTCATTTCGTCCAGCTCGCCTGGCAACTGAGCGGAGCGCCTTCGCGAGCAGGGCCAAAAAAGCAGCTGTGCACCGGCATCGGCGCCCGACTAGTCATCCAAAGCTCCGAGCAGGCGTTCGTTCTCGGTGCGGCTGCCGACGCTGATGCGCAGTGTGTGACCCAACCCATAGCCGCCCATCGGACGCACGATCACTCCGCGTTCGAACAGCTGGCGTTCGAAGTCCGTGGCATCGCGGCCAAGATCGACCAGCAGGAAGTTCGTCTGCGAGGGAAATACCGCGTGGCCGCGTGCGGCGAGTTCCTCGCGCAACCAGTTGCGCTCGTCGCGGTTGAACGCGCGCACGTGCTCGAGGTGATCATCATCCTCCAGTGCCGCTACGGCGCCGGCCAGTGCGACGTGGTTGACGTTGAACGACTCGCGCAGGCGCTCGAGCACGCCAACGACACTTGCATGCGCGACGAGGTAGCCGACGCGCAAACCGGCGAGCGCGTACGCTTTCGAAAACGTGCGCGTCACGACAAGGTTCGCATGGCGCTCCACGAGACGCAGTGCGCTCGTCAAGCCCGGCACGCCGACGTACTCGTGATAGGCCTCGTCGACGACGACCAGGACATTGCCGGGCACGCGAGCGAGGAATCGCTCGAGTGCTGCGTCGTCGAACCAGGTGCCGGTGGGGTTGTTCGGATTGGCAAGATAGACGATGCGCGTGTCGGCACGCACTGCGGCCGCGAGCGCATCGAGATCATGGCCATACGGCGCGCTTGCGTGCGCACGCGGCAAAGCCGGTACGCGGATCGGCTGCGCCGCGGCTGCGGCGGTGGCGATCGGGAACACCGCGAAACCGTATTGCGAGAACACGATCGAATGCGCGGGGTCCGCAAAGCACTGCGCCAGCAGCATCAGGAGTTCATGCGAGCCGTTGCCGAGCGCGATGCGCTCCGCGCCAACTCCAAGGTGCGCGGACAACGCGGCCTTCAGAGCGGCGCCGCGCGGATCGGGATAACGCCAGCTGTGGGCGAGCGCCGCATGCATCGCCTCCAGCGCACGAGGGCTCGGCCCGAGCGGATTCTCGTTCGAGCCTAGCTCGGCAATCGCGGCACCGAAGCGCTTGCGCAATGCCGGCAGGTCGTGGCCGGGATCATAGGCACGCAGCGCTGACGTCGCCGCGTTGGCGAGATGCGCTGCGTCGAACGTCACGGCACGGCAACCGGGTAGGAGCCGAGCACCTTGATCTCCGACGCGTGCGCGTCGAGTTCGGCCAATGCCTGCTTCATTGCCTCGTCCTCGACGTGACCGGCGAGGTCGATGAAGAAGCCGTACTCCCACTTCGCCTGGTGCGACGGCCGCGATTCGATCCGGTTCATGCTGATGCCATGCCGCGCGAAAGGACTCAGCACGTTGAACAGGGCGCCGGGCTGGTCCTTGATGAACACGAGTACGGACGTGCGATCGTGGCCCGAGGTCGGGAAGATCTGCCGGCCGAGCACGAGGAAACGCGTGGTGTTGTCGGCGTGATCCTCGATCGACTTCATGATGACTTTCTTGAGTCCGTAGACGTGGCCAGCCGACTCGCCGCCGATCGCTGCCGCGTCATCGGCATTGCGCGCACGCCGCGCGCCTTCCGCGTTGCTCGAAACCGGCACCTTCTCGACCTCCGGCAGGTTCGAGCGCAGCCAGCCCGCTGTCTGGGCGAACGATTGCGGATGCGCGTAGATACGCTCGATGTCCTCGATGCGCCCGGAGCGCGACAGCAGGAACTGATGCACGCGCAGCTCGACTTCGCCGCAGATCTTGAGATTCGAGGTCAGGAACATGTCGAGCGTGACCTGGATCGTGCCCTGCCCCGAATTCTCGACCGGCACCACGCCGAAATCGGCATTGCCCGCTTCAACTTCCTGGAATACTTCCTCGATGCTCGCCATCGGCAGGCCGTGCGCGGATCGACCGAAGTGCTTCTGCACGGCCTGCTGGCTGAAGGTGCCTTCCGGTCCGAGATACCCGACCTTTAGCGGTTCCTGCTGCGCGAGGCAGGCGGACATGATCTCGCGGAACACGTGCACCAGCAGTTCGTCGCTGAGCGGTCCCTCGTTACGATCGACCACCATGCGCAGGACCTGCGCTTCACGCTCCGGCCGGTAGTAGTCGACCGCGGCCGCGAGTTTGCCCTTGGCCTTGCCGACCTGGTGCGCGAAGTTCGCGCGCTCGGCGATCAGCGCCTGGATCTGCCGATCGATACCGTCGATGCGCGCGCGCACCTCGACGAGATTCGGCGCGGGCGTCGCGGCATCGGCACTCATGGCATCAGCTCTCTATGACACGGACGGAAAGAATGCCGTCGATCGCGGCGATCTGCGCAACCAGGGTGTCGGGTACCGGTGAATCGGCATCGATCAGGCTGTACGCCAGCTCGCCGCGCGAGGCGTTGTGCATCTGCGCGATGTTGACGCCCGCCTCTCCCAGCACATGCGATAGCTGGCCGATCATGTTCGGCCGGTTGCTGTTGGCGATGCAGATGCGCGCGCTGCCGGTGCGTGGCATGCGCGTCTCCGGGAAGTTGACTGCATTGCGCACGTTGCCGTGCTCGAGGAAATCGCGCAGCTGTTCGACCACCATCAACGCGCAGTTTTCCTCCGCCTCGCCGGTCGATGCACCAAGGTGCGGCAGCGAAATCACTCGCGCATCCCCGAGCAGGTCCGCCTCCGGGAAGTCCGACACGTAGCGGCCGATGCGACCGTCCGCGAGTCCCCTGCGCAGCGCCGCGGGATCGACGATGCCCTCGCGCGCGAAGTTCAGCACGACGATGCCGGGTCGCACGACCTCCAGCGCCTGCGCACCGAACACGCCGCGCGTCTTGTCGTTGAGGGGGACGTGGAACGTCAGGTAGTCGGAAGCGGCGAACAATTCGTTCAGCGAACCCGCCTTCGCGACTTCGGCCGAAAGCTGCCATGCGCCGTCGACCGTCATGTGCGGGTCGAAACCGACAACGCGCATGCCGAGCGCATACGCGGCATTGGCGACCTTGACGCCGATCGCACCAAGGCCGACCACGCCGAGCGTCTTGCCGGCGAGTTCGGTGCCGACGAAGCGCTTCTTCTCGGCTTCGACCTTGTGATGCAGGTCGCCCGACGCATCGAGCCCGCGCACGAAGGCGAGTGCGTCGGCGATGTTGCGCGCCGCCAGCAGCATGCCGGCGACGACCAGTTCCTTGACCGCGTTCGCGTTCGCGCCCGGTGCGTTGAATACGGGTACGCCACGAGCGGACAGGTCGGCCACCGGGATGTTGTTGGTGCCCGCGCCCGCCCGCGCGATCGCCTTGACGCTCGTCGCGATCGGCGTCTTGTGCATGTCCGCGGAGCGCACCAGCACGGCGTCCGGCTCTGCGACTTCGTTGGCGACGCTGTAGAGGTTCGCCGGCAGGCGATCGAGGCCATTGCGCGAGATGTTGTTGAGCGTCTGGATCTTGAACATTGTCGGGGCCGGGATTCGAATTTGGAGGGACCAACTTCCGTCATTCCGGAAACCCGGAATCCAGCTCCGGGTTCGTTGCGCGGGAACTGGAGCCCGGCATTCGCCGGGATGACGGTGCTCTGACGGGGTTTCCTAGCCGTTGCGCGCGGCAAAGTCCTTCATGAAGTTGACGAGCGCCTGTACGCCTTCGAGCGGCATCGCGTTGTAGATCGACGCGCGCATGCCGCCGACGGCGCGGTGTCCCTTCAATGCGAGCAGGCCCGCGGCTTCGGATTCCTTCAGGAACGCAGCGTCCAGTTCTTCGCGCGGCAGCGTGAACGGCACGTTCATCCACGAACGCGCGGATTTCTCGACCGGGTTCGCGTAGTAGCCGGAGCCGTCGATGTAGCCGTAAAGCAGTTCCGCCTTGGCGCGATTGCGCTCGGCCATCGCGGCAACGCCACCGTTCGCCTTGACCGATTTGAACACCAGTCCCGCGAGGTACCAGCCCCACGTATTCGGCGTGTTCAGCATCGAGCCCTGCGCCGCGTGCTCGGCATAGTTGAAGATCTTCGGAATGTCCTTCGGGCAACGTTCGAGCAGGTCATCGCGCACGATCACGACTACGAGTCCGGACGGGCCGATGTTCTTCTGCGCGCCGGCGTAGAGCAGCGCATACCGGGAGACATCGAGCGGTCGCGACAGGATCGTCGAAGAGATGTCGCCGATCAGCGGAACGTTGCCGACATCGGGAACGTCGTGGAATTCGACACCGCGAATCGTCTCATTCGGCGTCACGTGCACGTAGGCGGCAGATGCATTCAGCGACCAGCCCGCGCGCGCCGGGATGCGGTCGTAGTTGGTGTCCGCCGAGGACGCCGCGATGCGCACGTCGACGAGCGCTTTCGCTTCCTTGGCCGCCTTCTCGCTCCAGTCGCCGGTCAGCACGTAGTCGACGGTCTGGTCGCGACGGGCGAAATTCAGCGGAATCTGCGCAAAATGTTGCGTTGCTCCGCCCTGCAGGAACAGCACCTTGTAGTTTGCGGGCACCGCCAGCAGATCGCGCAGGTCGCGCTCGGCCTGCTCCGCCAGCGCGATGAAATCCTTGCCGCGGTGACTGATTTCCATCACCGAAGCGCGCGCCGTGCCCCATTCGAGCATTTCCGCCTGCGCCTGGCGCAAGACGTCTTCCGGCAGCGCCGCAGGGCCGGCGCTGAAGTTGTATCCGCGACTCACAGGAAACTCCGGGTTCGGATCGAACGCCATTCGTACCGCATTTTGCGGCGTCGCAGCAAGCCCCCGTTCGTTATATGCCGCGATGGACCAGCAGCAGCAGGCCGAGTCCGATCAGCGCAGCGGCTCCGATCAACCACCAGATGCTGCCTTGTGCCGGGGACCCAACGGTGTCGCCGCCTCCCTCCTCCGGCTCCCTGACGTGCTCCTGCGCCAAGGTCCCGCCGGTATCGCCGCGCAGCGGCAGCCCGGGCGCTTCCACCACGAATTGACTGCGATCGAAGCCGAGTTGGTCGCCGGGATGCACGGCAGCGTTGCGCACGCGCACGCCGTTGACGAGGGTTCCCTCGAACGAGTCGATGTCGCGCAGCCAGATCCGCTCGCCCTCGCATTCGAGCGTGGCGTGGCGAGCGGCAATGCGTGGATCGTCAAGCACGAGGTCCGCGCCGGCGCCACTGCCGACCACGAGGCGCGGATTGACCGCGATCGCCTTGCCGAAATGCCGGCCCGAGACGCCGCGCAGCACGACGCGAGCGGGTTGGGAGGGTGTCGCCGAGCCCGGCGTGGCCGACGGTATGGCGACCGAAATCGCGTCGTCGCTGTCGACCTTCAACGCAATCGTCGTCTGGCCAAGGCAAACCACGTCGCCACAGCGAAGCAGGGCCTTCTCGCGCACCGGGCGGGCGTTGACGTGTGTGCGAGCGGCCGGATCCATGATTTCGAGCACGATACCGCGTGCGTCGACCAGCACGCGCGCGTGCCATGGCGCCACGTCCTTGCCGGCCAGCACCAGCCCATTGCCAGCGGCGCTGCCGAGGTTGACCACACCACCGTCCATGATGAAGTCGGCGCGCTCGCCGTTGGCAAAACTGAGTCGCATGCTTCGAATTCGCGGACCGATTGCGCACTCTAGCACAAGCCCTGCGGCGCTCCGGACCCCCGGGAGGCTGCCTTTCGCACGATCCGTACGGCATCATGGCGGCCTTCCGCAACGGACCGCGAGGCAACCCATGGCCGTGATCGACATCAAGCGCTCGCACAAGAAAAGCATCAAGACCGCGAAGGCAGCGGTGGAACGCGTCGCCACCGCGATCGCCAAGGAATACGGCATCGATCATCACTGGGATTCGGATACCCTGCACTTCGACCGCAGCGGTGTGAAAGGCCGCATCGCAGTGACGAAGAACGAGCTGCACGTGCGGGTCGAACTCGGCTTCCTGATGAGCGCGATGAAGCCGGTCATCGAACGCGAGATCGCGGCCAAGCTCGACGAAAATCTCGCCTAGCGGGAGCAGGCCGTGAACCCCGATGCGCTGCACATCGAGACCCTGATCACGGCCCTGTATGCCTGCATTTCGGGGCCGGCCGGCGCGCCGCGCGACTGGACGCGTTTCCGCTCCCTGCACCGGCCGGAGGCGCTGTCCCTGCGCACGGTCATCGACGGCGACGGGCCACGCGCCGAAGTTTTCGACATCGATCGCTACATCGCGAACGTCGAACCGTTCTTCGCGCGCAATGATTTCTTCGAAGTCGAGATCGACCAGCGCATCGAGCGCTTCGGCCAGGTGGCGCACGTGTGGAGTCGCTACGAAGCGCGGCCGGCGCCCGATTCCCCGGTGCTGCTCAAGCGCGGCGCGAACAGCATCCAGCTGTTCAATGATGGCGAACGCTGGTGGATCGTCAGCACGATCTGGGACAACGAGCGCGAAGATGTGACATTCGATCTCTGGTAGCGCCTGCTCATGCCGCCAGCACGGCGAGCAGTTCGCGCCGCAGAAGCTTCGGCTCGCAACGTCCGATCCGCACCTGCGGCGTCCCATGCCAGTGCGCGCAGCGGCGGACTGCCTCGGCAATCTCCCGCACCAGCGCAGCCGCCGGTGGGGCGGCGCCCTCCAGGTGCAGGGCCTTCACCTCGAACACGCCATCGGCTCGATGCGCCTTGGCGTCAAGGCGACCGACGAGTCTTCCACGATGCAGGATCGGCAACACGTAATAGCCGTACTGGCGTTTATGCGCGGGCGTGTAGCACTCGATGCGATAGTCGAAACCGAACATTGCCGATGCCCGCTCGCGGTCCCACACCACCGGATCGAACGGCGACAGCAGTGCGGTATGCGTCGCGCGCAGGCGGCCGGCGGCAGCGGCGATGAACAGATCGGCGTGCTCGCGATGCACATAGGCGGGGCTGCTCCAGCCATCCACGTCGACCCGCAGCAGTTCGCCGCTCGCGACTAACTCGTCCAGCGCCGCATCCTTGAGCTTGCCGCCGCTGCGGAAATAGTCGTTGATCCAGCGCGCCTGCGCGATGCCCAGAGCGTGCACGGCACCGAGGACGAAGCGGCGACGCATCGCCGGTGCATCGACCACCGGCTCGGCCGGCCCGTGCCGACGCGCCTTCGCCAGCACGCGTTCGCTGAGATCATAGACTCGCTGGAAATTCTCGCGACGGGTGATCATCAGCTCGCCGTGCGCGAACAACGCTTCGAGCCAGCGCTTCTCGTCCTTCCAGCCCCACCAGCCGCCACCGGTCTCGCCATCAGCGCGCTCGAACTCCGAGGCCTTCACCGCGCCGTGTGCGCGGATGTGCTCCAGCAGACCGGCCATGCTGGCGGCGTGGGCACCGCGCGTGCGCTGTGCGCTTTTCATCGACCAATGGCCGCCACGCCCTTCCTCGGCATGGCGGCGATGCAACTCGTGATCCGCGAACGGCGCGAAACACGCCTCGTGCGCCCAACATTCGAACACCTGCCCTTCTTCGAGCAGTTCGTCCAGCCAGTGCGGCTCGTACGCCCCGAGACGCG
Organism: Dokdonella sp.; assembly: GCF_044227025.1. Taxonomy (GTDB): domain Bacteria; phylum Pseudomonadota; class Gammaproteobacteria; order Xanthomonadales; family Rhodanobacteraceae; genus Dokdonella_A. The sequence goes on along the minus strand of NZ_JBGAFX010000002.1, from coordinate 312,167 downwards.
AGAACAGCACGAGATAAGGGCTGCGCGCGACGACATGGATCGTGTCGATCTGCAATACGCGCATGCGTTCGATCGCAGCCAGCACGTCAGCCTTGCACGCACGCCGCCGCGGCCGCGCCAGCAACCCCTGCGCCGCAAGGTGCAGATTGCGGGCCTGCTGCGCGGTCAGTCGGGTCGGCGTGGTCACGTCGTTCAGGCTCGTGCCGATTCGCGCGAGATCAACGCCGCGGTTCGAGGATCGACGACAGGCGATCGGGCGTGCCGGCGATGCGCTCCAGGTGCGGGTACTTCAAGCCCTCGCGATAGTCGACGTGCACCGTCCTGTACAGGTCGCCGTCCTTGACCAGCAACTCGATAGGCGCGTGGCCGCCCTTCGCCGCCACGATCGCGTCCTTGAGTCGATCCGGAGTGAATGACCGCGAATTGACCGCGACAAGGCTGCCGCTCGCGCCGAGGCCAGCTTTGAACGCAGGGCCGTTCCAGCGAACGTCCGAGATCTTCCCGTCCTTGGTCGCCACCGTGATGCCGAGCGAGCTGGAAAAGTCAACGACCTTGCGCTCAGCCTCGACGCTGCGCTGGTACGCACTCGGCTTGTCGGTATACGCCAGTCTCCAGCCGCTCGCCGCCAACCCGTCCAGTGGCGCGGCCAGCGCGTCGACGCGCGTACGCAGGAACGCAGCCCAGTCATGCGGCGCGACTGCATTCAATGCGTGCGCCACGTCATCGAACGTGTAGGTCCTCACCGCGTAGCTGCCGTCGTCCACGCCGAAAAAAGCCCGCGCGAAATCATCGAGCGAGCGTCGCTCATGGCTGAGCTCGCGCAACTTCGCATCGACTGCGAGCCAGACGAGCTGTCCGGCGCTGTAGTAGTCCTCGTTCATCTGGAAGCTGCGATACGGCTGCGGGCGTCGAGCCGAGAGGATCGGATCGTTGGTGGTGTCCTGCACGTCTCGCCAGGCGAAACCGGGACGGTTGTGGGTGTAGGTCTGTGCGACCAGCGCGAGCGCATCGCGTGCCTGTTCAACACTCCACAGGCCCGAGCGTGCGGCGAGCACGTAGCCCCAGTACTGCGTCTGTCCCTCGTACACCCACAGCAGGCTGCCCTGCATCGGCACGTTGAAGTTCGGCGTGGCGAGATCGGCGGGGCGGCGGAACTTGCCGTTCCACGAATGCGTGTATTCGTGCGGCAGCAGGTCGCGTCCGGGCGCCTGCTTGTCCCAGTCGGTGAAATACGCAGGATCGGCACTGTTCTCGCTGGAACGATGGTGCTCGAGCCCGATGCCGCCAAGCTCGTCACTGAGGGCGAGCAGGAAATCGTAGTGATCGTAATGCTGTGACCCGTAGAGGCGGCGGGCCTGTTCGACCAGGTTGCGATGCAGGCGCAGTTGCCCGGGGCTGGCTTCGAGGTTCTTCGCCTCGTCGGCGAACAGGTTCAGGCGCACCGGCACGCTCGCGCCTGGCGCAAGGTCCGTGCGCTTGTAGTAGCGCCCTGCATACAGCGGCGAGTCGACCAGGGTGTCGAGCGGGACCGGCTTGAAGCCGACCTGACCGTCCGCACCCGGCGTATTGGCCAAGCCGCTGGCCGCGTCCAGCGCGGTGGCGTAATTCCAGCCGGAAGGCAGCTTCACGCTCGCTTCGACCGTGATCGCGTGCGCCACCATACCCGCCGGGTAGAGGACGACCGTGTCCCATTGCAGGTTGAGCATCGCCGGGGTCATGACGACGCGTCCCTGCGCCGGATCCTGCGATGACAGGAAATCGAACTCGACCAGCAGCTTGCTTGCACCCGCGGGGACGTCGAGATGGAACGCGTAGACATCCAGCGCATCGCGCTTCCATTCAAGCGCCTTGCCGTCCGCGCTGATGTGGAGGCCGGCAAGCTTGTCGATCTGTCCGCGCGGCGCGTGCTTGCCCGGCAGCCATTGCGGATACAGCAGGGTCAACGGCCCGCCGACGACGGATATCTGTTCGCGCACGCGGAAGATGCGGTGGTCGATGTCGGTTGCGTCGACGTCGACCCTGACGACGCCCGGCCACGCGTCAGCGGATGGCGATGCGATTTCGACGGCGAATGATGCATGGGTGCAAACGAGGCATAGCGAGGCAAAGGCAGCGATGCGGAAGATCGACACGTCCGAGGTTCCTGCTGGCGGCGGCGATCGCCGATTGTTGCACGATCACAGGTTGCGCCACGTGCCGTTTGGCATGCCACGACCCGAGCACTTGCCATCTACGAAGGACTTCGTTAAAACGCGTATGTCGGCGGTACGTGGCTCGGGAGCAGAGGGCATGAGACGGCTCGCAGTGGTGTCGGCGCTCGCGGCAATCACGGGTATCGCATGGCATGCGCGCCATGGCGAAGAATCGCCTGTCGACGCCTCCAGACCGAGCGGACACCGGAGCGAGCAGGCCGAACGCGAAGCGCCGGGCGACACTCCATTCTGGGAATGGCGCCTGAGCTACCCGACCGGGCACTACAGCGCGCGCTGGTATCTCGATGCGCGCGCTGGCCATGAAGCCATCGCGAAGTCCGCACCGCGCAACGCGCCGGGAGGCAAGGCCGCGCAAGGCGTCCTAGCCAGCGAGCGCGCGACTGCGCTCGGCCCTTCGCCACTGCGCAACAGCAGCTACGGCCTGGTCGGCGGCCGCGTGACCGCGATGGTCACCCATCCATCGCAACCGAACGTCGCCTGGTTCGGCTCCGACGGCGGCGGCGTGTGGAAGACGATCAACTGCTGCGACGCGAACACGAGCTGGAGCGCGAAGACCGATGCAGCAGCCATCGCCGACATCGCGATCGGAACCCTCGCGCTCGATCCGACCAATCCGGACGTGATCTACGCCGGCACCGGCGACTTCCGCCGCAACCGGCCGTTCGTGTTCGGCGCCGGCGGCCTGCTGAAGAGCATCGACGGCGGCGAGAGCTGGCGCCTGCTCGCTGCAGACACGTTCAATCCGGTGTATTCGCAGGCCGCCGGCGCGTTTCCGCAGTACCGCGCGATGAGCGCGATCGTGGTCGATCGGCACAATCCGTCGCGGCTCGCCGTCGGCACCAATCAGGGCCTCTATTTCAGCCACGATGGCGGCGAGCACTTCGATGGTCCCTGCTACACCAATGGCTACTCCAGCCAGCGCCAGGACGTCACCAGCATGGTTGCGCTCGATGGTGGCAATCGCACCGACCTGCTGGTCGCGATCGGTGCAATCGGTCGCGTTTCCGACGTGCGCGCGGACCTGCGCGAGAACGGCGCGAACGGCGTGTACCGCGCGCCGATGCCGGCGAGTGGCTGCGCGACCGCCTGGACGACCGTGTCTCGCCCCGACAATGGCTGGCCCGCCGGCAGCGCCAATGGACTTCCTTCGTATGGCGGCGGGGGCAATCCGCTGCAACGCATCGACCTTGCCGTCGCGCCGTCCAACCCAGCGGTGGTGTATGCGCAGGTCATGGGGCGCGGCGTCTATCGCTCGCGCGACGGCGGTGCGAACTGGACCAACAGTGCGACGCCGCCCGCCGATTTCGCCAGCGGTTGCGTCAACGACGCGTACGGCAACGGGTTCCTGTTCGAGGACTACAACGCCGGCCTGCTTGTGGATCCGACCGATCCGCAGAATGTGTTCCTCAGTTCGACCGACCTGTGGCGTTCAACCGACGGGGCCGACACGTTTTCCGACCTCACCTGCGGTTACGACGAAACGACTCCGGGACATCCCGGTACCGTGCACGTCGACAACCATGTGCGCGCATTCGTCGCGAACAACCCGGATCGGCTGCTGATCGGCAATGACGGCGGCGTCTACTACAGCGCCGACCCGCGCGCGCCTCGCCCGACCTTCGTCGCGATGAACGGCGGCACCAACACGATCGAGTTCTACACCGGCGACATCACCGCGAACTTCAACGATCCGGCCGCGCCATGGCGCGGCATCAGCGCAGGCGCGCAGGACAACACCTCGTCGAACCAGACATGGACCGCGGGAACGCCGCCCGCACTCGCGCACTGGAACTCGCGCCTGGATGGCGACGGCACCTGCACGAAGATCGAACCCGTGCTCGGCCAGCGCTGGTACTACAGCTCGCAATTCGGCTTCGTGATGGCCTCCACCACGGGTCCCGACGGCGATGTCGACCAGATGGTCGCTCCCTACGATGAAGCGACCGGCAACGTCTGGAACGGCGACCGTGCGGGTTTCCTCATGTACTACGACCTGTACAAGTTCGGCGGCGACGACACCTGCCCGCCGACGACCGGCTGCCAACGCATGCTGGCCGGAACCTATCGCGTGTGGGAGTCGCTCAGCGGCGGTCTGCCGAACACCTCGTGGTACATCAACAGTCCCGACCTGACCAAGCGCCTGACCACTACGCCGAACCTGTCGATCATCAATCGCGTCAAGTTTGCCCATTCCGACCCGCGCCGCGCGCTCGCCGGGACCAACGACGGCAACGTCTGGGCCGGCCTCGACCTTGGCGGCGGCCGCACGAACTCGGCGCGCTGGGTCAACCTGACCGGCGGCAACGCCACGCTGCCGAATCGGCCGGTGATGGATGTCGCCAGCGATCCCCTGGCACCTGAAGTCGGCTACGCCGCGCTCGCGGGCTTCGACCAGAACACGCCCACCACACCGGGTCACGTCTATCGCGTCGATTGCAGTGCGGGCTGCACGGGTTTCCAGTGGACCAATCGCAGCGGCAACCTGCCGAACATTCCGGTGAACGCGATCCTGCTCAACCCGAACGTGCCCGGCCAGGCCTTCGCGGGCACCGACTGGGGCCTCTATTACACCGACCACATCGACGCCGACGTTCCTGTATGGTCCCGCTTCGATGCCGGCCTGCCTACGGCGATGGTGTGGGATCTGGTGATCGATCGGGGCGCGACCACGCTCGCGGTCTTCACGCGTTCACGCGGCGCCTGGGTCTGGCCGTTGCCGCAGGCGGCGACCGGCGCCGCAGCGCCCGGGCACAGCCGGCACGCGCGTCCGGCGATCAGCCCGCCGCCACCCGACGAGGGGCAGCGTCACCGACGTTGACGAACCGCACATGGCCGGTTGATGGCTGGCTGCTATGATCGGCTGTCGCGTTGAGCCGGACCATCGATGCTGTATCACCTGAACGAAATCAACCGCAGCCTGCTGAATCCGCTGGTCGCCTGGTCAGGCGCCGCTTCCGAAGTGCTGTCCTCTCCGGACAACTGGCTTTCGCGGATGCCGGGCATCGATCGCGTCGCCGCGGGCTACGAATTGTTCTTCCGGCTTGGCAAGGACTACGAAAAACCGGCGTTCGGCATCACCTCGGTGCTCGCACACGGGCGCGAAGCCGCGGTGATCGAGGAACGCGCGCTTGAGCTGCCGTTCTGCAACCTGCTGCACTTCAAGCGCTGCAGCGACGACGTTCCGTCGTTGACGCGCCTGCGCGAGGACCCGGTGGTGCTGGTGGTTGCGCCGATGTCAGGCCACCACGCGACCTTGCTGCGTGACACCGTGCGCACATTGCTGCGCGACCACGACGTCTACATCACCGACTGGGTCGACGCGCGCATGGTACCGCTCGAAAAGGGCCCGTTCGGCCTCGACGAGTACATCGCATACGTCCGCCGCTTCATCGGTCATCTCGGCGCGGCCAAATTGCATGTGATGTCGGTGTGCCAACCGACCGTGCCGGTGCTCGCCGCGGTCTCGCTGATGGCGTCGGCCGGCGAGGCGACCCCGCTGAGCCTGACCATGATGGGCGGCCCGATCGACCCGCGGCGCTGTCCGACCCAGGTCAACGACCTCGCGACGCACAAGCCGTTCGCGTGGTTCGAAACCAATGTCGTGTTCGACGTGCCGCCGAACTACCCGGGCAAGGGACGCCGGGTCTATCCCGGCTTCATGCAACATGCCGGCTTTGTCGCGATGAACCCGAGTCGTCATTTCAACGCGCACTGGGACCTCTACCAGAACCTGCTGCGCGGCGATCTCGACGACGCGGATGCGCATCGGCGCTTCTACGACGAATACAACGCCGTGCTCGACCTGCCGGGAGAGTTCTACCTTGACACGATCCGCATCGTGTTCCAGGAGCATCGCCTGCCGCTCGGCACCTGGCACGTCGACGGCGAACGCGTCGCGCCGGAAGCGATCAAGCGCTCTGCGTTGCTGACCATCGAGGGCGAACTCGACGACATCTCCGGGCTCGGACAGACCCGCGCCGCGCACGACCTGTGCACCGGCATCCCGGCGAAGAACCGCGCCCACCTCGAAGTGAAAGGCGCCGGCCACTACGGCATCTTCAGCGGCCGCCGCTGGCGCGATACCGTCTATCCGGACGTGCGCGCCTTCATCCGCCGCTTTCACAAGGCCTGACCAGCATCCCGATCAGGCCTCGCGGGGCATGGCCTACGCCTTCGTCAATGCGAAGCGTCCGCCGCCCGTGATTGCCAGCAGCAGGAGGCCGCCCATGATCGACATGTCCTTGAGGAAATGCGTCAAGTTGAGGGCCCGCTCCGCTCCGATCATCGACCAGAACGGATGACCGATGAGCGCGGCGCCTGCGACGAAAATCGCGAGCGCCAGCGAGAGCGGCCGGACCCAGACCCCTGCCAGCAATGCGATGCCGACACCGACCTCCATGGCAACCGCGATGCCGGCGGCTACCGACGGCATCGGCGTCTTCAGATATTCCATGTAGGCGACGGTTCCCGCGAAATCCGTCAGTTTGCTCCACCCGGAGATGACGAACAGCGCCATCAGCAGGACGCGCGCGAGCAGGATGACTACATCGCGATGGCGGTCGAGCAGTTTGTCGATCATGTCTCCCCTCCTTCGTCCCGTACCTGTCCCGCATCATACGGCAGCCATCGCCGCGGGTCGCGTCGCCGGCCTGACCGGCCAGCGGCTGCTTCCCGTAGACTGGACGCCCCATTGGAGAACCGCGCATGTCCGCCATTCTTCGCTGTCTCGCCGCCTCCCTCGCACTCGCCTGCGCTCCCGCGCAGGCCGATGCTCCGGCGAAAGGTCGGACCATGCAGCAGGTGCTGGATGCGTCGACGCCCACCGACTGGCGCACGCCCGCTGCCGAGAACACGCTCTACCTCGATCTCGCCGACGGTCGGGTCGTGATCGAGCTGGCGCCGGCGTACGCGCCACTGCATGCGGCAAACCTGCGCACGATGGCGCATGAGCGCTATTTCGACGGCCTCGCGATCCTGCGCGTGCAGGACAATTTCGTCACGCAGTGGGGTGATCCGAACGCGGAGGAGAAGGACAAGGCCCGCGCACTCGGCAAGGCATCGAAAACGGTCGCGCCGGAATTCGAGCGTGGCATCGACAAGGAACTGCCGTTCACGCGCCTGCCCGATGGAGATGTGTACGCGCCCGAAGTCGGGTTCAGCGACGGCATGCCGGTAGCGCGCGATCCGAAATCCGGCAAGACCTGGCTCGCGCATTGCTACGGCATGGTCGGTGCCGGACGCGACAACAGCGTGGACAGTGGCAGTGGCGCCGAACTGTACGTCGTGATCGGCGAGGCTCCGCGCCAGCTCGACCGCAATATCGCGCTCGTCGGCCGTGTGGTCCAGGGCATGGAACTGCTCGCAAGCCTGCCGCGCGGAACCGCTGCGCTCGGCTTCTACGACAAACCGGAACAGCGCGTCACGATCAAGTCGCTGCGCCTTGCTGTGGACGTGCCGGAATCCGAACGCACGCCGCTGCAACTGCTGCGCACCGACACCGAGACCTTCAGCGCGCTGGTCGAATCACGCCGAAATCGCCGCGACGACTGGTACAAGCAGCCCGCTGGCAAGATCGGGCTGTGCAATGTGCCGTTGCCGGCCCGCAAGCCGCCGACTCATTGATATACCTGCTCCTGTGGGAGCGGCGGAAGCCGCGATGCTCATGCCGATCCGGCGAGCATCGCGGCTTCCGCCGATCCCACAAGGAAAGGTAGCTCGCTCGCGGTCAGAGCTGCGTGGCGGCGAACGTATCGCAACTCTTGATGCTGCCCGAGGAGAATCCGCTGCGGAACCAGCGCACGCGCTCCGCCGAGCTGCCGTGGGTGAACGAATCCGGCACTGCGTAGCCGCGCGCCTGCTTCTGCAGGGTGTCGTCACCGATCTGGTTCGCTGCATTCAAGGCGGCCTCGACGTCGCCGTCCTCGAGCCAGTTGAGCTTCTGCTGGGCGTGGTTCGCCCACACGCCGGCGAAGCAGTCGGCTTGCAATTCCTGGCGCACCGACAAACCGTCCGCTCCCTGCATCGGCTGGCCGCCCTGGGCTGCGCGTTCGACCTGTTCCATTACGCCGGTGAGATTCTGGATGTGGTGGCCGACCTCGTGCGCGACCACGTACGCACGCGCGAAATCACCGGCCGCGTGGAAGCGCTGCTGCATTTCCTGGAAGAAGTCGAGGTCGAGATAGACCTGGCGATCGCCGGGGCAATAGAACGGTCCCATCGCTGCCGATGCCGCGCCACAGGCCGACTGCACACCGCCATGGAACAGCACGAGGCGCGGCGCGGGATAGCGTTGTCCGCTGGCCTGGAACATCTCGCCCCAAACATCTTCCGTGCTGCCGAGTACGGCCTTGACGAAGTCGGTCTGCTGGTCGTTTCCGGCCGGCACCGTCTGCTGCGTGCTGCCTGCATCCTCGCCGCCGCCGATGCCGCCGAGCAGTTGCAGGATCTCGAGCGGATTCTTGTGGAAGATCAGGCTGGCGATCACGACCAGGATGATGCCGCCGAGGCCCAGACCGCGACCGCCGCCGAAACCGCCGCCGCCACCGCCGCCACCTTCGTCCTCGACCACGTTGTCGCTGCGCCGCGCTTTCTGCCAGAGCATGGATCCCTCTCCAATCTCGCGCCGGGAACGGCGATCGAGGGCGACACTACTCTGCCCGTGGCGAGCCTCGCAAGCGGTTCGCCGACCGCGGCGCGCACACGCGCAGGGAGGATTCAGCAATGTTCACGGTCGCCACGGCATCGCCTGGCACGTCGGGGGTTCTTGCAAGCAATCCTCCGTGCCGCCGGTCATTGGCGCCATCGCCCGATCGCCACCGACCACCGGAGCCTCTGATGAGCGCCATCGCCTCGCTGTCCGCCAACTGGAACCTCGTCACGGCACGCCTGCGCGGCGCCGGCGAAACGCTGCCGCCGCTCGTGCTTCGCCTGATCATGGGCTGGGAGTTCTGGGAGTCGGGGCTGGAGAAGTTGCACGGCGAAAACTGGTTCGCCGATATCCAGCAACGTTTTCCATTCCCGTTCGACCAGCTTCCGGCAGGCTTCAGCTGGACGCTGTCGACGTGGACCGAAATCATCGGTGCGCTGCTGATCTGGTTCGGCCTCGGCACGCGCATTGCCGCGTTCTCGTTGCTGTTCGTGACCTTCGTCGCGACCGCAGCGGTGCATTGGCCGGATATGTGGTCGATGTGGAGCGATCTTGCCAAGGGCTACGCGATCAAGGACATGGGACACGGGAATTTCAAGCTGCCGCTGCTGTTCGCGGTGATGTTGCTGCCGTTGATCTTCAATGGTGCCGGCAAGTTCAGTCTCGACCATTGGTTGTCGCGTGTGCTTCGCACGCGCGACACGCGACCCGCGATCGACGATCCGCTCGCGTGGTCGCTCGCCTGCGCAGTCGTCGGCATTCCGTTCCTGATGCTGCTGCCGAAATTCGGCGCCACCCTGCTCGTGCTCGGCGTCGTGCTGGCGTGGTTCGGTTGGCGTGCCACGAACGCGCGCCGCGCGGCCCAACACCCGGTCCGTTGACCCTGGGCGCAGGCGCGCGGGGCCCGGAGTCGAAAGGTCGCGTTGGGTGTTTCGACTCCGCTTCGCCGCGCTCAACACGAAAGGCAAGAAATCCGTGGTTGCCGACACTCGCTGTACTCGACGCGACCGGATGCAAGCCTACCGAGACAGGTCGGCACTGCGGCACGGTTCGGCGCGGCTTGCTATGCTCGCGGGATGACCAGCAGTTCTTCCACCGCGATGCGCATGGCGCAGCGCTTTCGTGGCTTCCTTCCCGTGATCGTCGACGTCGAGACCGGCGGTTTCGATTGCGAACGCCATGCGCTGCTCGAGATCGCGATCTCCACCGTGCGCATGGACGACTCCGGCATCGTCCACGCCGATCCGGTCGTGTCGACCCACGTCGAGCCGTTCGCGGGTTCCGAACTGGATCCCAAATCGCTTGAGATCACCGGCATCGACCCGACTCATCCGCTGCGTGGCGCGCTGCCGGAGAAGGAAGCGCTCGACCTGGTCTTCCGACCGATCCGTGCCGCGATGCGCGAGAGCGATTGCCAGCGCGCGGTGCTGGTCGGGCACAACGCGGCGTTCGATCTCGGCTTCCTCAACGCCGCAATCCGCCGCACCGAGCACAAGCGCAGTCCGTTCCATCCGTTCAGCTGCTTCGACACCGTCTCGCTGGCCGGCCTCGCCTATGGCCAGACCGTGCTGAGTCGTGCGGTTGAGGCCTCGGGACGAGCATGGGACCCCCGCGAGGCGCATTCGGCCGTGTACGACACCGAGCGCACGGCCGAACTGTTCTGCGATATCGTCAACCGTTGGCGGCATCTGGAAACGAGCAATCGCCCGCTGGCGATGCCCGCGTGATGTCCGCATTGCATCTGTTTTTTGATTGGAGGATTGCGTGAACCCATTCAAGCAGCCACGCGCCGTGCGCGCCATCGCCCTGCTGCTGGCAACTGCCCTCGCCGGATTGCCGGCATTGGCGAGTGCCGCGCCGGCGCCGCAGGCAATCACGTTCGCCAAGGGATCCGACCACGCGTCGACCAAAGGCAAGCTGAAGGGCCCGGCCGACATCGTGCGCGAGTACACCGTCGACCTCGCCGCCGGACAAACGCTCCTCGTCGAAGTCAAGGACAAGAAGGAGACCACGTTCTTCAACGTGTTCCCGCCGGGCGCGCCTCACAGGGAAGGCGAAGGCAGGAGCAAGCTCGAAGTCAAGGCGCGCGTAGACGGCACCTACACCATTCGCCTGTTCCTCACCAATGGCGCGGCGATCAAGGGCGCCTCCGCCGCCTACGAGTTGACCGTCAAGAAGAGCTGAGCGGGCGCGCCGGGAAGTTGGATTCCCGGTCTCGCTTGATACAGCGACTCGTCGCGCGCATCTTTCCACCATGCCTATCCAGGAATACATCCCGCTCGATCCCCCTGGCTGCGCGCTGTGCTGCTACGGTTTCGAACGCCTGGAACGCGTCGCGGACCCGGTCCTGACCCACTGCACCGCATGCGGCCAGCCGGTGCGGCGCGTAGTGCATGCAGCGGCAGTGGTCAGCGGCCAGGCACATGTCCTGCGTGACGACCATGTCGCCAGGCACGGCTTCACGAAGTACCGACGCACGCAGAAGGGCCGCTACGAAAAGGTCGCCGGCGAGGGACCCGACACGATCGGGAGCGACTGATTGCAAGTTTCGGTCACATTCGCGTAGCCCAAAGCCGCCACCCAGTCGTTTGATTTCCCTTGATTTATGGCGATCCCCGGGATCCGGGAAGACGCCGTGAAACCTTTCTGTCACAAAACTCTCATCGTTCTGCAACTGCGCGGGCCTACAAAGCGCGGCATCGGCGAAAGCCGGTCCGCCTTTCCATGTGAGGAGTCCCGCGTGTCCAACTCGATCAAGTACCGCTTCATCGCGGCCGGTCTGGCGACCGTCATCGGCGCCGCGTCCGCGCAGGCCGCCGACATCACCGGTGCCGGTGCGACTTTCATCTATCCGATCCTGTCCAAGTGGTCGGACAGCTACAACAACGCCACCGGCAACAAGATCAACTACCAGTCAATCGGTTCCGGCGGCGGCATCGCGCAGATCAAGGCCGGCACGGTCGTGTTCGGTTCGTCGGACAAGCCGCTTTCGCCGAAGGAACTCGACGATGCCGGTCTCGCCCAGTTCCCGTCGGTGATCGGCGGCGTCGTGCCGGTCGTCAACATCGATGGCGTCGACGCCGGCAAGATCCGTTTCACCGGCCCGCTGCTCGCCGACATCTACCAGGGCAAGGTCACCAAGTGGAACGACCCGGCGATCACGCAGATCAATCCGGACCTCAAGCTCTCCGATGGGGCGATCACGATCGTGCATCGCTCGGACGGCTCGGGCACCACATTCAACTTCGTCAACTACCTGTCCAAGGTTTCGCCGGAATGGAAGTCGAAGGTCGGTGAAGGCACGGCGGTGTCATGGCCGGTCGGCGTCGGCGGCAAGGGCAACGAAGGCGTTGCCGCCTACGTCAAGCAGATCAAGGGTTCGATCGGCTACGTCGAACTCGCCTACGCGCTGCAGAACAAGATGACCTACGCCTCGGTGCAGAACGCCGCCGGCCAGTTCGTGCAGCCGAGCCTGACCAGCTTCCAGGCCGCCGCCGCGAGTGCCGACTGGAAGAACGCGCAGGACTTCTTCCTCGTGATCACCAACGCGCCGGGCGAGAACTCCTGGCCGATCACCGCGACGAACTTCATCCTCGTCTACAAGCAGCCGAAGAACAGCGCCGGCACCAAGGCCGCGCTCGATTTCTTCAAGTGGGCGTACGAGAACGGCGCGAGCCAGGCCGAGGAACTCGACTACGTGCCGCTGCCGAAGGCGCTGACCGAGCAGATCGAATCGTACTGGCAGGCACAGGTCAAGCTCTGAAAGTTTGACGTTCAGCAAGGCAGGTGCGGATGGGGATGGTGTTCCGCGGCCCACGTCACCGCGGGCACCATCCCTCTCTGCGACTTGCGACTGCGCCTATCCGAACCGCGACGACGACGCCATGGCCGCCAACAGCAACGCAATCACCGCTGCAACGAACGGCGCATTCGTCGACGCGGGTCGGCGCGATGTGCGTGATGCACGCGCCGACGCCATCTTCCGCTGGATCGTGGCCGCCGCGGGCATGCTCGTGCTCGCGGCGCTTGTCGGCACCGCGTTGTCGATGCTGTGGGGTGGTCGCGAAGCGTTCAGCACGTTCGGCTTGGGCTTTCTGTTCTCGACCGAATGGGATGCGGTCAACCACCAGTTCGGGGCGCTCGTGCCGATCTACGGCACGATCGTCACGGCACTCATCGCGATGCTGATCGCGGTGCCGGTCAGCTTCGGTATCGCGCTGTTCCTGACCGAGGTCGCGCCGAGCTGGTTGCGCGGACCGGTGTCCGCGGCGATCGAGCTGCTCGCCGGCATTCCTTCGATCATCTACGGCATGTGGGGCCTGTTCGTGTTCGTGCCGATCATGGGCGAATACGTGACGCCGTGGCTCAACGACCACCTCGGCCACTGGCCGTTGATCGGCGCGCTGTTCACCGGACCGCCGCTCGGCATCGGCATGCTGACCGCGGGCATCGTGCTCGCGATCATGGTGATCCCGTTCATCTCGTCGGTCATGCGCGAGGTATTCCTGACCGTGCCGACGCGCCTGAAGGAGTCCGCCTACGCGCTGGGCTCGACCACCTGGGAAGTCGTGTGGGACATCGTGCTGCCGTACACACGCTCGGCGGTGATCGGCGGCGTCTTCCTCGGCCTCGGGCGTGCGCTCGGCGAGACGATGGCGGTTACGTTCGTGCTCGGCAATGCACATCGATTGTCCGCGTCATTGCTCGAACCTGGCAACTCGATCGCGGCGACGATCGCCAACGAATTCACCGAAGCCGATTCCGAAATCTACCGCTCGTCGCTGATCGCCCTCGGGTTCCTGCTGTTCATCGTCACCTTCGTCGTGCTTGCCGCCGCGAAGCTCATGCTGCGCCGGCTGTCGCGACAGGAGGGCACGAAATGAGTGCCGTCGCCGATCGCCTCTATCGCAAGCGCCGTCTCGTCAACGGCTTCAACCTGATCGTGTCGGGCCTGTGCGCGGCATTCGGCCTGTTCTGGCTGGTGTGGATCCTGTGGACCACGCTGCGCCACGGCATCGCCGCGATGAAGCCCGGCCTGTTCACCCAGATGACGCCGCCGCCGGGTGCAGAAGGCGGTCTCGCGAATGCCTTGTTCGGCAGTCTCGTGATGAGCATTGCGGCGATCCTCATCGGCACGCCGATCGGTGTCGCCGCCGGCACCTGGCTGGCCGAGTTCGCGAAGAAGAAGGCGCTCGGAGAAACGGTCCGGTTCCTCAACGACATCCTGCTGTCGGCGCCGTCGATCGTGCTTGGCCTGTTCGTCTACACCCTGGTCGTGCGGCCGCTCGGCCACTTCTCCGGCTGGGCCGGCGCGATCGCGCTGGCGCTGATCGTGATTCCGGTGGTCGTGCGCACCACCGATGAAATGCTGCAACTGGTCCCGAGCACGATGCGCGAAGCCGCCCTTTCGCTCGGCATCCCGCAGTGGAAGGTGACGTTGCAGGTGCTGTACCGCTCCGCCCTGCCCGGCATCGTCACCGGGATCCTGCTCGCGCTCGCACGCATCAGCGGCGAAACCGCTCCCCTGCTCTTCACCGCGCTCAACAACCAGTACTGGAGCCACGACATGAGCGCGCCGATGGCGAGCATGCCGGTGGTGATCTTCCAGTACGCGATGAGCCCGTACGAATCTTGGCAGGCGCTCGCCTGGGCGGGCGCGTTCGTGGTCACCGTGTTCGTCCTGCTCCTCAGCATCCTCTCCCGCGCGATCCTGCTGCGCAACAAGGTCTCCCATGACTGACGCCCACTTCGCCGTATCGTCCACGGCCGCGCCGGCCGGCGCCGTCGCATCCGTGCAGGCGGTGCGCCCCAAGATGGCTGCGCGCAACCTCGAGTTTTACTACGACGGCTTCCGCGCGTTGAAGGATGTCAACTTCGACATCGCCGAGAAGCGCGTGACGGCACTGATCGGGCCATCCGGTTGCGGCAAGTCGACGTTGCTGCGCGTGTTCAACCGGATCTACTCGATCTACCCGAAGCTCGTGGCGAAGGGCGAAGTGCTGCTCGATGGCGAGAACGTCCTCGATCCGAAGTTCCCCCTGAACCGGCTGCGCTCGAAGGTCGGCATGGTGTTCCAGAAGCCGGTGCCGTTCCCGATGTCGATCTACGACAACATCGCCTACGGCATCCGCCACCACGAGAAGCTGTCGAAGAGCGAGATGGACGTGCGCGTAGAGCAGGCGCTGACCCAGGGCGCGCTGTGGGGCGAGGTCAAGGACAAGCTCAAGCAGAGCGCGCTCGGTCTCTCCGGCGGCCAGCAGCAGAGACTTTGCATCGCGCGCGCGATCGCGCTGCGTCCCGAGGTGTTGCTGCTCGACGAGCCGACTTCGGCGCTGGATCCGATCGCGACGGGCAAGATCGAGCAACTGATCTCCGAACTAAAGGAGCACTTCACGATCGCGATCGTCACACACAACATGCAGCAGGCCGCGCGCTGCTCCGACTTCACCGCATTCATGTATCTCGGCGAATTGGTCGAGTTCGGCGACACCGAACTGCTGTTCACCAAGCCTGCGAAAAAGCAGACCGAGGACTACATCACCGGCCGCTTCGGCTGACAGCGCGTCCCACCGCCCATCGCTCACAGGTTCTCCATGAACGCCCCCACGCAATCGCACGACCATATCGTCAAGAGCTACGACGACGAGCTAAAGCGCCTAACCGGCGAGTTGCAGCGCATGGGTCGGCTCGCGCTCGACCAACTGGACGCGGCGATCGACGCCGTGATGGCGCGTGACAGCCACGTCGCGATGAAGATCGTGCACAACGACGCGACCATCGACGCACTCGAACACGAGATCAGCCACGACGTCGTGCGCCTGCTCGCGCTGCGCCAACCGATGGCTCGCGACCTGCGCGACATCCTCGCCGCGTTGCGCATCGCTGCCGACATCGAACGCATCGGCGACTACGCGGCCAATGTCGCCAAGCGCTCGCTGATCCTGAATCAGTCCGCCCCGGTGCAACTCGCCAGCGCGTTGCCGCGTCTCGCACGCATCGCGCAGGGACTGGTCGAGGACGTCCTCGTCGCCTATCGCGAGAGCGACGCTGACAAGGCCCTCGAGGCGTGGGCGCGCGACGAGGAACTCGATGAGCAGTACACCGGCCTGTTCCGCGAGCTGTTGACCTACATGATGGAAGACCCGCGCAACATCACGCCGTGCACGCACCTGCTGTTCATGGCGAAGAACCTAGAGCGCATCGGCGACCACGCGACCAACATCGCCGAGAGCGTGTACTTCCTCGTGCACGGCGCACAGATCACCCAGACGCGTCGCAAGGGCGACGCCACCACGGTACTGCCGCTCGACGATCCGCGCTGAGGCTTGCGCGTCCGCGAATGGCCCGCGTCAACGGGAGGGCCTGGCCTGTTTCGCCTTGCGCTGGCGCAAGGTTTCGAACAGCACGATACCGGTCGCGACCGAAACATTGAGGCTTTCGATGTCGCCCTGCATCGGAATCTTCGCGACGAAATCGCAGTTCTCGCGCGTCAGGCGGCGCATGCCCTCGCCTTCGCCGCCGAGGACCACGGCGATCGGGCCATCCAGATCGACCGCATAGACCGACTGCTCCGTGTCGCCGGCAAGGCCGACCAGCCACACGCCGGCATCCTTGAGCGCCTTGAGCGCACGCGCGAGGTTGGTCGCCGCGACGATCGGCACGCGATCGGCCGCACCCGCCGACGCACGCCTGACCGTTGGCGTCACGCCCACCGCGCGGTCCTTCGGCACCACGACCGCGGTCACGCCGGCCGCCTCGGCACTGCGCAGGCACGCACCGAAGTTGTGCGGATCGGTCACGCCATCGAGCACGAGCACCAGCGCATCGCGCCCCGCGGCCTCGACCAGGCCGGCCAGTGCCGAGTCCGGCAGCGCGGCCGGCGCGTTGTAGCGCGCGACCACGCCCTGGTGGCGACCGCCGCCGGTCATCTTGTCGAGCGCGGCACGATCGCGCGCATGCGGTTTCACGCCAAGCTCGCGGGCGCGCTCACCGAGTTCCTTCACGCGCGCATTCTGCGTGCCGTTTTCGATGTACAGCTCGACGAGGTTGCCGACGTCGTGGTTCAACGCGGCTTCGACCGCGTGGATACCGATAAGGAGTTCATTGCTCATTGACGGCTTGGGGCTTGTGACTGAGGTCGGGGAGTGTAGGAGCCCGCCCTGCGGGCGACCAGAGGAACGTCGAATCCGGACTCGCAAGTCGGGCTTGGCGTGGGAGCGGCGGGAGCCGCGATGCTCTTCGTCCGGCGGGCGGAAGAAAAAGCATCGCGGCTTCCGCCGCTCCCACACAAGACGCCTAGCGCCCGCTGACGAGCCGGAAGTCGATCTTGCGATCCTCCAGGCTTGCGCGCAGCACCTGCACGCGCACCTCGTCGCCGAGGCGGAACTTCAGGCCGCGCCGCTCGCCGGTGAGCAGGCGCCGCGTCGCGTCGAAATGGTAGTAGTCGTTCGGCAGCTGGGTGATGTGCACGAGACCGCTGATCTTCGATTCCGTCAATTCCACGAACAGGCCGAACGATGCGACGCCGGAGACGATGCCGGCGAACTCGCTGCCGACATGCTTCTCCATCCATGCGCACTTGTACCGCTCATCGACATCCCGCTGGGCTTCGTCGGCGCGTCGCTCGTTGTGCGAGCAGTGCACGCACTGGCTCGCCATGTTGCTCGGGCTGTACTCGTATGCGGACGGCTTGCCGCCTCCGAGTGCGTAGCGGATTGCACGGTGCACGAGCAGGTCCGGATAGCGACGGATCGGCGAAGTGAAATGCGTGTAGGACGACAAACCGAGACCGAAATGCCCCGGATGTTCCGGTTGGTAGACCGCGAGGCTCTGCGACCGCAACAGCACCGATTCGATCAGGCTCGCGTCCGGGCGCTTGCGCACCTTCTTCAGCAAGGCGGAGAAATCGCCCGGCGTCACCTGCTCGATCGGCGGCAGGGTCAGCTTGAACTCACGCAGGAATTCGAGCAGGTCGTCGTACTTGGAGGCCGGCGGCGGCGCATGCACGCGATAAGGCGCTGGAATCTGGCGCTTCTGCAGGTACTTCGCGGCCTCGACGTTTGCCGCGATCATGCACTCCTCGATCAACTTGTGCGCGTCGTTGCGCTCATAGGAGCCGAGCTGCACGACTTCGCCGCCAACCCCGAGCCGGAACGAAACCTCGCGGCTTTCGAAATCGATCGCGCCGCGGCGCTGGCGCGCTTTCGCGAACAACTTGTACAACTGGTGCAGATGCTTGAGCTGCGGCAGCACGTCGGCAAGCTCGGCGCGCGCATCGGCATCCTTCTCGCCGATCGCCTGCCACACGCGGGTGTAGGTCAGGCGTGCACGCGAACGCATCACCGCCGTGTAGAACTTCGAGCGCGTCACCTCGCCCTCGTGGTCGACCTGCATCTCGCACGCCATGCAAAGGCGCTCGACCTTCGGCTTGAGCGAGCAGATGCCGTTCGACAGCGTCTCCGGAAGCATCGGCACAACGAAGCCCGGGAAATACACCGAGGTTGAGCGGTTGTACGCCTCGGCGTCGAGCGGCGTGCCGGGAATGACGTAGTGCGAGACGTCCGCGATCGCGACGATCAGGCGGAAACCGTGCTCGTTCGGCTCGGCCCATACCGCGTCGTCAAAATCCTTCGCATCCTCGCCATCGATGGTGACCAGCGGCACATTGCGCAGATCGACGCGTCCGGCGATCTCGGCTGCCGAAACTTCCGGCTCGACCTGCGCCGCATCGCGCAGGGCCGCGGCGGGCCATTCATGCGGCAGGTCGTGGCTGGCGATCGCCATCTCGACCACCAGTGAAGGCGTCAGGCGTTCGCCGAGCACACTGAGGATGCGCCCCATCGGCCCACGCTGGCTGGTCGGCTGGTCGGTGATTTCGACCACCACGATCTGGCCGGAACGCGCGCCCCGCTCCTTGCCCGGCGTGATCAGGATGTCCTGATGCAGACGGCGATCATCCGGCGCGACGAGCACGAGGCCGTTCTCCTCGACGACCCGACCGACCAGACGCGGCGACCGACGTTCGAGCACCTCGACGATCGCACCCTGGCTGCGCCCGCGGCGGTCGACACCGACCACGCTCGCGAGCACGCGGTCGCCGTGCAGCACCTTGCGCATCTCGGCCGGCGACAGGTACAGGTCTTCACCGCCCTCTTCCGGACGCAGGAAGCCGAAACCCTCGGCATTCGCGATCACGCTGCCGCGGATGAGGTCGAGCTTGGTGGCGACGCCGTAGCCGCCACGACGGTTCTGGATCAGCTGGCCGTCGCGCAACATCGCGCCCAGCCGGCGCGAGAGCGCGTCGAGATCCGGCGGAGCGGAAAGATGCAGCGCGCGGGCGAGTGTTTCGATCGTCATCAACTCGCCCTGCTTTTCGAGCAGCGCGAGGATCGCTTCGCGACTGGCGATCGGCCGCTCGTAGCGACTCGCCTCGCGATCGGCATACGGATCATGCACCTTCGGCCCCGACCGACGCGGCAGCGGCGGCAACTGCTCCGGCATGAACGTCGGCAGCGGCGCCTTCCTGCCCGGCATGCGGGCGTCGCGCGCGGTGCCGGCGGATGCGGAGCCGCCCTTGGCGCTGCCCGAGGCTGTGCGCTGCGGCGTGGATTTCGGAGCGCCGGATCGCTTGCCCGGGCCGCGCTTGTTGCGTGCCTGCGGATCGCCCGAACCCGTTGTCTTTCTCCTTTTCAAATCAAATTCCCTCTCGTGGATCGCCAGCGTCGCCGAGTGCTCCCATGATTGCAAGCAACATGCGTTGACAGCCCGCGGCGCGGCCAGTATCGTTCGCGCCCCCGGCAGGCCCTGCCCGTCGGGTTGGCCCAGGTGGCGGAATTGGTAGACGCACTAGTTTCAGGTACTAGCGGGTAAAACCGTGGAGGTTCGAGTCCTCTCCTGGGCACCAACGAATGCATGAACGAAGCCCGCCCTGCGCGGGCTTCTTTCGTTTGCGCGCGCGGACGGGCGAACACGGCCACGATGCGACGGGATCGCGGAACGCCACCGGCGCGACTGCTATACTTCCAAGGTCCACGGTTCGCGGTGGGAGAAGCGGTCCCCCGGGACCGCTGCCGAAGGCGCAACGCCCGTAATCGCTCAGGCCCTGTACCACCGCGCACGGACACTCTGGAGAGACCGGCTGCCGAGATCGGCACGAACCGGCGCCGAAGGGGCAAGAGGCAGAGCCGGCAAGGCCTGTCTCCAAACTCTCAGGCAAAAGGACAGAGGGGCGCCCGGCGTGCGGCCTCGCACGCGCCACAGCGGACGCCTTTGCCCATGAACCAGACCAACTCGTCTTCCCTGCGCCACCTCGAACACCACGCCTCGTTCCTGGAGCGGCACATCGGGCCTAACGACGCCGAGATCGCGCGCATGCTCCGCACGATCGGCCATGCCTCGCTCGACGCAATGACCGATGCGATCGTGCCCGGCAGCATCAAGTCGGCCAGTCCGCTCGCGCTGCCCGCGCCGATCAGCGAAGTCGAGGCGATCACGAAGATCCGCGCGATCGCCGACAAGAACCAGGTGTTCAAGTCGTTCATCGGCCAGGGCTACTACGGCACCCACACGCCGAACGTCATCCTGCGCAACATCCTCGAGAACCCGGCCTGGTACACCGCGTACACGCCGTACCAGGCGGAGATCTCGCAAGGGCGCATGGAAGCCTTGATCAACTTCCAGACGATGTGCGCGGACCTGACCGGCATGGAGATCGCGAACGCGTCCCTGCTCGACGAGGCGACCGCCTGCGCAGAGGCGATGACGCTCGCCAAGCGTTCCTGCAAGTCGAAGTCGAACACGTTCTTCGTTTCGTCCGGCGTGCATCCGCAATCGATCGAGCTGATCCGCACCCGCGCCGAGCCGCTCGGCATCGACGTCGTGGTCGGCAACGACGCCGCGGCGCGCGATACCGATGCGTTCGGCGTGTTGCTCCAGTATCCCGATACCTTCGGCCAGGTAGGCGACTACAAGGCGGTCGCCGACGCCGTGCACGCGCGAGGCGGACTCGTCGCGGTCGCAACCGACCTGCTCGCGCTGACCCTGCTCGCCGCGCCCGGCGAATGGGGCGCGGACATCGTTGTCGGCAATTCGCAGCGCTTTGGCGTGCCGTTCGGTTACGGGGGGCCGCACGCAGCGTTCATGGCCTGTCGTGACGCATACAAGCGCTCGATGCCGGGCCGCCTGATCGGCGTGTCGATCGACGCCGAAGGAAACCCTGCCTACCGCCTCACGTTGCAGACGCGCGAACAGCACATCCGGCGCGAGAAGGCGACTTCGAACATCTGCACCGCACAAGTGCTGCTCGCGGTGATGGCCAGCATGTACGCGGTCTACCACGGCCCGGATGGCCTCGTCCGCATTGCGCGCCGCGTGCATCGCCTAGCCGCGATCCTCGCCGCGGCTCTGCGCAAGGCCGGCGTCAACGTCGCGGGCGACCACTTCGACACGCTGCATGTGACCCAGGTAGATGCCGCGGCGATCCATGCAAAAGCCGCCGCGGCGCGCATCAACCTGCGCGCCATCGATGCCGGCAGCGTCGGCATCAGCCTCGACGAGACGACCACGCGCGCCGACGTTGCCGCCATCGCGGCGCTGTTCGGCGCCACCGCGGTCGACATCGACGCCCTCGATGCAGCCACGCCGGATGCGTTGCCCTCGACGCTGAAGCGCACGTCCGGGTTCCTCCTGCATCCGGTGTTCAACACGCATCACAGCGAGCACGAGTTGCTGCGTTACATGCGCGCGCTCGCCGACAAGGACCTCGCGATGGATCGCACGATGATTCCGCTCGGCTCCTGCACGATGAAGCTCAACGCAACGGCCGAGATGATCCCGGTCACGTGGCCGGAGTTCGGCGGCATCCATCCACTCGCGCCCGCAACACAGGCGCAGGGCTACAAGGAACTCATCGACGGTCTGGAGGCGATGCTGGTCGAATGCACCGGCTACGACGCGGTCAGCCTGCAGCCGAACTCCGGCGCGCAGGGCGAATATGCCGGCCTTCTGGCGATCCGCGCGTACCACCGCTCGCGCGGCGAGGCGCACCGCGATATCTGCCTGATCCCCGATTCCGCACACGGCACCAACCCGGCTTCGGCGCAGATGTGCGGCATGACCGTCGTCGTCACCAAGACCGACAGCAACGGCAACGTCGATGTCGAGGACATCCGCCGCAACGCCGAGAAGTACAGCGACCGCCTCGCCGCGATCATGATGACCTACCCGTCCACGCACGGCGTGTTCGAGGAGGAAGTCGTCGAGATCTGCGAAATCATCCACCAGCACGGCGGCCAGGTGTACACCGACGGCGCGAACATGAACGCGCTGGTCGGCGTCGCCAAGCCCGGCAAGTGGGGATCGGACGTCTCGCACCTCAACCTGCACAAGACGTTCTGCATCCCGCATGGCGGCGGCGGCCCCGGCGTCGGTCCGTGCGCCGTGAAATCCCACCTGGCGCCGTTCCTGCCGAGGGCGCTGGCAAACGACGGCCTGCGCACGCAAGGCGTGGGCAATGGCGACGTCGGCATGGTCAGCGCGGCGACCTTCGGCTCCGCCTCGATCCTGCCGATCAGCTGGATGTATGTCGTGATGATGGGCGCCGAAGGCCTGCGCAAGGCAACCCAGGTCGCGTTGCTCAACGCGAACTACATCGCGAAGCGCCTCGCGCCGCACTATGAAACGCTCTACACAGGACGCAACGGACTCGTCGCGCACGAATGCATCCTCGACCTGCGCCCGATCAAGGACGCGACCGGTGTCAGCGCCGAAGACGTCGCCAAGCGCCTCATCGACTTCGGTTTCCACGCGCCGACGCTGAGCTTCCCGGTCGCGGGCACGCTGATGGTCGAGCCGACCGAAAGCGAATCACTGCATGAACTCGACCGTTTCATCGACGCGATGATCCAGATCCGCGACGAGATCCGCGCGATCGAGGACGGTCGTCTCGACCGCGAAGACAACCCGCTGAAGAACGCGCCGCACACGGCGACGATGGTCGCGGGCAGCGAGTGGACCCACCCCTATCCGCGTGAGCTGGCCGTGTTCCCGCTTGCCGTGCTGAAACGGCAGAAATACTGGCCACCGGTCGCACGCGTCGACAATGTGCATGGCGACAAGAACGTGATGTGCGCCTGCATCCCGGTGGATGCGTACAAGGAAGACGCCGAGGCCTGACGGCGGCTGACCGCGGATGCCCTTGCTCGGGCGTCCGCGTGCCCCGCGCGCGGAAACGATGCACTCGTGCATACTTGCCGGGTCGTCCACTTTTGCGGGACCCGGCGAGGAGCGCACGAGCATGTGGAGTGAGCAGAAGATCGTTGCCGACGACGGTGGTCCGAAGTCCTGGTTCGGTTCGTGGGTAACCGTTTCCGACACGATGGCGCTGGTCGGCGCGCGTGCGGCCAGCGTGGATGGACGCGCCAACCAGGGCGCTGTCTACGTCCTGCGCAAGGCCAATGGCAAGTGGAGCCAGGTGCAGAAGCTGGTCGCGAGCGATGGCGCGGCCGGTGACCAGTTCGGCGCTGCCATCGCGTTGCATGGCTCCCTCGCAGTCATCACGGCACCCTTCGCGCGAGTGAACGGACGCACCTGGCAGGGGGCGGCGTACCTGTTCGCGTTGGTTGGCGGCACATGGACGGAACGCCAGAAGCTGGTGAGCGCCAGCGGCATCTCCCTCGACACGCTTGGCACCGCGGTCGCATTCAATGCCTCGACCATATTCATCGGCGCCGGTGGCGCCAACACTGGCGGCCAGATCGTTCCGCGCAAGGTATACACGTTCGAGGCGCCGCTGACCCGCAATGGTCCATGGATCGAAGGCCCGACCCTGCCCTCCCCCGATCCCGTCGACGTGAATGATTCGTTCGGGGCTTCCATCGCGGTCTCCGCCGACGTGGCACTCATCGGTGCGCGTGCATCGACGATCGGGGCGAACATCGGACAAGGCAGGGTCTACGTCTACGAACGATCGCACGGAGCGTGGACCTCGGTGCAGAAGCTGGTCGCGACTGACGGCGGCACGCGCGACAATTTCGGTGTTTCGCTGGCGATCGACGGCACCACCGCGATGATCGGCGCGCCGGGCGTCGTGATCAACGGACAGGTGAGTACCGGGGCCGTGTACTGCTGGGAACGCACGCACGGCGCATGGGCGCAGACGAGCCGGCTCATTGCCGCCGACGGCGCGGCAATCAACCTTTTCGGCGGCTCCGTCAGCCTGTCGGGCAACACGATGCTCGTGGGTGCATATGGCGCGAATGCCTATCGAGGCGCCGCCTATCTGTTCCGGCGCATCGCCGGCAGCTGGAAGCAGGTCGAGAAACTCACGGCGGGCGATGCGGCGCCGGGCAACGTCTTCGGCTACTACACCGCCGTGGATGCGCGAACCGCGTTGGTCGGTTCCTACACCGCCAAGGTCGGCAGCAATGTCCAGCAAGGCGCGGCCTACTTCTACACCGACCCGGCAACTGACACCTGAGTGGATTCGATGCAGCGGTCGAACCATGCGACGCAGGCATCGAGCGCTTCGCAGAGCACCTCGGCATTCGTTCGGACACCGCGCGCCAGCACGTGGAAAGAATGATCAGCGCCATCGAGCTTGTGCAAGCTCGCACGCGGGCCAAGGCGGTCGATCACCGGCAGCAACAGTTCGGGGGCCGCAAGTTTGTCGCGCGTGCCCTGCACGAACAACATCGGCACGCGCACCCGGGACAGGTGCGCCGCGCGCGAATCCGACGGCTTGCCGGCCGGATGCAACGGGAAGCCGAAAAACACGAGCCCGCATACGCCAGGCAGCGGATCGAGCGCCTGCGCCTGCGAGGTCATGCGCCCGCCGAACGACTTGCCGCCGGCGAAGAGCGGCAGGCGCGGCCATCGTCGTGCGGCCTCGGCGACCGCCGCGCGGATGGTCGCGTCCGCGATCATGGGCGTGTCGGGGCGCTTCGAACCGCGTTCCATGTATGGAAACTGGAAGCGCAGCGTGGCAATGCCGCGTTTCGCCAGTCCATCCGAGACGGCCGCCATGAACGGATGCGACATGCCAGCACCGGCGCCGTGGGCGAGTACGCAACAGGCGTGGGCAACATCCGGCACACGCTGCAAACCGGAAACACGATCATTGCCGTCGATCGTGATCGTAATCCGTTCGGTTGTATCCATGCCACCTACCCCGGTGTACGCAGCAGGGTCGCAGCATAATCGGGCGCGGCAGGCTCGTGCATGAAGTACGCGTACGCATCCTTCCACGACGTTGCGCGCAGGCGTTGCGCCCATTGCGCGAGTTCGGTGTCCGAATATTCCTCCAGGCGAAGCCGCACGTAGCCCCATGACGCGGTTTCGACCAGCGGCGGCGGCGCATTGTCCTCGCGCTCGGACAGGCACAGCGCGGCTCCGGCATCCCCCAGTGCGCCGTACACCGCATCGTCGAACCAGCTTTCGTGGCGGAATTCGAACGCGGCAAGATGATCCGGCGGCAGCACCGCGAGGAATTCCCTGAGGCGCGCCACGTCCTTCTTGAGGAACGGCGGCAACTGGAACAGCACCGGGCCGCGCTTGGCACCCAGCGATTCGAGCATGCGATACAGGTGCGCGATCGAATCCGCTGCTGCGTCGGCCTTGAGGCGAGCGTCGTGGCTGATGCGCCGCGACGCCTTGATCGCGAAGCGGAAGTCCGCTGGCGTCGCGGCCGCCCAGTTTTCCAGCACCGCTGCCTTCGGCATCTGGTAGAAGGTATTGTTGATCTCGACCGTGGGCAACCGTTCGGCGTACCAGGCCAGCATCGCGTCCGGTTTCATCTTCTCCGGGTAGAAGGAACCCTTCCACTCCTTGAAGGAATAGCCGCTCGCACCCGCCCACAGTCGCGCACTCATGCCCGGCCCCGTCGAAGACCACCAATGGCGAAACTCGGCGAATATTCCGCGAAGCGTCGCTTCGAAGCCACCCCCGAACCGGCACCCAGCGTGGCGGAGTCGGGTACGGGCCCGTTGCTGTTCGTCGTGCAGCAGCATTCGGCGCGCCAGTTGCACTACGACTTCCGTCTCGAATGCGATGGCGTGCTGCTGTCGTGGGCGGTGCCGAAGGGACCGTCGCTCGACCCGAACGACAAGCGCCTCGCGGTGTTCGTCGAGGACCACCCGTACGACTACGGCTCGTTCGAGGGCGTGATCCCGCCGGGCCAGTACGGCGCCGGCGAAGTGATCGTGTGGGATTGCGGCGTGTACAGCCCGGACGAAGGCGGCACGTCGTTCCACGACCGCGCCGACGCACAGCGCCGCGTGCGCGAAGGACTCGTTTCCGGGAAGCTGAGCATCCAGTTGCGTGGCGAGAAGCTGAAGGGATCGTTCGCGCTCGTGCGCACGAAGGACGCGAAGACCTGGTTGCTGATCAAGCACAAGGATCGCTACGCCGGTCCGCGCGACCTCGACGTGCAGTCGCGGTCCGTGCTTTCCGGCGTCGAAGTTGAGGACCTCAAGGTCATGCCGGTGCAACGCATGCCGGCTTCGCGGCTGGTGCCGGCGGGACCGGCCACGCGCATGCCGGCGAAGGCGTCGCCGATGCTTGCCGATGCGGCGGATGCGCCATTCCGCGACGCCGACTGGTCGTGGGAACCCAAGCTTGATGGTTACCGCGTGCTCGTGGCAATCGACGCGAACGGTGTGCGGCTGCGTTCGCGTCGCGGCATCGATCTAACCGGCGCGTTTCCCGCGCTCGCCGCCGAGCTGGCGCAGCAAGGCCCCGACGGCGTGCTGCTCGACGGCGAGATCGTCGCATTCGGCACGGACGGCAAGCCGTCATTCAATGCCCTGCAGAACCGCGTGCAACTGAAAACGGCGCGCCAACTCGCGGGTGCCGACCGCAACACGCCGGTGGTTCTGTTCTGCTTCGACCTGCTCTGGTTCGCCGGCATCGATGTGCGCGAGATGCCGTACCGCGACCGCCGCCGTTACCTCGCGCAATGCCTGTTGCCCAGCGCGCACGTGCAACTCGTGCACGCGATCGACGATGGTGAAGCACTCATGCAGGCCGCGCTCGCGAGCGGATTCGAGGGCGCAATGGGCAAACGCAAGGACAGCCGCTACCTCGCCGGCCAGCGCTCATCCTCGTGGCTCAAGGTCAAGCCGACGCACTCGACGGATCTCGTAATCGGCGGCTATACGACTGGCAAGGGCGCGCGCGCGACGCTTGGCGCACTGCTCGTTGGTTACTGGGAACACGGCAGGCTGCGCTACGCCTCGCACGTCGGTTCGGGTTTCGACGAGCGTTCGCTCGCTCAGGTGCAGGCGCGCCTCGCTCCACTGCATCGCCGTACCTGTCCGTTCAGCGAGAAACCGGTCGTTAACGGCCCGGTCACTTGGGTCCAACCAGAATCGGTCGCGGAATTGGAGTTCCAGAGCTGGACCGAGGATGGCCATCTGCGCGCGCCGGTCTTCCTCAGGTTGAGAGACGACGTCGACCCGAAGACCGTGCATCGCACCGAACCCTCCCACGCCGCATCGCCGCGCAAGCGGGCTTCCGCCGGTCCGACCGCATACTCCAGGCCTCGCGTTCGTGGCGAGGACGCGAACCCGGCTGGCGCCAATGCAGCGAATGTCGCGGATGTGCTCGAACAGCTCGAAAGCACCCGCAACGGTTTCGAACTCGCGATCGGCAGCGAACGCATCCGCCTGACCCACCTCGACCGTGTCTACTGGCCCGCGGACGACGCGCTCAAGCAACGCGCGCTGACCAAACGCGACCTGCTGCGCTACCTCGCGCAGGTGTCGCCGCTGATGCTGCCGCACCTTGCCGACCGGCCGCTGACGATGATCCGCATGCCGGACGGCATCGGCGGGCAGCGGTTCTTCCAGAAACACTGGGAGCAGGCGCGCCCGGCGTTCACGCGCTCCGTCACGGTGTTCTCCGAACATCGCGACGAACGGCACGACTATCTCCTCTGCAACGATCTCGCCACCCTGCTCTGGCTCGCCCAGTCCGGCACGCTCGAATTCCACGTCTGGCATTCGCGAGCGATGGT
Source organism: Dokdonella sp. (assembly GCF_044227025.1). Classification (GTDB taxonomy): domain Bacteria; phylum Pseudomonadota; class Gammaproteobacteria; order Xanthomonadales; family Rhodanobacteraceae; genus Dokdonella_A. Next base: position 284,299 of record NZ_JBGAFX010000002.1, on the reverse strand, counting down.
CGGCGCCGATTCGCTGTCGAAGTCGACCGACTATTCGAGCTCGCTGGAAGCGCTCGAAGCGTCGGTGCTGAACTACCCCGATTATGTCGTGTTCGACATCGACCCGTACATCTACTCGGGCAAGGAAGCGAAGGGCGCCGAGCCCGAGCTCAACACGATCGCGTTCGAGAAGGGCAAGGAGGTCGCGTTCGCGCTGCGCGAACTGCTCGGGGAAATGAAGCTCGAGCCGATCGTGAAGACCTCCGGCAAGACCGGCTTGCACGTGTTCGTGCCGATCCGGCGCACGCTCGACTTCGATGCCGCGCGCGAGGTGTCCGAACTGGTCAGCCGTCACCTCATGCGGCGGCGTCCGAAGGACATCACGATGGAATGGAGCGTGCAGAAGCGCACCGGCAGGATCTTCATGGACCACAACATGAACGTGCGCGGCAAGACCCTCAATGTCGCCTATTCGCCGCGGGGCGTAGCCGGTGCGCCGATGTCCATGCCACTCGGCTGGGACGAGCTGCAACGCGCCCATCCCCTCGACTTCACCCTAACAAGTGTGGTAAAGACGTTGATTCAAAAGGGAGATCGCTGGCGCAACGTGCTCGAACGCAAGCAGGATCTGGAGCGCGCGCTGGGATCGACCAAGGTTTGACGCTGTTTTCCCCGATGGGACAAGCGGCGTACACGCGGAGAATCCGGAGACCATCATGGCTGCCCGTTCCATCGCGTCACTGAGCATTTCCTTCGGCCTCGTGTCGATCCCGGTGAAGCTGTACACCGCGACCGAATCGAGCCAGAAGATTTCGTTCAACATGCTGCACAAGGGCTGCGGCTCTCGCCTGAAGCAGCAGATGATCTGCGCGCTCGAAGGCGTGCCGGTTGCGCGCGAGGACACGGTCAAGGGCTACGAGTTCGCCAAGGACCAGTACGTCGAATTCACTCCGGACGAACTCAAGGCGCTCGAGGAAGCCGGCACCCATGCGGCCGACATCTCCGAGTTCGTCCCGATCTCCGCAGTCGACCCGGTCTACTTCGACAAGGCCTATTACCTCGCGCCCGACAAGGGCGGCACCAAACCCTACGCGTTGTTCGCGAAGGCGCTGCGCACATCCAAGCGCTGCGCGATCGGCCGCTGGGCGACGCGCGGCAAGCAGTACATCGTAATGATCCGCCCGATCGAGGACGGCCTCGTCATGCAGCAGTTGCTGTATGCCAGCGAGGTCCGTTCGATCAACGACATCGACATCGCCACGACCGACGTCAAGGATGCCGAACTCAAACTCGCTCAGCAGCTCATCGACCAGCAGAGTTCCAGCACCTGGGACCCGCGCGAGTACAAGGATGAGGTCAGCGAGCGCATCGAGGCGGCGATCCAGAAGAAGGTCGACGGCCATCAGATCACCCTCGCCGAAGAACCCGAGCACGGCGGCGCGCAGATCATCGACCTCATGGAAGCGTTGCGCGCGAGCCTCGAAAAGAAGGGCGCACCGAAGGGCGGTGGTACGGCGACCAGGGCGGACGAGAAGCCTGCGCGAAAACCGGCAAAACGCGCGGCGCCCGTGGAACCGGCCGCCGAACCGGCCCGGCGCAAGGCGACGCGCAAGGCGAAGTAGGCAGCGATGCATTCGTACGGCGTCCGTGACGTCGAAAGACTGCTCCGCCTGCCCTACAGCACGATCCGTGCGCTGGTCGGCGCCGGCTTCGTGACACCGACGCGCGGTGTGCGCAACGCGTGGCAGTTCTCGTTCCAGGACCTCATCGTGCTGCGCACTGCGCAGGCACTCGCGGCCGCGCACATCCCGCAACGGCGCATCCTGCGCGCGCTGCGGGACCTGCGCGCGCGCCTGCCCGACCAGATGCCTCTGTCCGGCCTCAGCATCGGCGCACTCGCCGACCAGGTCATCGTGCGCGAAGGCGGTACCCGCTGGCAGGCAGAAACGGGGCAATACCTGCTCGCATTCGAGGGCGATCCCGCCGCGGGCGCATTGCGCGTGATCGAACCGCAACCGGCGCCGACACCGGAAACCGGCACCGCACTCGAAGGCAGCGTGCTGGAGCACCAAGACAGCGCCGCGGCGCTGCGCGCCTACGATGCCGCAATCGCCGTTGATCCCGCGCGCATCGACGCCCGCGTGAACAAGGGCCGTCTCCTGCACGAACTCGGCCGCCTCGACGAAGCCGCGCAAACCTACGCCGACGCGATCCGCTCCGGCGGGCACGATGCCCTGCTGTTCTACAACCTCGGGGTGCTGCTCGATGATCGCGATCAGAAACGCGAGGCGATGCAGGCCTATGAAGCCGCGCTGGCCGAGGACCCGCAGCTCGCCGACGCGCACTACAACCTCGCCCTCTTGTGCGAAGCGCTCGACCAGCCGCGCGAGGCGATTCGCCACATGGCACGCTACCGCCGCCTCGTCCAGGGCGAGTAGAAGCGGCCTGCCTACAGCCGGATTCGATGCAGGCGCAACGCGTTGGAGATGACCGAGACCGAACTGAGGCTCATCGCGGCCGCCGCAACGACCGGGCTCAGCAGCCAACCGAACGCGGGATACAGCAAGCCCGCGGCGATCGGGACGCCGAGGCTGTTGTAGAGGAAGGCGAACCCGAGGTTCTGGTGGATGTTGCGCACGCTGGCCTGCGACAGCCGTCGCGCGCGCAGGATGCCGGCAAGCTCGCCTTTCACGAGCGTGACCTGCGCGCTTTCCATCGCGATGTCGGTGCCATTGCCCATCGCGATGCCGACGTCGGCGGCGGCCAGCGCCGGCGCATCGTTGATGCCATCCCCGGCCATCGCGACGTGTCCGCCTGCCCGCTGCGCGTCCACGATCCATGCCGCCTTGGTCTCGGGCGTCTGTACCGCGTGGACTTCGTCCAGACCGATTGCGCGTGTCACGGCGCGCGCGGTCGCCTCGCTGTCGCCGGTGAGCATGACGACCCGCAGGCCTTGGGCGCGCAGGGACGCAAGCGTGTCCCTCGCGCCGGCCTTGAGCGGATCCTGCATCGCGATGAAACCCGCCAGGCGCTCCTGCAGCGCGAGGAACATGATCGTCTTCGCGTCGGCGCGCAGCGCCTCGGCATGTGCGGCAAGCGCTGCCGTATCGGCGTTCGCTGCATGCATCAGCGCCTCGTTGCCCAGGGCGACCTGCTCGCCGTCGATCTCGCCACGCACGCCCTGCCCCGTGATGGCCGCGAAAGCCCGCACCGGGCGCGCAACGATCGAGCGCGCCTTTGCGCCTTCGATCACCGCGTGTGCGAGCGGATGTTCGCTGGCCGCTTCGAGGCTGGCGGCGAGCTGCAGCACACGCGATTCGTCAAACCCCGGCGTTCCGACGACGTCGGTCAGCTTCGGCTTTCCTTCCGTGAGCGTGCCCGTCTTGTCGACGACCAGCGTATCGACCCGCGCGAGCCGCTCGATCGCGGCTGCGTCACGGAACAACACGCCCGATTCGGCGCCACGACCGCTCGCCACCATGATCGAAATCGGGGTGGCCAGGCCCAGCGCGCACGGGCACGCGATGATCAGCACCGCAACCGCATTGACGATCGCAAACGACAGCCGCGGCTCCGGTCCGAACAGCCACCAGCCGAAGAAGGTGAGCACCGAAATCAGCACGACGGCCGGCACGAAATACACCGATACACGGTCCGCCAGGCGCTGCAGCGGCGCCTTCGAGCGCTGCGCGCGCGCCACAAGCTCGACGATGCGAGCAAGCACCGTGTCGCGACCGACACGATCCGCACGCAGCTGCAACGAGCCCGTGCCGTTGATCGTTCCGCCGGTCACGCGATCACCGGCGACCTTCTCCACCGGAATCGGCTCGCCGCTGAGCATCGATTCGTCGACGCTGCTGCGACCATCGACGACTTCGCCATCGACCGGCACCTTCTCGCCCGGTCGTACGCGCAGCAGATCGCCGATCCGGACGGTCTCCAGCGGCACATCATGCTCGCTGCCATCCGCTTCGATGCGCCGCGCCTGCTTGGGGGCGAGGTCGAGCAGACGACGGATTGCCGCCGAGGTCTTGCCGCGCGCGCGCAGTTCAAGCCACTCGCCGAGCAGCACGAGGGCTATGATGACGCCCGCCGCTTCGAAATACACACCCACCATGCCGTGGTCCTGCTTCATCGGCTCGGGAAACAGCGACGGCGCGAACGTCGCCACCACGCTGTAGGCGAACGCCACCAGCACGCCGAGCCCGATCAGCGTGTACATGTTCGGCGAGCGGTGCACCACGCCAAGCCAGCCACGACGGTAGTAGTCGAGTCCCGCCCACAGGACGAGCGGTGCCGAAAGCAGAAGCTCGGCCCAGCGCAACGTGCGTGACGTGGTCTCGCTGACGTGGATTCCGAACAGGTGCGGCCCCATCGCGATGACCAGCAGGGGCAATGCCAGTGCCGCCGAAATCCCGAAGCGGCGGCGGACAGCCAGCAGCTCGCTGTCGTCTTGTTCGGCGCTGGGCATCATCGGTTCCAGGGCCATGCCGCACTTGGGGCAAGTGCCCGGGCCGACCTGCTGGACCTCCGGGTGCATCGGGCAGGTGTACAGCGTGCCTTGCGGCACCGGCGCCGCGGCCGCCGGATCGGAAAGATGACGCGTGGGTTCCGCCAGGAACTCCTCGCGACAATGCGCCGAGCAGAAGTACCAGGTGCGCCCCCGGTATTCGGCGCGATGCTGCGCGGTATGCGGATCCACGCTCATGCCGCACACGGGGTCCCTGACGCTGTCGGCGACCTGCGCCTCATCGTGCCTGGCGCAACAACTGCCGGTTTTGGCGGCGGCGGGAACCGGCGATGATGAATCGTGATGGTCGTGGTGATTCATGTCGTGGTCTCCTCGCCGAGGGCCGCGAGAATCGGACACCGATCCAGCGAGCCATGTCCCGGACATGCTGCAACGAGATGCTTCAGGCCGCGCCGTACCCGTTGCAGCTCGCGAATGCGCTGGTCGACTTCCGCCAACCGGATTTCCGCGCGCGCCTTGACCCCGCGTACGCCGCGCTTCCGGTCGGTGGAGAGTGCAAGCAACTCGCGGATTTCCGCCAGCGTGAAGCCGAGATCCTTCGCACGCCGGATGAAGCGCAGGCGCGCCACGTCGTCATCGCCGTACTCGCGGTAACCGGACAGGCGACGTTGCGCTTGCGGCAGAAGCCGGTTGCGTTCGTAGTAGCGCACGGTATCGATGCCGACGCCCGCGCGGCGCGCCACCTGCCCGATGGTGAAGTTCTGCATGTCCGCGCTCCAGGCAGCGAAGGCCGTCAGTCTAGACCCTGGACCATGGTCCAGAGTCAAGCGTCTGATGCGGAGAGCCGTCCCCCAGCCCGCGCCGCTACTGCGACAGTTTCGAATGTCGCTCGCGCTCGTCGGTCGACGAGGTCGCGCACAGGCGTTCGACCTGTTCCAGGTCGATCGGCTTGACGAAGTGGAAATCGAAACCGGCATCGCTGGAACGTGCGCGATCGGCGGGCTGGCCCCAGCCCGTCAACGCCACCAGCCGGATGTGGCTTCCGTGGCGCGCACGGATCATCCGCGCCAGCTCGAGGCCATCCAGTTTCGGCATGCCGATGTCGACGAAGGCGATGTCCGGCGCGAACGCATCGATGACGTCGAGAGCGAGCAACGGGTCGTACACCGTCCTCACGTCATGGCCGAGCATCCGCACGGTCAACGCAAGCATGTCGGCGGCGTCGCGGTTGTCGTCGATGACCGCAACGTGGCGGCGAACCGACACGCTCGGGCCCTCCGCAATCGACGTCCCGGCGGGCGCCACCAGCGTTCTCGGCAACTCGACGACGAAGCGCGAACCATGTCCGAGCCCCTCGCTGTGCGCGGTGACGCTGCCGCCATGCATTTCGACCAGACGTTTCACCAGCGTCAAGCCGATCCCGAGGCCACCCTGCGCGTGCTCACGCGACGCATCGACCTGCACGAACAGATCGAACACCGAATCCAGCTCGGTGGGGCAAATGCCGATGCCATTGTCGCTGACCGACACGATCACGCGATCATCCATGGCTACGCTCGACAGGCCAATCGTGCCGCCAGGGCGGGTGTACTTGCTGGCATTGTTGAGCAGATTGCCGAATACCTGGATGAGGCGCTGCGGATCGCCGTGTACATCGATCGCCGTCGCCGCAATGTCCAGTTCCAGCGTCTGCTGTCGTTGTTCGATGGCAGGCGAGATCATCTCGCGCGCGGCGGCGAGAATCGTCGCGAGGTCGACGTGCTCGCGCTTGAGCTCGATGCGGTCGTAGGTGATGCGTGAGACGTCCAGCAGGTCGTCGACCAGGCGTACGAGCTGCTTGAGCTGTCGCTCGATCACGTCGAGCGTATGCGCGGTCGCTTCAGGCTGCAGACGCGCATCGCGCAGCACCGAAACCGCACTGCGGATCGGCGCAAGAGGATTTCGAAGTTCGTGCGCGAGCGTGGCGAGGAACTCGTCCTTGCGTCGATCCAGCGCGCGCAGGTTTTCCGCGAGCTGTGACGCGACGCCCTCGGCGCGACGCCGTTCGGCGACTTCGATCTCCAGGGCCGCGTTCGTCGACGACAGCTTGGCATTCGCCGTCGCAAGCGTTTCCGACAGCGCCTGGAACTCGCGTGCGCGTTCGGTCTGCAACGCGAGGTTCGCCTGCGCAAGGCTCTCGTTCTCTCCCGCCAGGCTGAGATTGAGCGCGCTCAACTCGAGTCGCTTCCGATACAGCTCCACCAGCACGGCTACCTTGCTGCGCAGGATGTCCGGCACCAACGGGATCTGCACGTAATCGATCGCACCGAGCCGGTAACCCTGCAGACGATCGAGCTCGCTGACATGCACACCGGTAACGAAGATGATCGGTGTCTTCTCGAAGCGCGGATGCGCATGGATGAGATTCGCGGTCTCGAATCCGTCCATGCCCGGCATGCTCACGTCAAGCAGGATGACTGCATACTCGTCGGTCATGAGGTGCCGCAGCGCTTCCTCGCCGGACTGTGCCGTCACGAGTTCCTCGCCGAGCGACGCGAGGATCGCCTCGTACGTGAGCAGCCTCGACGGCTGGTCGTCGACGAGGAGGATTCTTGCCTTCTTGTCTGCCATGCTCATGCCGCAGGATCAGCGATGCAGCCACTGGCGCAACACCGACAACAGCTGATCGGTGTTGACGGGCTTGGCCAGGTAATCCGACGCGCCAGCCTCGAGGCACTTTTCGCGATCGCCCTTCATCGCCTTCGCGGTCAGCGCCACGATCGGCAGCGAACGGAAGCGCGGATCCTTGCGGATCGCGCGCGTCGTCTCGTAGCCGTCCATGACAGGCATCATGATGTCCATGAGGATCAGTGCGACGTCTGGTGTTTCCTGCAACAAGTCGATCGCCTCCTGCCCGGTATTTGCGGTCACCACCTGCATGCCGTGCCGTTCGAGCACGCTCGACAACGCGAAGATGTTCCGCACGTCGTCGTCGACGACGAGCGCGCGCTTGCCCACCAGCACCTCGTCGGTGTCGTGCAGGCTCTCCAGCATGCGCCGCTTCGAGGCCGGCAGGTCCGCGATCACGCGATGCAGGAACAATGCGGTCTCGTCGAGCAGCCTTTCCGGCGACTGCACGCCCTTGATCACGACGCTCTTCGCCACCCGCTTGAGCATCACGCTCTCGCGATCGTCCAGTTCCTTCCCGGTGAACACGACTACGGGCACGTCGCACAACTCGGCATCTGCGTGCAGTTCGTTGAGAAGATCGAAACCCGAGACGTCGGGCAGCCGCAAATCCAGCACGACGCAATCGAAGCGTGCCGCGCGCATGCTGGCGAGTGCCGCCGCGCCGCTCGCCACGCTCGTGATGTCCACGTCGGTGTGCGCGATCAACTCGACGATGCTCATGCGTTCGGCGTCGTTGTCCTCGACCACGAGCAGCTTCTTCGGTCGCGGCGCGACGAAATCCTTGATTCGCGCAAGCGCTGAATTCAGGCCCTCTGTCGTTACCGGCTTGTTGATGAACGAGAATGCCCCTCGCTCCAGACCTTGCTGGCGCTCGTCCTCGATGGTGACGACCTGCACCGGGATGTGCCGCGTCGCGGAATCCTGCTTGAGGCGACTCAGCACGGTCCAGCCCAGCACGTCGGGCAGGAAGATGTCGAGCGAGATTGCTGTCGGCTGGTATTTGCGCGCGAGTGCAATCGCCTCGATCCCGCGCATCGCGACTATGCCCTTGAACCCATGTTCCCGCGCGAGATCGAGCATGACCTTGGCGTAGTGCGGATCGTCCTCGACGATCAGCAGGACGGCGTCGCCGGGCTCGATCGATTCCCGGTCATCGGCTACCTCTTCGGCGCGGGCGACCGGAAGCTGCGGCGACGAACTCGCCACGGTTCCCATCGCGCTGTCGCCGGCGACGTTACCCATGTAGCGCAACGGTACATACAGCGTGAAGGTGCTGCCCTCCCCGACCGTGCTGCGCAACTGGATTTCCCCACCAAGCAGACTCGCGAGTTCGCGGCTGATCGCAAGACCGAGACCAGTGCCTCCGTATTTGCGCGAGGTGCCCGCATCGGCCTGCTGGAACGCCTCGAAAATGATGCGCTGCTTCTCCACCGGAATGCCGATGCCGGAATCGCGCACCGTGAACGACACGACGATCGGGGCGCGGCTCAGGACCGGATGATCCGCTGACCAGCCGGATTCGGCCGCCTTGACCTCGAACGTCACCGTGCCGCGCTCGGTGAACTTGAAGGCGTTCGAGAGCAGGTTCTTGAGCACCTGCAGCAGCCGCTTGGGATCGGTCAGGATGGCATCGCCGAGGGTCGGATCGATGTTCGTGACGAAACGCAACTTGCGCCGCTCCGCCTCGTGGGCGAAATTCCGCTCCACCATGTCGCGCAGGTGGGAGAACGCAATCTCCTCTGCTTCGACGGTGACGGTGCCGGATTCGATCTTCGACAGGTTGAGGATGTCGCTGATCAGGTTGAGCAGATCGGTGCCGGCGCCGTGGATCGTGCGCGCGAACTCGATCTGTCTCCCGCTCAGGTTGCCTTCGATGTTGTCGGCCAGTTGCTGTCCCAGGATCAGGATGCTGTTCAGTGGCGTCCGCAGCTCATGCGACATGTTGGCCAGGAACTCCGACTTGTAGCGCGAAGCCAGCGCGAGCTCCGCGGCTTTTTCCTCCAGCGCGCGCCGGGCCTGCTCGATTTCGCGGTTCTTGCGCTCGACCTCCGCGTTCTGCTGCGCCAGCAGCTTGGCCTTGAGGCCGAGCTCGTCGTTCGTCTGCTGCAACTCCTTCTGTTGCGTCTGCAACTCGACAGCGAGCTGTTGCGACTGCGAAAGCAGGCCTTCCGTGCGCATCGTCGCCTCGATGGTATTGAGCACGATGCCGATGCTGCCGGTCAGCTGTTCGAGGAACGCCAGATGCGACGGCGTGAACTGGCCGAGACTGGCGAGCTCGATCACCGCCTTGACCTGGTCCTCGAACAGCACCGGGATGACGATCACGCTGCGCGGCGCTGCTTCCAGCAGCCCCGAGGCGACCCGGATGCGCTCGTCGGGAATGTCGGTCAACAACATGCTGCGACGCAGCTGGGCGGTTTGCCCGACCAGGCCCTGCCCCTTCAGAAAACGCCGTGGCGCGCCTTGTGGCGCGTCATCGGCGTAGCCGTATATCTGCTCCAGGCAGAGTTCGTCGCCCTCGCCACGCATCACGTACATCACGCCCTGATGTGCTCCGACCAGCGGCGCCAGTTCGGACAGCAGCATGCGCGCGACTTCCAGCAGGTCGCGCTGGCCCTGCATCATTCCGTTGAAGCGCGCGAGGTTCGTCTTCAGCCAGTCCTGCTCGGTATTGCGCTCGGTCGTCGCGCGCAGATTGCCGATCATCGCGTTGATGTTGTCCTTGAGTTCCGCCACTTCGCCGCGTGCGTCAACCTGGATCGAGCGCGTCAGGTTGCCTTGCGTCACCGACGTGGCGACCTCTGCGATTGCACGCACCTGATTGGTCAGGTTCTCGGCGAGCAGGTTCACGTTGGCGGTCAGGTCCTTCCAGGTTCCCGCCGTTCCGGGCACGTAGGCCTGGCCTCCGAGACGCCCTTCGACGCCGACCTCGCGCGCGACGGTGGTCACCTGTTCGGCGAAGATCGCCAGCGTCTCGGTCATGCCGTTGATCGTTTCGGCGAGCGCAGCCACTTCGCCCTTTGCCTCGACCGTCAGCTTCTGGCGCAGATCGCCATTGGCGACGGCGGTGACGACCTTGACGATGCCGCGCACCTGGTCGGTGAGGTTCGCCGCCATCACGTTGACGTTGTCGGTCAGGTCCTTCCACGTTCCAGCGACGCCGGGCACGATCGCCTGGCCGCCCAGCTTGCCCTCGGTGCCGACCTCGCGCGCGACGCGGGTGACTTCCGCCGCGAAACCGTTGAGCTGGTCGACCATCGTGTTGAGCGTGTTCTTCAGCTCGAGGATCTCGCCTTGCGCGTTCACCGCGATCTTGCGCGAAAGGTCGCCCCGCGCAACCGCGGTCGCCACCTCGGCGATGTTGCGTACCTGCGTCGTCAGGTTCGATGCCATCGAGTTGACGTTGTCAGTCAGGTCCTTCCAGGTACCGGCGACGCCGGGTACGGTCGCCTGACCGCCAAGGTTGCCCTCGGTGCCGACTTCGCGCGCGACGCGCGTGACCTCCGCGGCAAATCCGTTGAGCTGGTCGACCATCGTGTTGATGGTGTTCTTGAGCTCCAGAATTTCGCCACGCACATCGACTGCAATCTTGCGCGAAAGGTCACCGCGCGCGACCGCGGTGGTCACCTCGGCGATGTTACGCACCTGCGTGGTGAGGTTGGACGCCATGGAATTGACGTTGTCGGTGAGGTCCTTCCAGACGCCGGATACTCCCTCCACCTGGGCCTGACCGCCGAGATTGCCCTCGGTGCCGACCTCGCGCGCCACGCGCGTGACCTCCGCGGCGAATCCGTTGAGCTGGTCGACCATGGTGTTCATGGTGTTCTTCAGCTCGAGGATCTCGCCCTTGACGTCGACGACGATCTTGCGGGACAGGTCACCGAGCGCGACCGCGGTGGTCACCTCGGCAATGTTGCGCACCTGCACGGTCAGGTTCGTGGCCATCGCATTGACCGAGTCGGTCAGGTCCTTCCAGGTGCCGGCGACGCCCGGCACGGTTGCCTGACCGCCCAGCTTGCCTTCGGTGCCGACTTCGCGCGCCACGCGCGTGACCTCCGCGGCAAAACCGTTGAGCTGATCGACCATCGTGTTGATGGTGTCCTTCAGCTCGAGGATCTCGCCACGGACATCCACGGTGATCTTGCGTGAAAGATCGCCGCGAGCGACCGCGGTGGTCACCTCGGCGATGTTGCGAACCTGCGCGGTCAGGTTCGACGCCATCGAATTGACGTTGTCGGTGAGGTCCTTCCACGTGCCGGCGACCCCCGGAACCTGCGCCTGGCCGCCGAGCTTGCCTTCGGTACCTACCTCGCGCGCGACGCGCGTTACTTCCGATGCGAACGAGCGCAGCTGCTCAATCATCGTGTTCAGCGTTTGCTTGAGATCGAGGATCTCGCCGCGCACGTCGACGGTGATCTTGCGCGACAGGTCACCGTTCGCGATCGCAGTCGCGACCTCGACAATGTTGCGCACCTGGCCAGTCAGGTTCGAGGCCATGGAGTTGACGTTGTCGGTCAGGTCCTTCCAGGTGCCAGCGACGCCTGGGACTGCAGCCTGGCCGCCGAGCTTGCCTTCGGTGCCAACCTCGCGCGCGACGCGCGTCACCTCCGACGCGAAGCCGCGCAACTGGTCGACCATCGTGTTGATGGTGTCCTTCAACTCGAGGATCTCGCCCTTGACGTCGACCGTGATCTTGCGGGAGAGGTCGCCGCGCGCGACTGCAGTGGTCACTTCGGCGATGTTGCGCACCTGCGAGGTGAGGTTGGTCGCCATCGCGTTGACCGAGTCGGTCAGGTCCTTCCACGTGCCCGCGACACCGGGCACGATCGCCTGACCGCCGAGCTTGCCATCGGTACCGACCTCGCGCGCGACACGCGTCACTTCCGAGGCGAACCCGCGCAGCTGGTCGACCATCGTGTTGATCGCTTCCTTGAGCTGCAGGATCTCGCCGCGCACGTCGACGGTGATCTTGCGCGACAGGTCACCGCTCGCGACCGCGATCGTTACTTCGGAGATGTTGCGCACCTGTGCGGTCAGGTTCGACGCCATCTGGTTCACCGAGTCGGTGAGATCCTTCCACACGCCGTAAACGCCCTTTACCTGCGCCTGGCCGCCGAGGCGGCCGGCGGTGCCGACTTCGATCGCAACGCGCGTGACCTCCGAGCTGAACACGCTCAGTTGCTCGATCATCTTGTTCACGATCTGCGCCGAGCGCAGGAATTCCCCCCGCAACGGGCGACCATCGACCTGCAGGTCAATGACGCGCGTGAGATCCCCGCGCGCGACCGCGGAGATCGCGAGCGTCATGCGGTCGGTCGGCCAGAGCAGGTCGTCGATGAGGGTATTGACCGATCCCTCCATCGCACGCCATGCGCCGCGTCGGCTCGCGCCGACCAGACGCTCACTGGTCTTGCCGCGCTTGCCGACGACATCGCCGACGCGCTCGAGCTCGTCGGCAAGCCTGCGGTTGTTGAACACGATCTCGTTCAGTGTGTCGGCGAGCTTGCCGGCCGTGCCCGACCAGTCGCCCGGCATGGTCACGCTGAAGTCGCCGTCGCGCACTGCCTGCATGACGCGCAGCAGTTCGCGCAGGATCTTGTCGCTCGCTTCCGCTGGCGGCGCCGACGCAGACGGCCTCGTTGGCGGCGGCGACATTCCTGCAGGTTTCGCCTTCGAGCGTGTTGCCGTCGCCGATCCCGAGTCCACGACCCTGCGTCGCGTCGCCATTGCCTGTTCTCCGTTCTCGCCGAGGCAAGCTCGACCGAACACGGCGCACATTCGGGCGCCGCCCCTGTCCACCGCACGCACCCGGCGCGATGTCGTCACCACCCTCGCGCCACCCGTCGCGATTGCCGCGCGCGGGATGGCTCGATGTGATGGCGCAAGCGTACACATTCGCGGCGTTCGCGGCATCGCGCAAATATTTTCACGGTGTGGATAAAATTTTCCCGCCGGTTGTGCCATGCACGCGACCCTGTGGACATTTCGTTTGATCCGCAGCGCTATCGCACCAGCGTGTTTTGCGCGCGCTTGCCGACTCGTCGGAAGGCCGCGCCTGGATACGGAGCGCTGGCACGGGCCGTGCTAAGGATCAGTCAGGGGCCACCCACTCCACCCAGCTTGGCTGTATCCACGCTTCAATCATCCGAGGTTCCTGCCAACCCTCCCACCCAAGATGCCCGGGTCCTGTCTCCAGCGCAGCACCCCGCATATCAGGCCTCGGATTTTCGGACTGCCTCGGGGCAGTCCTTTTTTTTTCGAGGGGAGCCGGGTGCTGTGAACGCGAGCGCGGCATGCGGCACTGGAAGTCGCGTACAAGGGAGGTGGTCGATCCGGTTTGCAACGCACACTTGTTGCATGCGGGCGGTTCGCCACCGCTTTTCCATCGAGGAGTACACCGGGGGCCGCAAGCGGCGTCGCCACGCCGCTCACGAAGGGCGCGGGGCTTCCAGGAAATCCAGGGGCATCGCCAGCTGCGCATTGGCCAGTTGCAACCATTCGAGCCCGCTGACGAGCCGAAACGCGCCGATGTCGCCGTCCCTGGAGGAATGCTCGAGCGAAGCAATCAACGCCTGCGTGATGCGTACGGCGCGACGCTCACCAACGGTGAAGTCGACCGCGATGTCGAACCAGCGGCGTCCGGCGGGCGACTCCCAGGTGGGAACAATCCGGTAGATGTCGGCCGGTTCCGACATGATGGCCAGCGCGTACAGCGTCGAAGCGGCATTGTCCACTTCGAAAGTCGCGACGGTCTGCCACCTGCCGGTCGGATTGATTGGAATGGTCATGCTTGGCCTCGCGTCAATCGAGTATCCAGTCCTTCTTGCGCGCGTCCCGCAGGCACTTGAGATCCTCGACAAGCGATTCGAAAGGTTGTCCGAGGCGGAATGTGCCGGCAATCCAGTGCAGCGGGATGTCGGTCGCTGCCTCCGGAGACTCCGCATAGATCTTTCCGTCGTCCGCCGCGTAGACAAGGCGATCGCCCTCGATCAACAGCGCGTGCACACCCGCGGCGAGAATGCTCAGTTCGCCTGAAAGGGCGCCGATGGGACGGGGTCGGGAGCGATTCGGCATGACGATGTCCATGGCGGTCGGAATTGATTCACTGTCCTGAATGCGAGAGGTGTGCCAGCCATTCAGGTTAGGAATTCCCCGCGCAAGCAGGCCATTTGGCACCGATTGGCGAGGAAGTTTTTCCCACTCGGCGAAATGTTTGCGCACGCTGCAACAGCGCTTCCGCGCGACCATGCGGCCAGAGCACGCGAGCGGACGTATCGTCTTCGACCGCGGGTCCGAACGCGTGAGGAATTGACCACGTCGATCGATGGCCCGCGGTGCGGAATGAGGTATCGTCGCGTGATCACGGCAGGAATCGTGGCGCAATCCGCGCGCGTTCCGATGACGGTAACAAGAGGTGCTTCATGGGATCTTCGCAGGACCTCGGTCGGGTACTCGTGGTCGACGACAATGCCGCGTTCCGCGCGCTGGTTGCCGAACTTGCGAGTCTCTCGGACTGCCGCGTCACCTCGGTGGAAACGCTTGCCGAAGCGCGCCATGCAAGCATGGAGCACGAGTTTGACCTGTTGCTCGTCGACCTGGTGCTGCCGGATGGCAATGGCCTTGACCTGATCGACGACCTCGACCTCGCCGCGCACGGCAGCATCGCGATCGTCACCGGTCATCCCTCGATCGAAAGCGCGGTACGCGCCGTGCGCAAGCCGGTGGTCGAGTACCTGGTCAAGCCGGTGTCGATGGAAGTTCTCGGCCGACTCATGTCTGACGCGCATGCCCGCGCGCGGGCCCGCATCTCGCGTAGCGGCGCAACGATCAGCGGCATGGTCGGCGAAAGCGCGGCAATGCGGACACTGTTCGAACAGATCCGCCGCGTCGCTCCGCTCGACGTGGCTGTGTTCGTGCAGGGCGAAAGCGGCACGGGCAAGGAACTGGTCGCCAATGCCCTGCACGAACTGAGCGGCCGCAAGGGCCGATTCATCGCGGTCAATTGCGGGGCGATCGCACCGGACCTGCTCAGCAGCCAGTTGTTCGGCCACGAGCGCGGCTCGTTCACCGGGGCCTCGCAGTCGCACACCGGCTACTTCGAACAGGCCCAAGGTGGCACCCTGTTCCTTGACGAAATCACCGAGATGCCGCTGAACCTGCAGGTGTACCTGCTGCGCGTGCTGGAGACGCGCGCGCTAACGCGCGTCGGCGGTACGCGCGAGATTCCCGTCGACGTGCGCATCGTCGCGGCGTCCAACCGCGATCCGCAATTCGCAGTCCAAAATGGCAACCTGCGAGCCGACCTCTACTATCGGCTCGGGGAATTCCCGCTGGCGCTGCCGCCGCTGCGCGGGCGACGCGAAGACATCGCGCCGCTGGCCCGCCATTTTCTCGAACGCCTCAACCAGCGCTACGGCAGCGAACGCGTATTCGACGGCGCCGCCTTGCGGCGTTTGTCCGAACGCAACTGGCCCGGCAACGTGCGTGAATTGCGCCACGCCGTGCAGCGGCACTACATTCTGTCCGACAGTCAGGTCATCGCAATCGCGGACGACGCCGCGCCGCGCGCGGTGACCGAAAGCGATGGATCGGTTCGCTTCGCCGTCGGCATGAGTTTCGAGGACATCGAGCGCGAAATGCTGCTCAAGACACTCGCCGCCAGCGGCAACAACAAACGGCGAGCGGCCCGCTCGCTCGGCATCACCACCAAGACCATCTACAACCGGCTGCTGCGCTACCGCTCGCAGGGGCTCATCGACGACGATTTGCTCGGTAGCCCGCCGGAGGAAGGCGAGAAAGCCGACTGATACGCTGCCTTCAATCGGCGGTATGGAATGCGGCGAGCGGCAGCGCGAGGCGCAGCGCAAGACCACCATGGGCCATTCGTTCGAGCGTCGCATTGCCGCCCGCGCGCCGCGCCGTGTCGCTGATCTGCGCCAAGCCAAGCCCGCCGCTGCGATCCGACTCGGAGAACAGCGCGAACGCATGTTCCGGACTCTCCGGTGCATTCACGCCGGATGGTCGCGCGATCAGGACCAGATGATCCTGCCGTTCGCGATCGTGGCGCGTCGATGGTCCATTGCTCGTCTCGATCGTCAGCGCATCGCCAGGCTGGTCGCAATGCGCCTGCGCCACCATGTGGGCGAATGCGTCGAGCAGGAACGTCGGGTCGCACAACACGATCGCATCGCGCGCCAATGGTTCGACCGTCAAGGTCGTCGCACCGAGCCGCCCTTCCAGCACACTGCGCGCGGATTTCAACAGCGCGTGAACGTCGATGCGCTGCGGGCTCGCACAGGCGGCAGATGCGGTCGCCATCGCTTCGAGCAGGACCCGCTGGCGCTCGATCGCCGCCACCGCGCCGGCAAGCAATTCGCGCGCCTTTGTGCGGTCATCAACGCGCGCCGCGAGCTCCACGGATGCGAGCACCACCGCAAGCTGGTTGTTGATGTCGTGCGCGAACTGGCCGACCAGCTGACCGAGCGTCTCGGCACTGGCGACCAGGGGCGGTCGGGATACCCTGTCTTGCAGCGTCTGCTTCGTTGCCACCATGGCCACCGCATGTCTCCAAGGGGATGTCGCTGTGCAGGTTGCGACCCGGAAACGTGCGTGCCGTTGCCAGGAGGGACTTCCATTGGCGGCTGCGTGCATCAGCAACCGTGCACGTCGATCGTGCAGTACCTGGTCAGCGTCTCGCCGTCTGCGCCGCCACTTCGATAATAGACCATTGCGTCCGACGGCACATCCCGCACTTCGCCGAGCGCTTCGTAGGTAGATGCGCGCAGGCAACGCAACCCCGGCACATCGCGGAACGCGGCCATCGCGGCAACTTCCGCAGGGCTTTCCGCAGCAACACTCCACGACGGTCCACGCACGCCCATGCGCGCGCTTCCGTGCCTGTCGTGGCCCAGCACGACGTCGTAGCTGCGGCGCGAAGCAAACGATGAACGATACGCGTGCGAGATCGCCAGGTCGTAACGTGCAGCCGCGAGCACCGCATGGCGCGCTTCGGTGGACAGACCGACGCTGTCGAGCGCGGAGAAATCGCCCGCCACGACGGCAAGATCGCAGCCCGAGTGGATCGGGCGTCCGGATTCGATTCGCGCTGCGCGTCGCGTGCCGACATAGCTCACGCATTCATTGGCGACGCGCGCGCGACCGACCACGTAGGTCGTCTGTTCCGCCAGCGCTTGCTCCACAACCACGCCTTGGGTGGCGAAGTCGACAACGGCAATCCCGTTCAAAGCCTCGTCGAATTCGTCCATGTTGCAAAGAATGTCGTGTGACGCTCCGCTGCCGCCGCAATCGAGCCGAATCGGCCCCGTGCGCAGGAGCCGTTGGGCCGCGAGCCGCGCATCGGCGTGCGAGAAGGCGCTGAAGCCGCGCAAAACGCAACCGGAAATGATGCGTGCGAGTGCATACGACCAATTCTGAGGCACCTGGGCATCTGCCGAAACAGGTGGATGCGTCGCGGCGCGCGTGGCGACGAAAGCATGCGGCACGACGCCGCCAAACAGGTCGCTATCGGAGCACACGCCGAGTCGCCCTGCCTCGACCGCGGTCAGCGGGTGATCGGGCACGAAATAGACGCGCTGTTGCGTGTCGGTGGCGGGGTTCCCCGCGCGGCCGTAATCATATCGGAGCAAACGCGCGATGCGCTCCGCCGTGTGGCTCAGGCACGCCGCATCGGCGCCAGCGATGTGCTTCGCGCGCGTCACCGGCTCGACCCGACCAATGCTCCTGAAACACGACTCCTGAACAGTCATATCGTTCTCTGGGCAGCTTCCTCCCGCTTCCTGTGCAGATCGCGTGCCAGATACGCGCACAGAGGAAAACGGCCTCACCAGAGAACAAGGGCTGAAACCGATCGGAAAAAATTTCACGTCCCATGCAATTCGTACCGGGCCGCATTGCATGCTGGCCGACCAATCGAGCCTGCAGCGCGATCCAAAACCATCGCATCGAATGCTCAGGCTTCCGTGACGATCCGGTCGCGACCCTGCTGCTTGGCAAGATAGAGGCGCCGGTCAACCAGGTCGATGAACGCCATCGCGTCCTCGTCGTCCTTCGGAGTCGTCGTTCCAACGCCGAGGCTGATCGTGAGGTTCTCGCCGATCGAAGACCCTGCATGGGCGATGCGCGCCCGCGCGACCGCGTCACGACAGCGCCATGCGATCTTGCGTGCCGGCTCGGAGCCGGTGCCCGGCAGCACGAGAGCGAATTCCTCGCCGCCGAAGCGCGCGAGGAAATCGTGCGCGCCCTTCGACGCGCTGAACAACAGGTCGGCGACCTGCTTCAGGCAGGCGTCGCCCTGCAGGTGCCCATAGTGGTCGTTGTATTGCTTGAAGTAGTCGATGTCGATCATCACCAGCGAGAGCGGCTGGCGATTCGCCTTCGCTTCGGTCCACTCACGTTCCATCACGTGGTCGAAGCGGCGCCGGTTGGCGAGACCGGTCAGCGCGTCCTTGAAGGACAGGTCCTGCAGCTCCGCCTGCAAGCCAAGCAGTTGTTCCTCGTTCTGCTTGCGCTCGCTGATGTCGAACATGAAGCCGACGAGCGCCTCGACGGCGAGGTTCTCGTCGCGCACCACGTGCACGACGTCGCGCATCCACACGTAACCGCCGTCGCGCGTCAACGCCCGATAGTCCGCTTCGTGGTCGACACCCGCCTGCGACTGCGCAACACAGAACGACACGACCCGCTCGCGGTCCTCCGGATGGATGCGTTCGGCCCAGTCCTGCACCGTGATCCAGCTTTCCGGCGTCCATCCGAGCAGCTTCTCGATCTGCGGCCCGATGTAGGCGAATTTCATGCTGCTCCAGTCGATCTTCCAGGGAATCGCCTTGGTCGATTCGAGCAAGGTCTTGTAGACCTCGGGATCGATTCTGGTGCTGGAGCCGGAACCCGCCATGCCTGCCACCTCGAAGGAGCGGTCCGATCGACCGGACCCCGCGCGAAGTGTGCCATGCCTTGCAGCATGGCTTGATGCTGCCGCCTCGATCGGAGCTGCGTCCGTCGCCCCGCCACCACCGCTCGTGCCACCTGAATCGGTTCCCGTGGCCGCCGTCACAGTCCCCGTCTCGATGTTTGGCCACATTGGCGCCGTGCCGAAGGCGAACGCACGGTTTCGATCTGCCATGCGGGCAGCGATCAAGGCGGGCCGTACAGGCAGAGGAAGGAAGCGATGACGGCGAAGTTCGATGCGAATGACTGGACCTCGGCGCTGGTCCAATTGAAGTCCGAACCCGCGGCCTCCCATCCCGCGCCGGAGGATGCCGTCTCCGTGCGCGAGCGCGAGGCCTTCAGGGTGAAGGTGATTGAAGCACGCGTGAAGCTGAAATTGATGCGCGACCGCACCGATGCGTTGAAGGAAGCCCTTGCGCGTTTCCGCTCTCGCCAGGACGCAATGCGCGCCTGAGTCCTTGCGCGGTTCGACGCGATGCCGAGCCCGCCGCGCGGCCACTCTTGTCGCGACGATGCCCAACGCGCCTAGGGAAACGGGTTCCCAGGCGTCAAAACGCGCAATCCGTTGGCGCCCGTGCAACGCGTGACAGGTGCAGCGTGCCGCTGCGACCTTCGAGGTCGCCGCCGGTGAACGTGTAGTCGAAGTCCGCGCTCGTGCACGAGGTGTACGTCAGGTTCGCGCTGCCGACTGGCACGGTCTGCGTGGACGCGTTCTGGTCGAACACGCCGCCGGTCGTCTGGTAGATGTCCAGAACGATGCTGCGATCACCCACCGTGTACGGGTGCTGCGCGGTGAACCAGCGTTGGCCGCTGGCGTCGCGCGGACCACCCGCGACATACGTGTACCAGCCGAGGAACACATTGGCGCTGCGCGGGTTCACTTCGATGACCATGCCCTGCGCGCTCGTCGACATGTCGGCCCAGGTTCCCGACAGTCCGAAGTCCCCGTTGATCGAGGGCGGCGGATCGACGGCACTCTCGCAAGCCGCGTTCATCATCAGTCGACCGAGTGGAATCGTGCCGCGCCGCCCGTCGTCGAAGACATAACTGAAAGTGCCGCTCGTGCACGAGTCGAACGCGATGGTGCCGGTGCCTACCGCTGTCGTGGTCGTGCCGCCGAGCGTGGCGAAGCTGCCGCCCGTGCTCCGGTAGATGATCACGTCAGCCTGCGACGACCCCTCCAACACCTCGGCCTGGTAGGTGTACCAGCGCCCATGGTCCGCGCCGCCAGCAGTAGCATCGAAGGTGTACCACGAGCCGAAGATGTAACCGTTGCCGACCGAAAGAAGGTCGGGAAACAGTTCGATCACCATGCCCTGCCCGCTCGTCGCAGGATTGGCCCATGCGCCGGTGAGACCCTGCTGATTGATATTGACTGCGGCGTGCGCGCTTGCGATCAAGCCGAGCGCGGCGACAGCGCCAACCAAGGTTCGGACGAACCCGTGCAATGCGACGGGTCGCTGGCGATGGCAGGAACCCACGCGGCGAATGGAAGGCGGATGCTGTGTCATGGCGGATGTTCTCCCGTAGGTGAACGCTGGAGCGGGCTCGGACCGCCGCGCATGGAATGGATGCGCAGCGAGCGCGAATTCAGGCGGGTGATTCCCCGCCAGCGCGCAGTGCGGACACCAGCACGCTGTCTCAGCTATAGACCCCAGTGACGAAAGATGCGATGAACGAGCGCTTTCCCCGTTCAGCGCGGGTCTAGTCCGTCGTGCGACGCCCCGGAAGGACTACGCGACCTACGGGCGAGAGTGATCTGCGCGACGACCTGGGCGAATCGCACTCACTGAAACCGGCACAGCCGGAGCATGGCGTGCTGATGCAAGCGGGCTGTGCCGGGCGCCCTCCGCTACAACTCTCGTCATCGCCTCGAACGCCGGGGATCCAGCGACTTCGCACCATTGAGAGAACCGGGTTTCCGCTTTCGCGCGGGTGACGGGCACACGCAGTTGTTCAGTGGTCTCTAGGTTCCCTGGTCGAAACCGTTGCGGAAGATCAGGTCACCCTGCCATTCGTACGCGCCGATATCCACCGCGCCGAATCGCGATGCGCCACGCTGGTCGTGCGCAGGCGCGCCAGAAGCCGCCCCTGCGTCGATCCCGGGACTGCCCGGCGGCAATGCCATCGTCTCGGTCAGTCCCCCATTCGTGGCGGGATCGGCGAGGTTCGCGTTTGCGAACAGGGTCCCGGGCGCTACGGCGCTTTCCTGCTGACCGCCGGAACCGGGCCGTGTCTGCGGCCACTGCAGGTTGCCGGCGCCGTTCGCGGCCGCATGCAGCATCGCCCATGGATTGAATGCGTTGCCGCCCGTGTTGTCCTCGAACAGCGCGTTGCGCAAGGTCAGCGCGGCGCCGCTGTCGTTGGCGATGCCCCCGGCAAAACAGACACCGCACGGTGCGCGGTTGTGCGCGATCGTCAGGTTCTGCAATGTCAGCGCGGTCGCGCCGGAGATCGACATCGCACCGCCCAGACCGTTGTTGGCGACGTTGCCGACGAAGGTCGAATTGATGATGCTGCCCTGGAGCACGCCACCCGCACCGAACAAGGCGAGGCCGGCATAGCCGCTTGCGCTGTTGTCGCGGAACGTGCTGCCACTGATCGCGATCGGACTGCCCTGGATGTAGGCGCCGCCGGCGAGCTTGTCGCTCGCGCTGCTCGCGTTGCCCTGCATGGTTGAATCCTGCAGGCGCGTGAACGAGGCGCCGCTGTAGGTCACGGTGTACAAGCCACCGCCGTAAGCGTTTGCGACATTCGAGACGAGGCGTACGCGACAAAGATTGACGAAACGCGCGTCGCCGTCGACACCGATCGCGCCACCGTTGCCACCATTGCCCGGGTTGCCACCGCTGCCCGTCGCCGTGTTGCCGGTGAACGTGCTGTCATACAGGTTCACGCGCTGCGAGCCGAGCGAGTACAACGCGCCGCCATTCGAACCGCTGTTGCCGATGAAGTCCGAACGTACGATCGCAAGCTCGGCCGCACCAACGACGTAGAGCGCGCCACCACCGTCGTCCTGGGCGCTTGCGATTGCATGGTTGTTGCTGAAGTGCAGGTCGAACAACTGGATCGTGACTGCCTGCCACGGCCCTCCGGTCGCCTTGAACAGACCCGCACCGCTACCGGATGGCGTGCTGCCGGATGTGACCGACCCGTTCTTCATGGCGAACGTGTAAGACAGATTCGATGGGTTCTGCACCTCGATCACGCGCCGCGCATTGCCGCCCGAAAGCGTCCCGCCGGCAAGGTCGAGCACGCTTGCACGCGTGACCGTCAGGGTCGGATTCACGACCAGCGTCGAGGCACCGATGTTCAGGCGGATCGATCCGCCCGCATCGAGCGCCTGTTGCAACTGCGCAGTCGTGACGCTGCCGGCATTGCCGTTTCCAAGCACGACCGGCGCAATCAGCGGCGGCGATGATGGCGCGACGCAATCGAAGATCTGCTGCGCGAGCGCCGAGCACGGCGCGGCCAGCGCGACCCACGGAATCAACGACGCGCGCCCGCTGACGATGATCGTCCTGTGCATGACGGCCTCCGCTTCGACGCAGATCGTACTCCGACCGCACCGTGGAGGACGTGACGGCTTCGGCAGCCCGGCGTTGCACGCCTACCGTGCAGGCGTGCGTTCGGCGAGTACCTCGTCGAGCGCCTGGATCGCGCGCGGCGAGCCCGACTCGCCGAGCCAGAACAACGCCTGCTTCTTCGTCTCGCGTGGATAGTCGCCGCGCACGACCGCCGTCAGCGCATCCTCGGCCTGCCCTTCCTTGAGCTGGGACAACGCAAACACCGCCTGCTCGCGCACATCGTCCGACGTTTCGCCTGCCAGTGCCGCCGTGATGTCCGTCAGTGCGCGTGCATCCTCCATCTGCGCCATCCAGAACAGGGCCTGGCTGCGAACGTGCCCGCTTCGATCGCTGCGCGAGATCGCGCGGATGCGCGCGTACGGATCGCCTGCGTGCGACTGCGACAATGCGAACACCGCCTTTTCGCGCACGTCCGGATCGGCGTCTGTCCTGGCGTAGTGCTCGACGATGTCCACGCCATCGACTCCGCGGGTCTGGCCAAGCCAGAACAGCGCCTGCTCGCGCTCTTCCCCTGCATGGCCAGGCTCCGCACGCGTCGCGATCGCGCGCGTCGCCGAGGCGTCCGCGTGATAGGCGAGCGCGGCAAGCGCGGAG
Organism: Dokdonella sp.; assembly: GCF_044227025.1. Taxonomy (GTDB): domain Bacteria; phylum Pseudomonadota; class Gammaproteobacteria; order Xanthomonadales; family Rhodanobacteraceae; genus Dokdonella_A. The sequence goes on along the minus strand of NZ_JBGAFX010000002.1, from coordinate 261,034 downwards.
TCATCGTCATTGCGCGCGGCATCGGTGTCGGCGAGCCAGTCGGCCAGCAACGCGACGCTTTGCGCCGGCATCACCGCGTCGAGTCGACGAATCGCACCAGCGCTCTCGACGCGACAGGCCGAGGCAACCGCACGCACGCGGTCGATGCGCCCCTTGGCGACGTGCGCATACACCGCGAGCGTAGAGTCGTGCAGCGGATGCTTGCTGTCGGTGCCGAAATTCCAGTCGCGCGCGTCGAGATCACACCCGTTCTCCGCAGGCCTCCCGCGGCGCCAACTGAAGCAGGACGGTGCGCCGGCGTCGGCGACCATCGGCACCTGCCACGCGACCCAACCGTCCGCCTGCGCCACCTGAGCCTGCAGCGCACTCCCGCCGGACGCATCCGCCATGCCCAGTGCCGCGAACGCGACACCCATCATCCACGGTTTCATCAAGGCTTCTCCGGCTGGTCGAGTTGGGTTTCGATCGCGTCGATCGCCGCGTCGCCACCCATGCTCGTCAGCGTGCGCAGCAGCGCCTTCTTCTCGTCGACGCCCTTCGCATCACGGTACAGCTTCAGCACCGCGTCGCTGTCGCCGGATACGAGCAGACCCTGCAGCACCGCATCACGCAGCGTCGGCGTGTTCGCCTGCGCGTACAGCTTGACGAGTGCCTCGCCGCCGCCACGATCGCCGGCTACGCCGAGCGCCTGCAACGCGGCAATGCGGATGTCCTCCGGCTGCCGGGCGTTGCCGGCGATCGCCGCCAGGGCAGTGGAATTGCCGGCCACGCCGAGCGCTTCGATGATCGCGCGACGGTTGGCGTCGTCCGTCGTCACGTCGAACAGCTGCTTGAGTTCCTCCGAGGCATCCAGCGCGCCAAGCGTCTGGATCGCGTGCGCGCGAACGCCCGGGTCGGCTTCGCCGCGCGCGGCCGCGAGGACCAGGTCCTTGCGATCGGCGACGAGATACGCCTCGATGATCTGCCGCTTCTCGTGTGCGTCCTTGCTTGAGGCATAGATCTCGCGCAGGCGTTCGATCGCGCGATCCTCGCCGCTGATGCCGAGGATGCGGATCGCCTCCCCGCGCAATTCGGGGTCGGTCGTGCCCTTCGCCGCGTCGACGACGAGATCGAGGCCGGCGCTGTCGTCCAGCTGGCTCAGCACGAACAGCGCGCGCTTCTTGATCTTGAGAGAATGGTTGCCCTGCATGACCTTCTTCAGCAGCGGCAACGCACGTTCGGGTGGCGCGCTCATCAATCCCTCGAGCGCAACCTCGGCCAGGTCCTCGTCGTCGCCGGAAACGCTTCCTGGCGGTGACGGCGCCGCTTGCTGCGCGAGCGCATCGGCATCCTTGTTCCAGCGGCTGTCAGGGAACTCGCGGTGCAACTTGTCGAGCGCGGCTTTCGCCTCCGCGGTGCGCCGTGCATGGGTCAGCGCATACGCTTCCCAGTACAGCGCGGCATCGGCGCTGTGCGGCTCCTTTTCGCGCAGCAGGCGTTCCAGTTCGGTGAAACGCTTCAGCGCGGTCGGCCAATCGGATATCTTCAGGGCCGCCTGACCCTGCCAATAGAGCTGGTTGGCTGCCTTGTCGGCAGGTGCCATGTCGCCTTCGCTCGCCGCGCGCGCAGCGTTCGAGGCGAACGCGAGAGCGAGGGCGGCAGCAAGCACGGTCGGAATGATCTTCATCGTGAACGTTCTCCCGGAATCAGGTGCGGCGATTGCCGTTGCCATCGAGACGCGCCTTGGTTGCTCGCACCTGGAACAGCAGGTCGGTTGCATGCAGGTAGTCGCGCAACCCTTCATTGCGTTGGATGCCGGTCGACACCGGCGGGTTAGCCAGCGAGATCAGCACCGGTTCGAGTTGGCGCAGGAAATCGGCAAGTTGCGTGTTGCCGGCGCGCGTCGCCGCGCGTGCGTACAGGCGGTTGGCATCGACCAGCGATGCGGCGAGCTCGCGGTTGCCGGTGAGCAGTTCGGCGCTGTCGCTGTTGCTTGCGGTCAGCAGCACGCCCTCGGTCGCACGCAGGTGCGCCGAGACGTAGGCGTCGAGCACGCGCATCGCACTCTCGTCGGCGCGCGCCTGCGCGACCACATCGGGTTCCGGTGCCGTTTGCCGCCCCGCCAGGAAACCGAGGCCGACCGCAAGCGCGATCACGCTGGCACCGGCCCACGCCAGCATCGGCGGCGCGAGCCATGCGCGCAGGCGCTCACTCCATGCGCTGCGTGGCTGCACGGCGGGGCGCACGATGTGCGGCTCGATCCTGCGCCACAGACGCACCTCGAAACCGGCAGCCGGCTCCGGCACGGGCGCCGCATCGACGGCGGCAAGCATGCGCAACAAGGCATCACGGCGCGCGCGCAACTCGGCCGACGCAGAAAGTGCTGCATCGATGCGCGCGATCTCCCGTGGTTCGAGGCCGTCGCGGTAGTGATGGAGGACGAGGTCGTCGTCGCTGATCGGATTCATGTTCGTTACCCAAGGGGTTCGAGTGCGAGGCGCAATTTGCGCACCGCGCGGAAGATCGCCTGCTTGCAGGCACCGACATTCAATGAGAGGACCGCCGAGATGTCCTCCAGCGACTGACCCTCGTGATGGCGCAGCACGAAGGCGGTACGCTCGAGCACGCTCATGCGCGCCAGTTCGGCTTCGACATCACGGCGGATCTCGGCGCTGCGCGCGTGCCGTTCCGGGCCGGCGGCGCTCTCGGCCACGGCGGCGACGGGGTCGTCCTCGTTGTCGCCTTCCGGCAAAGCCAGTTCCCCGCGGCCGCGCCGACGCAACTGCTCGAGCGCCGCGTTGATGCCGATCCGGTGCAGCCAGGTCGAAAATGCCGCGCGGCGATCGAAGTCCTTAAGGTGGCGCCAGGCGTTCACGAGCGCCTCCTGCACGGCGTCCTCGGCGATCGCCTTGTCGCCGGTAATGCGCGCGCAGACGCGGTAGAGCGCGCCCGCGTGCACCTCGACCAGGCGCCGGAATGCGACCGCATCGCCCTCGCCTGCCCTGGCTATCCAGCGCGCTTCGTCGTCAGTCATGGGGCCTTGGATGCACGCTGGCGGCTTCCGGTTAGCAAACCCCGCCGGGTGCCCCGGCACGTTGCACAGGCTACCTTCCCACCCGAGGTCGTGACGTTGCCCATCGCTATGCCGTACCCTCGGCAGATGGGGGACCCGAGACCTGACGAGGAGCTGATGCTCGCATACGCCGGAGGCGATCTGCTCGCCTTCGAGACGCTCTATCGGCGCCACCGCGGCACGCTGTACCGCTTCCTGCTGCGCACGCTGCGCCACCGCGCCGATGCCGACGAGCTGTTCCAGGAGACCTGGAGCCGCCTCATCGTCGCGCGCGAGCGCTATCGCCCCGAAGCCAAGTTCACGACCTGGCTGCTGCAGATCGCCCACAACCTCGTCATCGACCGCTTCCGCCGCCAGCGCCCGCAGGCTTCGGAAGAGGAAACCGATGCGATCATGCGCAACCTGGACGCCCCCGAGTCCGAGCAACCCGAGCGCGCCCTGAGCGAATTCGAGCAGCGGCGGCGTCTGCAGCTTGCGCTGGAAGAGCTGCCCGAGGAGCAGCGCGTGGCCTTCCTGCTGCGCATCGAGGGCGGCCTTGGGCTCGACGAGATCGGCGAGATCACCGGGGCTGGTCGCGAAACCGTGAAGTCGCGCCTGCGCTATGCGCTCGCGCGCATCCGTGCGAGGTTCCAGGCATGAGCACGCACGATCCGGATCGCGAACTCGAGCGCCTGCTCGCCGACGACGGCGGCGAATTCGGCGCGTTGTACCGGCGCCTGCCGAAGGCCGAACCGCCGCGGCGACTTGATCGCAGCGTGCTCGGCGAAGCCGCGCGCGCGGTGCACGGCTACACGCCGCGGCGCCAGCGCTGGCTGTTCGGAATCGGCTCGGCCGCTGGCGTCGTGCTCGCCGCCGGCCTCGCCTGGCATGTCGGCCAGGATGCGCTGCGGCAGGACAGCCGGTTGCCATCGCCCGCCGCGACCGCGCCGGCGGCTGCGCGTCCTAGCTTCGTCCCGGTGGCGCCGATCACCGAATCGACGCGCCAGCGTGCGCACGAGGAAACCGCGCCGATGCAGGACGCGGCGGTTGCGCCCGCCCCTGCACCCGCTGCGAAACCCGCGCCGCCGCTAGCCAAAGGGGTGGCGAAACCGAAAGCCATCACACCGGTGACGACGCAACCCGCACCCGCCGCGCCACCGCCACCGCCCGCTCCCGCGGCAGCGCCCGCAGAGGCGCCGGAAGCATTTCCCGCGTCCGCAGCAGAACGCGACCAGCGCGATACCGGCGAAACACGCGCCGGCGGCAGCGTCGGCATCACCGCGAAGGATTCCGCGGCGGACAAGCTCGAACCGCAGCGCCGCGCGAACGCAGCACCGTCACCGAGCAGCTCGGTCGAACTGCGCCGGGACATGCAGCTCGACCCGGATACCTGGCTGGCACACATCGAACAGTTGCTGCGACAGGGACGGCGACAGCAGGCGATCGAAAGCCTGCGCCTGTTCCACAATGCGCATCCGCGCCATGCGCTGCCGGACAAGTTGCGCGCGCTGCTCGATTGATCCCGATGAACGTGACATCCACCCTGCGCGGCGATGCCAGCCTGCAGCAGGAGATCAGGAAAAGCCGATTCCTCGCGCAGGCGGCCATGGTCGACTCGGCGGACGCCGCGATGGCGCATGTCGCGCGCGTCGCGAGCCGCGAGGCGACCCACAATTGCTGGGCGTGGCGCGTCGGCGCCCTGTACCGGTTCAGCGACGACGGTGAGCCAGGCGGCAGTGCCGGGCGACCGATCCTCGCCGCGATCGACGGTCAAGGCCTCGATCGCGTCGCGGTGGTGGTGACGCGCTGGTACGGCGGCATCAAGCTCGGCGTCGGCGGCCTCGCACGTGCCTACGGCGGCTGTGCGGCGGAATGTCTGCGTGTGGCCGAGCGCATGGAAATCATCGAGCGTGTGCGGGCGCGGATCACATGCGCATTCGCCGATGCTCCTCTGCTGTATGCGCGCCTGCGCGACTTCGATGCGCGCCGCATCGACGAACACGGCTCGGCCGAGGGTGTCTCGCTGGCGGTCGAGGTCGCGCGCAGCCGCTTCGACGCGCTCGCAGCCTTCGTCAGCGACCTGACCCGCGGGCGCGGAAGCTGCGAGATCTCGCCTTGAACTTGGCCCGGCGAGCCGCATCTCTCGGCCATCCCTTGCGCCTGCCTGCCCGATGACCGACACCACCGCCGATCCACCGCGCAAGCTCCGCTCGCTGACCCGCCTGCTGCCGTTCCTCAAGCCCTACCGCGGCCTGATCGCGGGCTGGCTCGGCTTCCTCGCCCTGTCCTCGACCGCGACGCTGACCCTGCCGCAAGCGGTGCGGGTGATGATCGACCACGGCTTCACCCAGGCGAACACCGCCGCGATCAACGCGAGCTTCCTCGGCCTGTTCGTCGTCTCCGCCGTGCTCGCGGTCGCAACCGCGGCCCGTTTCTTCTTCGTCAGCCTGCTCGGAGAGCGCGTTGCCGCCGACTTGCGTCGACGCCTGTACGACCATCTGTTGACGCTCGACCAGACCTTCTACGAAAGCACGCGCACCGGCGAACTGGTGTCACGCCTCGCCGCCGACACCGAGCTGGTGCAGACCGTGGTCGGCTCGACGCTGTCGGTCGCGTTGCGCAGCGTGATCACCCTGATCGGCGGCGCGGCGGCGATGGTCTGGACCAGCCCGCGACTCGCCGGTTTCACGGTGCTGGTGATCCCGGCAGTGGTGCTGCCGATCGTGGTTTTCGGCCGCCGCGTGTCGAAACTCTCGCGCGAAAGCCAGGACCGCATCGCGGACTCCGCAGCGATCGCCAGCGAAGCCCTGAATGCCGTGCACACGGTGCAGGCCTACACGCGCGAGCCGGAGGAGTCGCATCGCTACGCGAACGCGGTGTCGCGTGCACTCGGTGTCGCGCGTCGGCGCATCGCGATGACGGGTTCGTTGACCGCGATGGTCATCCTGCTGGTGTTCGGCGCGATCACGCTCGTGCTGTGGGCCGGCGCGAAGGCGGTCATGGCCGGCACGATGGCGCCCGGCGTGCTGAGCCAGTTCGTGCTGTACGCGGTATTCGCTGCCGGTTCGGTCGGCGCGTTGAGCGAAGTGTGGGGCCAGGTGTTGCGCGCTGCGGGTGCGCTCGGCCGCATCGGCGACCTGTTCGACACGCGCGCGGCGATCACCTCGCCGTCGCAGGCGCAGGCAATCGCGCGACCTGCTCGCGGTGCGATCCGCTTCGAGCAAGTCGAGTTCCGTTACCCGTCGCGACCCGATCGTGCGGCACTGCATGACTTTTCGCTCGACATAGAACCCGGCCAGACCGTCGCGCTGGTCGGTCCGTCCGGCGCCGGCAAGACCACCGTTTTCCAGTTGCTGCTGCGCTTTTACGATCCGCTCGACGGGCGCATCACGCTCGACGGCCACGACCTGCGCGCGCTGGCCCTGCCCGAACTGCGCGGCAGTTTCGCACTGGTGCCGCAGGACGCCGTGCTGTTCGGTGCGAGCGCCACCGACAACATCGCCTTCGGGCGCACCGGCGCAGGCGATGAGCAGGTGGTCGGCGCGGCGCGTGCGGCGGAAGCGCACCAATTCATCGAGGCACTGCCGGATCGCTATGCGACCTATCTCGGCGAGCGCGGCGTGCGCCTGTCCGGCGGCCAGCAGCAGCGCATCGCGATCGCACGTGCGTTGCTGCGCGATGCGCCGGTGCTGCTGCTCGACGAGGCGACCTCGAGCCTCGACGCGCAGTCGGAGCACCTGATCCAACAGGCGCTCGAACGCCTCAAGCAGGGGCGGACGACGCTGGTGATCGCGCATCGCCTCGCGACCGTGCAGCGTGCCGATCGCATCGTCGTGATGGATGGCGGGCGCATCGTCGCGCAGGGAACTCATGCGGAGCTGGTCCGTGCGGGCGGCCTCTACGCGGAACTCGCGCGCCTGCAATTCGCGGCGTAGGCCGCACCGCGCGTGCCGCGGTCCGCGGCGATCCTGCCCGCGCGCATCACCCCCCTGCGCGGCAGTAGCCCTTGAGGAACGACCAGATGCGCTGGTACTGGCCACCGATCACATGCCCGCCATCCTCGACCAGGATCAGCTGGTAGCGACTGCATGCCTCGCCCCAACCCGTGAGATCGTACCGGCGCGCCGGATGCGTGTTCGCGGTGTAGGTCTCCTGCAGCACGCCGTCGTCCTGTCCGGTGGAATTGTCGCCGCCGAAGCAGCCATGTTGGGTCGCCCACAACTTCATCGGGAAGAACACGCGCCAATCGTCGTTCCAATCGATCGGGTTGTGGAACAGGGCGGTCGGTGGCGGCTCGACCGCGGTGTCGTTGGTGCCGTGCAGATGCAGGATCGGCGTCGCGGCGGCGTGATTGGTCGGCATCGAGTTGTCGACTTCGCAGTCGGCATCGCCCGCCTGGCAGTAGAGCAGGCCCGCATTCACCGCAACGGCGGCGAATCGCAACATCGTCGACGGACGTTGCAGCAGGTAGTACGGCATGTAGGCGCCACGCGACTCGCCGCCGACGTAGATGCGGTCGGGATCGATTGGCTGTCCGGCGACGCCGTTCGCGATCATTGCGTCTATGAGGCGACTGATGAATTGCGAATCCTGCGGCTGGCCGGCGAGGTCACCTGCCGCATGGGTCCAGGTCTGGTTGGCACCGCTCGGCGTCACGAGGATCGCCGCGTCCGCATCGGTGTACGGGTAGAAGCCGCTGCCGTAGCCGTTGCCGGTGCCACCATCGCCATGCAGCCAGATCAGCACCGGATGTCCGTGCGGCGGCGCGGCGTGCGCAGGAATGCGGTAATACCAGACGTGCGTCGCGCCATCGCTGGTCTGGATCGTGCCGGAGCCGGACACGGGCGCAGCGGCAGCTCCTGCGTCGAATCCGTCGGCGAACACATCTTCGCATTGTGCCTGCGCCGGCGACGCGCAGGCGCAGGCGCAGGCAAGCGAGAATGCGAGCGACCACAGGCCTGCAGGCAACCCGGGACGTCGAACCCGCGTAGTCGAAGCGACGATACGACACATGGCGATCCCCTCCCCGGGAATTCGCCCGGAGCATACGCGCCATGCGCTCCGATGTCGCGCCTGCGGAAGGTTGTTCCGAATTCAACCCTCTCCGTGTTGAGCGCAGCGGAACGCCCACCGCGAAGCGGTGCGAATCAGCTCAACCGAGCAGCGCGGTGACAATGCGCGGAACCTGGGCGGTCACCGCCTCCAGATTCGCGAAGATCTCGGGCAGGCTGATCTCTGCTTCGTCGCCGCAGCCGGCAGCCCAGTTCGCGACGAGCGCGATGCAGGCGTAGTCGAGTTCGAGTTCGCGCGCGAGCGCGGCCTCCGGCATGCCGGTCATGCCGACCAGGTCGCAGCCATCGCGGCGCATGCGTGCGATTTCAGCGCGCGTCTCGAGGCGTGGGCCCTGCGTCGCACCGTAGCAGCCGCCATCGACGACCTCGATGCCGGCACGCGCAGCGGCCGCGAGCAGGTCGCGCCGGAGGGCACCCGAATACGGCTCGCTGAAATCGATGTGCTTGACCTCCGCACCGGCAACGTCGCAGAAACTGGTCAGTCGTTCGCTCGTGTAGTCGATGAGCTGGTCGGGGATGGCGAGCACGCGCGGGCCCATGTCGTCGCGGATGCCACCAACGGCATTGACGCCGACCACGCGGCGCGCGCCGAGGTGGTGCAGCGCCCACACGTTGGCGCGGTAGTTGACCCGGTGTGGCGGAATCGTGTGCGATTCGCCATGACGGGCGAGAAACGCCAGGCGGCGCTTGCCGAGCTTGCCGACCACGACACTGTCGGACGGATGGCCGTACGGCGTGTCGACCGCATGGCGCTCCGCGCCTTCGAAACCCGGGAACTTGTACAGTCCGGTGCCGCCAATGAGAGCGAGGTCGATATGTCGGCTCATGCGTCCACCGCGTAGATCGCCGCGAGATTTCGGCCCTGCTCGTGATAGTCCATGCCGAAGCCGAACACGTAGCGGTCGGGCACTTCGACGCCGACAAAGTCGGCCTTCAGACCTGCGCCGCGACCGTGGCGCTTCTCGCACAACACTACCAGCAGCACGCGCGCCGCACCCTGCTCCAGGCAGAAGTCACGGATCGCCTTGAGCGTGTGGCCTTCGTCGAGGATGTCGTCGACCAGCAGCACGGTCGCGCCGGCGAGCGAGATCGCCGGCTGTTTGATCCATAGAAGTTCGCCACCGCTGGTCGCGCCGCGATAGCGCGTCGCATGCACGTAGTCGAACGTCAGCGGTGCGCGAATCGCCGTCGCAAGCGGCCCGGCGAACGCGAGCGCTCCCTGCATGACGGTCAGGAACACCGCGGGCGTGCCCGCCAGCAGCGCATCGATCTCACCGCCGATGCGTTCGATCGCGCTCTCCAGCACCGCGCGATCGTGGACGAGGTCGGCACGCGCAAGCGCGTCTTCGAGTTTCGGTGTGCCCATGTCAGGTCCGTGCTGCGTTGTCATGATCGAGCTCGGCAAGCCGCGCGATGAACCGGTCGCGTTGTGGATTGTCCGTCAGCGCGTCCCACGTCTGCGCCACCGTGCCCTGCAACAGGGCGAGGCGCTCGTCTTCGCATGGCGGCGCATGCGCGCTCGCCAGGATCGCCTCGTCGACGATCGCCGGACTGCACGCGAGCAGCAGATCGCAGCCGGCCAGAAGATGCGCAGCGATGCGCGCACCAATGCCGCCGACGTGCTCGGCCGCGGCCATGCCGATGTCGTCGCCGATCACGAGTCCGCGAAAACCAAGTTCGCCGCGAAGCACATCCTCGATCCAGCGACGCGAATAGCCCGCCGCGAGCGCGTCCACGGCGGGATACGTGACATGCGCCATCATCACCGCTTCCGCACCGCTGGCGACCGCATCGGCGAATGGAACGAGATCGCTTGCGCGCAATTCGTCGAGTGGGCGCGGGTCGATCGCCATGTCGAAATGGGTGTCCTCGGCTACCGTGCCGTGGCCGGGAAAGTGCTTGATGGTCGCCGCCATGCCGGCAAGGCGCATGCCGCGCAGATACGCCTGCGAAAGCTCCGACGTGATCTGCGGATCCGCATGGAACGCGCGTTCGCCAACGGCGCGGTTGCCGCAGGCGAGATCGACGACCGGCGCAAAACTGATGTCGATGCCGATCGCACGCATTTCGCTCGCCATCACCCAAGCGTGTTCTTCGGCGGCGCGGATCGCCGCCGGCTCGTCGCGTTCGTAAAGCTCGCCGATGCGCGCGAGCGCCGGGAGCCGGGTGAATCCTTCGCGAAAACGTTGCACCGGGCCGCCTTCCTGGTCGACACACACGAGGAATGGCTCGGGACGCGCGACGCGGATGTCGTCGATCAGTGCGGTGACCTGGTCGCGGCTGTCGAAATTGCGCGAGAACAGGATCACGCCGCTGACCTGCGGCGCAGCGAGCTGGCGCCGGTCCGCGTCGGTGAGGGTCTTGCCGGGAATTCCGATGATCAGCATGGCGGGATCGTATCAGGCGTCGTCTGCATTGCGCTCGGCCGGACTCCAGCGAGCGTAGGGATGGGTCGCAAGGTGGAGATTGTAGTAGCGCTCGAGATGGCTGACCTGACGGCCAAGCCATACCGGTCGCGGAAACGCGGCATCGACGGCGACGAGCTCGATCTCGGCAACGACCAAGCCGGCGTTCTCGGCGCCGAACTCGTCGACTTCGAACCGGTGCCCGTCGACATCGACGTGATGGCGAACCTTCGCCACGACGTTGCCCGCCAGCGTATCGAGCATGCGTCGCGCATCCACGGACGGTATCGCGTACTCGTATTCGTCGCGCACCACCCCCGGCGTCGCCGACTTGATGTTGAGGAACGCGACGTCGCCGGCGAGGCGCACACGCACCGAGCAGCGCGCCGCCGGCGGTCCGGCAAGATAGCCCTGCACCATCGACTCGCTGCGCGAGACCTGCGCGCGCCATGAGTCGCCGGTGACGAGGAATTTTCGTTCGATTTCGATCGCCATCATTTTAGAACCGGAAGGATTGAAGACACGAAGCAAACAGGGCACAGAAAGAAAATGCCGGAAAATACTCTACGCCTTCCCTTCGTGTGCACTGTGTGCGCGGGTGTTCCAGGTTCTCGGCTTTCCAACATCAACGCTCGAACAAGCCAATGGATTCGACGTGGGCGGTGTGCGGAAACATGTCCATGACGCCGGCGGCGACGAGGCGAAAGCCGTGTTGCGCGACGAGCGTGCCGGCGTCGCGCGCGAGCGAGCCCGGGTGGCAGGACACGTAGACGATGCGGCCGGTGCCCTTGCGTGGCAGGTAGTCGAGCACGGCGGCGGCACCGGAACGTGGCGGGTCGAGAAGCAGCTTGTCGCAGCGCGCCTGCGCCCATGCGGTCGAGCGCTGGTCGGCGGCCAGGTCGGCGGCGTGGAATTCCGCATTGACGATGCCATTGCGCGCCGCATTCTCGCGCGAGCGCGCGACCAGCGCGGCCTCGCCCTCGACGCCAGTGACCTGTGCGACCTTGCGCGCAATTGGCAGGGTGAAATTGCCGAGTCCGCAGAACAGATCCAGCACGTGGTCATCCGGCCTCAGGTCGAGCAGCGCGAGCGCGCGAGCGATCATCAGCTGGTTCATGCCAGCGTTGACCTGGATGAAGTCGAGCGGGCGGAATGCGATGTCGATGTCGTGTTCCGGGATGCGGAACGACAACGCCACCTCGGCCGGCCACAGCGGCGTCACGCTGTCCGGTCCGCCCGGCTGCAACAGGATCGCCAGACGATGACGCTGGCCGAACGCGATCAGTGCCTCTCGGTCGCCGTCAGACAGCGCGCGCAGGTTGCGGAACGTCAGTGCCACCGTGTCGTCACCGGCGGCGATTTCGATCTGCGCGATTTCCGCGCGCGCTTCCAGGCCGCCGATGAGCGTGCCGAGATCGGCGAGCCGCTCGCCGACTTCGGGCAGCAGGGTATGGCAGTGCTCCAGGTCGGCGACGAAGCGCGGGTTTTCCTCGCGGAAGCCGACCAGCACCTTGTCCTTCTTGGCAACCCATTTCACCGACAGGCGACCCTTGCGGCGATAGCCCCATGGCTCGCCGGTCAGCGGTTCGAGCCAGCGTTCCGGCTCGACCTTGCCGATTCGCTCGAAATTCTCCGCCAGCACGTGTTGTTTCGCGGCAATCTGTGCCTCGGATGAGAGGTGTTGCAGGCTGCAACCGCTGCAGGTGCCGAAGTGCGCGCAGCGCGGTTCCACGCGCTGCGGTGAACGGACAAGAATTTCCTCCGCCTTCGACTCATCGTAGTTGCGGTGACGCTGCACGCGGCCGAGGCGCACGCGCTCGCCCGGCAGGGCGCCAGCGACGAACACGGTCTTGCCTTCGATGCGCGCGACGCCGCGTCCGTCATGGGAAAGGTCGGTAATGTCGACTTCGATGGTTTGCATGGAATCCAAAAGAGAAAGCGCCCGCTGGCTAGGCGGGCGCGGGGTTACGACGACGACTGAATTTCCCTGGCCTGGAGCGGCGATCCATAAACTGCACGGCATGACGGCATCCCGCCGTCACTTCTGCTTCCAGGCGCCGCTCGCGTCCTGATAATACCAGCCCGGGTGCGCCTGCTGGATCCATTGCGCGGCGAACGTGCCCTGGATCTGCTTTTCCCATTCCGCATGCCCGTTCGCGAGCGCGATCTCGCGATAGACCGCCTGGCGATCGCGGTTCTCGTCGGCGACGGCGGCGTTGACCCCGGCACGATCCGCCAGCGGCACCTTCGCCGCATCGCGCACCGCGACGAGACCATCGCGCGTGAAACCGACCGCGCCACTCGCGCAATACTTCGCAAGCACGTTCGCGAATCGATCGCGCATGCGCGACTGGATCGCCTGGATCTGCGGCGTCTGGATGTTGATGTCGGCCGATTGCGCATAGGCACTCGGAATCACCAGATCGAGCAGCATCGCGCCCGGCGACGTGCCCAGTGGTGGCTGTTCGACCGGTGGCGCCACATCCTTCGCCTGGCTGCCGATGACCTTGTCGACGAACTGCTCGGCGGCCTTCTGCGCGGCCGCTTCGGGGAAATAGACGTTGATCGTGACGCAGGCGACCGGCAATGCGAGCAGGGCGGCGAGCGTGATCCACTTCAGCGGTTTGCGCATGGCTGTTCCTCGTACGATGGTCATTCGATCACCGGCCCCTGCCCCTGCGTCGCCTCCTGCAGGCGGCGCACGAGGGTGGGCCAGTCCACACGGCGGCGATGGCCGACGATGCTGATGCGCGGAACGCCCGAGCCTTCGACGATAGTGTAGCCGGCTGCGGATGAATCGACGCCGGTACCCGCGACCGGCAGCGGATCGATGCCGCCCATGGCGCAGACTTCGTCGCGCAAGCGGCAGCGGATGCCGAGGCGGCGGTAGCCGAAAGTGTCGAAGATCTTCAGCGCCATCGTCTGCAGGCTCGCCGACAGGCCGCCACCGCCACCGATGGCGGTGAGATCGTTGACCGCCTTGTAGCTCATGCGCCCGCCGCCATCCGTGCGCAGCCATGCATCGAACGCAACCGGACCCCAATCGACCAGTCGCAGGGCGCCGATCGTGCCGAACAGGCGACCGCTCATGCCGCCGAACGAGAACGCGCTGGTCACCTGCTGCAGGTCGAGATTCTCGAAATGCACATCCCCCGCGACCGACGGCGCGACACCGAACGGCCGCTCGAGCGCGAGTCCGCTGACGCCGAGATGGCCATCGAAGACGTACAGGTCGAGGCCACCATGGAACTCGATGCGATCGCCGGCGAACTCGATTTCCGGGATGCCACCGGAAAGCTTGCCAGGAAAGCTCGGCCAGCCGAATGCGTTGGAAATCTGCGCCATCTCGATGCCTGCCAGCGCGAAGGATCCCGCATAGCGATCGCCGCGTGGCGAACGCGGTTGCGCGCTGAAACGCTCGAGCTTTGCCTGCCCGCCGAGCACGTCCACCGCGAGTGGCTCGGCCAGCGTGATCGCGCCAGCCAGCGATTGCAGGTGTGCGCGGGCTGCCCCCAGTGGAATGCGGAACAATTCGGCAGCGCGCCAGCCGAGCGTCGTTGCCGGACGTTCCGAGGCGAGATCCCAGTCGATTCCGCCGTCGAGGCCATCGAGCGCAAAACGACCGCGACCGTCGTGCACGGCAACCTCGTCCGCGTGCAGTTCGAATCGCTGCGGCTTGCCCTCGCTCAGCGTCAGCGTGCCGCCGATCGAACCCTGCGCCGTGAGTTCGGCGTAACCCTTGGTCGAAAGCCAGCTGGATGCATAACGCGGCAGCGCGGTCGCGAGCTGCGCCCGACGCAGATCGAGTTGCAGCGATTGCACGGCGGTCGCCTGCGCAAGCCATTCGCCGCTCGCGGTCAGTTCCAGCACGCCGGGGTCATCCCAGTCGAAGCGTGCGATGCGCCAGCGATCGCCGACGATGGCGAGGTCGAGCGCGGTACCGATCCCGCTGGCCGGGAACTTCGCGTACACCGGCCCGACCAGTGCCTCGCCGGCCTCCACCCTCGCCTCCATCCGGATGCGCGGACCGTCAGCAGCTGCATCCAGCTGCAACTCGCCGCGTGCTGCAACGTGCGCCGCAGCGAGCGAGCCGTCGCTGCTGTCATGGCCAAGATCGTGCAGCACGAACTTGCTGGTCGCATGCGCGCCTCCGCTCGCGAACGGAGCCAGCAGCGTGTCACGCAACTCGATGCTGCCACCGAAGGCAGGCAGGCGCAGCGCAGAGCGCAATCGCAGCGCGCCGTCGTGCGACTGCCATTGCGAACTGCTGGCCCCGATCGTGACGCCGGCGATGTTCGCCTTGCGCCAGCCAATCCGCGTCACCTCGCCCTCGCCCGTCGCCGCCCAGTCGAGGCCACCCGCAAGCGCCTGCACTGAAACCGAACGCGCGGCATCCCGCAATTCCAGCCCTGGAGTTTGCAGTGCGAGACGACGCAAGCCGTTCACATCGACCTCGGCGCTGCCGTCGAGGCGACCACTCACGCTCAGGTCGGCGAGCCCATGCGCGGCGAACAGGGGGGCGGCATAGCGCTGCGTCGCGAGTGGAAAAACCAGGCTCGCCTTTGCAACCGTGAGGGATCGCAGCGGTGCCACGGCAGCGGTATCAAGCACGCCGCTCGATTCGAATTCCAGCGCACCCGGATCGCGCCACCCGAAGCGTTCGACGTCCCAGCGGCCATCGGCCGCGGTACGCGCATCCAGATCCACGTCCACGCCTTCCAGCGGGAACTCGATCCGCAGGGCGCCAGCCCGCAACACGCCCGCGCCGATGCGCGCGTTCGCGCGCACCCGCGTCGCGACATCGACCATCGATGTCGCCACCTGTCCGCGCAACGAGACGCCCACACCGGAAACGGCGCCGTCGTTCGTGTTGAACACGAGATCCTCGCCAGAGAACTGCGCATCCATTCCGCCGGCGCCCGGCAACGACGCGGTCAGGTCGATCGTGCCCGCGCGCAGCTCGCCTCCGGGCCAGAACTCATCCAGCGGACGCGCCAGCCATGCCGCCGGAACATGCTGCAGGCCGGCGTTGACCGGCGCGGTCGGGTCGAGCGGCAGGCTCAGCGTCACATGGGCGCCATCACGGGTCAGCGACAGGTCGATCCTGCCGTTGGCAATGCGCGCCGCCAGTTCGGCGACGTTCTCGGTTTCCCCATCGCGCAGGCGCGCCGGCCCGCTGCAAGCGAGCGCGCCTGCCTGCTGCTGCAGGCGACAGGACCAGTCGACGCGCCCGGACAACCCCAGTTGCTTGCTGGCGGCATGATCGGCCGAAATTGCAAGCGTCGGGCTCGTGCCGTCGGCCAACTCCAGATGCAGCTGCTCGACCGAGACGCGTGGGTCGATCACGCGCTCCACCTGCAGCGCCAGCGTTCGCGCCCCAGCATTGCCCGCGATGGCCAGCATGAAGATTGCCGCCACGAACCGGGCAACCAATCTTGAAGTGGTCGGCATTGACGAAGTCGGCATCGGCGCCCATTCTGCCTCATCGTCCTTGTTGCGCGTGTGTCGCGTGAACCAAGCCCTGATCCTGATCGCCGACGATAATCCGCTGAGCCTGCGGTTCCTCGTCGAAGCACTCGCTGCAGGCGGCTACGACTGCGTCGCCGCGGAGGACGGGAACGCCGCGTTGCGCCATGGTCGAACCTCCGCGTTCGACCTGCTGCTGCTGGATGCACGCATGCCGGGCCTGGACGGCTGCGAGGTGCTCGCCCAGTTGCGCGCGCAGCCGGGTCCCTCGCGCTCCGCGATTGCACTCGCGACCACCGCAGCAGACGATGCCGCTGCGATCGCGCGGCTGCGTGCGGCAGGATTCGCCGACGTGCTGCCGAAGCCGATCGGCGCGGATGCGTTGCGCAAGGCACTCGCGCATCACCTGCGCGAACCGGTTCCGGCGCCTGATCTCGATGACGCGCAGGCGCTGCGAGCGGCCGGCGGCGATGAAGGTATCGTCGCTTCGCTGCGCGGCCTGTTCTCGGCGGAGCTCGAAGGATTGCCCGCACAGATCGCCGCGTTCACCGCCGGCAACGACAAGGCCGCACTGTGCGAGCGGCTGCATCGCCTCGAAGCATCCGCTGGCTTCTGCGGCGCGCCCGCACTTTTGCGCGCCATATCTGCGGTGCGCACCCTGCTGGATGGAGCGGAATGGCCGGCGACGGCGGTCGCGACCTTGCTCGAAGTCAGCGCGCGGACCCGCCAGCGCCTTTCAGGTTGACGATCGCGACCCACCCGCGGCAGCCGCAGTCATCGACCACGCATTCAGCTCGCCGCCAAGATGGTGGCGGATCAGGCTGCGCATAAGCCGCCGCAGCTGCGCAAGCTGCTCTGCCGCCGGTGCCTCGTCGCGATCGAGCGCGAGCAACGCGCTGCCACGGATGCGCTGCATCTTGGATCCGGCGCGCCATTCGACCGGACCCGCTTCCGCATCGTAGCCATAGTCTGCGTGCGGCTCGATCGCGTCACCCGTCGCGCAGCGGTCCAGCAGCAGCGCGTACCCGAGATCCGCCAGCAGGTCACGTTCGAAGCGGCGCAAGGTCCAGCCGATCCCCGTCCCGGTTGCGAGACGAGCGAGGCAGTCGGCATACGCGCCGAACGCGGCGGGGTGCGGATCGCCACGCCCGCTGAGCCGCAGCACGAGTTCATTGAGATAGATTGCCGAAAGCAAGGCTTCGCCGGATAGCGCGAACGGCGTGCTGGCCGCCTCGGCGCCAATCAGGGTGCCGAGCTCGCCAGATGCGCTCCAGTCGAGCAGCAGCGGCTGCAACGGCTGCAGCACGCCGCGCGGTATCCGGCTGCGCTCGCGTCGCACGCCTCGCGCGACGACGCCCACGCGCCCGTGGTCGCGCGTGAACAGTTCGAGCAAGAGCGAGGTTTCGCGGTACGCGCGCGCATGCAGGACATAGGCCGGCTGCTGCTCGATGCGCATCGACGCCGCCGGACGCTACTCGCTGTAGCCGAACTGCTTCAGCGCGGCCGCGTCGTCGCTCCACGACTCGCGCACGCGCACCCACAGCTCGAGGAATACACGGCGGTCGAAAACGCGCTCCATTGAGCGTCGTGCCGAGCTGCCGATCTTCTTGAGCTGGGCCCCACCGGCACCGATGACGATGCCCTTCTGTCCTTCGCGCTCGACCCACACGACCGCACCGATGCGCGTGATGTCCGGCGCATCCTCGAAGCGTTCGATTTCCACCGCGGCCGCATACGGCAATTCCGCTCCGAGCTGCAGCATCAGCTGTTCACGCACCAGTTCCGCCGCCAGAAAGCGTTCGCTGCGGTCGGTGAATTCGTCCTCGCCGAACTGTGCCGGGCCCTCCGGCAGGAAACCGATGATGTCGTCGAGCAGTGCCGGCACGCCGTCACCACGGCGCGCGACCAGGAAATGCACCGCCGCATACGGCCGCTCGCGAGTGATCTCCGCCGCGAACGGCAGCAATGCCTTCTTGTCGGCGAGCTTGTCGACCTTGTTGACCACGAGCAGGCGCGGAACCGATTGCTTCGCGATCAGCTGCCACACGTCTTCGTCTTCATCGCGCCAGCGCGCTCCATCGATGACATGCACGAGCAGATCGGCCTCTTCCGGAACCTGGCGGGCGACACGGTTGAGCTGGCGATTCAACGCGTACTTGCCGCCCTGGTGCAGACCGGGCGTATCGATGAAGGCGATCTGCGCGTCTGCACGCGTCTCGATGCCGATGATGCGATGGCGCGTCGTCTGCGGCTTCGGCGTGACGATGCTCAGCTTGGTGCCGAGGATGGCATTGAGCAGGGTCGACTTGCCGACGTTCGGCCGTCCGACGAGGGCGACGCGACCGAAGCGGTGCGCCGCGGATTCAGTTTTCATCGTTCGAGCCTCTGCATCGCCAGTTCCAGCACTTGTTCGGCGGCGACCTGTTCCGCCGCCCGCCGGCTGCTTGCATGCCCGTGCGCGCGGATATCGAGACTCTCGATGCTGCAGGTCACCTCGAACACGCGCGCATGGTCCTCACCACCCGCCCCCACCAGCTCGTACATCGGCAGTGGCAGGTTGCGCCCCTGCAGCAGCTCCTGCAGACGCGTCTTCGCATCCTTCGGCGTATTCGCACCAGTCGCGACCCGTGCATCGAACAGGCGCCGGATCGCGTCGCGGCAGACATTCCATCCTGCATCGAGGTAGATCGCGGCAACCAGTGCCTCGAACGCGTCGGCAAGGATGGAATCGCGGCGGAATCCGCCGCTCTTCAACTCGCCCGGCCCGAGATTGAGCCGGTCGCCGAGGTCCTCCGCACGCGCCAGCTCGGCCAGCGCGCCGCCGTTGACGAGCGCCGCGCGCAGACGCGTCATCTCGCCTTCGGTCGCGCGAGGGTGGCTTTCGTAGACCAATTCGGCGACGAACAGGTTCAGCAGCGCGTCGCCGAGGAACTCCAGACGCTCGTTGTTCTGGTGGCTGGCACTGCGATGCGTCAGCGCGCGCTGCAGCAGCGTCGCGTCCGCGAAGGCGTGCCCGAGGAACGCTTGGCTACTCACCCGCCCCCGTCAAGCTGACCGACTTGTCGAATGTCGCCAGCAACTCGATGTTGTACATGAACGGGATGCGCCGTTCGTAGCTCACACGCAGCGTGGACGCGCCGCCTTCGCGCTTGAGCGTGATCGACTGCGGCGGCACGTTCGCTTCGTCGACATACTGGGTGCTGAATTTGAAAGCGAGATCGCGGCGGAGAATGTCGAGCGACTTCGATGCCGCGCCGGCCTCGCTTCGCTCCTGCTCCATCGACTTGACCACGCCGTAGTACTCCGTGTACGCCGGAATCAGGCGCATCGCCAGATACCCGAAGAAACCCAGCACGACGAGCACGATGACGAAACCGATCAGCGTGATGCCCTTCACCTTGCCATGCATGTTCATGCGCACACCCCTCCCGTCAGTCGAATTGCGGAATGTCAGCGGATCACGGTACCGATGCGGCTGAAATCGATGCCGCCGTCCCAGTTCATCCAGATCACGAACGCCCTGCCGACCAGGTTCTTCTCCGGGACAAAACCCCAGAAGCGGCTGTCGGCGCTGTTGTCACGATTGTCGCCCATTGCGAAATAGTTTCCAGCGGGAACCGTCCAGGTGCCCTCGTGACCAACCCACACCTGCGGGTTTTCGAGGATCCGGTGTTCGACCCCTTCCAGATCCTCGCGCTTGACCTGCGCCCCGTCCATCCGGTGTCCCGGCTCGCTGGCGCCGGTGTAGGCACCCAGGTCGACTTCCCCGACCTGCTTGCCGTTCACGGACAAGGTCTTGTTCCGATAGGTGATTTCGTCGCCCGGCAGGCCGATCACGCGCTTGATGTAGTCCTCCTTCGGGTTCTGCGGGTAGCGGAACACGAACACGTCGCCGCGCTTGGGTTCGCCGACGGCGAGGATCTTCGTATTCAACACCGGAAGACGCAAGCCATAGGCGAACTTGTTGACGAGGATGAAGTCACCGACCAGCAGGGTAGGCATCATCGAACCGGACGGAATCTTGAACGGCTCCGCAATGAACGAACGGAACAGCAGGATCACCAGCAGGACGGGAAAGAACGAGCGCGCGTACTCGATCGGCACTGGCTCCTGCAGCGCCGCGCGCGCACGCGCCTCGCGCTCCGGCTCGCTCAGCGCGGTCATCGTCTTGATCGATTCGGCGTGGCGCGTGCGCAAGCGGGCAAGAAGCAGCCAGTCGAACAGCCAGACCACGCCGGAAACGCCAGTCAGCACGACGAGCAGCAATGCGAAATCGAAATCCATCTTTGTTTTCCCTCG
Organism: Dokdonella sp.; assembly: GCF_044227025.1. GTDB lineage: Bacteria > Pseudomonadota > Gammaproteobacteria > Xanthomonadales > Rhodanobacteraceae > Dokdonella_A. The sequence goes on along the minus strand of NZ_JBGAFX010000002.1, from coordinate 240,761 downwards.
GAAAACGGCAATCGGGAACCGGGAATGGGGAATCGTCAGGAGAGCCGGATGCCGACTTCCCGCGATTCCCCATTCTCCACTCCCGATTCCCGGCTATTTGTCCATCTGCAGTACCGCAAGGAAGGCTTCCTGCGGAATCTCGACGCTACCCACCTGCTTCATGCGCTTCTTGCCCTCTTTCTGCTTCTCCAGCAGCTTGCGCTTGCGCGAGACGTCGCCGCCGTAGCACTTGGCAAGGACGTTCTTGCGCAGCGCCTTGACGCTCGAGCGCGCGATGATCTGCGAGCCGATCGCGGCCTGGATCGCCACGTCGAACTGCTGGCGAGGGATCAGTTCCTTCATCTTCTCGACCAGATCGCGTCCGCGCCGATCGGCACTCGTCCGATGCAGGATCAGACTCAGCGCATCGACACGATCGCCGTTGATGAGGATATCCACGCGCACCAGCGGTCCGGACTGGAAGCGTTCGAAGTGGTAGTCCATCGAGGCATAGCCGCGCGACACCGACTTCAGCTTGTCGAAGAAATCCAGCACGACTTCGGCCAGTGGCAGCTCGTAGCTGATCTGCACCTGGCTCGCCATGTAGTTGATCGAGCGCTGCACGCCACGCTTCTCCTCGCACAGCTTGATCACGTTGCCGATGTAGTCGGGCGGCGTCAGGATGTTCGCGACGATGATCGGTTCGCGCACTTCCTCGACGTTCTGCGCAGGCGGCAGCTTGGCCGGGTTGTCGAGCGTGATGACCTTGCCATCCGTCAGCAACACCTCGTAGACGACGGTCGGCGCCGTGGTGATCAGGTCGAGGTCGTATTCCCGCTCCAGCCGCTCCTGGATGATCTCCATGTGCAACAGGCCGAGGAACCCGCAGCGGAAACCGAAGCCCATCGCCTCGGAGGTTTCCGGCTCGAAGTTCAGGGCCGCATCGTTGAGCTTGAGTTTCTCCAGCGCCTCGCGCAGCGCCGGGTAGTCGTCGGCGGCGGTCGGGAACAAGCCTGCGAACACGCGCGGCTGCATCTTCTGGAAGCCCGGCAATGGCGCCGGCGCCGGCTCGCGCGCGAGGGTCAGGGTGTCGCCGACCGGAGCGCCGTGCACGTCCTTGATCGACGCCGTGACCCAGCCGACTTCACCCGCGCGCAAGGCGTCCTTGGCGAAACGCTTGGGCGTGAATACGCCGACCGATTCCACTTCATGGGTCCGGCCGGTCGACATCACCAGCAGCTTGTCTTTCGGCTTGATCTCACCCTGCATCACCCGCACCAGCGAGACCACGCCGAGGTAATTGTCGAACCACGAATCGATGATCAGCGCCTGCAGGCGGTTGGTGTCGCGCGGTTTCGGCGGCGGGATGCGCGCGACGATCGCTTCCAGCACGGCTTCGACGTTCTGGCCGGTCTTGGCGCTGATCGCGATAGCGTCGTCGGCATGGATGCCGATCACCGCCTCGATCTCGGCCTTGGCGCGATCGACGTCGGCGGTCGGCAGGTCGATCTTGTTCAGCACCGGCACCACTTCGAGGCCGAGCTCGACTGCGGTGTAGCAATTGGCGACCGACTGCGCTTCCACGCCCTGTGCCGCATCGACGACGAGCAACGCGCCTTCGCAAGCCGAAAGCGAACGACTGACTTCGTAGCTGAAGTCGACGTGCCCTGGCGTGTCGATGAAGTTGAACTGGTAGGTCTTGCCGTCTTTCGCGGTGTACGGCAACGAAACGGACTGAGCCTTGATCGTGATGCCGCGCTCGCGCTCGATCGGGTTGTTGTCGAGCACCTGCGCTTCCATCTCGCGCTCGCTCAACCCTCCACAGATCTGGATGATGCGGTCAGCCAGCGTGGATTTGCCGTGGTCGACATGGGCGATGATCGAGAAATTGCGGATGTGTTGCATCTGGATTGCGGGCAGGGCATGCGGTCGGCACAAGAGCCGGATTATCGCAGAATCCGGCGGCTGGCGTCGCCGTCATGTACGCATGAAGCGGAACGGGGCCATTGCGGCCCCGTCCGCATGCGCGTTCGCGCGGCTTTTCAGTCCTTGCCGGGAGCGGGCACGGTGAGCGCGAGGAACTGCGTCTGCTCGTCTCGACGCACCAGCAGCATGACGGAATCGCCGGGCTTTGCTTCCTTGAGGGTCGCGTTGAAATCAGCGACCGACTTCACCGGCTTGCGCCCGACCATCAGGATCACGTCGCCGGGTTCGAGCGCGGCTCGCCGTGCGGCCGCGCCGGTGACCTGGGTGACGACGACGCCTTGGCCATCGGTGATCCCGAGTTGCTTGCGCTGGTCGGCACCGAGGTCCTCGGCGACGATGCCGAGCGCGTTGCCCGCGACCGCCTTCGGCGCCACGCCGCGCGCGCCGGCCAGCGCATCCTTGTCGGCGGGAAGCTCGCCCACGACCACCGGGATGGTCAGGGTCTTGCCGTCACGCCAGACGGAGAGGTCCGCCTTGCTGCCCGGGCGGCTCGAACCAACCAATGGTGGCAAATCGGCCGACATCGCGATCTCGTGACCGGCAAATCCGAGGATGACGTCACCGAGTTGCACGCCGGCCTTGTCGGCCGCGCTGCCCGGGGTGACCTTGTTGACCAGGGCACCACCGCTGCGCGGCAGGCCGAGCGCCTTCGCCTGTTCGCGATCGACGTTCTGGATCTGCACTCCGATCATGCCGCGGCTGACGCGGCCATTGCTCTTGATCTGCTCGACCGCGCTCATCGCGATGTCGATCGGGATCGCGAACGACACGCCCATGAAACCGCCAGTATTCGAGAAGATCTGCGAGTTGATGCCGACGACCTGGCCATTGAGGTTGAACAGCGGGCCACCGGAGTTGCCGCGGTTGATCGGCACGTCGGTCTGGATGAATGGCACGTACTGCTGGTCGGCACCGCCGAAATTGCGGCCGACCGCACTGATGATGCCGGCGGTGACCGAATGGTCGAAACCGAACGGAGAACCGATCGCCACCACCCACTGGCCGGCCTTGACGACCTTCGAGTCGCCGAGGCTGACGACCGGCAGATCGGTCGCACTGAGCTTGAGCAAGGCGATGTCGTACTGCGCGTCGGTGCCGACCACCTTGGCGTCGAGTTCACGACGATCGGACAGGCGCACGGTGACGTTGTCGGCACCGTCGACGACGTGGTTGTTGGTCAGCACGTAGCCATCGGCCGATATGATGAAACCGGAACCCATCGACATGCGCATGCCCCGGTCGCGCGGCTGCGGCATCGGGCCGAAGAAGCGCCGGAAGATTTCCGGCACCTCTTGCTGGTCGCCCGGATTCTGCGCTTGCGCGTCGGGATTGCCGGTGGCCTGCACGTTCACCACGGCCGGGCCGTAGCGGTCGACCAGTCCGCTGAAATCGGGAAGGTCCACGGCCATCGCCTGGGCCGTCATCGCCAACGCCATCACTGGCGCAAGCATCCAGCGGGCAAGTGATCCGCTGTGCGAAATCATCGTCATGGCTACCTCTCGTGGTTGCATTGTCGGATTGGCGGAGTCGCGCTCGCCTGGGCACGACTCCGAATCTCGCTATGGACGAAGATCAGCCGCCGAAGTTCCATCCTCGGGCGCACGCCTTCAGTCGTGCTTCAGCGCGGCAGGAAGTGGACGCATCGATCCGAGCATGCGCTCCAGCGTTCCGCGCGGAACGTCGCCGATCGCCGCCACGCGCCAACCGCCGGCCTCGCGCGTGAGCATGTTCAACATGCCGCGCGCAAATCCTCGATCGGCGCCATTCGCCCCGCTGTGCGGCTCCACGTAGATGGAAACGCTGGCCAATCCGTCGGTATAGATCTGATGTTCGCTGCGCTCGTCGCCAAGTGCGGGCTTCTGCGTGCGCGTGAGCACGAAGCCCGGCGGCGGATCGGCGATTTGCCAGCGCGGCTCGACGAGAGTTTCCCCGGCGGCTTCGGCCACGCCCGCATTCGTGCTCGGTGCCAAGTCGCTGTCGCGCGGACGCGCCCCGATGTCCAGCGTGACGAACATGTACTCCTCGAGGATCCGGCCCGACGCGTCGACGATCGAGGAGCGCAGCGGAAGCCCACTGTGGTCCTCCATCCACAACCGATATCCGTACCGATAGCCATCCCGCGCAACGATATCGATCCGGCGCGCCCGGTATCCGGCAACCCGTTCCTCGTCCCCCGCACTGACCGCGTAGTACGCGGCGACCGAGCCACCGCGCAGGTCCGGCAACAGCGGCAACAGGCGTACGCCCGGCGTGTCGAACAACTTCGATGGCGCGTCGCCACTCACGCAGGTGACGACACCGCCTTCGCGCGCGATCTCGGTGCGTGCCCCATTCAGTCCGACCAGGCGTTCGCGCTCCGGGCTGCCGCCCGCATGGAAGATGCGCATGGCTTCCGCCTTGCCGCCGCGCAGGTAGACGAACGAACCCTGGAAGTCGAGTTGACGGATCGCCGCATACATCCGGGCGAGAGGATCGCTCGTGGCGGTCGGTTCGGCGCGGGAAGGCGCGCTCGCGACCGCGAGCGCCAGCACCATCCACAGAACCGCGATCCGGTCAGGCCGCAATGCCATTCGTGCTGCTCAAGGGCGGCGGCGCGCGATGTCAGCGATTGCGCGGCGCGGCGGAACCCGCGTGTGCGGTTTCCACCGGGCGCTGCGGAGCCGTCAGCAGCACATAGGGCATGAAGCCGGACTGGCCGTTGCCGCCGACCGCCTGATAGTGGCGCACGACATACGACTGCAGGCGCGGATCGAGTACCGCGGTCGACCCGATTTCGGTGCCGAAACTGGCCGGCGAGGCATCCAGGGGAGCATTCGGCAGCAGCAGCGGCGGGCGAATTTCGACCGGCGCCGGGGTTACCGTCGTGGTCGCCGACGCCGGTGCGGCGGCAATCGTGATGGAGGGTGCGGCCAGCGGGCTGCGCGTCGCCACCGCCGTCGGGACCTCCGCCGGGCGCGTCAGCACCAGCGCAGCGACGGCAACGGATGCCGCGATCGCGCCGCCAGCCCCCCAACGCAGCCACTGTCCGCCGCGAGCACGCAGCGCAGGCTCCTGTGCCAGCTGCTCCATCACCGCCGCGGCGAAACCCGGGCGCAACACGAAGGTCTGCTGCCGACGCAAGGCCTGGCGTGCGACCTGATAGCGCTCCCATCGCAACGGCAGCGCCGGATCCGCGGCGACGCGACGCAGCAGGAAACGCGTCTGGTCGCGTTCCAGTTCGCCATCCACCAGGGCTGACAGTTGTTCGTCGATCTGTTCGTTCATGGCTTCTCGTCTTCCTCCGACAACAGCGGGCGCAACTGCTCGTCGATCGCCTCGCGCGCGCGGAAGATGCGTGACCTGACCGTACCAATGGGGCAGTTCATCGCTTCCGCGATTTCCTCGTAGCTCAGGCCGTCGACTTCCCGCAGGGTGATCGCGACCTTGAGCTCCTCGGGCAGTGCTTCGACCGTGGCGAACACGGTTCGTTCAATTTCCTCGCGCATGAGTTCGCGCTCGGGGGTCGCCGATTCATGCAGGCGCGTGGCGCCGTCGAACTGGACCGCATCCTCGACGGCCACGTCCTCGGTCGGCGGCCGGCGCCCCTGCGAGACCAGCCAGTTCTTGGCGGTGTTGATCGCGATCCGGTAGATCCACGTGTAGAACTGCGCGTCGCCGCGGAAGGAGCCGATCGCCCGGTACGCGCGCACGAACGCCTCCTGCGCCACGTCCTGGCATTCGCTCCAGTCGTTGACGTAACGGGAAATGACGCTGACCAGCTTGTGCTGGTATTTCCTGACCAACAAGTCGAACGCGTGCTTGTCGCCATTCTGCACGCGCTCGACGAGCGCCTGATCCGAGTCGCTTTCGCCCATCCGGGCCGTTCTCCCTGTTTGCCGACACGGTCAGGCATGCCACCTTGACCGCACCCGGCTGGATTAGTTCCGCTTCAGTCCCGCATCGCCGGGAGAGGCCACCCGCCCCAGCAGGCGCCCGCGCTCCTGCAGCAATGCCTCGAAGGTCGCCGCAGGCAACGGGCGACAGAACAGGAAACCCTGCAGGACCTCGCACCCCTCGGCACGAAGGAAATCGAGGTGCTGCTCGATCTCCACGCCTTCGGCGACGACTTCGCGGTTGAGATTGTGCGCCATCGAGATGGTCGCGCGCACGATCGCCTCGTCGTCGGGGTCGACCCCGATGTTGCGCACGAATGCCTGGTCGATCTTGATCCGGTCGGCCGGGAAGCGCTTGATGTAGTCGAGGGACGACTGGCCGGTGCCGAAGTCGTCGATCGAGATGCCGCAACCGAGCTCGCGCAGGCCGTGCAGCGTTTCGAGCAGGTTCGGGATCGACTTCACGTTGATGCTTTCGGTAACTTCGAGATCGAGCAGTTGCGCGTCGAGCCCGGTTTCCTTGAGCACCTCGGCAACCACCTGCACGAGGTTCGGCTGGCGCAACTGCAACGGCGACAGGTTCACGCCGATGCGCAACGGCAAACCGTAGGTGACCTGCCAGCGTCGCGTGTCGCGGCAGGCCGCGCGCAGGATCCATTCGCCGATCGGGATGATCAGGCCCGACTCCTCCGCCAGCGGAATGAAGAACCCCGGACTGATCATGCCAAGCTCTGGATGCTCCCAGCGGATCAGCGCCTCCATGCCGACGATGTCCTCGCTCTTGCCGTCGATCTGCGGCTGGTAGAACACGCGCAGTTCACCGTTGCGCTCGGCCAGGCGCAGCTTCGCCTCCAGCGCGAGGCGCTGCTGGTGCGATTCCTCCGGCACGGCGACGTAGGCCTGGAAGTTGTTGCGCCCCATGCCCTTGGCCGAGTACATCGCGACGTCGGCATGCTTGAGCAGGCGCTCCGCATCGGTGGCGTCGTCCGGATAGAAGCTGAGGCCGAGCGAGGCGGTCATGTTGAGTTCGAGGCCACCCGCAAGCTGCAACGGCGCCTCCATCGCGCGCACGATCTTTTCGGCGATGCGCACGACGTCCTCGCGCTGGACGATATGGCGCAGGATCAGCGTGAACTCGTCGCCGGCATAGCGCGCAACCGTGTCGGAGCCGCGCACGCTCGCGCGCAGGCGCTTGGCCACCGCGGCGAGCACCTGGTCGCCAACCGCGTGGCCGAGCGAATCGTTGATGTTCTTGAAACGATCGAGGTCGACGAACAGTACCGCGAACAGTTCGCTGGTGCGATGCGCCTCGGTTATCGCCGAGTTCAGTCGGTCGTTGAACAACAGGCGATTCGGCAGCCCGGTGAGAGGATCACGCAGACCGATCGCACGACCCTGCGCGCGTGCGTTGCGCAGGTCGAGCTCGCTCGCGAGCGCACGGGCGATCACGCGAACTCCGGCGATCACTGCGGCGTCGACCACCAGCGGATCCAGCCGCGCGATCATCAACGCGCCGAGGCAGGTCTGGCGTTCGCCGTACAGTGGCAGCCCGATCACGCACTCGTAGCGGTGCTCGCGCACCGACGCATCCGCACCCGGCGCGCGCCACGCGCCGGACGCCTGCAGGATCTCATTGCCGTCGAGCACGTGGCGCAGGTTCACTTCGCGCAACGGATCGGGTCCCTCGCCGCCCTCGCGCCGGTTGAATACCGCGAGCGCGTGTGGTTCGGTCGAGTGCTCCGCGGGTGCCTCGACGAAAACGGCGTAGTCGAGCACGAGCCAGTCGACCAGGCAGCGCAAGGTCGCCTCCGCCGGATCGTGGGCACCAGCCTGCGCCATGCGCAACAACGCGACGAGAGCCTCCTGGTGCCGGCTCAGTTCCTCGATCTCGCGGAACAGGTAGAAATGCACCACCCGCCCTTCCTGCACCGCGAGTCGCACGTGCAGGTCGACCGGGTAGGTGCCGCCATCGGCGCGCGGCTTGCGCGCACGCACGTGCACGGCGCCATCGCGCTCGAGCTTGCGCTCGATCTCTTCGCGCCTGTCTGGCGTCAGCACGAGGTCGAAGCCATCGATGCGCCCGGCGAGGATCTGCGCGCGCGGATAGCCGGAACGCTGCACGAACATGCCGTTGATCTCCAGCACGCGACCGCTCGCCGGGTCGACGATCGCCAGTTCGTCGAGGCTGCCGTCGAACGCGAACTGGTAGCGGTCGCCGGCACTGGCAGCGTGCGGACTGCGCACAGTGCCGGCACTGTGCGCCGCGAGCGCGACCTTGATGCGTGCCTGCGCATCGTCGGCCTTGACCGGACGCGCAATCCACTCGACCAGCCCGGCCGGCAGGCGCCCGTCGCGCCAGCTGCCGCCACGGCTGCCGAGGATGCCGATCACCGGCAGGTCGCGCCGCGACTGCTTGCGCAACTCCTCGCAGAACGCGAGCGCTTCGTCCGGCTGCTCGTCGAATTCGAGCAGGACGACGTCGATGTCGAGGTCGGGCCCGAGGAAACTGCGCGCCTGCGAAATGTCCTTCGCCGAATAGATCTCCTCGAACGCCTGTGCATCGAGCGCGTCGAACAGCACGCGGCGATCCTCCCGATCGGCCGCGACGATCAGGGCGGCACCGCGCGCCTCGGCCGCCGGCACGCTCATGTGAGCCACCGTCCGTCGCGCAGGCGCAGTTGCCGATGCATCTCGCTCTCGACCGCGATGCGCTCGTACATTCCCTCGAGTTCTTCCGGCAGTTCGGTACCGGCTGCGGCGAACACCAGCTTGCGTTCGTTGCTGGTCGGCGTGCGCGAGATGCGCCGCAACAGCAACACGTCGGCCGGCTTCAGGTGCGCCTCGAAGTCGACGAACAGGTAGACGCCGAACTGCATGCTCTGCAAGACGTAGCGCAGCGCATCCGACATGCGCTTGGTGCCCGGCACGTGCATGCCGCTCTCGCGCAGCGAGGCCACGCCGCCGTCCGGATCCCACGCATAGATCGAGGCGCCGCTGCGCATCGCCAGCACGCGCATCTGCGCGATCGTGTCGCCGACGCTGGAGGTCTGCAGGGCCACGATATGCTGGGACGATTGCACGATGCGGTCCAGCAGCTTCTGGACGACCGGCAGCTCGGCTTTGGTTTCGACCACGCGTTCCCCTGACCCGTGCCACGGATGCGGACCACCCGGTCCTCCATCGGCCTGCATTCGATCCTTCTTTCGATCGGACTGCAAGAGTGTTTCCCAAGCCCTTGGCGTCGCTGGATTGACCCGACGCAGGGCTTGCCGGGATTATAGCCGTCCCTACGCCCGCTTCCCGGAGCCCGCTCATGTTCGAGGGCCTGCGTTTCCAGCATTGGCAACCCGCGCGCGACGCCGATGGCATCGTCGTGCTGACGCTCGACCGCGCCGGCAGTTCGGTCAACGCCCTTTCGCGTGCCGTGCTGGACGAGTTGTCGGAGATCGTCGAACGTCTGTCGTTCGAGCCGCCGAAAGGGGTGGTCGTGCGTTCCGGCAAGAACAGCGGCTTCATCGTCGGCGCCGACATCAAGGAATTCGAGAGCTTCGAGAAGAACGGTACGGTGCAGGACGCGCTCGAGAATGGGCAGCGCATCTTCCTGCGCCTCGGCCGCCTGCCCTGTCCTACCGTCGCCGCAATCCACGGCGTGTGCATGGGCGGCGGCACCGAGCTGGCGCTCGCCTGCCGCTTCCGCGTCGCTTCGCGCGATGCGTCGACGCGCATCGCCCTGCCCGAGGTCAAGCTCGGCATCTTCCCGGGCTGGGGCGGATCGGCACGCCTGCCGCGCCTGATCGGCGCGCCGGCCGCGCTCGAACTCATGCTGACCGGCCGGAACGCATCGGCCGAGAACGCGAAATCGCTCGGCCTCGTCGACGTGCTGACTTCGCCGGAACTCCTGGTCGAGGCAGCGAAGGAACTCATCCGGCATCCGCGCAGCCGCCCGCTGCAGCAGCGCGCGATGGCCTGGGTGACCAACCTGTGGCCGGTGCGCCAGGTGCTCGCACCGATCATGGTCAAGCAGACCGCGACCAAGGCGCGCAAGGAGCAGTACCCGGCACCGTTCGCGCTGATCGAAACATGGCGCCGCGGCGGCCCGAGCCTCGCCCAGCGCCTGAAGCTGGAAGCGCGCGCGGTGGCGAAGCTCGCCGCGACGCCGACCGCACACAACCTGATCCGCGTGTTCTTCCTGCAGGAACGTCTCAAGGGGCTCGCGGGCGGCGCCGAACATGGTGTCAAGCACGTGCACGTCGTCGGCGCCGGCGTCATGGGTGGCGACATCGCGGCGTGGTGCGCGTTGCGCGGTTTCGAGGTGACTCTGCAGGATCGCGAGATGAAATTCGTGCAGCCGGCGCTCGACCGCGCGAAGGACATGTTCACGAAGAAGCTCAAGACACCCGAGCGCATCGCGCCCGCGCTCGCGCGCCTCAAGGCCGACGTCGAAGGCAACGGCATTGCGGACGCCGACCTGACCATCGAGGCGATCTACGAGAACGCAGAGGCGAAGGAGACGCTGTATCGCAACACCGAGCCGAAGATGAAGGCGGATGCCCTGCTCGCGACGAACACTTCGAGCATTCCGCTGAACGAACTGCGCAAGACGGTGGACAAGCCCGCGCGCTTCCTCGGCCTGCACTATTTCAACCCGGTCGCGCTGATGCCGCTGGTCGAGATCGTGCGCCACGACGAACTCGACCCCGCCTGCGAGAAACGCGCGCTCGCGTTCTGCAAGGCGCTCGACAAGTTGCCGGTGCCGGTCGCCGGCACGCCCGGCTTCCTCGTCAACCGCATCCTCATGCCGTACATGCTCGAAGCCGCGCGCGCGTACAGCGAAGGCGTGCCCGGCCCGGTCATCGACAAGGCGGCGAAGAGATTCGGCATGCCGATGGGGCCGATCGAGCTGATCGACACGGTCGGCCTCGATGTCGCCGCGTCGGTCGGCGCCGAACTCGGCCCATTCCTCGGCCTCGACATCCCGCCGAGCCTGGAAGAGCTGGTCAAGGGCGGCAAGCGCGGCAAGAAGGACGGCGAGGGTTTCTACAAGTGGCAGGATGGCAGGCCGCAGAAGCCAGAGGTCGATCCAACCTACGCGGCACCCGATGACCTCGAGGACCGCCTGATCCTGCCCCTGCTCAACGAGGCAGTCGCCTGTCTCGCCGACAAGGTCGTCGACGATGCCGACCTGCTCGACGCGGGCGTGATCTTCGGCACCGGCTTCGCGCCGTTCCGCGGCGGCCCGATCCAGCACATTCGCGATACCGGCGCGCCTGCTTTGAAGGCACGCCTCGAAACGCTGGTGCAGAAATACGGCACACGTTTCACGCCGCGGCCAGGCTGGGACAGCACCGCGCTCGCGGCGCCGGCGAACTGAACCACGAGCGCGCGGCATGGCGTCAGTCACGCAAGCAGCAAGCCGATCCTCGAACCCGCTCTCGTGGCTGCTGTGGCCGCTGCTCTACGGCAGCGGCCTGCTTGGCGCGCACGAGGCACTCACCAGCAGCCACCCCGTGCTGTGGTTCAACGTGGTCTATGTCTCGCTCGCGCTCGTGATCGGCATGCTGGAACGATGGATGCCGCACGAACGGCAATGGCTGGAAGCCGACGGCGAGACCGCGACGAACCTGGCCCACACCTTGCTGACCAAGGGACTGGTCCAACTCGCGGTCGTGACTGTCACCAGCGCGACGATGCTGACCGCCACCGCCGTCGATCCGGCCAATCGCGGCCTGCCGCAACTGTGGCCGGAGCATTGGCCGCTCGCCGCGCAGGTGGTCCTCGCACTCGCGATCGCCGAGCTTGGCCTGTACGCGGCACATCGCATCGCGCACGAGTGGCCGGCGTTCTGGCGCTTCCACGCGCTGCACCACAGTGTGACGCGCCTGTGGGTGGTCAACACCGGGCGCTTCCACATCGTCGATACCTGCTTCAAGGCCGCGCTCGGCCAGCTGCCGCTGTACCTGCTCGGCGCGCCGCTGCCGGTGTTCCTGTGGATCAGCGCCGTCACCGCGATCACCGGCCTGCTCACCCACTGCAACGTGGTCATGCGCACCGGCCCGCTCGACTACGTGTTCAGCACGCCTGCGCTGCACCGCTGGCACCACTCGCGCATCCCGGCCGAAGGCAACCGCAACTACGGCGAAAACTTCGTGCTGTGGGACCAGCTGTTCGGCACGTACTTCAATCCACCACGTCGCCCGCCCGCAGACATCGGCATCGACGGCGCCATCGCCAAGGGCTTCCTGCCGCAGCTTGCGCAACCGTTCAGTGCTGCCGGCGCGCGCGCGCTCATGGATCCCGCCTCGCGCTGATCAGGACGCCGACGCGCCACCGTCCTTGGCCAGGCCGGAATGGCGCACGTCCTTGCCGCGCACCAGGTACAGCACGAACTCGCAAAGGTTCTTGCAGCGGTCGCCGATGCGCTCGAACGAGCGCGCGCACCACAGGCGGTCAAGTTCGATCGGGATCTGCTCCGGGTCGCGCTGCATGCGCGCGACCAGCGTTTCGGTGACCACGCGGTAGCTGCCATCGAGGCGGCGGTCACGGTGCATGACGTCGAGCGCCAGCTTCTCGTCGAGGCGCGCGAATGCATCCAGCGCGCCTCGCAGCATGTCGCGCGCGCAATGCCCGAGGTCGGCAAGCGCCGCAGTCACCTCCGCGCCACCTTCCTCGTGCAACAGCCGCTCGCCGAGTCGCGCGATGCGCTTGGCCTCGTCGCCAATGCGTTCGAGATCGGCCAGCATCTTCATCACCGCGAGCACGAGGCGCAGATCCGACGCCGCCGGCTGGCGCCGCGCGAGGATGAACGCGCATTGCTCGTCGATCGCGAGCTCGGCCGCGTTGATGCGTTGCTCGCGCTCGCGGATATCGCCGAGCGCGCCGGCCTCGCGCGCGACCAGCACGCGCACTGCCGCGGAGATCTGTTCCTCGACGATACCGCCCATCGCCAGCACCTGGCGGCGGACGTCCTCTATCTCGCTGTTGAACTGGCGGGAAATGTGTTGGGAAAGATGCAGGCGGTCCATTGGTCAGGGGCTAGTGGCTAGGGGCGGGGGCCAGGAATTCCGGATCGAGAGGAACCGCGTCGACCGCGGCCTTCAGCCATATCGCCCGGTAATGAAGTCTTCGGTCTGGCGTTCGCGCGGGTTCGTGAACAGCGCGTCGGTTTCGCCGAACTCGACCAGGCGACCTTCGTGCATGAAGGCTGTGAAGTCGGAAACGCGCGCGGCTTGCTGCATGTTGTGGGTGACCAGCAGCAGGGTATAGCGCCGCGCGAGCTCGTGCAGCAGTTCCTCGAACCGCAGCGTCGCGGCGGGATCGAGCGCGGACGCGGGTTCGTCGAGCAGCAGCACCTCGGGATCGACCGCGACCGCGCGTGCGATCACCAGACGCTGCTGCTGGCCGAGCGAAAGCCCGAGCGCGCTGTCGTCGAGGCGATTGGCCACCTCGTCCCACAGCGCGACCGCCTTGAGTGCAACCTCGATGCGCTCGTCGAGTTCGCGCCGGCGACGCACGCCGAGCAGGCGCAGGCCGTAGGCGACATTGTCATGCACCGACATCGGAAACGGATTGGGTCGCTGGAACACGATGCCGACGCGGCGGCGCACCTCGTGCACCACCACGTCCCTGGCATAGACGTCGGCGCCGCCGAGCAGCACCGTGCCGGCGACGCGACTTCCCTCGATCTCGTCATTGAGGCGGTTCAAGCATCGCAGCAGGCTCGACTTGCCGCAGCCGCTCGGGCCGATCAACGCGGTGATGCGGCGCGTCGGCACGTCGAGATCGACCTCGTTGAGCACCTGGCGGGAACCGTACCAGAGGCACAGTCCGCGCGTGCTCAATGTCGCGACATCACCGGTCCCGGTCGGGTCTGTGCCAGCAAAGGGAGACACGCTGTTCAACATGCGCCTCATGATTCCAGTGCGCGGTAGCGGTCGCGCAGGCGGTTGCGCAACACGATCGCCGACAGGTTCAGTACGATCACCACGCCGACCAGCAGCATCGCACAGGCGTACGCGCGCGGCACGCCGCGAATCGCGTCCGGACTCGCCAGCGCGGCATCGTAGACCGCGAAGCCCAGATGCATGAACTGGCGCGACGGATGCAGGTAGGGGAACGCGCCATCGAGCGGACTCGCGGGCGCGAGCTTGACCATGCCGACCAGCATCAGCGGCGCCACCGAGCCGGCGGCGCGAGAAATCGCCAGGATCAAGCCGGTCAGCACCGCCGGGCGCGCAGCCGGCAGCAGCAGGCGCCACATCGTCTCCTCGCGCGTCGCGCCGAGGGCGAGCGACCCCGCACGCAGGCTCGCGGGGATCCGCGCAAGGCCCTGCTCCACGCTGACCACGACGACCGGCAAGGTCAGCAGCGCCAGCGTCAACGCCGCCCACAGCAATCCACCGCTGCCGAAGGTCGGAACCGGCAGGCGCTCCGCATGGAACCAGCGATCGACGCTGCCGCCGATCCCGTGCACGAACAGGCCCAGGCCGAGCACGCCGTATACGATCGCAGGCACACCTGCAAGCGTATCGATCGCCACGCGCACGACGCGCATGCCGGGGCCGCGCCGCTGGTGCAGGTAGACCGCGGTCGCGATGCCGAACGGCATCACCAGCACGCTCATCAACAGGACCAGGGTCACCGTGCCGACCAGCGCCGGCAGCACGCCGCCGGAAAGATTCGACGCGTCCGGCGATGTCGTCACGAACGCGAACAGATCACGCAGGAACACGCCCGTGCGATCGAGCGGGCCCATCGCGTTCGGCCGCACCACATCGACCGCGGCCGAGGCAGGATCCGGCGCCGCATCGCCGCGCGCGAAGCGTCGTCGACCATCGTCGAAGCGGAGCACAACCGCATCCCTCGGCACGTCACGCGTGCCGATGTCGGCGCGCTGCACGCGCCGGTAGCCCTCGCCGACACGCTCGACCTCGCTGCCGCGCACCACCAGCGAGCTTGCATCCGAGGCCACGACCTCACCGAGCAGGACGGTTCCATCGCGCAGTTCGATGCGCTCCACCTGCGCCGGCCACAACGACGCCAGCCCCGAGCCCAGCGTGAAGGCGAGCAAGCCGAGCATGATCGCGATGCACGCCGCGGTGATCCCGGCAAGCAGCCAGATCCCGGCCCCCGCGCTGCGCGTGACGCTCATGTCGCCCGCTCCGCCGGCAGGCGCCGGCGCAGGCGCTCGCGCGCGAGCTGTGCGGTGACGCCGAACAGCACGTTCATGGCCAGCAACAGCAGCGCGGCAATCAGCAGGTCGCGCCACGCCGCGCTGGCCGGCGCTGCATCCGGCATGCCGAGCGCGATGTCGGCGCCGAGCGAACGCAATCCGCCGAGCGGATCGATGCCGGCGATCGCGGTGTTGCCGCTCGCCATGAGCACGATCATCGTCTCGCCGAAGCAACGCATGAAACCGAGCAAGGCGGCTGCAAACAGACCCGATCCCGTGGCCGGCAACACAATGGTCGTCAGCGCCTGCCAACGTGTCGCGCCAAGCGCGAACGCTGCCTGAGCATGCGCGCGCGGCACCAGGAACAAGGCGTCCTCCGCCACCGAGAACACCAGCGGCAACGCCGCGACACCGAGCGCGAGGCCGACCAGCAACGCATTCCACGGGCTGGAGGGTGGCAGCATCGGAGCCGCGTGCCGCGATGCGAGTCCGAACACCAGGGCAGCCGTCGCGACCAGCAGCGGCAGCAACCACAGCGGCAACCAGCCCTCACGGCGCGATGAAGCCCCGAACGCGAAGCCACCGGCGAGCAGCACGCAGGGAATGATTACGACCAGCGCGAGCACCGATGCGACGTGCCCCTTCAGCCACGGCGCGAACGACACCGCAGCGATCAGACCGAGCACGACCGTCGGAATCGCATCGAGGACTTCCAGCGCCGGCTTGAGCCACGCACGCAGGCGCGGCGCACAGAAGTGCGCGCTGAACATCGCGGTCGCGATGCCGAGCGGCACGGCCACTGCCACCGCACAGATCGTCGCGCGCAGGCTGCCCGCGAACAATACTCCGAGCCGTTCCCATTCGATCGGCGCCGCCGCTTGCGAGGACGCCAGCGCGACCAGCAGGTAGGACGGGATCGCAAGCAGGCCGAGCAGGACGAGCGCCGTGCCGGCACCGACGAACAGGTTCGCCGCGCGCGCATGACGACGCCGGCGACGCATGAGGTCGAAACTCGGGATCGAGTCGCAAGTCACTGGATTAACGGGCATTCGTGCACGCTAGGCGCTCGATGTGACAGGGTTGTTACACACATCGGGCACTGTCATGGATCTGCCATCGCGATGCAATACGCGGGTCAAGCCTGCGCGCAAGTCTTGGTCATACCCGAGACGGACCTGCGCATGCGCGTTGCGATCATCACCGAGACCTGGCCACCGGAGATCAACGGGGTCGCGCTGACCGTGCAATCGCTGGCGCGCGGCCTCACCACGCTCGGCCATGCAGTCGAGCTGGTGCGCCCGCGCCAGGAATCCGAGCCGCATGCTCCAGCAGACGAGTTCGAGCAGGTGCTGCTGCCGGGCGCCGCGTTGCCACGCTATCCGGGCCTGCGCTTCGGCCTGCCGGCGCAGCGTCACCTGCACCGGCACTGGTCGGGGCGTCGACCGGACGCGCTGTACATCGCGACCGAGGGACCGCTCGGATTCTCTGCGCTCGGCGCCGCTCGTCGGCTCGGCATCCCCGCCTGCACCGGCTTCCACACGCGCTTCGACGATTTCGCCAACCACTACGGACTCGGCCTGTTGACGCCGCTCGTGTTCGCCTACCTGCGCCGCTTCCACAACCGCGCGGCGGCGACCCTCGTGCCGACCGCGGAACTGGTCGAGTTCCTCGGTTCGAACGGATTCCGCAACGTGCGCCTGCTCAGCCGCGCGGTCGACACGACGCTGTTCCATCCGCGCCATCGCGATGCGCAGTTGCGCGCGCGCTGGGGACTCGACGCGAACGACCTCGCGATCGTCCACGTCGGTCGCCTCGCCGCCGAGAAGAACCTCGGTCTCGCGGTGCGCGCGTTCGAGGCAATCCAGGCGCGCCATCCGCGTGCGCGCTTCGTGATCGTCGGCGATGGCCCGGCACGCGCGACGCTCGCGGCGCAGCACCCGCAGATCCTGTTCGCCGGCATGCTGCGAGGCGAGGATCTCGCGCGCCACTACGCCAGCGGCGACCTGTTCCTGTTCCCGAGTCGCAGCGAGACGTTCGGCAACGTCACCCTCGAAGCACTCGCCAGCGGCGTGCCGGTGGTCGCGTTCGACTACGGTGCCGCGCGCGAACACATCCGCAGCGAACGCGCCGGTGCACGCATCGAGCTCGGCAACGACGACCGGTTCGTCGAAGCCGCGCTTGGCATGGCCGACCGCATCGCAAATCCCCGCCCCGCACACGTGTCCGATGCCGCGCGCGCCAGCGTGTCCGCGCTGAGTCCGGCCAGCGTCGCCGAACATTTCGCCGACCTGCTCGGCTCCCTCGGCAGGAGGACGGCGGCATGACCACTTGGCAACGACTGGAGATCGGCAGCGGCGAACGCCGCCTGTGCCTGGCGATGAACCGCTGGGGCGCGCGGCGCGCATGGATGCGACTGTTCCGCCTGGTCAGCCGCCTCGGCGACGGGGTTTTCTGGTACGCGCTGATACTGCTGCTGGCCGTGCTCGGCGGCCACCGCGGCCTGCAGGCGGCCCTGCAAATGTCCGTCGTCGGCCTCGTCGCGTCCGTGCTCTACCGCTCGCTCAAGCACTGGACCAAGCGACCACGACCGTTTCGCGCGCACGCGGAAATCACTCCCTACATCGCCCCGCTCGACGAATTCAGCTTTCCGTCGGGACACACGCTGCACGCCGTCAGTTTCAGCCTGATCGCGCTCGCCTGGTTCCCGTGGCTCGCGCCCTTGCTGGTCCCGTTCACCCTGCTCGTCGCGATGTCGCGCGTCGTGCTCGGCATGCACTACCCGAGCGACGTGCTTGCCGCAACGCTGATCGGCGGCGTACTCGCGGGCGGTTCGTTCCTGTTGCTGCCGAACGGCGGATACTGAAGCTCAGAGCCGTTCGACGCGGGCGTGCGCGAGCGCACTGCGCCGCTGTCGTGGCCAATCGGCGAAATTCGAGACCTGGCCGTCGCGACGTCCGTGTTCGAGCGCATCGAGATCGACATCGGCGATCGCCCAGTCTGCGTCGGGCGACGCTTGCGCGGCAATGCCGTCGGATGGAAAGCCGCGATCAACCGGGGTGAAGATCGCCGCACTGCCGGTATTGGTGTCGAGCGCAGGGCTCCATGCCGCGTCGCCGGCGGTTACCGCGCAGGCGACGTAGAGCTGGTTTTCGAGTGCGCGCGCCTGACAGCCGATGCGCACGCGGTTCGCGCCGGCGATCGTGTCGGTGCAGCTCGGCACAAGCAGCAGGCGCGCGCCCGCTTCGGCCTGCGCGCGTGCGTGGAGCGGAAACTCGATGTCGTAGCAGATGTCGATCGCGATGCGCCCGAAGTCGGTCTCGAACACCTTGATTGCATCGCCCGGCTCGATCACGCCGCTCGCGCGCTCGAAGCCGGTCAGCGTGAGCTTGTCCTGGAACGCAAGTGCCCCGCCCGGCGTCGCGAGCCACGCGCGATTGCGGAAGCGACCCGAGCCGACTTCGGCGAGGAACGTGCCCGCAACGAGATGGATGGAATGGCGCATCGCCAGCTCGCGCGCGAGCGCGGGGTAGTCGTCGCGAATCGCCTGCAACGCGTGCAGCGAGCGCACGAAGTCCGCGCGGATCGGCGCCGCCTGGATCGCGGCGGCCTCCAGCGCGAGGTATTCCGGCAGCACCACGCAGCGGGCACCGGCTTGCACCGCCGCAGCGACGCGTTCGGCGACGCGATCGGCGAACGCGGCGAAATCCACCGGTGCGCCGATCGCATACTGCGCCGCGGCGACGCGCAGCATCATGCGCGCTCCAGCGGCCGCAGCCAGTAGCGCAAACGGTGAGACGTCGCTTCCGTCGCGCCCGTCTCGCGCCAGTCGATGCGGCAGAACATGTCAGGCTGGCGCTGGTAGCCGCGCTTGGTCCAGAACAACTCGTTGCCGCGATAGTCGGGCGGGCGCCGCGGGTCATCCTCGTCGCGCTCGACCGTGCAGAACGCGGTCATCGCAAAGGAGCCGTTGCGCCGCGCATGCGCCTCGCGCTCGTCGAAGAACCGGTGGCCGATGCCGCGGTTGCGGTACGCGGCCAGCAGCACCGACTCGCCGAAATAGAACACCTCCGCATACGGGATCGAACGGGCGAAGAACGCCTGCTTGAACGCCGACGTCTCGTGCTCCAGCGGAATGCCGGTCGAAGCGCCCACCACCTTGTCGCCATCGAGCGCGAGCACGAACAGGCTTGCGTCGGACGCCGCATAGGTCGCGAGATACTTGGTCTCGTAGTCGACGTCGCCGTCGTACAGGTACGGCCACTCGCGGAACACCGCGATGCGCAAGGCCGCGAGCGCTGGCAGCCACGGCTCCACTTCCGCACCGATGAAGGTCTCGATGGCCGTCATGCGCCCACGGTAGCGGCAAGCGCGTGGCCTCGCCAGTCGGCGGCGGCACTGCCGGCGAGGCGTCCGCTGGCGAAGCAGGCGGTCAAGAGATAACCGCCGGTCGGCGCTTCCCAGTCGATCATTTCGCCAGCACAGAACACGCCGGGCACGGCGCGCAACATGAGCTGGTCGTCGAGCGCGTCGAAGCGCACGCCGCCCGCCGAGCTGATCGCTTCCTCGATCGGCCGTGCGCGCAGCAAGGTCAGCGGCAAGGCCTTCAGCGTCGCCGCGACCCGCCCCGGGTCGGACAACGCCTCTTTCGGCAGGACCTCGTACAACAGGCCCGCCTTGACGCCGTCGATGCCCGCGACGCGCCGCAGGTGCTCGCTGACCGAGCGCGTTCCGCGCGGTCGTGCAAGCTCGCTGGCGAGACGCGCCTGATCGCGCCCAGGAACGAGGTCGAGGCGGATCACGGCGCGGCCGGAGCGGGCGATCTCGTCGCGCAATGCGGCGCTGCACGCGTACACGAGGCTGCCTTCGATGCCGTAGGCGCTGGCGATGAATTCACCTTGGCGACGCTGCGTTCCTCCGCGGCCATCGCCGCACTCGATCACGACCGGCTTCAGCGCATGACCTGCGTGTTTCGCCGCGAAATGTGCACTCCATTCCACCTCGAAGCCGCAGTTCGACGGTTGCAGGGGTGCGACGCCCACCCCGCGCTGCGCGAGCGCTTCGATCCAGGCGCCGTTGGAGCCGAGCACCGGCCAGCTGGCGCCACCGAGCGCAAGGACGGTCGCATCGGCTTCGACGCGCACGCTGCCGCCCTCGGTTTCGAACCGCAGCGCCTGCGCGCCGTCCCAGCCTTGCCAGTTGTGGTTCATGTGGAAGCGCACGCCACTCGCACGCAGGCGACGCACCCATGCGCGCAACAGCGGCGCTGCCTTCAGGTCCAGCGGAAAGACCCGGCCGGAACTGCCGACGAACGTCTGGACACCGAGACCGCGCGCCCATTCGCGCAACGCATCCGCGTCGAAACCGCGCAACCACGCAGTGATTTCGTCGCGCCGATCGCCGTAGCGCGCGACGAAGGTTTCGAAAGGATCGGAATGGGTCAGGTTGAGGCCGCCCTTGCCTGCGACGAGGAACTTGCGACCGACCGAGCCCATGCGATCGTGGACATCCACCTGCGCGCCGTACGCACGCGCTGTCTCGGCTGCCATCAATCCGGCCGGGCCACCGCCAATCACCGCGACCCGTGTCGCCGTGCCGGTCGCCATATCAGACCGCCACGCCAACCTGACGCAGCCAGTCCTGCAGGTTGTAGTAGTTCGTCACGCGCGCGATGCGCCCGTCGCGGATATCGAAGAATGCCCCGCCGGGCAGTACATAGACCTGTCCGGACGCCGCCGGCAAGCCTTCGTCCGTCGCCTTGTAGCGACCGTGCACGACGTACTCCGCCCCTGCGCGCGCGCCTCCTGCACCGGACAGCACCACGATGTCACGCAACTGCTCGGCATAGCAGCGATCCATCCGCGCGAGGAACGCGCGGAATGTCTCGCGTCCATGTTCGCGCGCGCCCTGGTTGAGATCGTGCACGACATCGTCGCTAAGGCAGTCGAGCATCGCGCTCCAGTCGCCGCGGTTGAAGGCGGCGTAATAGCGTTCGATCAGCGCATGGGTGTCGCGGTCGGTCATGGTGGGCTTCCGAGGTCCGGAGCGTCATCCTAACCGCCGCACGCGCAAACGAGAACGATGTCGAATGCCGCGTTACAGCCAGTGCAGCAGGCCGCTCGCACGCAGCGCCCAGAACATCCCGAACAGGCTCCAGAACGACTTGCGCAAGCCGCGTGCGGCGAGCCAGCCGACCGCGACGATCAGCAGCAGCGGCAGGTACTTCTCCAGCGTTTCGCGCTGGCCGGCGGAAAGATTCGGAAGCGGGACGTTCATCGCGATCTCCTTGGCACCTTCGGCGGTGCGGGAGCATCATCGCGGCCCGTCGACCTCGATGGCAGCCGCAGGCGTCAGCGATCGCGGGTGACGGCTGTCACCTCGGTCATTCCTTGACCGGAAACACTTCGGCGTCCGGCATGACATCACCGACGACATCGACGCCCTTTGGCGGGGTGAACGTGAACGTGCCGATAGGCATCGGCGGATTGCGCTTCCAGTCGGCGAAGCGGATCTCGGTCGTGTTGCCAAGCTGGTCCTTGAACACCATGCGCTGCAACGACGCATGGTCGAGCCCCAGTTCGGCGTACTCGAACTCCGGTTCCTTCGCCTTCGAGACGAGGCGCAGCCAGGCGAGGCCGTCATGTTCGCCTGCCTCGCTCGTGCCGAACTGGTGGTCGAGCTGCGACAGATCGGTCAGTACGGTCAGCGGACTATGCGCCTCCGCAGCGCTCTGGCTGCGCACCGAAACCTGTTCCAGATCCGGTTCGTAGACCCACACGCGCGCACCGTCGGCGACGATCGTCTGCTGGTAGGGCGCGGTCGTCTCCCAGCGGAACTGGCGTGGCGCCTCAAGCGCGAGCGTGCCGCGCGATTCGTCACCGCGATGGCCATTCGCGTCGGTGACGGATTGGCTGAAGTTCGCGCTAACGGATTTCAATGAATTGGAGAACGCCTCCATGCGCCCGCGCGCGGTGCCGTTCCCGAATGCCGGCTGGATGCAAAGCAGGAGGATCAAGATTGACGCGGCGGTCAGGCGCATGGGGTCGGAGGTGGCGTTGGCGGACGTGCATTGTCCATGTTCGGCCAGGAATCGCCAGTGGGTCGGCGAGCCGGGAGCGGCACGGCGCCGGGATTTGCACGGCGCCGCAGTCCGGGTGCGTCAGTGAGGCTGCGCAACGCCGTCGAGCAGGGAATTTGCCGCCTTGCTGTCGCCCGATTGCGCGATGTTGCTCAGCGCGACAATGCCGACCAGGCGTTTTTCGCGGTCCACGACCGGCAGGCGCCGCACGCCAAGCTCGGCCATGTTCTGCGCGACCTTCTCGACATCCTCATGGTCATGGCAATACTTGATCGCGGTGGTCATCACGTCGCGCACGGGCGTGTCGTGGCCGAGGCCGTGCGCAAGCGCGCGCAGAGCGAGGTCGCGGTCGGTCACCATGCCGACAAGGCGGTCGTTCTCGCGGACCGGCAGGCTGCCGATGTCGGCGCTCGCCATCAACTGGGCGGCTTCACGGATGGTCTGGCCGGGTTCGACGAGCTTCACATCGCCGGTCATCACGTCGCGGATCGTCTTCATGGCCACTCCTTTGCTTGCGGACGACGCACCATGCCTGCATCAAGCTGAACGCTCGGCGACGCCCGACCCGACGGGCTGCGACCGCTCGAGCCCGGCGATCAATCGCGCCGGCTCGTCGACGCCGAGGTAGAGCGTGCCGATCCGGCGCGAGCCGCCGAGCCATCCCGGCACTTCGATCGCGGGCGCGAGCTCGATACGCACGTTCGGCGCACCGGCGTCGCAGTACCGCACTACGCCCGGCGCACGGCGACGCACTGGCCGATCGTGCGCGCATGCCACGGCGATGCGTTCGCGCGGAACACGCAGTTCCGCCGACAGACCGTAGCGCACGTAGAGGGCATCCGCATCGAGGGAAATCGGGCGGCGCAACGTCGCGCGGTATTCGGCCAGCAGGAAGCACAGTCCCCACGCCGACAACAGGCTGACGATCCAGGCCACGCGCGCGCTGCCGAACAGCGTCAGCAAGACGTGCAGCAACGGCAACTCGATCGCGACCAGCAGCATGAAGCCCTGCAGGTTCGACGCATGCCCGTCCTTGCGCGCATAGCCGAAATGCTCGTCGCCGGCGAAACACAATGGACGCCGTCCCGCGAACAGCGCGTAGAACCACAGGCGCACCTCGAATGCGAGCAGCGGCACCACCGGCGAGTCGCCGAGGCGCGCACGCAGGCTGGCGGCAATCGCCTGTTCGGGGTCTCTTTCGGTGCGCAGGCCGTGCAGGACCAGGCGAACCAGTCCGACCGCCAGCGCGATCTCGCCGAGCACGAGCAACACCGCGAGGAAATTACGCAGCAGTCGCAGCGATCCGAGCCATTGCTGGCTGTCTGCCGGCACGATCCAGCCGGCCAGCGTGATGCCACTGACCGCCAGCAGCGCCGCACCGATCCACGCACGCCGTCCGTCGCGGCGAAACACGACGAGGTACGCCAGCGGCAAGGCCAGCAGCAGGTCGACCAGCACCGGCCATTCGGGTGGCGTGGTCGCCGGCGCCATCAGCCAGCCCGGCGCATGTCGCGCGAGCCAGGCGTTGGCGACGCAGACGGCGCCCGCGAAAAGCAGGAACACTGCTTTTCGATTCGCCTTCGAGGTCTGCGTCGACATGCGCGCGTCCTTCTTCAATCTTCCGGCGGCGGCGGCGCCAGCACGGTGCGGTTGCCGTTGTGCTCCGGCGAACTGACCACGCCGTCGCGCTCCATCTGCTCGATCAGGCGCGCGGCGCGGTTGTAGCCGATGCGCAGGTGGCGCTGCACGCCGGAGATCGACGCGCGGCGTGTCTTGGTCACGATCGCCACGGCCTTGTCGTAGAGCTGGGCGTCCTCGCCGCCTTCGCCGTCGCCGGCGTCCTGCGGCAAGCCGGTTTCGCTGATGACCTGGCCGTTGCCGAGCGACTGCACTTCCTCGAGCACGCCTTCGATGTAGTCCGGCGCGCCCTGCTCGCGCAACCAGTGCACGACCTTGTGCACCTCGTGGTCGTCGACGAACGCGCCGTGCACCCGCTCGGGCATCGCGGTACCCGGCGGCAGATACAGCATGTCGCCATGGCCGAGCAGCGTCTCAGCGCCGGATTGGTCGAGGATCGTGCGCGAGTCGATCTTGGACGACACCTGGAACGCGATGCGCGTCGGGATGTTCGCCTTGATCAGGCCGGTGATGACGTCGACCGACGGACGCTGCGTGGCAAGGATCAGGTGCACGCCCGCCGCGCGCGCCTTTTGCGCGAGGCGCGCGATGAGTTCCTCGACCTTCTTGCCGACGATCATCATCATGTCGGCGAATTCGTCGATGATGACGACGATGTACGGCAATGGCTGCAGCGGTTCGGCCACGCGCGACGGTTGCGACGCGTCGGGGCGGAACAGCGGATCGAGCAGCGGATGGCCCGCGTCTTCGGCGTCCTTGACCTTCTTGTTGAAGCCGGCGAGGTTGCGCACGCCGACCGCCGACATCACCTTGTAGCGGCGCTCCATCTCGGCGACGCACCACCGCAGTGCGTTCGCCGCTTCCTTCATGTCGGTGACGACCGGCGCGAGCAGGTGCGGGATGCCCTGATAGACCGAGAGCTCGAGCATCTTCGGGTCGATCATGATCATGCGCACGTCTTTCGCGCTCGACTTGTACAACAGGCTCAGCACCATCGCGTTGACCGCGACCGACTTGCCCGAACCGGTGGTTCCGGCAACCAGCAGGTGCGGCATCTTGGCGAGGTCGACCACCACGGGTTTTCCGCCGATGTCCTTGCCGAGCGCGAGCGCGAGCGGCGACTTCAGCGTGTCGTACTTGTCCGAGCGCAGGATCTCGGAAAGGTAGACGATCTCGCGGTTCGAATTCGGGATCTCGAGGCCGATCACCGACTTGCCCGGGATAACGTCGACCACGCGCACGCTCGTCACCGACAGGCCGCGCGCGATGTCCTTGTCGAGCGTCGAGATCTGGCTGCCCTTGATGCCGGGCGCCGGCTGCATCTCGAAGCGCGTGATCACCGGCCCCGGGAACACGCCGACGACCTGCGCCTCGATGCGGAAATCCTTGAGCTTGAGTTCGACCTGGCGTGACAGCGCCTCCAGCGTTTCTTCCGAATAGCCCTTGACCTGCTGCCTCGGCTCGTCGAGCAGGGACAACGGCGGCAATTCGCCCTCGCCCGACGCGCCGGAAAACAGCGGAATCTGCGTCTCGCGCCGCGCGCGGTCGCTCTTCTCGATCGGCGCGACGACCGGCTCGATCCTGATCGGTTCGCGCTTGGACTGCTTGACGGTGTCGATCTTGCGCACGACCTCGCGCTCGGCGCGCGCCTCGCGCGCGGCGTTCCAGTCCTCGGCACGCTTCATGCGGTCGGCGACGCCGGCGCCTGCGCCCAGCAGGAAGCGACCGATACCGTCCATGAGCTTGAACCACGACAAGCTCGTCGCGAGCGTGATCGCCACCAGCAGCAACGCGAGCAGGAACAGGCCGGCACCGAGCGGCCCGAAACTGTGCATGAGGCTGCCGCCGACCAGCTGGCCGAGGATGCCTCCGCGACCGGCGGGGAGGATTGTCGGCCCGCTCGCCTGCAGGAAAGCGAGACCAGGACCCGCGATGAAGAATGCGACGAAACCGACCAGGCGCAAGGTCGGTTCCAGCGGTGAGCGCTCCTCGCGGCTGGCGCCACGCAGCACGACCGCGCCAACGACGAGCAGCAACAACGGCAGCGCGTAGGCAACCAGGCCGATCAAGTAGAAGACGAGGTCGGCGATCCAGGCGCCAAACGCGCCGCCGAAATTGTGGATGCCATGCGATGGATCGCCCGCGTGCGACCAGCCCGGGTCGTTCTGGCTGTAGCTGGCGAAGCACGCAAACAGGTAGATCGCAAGCGGGAGCAGCAGCAGGAAGCCGGCCTCGCGCAGGCGCTTGTGCCAGTGCTCGTCGAGCCGGGGAATGGGTTTTTCCGCTTTCTGGACGCGCGCCACCAGGAGAATTTACCTGAAATCCCTACAGTAGATCACTGTATTGGTTTAATAATTGTGGCGAAAGTCCGCGCGAAGCTTCGCGCGGACCCATGGACCAAGCGGCTTCTCAGCCCTTCAGCGCCGGATGGACGATCTTGCCGCCTTCGACGTTGATACCGACCTTGAGCGGCTCGAACTTGCGCCAGTTCTTGTCGGTCGCGAGGCGCTGCACGTAGGGCAGGATCGCGGCGCAGATCGCCTGCGACGATGTCTGCGGCACCGCACCCGGCATGTTCGTCACGCAGAAATGGGTGACGCCGTCGACAAGGTAGGTCGGGTCCTTGTAGGTGGTCGGCTTGGAAGTCTCGAAGCAGCCGCCCTGGTCGATCGAGATGTCGACCAGCACGGAACCCGGCTCCATCGACTTCACCATCGCGCGCGTTACCACGTGTGGCGCCTTCGCGCTCGGGATCAGCACCGCGCCGATCACGAGGTCGGCATCGCGCACTTCGCGTGCGACGTATTCCTCGTAGGGGTACAGCGCCGTCACGTTGCTGCCGAGCGCCATCATCTGGGCGAGGCGGTCCGGGCGCTTGTCGAACACGACGACGTTGGCCCCCATCGCAGCCGCGAGCGCCGCCGAGTTGCCGCCCGCCGCACCTGCGCCGAGCACGACGACCTTGCCGCGTTCGGTCGAAGGCAGGCCGCCGAGCAGCTTGCCCTTGCCGCCCGCCGGCTGGTGCAGCAGATGCGTGCCGATCTGTGTCGCGATGCGGCCCGCGATGATCGACATCGGCGCCAGCAGCGGCAGCGAACCGTCGCTTTCAGTCACGCTCTCGAACGCGACGCCGGTCAGGCCGATGTCGAGCAGCTGCCTGGTCAACTTCGGTTCGGCCGCCAAATGCAGGTAGCAGAACAGCAGGTGGTCCTTGCGCAGGTGCTTGAGATCGCCCGCGATCGGCTCCTTGACCTTCACGATCAGTTCGCCGATCTCGTACAGCTTCTTCGCGGTCGGCACCAGCTTGACGCCGATGCGCGCGTAGTCCTCGTCCTTGAAACCGCTCTTCAGGCCGGCACCGGCCTGCACGTAGACGTCATGGCCACGGCGCACGAGATCGGCGCAGGCGGCGGGCACGAGCGCGACGCGCCCTTCCAGGGTCTTGGTTTCCGAAGGCACACCGATACGCATTGCTGGTTCCTCGAAAGAGTGACTGCGAATCACGGACGGCGCCTTGAATCGTGCGAGCGTTCCCTCCATTCTCCGGTCTCCCGCACGCCCGCCTGCCGTGGTTCGACAGGCCGGGAACGCCAAGGGAATCGGAATCGCCGGCGCAATCCTCGCAGCACCGGTGTCGGAAAAAACGCCACGAGATGGTCGCCTCGAAAGCGGCCCGGATTATACATGAGCACTGCCAAGCACTCGCGACTGATCATCCTCGGCTCCGGCCCGGCCGGCTACACCGCTGCGGTTTATGCCGCGCGCGCCAACCTCAAGCCGACCCTCATCACCGGCCTTGCGCAAGGCGGCCAGCTGATGACCACCACCGATGTGGACAACTGGCCCGGCGACGTCGAGGGCCTGCAGGGGCCGCAGCTCATGCAGCGCATGGCCGAGCATGCCGAGCGCTTCAACACCGAGATGGTGTTCGACCACATCCACAGCACCGACCTGTTGCAGCGCCCGTTCCGCCTCAAGGGAGACAGCGGGGAATACACCTGCGACGCGCTGATCATCGCGACCGGTGCGACCGCGAAATACCTCGGCATCCGCTCCGAGGAACACTACAAGGGCAAGGGCGTGTCGGCCTGCGCGACCTGCGACGGCTTCTTCTTCCGCGAGCAGGACGTCGCGGTGATCGGCGGCGGCAACACCGCAGTCGAGGAAGCGCTGTACCTGTCCAACATCTGCCGCAAGGTCACGCTCGTGCATCGGCGCGACAAGCTGCGCGCCGAGAAGATCATGCAGGACAAGCTGTTCGAGAAGCAGCGCGCCGGCAAGATCGACATCGTCTGGAACCACGCCGTCGATGAGGTGCTGGGCGACGACAGCGGCGTCAGCGGCCTGCGCCTGCGCAGCACCACCGACAACGCGACGCGCGAGATCGCGGTGACCGGCGCGTTCATCGCGATCGGCCACACGCCGAACACCTCGATCTTCGAGGGCCAACTCGACATGAAGAACGGCTACATCACGATCCGCACCGGCCTCGATGGCGGCGCCACCGCGACCAGCGTGGCGGGCGTATTCGCCGCCGGTGACGTTGCCGACCAGGTCTACCGACAGGCCGTCACATCAGCCGGCTTCGGCTGCATGGCCGCGCTCGACGCCGAGAAATTCCTCGACAAGGGCTGAAAAGCAGGCGCGCGGAAGCAGCCTGAAACACCCAAGCACACACGGCATGCAAAGAATGCAGGACAACCGCTTTCCCCCTGCTTGCCCTGTGCGCTTCGTGTTCCCATCTCGGTCTTGACATTCACTGGGCGCCCTTCGTGCTCCAATTCCCCGCCCGCTCGATCCGGCGTTCGTGAAAGCGCGCTTCCACCCCAGGCTGAAGGACATTCCGGCGGCGCACTGGGATGCGCTGCGCGGCGACGACAGCCCGTTCCTCGCGCATGCATTCCTTTCCGGCCTCGAGGAACACGATTGCGCGACCCTGCGCAATGGCTGGCAGGCGCATCACCTCGGCCTGTACGACGGAGTGCGCCTGGTGGCTGCGGCGCCGCTGTACCTCAAGCACGACTCGCACGGCGAGTTCGTGTTCGACTGGAGCTGGGCGCATGCCTATGCCGAACACGGACTGGACTACTACCCGAAGCTGCTGTGCGCGGTGCCGTATTCGCCGGTCGGCGGAGCGCGCCTGCTGGCGGGCCGCGCCGATGATGCGCCGATGCTGCATGCCGCACTCGTCGACGCGATGCGTGCCGAAGCCACGCGGCTCGGACTCTCATCGGCACACCTCAATTTCGCCGCAGCAAGCGACATCGCTGCAATCGCCGGCAGCGAATGGCTGCCGCGCTTCGACTGGCAGTTCCATTGGCACAACGCACCTGGCTGGCGCGATTTCGACGACTTCCTCGCAGCACTCAGCCACAAGAAACGCAAGAACATCCGCCACGAACGCGCGCAGGTTGCGCGCGCGGGCATCACCTGCCAGGTCCGCCACGGCGACGAACTCGAGGACACCGAGTGGAGGGCGCTGCACGATTTCTATCTCGCGACGTTCGAGGACAAGGGCAATTACCCTGCCCTTACGCTCGCATTCTTCCGCCACCTTGGCGCGGAGATGCCGCGCAACGTCGTCGCGGTACTGTGCAGGCGCGGCGATCGGCTCGTCGCCGGCAGCCTCATGTTGCGAAGTTCAGACACGCTGTACGGACGCTACTGGGGCTGCCGCGAGCAGGTGCCGGGGCTGCACTTCGAAGCCTGCTACTACCAGGGCATCGACTATTGCCTGCGCGAGGGCCTGTGCACTTTCGAGCCCGGCGCGCAGGGAGAACACAAGGTTGCGCGCGGCTTCCTGCCGGAACGCACGCACTCCTTCCACTGGATCGCCGATCCGCGCTTCCGCCGCGCGATCCTGCACGCGCTGCGCGCGGAGAACGTCGCCCTGGAAAACTATCGCAACGAGCTTCTCGCGCATTCACCCTTCGTGGCAGCGCCAGCAAAGCAGGAAGACTGATCGCCGTCGGCGCGTGGTTGTACATTGGAACCCCGAGCGGCCGAAGCTGGCACACGTGTCCGCGATTGAACCACGCCACATTTCGATGCAGCCCGGCGGCGAAACGGCATGCGAATCCACTGGTTGAACGCCGGCGTCACGACATTCCCGCCGGTCGACCGCGCGCTGGCCGAACCCGATGGCCTGCTCGCGGCCGGCGGTGACCTCGCGCCCGCCCGCCTGCTCTCGGCCTATCGTCACGGCATCTTCCCGTGGTACTCCGACGGCCAGCCGATCCTGTGGTGGTCGCCATCGCAGCGCACGGTGTTCGATACCGGCGCTGTGCATGTCCCGCGCCGGCTCGCGCGTTGGCTGCGCGGCTGCGACTGGCGCATCCGCGCTGATACCTCATTCTCGGACGTCATCCGTGCCTGCGCCGCGCCGCGCCGCCACGAACGCGGCACCTGGATCACCGATGACATGCTCGCCGCGTACGCCGAACTGCACGCCCTCGGTCATGCGCACTCGGTCGAAGCCTGGAATGGCGACCACCTCGTCGGCGGCATCTACGGCATCGCGGTAGGCCGGATGTTCTTCGGCGAGTCGATGTTCAGCGGAGCGACGAACGGATCGAAGGTGGCCCTGCTTGCGTTGTGCCGCGCGATGCGCGACTGGGGCTGGCCGCTGCTCGATGCGCAGGTCGCCTCCGACCACCTGTTCACGCTTGGCGCGCGTGAAATGCCACGTGCGGAGTTCTGCGCCGAAGTGGGCAAGCTGGTCCGCCTGTCCGGCCACGAAGGCCCGTGGACAAGGCAGTTTCCGGCACTCGATCCGGCGGATCTGGCGTCCTGATCAGGGCCGTTGTGGCGGATTCACGACGTTTTCGCTTCCAGCGGCCGCCCGATCGTGGCAGAATCGCGCGCCTTTCCGGGCCTGACGCCCGGCCATATCGGGAAACAATGTCCAAAGATGATGTCATCGAAATGGAAGGCTCGATCCTCGAGACGCTTCCGAACACGATGTTCCGCGTGAAGCTGGAGAACGGTCACGTCGTGATCGCGCATATCTCCGGGCGCATGCGCAAGAACTACATCCGCATCCTCACCGGCGACAAGGTCAAGGTCGAAATGACCCCATACGACCTCACGAAGGGCCGCATCACCTATCGCATGAAGTGAGCGCAGGATGCGCCCAACCCACGAAGTACACGGATGTACGCTGACGCGCTATCCAGCGCCTTCGAGCCCTTGCAGTAGCGGCGGGTGCGGTTACATCCGGACGGCTACTCTGCACCGCACATGACAAAAAGGCCGCGCACCGCGCGGCCTTTCGTCCATGGCACCGGCTGCTCTGCCGCTATTCGACCACCGCCGGCAGTTTCTCCGCGGCCTCGGTGTCGACGGCCAGCTTGCCGTCCTTGAGCGAGAGGACAACCTTGCCGCCGTCGGCGAGCTTGCCGAACAGCAGCTCGTCGGCGAGCAGGCGCTTGACGTTCTCCTGGATCACGCGCGCCATCGGCCGCGCGCCCATCTGCGGGTCGAAGCCGTGCTCGGCCAGCCAACGCCGCGCATCCGCGTCGACGTGCAACGCGACATGCTTCTCCTGCAGCTGCGCCTCGAGCTCAATCAGGAACTTGTCGACCACGCGCAGGATGTGCTCGAAGTCGAGGGCGTTGAACTGCACGATCGCATCGAGACGGTTGCGGAACTCGGGCGTGAATGCGCGCTTGAGCGCTTCCATCGCGTCGGTCGTGTGGTTCTGCTCGACGAAGCCGATCGTGCGGCGAGCAGCGGCCTGGGCGCCGATGTTCGTCGTCATCACCACGATCACATTCTTGAAGTTCGCCTCGCGACCGTTGGTGTCTGTCAGCGCGCCACGATCCATGATCTGCAACAGCACGTTGTAGACATCCGGGTGCGCCTTCTCGATCTCGTCGAGCAGGAGCACGCAATGCGGGTGCTTGACGATCTGCTCGGTGAGCAGGCCGCCCTGGTCGAAGCCGACGTAACCCGGAGGCGCACCAATCAGGCGCGACACCGAATGCGCCTCCATGTATTCGGACATGTCGAAGCGGACCAGCTCGATGCCGAGCTGCATCGCAAGCTGGCGGGTGACTTCGGTCTTGCCGACGCCGGTCGGCCCGGTGAGCAGGAAGCAGCCGATCGGCTTGGCCGGGTTGCCGAGGCCCGAACGCGCCATCTTGATCGACGCGGCGAGCTGGTCGATCGCATCGTCCTGGCCGAACACGACCATCTTGAGGTTGCGGTCGAGGTTGCGCAGCACGTCGCGGTCGGACGCCGACACCTGCTTGGGCGGAATGCGCGCCATGCGCGCGACGATGAACTCGATGTCAGGCACGTCGACTCGACCGCTGCGATCCTTCTCCGGCAACAGATGCTGGCGTGCGCCGGCCTCGTCGATCACGTCGATCGCCTTGTCCGGCAGCAGGCGGTCGGCGATGTGCTTGACCGACAGATCCACCGCCGCCTTCAACGCGTCGTTGGTGTATTCGACCTTGTGATGCTCCTCGAAGCGCGTCTTCAGGCCCTTGAGGATCTCGAAGCTGTCGGCGATCGAGGGTTCGACCACGTCGATCTTCTGGAAGCGCCGCGCCAGCGCGCGGTCCTTCTCGAACACTCCACGGTATTCCTGGAACGTGGTCGAGCCGATGCAGCGCAGCTCGCCGCTGGCAAGCACGGGCTTGATCAGGTTCGACGCGTCCATGGTGCCGCCGGACGCGGAACCCGCGCCGATGATCGTGTGGATTTCGTCGATGAACAGGATCGCACCCGGCTCCTTCTTGAGCTGAGCGATGACGCCCTTGAGGCGCTTCTCGAAATCTCCGCGGTACTTGGTGCCGGCGACGAGCGCGCCGAGGTCGAGCGCCCAGATCGTGCAGTCGGCCAGCACGTCGGGGACTTCGCCCTCGACGATGCGCTTGGCCAGGCCCTCGGCGAGCGCTGTCTTGCCGACGCCGGCTTCGCCGACGTAGAGCGGGTTGTTCTTGCGACGGCGGCACAGCACCTGGATCGTGCGCTCGATCTCCTCGTTGCGGCCGATCAGCGGATCGATCTTGCCCTGACGAGCGAGTTCGTTGAGGTTGTTGGCGAATTCGGCCAACGGATTGCCGCGAGCCTCCTCGCCGCCCTCGGCCTCGCGCCCGGGCTCGCCGCCTGCGGGCTGGGGACCGGCCGAATCGTGGCCTATCTTGGCAATGCCATGCGAAATGTAGTTGACGACGTCAAGACGCGACACGTCCTGCTGGCCGAGGAAGTACACCGCGTGCGAATCCTTCTCGCCGAAGATCGCGACCAGCACGTTCGCGCCGGTGACTTCCTTCCGGCCCGACGACTGCACATGGTAGACCGCACGCTGCAACACGCGCTGGAAGCCCAGCGTCGGCTGGGTGTCGCGCTCGTCGTTCTGCGGCAGCACCGGTACCGTCTCGGTGATGATCGAACGCAGGTCGCGGGCAAGCTTGGCGGTGTCCGCGCCACAGGCGCGCAGCACGGCGATCGCCGACGCGTTGTCGAGCAAGGCGAGCAGAAGGTGCTCGACCGTCATGAACTCGTGCCGTTGCTCGCGCGCCTCCTTGTAGCATTGGCCGATGGTTACCTCGAGATCCTTGCTGAACATTCAGGTGCTCCGGACTGCCGTGCTGTTGGTTAGCATGCAATATATGGACCTGCAAGGTGTATTCAATCCGGCAATCGTGACCGGACATTCAACGAAAACTCAGGCCTTCTCCATCGTGCACAGCAGCGGGTGCTGGTGACTGCGCGAGAACTCGTTGACCTGGGTGACCTTGGTCTCGGCTACTTCGCGCGTGAAAACGCCGCAGACACCCTTGCCGCGGGTGTGGACGTGCAACATGACCTGGGTCGCGCGCTCGCGATCGAGATTGAAGAACGTCTCGAGCACGACGATCACGAAATCCATCGGGGTGAAATCGTCGTTGAGCAGGACCACCTGGTACAGCGGCGGACGCACGACTTCGGGACGCGCCTCCTCCACGGTCAGGCCGGGGCCGTGCTCGGTGTGTTGGTCGGGTCGTTGCGCCATCTTCAGCCATCATCCTCCGTTGCACCGAGTATAACGCCGCATGGCGACGTCCAGCGTGTTGCAGATGGTGTCGAACCGGCGTCGCGCAAGGCCGCTTCTGCCCCCTGTTACACTGCCGCGATGAGCCTGATTTCGAATGCTGCCGCCGAGCTGGACGAAGACGTCTGGCGGCCCCATGTGACCGTCGCAACGGTCGTCCCGCGCGACGGGCGCTTCCTGCTCGTCGAGGAAGATGTGCGCGGAAAGGTCGTGCTCAACCAGCCCGCCGGGCACCTTGAACCGGACGAATCCCTGCATCACGCCGCGGTACGCGAAACGTTCGAGGAAACGGGCTGGAAGGTCGCGCTGACCTGTCTGCTCGGCGTGCAGCAATGGTGTTCGCCATCCGGGCGCCAGTTCGTGCGCTTCACCTTCGGCGCCGAGGCGCTGCGGCACGATCCGGCGCATCCACTCGACCACGGCATCCTGCGCGCGCTCTGGCTCGATCGCGGCGAGATTGCCGCAGCCGGCGAACGCCTGCGCAGCCCGATGGTGCTGGCCAGCGTCGACGACTGGATCGACGGACGGCGCCTGCCGCTCGATGCGGTACGGCATTTTTGCGCCTACCCATGAGCGCGGGAGCAGGAGCGGCCATGCATGGCCGTAATCTTCACGAACAGCCGACGCAAACGGCGTCATGACGGCTCGGACCATCGTCGGCATGTCCGGCGGCGTCGACTCGTCGGTCGCCGCATTGCTGTTGCAGCGTGCGGGCGCATCCATCGCCGGCCTGTTCATGCAGAACTGGGAAGAGGACGAACGCAACGGCCCCTGCCATGCCGACGAGGACCGCAAGGACGCCGTCGCGGTCTGCGCGCGCCTCGGCATTCCGCTGTACCTGCGCAACTTCGCCGACGAGTACTGGGACCAGGTGTTCGAGCACTTCATCGCCGAGTACCGGCGCGGCCGCACGCCGAATCCGGACGTGCTGTGCAATCGCGAGATCAAGTTCAAGACCTTCCTCGATCATGCCCGCGCACTCGGCGCGGAGACGATCGCGACCGGTCACTATGCCCGCGTCGATTGCGTCGACGGACGCTGGCGCCTGCTGCGCGCCCACGACGCCGGCAAGGACCAGACCTACTTCCTGCATGCGCTCGGGCAGCAGGCGCTGGCGGCGACGCTGTTTCCGCTCGGCGGCGTCGACAAGACCGAGGTGCGCCGGCTCGCCCGCGAAGCCGGCCTCGCCACTCACGACAAGAAGGACTCGACCGGCATCTGCTTCATCGGCGAACGCGACTTCCGCAGTTTCCTGTCGGCGTACATCCCGTCGCAACCGGGCGTGATGCGCACCCCGGACGGAACCGCCGTCGGTGAGCACCCGGGCGTGTTCTACTACACGCTCGGCCAACGCAGTGGCCTCGGCATTGGTGGCCGCCGCGGTGCCGAGGGCGAACCCTGGTATGTCATCGGCAAGGACGTGGTGAACAACGTGTTGCATGTCGCACAGGGAAATGCCAACCACTGGCTGCAATCGCGGCGCCTGCGCGCGAGTGCGCCGACCTGGATCGCGGGCGCGCCACCGGCTGCCCCCTTCCGCTGCGCGGCGATGACGCGCTACCGCCAGGCGCCGCAGGATTGTCTGGTGGAACTCGACGGCGATACGTGCACCGTCGTCTTCGACGAGCCGCAACGCGCAGTCACTCCCGGGCAATCGGTCGTTTTCTACGCCAGCGACGAATGCCTCGGTGGCGGCGTGATCGAGTGCAGCGACGCGCCGTACGGCGGCTGGGACGGCGCGAATGCGTGAAGCTCGCGTTATCGCGCTCGCCGGCGTGTTGCAGGGTTGCCGGCTCGTGCATGAAATCGCCACCAGCGGCCGCGCCGACGCGGGCAGCATCGAGGCGAGCCTCGCGAGCGTGTTCCGCATCGATGCGGACAGCGCCGCCGACGTGTTCGGCGGCCTGACCGGCGTGCGCCTCGGGCTTGAGACGCTGGTCGCGCAGTTCGACGGCGCCGAGCGCAACCTGCCACTGACCCGCCTCGTGCTCGGCGTACTGCGGCTGCAGCGCCGTCTCGCGCGCAACCCGCGCATGCTGCGCGCGTTGAGCGAGGGCATCGGCGCGATCAAGCACCAGGCCGATCATTACGGCCTGGCGCACCCGACCGTGCAAAACCGCCTGGCCGAACTTTACGTCTCGACTTTGTCGCAACTGCGCCCGCGCGTGATCGTGCACGGCGCCCCGACCCAGCTGTCCAACCCGCAGGCGGTTGCGCAGATCCGCTCCCTGCTGCTCGCTGCCGTGCGCGCCGCGGTGCTCTGGCGCCAGGTCGGCGGCGGCCAACTGCGCCTGCTGCTGCGACGGCGCGAATACGCGATGCTCGCCCGCGGCCTGCTCACCCGAAGCACCCTCGACCGCGGCTAGCCCGAAATTCGGGTCAAGGCAGAGCGCTTCGCTTCGTACCCCTGGATGCCGCTGCTTTGGCCTCTGTCGCGGTTTGCGCGATAATGGCGGGCCCAGTCGCCGGCCCGTCCCCCGGGCCGCGCCCGCGGAGCCCGCAGTCGCCAGCCCGTTCGAGCGAACGTGCCGGCCAGCGCAAGCACGCGAGACGCCAGTCAGCCAGGAGATGCAGATGACAGATTCCTTCTCGACCCGGGATGTGCTCGAGGTCAACGGCAAGCGCTATCACTATTCCAGCCTGGTCAAGCTCGGCCAGCGCTTCGACCTCAAGCGCCTGCCCTACTCGATGAAGATCCTGCTCGAAAACCTGTTGCGCCACGAGGACGGCCTCAACGTCACGGCGAAGGAAATCGAGGCGGTCGCGAACTGGGACGCGAAGAAGGAGCCGGATACGGAAATCTCCTTCATGCCCGCGCGCGTTGTGCTGCAGGACTTCACCGGCGTGCCGTGTGTGGTCGATCTCGCGGCGATGCGTGACGCGGTGGTCAAGCTCGGTGGTGACGCGACCCAGATCAACCCGCTGGCGCCGGCGGAACTCGTCATCGACCACTCGGTGCAGGTCGACGCCTTCGGTTCGTCCAGCGCGCTGGAAACGAACGTCGAAATCGAGTTCGAGCGCAACCAGGAACGTTATTCTTTCCTGCGCTGGGGCCAGAAGGCGTTCAACAACTTCAAGGTGGTGCCGCCGCGTACCGGCATCGTGCACCAGGTGAACCTCGAGCACCTCGCACGCGTCGTGTTCACCGCAGACAAGGATGGCGAGAGCTGGGCCTATCCGGACACCGTTTTCGGTACCGACTCGCACACGACGATGATCAACGGCATCGGCGTGCTCGGCTGGGGCGTCGGCGGCATCGAGGCGGAGGCCGCGATGCTCGGTCAGCCCTCGTCGATGCTGATCCCCCAGGTGGTCGGCTTCAGGCTGAGCGGCAAAATGGCGGAGGGCGTCACTGCGACCGACCTCGTGCTGACCGTGACGCAGATGCTGCGCAAGCTCGGGGTGGTCGGCAAGTTCGTCGAGTTCTTCGGCCCCGGCCTTGCCAACCTCGCCCTCGCCGATCGCGCCACGATAGCCAACATGGCGCCGGAGTACGGCGCGACATGCGGCATTTTCCCGATCGACGCCGAGGCGCTGAGATACATGCGCCTGTCCGGTCGCGACGAAACGCAGATCCGCCTGGTCGAGGCGTATGCGAAGGCGCAGGGCCTGTGGCACGACGATACCTCGGCGCATCCCGAATTCAGTGCGACGCTGGAATTGAATCTCGCCGACGTGAAACCGTCGATGGCCGGCCCCAAGCGCCCGCAGGATCGCGTCCTTCTCGAAGGTGTGCGCAAGAGCTTCCAGGATGCGATCGGCCCGCTGACGGCGAACCGCAAGCCGCGCACCGAGGCGACTTCGGATTTCGTCAATGAAGGCGGCTCGGCAGCGATCGGCAACCCTGCCAATGCGATCGTCAATGGCGGCGTTCGCGTGGAGAGGAATGGTGAGACCTTCGCGCTGCGCGATGGCTCGGTGGTGATCGCGGCGATCACCTCGTGCACGAATACCTCGAACCCAGCGGTGATGCTCGGCGCCGGACTGCTGGCGAAGAAGGCCGCGGCGAAGGGCTTGACGTCGAAGCCGTGGGTCAAACCCTCGCTCGGACCAGGCTCGCTGGTGGTCACCGACTACCTGGAGAAGACCGGCCTGCTGAAGGAGCTGGAAAAAGTCGGCTTCTACCTGGTCGGCTACGGCTGCACCACCTGCATCGGCAATTCCGGTCCGCTGCCGATCGAGATCAGCAAGGGCATCTCCGAGGGCGACCTCGCCGTTGCCTCCGTGCTTTCCGGCAATCGCAACTTCGAGGGCCGCGTGCACCCCGAAGTGAAGATGAATTACCTCGCCTCACCACCCCTGGTGGTCGCCTACGCGCTCGCCGGTACGCTCGACATCGACCTCACGACGGAACCTCTCGGCATCGGCAACGACGGCCAGCCGGTATTCCTCAAGGACATCTGGCCGAGCAACAAGGAAATCTCCGACACCATCGCCGGTGCGATCAATCCGGCGATGTTCACCAAGAACTACGCCGACGTGTTCAAGGGCGACAGCCGCTGGAACCGGATCGCGTCGCCGGACGGTGCCTTGTTCAAGTGGGACGACTCGACCTACATCAAGAACCCGCCCTATTTCGACGGCATGAGTGCGAGCGCGGGCACGATCGACGATATCCACGGCGCACGCGCACTCGGCGTGTTCGGCGACTCGATCACGACCGACCACATTTCGCCGGCGGGTTCGATCAAGAAGGACAGCCCGGCGGGGCGCTTCCTGATCTCGAAGGGCGTCGATCCGAAGGACTTCAATTCCTACGGCTCGCGTCGCGGCAACGACGACGTGATGGTGCGCGGCACGTTCGCGAACATCCGCATCAGGAACCTCATGCTCGACGGCGTCGAGGGCGGCTACACGCTGCACGTGCCCAGCGGCGAACAGCTCGCGATCTACGACGCCGCAATGAAGTACAAGGCGGAGAAGACGCCGCTGGTCGTGCTCGCCGGCAAGGAGTACGGCACCGGCTCGTCGCGCGACTGGGCCGCGAAGGGCACCCTGCTGCTCGGCGTGAAGGCGGTCATTGCGGAAAGCTTCGAGCGCATCCACCGTTCGAACCTCGTCGGCATGGGCGTGCTGCCGTGCCAGTTCATGGACGGCGAGAACGCGCAGACGCTCGGCCTTACCGGCAAGGAGACGTTCGACATCACCGGCCTCAGGGACGGCGATTCGAAGGAAGCCGACGTGGTCGCAATCGCCGACGACGGCCACAAGACCCGATTCAAGGTCCGGGTCCTGCTGCTTACACCGAAGGAACGCGAGTTCTTCCGCCACGGCGGCATCCTGCAGTACGTGCTGCGCCAGCTCGCGGCGAAGAAGGCGGCGTAACGTTCCGGCAAGATCTCCGACCGATGCATGGAGGCGGCGCGGGACATCCGCGCCGTTTTCATTTCCGGCCCTTTGTCAGGCGCGCGCCAAGGTGACGCGGCCTTCCATCGCGCGGCCGCAACGATCCGCCCGGCACGAATGAGCTTGCACGCGGGTCGTGGCGAGCCTGGTTGCGATGCGCGCGGTTCAGTCCTGCGTCCATTTGGCGTTGTAGCAACGCCATTCCCGGCCTTCGCGGCGCCAGCCGGTCTCGACATGCAGGGTCGTCGCGCGGTCGGCGATCCAGCGACCACTGGAATCGGAGATGTCGGCGTCGAAGCGCGCGATGGCGCGATCGCCATGCAGTTCCACCTCGATCGAGCCGATGCGCACGCCGATCGCGTTCGCGCCGAGCGCTTGCGCGCGCAGCAGGTTGCCGAGTTCGACGCGATCGACGCCGTCGTTGCCGATGAAATCGTCGGTGACCAGCTCGAGCACGTCCTTGCCGCGGTGCGCTTCCATCGCGACGGCGCCTGCAGAAATCGCCGTGCGGATCGCCTCGTCGTCCGGGGTGCGCGAACAGGCCACGCCGAGCAGGCACAGCAATGCGATTCCGGCAATGCGCATGCAGTCATCCCTCCGATCCGACGAATCCACGTTGCATTGCGGCTTGCCGCCTGTTCCGGGCTTGTGCTGCAATCGAACATACCCCCGCGGATTGACGCAGGGTAACGAAACCGAGCCGCCAGCGCGAACGCCGCAGCGGCCACAGGGGAACTTGCATGGCGAATACACAACGTCCTTGGCTGGCCAGCTATCCGGCGGGAACTCCGGTCGAAATCGATCCGGAGCAATATCGCTCGGTGGTTGCCCTGCTGGAGGAATGCTGCGACCGCTTCCGCCATCGCCCTGCCTTCACCAACATGGGTCGCAGCATCACCTACGGCGACCTCGACCGGCTCAGCGCGACATTCGCGGCGTTCCTGGTCAACGACCTCAAGCTCGCCAAGGGTGATCGCATCGCGATCATGCTGCCGAACCTGCTGCAGTATCCGATCGCGATCATGGCGGCCCTGCGCGCCGGCCTGACCGTGGTGAACACGAATCCCATGTACACCCCGCGCGAGCTCAAGCACCAGCTCGACGATTCCGGCGCCAGCGCGATCATCGTGCTGGACAATTTCGCCAGGACCGTGGCCGAAGTCGTCGGCAGCACGCAATGCAAGCACGTCATCTGCACCGGCATCGGCGACCTGCTTGGGTTCCCGAAATCGGCGATCACGAATTTCGTCGTGCGCCACGTCAAGAAGATGGTGCCGGCGTACTCGCTGCCGAACTCGATCCGCTTCAACGAAGCGCTGGGGCGCGGCCTGCGCAGCAAGCTCGGCAAGATCGACATCAGCCCGGACGACCTTGCGTTCCTGCAATACACCGGCGGCACCACCGGCGTTGCCAAGGGCGCGATGCTGACCCATCGCAACATGGTATCCAACATGTTGCAGGCCTACGCCTGGATCGGCTCGAACATGCGCGAAGGCGAGGAAGTCGTCATCACCGCGCTGCCGCTGTACCACATCTTCGCGTTGACGGCGAATTTCCTCGTGTTCGCGCGCGTCGGTGGCTTCAACCACCTGATCACCAATCCGCGCGACATGCCCGGCTTCGTCAAGACGATCCGCTCGATCGGCTTCACCTCGCTGACCGGCGTCAACACCCTCTTCGCCGGGCTGCTGAACACGCCCGGGTTCGACCAGGTCGATTTTTCCAAGCTGCGCATGACCCTTGGCGGCGGCATGGCGGTACAGCGTGCGGTGGCCGAACGCTGGAAGAAAGTGACCGGATGCGCGCTCGCCGAAGCGTACGGGCTGACCGAGACGAGCCCCGCGGCGTGCATCAACCCGCTCGACATCCAGGAATACAACGGTTCGATCGGACTGCCGATTCCGTCGACCGACGTCAACATCCAGGACGACGATGGCAAGGTGCTGCCGCTCGGCGAAACCGGCGAGTTGTGCATCCATGGCCCGCAGGTCATGAAGGGCTACTGGAACCGCCCGGAGGAGACCGCCAAGGTCCTGTCAGCCGATGGCTGGCTGCGCACGGGCGACATCGCGCGCATCGACGAAAAGGGCTACGTCTACATCGTCGATCGCAAGAAGGACATGATCCTGGTGTCCGGCTTCAACGTCTATCCGAACGAGATCGAGGACATCGTGGCCCAGTTGCCGGGCGTGCTCGAGGTAGCTGCGGTCGGTGTTCCGGACGAGAAGTCCGGTGAGGCAGTGAAGCTGGTCATCGTGAAGAAGGACCCGGGGCTGACCGAGGAAGCCGTGCGCGCGCACTGCAAGGCCAACCTGACCGGCTACAAGCTGCCCCGGCTCATCGAATTCCGCGACTCGCTGCCGAAAACCAATGTCGGCAAGATCCTGCGGCGCGAGTTGCGCGACGCAGCCCCCGCAGGGGCTCACTGAGCGCGTATGGTCGCCGCTGGCCCCTGGTAACCGGGCACCGTGCCGCGATTCGGTGCAGTGCCCGAGTTTTCCCGGTTACCCGAGGCCTCGCATGTCCGCTTGCGTCAGCTCGAATACGGTTCGAGCCGGTCGGCGTAGCCGCCGAGCAGGTTCCACAGCGGTGTTTCCTTGTTCTCGGGGATCCGCTCGTAGGCGAAGCCGAGTTGCGTGTCGGTGACGCGCGCCAGGCGGGCATCGACATGGATGTCGAGCGCTTCCCCGATCAGCATGTCGAGCACGAAGACGTCGTCGATCCTGCCGCGCCAGTTGTCCGGCTTGGAGACGAGCACGCCGGTAGCGGAGATATCCTCGATCTCGCTGCTCCACGCGTTCAGGCCACTGCTGATCAGCACAGCGGAGCGGATCGACATGCGTGCCGGCCGCAACCCCTTTTTTTCCCCTTCGTTGGTCATGCTCCCTCGTGCGTGCATGCAGTCCGTGAATCCCTTTAATTATCCAGCAAGAAGCGCGCCAGTGCGGATCGACCCAAGGGCAGCGATCCGCCAGCCGTGATCGCCGGTCGGAGCCATCACGATGCGTCTTGCGTGAAGGGATCGACGAATTGCTGCGAATTGTCACATCCAGCCCTCGTTGTCAATGTTTTTGCTTGCGCCTATCCTCGATCGGGATCGCCGAAGTGGGCACCGGGACGTGCAACTTTTCCTGGCCGTTCGGTTCGCGGTCACCAGCGGCCTCTTTCTCTAGGGGTGCCCCGAATGAGCGTCGAACTATTGCAACGTGACAACGATTTTCGGCTCCTGCGCACGCAGGACGATCCAACCGCCA
Source organism: Dokdonella sp. (assembly GCF_044227025.1). Taxonomy (GTDB): domain Bacteria; phylum Pseudomonadota; class Gammaproteobacteria; order Xanthomonadales; family Rhodanobacteraceae; genus Dokdonella_A. Next base: position 198,400 of record NZ_JBGAFX010000002.1, on the reverse strand, counting down.
ACGCAAGCTGGTGCTTCATGCATGCCAGTCGATTTCCCCGTGAAATCGGCTATCGCCCTTGCTTCAGCACATTGCTGATCAAGGAAATCCGTGACTTCCAGAAACGCCTCGGCGATCGACTGACGCTACAGGCCACCAATGGCGATGAGCGCCTCGCGCACATCGTGCTCGCCTCCGATGCCGATGTTTTCAATCTCGGCGGCGACCTGGACCTGTTCGGACGCCTCATAAGGGCGCGCAACCGCGAACACCTGCTCGCCTACGCGCGCCAGTGCGTCGAGGGCGTGTACGGATTCCATGCGCAGCTCAATCGCAACGTGCACAGCGTCGCGCTGGTGCAGGGCGATGCGCTCGGCGGCGGCTTCGAGGCGGCCCTTTCCTGCCATTCGATCGTCGCCGAGAGCGGCGTCGGCATGGGCTTCCCCGAGGTCCTGTTCGACCTTTTCCCGGGCATGGGTGCGTATTCGTTCCTGTGCCAGCGCGTGAGTCCGCGCTTCGCCGAAGAAATGATGCTCAACGGCACGATCTATTCGAGCGATGAACTGCATCGCCTGGGTGTCGTCGACGTGCTCGTGCCCAAAGGGGAAGGAGCGCAGGCCGTGCACGAGCTGATCCGGCGCAACCAGCGGATAGCGCATGCGCGTACGGCGATGAACCGCGTGCGCCAGATGCGCGACACCGCCAGCCTCGCCGAACTCATGCAGATCACGGAAATCTGGGTCGACACGGCGATGCAACTGGGGGACAAGTCGCTGAGGACGATGGAGCGCCTGGTGCGCGCGCAGGGCAAGCGACCAACGGAACCTGGTTCCGTGCCAGCAGAACCCGCACAGGCCGCAGCGCGCTGAGAGCTGTTGGCTTACCGGCCCGGGCGACCGTCACATCATGAGGGCCGCTCGGCGCTGGCATCCGCGGCGACGCCGTCGTTCAGCGCAGCGCGGGCACTTTCGAGCTGTTCGCGCAGGCGGCGCACGCGTTCGCGCCATTCGCGCGGCAGCTGCCAGTTGCCGATGCGCATCGCTTCGGATGCCGAGGCCGCAAGTTGCACCGCTCCCATGTTGCTGGCGACGCCCTTGAGTGCATGGCAGGCGTCGCGGTAGGCATCCCAGCGGCCGGCTGCACCGCTCTTTTCGAGTTCGCCGATGATCGCGAGCGCATCACGCAGGCATTCGGCGACGAACAGCGCTAGGAAATCCGTGCCCAGCTGCAATTCGCCGAGCTCCCGCAACACATCCGGCGCGATCACTGCGGAGACCTCTTCGCGATGCACGGCCGCCTGGATGGCCATGCCAACGCGCTCCTGACCTGCGGCGCCGGCAATCTCGGCGAGAGTATCGAGCAGTCGGGCGATCGAGATCGGCTTGGTCAGGAATGCACGTGCGCCGGCCTGCTCGCACTGGCGCATGGTCGTGGTCGTCGCATCGGCACTCAGCACGATGAAAGGCGTAAGCGTCCTTCCCGCCTGCATCACGCGAACCTGTTTGAGTACGTCGAGTCCGCTGACACCCGGCATGTGCAGGTCGACGATCACCGCATCGAAGTCGCCCTGCTCGATCGCGTCCAGCACGCCCTCGCCGCTGGCGACCGCGATCGGCTGATGACCAGCCTTCTCCAACAGTCGCTGCAGCACGGTTATGTTCGCCGGCTGGTCGTCCGCGATCAGCACCTGCAGAGAACGCGTTCGCGCGCGGTGGCGCACGAACGGGTCGCCGAATTCGATGACATTCGGCGTGGCGGTCTCGATTTCCGCTTCCGACCTGGCCCGAACCACTCCGAAAGGAAGCTCGACCCAGAAATGCGAACCCTCGCCCTCGACGCTATCGAATCCGATGCGTCCGTCAAGCAGGTCCGTCAGCGATCGTGCGATCGTCGTACCGAGGCCGGTTCCCCCGAAACGGCGACCGTGGCCGCCTTCAGCCTGTTCGAACGCATCGAAGATGCGCGCCTTGGCACTCGTCGGGATGCCAATGCCGGTGTCGCGCACCGAGAACGTGAGGCGTGTTTCCGTCGCATCCGCGGGCTCGGTCGGGGTCGTCCGTTCGACGTTGATCAGGACGCTGCCGTGCTCGGTGAACTTGATCGCGTTTGAGACGAGGTTCACGAGAATCTGGCGAAGGTGGTTGCCGTCGCCGTGCAGGTGCATGGGCGTGCCTGCCGCGGTGCGGATGTCGAAGGCGATGCCCTTGCCCGTCGCCATCGGTTGCATCATCACGCGAAGGCTATCGAGCAGTTCGTCCAGGTGGAAATCGGCGTCGACGCGCCGCAGTTTTCCGGCCTCGATCGCCGAAATGTCGAGCACGTCCTCGATGAGCAGGAGCAGGCTTCGCGCGGACGTCTGGATCACGGTCGCACATTCGCGTTGCTCGTTGCTCAGGCGCGTGGTCATCAGCAGTTCCGACATGCCGGCGATGCCGTTCAGCGGAGTGCGGAACTCATGGCTCATGTTGGCGAGAAACGTGCTCTTCGCCATATTCGCACGGTGCGCCTCGCCGGTCGCACGCGTCAATGCGCGCAGCAGTGAGGAAAGGTACGCCGGGATGGCGACCAGGCCCGTCAGCAATCCCCACGAGAGTGCCTGGTTGTGCTGCCAGAACGGCGTGGTCAGTATCACGCCGAGGAACGACATGCAGGCCAGGGCCATCCCGCCCAGCAGGTATTTCGGCCCGTAGCGCAGGCCGTTTCCGATCGTCACCCACAGGATGATGACGTAGAGCGGCGCGAGCTCCTGCCCGGACAGCGTCATGATGATGCCCATCGCGCCGTAGTCGACCAGCATGCCGAGCACGCGCCGCGGATGAGAAATACCCGGCTTCCAGATCAACCAGGCGAGGATCGCCGCGCCCACGATCGCATCGAGCAGCACGTACCACAGCGCGGTATGCACCGTGGCCGCGTGCGAACCCGACACCGAAACGAGTCCGAACAGGTAGACGAGGAACACGCTGACGATCGCGAGCCGCACGATCGCCTGCTCATGCTCACTGTCCGGACGCTTCTCGAAACGGGATCTGAGGCTCGCCAGCAACGGATCGTGCTCCTTCGTTCGCGGCGGCCACCCGCCTGAGCTTACCCTCCGGGCGCCGGCGGTCCGAGGCGCGCGTCGAGGATTGCGAGGATACGCGCCTGATGGGCCAGCAACGCATCCACGCAAGATGGATCAAAAAGCGTGCCACGGTGCGTGTTCATGTATTCGAACGCATCTTCGGGCTTCCAGGCATGCTTGCAGGTGAGCGCGTCGAACACGTCGGCCACCGCGACGATGCGCGCCGTCAGCGGGATTTGCTCCCCCTTGAGCCCGTCCGGATAACCGCTGCCATCCCAGCGTTCATGGTGGCGCAAGGCGATGGTCGCGCCCATCTGAACAAAGCGGCTGTCACTGTCGCGCAGGATGTCGTATCCGATCAGCGGATGGCGGCGTTTGACTGCGGTCTCTTCCGCGCTCAGCTCGCCGCGCTTGAGCAGGACTGCATCCGGGATGCCGATCTTGCCGATGTCATGCAGCGGCGCGGCCGAGGTCAGGATGCCGACATCCTCTTCGCTCATGCCAAGCGCTTCCGCCAGGATCTCGGCGTAGTGGGACATCCGCAGCAGATGAATCCCCGTGCCGGAGTCGCGATACTCGATAGCGCGCGCGAGCCGGTACAAGGTTTCGCGTTCGCGCGATTCCACCTCGCGCAAGCCTTCCAGCACGCGTTCCTCGAGCGAACGCGCGCGCTCCTTGACCGATTCGCCCTGCTGGCGCAACTGCAGGAGGTTCTTGCAGCGTGTGCGCAGCTCGCGCGGGCGTACCGGCTTGACCAGGAAATCGATGACCCCCGCTTCAAGCGCCGCCTGGCGCACGGGCTCGTCGCCGACCACGCTGATCAACACGATCGGCACGTCGCGCTTGGACAGCGAGCGACGGAAGCGCCGCGCGAACTCGAGCCCGTCCATGTCGGGCATGCGGTAGTCGAGCAGCACGAGATCTGCCGCATGCGCTTCCGACCAGCGCAATGCCTCGACCGGGCTGCCGAAGTCGGTGGTGTGCACGCCGGGGCCGATCGCCTCGACGACATGCCGCAGCATCGTGCGAGCCGAGGACTGGTCGTCGACGATCAGTACATTCACGCGACTCTCCGCAGGCACATTGCCGGATGACGTGGGAACAGCGAGCACCCGCTAACCCCATGCGAGCGCGCACCACGACGTTAGGTTAGCACACGCTTCCCCCGCGTCTATCCACTTGTCCCGATCCCGGGCGATTTCAAGCTCATGCTTCCGGTCGCATGTACGGGAACAGCAGTACGTCGCGGATCGACGGCACGTCGGCGAAGCACATAACGAGGCGGTCGATGCCGACGCCGAGGCCGCCCGCTGGCGGCATGCCGTATTCGAGCGCACGGATGTAGTCGGCATCGAAATGCATCGCCTCGTCGTCGCCGGCATCCTTTGCCGCGACCTGGGCGCGGAAGCGCGCGGCCTGGTCCTCCGGGTCGTTCAGCTCGGAAAAGCCATTGGCCATTTCCTTCGCGCCGATGAACAGTTCGAAGCGGTCGGTCACTTCGGCGTCACGGTCACTGGCACGCGCCAGCGGTGACACTTCGGTCGGGTACTCCGTGATGAAGGTCGGCTGCACCAGCGTGCCTTCGACCGTCGCCTCGAAAATCTCCAGCAGCAGCTTGCCCCAGCCGTAGTCCTTCTTGACGTGGATGCCGAGCCGCGCGCAATGGCGCGCGAGCGCGTCGCGATCGCGCAGTTCCTGCTGCGCGATTTCCGGGTTGTGATGGCGCACCGCCTCGGCCATCGCCCAGCGCCGGAACGGTGCGCCGACGTCGATGTCGCGGCCTTCCCACGTCAGTGCAGTGCGGCCGAGCGTTGCCTGCGCGGTCTCGCGGATCATCGCTTCGGTGAGATCCATCACATCGGTGTAGGTCGCGTAGGCCTGGTACAACTCGAGCATCGTGAACTCGGGATTGTGCCGCGTCGACACACCCTCGTTGCGGAAATTGCGGTTGATCTCGTAGACGCGCTCGAACCCGCCGACGACGAGGCGCTTCAGATACAGCTCCGGCGCGACGCGCAGGTACATCGTGAGGTCGAGCGCATTGTGGTGCGTGACGAACGGCTTCGCCGTCGCGCCACCCGGGATCGGATGCATCATCGGCGTTTCGACTTCCATGAAACGCCGCGGCGACGCCTCGAGCCATTGCCGCATGAAGCGGATCACCGCCGAACGCAACTCGAATACGCGGCGCGATTCGCTCGTCACGATGAGGTCGACGTAGCGCTGGCGATAGCGCTGCTCGACGTCGGCGAGGCCGTGGAACTTGTCCGGCAGCGGGCGCAGCGACTTGGTCAGCAGACGCAACGCATCGACCTTGACGGAAAGCTCGCCGGTCCTGGTGCGCATGAGCTGGCCTTCGGCGCCGACGATGTCGCCGATGTCCCAGCCCTTGAAGTCGTCGTACACCTCGCCGATCGCGTTCGCCTGCACGAACAACTGGACGCGCCCGCTGACATCCTGGATCTGCACGAAGCTGACCTTGCCCTGCCCGCGCTTGAGCATGATGCGACCGGCGACCGCGACGCGACGGGCGATGCCTTCGAGCGCTTCCGCGTTCCAGCGATCGACGTCGGCGAACTCCGCCTGCAAATCGCCGGCAAAGGCGTCGACGCGGAAGTCGTTCGGGAACGCGACTCCTTGCGATCGCAATGCGCGCAGTTTTTCGCGCCGCTCGGCGATCAACTTGTTCTCATCTTGCTGCGGTTCCGCCGCCGGACGATCTTCAGTGCTCATCCCTTCCGTTCCTGTTTCGCCAATGCCTTCAATTGACATAGCCCGCCACGTTCGATACACGACCCGCTGCGTCGAATTCAACGGACAGCAGAGCCCCGACGTCGATCATGCACGCCAGGAAACGCAATCGCCCCAACTCGTATTCATAGCGAGCCGGTATGTCGCGGAAAACCCGGCGCGGAGGGCCGAGCAACGATTCAACCTGCGCCTGCGACGCGCCCAGCAATTGCCGACGGATCGTCGCGACCTGTCGTTCGCGATGGTCATTCCGCTCCCAACCACTCCGATTGAACTTCTCGGCCTGGGGCTGCCAATCCGATTCCTCGCAGCCGCTGATCCGGTTGCGCTGCGAATACTCGAAAGCCGCGCAAGCTGAGACCACGACGCCCAATACGACCGCCACGCGGCGACCTGGCGTCATGTCACGCATCCGCGCGCTTGGCACCGGCTTCCAGTCCCGCTTTGAGGCTGCCCTCGATGAAATCGTCGAGGTCGCCGTCGAGCACCTTCTGCGTGTCGCTGCGCTCGATGCCGGTGCGCAGGTCCTTGATGCGGCTCTGGTCGAGCACGTAGTTGCGGATCTGGCTGCCCCAGCCGATGTCGGACTTGGTCGCTTCCAGGGCGTCCTTCTCGGCGTTGCGCTTCTGCACTTCGAGCTCGTACAGCTTCGCCTTCAGCATCTTCATCGCGCGGTCGCGGTTCGCATGCTGGCTTCGCTCGGTCTGGCACGCGACCACCGTGTTCGTCGGGACATGCGTGATACGCACCGCCGACTCGGTCTTGTTGACGTGCTGGCCGCCGGCGCCGGACGAGCGATAGACGTCGGTCCTCAGGTCGGCCGGGTTGATCTCGATATCGATGTCGTCATCGACTTCGGGCGACACGAACACCGAAGTGAAACTGGTGTGGCGGCGATTGTCCGAGTCGAACGGCGACTTGCGCACGAGACGGTGCACGCCGATCTCCGTCTTCAACCAGCCATAGGCGTAGTCACCCTCGACGCGGAACGTCGCGCTCTTGATGCCCGCGACTTCGCCCGCCGACGCTTCCAGCAGTTCGGTCTTCCAGCCGCGCGATTCGGCCCAGCGCAGGTACATGCGCAGCAGCATCTCGGCCCAGTCCTGCGCCTCGGTACCGCCGGCACCGGCCTGGATGTCGACGAATGCATTCGCGCTGTCCATCTCGCCCGAGAACATGCGCTGGAATTCAAGCTTGTCGACCTTCGCGGCCAGCGTCTCGACGTCCTCGGAAACGGCGATCGCGGTGCCTTCGTCGCTTTCGGCGATCGCGAGGTCGAGCAGGTCACCGGCCTCGCCGAGGCTCTCGGTCAGGCTGCGGATGCCGCCGACGATGCGGTCGAGGCTCGCGCGTTCCTTGCCGAGGTCCTGCGCGCGCTGCGGATTGTTCCAGACGTCCGGACTTTCGAGTTCGCGTGTTACTTCTTCGAGGCGCTCGGCCTTGGCGTCGAAGTCAAAGATACCCCCTGAGCGACGCCACGCGATCCTTGAGATCGGCGATGCGCGCATGGATCGGATTGGTCTCGATCATGGAATGCTGCTGGCGATGGATTAATCGCACATCGTATCAAAACACGGGCGGCAAAAGCGCTGCACGCGGCTCAGCCGCGATCCGGTCCCGGCAATCGCTCGAGGAAGGCCACGCTCCAGCATGCTGCCGCCCCTGGCACCGCCAGCAGCACGACCAACGGCAAGCCCACCACGACAAGGAACAGCCAGAGGATGGGCGACAACTCCGGCGCGGGCGCGGCCCATCCAGGCGCCCAAGGCACGTAGTACACATCGACCTCTTTCGGCGGCGGGCCCTCGCAGCCGCTCCAATCCACCGGGGCATCAAGGTGGATTCTCGTCGCTTCGAACACTGCTCCACCGACGATGTAGCGATACCGGTCGGCGAGGACGCAAAGGCGCGTCGCTGGAACGCGAAATCCTTTCCCGCGTACCGATGCGATCGTGTGTTCGGCGAGGTCATCCCGGACACCGGTCGCCGTGCCACGCGTCGACGGCAGGAATCTCGCGGCGAACTGGAACGCCTGATGCAACATGCAAGCGAGGATGATCAACGCGAGCGCGGACGCGGCACCCAGCCGCAACCATCGCATCAAGGCTTCGATGCCTGCCATTCGTCGCATCCATCGAATCTAGCATGCAGGGACGGAAGGGGCGGCGAATGTCGTCCGCCCTACGCTGGCTCGATGTGGCGCACGAGGAGCTGCAGGCGCTCGCGACCGTTCCAGTCGTTGAGATCGAGCTGGAACAATGCGCGCACGCGCGCAGGCGGCGGCATCACTTCGACCGCGTCGAACAGGATCGCCTCGAGCGCATCACCACCGAGCTCGTGGCGGAGTTGCATGCGCAGGTGCTTTTCGCCGACCGCGCGCCAGGATTCGACCGCGAACACGTTGTCGAACGCGGGTTCGGGAAACGCCTGGCCCCATGGCGCCGCATAGCGCAGTGCGCGCGCGTTGTCGGCCGTGATTTCGTGCGGAGCGAGTTCGCCATCGCTCCACAGGCTTCGCTCGAGCTGCGCGGGATCGAGTCGTCGACGCGCCACGGCGTCGAACTCGGCGGCGAACGCCGCCAGGTTGGCCGCAGGCAGGCTCAGCCCCGCAGCCATCGCGTGTCCGCCGAAGCGCCCAATGAGCCCAGGATGCGCGGCATCCACCTCGGCCAGCGCGTCGCGAAGATGGAAGCCGGCAATCGAGCGCGCGGAGCCGCGCAATTCGACGCCACCCTCGTCCGCGCATGCGAATGCGACCACGGGTCGATTCAGCCGCTCCTTGAGCTTGGACGCAACGAGCCCGACCACGCCGGGATGCCAGTCGGGTTCATGCAAGACGACTCCGCACGGCAGTGCGTCCTCGCGATAGCGCTCGACGAAACGCGCGAGCAACGCTTCGCCCTGCTCGACCATCGCCGCCTGCAGTTCGCGCCGCTCGGCATTGATCGCCGACAAGCGCTCGGCCAGTACATCGGCCGCTCCGGCGTCGTCGCTGAGCAGGCACTCGATGCCGAGACTCATGTCCTCGAGCCGACCCGCTGCATTGATGCGTGGCCCGAGTGCGTAGCCGAGATCGGCGGCGACGGCGCGGCGTGGATCACGGCCCGACGCGCGGTACAGCGCCGCGATGCCGGCCGATGCGCGGTCGCTGCGGATACGCTGCAGTCCCGCCGCGACGAGTATGCGGTTGTTCGCGTCGAGTGGCACGAGATCGGCTACCGTACCGAGCGCGACGAGGTCGAGCAGCGAGGCGAGGTCCGGGCGCGCGCTTGCAGCGTCCGGGAACAATCGCGCGCGCAACGCGAGCAGCAGGTAGAACATCACGCCGACGCCGGCGAGATGGCCGAGCTGGCCCTGTGCACTTGTTGAAGAGTGCGGGCACGGATGCCCGCTTTGCGCTTCTTGCGCGCTGGACGCGCGCACCAGCAACGGATTGACGATCGCGTCCGCTGGCGGCAGCGTCGGTCCAGGCAGGTGATGGTCGGTCACGATCACGCGCATGCCGCGCGCACGCGCCGCGGCGACGCCCGCATGGCTGGCGATTCCGTTGTCGACCGTGACGACGAGGTCGGGCCGGATATCGGCAAGCGATTCCACGAGCCCGACGCCGAGACCGTAGCCGTCGACCATGCGATTGGGAACGCGGTAGCAGACATTGCGCGCGCCGAGCAGGCGCAGGCCGCGCACGGCGACCGCGGTGCCGGTGGCGCCGTCCGCATCGAAGTCGCCGACGATGCAGATGCGACTATCGCGCGCGATGGCTTCGGCGAGCAATTCGCACGCCTCGGGCACGCCGCCGAGCAACGCTGGCGCGAGCAGGTCGGCGAGGCGCAGCGGTCGCGCTTCGTCGGTCGCCATGCCGCGTGCGGCGTACACGCGGGCGACCAGCGGATGCAGCTCGAGGGGCCAGTCCGCAGAGGTTGTCGCTTCGCGGCGGCGGATGGCGACAGCCTTCATGGAGTCACACCCGTTGAACGAAGCAACCAGCAGAGGGAATGTTTCAAGTCTCGTAACGGACGCCGGTGATCTCGTAGTTGCGCGTGCCGTTCGGCGCGTTGAACTCGAAGCTGTCCCCCTGGCTCTTGCCGATCAGCGCGCGCGCGAATGGCGAGGACACCGAGATGAGGCGCTGCTTTATGTCGGCTTCGAGGTCACCGACGATCTGGTAGGTGATTTCCTCGCCCGAGTCCTCGTCGGAGAGATCAACGGTGGCGCCAAACACGATGCGCGTGCCCGCATTGAGGCGGGTCACGTCGATGACTTCGGCGTGCGAAAGGGTCGCTTCCAGTTCCTGGATGCGGCCTTCGATGAAGCCCTGCATCTCGCGCGCGGCGTGATACTCGGCGTTCTCCTTGAGATCGCCGTGCGCACGTGCTTCGGCGATCGCGGCGATGATGCGCGGGCGATCCTCGCTCTTCAGGCGGTCGAGTTCGCCGCGCAGGCGCTCCGAGCCCTTCTTGGTCATCGGGGGTCGCTTCACGCTAGTTCCTTGTGCAGTTCCTGCAGGCTGTTGACGTCGGTGCTGTCGCGGAAGTCGAGCGAATGCAGCAACGCCTTCGCGCCGCTGACTGTGGTCGAGTAGGTCACGCGCTGCTGCAACGCCTCGCGCCGGATCGAGAAGGAGTCGGCGATCGCCTGCTTGCCTTCGGTGGTGTTGACGATGAACGCGATCTCGCCGTTCTTGATCAGGTCGACGACGTGCGGTCGGCCTTCGAGCACCTTGTTGATGCGCTCGCAGTCGACCCCGTGCTCCGCAAGATAGGCATGCGTACCTCCGGTCGCCACCAGCCCGAAGCCGCGTCGGACCAGATCGCGCGCGACATCCAGCAGGCGCGTCTTGTCTGCATCGCGCACCGACAGGAACGCCTTGCCGCCCTGCGGCGCGGCGATCCCGGCGGCCTCGTGCGCACGCGCGAACGCTGCGCCGAAGTTGCGGCCGACGCCCATGACTTCACCGGTCGAGCGCATCTCGGGACCAAGGATCGGATCGACGTTCTGGAATTTCAGGAACGGGAAGATCGCTTCCTTGACCGAGTAGTAGTCGGGCACGACTTCGCGTGTCGCGCCTTGCGCCGCGAGCGACTGGCCGACCATGCAACGCGCCGCGATCTTTGCCAGCGCGACGCCGGTCGCCTTGGCCACGAACGGCACCGTGCGCGATGCGCGCGGATTCACTTCGAGGATGTAGATCGTGTCGCCGCCGTTGCCGTCGGACTGGATCGCGAACTGCGTGTTCATCAGGCCGATGACCTTCAGTTCGCGTGCGAGCAGGCCGACCTGGCGGCGCAATTCATCCTGCGTACCGGGCGAGAGCGAATACGGCGGCAGCGAGCACGACGAGTCGCCCGAATGCACGCCGGCTTCCTCGATGTGCTCCATCACGCCGCCGATCAGCACGTTGCCTTCGGCATCGGCGACGATGTCGACATCGACTTCACCGGCATGGTCGAGGAAGCGGTCGAGCAGCACGGGCGAATCGTTCGACACGCGCACGGCGTCGCGAATGTAGCGCGACAGGTCGGCGTCGTCATGCACGATCTCCATCGCGCGGCCACCGAGCACGTAACTCGGGCGCACGACCAACGGATAGCCGATCTCGCGTGCGAGAGCGAGCGCTTCGTCGGCGTTGCGCGCGGTGCGATTCGGCGGCTGGCGCAGGCCGAGCTTCTCGATCAGCTTCTGGAACCGCTCGCGATCCTCGGCGAGATCGATGCTGTCCGGGCTCGTGCCGATGATCGGCACGCCGGCGGCTTCGAGCGCGCGCGCGAGCTTGAGCGGGGTCTGCCCGCCGTACTGCACGATCACGCCCTTCGGCTTTTCCTTGTCGACGATCTCGAGCACGTCCTCGAGCGTCAGGGGTTCGAAGTACAGGCGGTCGGAGGTGTCGTAGTCGGTCGACACCGTCTCCGGATTGCAGTTGACCATGATCGTTTCATAGCCGTCCTCGCGCAGTGCGAGGGCGGCATGCACGCAGCAGTAGTCGAACTCGATGCCCTGGCCGATGCGATTCGGTCCGCCGCCGAGCACGATGACCTTGTCGCGTGCGGTCGGTTCGGCCTCGCACTCTTCCTCGTAGGTCGAGTACATGTACGCCGTGGTCGTGGCGAATTCGGCTGCACACGAGTCGACGCGCTTGTATACCGGGCGCACGTTGAACGCACGCCGCAGCGCGCGCACCGCGTTCTCGTCGGTGCCGACCAGTTCCGCCAGGCGCGCATCGGAAAAGCCCTTGCGCTTGAGGCTGCGCATGCGCGCCGCGTCCAGCGCGGCCAATCCGCCGGCCTTGATCGCCGATTCGTGCCGCACCAGGTCCTCGATCTGCACGAGGAACCACGGATCGATGTGCGTCAGCGCGAACACGTCAACCTGCGTCAGCCCCGCGCGGAAGGCGTCGGCGACGTAGAACACGCGATCGGGACCGGGCTCCTTCAGCTCGCGCTTGAGGACCGCGAGTCCTTCCGGAGTGGACGCATCGACCTTGCTGGGATTGAGGCCGTTCTTGCCGGTTTCGAGCCCGCGCAGGGCCTTCTGCAGCGACTCCTGGAACGTGCGTCCGATCGCCATCACCTCGCCGACCGACTTCATCTGCGTGGTGAGGCGCGCGTCCGCGGCCGGGAACTTCTCGAACGCGAAACGCGGGATCTTCGTCACGACATAGTCGATCGCCGGCTCGAACGAGGCCGGCGTCCTGCCACCCGTTATGTCGTTCCTGAGCTCGTCGAGGGTGTAGCCGACCGCGAGCTTCGCCGCGACCTTGGCGATCGGGAACCCCGTCGCCTTCGAGGCGAGCGCGGAGGAGCGCGACACGCGCGGATTCATCTCGATGACGACGACGCGGCCGTCCTGCGCGTTGATGCCGAACTGCACGTTCGAGCCGCCGGTATCGACGCCGATCTTGCGCAGCACCGCGATCGAGGCGTCGCGCAGGCGCTGGTATTCCTTGTCGGTGAGCGTCTGCGCCGGCGCGACCGTGATCGAGTCGCCGGTGTGCACGCCCATCGGATCGAAATTCTCGATCGAGCAGACGATGATGCAGTTGTCCGCGGTGTCGCGGACCACTTCCATCTCGAACTCCTTCCAGCCGAGCACGGACTCCTCGACCAGGACCTCATGCACGGGCGATAGCTCAAGGCCGCGCTTGACGATTTCCTCGAATTCCTCTTTGTTGTAGGCGATGCCGCCGCCGCTGCCGCCGAGCGTGAAGCTCGGGCGGATGATGGTCGGATAGCCGACGTCGGCCTGCGCCTCGACCGCCTGCTCGAACGTGCGCACGACGCGCGCACGCGGGCATTCGAGGCCGATGTCCTTCATCGCGACGCGGAACAGCTCGCGATCCTCGGCCATGCGGATCGCATCGCGCGAGGCGCCGATCAGCTGGACGCCGTATTTCTCCAGCACGCCGTGGTCGGCGAGGTCGAGCGCGCAGTTGAGCGCGGTCTGTCCGCCCATCGTCGGCAGCAGCGCGTCGGGGCGCTCCTTGGCGATGATCTTCTCGACCGTGGTCCAGTTGATCGGCTCGATGTAGACCGCATCGGCCGTACCCGGGTCGGTCATGATCGTCGCCGGGTTCGAGTTGACGAGGACGACGCGATAGCCCTCTTCCTTCAGCGCCTTGCAAGCCTGCGCGCCCGAATAGTCGAACTCGCAGGCCTGCCCGATCACGATCGGGCCGGCACCGATGATGAGGATCGTGCGCAGATCAGTTCTTTTTGGCACTGCTTGCACCTGGTTGCGTCTTCGCGGGCGCCGGCGTCGTTGCGGGCGGCGGCGCGGTCGCGGCGGCTGGCGCGGCTTCCTGCGCCGGCGGCAGCACCACGCTGACGTTGCGGATGGTCTCGCGCGGAACCGTCAGCTCGACCGAACCGTGCTCAGGGCCGAGCTGGATCGTCAGCCCCGGGTTCGTGTACTTGATCAGCTTGCCGCGACGGACCGTGTCGAACGTGGTTTCGATCACGAGATCGCTGCCGACACGCTGTTCGAGTTCGGTGTATTCGACCAGTTTGCCGATCGGCTGCGACGCCTTGGTCTCGACTGCAGGCGCAACCGCTTCCGCCGGTTTCTGCGCGGCGGCATGGTGGTGCTTGCGCGCGAGCGCGCTGTCGGCTGCGGAGAGCGCGAACAGGCCGGCAATGGCGAGAGTGAGGGTACGTTGCTTGATCATGTCGTTTACGCCGCGGCAGCCGCGCGCGCCTCCATCAGGTGGATGAACCGATCGAACAAACCGGCCACGTCGTGCGGGCCGGGACTCGCTTCCGGGTGACCCTGGAAGCCGAACGCCGGCGCATCCGCCAGCGCAATGCCTTGCAGCGAGCCGTCGAACAGCGAGCGATGGGTCGCGCGCGCATTCACGGGCAAGCTCGCTTCGTCGACCGCGAAGCCGTGGTTCTGGCTCGAGATCATCACGCGGCCGCTGTCGAGGTCGATGACCGGGTGGTTTGCGCCGTGATGGCCAAACTTCATCTTGAGCGTGCGCGCGCCGACGGCGAGTCCCAGCAGCTGGTGGCCGAGGCAGATGCCGAAGGTCGGCACCTTGGCGCGGATGAACTCGCGGATCGCCGCGATCGCGTAGTCGCACGGCTCCGGATCGCCCGGACCGTTGGAAAGGAACACGCCGTCCGGGCGCAGCGCGAACACCTCGCTCGCCGGTGTCTGCGCCGGCACGACGGTGACCTCGCAGCCGCGGTCGGCCAATATGCGCAGGATGTTCTGCTTCACGCCGAAATCGTACGCGACGACGCGGAAGCGCGCAGCCGGCAGGGTGAAGGCGGCATGGTCGAGGTCGTAGCTGCCTTCGCGCCAGACGTGCCGTTCGCGCACCGATACGACCTTGGCCAGATCCATGCCCTTGAGGCCCGGGAACGCGCGCGCGGCGCCGAGCGCGGATTGTTCCGAAACCTCGGCGCCGGCGACGATGCAGCCGTTCTGCGCTCCGGTGTCGCGCAGGATGCGGGTCAGGCGGCGCGTGTCGATGTCGGCGATCGCGACGATGCCGTTGCGCTTCAGGTACGCGTCGAGCGTTTCCTGCGAACGCCAGTTGCTCGCCGCGAGCGGCAGGTCGCGAATCACGAGGCCGGCCGCGTGCACTCGCGACGATTCGGCGTCCTCGGCGTTGCATCCGGTGTTGCCGATATGCGGATAGGTCAGGGTGACGATCTGCTGCGCGTAGGACGGATCGGTGAGGATCTCCTGGTAGCCGGTCATCGCCGTGTTGAACACGACTTCACCGCTGGTCTGCCCGTCCGCGCCAATGGAGGTGCCGCGGAAAACGCTGCCGTCGGCAAGTGCGAGGAGAGCTGGAGTCGTCATGCGTTCGCCCATGCTGGTCGTGGAGGCACCGGAACCGCGTCGATCCGGGTGCGACAGTACCCGCGGGCGGGCGCGAGCCAGTCCGTGGGGCTGAAAAGGAATCAAGGCGAGCGCAAATTCTAGGGGTCGCGTCGGCTCGTGTCCACCCGCAATGCCCCCGCCTCGCGGCTACAATCGCGCGTCCGTTCAGGGTTCGCTCTCGCAATGCACGCTGTTGCCCCTCCTATCGACGCCGCGCCGGCGGGCCTTCTCGATCCCGCCCGCCTCGATCGTCCCGACACCCTGGTTTGCGAGCAGCCGTTCGCATTCCTGATCGCCCGCGAACAGTTGCCCGCGACAGCGGCCGCCGATCTGGCCCGGGATTTTCCGCGCTATGGCAACGCGGGTTTCTTCCCGCACGAAGCCGCCGATTGCGGCATCTCGGTGAATCGACTCGTCGACGAGCTGACCTCGCCGGCATTCGCCGACGCGATCGGCGCGCGCCTCGGCATCCCACAGCTTGGCCGGCATCCGAGTCTGGTCACGCTTTGCCGGTCGCTGAATCTGCGTCACGGCACCATCCACACGGACAGCAAATCGAAGATCGCCACCGCCCTCGTCTACCTGAACGAAAGTTGGCCCGACATCAGCGAAGGCTGCCTGCGTTTCCTCAACCGCTTCGACGACATCGACGACCTCGCCGTGCCCGAGGTGCGTCCGCTCTACGGCACGCTCGTTGCGTTCCGCCGCGCCGACAACTCGTTCCATGGCCACCTGCCGCACGCAGGCGAACGGCGCGTGATCCAGGTCGCGTGGCTCACGAGCGAGGACGAGAAGTTGCGCAAGACCCGACGCGGCAAGCTGTCGCGCCTGTTCAAGAAGCTGTTCGGCGGCATCGACCGGCGGCTCGGAGCCGGTCGCGACCGCAACGCCGCGCACCGCGACTGAGCGCCGGATGACGCCGGTTGCGCTGCATTCACTGATCGAAGTCCTCGCCTACTTTGTCGGCTTCCGCCTGTTCCTGCGCGAGCGGCGGCGCCTGGCGCTGCCGGTGCTCGAGGATCGCGACCGCAGCGTGTGGATCGGTTTCGGCGCCATCCTCGGCGCAGCACTGGGCGCGAAACTCGGCTTCTGGATCGAGGATCCGCTATCGGCGTTCGCACAATTCCCGGACTGGCGCCACCTGCTCGAGGGCAAGACGATCGTGGGTGCGCTGCTCGGTGGCCTCGCCGGCGTCGAGATTGCCAAGCGCGCGATCGGAGCGCGCGGTTCCAGCGGCGACGCGTTCGCGCTGCCACTGATTGTCGGCATCGCGATCGGACGCGTCGGCTGCTTCCTTGCCGGACTCGCCGATCACACCTTCGGCAATCCGACCGTCCTGCCGTGGGGCATCGATTTCGGCGACGGCATCGCTCGCCATCCGACCCAGCTCTACGAAATCGTGTTCCTTGCCGCGCTCGCGCTGCTGCTGCATCGACGCCGCGATGCGTTCGCGCAAAGCGGCGACCGCTTCCGGGCCTTCATGGTCGCCTACCTCGCGTTCCGCCTGCTGGTCGATGCAATCAAGCCGGTGCCGTATGCGTATTTCGGCTTCCTCTCCGGCATCCAGCTGCTGTGCATCGCCGGGCTGTGCTACTACTGTCGCGACCTGCCTCGTCTGGGGAGAGCCATGTGGGCGCGAAGGTAAGGCCGTACCTGTTCTATGACAGCGCCGTGTCGATCTGCTCGACCTGCCTCGCGCGGGTCGAGGCGAAGATCCTGCTCAAGGACGACAGGGTCTTCCTCGAGAAATGGTGCCCCGAACACGGCCGCGAGCGCGTGCTGATCGCCGATGACGCCGCGTACTACCGCAAGGCACGCGAAGTATTCATCAAGGCGCCCGAATTGCCGCGGCGCTTCAACACCGAACAGCGCTGGGGCTGTCCCTACGACTGCGGCCTGTGTCCGGAACACATGCAGCACAGTTGCCTGTCGCTGGTCGAGATCACCGACCACTGCAACCTGCGCTGCCCGATCTGCTACGCCGACTCCGGCCCGCACCGGCCGGGTTATCGCGACCTTGCCACGGTCGAGCGCATGCTCGACGCGGTCGTCGCCAACGAGGGCGAACCCGATGTCGTGCAGATTTCGGGCGGCGAGCCGACCCTGCACCCGGATTTTTTCGCGATCCTCGATGCCGCAAAGCAACGTCCGATCCGGCATCTTATGGTCAATACCAATGGCCTGCGCATCGCGAAGGAGCCTGACTTCGCCGCGCGCCTGAAACAATACGAGCCGGGTTTCGAGTTGTACCTGCAGTTCGATTCTCTGCGCGACGAGGTACACCAGGACCTTCGCGGCGCGAAGCTGTCGGAAGTCCGCCGCCGCGCACTCGATCGGCTCAACGAACACGACATATCGACGACTCTCGTCGTCACCGTCAAGAAGGGCCTCAACGACGGCGAGCTCGGCGAGATCATCGAGTTCGCGCTGAAACAACCCTGCGTGCGCGGCGTGACGTTCCAGCCGATCCAGGCTGCAGGGAGGCTCGAGAACTACGATCCCGCGCGCGACCGCCTGACGCTCACCGAAGTACGCCGGCGCATCCTCGAACAGACGCAGGTGTTCGAGCCGGACGACCTGATCCCGGTGCCGTGCAATCCCGACTGCCTCGCGATGGCCTACGCGCTCAAACTCGGCGATGCGACCGTGCCGCTGACGCGTTTCGTGTCGCCGGAAACGCTGATCGCGAAGGGTCGCAACACCATCGTGGTGGAGCGGGACGAGGCGCTGCGCGCGCACGTGTTCGAACTGTTCGCGACGAACCATTCGCCGGAGTCGCAGGCGTGCTCGCTGTCCGACCTGCTGTGCTGCCTGCCGCAGGTGCAGGCGCCGCAGGACTGGGGCTATCGCAACGTGTTCCGCGTGCTGATCATGCAGTTCATCGACGCGCATTCGTTCGACCTGCGCGCGGTGAAGAAGTCGTGCGTGCACATCGCGCAGCCGGACGGCCGCCTGATTCCATTCGACACCTTCAACCTGTTCTACCGCGATGATCGCGTGCAGCAATTGGATGCACTGCGCCGTCGTGCCGAACGCAGCTATCCATGAACGGGAGTGCCGCATGAATGATCGAGACGTCGTGGCCCGGCCACCAGCCCAGGGCGGACAAGGTTCCCTGCTGCTCGGCGTGGCCTGCGCATGGGGCATGCTGATCGGCGGCTACGCGCTGGTCGTCGGGCTGCTCGGCATCGGCAACAACCAGAACGACGCCGCGATCATGCTGCTGCTCGCCCTGCCCTGGCTCGGCATGCTCGCGCTGATCGTGTGGTTCGCGGCCACCGGCAGGCCACGCAGCGCGCTCGGCATCGTGGTTGGCATCGGCACGATCATCGGTGTGGCGATGCTGCTCGTCGCAGCGTGCTTCGGACTGCTCGCTGGCTGGCACTGACGAGGCTTGCTGAACCGCCGCACAGCTGGCACTGCGAGGGACTCGCTCCGCGCGCCTGCACGGCCTATGCTTCCGTCGACGCCAAGGAGGCTGCCATGCATCGAATCTTCCGTTCCACTGCCGCCCTTGCCTGCGCGCTCGGCGTTGCCGCCGCATTCGTGGTGCTGCCCGCATCCGCGCGCCACGGCGAGCCCCCCTACAGCCTTGCAAATCCGGCCAAGGCCGGCGTCGACGTTCCGATCGAAGATGCCGGAGCGGTGGACGCCGCGCAGCTTCGACGCGACGCCGACCGCATGCAAAGTACCCATGGCGTGCGCGACAAGCGGCAGAAGGTGGCCGCGTCGAACCGCGTTTCGATCACGCCCGATGCGCAAGGGCGCTGGGACACGCTCGATGACGGCTCGCGACTCTGGCGCGTGCGCGTGCGCGCAACCGGCGCGACCGACCTGCGCCTCGCATTCGCGCACTTCGCGCTGCCGCGCGGGGCAACGCTGTATCTGATCGGCGCCGATGATTTCTACCAGGGTCCGTACACGAGCGCGGATGCGCTCGATGGCACCTTCCATTCCGCGGTCGTGCCCGGCGATACCGCCACGGTCGAACTGCGCGTGCCGCCACGCGCATCGGTCGGTGCGGCGCAGCTGGAGATCAGCCGCGTCGGCGCCGGATTCCGCGACCTGTTCAAGCGCAGCAAGGCGGTGTCGGACGTGGGCGATTCCGGCGCCTGCAACATCAACGTCGCCTGCCCGCTCGGCCAGCCCTACCCGAACGAGATCCGCGCGGTCGGCCACTACGAATTCGACGCCGACGACGGCAGCGGCACCTACATCTGCACCGGCACGCTCGTCGCCGACGTGCCGCACGACCGCCGCAACTGGTTCCTGACCGCGCACCATTGCATGTCGACGGCTTCGGAGCCGCAATCGATGGTCGTCTACTGGAACTACCAGTCGACCCAGTGCGGCAGCAACGTCGCGCCATCGGGCGGTTACTTCAACGACGACCAGCACGGCGCGACCCTGCGCGCGACGCGCGCCGATACCGATTTCACCCTGGTCGAACTCGCCGGAACGCCGGATACCGACTGGAACCTCTACTACGCCGGCTGGGACGCCAGCGGCAACGCGCCCGGCGGCACCATCGGCATCCACCACCCGTCCGGCGACGTCAAGAAGGTCACCTCCGGCCCGCGACCGACGACGATGGACGGTTGCATCTCCTCCACCAATGGCAGCTCGACCCACTGGCATGCGGGTCCCTACAGCCAGGGCACGACCGAGGGCGGTTCGTCCGGCTCGGGCCTGTTCAGCGCGGCCGGCAGCCTCTCGCCGGACCGGCGCCTGATCGGCACGCTCTCCGGCGGCAGCGCCCTGTGCAGCGACGTCTCGCCGAGCCAGCCGAACAACGGCTACGACTGCTACGGCAAGCTGTCGGTCGGCTGGACCGGGTCGAGTGCCGCGGCGCGCCTGCGCGACTGGCTCGATCCGGACAACACCGGCGCGACCGCCACGGCGGGCATCGACCAGAATGCAACGACGTCCACCGACACCCGCGGCCACTCGACCCACGCGCTGCCGGAGATCCTGCGCAATCTTCCACCGCCAAACAGCGGAGCACACCGATCCGTCCGCTGATCGACTCGCACTGTCACCTCGACGCGGCCGAGTTCGATCAGGACCGCGACGCGGTCATTGCTCGCGCGCGGGCCGCCGGCGTAACGGCACAGGTCATCCCCGCAGTCGCATGCGCCGGATTCGACAAGCTGCGCGCGTTGTGCGCGGCGCACGAAGGCCTGCATCCGGCATGGGGACTGCATCCGATGTTCCTCGCCGAGCATCGGCCCGGACACCTCGATGCGCTGCGCGACTGGCTCGAACGCGAACGCCCGGTTGCCGTCGGCGAATGCGGCCTCGATTTCTTCGTCGAAGGCCTCGACCCCGACCAGCAGCGGCTGTACTTCCTGCGCCAGCTCGAACTCGCGCGCGAATTCGGCCTGCCGCTTATCCTGCACGCGCGCCGCGCGGTCGACGAGGTCATCGCCACGCTGCGCCGCGTCGGCGGACTGCGTGGCGTCGTGCACAGTTTTTCCGGCAGCGAAGAACAGGCGCGCCAACTGTGGAAGCTAGGCTTCCTGATCGGTCTCGGAGGCCCGATCACCTACGAGCGCGCGAACAAGTTGCGCGGCCTCGTCGCGACCATGCCGCTGGAATTCCTGCTGCTGGAAACCGATGCGCCCGACCAGCCGCTGGCGACGCATCGCGGCGAGCGCAACGAGCCGTCGCACTTGTCCGAAGTGCTGGCCACGGTCGCGACTTTGCGCCGCGAAGACCCGCAAGCGATCGCACGGGCGACCACGCACAACGCCCGCAATCTGTTCGGCCTGCAGTAGGGCGGGTCGAGCTGCGCAGCGGCGAGTCCCGCCGCACCCCTGCCCCGGACGTTCGCGCGCAAGCGGCGGCGGCACGCGCTTTGCGCGTACCGCCCTACGCCACCTTCAGCAGCCTGGCCAGAGCCCGCGACACCGCCGCGAACGCGAACGCCGCGGTAACGTGCGTCGCCGCACCGAGGCCACCGCCGCAATCGAGCTTCATCGAATCGCTACTCTCAGGCCGCGTGCCGCAGACGCTGCCGTCGGCCTGCGGATAGCGCACGTTCTCGCGCGAATAGACCGCCTGCACACCGAAGTAGCGCTTGGGCCCGCGCGGGAAGTTGAATTCCTCACGCAGCTTCTTGCGCACCAGCGCCAGCATCGCATCATGTTCGGTCTTCGACAGGTCGCGCACGTTGACGAGCGTGGGATCGGTACGACCACCGGCCGAACCGATCGTGATCAACGGCAACTTGCGCCGCCGGCACCAGGCAATCATCTCGACCTTGACGCGGAATGCGTCGCAGGCGTCGATGACGAGGTCGTATCCACGGTCGAGCAGTGTGGGGAGATTGGCCGGCGTGAGGAACTGCCCGATCGCGTCGATGGTGATCGCCGGATTGATCGCGCGCGCGCGATCGGCCATCACCGCAACCTTGGCCTTGCCGTACTCGCCGTCGAGCGCGTGCAGCTGGCGGTTCGTGTTGCTGACGCAGACTTCGTCGGCATCGATGAGGGCGAGGCGACCGACGCCACTGCGTGCGAGCGCCTCGACCGCCCACGAACCGACTCCGCCGATGCCGACGATGCACACGTGCGCCTGCGCGAGGCGCTCGATGCTGCCGGCACCGTAGAGGCGGTCGATTCCGCGGAAGCGTTCAGCGTGGGTCGGGGTATCCATGCGGCGCGCAGCGTATCATCGCCACGCGCCGTTGCACCGGGCGCGATCAGGAGACACGACGATGGCGAACCCGCTGACGCGACCGCTGCTGCGCTGGGCCGAAGGTCTGCGCTTCCCGCGCCTGGCGATGATCACGGCCGTCCTGTTCTTCGTCGACCTGCTGATTCCGGATTTCATTCCCTTCATCGACGAGATCCTGCTTGGCCTTGGCACCCTGCTGCTGGCGAACCTCAAGCGACGCAAGCAGGACGGCCCGGCCTGACATGCGCTATCTCGTCTGCCTGGTCGTCGGCGCCGTCATCGGTGGCCTGTTCGCGATGACGCTCGCGAACGCGTTGCAGCGGCGCAATGCGTGGCCGCGCGCGCTGATGAACGTGATGCAGCACGAACTCGGCGATGCACGCAACGCGGCGAAGGGCGGAACGTGCCCGTCGCCCGTGCTGCAGCGGGCATCGGAGCATCTGCGCCTGCTCGCCGGCGACCTCGAACCGGCCCTGCTCGCTACCGGCAGCAGGGACCGCGTGCTGAGCCAGTACATGCGCGATTTCGGCAAGGTGGTCACCGCCTGGGAGCCAGGCGCGGACTGCCTGCGCCAGGCCGAGGCGCTGACCACGATCACGAACGCCTGCGAGGCGTGCCACCGCGACTATCGCTGACTCCTCCATCACCGCGGCGGGCGCGAAAACCGAGTGGAGACAAATACAGAACTGTCTGGTATTGTTTTAGGACAGGCCGCGCAATCGCCTGCAGCGCCACGTCAGCGGCGCAATGCCCTCAACGTACCCAGCAACGTGGATTCAATGGCCGCACCCGCCCGCCGCCTCATGCTCGTCGCCGCCTGCGTTGTTGCGCTGGCGGCTTGCTCGATTCCCCCGAAGCCGGATCGTCCGGCCCTGCGCGACGAAGCGCCGCTCGCCGGCGTGTCCGTGCCTGACAATGGCACATGGCCGGATGCTCAGTGGTGGAAACGCTACGCCGACCCGCAACTTGATCGCCTCGTCGAACAGGCGCTGGCCGGTGCACCGACGCTCGACGAAGCGCACAAGCGCCTGACGGTTGCATTGAGCGCGGTCGAAATCGCGCGCGCCCAGGGCGGCCTCTCGTCGCAGGCGAATGGGCAGGTGCAACGCCAGCGCCTGAGCGAGAACGGCCTGATTCCACCGCGCTTCCTCGGTTTCACCTGGTACAACCAGGGCGACCTGAGCCTGCAGTTCCAGTACGACTTCGATTTCTGGGGCAAGACGCGCGCGGCGGTCGCCGCCGCCGTCGACGAAGCGCGCGCAGCACAAGCCGAGCGCAGCGCGGCGAGCCTCATGCTGACCAGCGCGATCGCCGACACCTATTTCGGCTGGCAATCCGACCAGGCGCACCTCGCACTCGCCGGCGACTCGATCGTCGTGCTGCAGCGCTATCGCGCGCTGTCGGTCAAGCGCGTGGACCGTGGCATCGACCAGCCCGATCTGGTGCACCAGGCCGATGCGCGCCTCGCTGGCGCGCGCGAAATGCAGGCGGGTTACGCCGGCGCCGCGAAAATTCGCCTCGCCGCGCTCGCGGGACTCCTCGGCGTCGCCCCGGCCGACCTGCCGAAACTTGAAGCACGCCCATTGCCCGCCGTCGACGCGGCACTGCCCGGCAGCGTCGGTCTCGACCTGCTCGCGCGCCGCCCCGACATCGCGGCGAGTCGCTGGCGGGTGGAAGCCGCAATGCGTCGCGTCGACCAGGCGCGTGCGCAGTTCTACCCCGACATCAGCCTCGGCGCGATGGTCGGCCTGCAGTCGGTCGATCTCGACAAGCTGCTCACTGCCGGCAGCCGCATGGGCGGCATCGGCCCGGCCGTTCACCTGCCGATCTTCGGCCGAGGACAGCTCAAGGCGAACTACGCCGTTTCGCAGGCACAGCTCGATGCCGCTGCCTCGCAATACGATGCAACCGTCGTCGATGCCGCGCGCGATGTCGCGACACAGGCGCTGAGTCTTGCGCAGATCGACGCGCGCAGGCGCGAACGTCAAGGCCAAATCGGCGCCATACGCGCGCTCGAAGGCAGCGCCGCCGCGCGCGTGCGCCAGGGCGTCGCCGACGACCGCAGCGTGCTCGCCGCGCAGGCGCAGGTGATCGAGCAACGTGACGCCGCGATCACGCTCGACGCACAGGCCATCTCGACCCAGATCGCCTTGACCAAGGCGCTCGGCGGCGGCTACCACGTCGACGCCGATCCGCTCGCAGCCGATGCGAACTCACTCTCCCCGATTCAATCCGAACGAGCCGACGCACGATGAGCGCTTCCACCCCTCTTACCGCCGACACGCAGGACGGCGCAACGAACGGCAATGGCAAGCGGCGCGCCATCCTTTTCGTCATCGCGCTGGTGTTCGTGCTGGCCGGCATCGCCTGGTACCTTCTGTGGCTGTTCATCTGGTCGCAACGTGAAGTCACCGACGACGCCTATGTCAGCGGCAACCAGGTGGTCCTTTCCGCGCAGGTACCGGGCACCGTCGTCGCGGTGCTCGTCGACGACACCCAGCGCGTCGAGGCCGGCCAGGCACTGGTCAAGCTCGATCCGACCGATGCCGACGTGGCTCTCGCGAAGGCGAAGAGCGCGCTCGCGAGCGCGGTCCGCCAGGTGCGCCAGCAGACCGCGATGGCCTCGCAGTACGACGCCGCGATCGACGCGCGACGACTCGACCTGTCGCGCGCGCAGGCGGACCTGCAACGTCGCCAGCCACTGCTCGCCGACAAGGCGATCGCGACGGAGGAAGTCGCGCATGCGCGCGAGGCCGTCGAGACCGCCAAGACCGCACTCGATCTCGCCACGCGCCAATCGGCCGCCTCGCATGCACTGGTCGACGGCACCGATGTCGCCCGCAACGCATCCGTGATGCAGGCGAAGGCTGCGTTTCGCGAGGCGTGGATCAATGCCGAGCGCAACGCGATCGTCGCGCCGATCGGAGGCTACGTCGCGCAGCGCAGCGTGCAGGTCGGCAGCCGCGTGCAGCCTGGCCAGTCGTTGCTGACGATCATCCCGCTGCACGACCTGTGGGTCGATGCGAACTTCAAGGAAAGCCAGCTCGCGCATATCCGCATCGGCCAGCCGGCAAAGGTGGAGAGCGACCTGTACGGCGGCGCGGTGGAGTTCGAAGGCAAGGTCGTCGGTCTCGCTGCCGGCACCGGTTCCGCGTTCGCGCTGCTGCCGCCGCAGAACGCGTCCGGCAACTGGATAAAGGTGGTGCAACGCGTGCCTGTGCGCATCTCGATCGATCCGAAGCAACTGGAGAAGACGCCGTTGCGTATCGGCCTGTCGACATCGGTCAAGGTCGACACGCACGAACGCTCCGGGCGCATGCTCGCCGATACCGGCAACAGTGCCGCGGTTGCGCAAACCGACGTCTACGCGCGCGACATCGCCAAGGCCGACGCCGAAGCCGACGCGATCGTCGCCGCGAACCTTCCCGGCGCGCACTGAGGAACGCCCCGATGGCTGCCTCCCCGGAGCAGCGCACGCCGTTGCCGCCCCTGCACGGCGCGCCACTCGCGCTGCTGACCGTGGCGATTGCGTTCGCGACGTTCATGGAAGTGCTCGACATCACGATCGTCAACGTGTCGGTGCCGCACATCGCCGGCAGCCTCGGCGTGAGTCCGCAGGAAGGCACCTGGGCGATCAGTTCGTACTCGCTCGCCAGCGCGATCATGCAACCGGTCAGCGGCTGGATCGGGCGCCAGTTCGGCGAGGTGCGCGCGTTCTGCGTGTCGGCATTGCTGTTCGTGCTGTGCTCGACCCTGTGCGGCATGGCGACCAGCATGCCGATGCTGGTGGTAGGCCGCCTGTTGCAGGGTGCCGGTTCCGGTCCGATGGTCGCGCTCAGCCTGAGCCTGCTGCTCAACAATTATCCGATCGACAAGAAGGGTCTCGCGCTCGCGCTGTGGGCGATGACGGTGGTGGTTGCGCCGATTTTCGGCCCGATCCTCGGCGGCTACCTCACCGACAATTTCTCGTGGCCGTGGATCTTCTACATCAACGTGCCGGTAGGCCTGCTCGCGATCGCGATCACCTGGACCCTGTTGCACAAGCGCGAGTCGGTGATCGTGAAGACGCCGGTCGACACGGTCGGCCTGGTGCTGCTCGTCATCGGCGTCGGCTGCCTGCAGTTCATGCTCGACAACGGCAACGACAAGGACTGGTTCTCCTCGCAGCTGATCGTCGCACTCGCGATCATCGCGGTGGTCTGCATCACGTTCTTCATCGCCTGGGAGCTGACCGACAAGCATCCGGTGGTCGACCTGTCGTTGTTCAGGAAGCGCAACTTCCTGGTCGGCGTCGCCGCGATGTCGTTCGGCATGTTCGGCTTCTTCGGCATCAACGTGGTCTACCCGCTGTGGCTGCAGACCGTGCTCGGCTATACCGCGTCGTGGGCCGGCCTCGCGACCGCGCCGGTCGGCATCCTCGCGTTTCTCGTCTCGCCGATCATCGGCAAGAACATCCAGAAGCTCGAGTTGCGCTCGGTCGTCACGTTCGCGTTCATCGTGTTCGCGGTCAGCTCGTACTGGTTCGCGACCTTCCCGGACAATGCCGCGTTCAACCAGCTGCTTTGGCCGCGCTTCATCATGGGCATCGGCATCCCGTGCTTCTTCATCCCGCTGAACCAGATCTTCCTGTCGGGACTGGAACCGCACCAGATCGCCTCGGCGTCAGGACTGGCGAACTTCTCGCGCACGATCGCGGCAAGCATCTCGACCGCCGTTTCGGTCACGCTGTGGCAGCATCGCGGCGAATACCACCACGCCCAGCTCGCCGAACACATCAACAGCGCCAGCCCTGCGGCGATGGATTACCTCAACGGCCTGAGTGCACTCGGCGTTCCCGCCGCGCGCAGCTGGAGCATCATCGAAGCGGTCGTCACGCGGCAGGCGTTCACGCTTGGCGTCAACGACGTGTTCCTGGTGTGCACCGCACTGTTCCTCGCGATGATTCCGGTCGTCTGGTTCGCCAAGCCGCCGTTCGGCAATGTCGCGGCGGGTGCGGGGCACTGATCGCTGCGGAGGACCGAGGGCCGAACAGCGCCTGCGTATCCCCATACCACTCTTCCGGGGGATCGCCCCGGTGCGCGACCGATGCCGGCGGGCGGGACGCGGTCGCGCAGCGACGCGCCCCGCCACCAGGCAAACTCAATCGCGCTCCCAAGGCGCGTGCGCCTCGACCTGCGATGGACTGGTCAGCGATTGCGCCACCGGCACATCGGTCGGCACCTTAATCTCGGGCAGCTTGCCTTCGCGCAGCTTTGCGTTGGTCGTGGCGAGTTGGCCATTCTGCAGACCGGCGAACTGTTTCTCGACGTCACCGAGTTCGCTCTCAAGCGCGTCGATGCGCGCGAGCTGGTAGTCGGTCGGCTTCCCGTCCCAGGACGTGATCGCGCCGTACAGCGTGTCCATGTGCTCGCGCAGGCGTTCCTCGCCGGTAATCGCACCACCCTCCTTGGTCGCGACGATCTTCTTGCGGATCGTGTCGGCCTGGTCCGAGAGCGCCGCGAGTTGCTTGCGCGTGGCGTCGCCGGCGGGCAATTTCGCCGCGCTCGCATCGGCCTGCGCACGCACCGCGTTGATCCGATACACGAGATCGGTCATCTTGCCGAACAGGCCGCTCACGCGCATTGCGGCGTCGAATTGCGCGCGATGGTCGGCCACCGAATAGGTCGCACGACGATCGAGTGCGACGTCGATCTTCGTCTCGTAGACTTCCTTGCCCTTGGTCATGCGCACCGTGTACGTGCCGGGCGGGACGCGCGGCCCCTGGGTCGAGTTGAACGCGACCTGCGCCGCCGATGGCACGCGCGGCGGCTTCGCGCGCATCTGCCAGCTGACGCGATTGATGCCACGACGCACGCTCGCCGGAATCGTGTCGAGCACCACGCCCTTGTCGTCGAGCACCTCGATCTTCAGCTTGCCGAACAGGTGGCGGCTCTTCTGGTAATAGGTGATCTCGGCGCCATTCGGCGGATTCGGTCCGCTGAAGGCCGCATCGCCTTCGGACCAGCCACCGAATGCGTTGATGCGCTGCTGCACCGGACGCGTGGCGAGGAAACCGGCCTCGCGCGCGAGCATCGCGTCGTCGAGCGCGCGCAGCGGCGTGAGGTCGTCGATGATCCAGATGCCGCGTCCATGCGTGGCCAGTGCGAGCGAGGCGTCGCGCTGCTGGAACGCGAGATCGCGCACCGCGACCGCGGGGAAATCGGCGCCCTTGAACGCGGCCCACTCGCGTCCGCCGTCGGGCGATATCCACAGTCCAAACTCGGTGCCGAGGTAGAGCAGGCCCTGCTTGTGCGGGTCTTCCTTGATCACGTGCGCGTAGCCACGCACGCCCTTGTCGGCCTTCGGCGCCAGCAGCGCGGTCCAGCTGCGACCATAGTCGCGCGTCTGGTAGACGTACGGCGCCATGTCGCCGAACGTGTGGCGATCGAACGCGACCAGTGCTGAGCCGGGGTCGAAGCCACTCGCCTGCACCCACGACACCCACGAATTCGCCGGCACGCCCTTGATGTTCGCACCGACATTGCTCCAGCTCTTGCCATCGTCGCGGGTCAGCTGAACGTTGCCGTCATCGGTGCCGACCCAGATCGTGCCGGCCGCCTTCGGCGATTCGCTGATCGAGTAGATCGTCGTGTGCATCTCGGCGGCGGAGTTGTCGACCGTGATGCCGCCCGATTCTTCCTGCTTCTGCTTGGCGGGATCGTTGCTCGTGAGATCGGGGGAAATGCGGTCCCAGCTCTGGCCGTGGTCGCGCGAACGGAACAGGAACTGCGCGCCAACGTATAGCGTGCCCTTCTCGTTCGGACTCAGCGCGATCGGCGTGTTCCAGTTCCAGCGCAGCTTCTCGCCCTTGCCGGCCAATGGCTGGATCGAGCGGACCTCATGCGTGTGACGGTTGATGCGCCCGATCGTTCCGCCCTGCGCCTCCGCATACAGGTAGTCGGCATCGGACGGATCCTCCCACACCCAGAAGCCGTCGCCGCCGTACATGTTTTCCCAGCGCTGGTTGGTGATGCCGCCGGGATACGCGCTGTCGCCGACCCACGCACTGTTGTCCTGCAGGCCGCCGTACACATGGAATGGATCGGAGCTGTCGACGCTGACATGGTAGAACTGCGACACCGGCAGGTTGTTCTGCTTCCACCACTTGTTGCCGCCATCGTACGACTGCCAGAGGCCACCGTCGTCACCGCTGATGACGTGCTGCACGTCGGTCGGATCGATCCAGATCGCGTGGTGGTCGCCATGCGTGCCGCCGCCGACATTGGCGAAGCTCTTGCCGCCGTCCTGGCTCTGGATCAACGCGAGATCCGGCTTGAACAGGCGCTCCGGGTTGGTCGGATCGACGACCAGGTTGGCGAAATAGAACGGACGCCACACCATCATCTGGCTCTTGTCGCGCTTGTCCCAGGTCTTGCCGCCGTCATCCGAGCGATACAACGCCGAGTCGGTCGATTCGACCAGTGCGTAGACGATGTTCGATGCCGACGGCGCCACCGCGACCGCGATGCGGCCGTATGGCTTCTTCGGGAAACCCTTGTTCGCCGCATCGGTGGTTTCGGTCCAGCTGCGACCGCCATCGGTGGAGCGGAACAGGCCGCTGCCGGATTCGGCCGTCGCCGACTCGCCGCCGGAACGGAACGTCCAGGCCTTGCGGCGGAAATCCCACAGGCCGGCGAACACGACGTCGGGGTTCTTCGGATCGAGGCTGATCGAGGAGCAGCCGGTCGAGAGGTTGCGCCCCTTCAACAACAGCTGCCAGCTCTTGCCGCCGTCGCTGGTCTTGTACAGGCCGCGATCGCTCGAATCGCTCCACAGTTTGCCCGGCACGCACGCATAAACGACGCTGCCGTTGCGCGGATCGACGATCAGCTTGGCGATGCGCTCGGAAGCGTCGAGACCCATGTGCGTCCACGTCTCGCCGCCGTCGGTCGACTTGTAGATGCCATTGCCGATCGACACCGAATTGCGCGTCCACGATTCGCCCGTGCCGACCCAGATCGTGTCGTGGTGGGATGGATCGATCGCGATCGCGCCGATCGACTGCACCGGCTGCTTGTCGAACACCGGTTTGAACGTGGTGCCGCCATCGGTAGACTTCCACACGCCGCCGGAGGCTGCACCGACGAACAACGTGGTCTTGCCGTCCTTGCCCGGCACCGCGTCGAGCGCGGCGATGCGACCGCTCATCTGGGCAGAACCGATGTTGCGTGCACCGAGGCCGGAAATGACGCCGGCATCGAAGCGCGGCGCGCTCGCCGCGGGAGGGTTGGCGGCCATGGCGCTGCCACCGACAACCGTGGCGAGTGTGACCGCGGCCACCCGCGCGGATTGCTTGCTGGAATGCCTCATTGGCCTGCTCCCTTGGCGGCGACCGCAGCCGGGAACGCGAACAACGCGTCGTCCAGCGGCACGTTCGCCTCCATCTTTTCGATCGTTACCTGCTGGTTGCTGCCGTCGGCCTTGTTGACCGTCGAAATCGAGAATGGGAAATACACGCCCGCGACTTCCTCGTAGTCGCCGTAGTCGCTGCTGCTCTCGACCTGCGTGCCGCGCACCATGCGTTGCGCGACGACGCGGATTTCCAGCCAGTGGTCCGGATCGAGATAGACGTAGTCGACGTCGCCGTTCTTCAGGGTGACCTTGAGCTTGTGCGCCTCGGTGCCGTCGACGTCCTCGCTGCCGAGGTATTCGACCTTGCTGCCGCGCGCTTGCCAGTCGAACAGCGGACCGCCGATCGGCGCGTCGTCGGCGAACGCCTTGGCGTCGTCGGGCGTCATCTTCTCGGGATCCTTGCGGCCCTGGAACGGCGAAATCTGCCAACCGTCCTTGCCATCCCAGGCCTGCACCGCGGTGAGGCCCTGCAGGCTCGCCTCGTTGCGGATGGACTCGGGCGCCTTCTGGTATTGCGCGAGGCCGAGCTCGAACTGGCCGCCGAACAGCAACTTGCCTTCGGCCTTTAGCGTCCTGATCGCCTGCAGGCGGGCAACGCCGCCGCGGGCTTCGAGGTTCTTCGCGACAAGTTCGTCGACGCTTGCCGCCTGCGCGCCTGCGCAAGCCAGCATCAACGCGAACAGCGCACCCTTCGTTCGCACGATCATGCAGTCCTCCTGGTCGTGCCGGCCCGCGCGATCGCAGGTGCGGCGATGGCAACAAGACCAGCTTAGCGCTTCGACCTCATTCCCGGGATGGGCTGGAAGTCATTCGACGGACCGATATCGGCCTGCCTCCGCTCAGGGTTTTTGCTGCGTTCGCGCAACCCAGCGCGCGGCACGGCGACCGAGTTCGATGCCGGGGCGTTCGAAGAAGCGGTACACGAGCGTCGCGAGTGCCGCGGTGATCAGCGCATTCACGAGCAGGTAGACGCCAAGATGCTGCGCTCGCAACGCCGACTGCGGCGGCAGCCGCTGCAGGGCCCAGAGCAGCAGCATGAAGACGACCGGATGGAACAGGTAGATCGAGTAGCTGATGCGACCGAGCCAGTCGGTCACGCGCGAGCGGATCTGCACGAAGCTGACCCCGACGACGAACACCAGCAGCCCGAGCGCATACGGGATGGTCGCATTCCCGGCAAACCCGATCGCGAGGGTCGCGCCGAGCGGAAGGATCAGAAGATGCCACGCCAACAGCCCGTACACGCCGTTGCGCAGCCATCGATCGCCACGACCGCGCTCTTCCACCAGCGATTGGCGATACAACGCACCGAGCAGCATCAGTGACAGATTCAGCAAACCGAACGCGGTCGCCGAACCGATGGTCGACCGTCCGGTCAGCCAGTGCACGAACATCTCCGCCGAATGGACAAGAGTGAATGCGACCGCGAGCAGCAGCCACCGGCGCGGTTTGTCGAAACTGCGAAACACGAGCAGCAGCACGCACAACAGGTAAAACGCCCACTCGACCAACAAGGTCCAGTACAGCCCGAGCGCACTGCGCGCACCGAGGAAATCCTGCAACAGCGTCAGCCCGATGAGAAAATCACGCACGCCGAACGGCAGGCCCCAGATCCAGCAGGTCGCGAACGCACCGAGCGGTATCGACAGCCAGTACGCCGGGTAGATGCGGAAGAAGCGCCGGATCAGGAAGGTGCCTATCGGCGCGGGCCGCTCGGGGTGAATGCTGAACGGGATCACGTAGCCGCTGACGAGGAAGAACGTGACGACGCCGATGCGCCCGAAATCGAGCGCGGCGCTCCACTCGACCATCCAGTGCCCGGACACGCCAGCGCCAAGGCCCACGAACGCATCGGCGACGTGACGCCAGAGCACGAGCAGCGCCGCGATCGCGCGCAAGGCATCGATGTGGCGCAGGCGATGATCGCCCGCCGCCGAATCGTCCACGATGGCTTCCCTCATGCGCGACGCATCACAGCGAAACCCGCCCGCGCAGGATGTCCGCGTACATCACCCAGTCGCCGGCCAGGCTGTAGAGCGGATGGCTGAACGTCGCCGGCCGGTTCTTCTCGAACACGAAGTGGCCGATCCACGCGAAGCCGTAGCCGCACGGCGGCGCCAGCCACAACCAGCGTGCATCGCGCGTGGCCACCGCGACGGCGCACAACATCAGCACGAGTGTCGTGCCGACGAAGTGCATGCGCCTACACATCGCGTTCGCGTGCTCGGACAGGTAGTACGGATAGAACTCGCGGAAATTCGCGTAGTGCGCCATGTCAGTGCTCGGGCAGCGGGATGAATTCGCTTTCGCCGGGGACCTGGCCCATGCCCTGCGCCTGCCACGCCGCCTTGGCGCGCTCGATGCGCGCCTTGTCGGACGCAACGAAGTTCCACCACAGCGTGCGCTCGCCATCGAGCGGCGCGCCGCCGCACAACAGCACCTGCGCGTCGGTGGAAGCGACGAGCGCGACGTCGGCATCACCGGCAAGCACCACCATGCGTTCGGGCGCGACCGGCATGCCGTCGACACGCACCTCGCCCGCGATCACGTACAGCGCGCGTTCGGCGTGCTCGGGCGGGATGTGCAGGGTCGCACCGGCCGCGAGCCGTGCATCCGCGTACAACGTCGGCGTATAGACGCGCACCGGCGACTGCATCCCGAACGATTCGCCCGCGATCACGCACAGGCGCACGCCATCGCGCTCCGATTGCGGCAAGCTGCCCGCACCGTGATGGAAGAATCCCGGATCGGCCTCCTCGTGATCGCGCGGCAGCGCAATCCAGGTCTGGATGCCGTGCAGGCGATGGCCGGCCGCGCGCTCGGGCGCGGGCGTGCGTTCCGAATGCACGATGCCGCGCCCGGCGGTCATCCAGTTGACGTCGCCCGGTCGGATCACCTGCTCGAGGCCGAGGCTGTCGCGATGGGTCAATGCACCCTCGAACAGGTACGTCACGGTGGCGAGGCCGATGTGCGGATGCGGACGCACGTCGACGCCGCGTCCCGGCGCGAAATCGACCGGCCCCATGTGGTCGAAGAACACGAACGGGCCGACGTGCCGGCGCAGGCGGAACGGCAACAGCCGACGCACCACGAAGCCGTCGCCGAGATCGTGCAGGCGTGGTTCAATCAGCAGGGAGGTCGCGTCGCTCATTCCGTCTCCGGCACGGAAAAGGCGATCATGCCAGTTTCGCGCCGCGCCGTGCTCGCGTCGATTGCAGCGACGCCAGCGAACACGGATGGAGCGCCCGCGACCACCAAACCATCGCAGGCTCCACCTCGTCAATAGGCGCGGATATCGCGTGGCGGATCACGCATGAACGCGGTCCACTGGCGCGCCAGTCCCGACAGGCCGCCGGGATAACCGGCATCGAATACCTTCTCGGCCAATACCGGCTCGCACGGCGACATCGCCTGCGCCGCAAGCACCCCGGCCAGCGAGGACTGGCCCGCGCGGTCGCGCATCAGCAGCGCGATCAACGCATACGCACGCAGGTAGCGGCGCTCGCGTTCGCCAGCGGCGGTAGTCTCGGCATAGAAATCCGACCCCTCACGCGACAAAAGGTCGACCAGCGCTTCGCTGCCGTCGCCACCAGGGGCCGCGCCGATCAGGCCGGTGCGCTGCGCGCCGACATCGATCTGACCACCCATGCCTTCGGTCCGATAGCGCCCGAAGTATTCGGCCATGCCTTCGTTGAGCGACACCGGCAGGTTGCCGATCGACTCATGCACGAGCGCATGGGTGATCTCATGGCGCAGCACGGCGAAATTGATCTCCTCCGCCTCCTGCATGCGCACGTGGATCGTGCGATCGGCGGTCGAATAGGCACCGCTCGATTTCGCCAGCGCCGGCTCGCCGACCACGCGTGCGTACGCCTGCTCCGAGCGCACGAACACGATCTTCAAGGTCATTCCGACCGGAACCGGAACGCCGAGCGCGTCATGCATCAGGCGTTGCACGCCGAGCGCATCGGCGACGGCGCGTTGCTGCAACTGGTTCGGCAGGTCGACGTCGTAGCCGCTGGCCTGCACCACGATCACCGGCGCGGCAACCATCGCGATGACGCGCTGGTCCCTCGCGTTCGCGGGCGGTGCCTGGTCCGAGTAGTGGGTGATGCCGGCGGCGTCGACCCATCGATGTACCGCGACCGGAGCGTGTGGTTTCGAAGATTGCGTATGCGCGAGGCAAGCAGCCGATTGCAGCGGCAGTGCCGCCTCGATCGCACGCCGCAGTACATCCGCCGGAGCCGGCGTCGGCGCCGGCGCCGAAATTTCAGGCGTGGCCTCGCGCGTGACCACGGCCGGCCCGGTTTCGACACCTGGTGATGCCTGGACGACCGGCTCCGCAGGCACCCGGCGGTCGTTGCAGGAGCAAAGCAACGAAGCGGCCAGCGCGACGACGAGCGACGATGAGCGGAAATGGACGGGCGGCATGTCCCATTGTTCCCGATTGCGGTCCGCTTGTCCGCGCGTCGTGTCCGGTTCGTTGCGGTTAAGACGCACTGTCCGACGATCGGCGGAGGCCCAACGGCGTCCAGCGCCGGTGTCGCCACCCCGCCCAACCCGTTCGGAGGACTGACATGAGCCGCTACATCGCCACCATCGCCGCACTCCTGCTCGCCAGCGCGACTGCGCAAGCGCAGGACCAAAGCACGACCTACCAGACCCCGCGGGGCGAAGTCACCGTCAACTCGGGCCAGCCGCAGCCCCGGGACTACGGGCCCGCGCCGTCGTTCGCCCAACTCGATCGCAACGGCAACGGGTACATCGGAAGCGATCAGGCGGACGCCTATCCGCCGCTGGCGAACGATTTCATCCATGCCGACGGCAATCGCGACGGCCGCATCAGCCGCGCCGAATACGAACGCTGGGCAGCGCACCGGTAATCGATGGGCGGGTGCCGTCCTCCCCACGGGCGGCACCCGCGGTTCAGTACCGCACCCAGCGGGCCCGGCGGAAGCGCCAGTCCGCCCCGATCCGCACCCAGCCTGCGCCCACGTAGCGATAACCCGCACGCGCCGGCACCCAGTAGCCATCGACCCAGACATGGCGATGACCGTTCCAGCGCCAGTATCCGGGCGCCCATACCTGGCCGACACGCACGCCGACACGCTCGACCCGCAACGGCGGTGGCGCGACACCGATTGATACGCCAACCACCGCACGCGCCTGCGCCGGCGACGGCGCAATGGCCCCGCCCGCAACAACGATCGCCAAGGCTGCCCACAATATCCCGCTGCGCACGATCCGCTCTCCTTCCTCGTTCGGGCGATATTGCCCTTGCGCGTCAAGAACGCGCGCACTGGCGGAGAGTTGACCGCGCTCGCACGCGACATTCAGTTGCGATCAAGCGGCAACCCGCGGTACGCACCGTGTTTCGGCTTCGCAGGATCTCGTTCCGCTGCGCTCAACATGCGGTTCGCAAGCAGGGTTCCGGCCGTTCAGTCCGGCTTCGCACCGGACAGCTCGGCAAGACGGCGCGCGCGTTGCGGCGCCGGCAAGCGCGCGAGCGCGCGCACGTCCTCGTGGAACAGGGCCCAGTCGGCGCCATCGCGCGCAAACAACGCTGCGAATGCATCCGTCCAGCGATCATACAAGCCGAACGGGACCAGGCTTGCGTTGTTGATCGGCGCCGCGACGAAGGCATCATAGGCATCATCGCCATTCCATTCCTGATCACGCAGGTGTGCGTAGCGTTCGCGGAACGCATCGATCTCCTCGTGCTTGCGACGACGCAGCACTGCATCGGCCTGCCCGGTTGCATACAGCGCGCGCAGCCGCTCGCGCAGGTCCAGCACCAGATGCGTGAATGCGCGGTCCTGCCCGCTGGTCGAAACCGGTGCCGGCAGGTGGTTCGCAGCATGCCAGTCACGCAAACCCTGCATGGCCACGAAGCTCGCGTACGACTCGTTGAACGCGCTGTCGTCGCGCAGGTACACCTTCTGATGCGCTAGCTCGTGGAAGACCACGCCATCAAGTTCATCATCGCCACCCCGCAGCATGCTCGAAACAATCGGATCGGCGAACCAGCCAAGCGTCGAGAACGCGGCGACACCGCGCACCGCGGTGTCATCGCCCTGCTCCGCAAGACGCTTCGCCTCGCGCTCGGCCAGCGTCCTGTCGAAATAGCCAAGATAGGCAACGCAACCGGCGATCGGAAAGCAATGCGTGACCGGTTCGACCGAGAACTCCTTCGCCGCGAACACGCTCCACGTCACGAACGGCCGGTCGAGCTGCACGTAACTCGTATAGCTTCGATTGTCCGGCAAATCGAGCCGCTCGCTGGCGAAGCGCCGTGCGGCCTGCACCCGGCGCAAGCGCTCGCGCACGCCGGCTTCGATCCGCTCGTCGACGATCGCGCGCGCGATCGGTTCACGCCGCGCTAGCAGCGACAACTGGCCGTGGCCGACATGCGCGTAGTAGCGCAGCGGCGCGCAGCCGCACAGGCCGACGAGGGCGAGCAACCCGGCGACGCGCGTCAGGCGCATGCGTTGCTACAACTCGAACTGCTCGTTGAGGATGCGCTCTTCGAGGTTGTGCTCGGGATCGAACAGCAGGGTCACGGTCTGCTCATGCGATTCACGGATGCTGACCTCGATCACGTCGCGCACTTCATGCGAGTCCGCCGTCGCACTGACCGGGCGCTTGTACGGGTCGAGGATCTCGAACTTCACCTCGGTGATCGCGGGCAGGATCGCGCCACGCCAGCGCCGCGGCCGGAACGGACTGATCGGCGTCAACGCGAGCAGGTGCGAACCGAGCGGCAGGATCGGCCCGTGTGCCGACAGGTTGTATGCGGTCGATCCCGCGGTCGTGGACACCAGCACGCCGTCGCACACCAGTTCCTCGATTTTCGCGACCCCGTTCAGCAGCACGCGCACGTGCGCGGCCTGCTTGGTCTGGCGCAGCAGCGACACCTCGTTGAATGCGAGCGAGCTCGTGCTGTTGCCGGCTTCGGTCACGGCTTCCATCTGCAAGGGGCGAAGGATCGTCGGCTGCGCCTGCGCGATGCGCGCCTCGAGGTCGTCGAGGCTGAGCTGGTTCATGAGGAACCCGACCGTGCCGAGCTTCATCCCGTATACCGGCAACGCACGCGCCCGATGACGATGCAGGGTGCGCAACATGAATCCGTCGCCACCGAGCGCGACGATCACGTCGGCGTCGTCGAGCGGGACCTCCCCGTAGCGCGCCACCAGAGCGACGCGCGCCTCGGCGGCTTCCTTGGTCTGCGCGGCGACGAAAACTATGCGTCCGGACATGCGGGCAACCAGGAAGGGGCGTCAACCCTGATTCTCGGCTGCGCGGCGCGCCATGTGCAACCGCGAATGCAGGGTGGGCCAAGGCCCACCGCTCCTCGATATCCGCAAGGCCAGTCGCGGCTCATCGGCCAACCATCCTTCCGTATCGCCAAAAGGCGTGGGCCAAAGCCCACGCCCGGCACACCCTACGCCGCCTTCGTGGCGGCCTGCACCAGTTGCGCAAAGCGACGCAGCGCGACCGAGGCGATCGGGTAGTCGACCGTCTGCGACCGGATTTCCTCCAGCAGGCCAAGCGTGAACTTCAACGTCGGATCGTCGCGTTCGAGCCAGCGCGCAACCGGGTGGGCTTCGGACGGAGCAGCGGCGGCGAGGACCTGCCGGGTCAGCGCGCGATGCTGCGAAGCGAGTTCGTCACGCAGCGAGCCACGTGCCTGCGCATGCCAGCGGCTTTCGACCGGCAGGTTCTCGATCTGGCGGCGCAGGCCGTCGATGTCGAGCGCCTGGCCGAGTTCGTAGAACACCGAGGCCACGCGCTCGACCTTCTGGCCGCTTTCCAGCGCGATCTCGACGATGTCGAACGCCGCGCCGAGTTCGGCGATCCTGGCGAGGCGGTGCGCGAGTTCGCCGGGCACGTCCATGCCTTCCCACTTCTCGACGTCGACGTCGTAGTCGGCGCGGCTGTTCGCGGTCAGCACTCCGGGCAGCGCCGCCGAAAGTTGCGCGACACCCGGCGAATAGCGTTCGACGATACCGGCGATGTCGAGGTTGGAGCCGCGCTGGTTGAGCAGCCAGCGGGTCAGGTTGCGCAGCAGGTCCCACAGCTTGAGCAATGCATCGATCTGCACACTCTCGGCAATCTTGCCGTCGAGCGCCTCGATGCCGGCCCATACGCTGCGCGCATCGACGATCTCGCGCGCGGCCGAGTACGCCTTGGCGATCGCCGCCGGCCCCTGCCCGGTGTCTTCCTGCATGCGCAACACGAAGGTCGCGTCCATGCGGTTGACCATCGAGTTGGTGACGACGGTGGCGATGATCTCGCGCTTCAGACGATGCCGCTGCATGTGCGAGGCATATTGCTCGCGCAACGGCTCCGGGAAATAGCGCACGAGTTCCTTCGACAGGAACGGATCCTCCGGCACGTCGGAATCGAGCAGTTGCTGGAACAGCTTGATCTTCGAATACGACAGCAGGACCGACAGTTCGGGGCGCGTCAGGCCCTGGTGGCGCGCCTTGCGTTCCGCGAGTTCGGCATCCGAGGGCAGGAATTCGATCTGCCGGTCGAGCAGCCCCTCCGCCTCGAGCGTGCGGATGAAATGCGCGTTCGATCCGAGGCGATGCGCCGACATGTGCTCCATCACGCTGATCGCCTGGTTCTGCCGGTAGTTGTCCGACAGCACGAGGCGCGCGACTTCGTCGGTCATTGCCGCGAGTTGGGCGTTGCGCTGATCGACGCTCAGTTCACCGCGTTGTACCGCGTCGTTGAGCAGGATCTTGATGTTCACCTCGTGGTCGGACGTGTCGACACCAGCCGAGTTGTCGATGAAGTCGGTGTTGAGCAACACGCCGTGCTGGGCCGCCTCGATGCGGCCGCGCTGGGTGAAGCCGAGGTTGCCGCCTTCGCCGACGACCTTGCAGCGCAGCTCGCGTCCGTTGATGCGCAACGCGTTGTTGGCGCGATCGCCTACGTCCGCATTGGTTTCGGCCTCGGCCTTGACATAGGTGCCGATGCCGCCGTTCCAGAGCAGATCGACCGGCGCTTTCAGGATCGCGCTCATGAGTTCGGTAGGCGTCAGCTGCGCGGTTCCGTCGGCGATGCCAAGCACGCGGCAGATCTCCGGCGACAACGGGATCGTCTTCGCGCTGCGCGCGAACACGCCGCCACCTGCGGAGATCAGCGACTTGTCGTAGTCGTCCCACGACGAGCGCGGCAACGCGAACAGGCGCTCGCGCTCCTTGAACGAGACGGCGGCATCCGGGTTCGGATCGAGGAAGATGTGGCGGTGGTCGAATGCGGCGACCAGGCGTATGTGCTTCGACAACAGCATGCCGTTGCCGAACACGTCGCCCGACATGTCGCCGACGCCGACGCAGGTGAAGTCCTCGCTCTGGCTGTCGCGGTTCAATGCACGGAAATGGCGCTTGACCGACTCCCAACCGCCCTTCGCGGTGATGCCCATCTTCTTGTGGTCGTAGCCGACCGAGCCACCGGACGCGAACGCATCGCCGAGCCAGTAGCCATGCTCCGCGCTGACGCTGTTGGCGATGTCCGAGAACGTGGCGGTGCCCTTGTCCGCGGCAACGACCAGGTAAGGATCGTCGGCATCGTGACGCACCACGTCGTGCGGATGCGCGACCTTGCCATCGACGAGGTTGTCGGTGATGTCGAGCAGGCCGTTGATGAACATCTTGTAGCAGGCGACGCCTTCGGCGAGCACCGCATCGCGATCGCCACCGGCGGGCGGATGCTTGACGAAGAAACCGCCCTTCGAGCCGACCGGCACGATGACGGTGTTCTTGACCATCTGCGCCTTGACCAGGCCGAGCACTTCGGTGCGGAAATCCTCGCGCCGGTCAGACCAGCGCAAGCCGCCACGCGCGACCGGTCCGAAGCGCAGGTGCACGCCCTCGACGCGCGGGCCGTACACGAAGATCTCGCGGTACGGTCGCGGTTTGGGCAGGTCCGGCACCTTCGACGAATCGAACTTGAAGCTGATGTACGGGCGTGGCGCGCCGTCGCGACGCTGGAAATAGTTCGTGCGCAGGGTCGCGCCGATCACGCCGAGGTAGGCGCGCAGGATGCGGTCCTCGTCAAGGCTCGACACATGCTCCAGCAGCGCCTTGATCGCACCGATCAGGGTCGTGATCTGCTGCACGCGCGGCATCGCGCGCACGCCCGCGAGATCCTCGACGAAGCGCGGCAGCTTCTTCAGCACGTCGGCGGGAACCAGCGCGGACAGCTCGCCGCCAAGGCGCGCCGCCGCATCCTGCTTCGCCGCGGCATCACCGCTTTCGCGCGCCGGATCGAAACCGGCCTCGAACAGCTCGACCAGCAGTCCGGCGATGGCCGGATAGCGGTTGAGCGTCTCTTCCATGTAGCTCTGCGAAAACGTCACGCCGGTCTGCAACAGGTACTTGCAGTAACCGCGCAACACGCTGACCTGGCGCCAGTCGAGGCGCGCACCGAGGATCAGCTTGTTGAACGCATCGTTCTCCGCGTCGCCGCGCCAGATGCTCGCGAACGCGTTCTCGAACGCGTCGCCGACCTGGTCGATGTCGAATGCGCAACGCGTCGCCGCCTGCACCGCGATGTCCTGCACGTAGACCGGCGCGTCCGCGAGCCTGAACTCGCTGAGTTGTTCGGTCAGCACCTTGAGGCCCATGTTCTCCAGAAGCGGAATCACCTCGGACAGCGCGATCGCCCCGCCCTGGCGGAACACCTTGAACTGCAGGATGCCGGGTTTGTGCAGCGAGGGAGCGAGGCTGAGCTTGATGTCGCCGGCGCCATTCAGGCTCGCCGCCAGCGCGAGGTCTTCGGCGGCGACGCGCGGCGTCGCCGCCTCGATGTAGGCCGGCGACAGCGCGCGCGCGTGGCGCGCGAGGGCAAGGCCGTCGCTCTCGCCGTACACGGCGGCGAGCGCGTCGCGCAGTTCATCGTGCCAGTTGCGGACGATCTTGCCGACCTCGGCCTCGAGCGCCGCGACGTCGTACTCGACCAGATCGCCCGGTTTCGGCCGGACCACCAGATGCAGTTGCGCCAGCGGTGACTCGCCGAGCTGGATGGTGGAATCGACGCGCTCGCCGTGCAGCGCGTCCTTCAGCAACGCCTCGATCCGCTCGCGCACTTCGGTGTTGAACCGGTCGCGCGGCAGGAACACGAGGCAGGAATGGAAGCGTCCGTACTTGTCGCGGCGCATGAACACGCGAGTGCGCGGGCGCTCGCCGAGCGCGAGGATGCCAGTCGCGGTAGTGAACAGTTCGTCTTCGCTCGCCTGCAGCAGTTCATCGCGCGGCAGCAGCTCGAGCACGTGGCGCAGCGCCTTGCCCGAGTGCGATTCACGACGCAGGCCGGAGCGCTGCATCACCGTCTCGACCTTGCGACGCACCAGCGGCACGTCCTGCGGACGCGCCATGTACGCATTGGTGGTGAACAGGCCTAGGAACCGCTGCTCCACCACCGGCACGCCGCTCTTGTCGAAACCGAGCACGCCGATGTAGTCCATGTAGCCCGGACGATGCACGTGCGAACGCGCGTTCGTCTTGGTCAGGATGATCGCGTCCATTGAACCGGACTGCGGCAGCGCCGTCGCGACCAGCGTGCGCAGCGAGCGCGGCGCGAGCGAACGTTCGGAGCCATGCAGGATGCCGAGGCCGGAACCGTCGACCGCCTGCAGCACTTCGTCGCCGCCAACCTTGCCGACCGCGTATTCGCGGCAACCGAGGAAGGTGAAATTGTCGTTTGCCGCCCAGCGCAGGAAATCCTGTGCCTCGGCGACGCCGGCGGCATCCACCGGCATCGGCTTGCCCGGCAGCGAGTCAGCCAGTTCGAGCATGCGCGTGCGCATGGCCTGCCAGTCGACGACGCTGGCGCGCACGTCATCGAGGGCGGCGGCGATCGCGCCGTGCAGGCGTTCGAGCTCGGCGTTGTCGCTGGTACGGTCGATCTCGAAGTGCATGACCGACTCGGCCATACCCTCGTCCGCCTGCGCCGGAGCGACCGATTGCAGGCGCCCGGCCGCGTCGCGTCCGATGCGATAGACCGGATGGATCACCGCGTGGATGCCGAGCCCGGCATCGGCAATCGCCATCCCGACCGAATCCACCAGGAACGGCATGTCGTCGGTGACCACGTCGATCACGGTGCGCGCGCGGCCGGTGCCGATCATCGGATTCGAGACGCGCACCTTGGCCGTTCCAGCCTCCCGCTCGCGCATGAAATCGAGCGACCCCTGCACCAGCGCGGACCACTCCGCCGGGGTGCGCTGCGCGATCTCGTCGGACGGGACGCGCTGCATGAACTCGCGCGTGAACGCCTGTGCCTGTT
The DNA here is from genome assembly GCF_044227025.1 of Dokdonella sp. Taxonomy (GTDB): domain Bacteria; phylum Pseudomonadota; class Gammaproteobacteria; order Xanthomonadales; family Rhodanobacteraceae; genus Dokdonella_A. Next base: position 155,913 of record NZ_JBGAFX010000002.1, on the reverse strand, counting down.
GCAGCGCATCGCCAGTCAGCTTGCTGGAGAGATGGGTGAGGATCGGATCGACGTGCGTGCCGGACACGGCGTCTGGAGAGGTCATGAAGGGGTCCGAAAGTGGGGAAATTCGCGGGTCCGCAAGGATACGCCGCACTACGCGGCGAATCCACACAGGCGCACGGAACACGAGAGCGCGATGGCGCGGGTTCTTGACAGCGCGATGACGCGCGTTTGGTGCGCGCAATGCCGGATTGCGCGATGCCCGGCTCGTACATCGTTCCTATACGCGAGCTGAAGCATGGGACGCGCATGCGAGCTCGACATGCATCGCGCCTCGGGTGCAACGCAGCGCGCCCACGCCGCGGGTGATCATGACAGTGCCGTTAGGCCTGGACGAAAACCCCCATATCGAGGGTGCATGTTCCTGTACCGGGCGGTATAGTCACGTCGCTGCCGACGCGTCCGCGCGAGGCGCGCTCGCCCGCCGTCGTCGACCGGCCGCTGCCCCTACGCAATCGAGAACAGGAAGCTCCACGATGAAGTTTCATCGCGCATTGACCCCTGTCGCCATCGCAACGCTCGCCGCACTGGCCGCCGGTTGCGGCAAGCAGGCGCCCCAACAACAACAGATGCCACCGCCGGAAGTCGACGTCACCGTCGTCAACGGGACCGCCGTGCCGGTCGTCCAGGACCTGGTCGGGCGCCTTAGTGCCGTGCGCACCGCGGACGTTCGCGCACGCGTCGCGGGCGTGCTGCAGAAGCGCGTCTACACCGAAGGCACGGACGTCAAGGAAGGCCAGGTGCTGTTCCAGATCGACCCGGCGCCCTTGCGCGCGACGCTCAATGCACAGCTCGCCAATCTCGCGGCCGCGCAGGCGACCTACCAGAACAACCATGTCGCCGCCGAGCGTGCGCGTTCGGTCGCCGAGAAGGGCCTGCTGTCCAAGGCCGACGTCGATGCCGCGAACGCGGCCGAGCGCACCGGTGCCGCCGCCGTCAAGCAGGCGCAGGCGACGGTCGAAATGGCGAAGATCAACCTCGGCTACGCCGAAGTGACCGCGCCGATCGACGGCCGCGCCGGCAAGCAGCAGGTGACCGAAGGCGCCCTCGTCGGCCAGGGCGAGGCGACCCTGCTCACCACGGTCGAACAGATCGACACGATGTACGTCAACTTCACCCAGGCCGTCGGTACACTCGACGAACTGCGCCGCGCCGCGGCGAGCGGTGACGTGCAGCTCTACGAACAGGACAAGGCGAAGATCGACGTCACGATGCCCGACGGCAGCGCCTACGACTCGGCGGGCACGCTCGACTTCTCCGACACCGCCGTCGACGCATCGACTGGCGCGGTCACCCTGCGCGGCATCGTGCCGAACCCGCAGCATCGCCTGCTGCCCGGCATGTACGTCAACGTCCGCCTCAACCTCGGGCAACTCAAGCATGCGTGGCTTGTGCCGCAGACCGCGATCCAGCGGGATGCCGAAGGCGCCTTCGTCTACGTGCTCGGCGGCGACGGCAACGTGGTGCGCAAGACCCTCGACGTATATGGCACCCGCGGCGCCGACACCATCGTCCGGAAAGGCCTTGCCGACGGCGACCAGATCATCGTTTCGGGACTCATGAAGGTCCGCGCCGGCGCCCCGGCCAAGGTCGCCGCGCCGAAGGCCGCGCAGCCGCCGGCCGCCGGCGGCGCCGCCCCGGCCAAACCCGACGACAAGCACTGATCGCCCCGCCGCGCCCTGCGCGGCGGCCGCGACGACCAAGGAAGCCGTCCATGTTTTCGAATTTCTTCATCGAACGACCGATCTTCGCGTGGGTGCTCGCGTTGATGATCACGCTCGGCGGCGCGCTGGCGATCACGACACTCGGCATCGAGTCGTATCCGCCGATCGCCCCGACGCAGGTGGCGGTCAACGCGCGCTATCCCGGCGCGGACGCCGAGACGGTCGAACGCGCCGTCACCCAGGTGATCGAGCAGCAGCTCGCCGGCATCGATCACCTGATGTACTTCAGCTCGAATTCGAACGCCAACGGTTCGGCGAGCATCAACCTCACCTTCGAGCCGGGAACCGATCCGGACATCGCGCAGGTGCAGACGCAGAACAAGGTCACGCTCGCGTCGCCACGCCTGCCGACCGAAGTGAACCAGCAGGGCATCGTCGTCGCGAAGCAGAATCCCGACTTCCTGATGTTCGTTTCGATCCGGTCGGACGACGCCAAATACGACTCGTACGCCCTCGACAACCTGCTCGCGACGCGCGTAATCGACCAGATCGGGCGCATCCCGGGCGTCGGCAGCACGTTCCAGCTCGGCTCCGAATACGCGATGCGCATCTGGCTGGATGCCGACAAGCTGCACGGCTACGGCATGTCCGCGGCGCAGGCGCTCGCCGCCGTGCGCGCGCAGAACGTGCAGGTCGCAGCCGGCTCGATCGGTGCCGAGCCCGCGATCGACGGCACCGCCTTCACCGCGACGGTGGTCGGCGAGGGGCGCTTCACGACCGTCGAGCAGTTCGAGAACGTGATCCTGCGCGCGAACAGCGACGGCACCACGGTGCGCCTCAAGGACGTTGCGCGCGTCGGCCTCGGCGCCGGCGGCTACGGCCAGCGCGTCGTCTACAACGGCCAGGCCGTTTCCGGTTTCGGCGTGCAGCTGCTGTCGGGCGCAAACGCGCTCAACGTCGCCGACCTCGTCAAAGCGAAAATGTCGGAACTGCAGCGCACCTTCCCCGCCGGCGTGAGCTGGTTCGTGCCGTACGACACCACGCAGTTCATCAAGATCTCGATCGAGGAAGTGGTGATGACGCTCGCGATCGCGATCGTCCTCGTGTTCCTCGTCATGCTGCTGTTCCTGCAGAACTTCCGCGCCACGATCATCGCGACGCTGGTGATCCCGGTCGCGCTGATGGGCGGCTTCCTCGGCATGTGGGCCGTCGGCTTCACCATCAACCAGCTCAGCCTGTTCGGCATGGTGCTGGCGATCGGCATCGTCGTCGACGACGCCATCGTCGTGATCGAGAACGTCGAGCGCATCATGCACGAGGAAGGCCTGAACGCGGTCGAGGCGACGCGCAAGGCGATGCTGCAGATCCAGGCGCCGGTCGTCGCGATCGCGATCGTGCTGATGGCCGTGTTCATCCCGAGCGCGCTGCAAACGGGCTCGGTCGGCGCCATCTACCGCCAGTTCGCGTTGACGATCGCGCTGTCGACCGGCTTCTCAGCGATGCTCGCCCTGGTGTTCACGCCGGCCTTGTGCGCGACGATCATCAAGCCGCAGACCGGCGAGCGCAACGCGTTCTTCCGCCGCTTCAACAAGCTGTTCGACTGGGCGCGCGACACCTACACCGGCCACATCCGCGGCGCGGTGCGTGCGGTGCCGATCTGGATGGCGCTGTTCGCGGGCGTCGCGGTGGCGTGCTACTTCGGCTTCGCGCACCTGCCCAGGAGCTTCGTCCCGGAAGAAGACCAGGGCTACGCCCTCACCATCGTCGGCCTCCCGTCCGGCGCGACGATCAAGCGCACCAACGAGGTCATGGACCAGGTGTCGCAGACCATCCGCGCCAATCCGGAAGTCGAGGGCGTGTTCGCGATCTCCGGCTTCAGCTTCGTCGGCAGCGCCGAGAACGTCGGCATGGCGTTCATCCGCTTCAAGCCGTGGGACGAGCGCAAGGCCACCGCGATGGAGCTGATCCAGAAGATCCAGGGACAGCTCTTCCAGGGTGTCGATGCGATGGCGTTCGTCGTCAACCTGCCGACGATCCGCGGCCTCGGCCAGTTCGGTGGATTCGACCTGTATCTGCAGGACCGCTCGGGCGCGGGCCACGACGCGCTCATGCAGGCCGGTGGCGCCGTGATGGCGAAGGCCGGACAGATGCAGGACATGTTCACCGGCGTGCGGCCGAACACGCTGCCCGACACCTCGCAGCTCAAGCTCAGCATCGATCGCGCGCAGACGCAATCGATGGGGCTCGCGCTCAGCGACGTGTACACGGCGATCCAGCTCATGCTCGCGCCGGTCTACGTCAACGACTTCATCGCGGGCGGTCGCGTGCAGCGCGTCACGATGCAGGCCGACGCGCCGTTCCGCAGCAGTCCCGATGCGCTGCAGCACTTCTACGTGCCGAGCACGATCACGCCCGCGGGCGGCACGTCGCCGACCAGCACGCCGCCGATGGTGCCGATTTCCAATGTCGTGAAGGCGCAATGGCAAGTCGGTCCGCCGACGCTCGTGCGCTACAACGGTTACGAGGCGATGGAGATCGTCGGCCAGCCCGGGCCCGGCCGAAGCAGCGGCGAGGCGATGGCCGCGATGACGGAAATCATCAAGAACGACGTGCCGCCAGGCTTCGGTTTCGACTGGACCGGCCAGTCGCTGCAGGAAATCATCTCCGGCAACCAGGCACCGCTGCTGATCGGCCTGTCGATCTTCGTCGTGTTCCTGTGCCTCGCGGCGCTGTACGAGAGCTGGTCGATCCCGGTCGCGGTCATGATGGTGATCCCGCTTGGCATCACCGGCATGGTGGTGGCGACGTGGGCGCGCGGCTTGTCCAACGACGTGTACCTGATGGTCGGACTGCTCACGATCGTCGGCTTGGCCGCGAAGAACGCGATCCTGATCGTCGAGTTCGCGGTCTCGGAGCAACGTGCGGGACGCCCGTTGGCCACCGCGGTCATCGATGCCGCGCGCCTGCGCCTGCGCCCGATCCTCATGACCTCGTTCGCATTCATCCTCGGCGTACTGCCGCTGGCGATCTCCAGCGGCGCCGGTGCGAACGCGCGCCACGCGATCGGCACGGGCGTGATCGGCGGCATGATCTTCGCGACGTTCCTCGGCGTGCTGTTCATTCCGATCTTCTACGTCGCGGTGCGGCGCTTGCTTGGTGACAAGATGGAGTCGGCCGAGGAGACGCTCGAAGCGACCCGGGATCCGCACAAGCATGCGTGATCGGCTGCACGTCACGACGGTCGCAAGGATCCTGACCGTCGCGACGATCGCGTACGCGCCCTGCTCGCTCGCGGCCGACGCGGCACCGTGGCTGCTTTACCGCGACGCCAATCCGTTCGTCGCCGCCAGCGGCCTGCCGTTCGCGCCGCCCGTTGCGGCGGAGGGCTGGAGCGTCGAGGCGTTGGTCGACGCGAGCAACACCGAGGTCGCCTTCGAACGCGGCGGCGAACGCCTCACGTACGACGCGGAAATCCACGCAGCGCGCATCGCCGTCACGCGCGCATTCGGCCCGCACTGGCTGGTGCGCGCGACGCTCGCCGAACTCGACATCGGCAGCGGGTTCCTCGACGGCTTCCTGGAGGACTACCACCGCATGTTCGGCTTCAGCAACGGCGACCGCGGCCGGCTCGTCACAGACGGTCACACGATCCGCTATGACGACGGCAACGTCGCCAACACGGTCGCATTCGATCGCCGGCTGCACGCACTCTCGCCGCTGCTGGTGGATCTCGCGTTCCGCGGCGACGCGAGCGAGCGCGCCGAATGGATGGCCGGCGCGACCGTTAAGGTCCCGACCTCGCATGCGAGCGCGCTGGTCGACGACCGCAGCACCGACCTCAGCCTGTGGCTCGCGTTGCAATCGACCGACGCACAGGCGCGCTGGCCGTGGGGCGCACGCGTCGGCCTGATGCAACGCGGCAACACTCAGCTGCTCGCGGACCGCGCGAACGATCAGGTTCCGTTCGCCGATGCAATGATCGGCTACCGCCTGACGCCCCACTGGGACGTCGCCGCGCAGTTGCAGTGGCATGCCGCGCTGTACGACAGCAGGGTTCCGCTGCTCCAGGACGCCGCCACGCTCGCGCTGTCGTCCGCATGGCACGCAGACGCAGGCTGGACGTTCCGTGCGGGATTGGTCGAGGACGCGATCCCGCGCCACGCGCAGGATGTGACGTTCTTCCTCGCGCTGTCGCTGTAGTTGCGTGCGGCAACGCACTCCCTGGAAGACAGTTGCCTTTGATGAAAGGCAGCGTCAGTCAATACACTGGAAGTAGACGAGGTCGGAGTCGTCGAGCTGGTGCGCCTGGCCAAGGCTGATCGAACCGCCACGGCGCAGGTGGGTCTCGTCGCGATGCACGAAGATCTCGTCGTCATCGCCGATCTTGAGCCAGCTGCCATTGGTCGAACGGTCGGCGAGCATGAAGTAGCCCTTCTTCCATTCGATCAGCGCGTGGTTGCGCGAGACCCATTCGGTCTCGACCACGAGGCTACTGGCAGGGTCGCGGCCGATCGAGAACGGCGTCCCTTCGTCGATCTCGAAGGCCTGGCTGCGATGGCGCACCATCAGGCGCGGCCGCTCGGTCGTCACGGTCGCATCGATCGCCTGCATCACGCGCTGCACGGTCGTGACGTGCGCGATGTCTTCCTGCCAGAGCACGTCGACGATGTCGATCGGCGCCTGCTTGCCGAGCACCCACGCGGACCCGAGCGGTCGCACGCGCAAGCCGGTCGTGTTGGTGATGCCGAACACGGTACTGGCGGTCGTCACGATCTGGTCGCGGCGCGCGAGGCTCTTGTCGGCCATGCGCGCGGCGGTGTTGACGGCATCGCCAAACACGTCCTCGTTCTCGACCAGCGCCTCGCCATGATGCAGGCCGATGCGGATGGCGAGGTTGTCGCGCTGGAACTCGGGGTCGTTCTTGATGCGCCGGTGCATGTCGGTCGCCGCCAACAGGCCGTGCAGCGGTCCCGGGAACGTGCACATGATCTCGTCGCCGATCGTCTTCACGACGCGCCCGCCGTGACGCCCGGCCACCTCGGCCAGCGCGATCAGCACGTTCGCGACGATCCGCCGCGCGATTTCGTCGCCGCGCGACTCGAACAGCCGCGTACTGCCGGAGACATCGGCGAACAGGATCGTGAGGGGGCGGCGCTCGGTCATTGCGGGGATGATAGCGAATCCATGCGGCGCCGGCATTTCCGGTGGCACGGCGCCGCGATCTCGCGGCGGCCGTTCCGACGCAGCTGTTATGCGATCTCGCTCGCCGCGGCGACGATATCCGCATCGCCCGGCAGCACGAGGAACGCGGCCCCCGCGAGCGGCGTGTAGGTATCGGTGCCGACCACGCGGCGCAGCGGTTTCGCGCCCTGCCCCGCTTCGACGATCGCAGTGATCACCCCTTCGCCGACACCGGCCGAGTGGCGGCCCTCGTCGACGACGAGGATGCGTTTCGCGGTCTTCGCCTGTGCGCCGATGAACGCGTCGTTGAGCGGCACCAGCCAGCGCAGGTCGACCGTGCGCACCTTCCAGCCGCGCGTCTTCTCGATCTCGCGCGCGGCGCGCAGGCTCATCGGCACGCCGTTGCCGTAGGTGAAGATGACGAGGTCGTTTGCGCCCTCGCCGTAGATGCGGCCTTCACCAAGCGGCATGGCCTGGTCCAGCGGCGGGTAGCTGGTCAGCCACTGGCCGTCGCCGGGCTCGTACAGGTCCTTGGTCATGTACAGCGCGATCGGTTCGAGGAACACGCTGACGCGTCCGTCCACCTTGGCCAGCGCAGCCAGCGTGCGCAGCATCGTCGCGGCGTCGTCGCCACGGCTGGCGCAGCCGACCACGAGGCCGGGGATGTCGCGCAGCGCGGCAATCGAGTTGTCGTTGTGGAAATGTCCGCCGAAGCCGCGCTGGTAGCCGAGGCCGGCGATGCGCACGACCATCGGGTTCCTGTACTGGTCGTTGGAGAAGAACTGCAGCGACGCCGCCTCGCCGCGGATCTGGTCGCAGGCATTGTGGAAGTAGGCGAGGTACTGGATCTCCGGTATCGGCAGCATTCCCATGTTCGCGTAACCCTGGGCGAGGCCGAGGATCATCGTCTCGTCGAGCAGGGTGTTGAACACGCGCGCGTTCTTGAACGCCTTGTGCAGGCCCTTGGTCACCGTGTAGACACCGCCCTTCTGCGCGACGTCCTCGCCGAACAGCAGGGTCTCGGGGTACTTGCAGAACAGGTCGTGCAGCGCGTTGTTGATCTGGATCGCGAGATGCCGCGGCGCGAGCTTCTCCGGCAGCTTGTCGGCATTGCCGAATACCGCGAGCCGCTTGTCGGCGTAGTCGGCGCGCTTCGCCTCCGCATCCACCTTGTCCTTCGTGTATGGCGCCAGAGGTGCGATGACGTCGTCGAGGCGATCGAGTTTCGGGCGCCGGTCGGCCTCGTCGGCGGCCGCAAAACACTTCTTGCGGATGTCCTCGTATGTCGCGAGCAGCGACTCCTTCGTGTACAAGCCCGACTCGAGCGCGATCGCCGCACTGCGCAGCAGCGGATCGGTTGCCTCGACCGCCATCAGTTCCTCGACGCTGCGCCACTCGATCTCGAAGTCGGTGCCGGCGTGACCCATGATGCGCGTCGTGCGCAGGTGAAGGAATGTCGGGCGGCGCGTCGTGCGGCAATGGTAGACCGCGCGCGCAACCTGTTCGTAGCCCTCGGCGAGGTCGAGGCCATCGGCATGGAAGTAGTCGAGTCCGTCGCGATGACGGAACGCATTGCCGATCCAACCACCTGGCGTCTTCACCGAGATGCCGATGCCGTTGTCCTCGCACACGAACAACACCGGCGCCGGCAGCTTCTGGTACGCGGTCCACTGCGCGGTGTTGAAGGCGGTCTGCGCGGTCGCATGGTTCGACGAGGCGTCGCCGAACGAGCAGATCGCAATCGAGTCGTCGGGAATCGGCAAGGCGTGGCCGATGCGGCGCGCCTGTTCGATCGCGACCGCGGTGCCGAGGGCCTTCGGCAGGTGCGAGGCAATCGTGGAGGTCTGCGGCAGCACCCACAACGGCTTGGAACCCCACACCTTGTGGCGGCCGCCCGATGCCGGATCGTCCTTGCTCGCGGCAAAGCTCAGCGCCGAATCCATGATCGGATCCATGCCCGGCAGCTTGCGAAAGCGCTCGGCCATCAACGCGCCACTGCGGTAGTGCAGGAACGCCGGATCGGTGTGACGAGTCAGGCGCGCGACCATCGCGTTGCCTTCGTGGCCGGACGAACCGATCGTGTAGAACACCTTGTTCTGCACGCGCAGCACGCGCGCCATCAAGTCGAGGTGGCGCGAGATCAGTTGCGACTCGAACAGCTCGATGAAGTCGTGCGCGGTGCACAGGCTTCCAGGCAGCACTGCCTCGTCGGCGCGCGGCGCGCGGCGCGGTGTGCCGCTCCAGTTCTGCACGAATTCGACGAAGTTCTGATCACAGACTTCGGCGCGGTTGACGTTCTTGTGGCGGGCGGGGATCGGGGCAACGGCGGACATGGGATCGAGCCTGGTCGTTCGTGGAAAGCGGCGTGGCACGCCGACGGATACGGGACCGCGAAGGATACCCTCCGGGACGTGCCGCGAGAATGCCGGATGGCGCCCTTGCGCGGAAATCCGCTGGCGAGGCACCTCGACGGTTAGCCGGCACCTGCTGCGCCCCGCCACCGCATGGCGAAGCCAGCGCGAGCGCAAGCCGAGGCGGCAACGAACGACGCAGCGCATTGCAGCGGGCACCGAATCCTGCGAGATTGCCGCCTTCCATGACCACTTCTTTTGGGGAGAGAGGCACGATGGATTCGACGATCAATCCGTACAAGGCACCCACCAGCCGCGTCGCGGAGCAGTCCGCTGACGCCGGCATGGTCCCCGCCGAACGCTGGCGGCGCTTCGTGAACCTGCTCGTCGACTACTTCGGGTTCATGGCGCTGGCCTTCGTCGTGGGCATCGTGATCGGCATCGTCGGCGGCAACAGCGCGGTCGAAGCGATGCAGAACATCGGCGTGCAATACCTGTTCGGCTTTCTCGTCATGTTCGCGTACTACGTGCCGCTCGAACTGTTCTTCGGCCGCACCCTTGGCAAGCTCGTGACCGGTACCCGCGTCGTCGACGAAAACGGCGAACCGCCAAGCGCCGGCAAGGTGATCGGCCGCACGCTGTGCCGGTTCATTCCGTTCGAGGCGTTCTCGTTCTTCGCATCCGACGCGCGCGGCTGGCACGACTCGATTCCGAAGACGTATGTCGTGAAGATTCGCTGACTCGAACTCAGCGCGACGCGGGCACCAGCGCGGCGTTCACCACCGCAATCGGCGGCATCGGCACGAAGCCCGACTGCGTCTCGATGCGCGCGAGCCACGCGCGCAGCGCGGGATACGCGGCGAGTGCGATGCCGCCGTCCTCGGCGCAGTGCGTATAGGCGTACAGCGCGATGTCGGCGATTCCGTAGCCGGTCGCCGTGAACCAGTCGTTCGTCGCCAGGTGTCTTTCCATTACCGCAAGCGCCTGGTGGCCGCGTTCGCGCAAGCGCGGCAGGTCCGCGCGACGCGGGGAATCGATCGGCGTCCAGCCGCAGATGAAGCGTGCGACGGCGACGAACGGCTCGTGGCTGTACTGCTCGAAGAACATCCATGCGAGCGTCTGCGCGCGCTGCCAGGTGTCGCCCGCAAAGTACGGTGTCCCATCGGCAAGCCAGTACAGGATCGCATTCGACTCGACCATGATGCGGCCGTCATCGATTTCGATCATCGGCACGCGGCCGTTCGGATTCTTGGCGAGATACTCCGGCGTGCGCGTGGCGCCGTGCGCGCTGTCGGTCTCGATCCAGCGGTAGTCGCGTCCTTCGACGCGACCGAGGTGGCCGAGCAGCATGCGCAGCTTGTGGCAGTTGCCCGATGGCGAGTAGCCGTGGACGGTGATCATGGGCTGGCACCGTTGCGTCGAGCGAGCCAGTCCTCGCGCGACTGGCCCCAGATGTCGATGCGCACGTCCTCGTGCGGTGGCGGCAATCGGCCCGGACCACGATTGATCGAGCCGAGGCGACGCGCGAGCGCCTGCGAGGCAAGGTTCTCGGGAGCGATCGAATGAATCACTTCGCTCCACCCGAGATGCGAGAACGACCAGTCGATCGCAGCAATCGCGGCTTCGGTCGCATACCCCTTGCCCCACGACGAACGATGGAACGCCCAGCCGACTTCGGTGCCTGGCCAGCCTTCGGGTTGCCACGGTCCGGCCTGGCCGATCCAAAGCCCGCTCGCCTTCTCGACCACCGAAAACATCGCATATCCCTGCACCGCCCATGCACCGGGCATCTGCAGGAACTTGCGCCATGCCGGAGCGCGCAGGAGCGCGCCGCCGATGTGTCGCGCAGCTTCTTCGTCCGCATGCAGTTCGGCGTAGGCATCGAAGTCCTCGAGACGCGGCAGGCGCAGAATCAGCCGCTCGGTTTCGATATGCGTATCACTCACTTGGCTCAACTCCCGCTCGGTGCGTGCACGGCCGGTTGCGTCGATGCATCTGCTCCAGCACCTGTATACGAACACGAAGGCAGCATGCGCTGGATCTGCGGATAGTCATCACTTTCGCAACGCCACTGGATGCCCATTGCATCCGCGTGTTCGAGTCGCGGAGTCAGGCGGATACGCCCGCCGTCGACGCCGGATGAGGCGTCGAATACCAGCTGTATCGCACCATCCTGCACGCTCGCGGCGCGCAGGGACTTGCCCCGGTACTCGTTCGGTGCCGGCAGGCCGGCTTCGGCATTCGAGGCAGGCAATTTCGACGTGGTCATGTAGTACTCGGCGATCGCCGTTCGCATCGCGGAAGCGACGACGAAATCGCTGCGCATGTCGACGTACGCTTCGCGCTCCGCCGCGTCCGCCTCGGCTTGCGCCTTCGTGTCGTCAAGCGTCTTGCGGATCTGCTCCTGCTGCTTCGCGACCTGCTGCACCTGTCGGCGCGTTGCTTCGCTCTCGGCGCGCACGTGCGAGAGCAGGGCATCCTGTTCCTTGCGTATCACCAGTTGGTGATACGCAACCAGCGCCGCCACTACCGCGAGCAGCGTGCTCGCGAACACCACCACCGCATTGCGCATGCGACCCCCGACGCGACAATCAGAACGCGTTGATACCCGTCACTTCGCGCCCCACCACCAGCTGGTGCACCGTCTCGGTGCCTTCATAGGTGATGACCGACTCGAGGTTCAGCGCGTGGCGGATCGGGCAATGCTCGGTGGTGATGCCCGCGCCACCGAGAAGGTCGCGGCATTCGCGCGCGATGTCGATCGCCATGCGGCAATTGTTCCACTTCGCGAGGCTGACCTGGGTCGGCTGCATCGTGCCGGCGTCCTTCAGGCGACCGAGCTGCAGCGAGAGCAACTGCGCCATCGTGATCCGGCGCGCCATGTCGGCGAGCTTGACCTGCACCGCCTGGTTCGCGGCGAGCGGACGCTGGAACAGGATGCGGTTCTTGGCGTACTCGGTCGTTTCCGTGAAGCAGGCGATCGCGGCGCCGATCGGGCCCCAGGTGATGCCGTAGCGCGCCTGCGTCAGGCAACCGAGCGGGCCCTTGAGGCCTTTCACGTTCGGCAGGCGGTTCGCTTCCGGCACGCGCACGTTGTCGAAGAACAGCGCCGACGTCACCGACGCGCGCAGGCTCATCTTCTTGTGGATTTCCTGCGCGCTGAAGCCGGGCATGCCCTTCTCGACGACGAAGCCCTGGATCCCTTCGTCGGTCTGCGCCCAGACGATCGCAATGTGCGCCAGATTGCCGTTGGTGATCCACATCTTGGCGCCGTTCAAGATCCAGTCGGCTCCATCCTTCTTCGCATTCGTCTTCATGTTGGCCGGGTCGGAGCCGCCATGCGGCTCGGTCAGGCCGAAGCAGCCGATCACCTTGCCGGCGGCCATGTCCGGCAGCCAGCGCTTGCGCTGTTCCTCGCTGCCGTACGCGTAGATCGGATACATGCACAGCGAGCTTTGCACGGAGGCGAAGCTGCGGATGCCGGAATCGCCACGCTCCAGTTCCTGGCAGACCAAGCCATAGCTGACGCCGTTCATGCCGGCGCAACCGTATTCGACCGGCAACGAAGAGCCGAGCAGGCCGAGTTCAGCCATCTCGGGGATGAGCTCGGCCGGGAAGCGGCCCTTGTCGAAGCAATCGCCGATGATCGGCAGCACGCGCTCGTCGGTGAAACGGGCGACGGTGTCCTGCACCATGCGCTCCTCATCGGAGAGCAGCGAGCGGACGTCATAGAGATCGGTCGGGTTGAGCGGCGTGGCGGGCATGGCGTTCGGGTCCGGGCGCAGGCAAAGATCGCCATTGTACCGCCCCGACGAAGGCCCGGCCACGACGCAGGCGCATGCGCCCTCAGCGGATTCGGTATCCTGCGCCCCACCCTGCCGAACGCGTTTGCGTCGATCCCCCACATGCGCGCCACGATTCTCGCTTATCACGCCGTCAACATCGCCGGCAACGACTACGACAGCAACGACCACGTCGCCTTCGCGGCCGATCTGGAAACCATCCACCGCCTCGGTTTGCGCATCGTCCCGCTCGCCTGGGTCGTGGATGCCCTGCTTGGACGCACCGATCGCGACCTTTCCGACGCGGTGGCACTCACCTGCGACGACGGTTCGGATTTCGACTATTTCGACCTCGACCACCCGCAGCACGGCCGCCAGCGCAGCCTGTTCAACACGCTGATCGACTTTCGCCGCCGCCACGGCATCGACGCCCAACCTCACCTGCACCTGACCAGTTTCGTGATCGCCTCCCCGGTGGCTCGCGAAACGCTCGACCGCCGCTGCCTGGCCGGCCGCAACTGGATGCGCGACAGCTGGTGGCGCGCCGCCCACGCATCCGGACTGGTGGCGATCGAGAACCACAGCTGGGACCACAACCACGCCGAACTGCCGCAAACCGTGCAGCGCGCGCAGGCGAAGGGCACGTTCCGCACGATCGACACGCATGCCGATGCCGATGCGGAGATCCGCCAGGCCAGTGACTGGCTGGACAAGCACTGTCCGGCGCGGGCTACTTCGCTGTTCGCCTACCCCTACGGCGAAACCAACGATTACCTGACCGGGGAATACTTCCCGCAGCACGGGCACGAGCATCGCCTGCGCGCGGCAGTGGGTACCGAACCTGCGCCCGTCGATGGCAACAGCGATGTCTGGCACCTGCCGAGATATGTCTGCGGACCCCACTGGTCCGCGCCCGAAGGCCTGGAAGGAATCCTGCGCGACGCGCGCGACCGCTAGAACGGTGCGTACGCTGCCGCCTTCTCGATCAACTCGCATTTGCGCTCTTCATCCAGCGCACGCGACCAGCGCGCGATCAGGTGCGGTTCGCGGACGCGCTCGAACCCGAGGCCTGAAAGAATGCCCCACGAGCGCTCGTCGCCGCAGTTGCCGAAGACGGCGTCGCAGCGCGGCGCGAAGCGCGCAAGGCTGTATTGGGTCACGGCGCGGTTGATGCCACCCACCGCGTCGATCGCCGCCCGCTCGGGCTCGCTCATCGTGCGCAGGATATCGCCGTCGGTGCAGGCCCCGCCAATCGCCATGATGTCGTGCCAGTCGGTGAAGTGCACGTAGCTCACCGGAACGAAACCACCGTCGCCGCGGCGCCAGAACGCCACCACATGATGGCGGAAGTCGGGCACGCGGGCGCGGTACTTGCGCTGGAAGATCTCCGCGGCGAATGCCGGGCCGCGATCCACTTCGGTGATGATGATGAAATCATCGATTGGGCTGGTCATGGCATGCGCGTTCCGTTCGTGAAGTGGCGCAGCCGCCATCCCGGCTGCGCCGGGGCATGGTGTAGCGATTCGCATGGCGACTGCAAGCGCAGGCCCGGACGCGCTACGCTTGCCGCTTCGGAACGCAGGCGTCCCCTTCATGCAACACACTGCCATCGAGACGATCCCGCCCGAGCTGCGGCGGTTTCTCACGATCACCGAAATCGACGATGCCGACTTCATCGCCGGGGCGCTGTTCCAGCGCAAGTTCGGCACGCCGCCGCCGGAGCTCGGACACCATATCGTCGCCTTATATCGCGATGCCGACGCGCGCTTGCAGCTGGCCGGCTATTCGCACATGTGGGCGTTCGGCGACGTGTACCTGTCCGGTGGTTCGTGCAGCAACGGCGAGACGATCCGGACGATGGCCTCGGCGCACCGTGAGGCGATCCAGGCCGCGGGCGGGATCTGGTATCTCATCCTCAAGTACGCCTTTGCGCGCTACGCCGACCACTGCGACGCCTTTTTCGGCCATTGCGGTGATCGCCGCGCACTGGAAGTGGCGACCGCCGCCGGCTTCGTTTCGGCCGGCCACGAACACCTGATCGCGCACTGGCACAAACCGCTGCACGAAAACATCCGCCGCGCCCTCGTCGCGAAGGTGCACGCGCTCGGACCGTTCTGACCTGGTCAGCCGCGCGGCACGTGTCCGGTCGCGACATGTTGGCGCGCCGATTCGACGTTCGCGGGCGAATCGTCGAAGAAGATGTCGGCACCGAAGGCTTCGAGGAACGGGCCTTTCGGGCGCCCGCCGAGGAACAGCGCCTCGTCGATACGAACGCCCCACTTGCGCAGGGTCAGGATCACGCGCTTGTGCGCCGGCGCGGAGCGCGCGGTGACCAAGGCGGTGCGGATCGGCGCATCCTCGCTCGGAAACGCTTCCTGCAGGCGATGCAGCGCATCGAGGAAGCCGCGGAAGGGGCCGCCAGACAGCGGTTCTCCGGCGCGCTCGGTCTCATGGCGATGGAACGCGTCGATTCCGCCCTGTTCGCTGACCTGCTCCGATTCGTCGCCGAACAGTACCGCGTCGCCATCGAACGCGATGCGCAGCTGGTCCGACTGCCGCTGTGGCGCCTTCGAGGGGAGGATCGTCGCCGCGGCGACCCCGGAGCGAAGCGCCTGCGCCACGCTCTCGGGATTCGCCGACAGGAACAGGTCTGCGTCGAACGCGTGCACATACGGCGATGTCGGCGCGCCGCGCGTGAACGCGGCGCGCACGATGTCGAGGCCGTAGTGTTCGATCGAGTTGAAGATGCGCAGGCCGGTGTCGGCGGAGTTGCGCGACAGCAGGATCACCTCGACCCGCGGTGCCTGCGGGTTCGCGCGATTGAGATGAAGCAGCTTCTGCACCAGCGGAAACGCGATACCCGGAGCCAGCAACTGGTCCTCGCGCGCGATCTGGTGGCGCGCGAACGCATCGACGCCCTCGCGCTCGAACAACTCGTGGCTATCGCCGAGATCGAACAGCGCGCGCGACGAGATGGCGACGACGAGTGCCTTGTCGTTGTCATTTGCTTCCATCGAAACCGTGCTCGATTGGTGCGACGACGCACACTACAACAAACCCCCGGCAAGGCGAAGGCGTCACATCGAAACCATCGGCCGCAGCAATTGGCGCGCAAATGCGCCGAGCACGCTCGGCTCGATCAGGCCGGTGACGACGATGCCGTACACGGCGCCCCAAAGGTGCGCGCTGTGGTTGATGCGATCGCTGCGCTGGCGGTCCATGTAGATCGTGTAGCCCAGATACAGCACCGCATAGATCACTGCCGGTACCGGCAGCACGATCACGTAGATCGTTGCCCAGGGCATCAGCAGGATGAATGCGAACAGCACCGCAGAAACCGCGCCGGATGCGCCGAGGCTGCGGTAGCCGGCATCCGTTCGATGCTCGTACCAGCTCGGCAGCGACGAGGCGACGAGGCCGCCAACGTAGAACAGCAGGTAGCCGATCTCGCCGATGCGCGGGACGAAAAACGATTCCATCAGGCGACCGAAGAAGTACAGCGTGATCATGTTGAACAGCAGGTGCGGCGGGTCGGCGTGGATCAGTCCGCAGCTCGCCAGGCGCCAGTATTCGCGGCCGCGCGTGATCGCCGGCGGCCACAGGATCAAGCGATCGATCAGGCGCGGATTGGAGAACCCGGCGAAAGACACCACGCAGGTCACGATGATGATGGCCAGGTTGACGACGGCGTTGGAAAGCATTGCGGTTCCGGCAATCGGTGGAGCTGTGAACGATATGCTGCGGGAGCAACGCAGGACAAGCACAGGACAGCCTCCCTGTCCGCTCGCGCCGAACGCGGCGAGCGCAAGCGAGCGGCGTCGAAACGCCAGCGGCTGTCCATGCCGCGACGTGCAGCGCACGCGGGTATCATCGCCGGCCATTCCCGCGTCGCGCCGTGCCAATGACCCAGCCATCCCGATTCCTGCAGCTCGACGTTTTCCCGGCGCGTCCGGGGGGCGGCAACCCGCTAGGCGTCGTGCTCGACGCCCACGATTGGAGCGATGCACGCATGCAGCGGTTTGCGACGTGGACCGACCTCGTCGAAACCACCTTCGTGCTGCCACCGAGCGTGCCCGCAGCGAGCTATCGCCTGCGCATCTTCACGCCGCAGCGGGAAATCCCGTTCGCCGGGCATCCGACCATCGGCAGCGCGCATGCAGTACTCGATTGCGGCATCGCCATGCCGCGCGCGGGAATGCTGGTGCAGGAATGCGCGGCCGGCCTGCTGCCGATACGCGTCGACGATGGCTCACCACGCGAGTTGTACGTGCGCGCCCCGCCCGCGCGCGTAGTGCGCGAAGGCAGCGCCGAGCTGGCGTCGATCCTGCGCGGGATCGCGCTCGGTGCGCTGCAACCGGCGTTCGTCGAGGGCGGCCGTCGCTGGTGGGTCGCCGAATTCGCCAGCGAAGCGGCGCTGCGGGGATGGCATCCGGATCATGCCGCGATCGCCGCGCTCGCCCATGCAACCGACAGCCTTGGACTGTGCATCTTCGCGCGCTGCCAGCTACGCGACTACGACCTCGCGGTGCGCGCGTTCCCCGCCGGCGTCGGCATCGTCGAAGACCCCGCTTCCGGCGCCGCCAACGGTCTCATCGCGGCGTTGATCGCGCAGCGCGAACCCGCCGGCGAGTTGGCACGAGGCTATCGTGTCAGCCAGGGGCGCGAGATCGGCCGCGACGCCGCGCTGCTGGTGCGGATCGAGCAAGGCGAGGTCTGGGTGGGTGGCGCCACCGACACGGTGGTGTCGGGCGAGCTGCGCTGGGTGGATGGTTGAGAGCGCTCCGCCAAACCTGGCCAGCAGCGCGAGATGTGGGGAGTGTTCGCGAATGGCATTCCGTCCATCCGTGGACATGCCGACAATTGCTCCTGCATTTCCGACCCACAGGGATGTGGGGAGTGTTCGCGGATGTCTGGAACATCCGCGAACCGGCATTCCGTCCATCCATGGACAGTGAGGCAGCGTGGCGGACACCGGAATTTGCTCCTGCAATTCCGGTGTTCAGGCCATCCTGGCCATAAAAAACCCCGGGTGTTTCCACCCGGGGTTTGAGATCACTTCGCGGCTGCGAGCGTGATCAGATCACCTGGACCTGATCGGCCTGCATGCCCTTCTGACCCTGCACGGCAACGAAGCTGACGCGCTGGCCTTCCTGCAGCGACTTGAAGCCGGTGCCCTGGATCGCGCGGAAGTGCACGAACAGGTCCGGGCCGCTCTCCGGGGTAATGAAACCGAAACCCTTGGCATCATTGAACCACTTGACGGTACCGGTCTGACGATTCGACATCTGATAACTCCTGAAAACACTTGGTGAACATCACGGCGGTGGAACATTCCATCCGTCCGAGACTGGGTTGCTGGGAGCTAGCGAGGCGAAACGATGAGCGGATCGTCTGAGGATCAACTGCATCAAGGCCACGATTCAAAGTGACCCTAGCAAACACAGTGCGAACTACTATACGCGCAATTGTACGTAAACGCTAATTTCCCGTTACCTGGCCGTTTTTGCCCTCGCCGGCCCGCCCGCCCCCGCCTGGCAGCGTCGAATCAATCGGCTTGCATCACCTGGCCGGCGCTAAAGCCGGCCCGCCACCACGTTCACGCTGAGGGCAAGGATGACCATGTTGAACACGAACGCCACCAGGGCGTGGACGAGGACGGTGCGGCGGATCGAGCGGCTCGTGATCTGCACGTCCGAGACCTGGAAGGTCATGCCGACGACGATCGCGAAATAGACGAAATCCCAGTAATCGGGATCACCGCCGCCGGGAAACTCGAGCCCGCCGTTGCGCCGGCGATGTGCGTCGTCGCCGTAGAACTGGTGCGCATAGTGGAGCGCGAAAAGCGTGTTCATGAACAGCCAGGACAGCAGCAGCGCGCCTGCGCACAGCGCGAGGTCGAGCAGTCCGCCGTTCCTGCCGGCATGCAATTCGAGGCCGAGCGCGACCAGCGTCACGATCGAAACGGAAACGCCGCTCCACAGGCGAAGGCGCCGCCCGGGGTCTTCGCTGCGTGCGCGCGTGCGGATCGATTCGCTGCCGCCGGTTCGTGCGAACAGGTAGCTGACTGCCGCGAGAAACGCGACCGCCGCGGGCGTGAACGCGTACACGATCGAGCGGACAAGGCCGAGCCCGGAAGCCAGGCACGCGGCCATACCGGCGAGGAACAACAAGGCCGACAGGATGAAACGGGGTTGACCGCCGAAGCGTCGCATCAGGAGACCGCCATGCGATGCCCTCGCTGCCTGCTTGGCCAATGCCGCCCGGATGGTCCGGGCGGCGCGATTCTCAGGCGGTCTTCTTGGCCGCGGCCTTCTTGGCCGGTGCTGCCTTCTTCACCGCCGGCTTGGCAGCGGTCTTTGCGGCCGGCTTGGCACCCGCTGCAGCCTTTTCCGCATGCGGACGCGCGTTGCCGTAACTGCGGATCGCGATCTTGCCCTTGCGGGTCTTGCGGTCGCCCTTGCCCATGATGACTCCTGTAACGATTCGGTAAACGGGCGCGCAGGATAGCAGTCCGCGCCCGGCGCGCAAGCGCGCGGCCTGACAGTCGTCCGTCCGGGCCCTCAGTGGCGATGCTCCGGACAGGGCGCCGATGCGCAATCGCCGGCCTCGATCTGCACGGTTGCGTGGATGACTCCGAAGTGTTCGCGCAGCACGCGCTGCACGGAAGCAATCGCGGCATCCGCCTCCACTCCGGCGTCGAGGCGGGCATGCAAGGTCGCCATTGCGCTGCCGCCGGCGAGTTCCCACACATGCACGTGATGCACGCCGGCCACGCCGATTCCGGCCTGCTCCAGCGTGCTGGCGACGATGGCCATGTCCACTCCGCTCGGCGCGCCTTCGAGCAGGATGTGGCCGGACCTGCGCAGCAGCTGCCATGCGTTGCCGAGGATCAGCAGCGAAACGAACACCGAAATCAATGCATCGGACCAGTTCCAGCCAAACTGGCGGATAAGCAGCGCGGCCACCACCGCGCCGACCGAACCGAGCAGGTCGCCGAGCACATGCAGACGCGCGCTCGCGGAGTTGACGTCGTGCTCGTCGTGATCATGGAGCACGCGCAGCACGAGCAAGTTGACCAGCAGTCCCGCCAGCGCGACCGCCAGCATCATGCCGCCGAGGATCTCGCCCGGCGCCATGAAGCGGCCGATCGCCTCGAACACGATCCAGCCGACCAGGACGAACTGCGCCAACGCATTGGTGTAGCCGACCAGCACTTCGAGACGCGCATAGCCGAAACTGCGGCGCGCGTCGGCCGGTCGTCGCGCAAAGCGTGCACCGAGCCAGGCGAACAGCAAGGCGAGCGCATCGACCAGCATGTGGCCGGCATCCGCAAGCAAGGCCAGCGAACCCGACAACCATCCGCCGACTGCTTCCGCGAACAGCGTGCAGAGGGTGAGGCCAAACGCGATCAGCAGGCGCCGCTCGCGCACGGAGGCGGTCGATGCGTGCGCGACATGTGCGTGCGAGTGGTGGTGGTCGTGATTCATGGCAAGCGCGGTCGAGCGACCGATCCTAGGCGTTGGCGGCGCGGTTACACAATCACCGCGACGCGCTCAATGACCGCAGGCCGCATCGTGCACGTGACCGTGCGCGAGGCGCAGGTTCGTCAGGTGCGAAAGCGCGACCAGTGTTCCGCCCAGGCTGACCAGCACGGCATGCGTGAGCGGCTGGCCGTCGATGTCGATCACGATGCCGAGCAGCAGCAGTACGACACCTGGAACAAGGAACCAGAACGCACGGACACGCCGATGACGGCGGAAGCCGATGGCCAGCGACGCGAGCGCGAGCACGCTCGCGAAGGCAATGAACGCACGCTCGAACTCGTGGTTCGCGAGAAAGCCGAGCCCGAGCGCCGGCAGCACCGCCATCAGCAGCGGCAACGCCGCGCAATGCAGTGCGCACAGGAACGATGCGGTTGCGCCAAAGCGATCCGCAAGACGCATGGGAAACGGGTGGGAGTTGCGTTCAGACAACGGGATGCGACTCGCAGGCTGGCATGTGGAGGAGATCATGTTGGTTATACTATAACATGATGGACGACCGCCGGACAGCTACGGTGCGTCGCATGCTGCTGTAGCGCAACGTGACAGGTCCGCGTCCCGCAACGCATGCTGTAAACGATTACATCTCGATGCGGGAACCGATGGCGGTCACCATCAAGGACGTCGCAAAAGCCGCGGGCGTATCGGTCGCATCGGTATCGCGCGCGCTCAACGGGCACGAGAACGTCACGGACGCCACGCGCGCGCGGATCGTCGACATCGCCTCACGCCTGCGCTACCGACCGAACGATGCCGCGCGAAGCCTGATCACCCGGCGCACGCGCACGATCGGCGCGATCCTGCCGGCGCTGCAGGGCGATTTCTTTTCCGAACTGATCCGCGGCATCGACCTTGCCGCACGAACGCGCGGCTTGCACCTGCTGGTGTCGAGTTCGCATGCCGATGCCGACGAGACGGCCGCGGCGCTGCGTTCGATGCAGGGTCGGGTCGACGGCTTGCTGGTCATGTCGCCGCACGTCGATCCCGGACTGCTCGACGCAAACCTGCCGGACGCCCTGCCCGCCGTGATCATGAATGCGCGCATCGGTCATTCACGCCATCCCACGCTCGCCATCGACGATCACGGCGGCGCGCTGGCGATGACCCGTCATCTCTTCTCCGTCGGGCATCGGCGCATCGCGTTCATTGCAGGCCCCACCGGAAACTTCGCTGCCGACGAGCGCCTGCGTGGCTACCGCGATGCGTTCGCCGCAGCGGGCATCGAACGCGAGGCCATCGTGCTTGCCGGCGACTTCAGCGAGCAATCGGGCAGGACCGCCGGGCATGCAATGGCCGACGATCCGCAGCGACCCGACGCGGTGTTTGCGGCCAACGACCTGATGGCCATTGGCTGCCTGCTCGCGCTGGCCGGACGCGGCTTCACCATCCCGACCGAAATCGCGATCGCCGGCTTCGACGACGTTCCGGCCGCGCGTTACGTGACGCCTGCGCTCACCACGGTGCGCGCGCGCATCGCGGAACTCGGTCGCAACGCCGTCGCATGTCTTGCCGCCGAGATGGAAGCGCTTGGCTCGTCTTCCTCGACGCCGCAGGTGCTTCCTTGCGAACTCGTGGTGCGCGCGTCGTGCGGGCGATCGAGCCGCTGACGCTCACGCGGATCGAATCTGCAACGAACGTCCCGCATCCAGAACCGCGAGCGCGGCGGCGCCGAGCAGGCCGGGCTCCGCATGCAGGATCGCGATGGTTGGCACTCGCGCCAACACGTCCGCGTAGCGTCCCTTCGCCTCGAAACGCGCGCGAAACGCGCCACCAGACAGCGTTTCTAGCAACCTCGGCGTCAGTCCACCCGCGAGATACACGCCATCCCAGGCGCCGTAGGCGAGCGCGAAATCGCCGACGATCGAGCCGAGCATCGCGCAGAAGCGTTCGATCGTTTCGCGGCAGGCCGGATCGGTCGCCGCAGCGGCCGTGATCCGCTCCGGCGTATCCTCCGATGCCTGCGGATGCAGCGCATGATGCAGGTTCACCAGGCCGCTGCCGCACAACAGGCGTTCCGCCGATACGCGCCCGAAGCGCGGCATCAGCCGATTCAGCACCGAAACCTCGACCTCGTCGCCCGGCGCGAAACCGACGTGCCCCCCTTCGCTGTGCAGACCGACGAAACGCCCGCCATCGACCAGCAGCGCGCCGACTCCGAGTCCGGTCCCGGGGCCGATGACCGCGAAGGTCTGGCGCCGACCGAGGTCGATGCCGGTTGCCGCCAAGCCGCCGATCGTCCGCACATCGGCCGGCGTGAGCAGCGGCAAGCAATGGCTCATCGCCGCGAAATCGTTGACGACATGCAGCGCGTCCAGCCCGAGTTCCGTGCGCAGGTGCGTGCGTGACAACACCCACGGATGATTGGTCATTCGCACTTCGTCGCCGGTGACCGGACCGGCGACGGCAAACACGCCGCGTCGCGGATGCACGCTGACTTCACCGAGATAGGCGCGCGCGCAATCGGAAAACGCCGACCATTCGGCGACGCGATGGCGACGGATCGAGTCGACCAGCAAGGGTGCAGCGGCGGCGGTGTCAGCCAGCGCGAAACGAACATGGGTGCCGCCGACATCGGCGAGCAATACCGGTTCCCCGGCGACGGGCGGCATCGGGCTGCTCCGGCGCTACTTGAGCAAACCAGCCACGCGCGGCGATTCCTGCTGCGCCAGGCACGCCGCGCACACGCCGTGCACCTCCAGCGTCTGCATGCTCGGGCGGAAGCCGCGCTCGCGCGCCTGTTCCGTCAGCAGGCGCGAGACGCGCTCGTCGCACACCTCCATCGCCGCCGAACACGTGTCGCAGATCAGGAATGGAACCTGGTGCGCCTCGCTCGGATGGTGACAACCGACGTAGGCATTGATCGATTCGAGCTTGTGGATGAAACGGTGTTCGAGCAGGAAGTCCAGAGCGCGATACACCGTCGGCGGTGCGGCGCCGGCATGCTCGCCCTTGAGCCGATCGAGCAGGTCGTACGCCTTGACCGGCTTCGACTCGCCGGCGATGAGTTCCAGCACGCGCAGGCGCAACGGCGTCAGTCGCAAACCACGCAACTCGCACGCGCTCGCGACCGCGCCAACGAACGCATCGGCGTCGTGCGGGTGGTCGTGATGACTATGGCGATGGCTGGCGTGGGACATTGTGGTTGAGGATCAGGGCTGGGGCGGCTTGAAGCCTACACCTTGCGCGGTTGGTTTCCTGTGCGCTCCTGCAGCGCCGCCACCGATTCCTTGTGGGAGTCCCCTTCAGTGGCGATGCATTTCAAGCCCTCAGCCCTCACGAGCATCGGGATGCTCCGCACGTCTGGTCACATCACCAGCCGCGGCCTCGATCCACCCGCTTCAGCGAGGAACGTTGCGAACGCGTCGCAGCCGCCTGCAGGTTGACGCCGCAGTGGCGGCAGGCTTTCGCGCGCGGGACATTGCCGCGCCCGCAATCGGGGCATTCAATCAGGCCCGACTTCGACAACAGCACGATCGCCCAGCCGATCGGGCCGAGCGCTGCGCCCCAGACGAGTCCGGCCAACCAGCGGCCGCGGATATAGCCGATCACGAGGCCGACCAGCGCGCAGATCAGCGTGAGGCCGAGTGCCCATTCCCACACAAGCGGATCGAGCAGGACACGCGTGCAGGTCTGCAAGGCCGCCTGCGTGGCGTCCGGGTCCGCGGAATCGAGGCGGCCATAGGCCTGGATGCAATCGTCGAGGGACATCCGCTTGGGCTCAGCCGGTCTTGCCTACGGCCGCATCGATGCGGCGCAATGCTTCCTCGCGTCCGGCGAGGAAGACCGTGTGGTCGATCGATGGTGAAACCTGCGTGCCGGTCAGTGCGACACGCAATGGCTGCGCGATCTTGCCCATGCCCTCGCCGATCGACGCTGCGGCGGCTTCGATCGCGGCGTGGATCGCCTCGACCTTCCAGTCGGCGAGCGCGGCAAACTGCGCATGCGCGGCCTCGAGCGCGGCGCGCGCGGTCGGGGTCTTCAGGTGCTTGGCGACCGCCTGCTCGTCGTAGGTCGCGAGCGGCTCGTACCAGACCTTGGCCTTCTCGGCCATTTCCTTCAGCGTCTTCGCGCGATCGCGCAGTGCGATGATCACGTCGACCGGATCGGGACCCTGCTGCGGATCAATCCCGGCCGCGCGCAGCTGCCACTCGAAGTGCGGCGCGAGTTCGAGCGGATCGTCGTTCTTCAGGTACTGCTGGTTCAGCCACGACAGCTTCTCGAGATCGAAGCGCGATGCCGACTTGTTGACGTCCGACGCGTCGAACAACTCGATCATCTGCTCGCGCGAGAAGATCTCCTGGTCTCCGTGCGACCAGCCGAGGCGCACGAGATAGTTCAGCAGCGCGTGCGGCAGGAAGCCGTCGTCGCGATACTGCATCACGCTGACCGCGCCATGGCGCTTGCTGAGCTTCTGCCCGTCCGGGCCGAGGATCATCGGCAGGTGCGCGAAGCTTGGCACCGGCGCGCCGAGCGCGTGGTAGATGTTGACCTGGCGCGGCGTGTTGTTGACGTGGTCGTCGCCACGGATCACGTCGGTGATCCTCATGTCGATGTCGTCGACCACGACCGCGAAATTGTAGGTCGGGAATCCGTCCGAGCGGATCAGCACCAGATCGTCGAGTTCCTCGTTCGACCACTCGATGCGACCCTTGACCTTGTCTTCGAACACGACGCTGCCCGAGGTCGGGTTCTTGAAGCGCAGCACGCGGTTCGGATCGTCGCGGTACGGCAGGTTCTGATCGCGCGCGCGCCCGTCGTAACGCGGTTTGGTGCCGGCGGCCATCGCCGCGTTGCGCATCGCCTCGATCTCTTCCTTCGATTCGTAGGCGTAGTACGCCTTGCCGGCCTTCAACAGGTCTTCGGCGACCGCGCGATAGCGGTCCATGCGCAGGGTCTGGTAGTACGGCCCCTCGTCGTGCGCCAGGCCGAGCCAGGCCATGCCGTCGAGGATCGCCTGCACGGCGGCCTCGGTCGAACGCTCGCGATCGGTGTCCTCGATGCGCAGGATGAACTCGCCGCCACGATGGCGCGCGTCCAGCCAGCAGTACAGCGCGGTGCGCGCGCCGCCGATGTGCAGGTAACCGGTGGGACTCGGGGCGAAGCGGGTGCGGACGGTCATCGTGTGGCGAAGGCTCGGGGGTCGGCGCGCAAGTTTACCGGAGTAAAGGCACGCCCTGCGGCAACACCGGTGCAGTCGTTTGCGGGCAGAATGGCCTTTTCCATTCCCCCCAGCTCCCATCATGCCGACCCTGCGCGCCTCGCTTCTGATCCCGTTGCTGCTCGCTACTGCCTGCTCGTCGCTGCCGGGGCGGCATCCTGCCGATGTTGTGGACGGCACGCGTGCGCGGCTCGCGATCCTCGAATCGACCGACCTGCACGCGAACGCACTCAGCTATGACTACTACCGGCTCGCCGAGGACAAGTCGCTCGGTTTCGAGCGCATGGCGACACTGGTGATGCAGGCGCGTGCGGAGTTTCCGAACACGCTGCTGTTCGACGCCGGCGACACCATCCAGGGTACCGCGCTGGCGGACTACCAGGCGCTGGTGACCCCGATCGGCTGCGACGAGGAGCTCGCGATCTATCGCGCGATGGACGCGCTCGGCTACGACGGTGGCACCATCGGCAACCACGAGTTCAACTACGGGCTGCCGTTCCTCGCGCAGGTGACCGGCCATCCGATCGACGCGCAAGGTGTCCCGGCGAAGACCTGCGCAGGCCCGCACTTCCCGCTCGTCCTCTCGAACGCCGAGTCGACCCGCGACGGCAAGCCGATCTATCCGCCTTACGCAGTGCTCGACCGCGTCTTGAAGCTGACCGACGCGCAGGGCCGCGGGACGTCCGCGCCGATCCGCATCGGCATCATCGGCTTCACGCCGCCGCCAATCGTCGAATGGGACCGGCGCAATCTCGAAGGCAAGGTGACGACGACCGGCGTGGTCGAAGCCGCGCGCCGCTGGCTGCCGGAGCTGCGCGCCAAAGGCGTCGATCTCTTGATCGCGATCTCGCATGGCGGCCTCGACGCCTCGCCGTACGGACCGGCGATGGAAAACGCGAACTGGCATCTCGCACGGGAAGCGGGCATCGATGCGCTGCTGCTCGGCCACTCGCACACGTCGTTCCCCGACCCGGGCAATGCGCAGTCGCGCTTCGCCTCGATGGCGGACGTCGACAACGAACGCGGCTTCGTGCACGGCAAGCCGGCCGTGATGGCGAACTTCTTCGGCAAGAGCCTCGGCGTGCTCGACCTCGCGCTGGTGCGCACGAACGGACGCTGGACGATCGACGCGACGCAATCGCATGCGGAAGTGCGCAACGTGCGCGGCAAGGACGGAACCCCGGTCGCGGCCGACCCGCGCATCGCTCCGCTCGTCGAGGCCGTGCACAAGGCGACGATCGACTACGTCTCCGAGCCGATCGGCGACACCGATTTCGCGATGACCAGCCAGTTCGTGGAACTTGGCAACATCAGCGCGTTGCAGGTCATCAATGACGCGCAGCGCGACTACGCCGAGCGCTACCTCGCGGCGAACCTGCCGCAATACGCCGGAATCCCCGTGTTGTCCGCGGCGGCGCCGTTCAAGACCGGTTTCAGCGCAACCAACGACTACACCGACGTCGAACCCGGCCCGCTGGCGATCCACGACGCCGCCGACCTTTACCTGTATCCGAATACGCTCACCGCGGTGAAGATCGATGGCGCGACGCTCAAGGGCTGGCTCGAACGCTCGGCCGGCCGCTTCCATCGCATCGATCCGGCGAAGAAGGAGGCGCAGGAACTGATCGACCGCAAGTTCTCCGGCTACAACTTCGACGTGATCCAGGGCGGCCTGGCCTACGCGATCGACGTGACGAAAACGCAGGGCGAGCGCATCCGCGACCTGGCCTACAAGGGCAAGCCGGTCGAACCCGCGCAGGCGTTCATCGTCGTCACGAACAACTACCGCGCGAGCGGCGGCGGACACTTCCCGGGGCTGGACGGTTCCAACCTCGTCATTTCCGCGCCGGATGCGAACCGCGATGTCGTGATCGCGTGGATCAAGGCACGCAGGCACCTCACGCGTGCACGCGACGGCAGCGAGCGCAACTGGCATTTCGTGCCGGTGCGAACAGCCGGCCCGGTCGTCGTGACCAGCGAAACCGGCAGGCTCGCGCTGGCGAAGGCCAACGGCATCAACGGCGTTTCGCTCGTGAAGGACAACGGCGATGGTTCGTCGACGTATGCGATCGACCTGTCGGTTTCAGGAAGCCGCTAGAACCTGTCACCCCGTTCGTGTCGAGCGCCCCGGAACGAAGTTCCGCGAAGTCGAAACACCATGATGACGCATCCATGCTCTTGGATCTCGCGCCTTCGGCGCCGCGCTCGGAGAGAACGGGATCTGGATCGACCGCTGCTGCTGCGCGTCACGCGCGGTCGAAGCGCATCCGCTACAGTCGACCGGATGCCGCGTACTGCGCGGCCGCCCGCCCTCGTGTTCAAAAGGAGCCCGCCATGTCGCGCAGCCTGCTCGCCGTTTCGATCTGCCTCGCCCTCGTCGCCTGCGCGCCGCAGTCCGCGCGCCATGACGCTGCCACGGACCCGCCCGCGAAAGCCGCCGCGGTCAGTGCGGACCAGCAATTCGCCGACCTGTCGAGGCGCTGGCTCGACGGCGCCATGGCGATCAGCCCGGTCACCGCGACGACGATCGGCGACCACCGCCACGACAGCGAGCTCGACGACTTGAGTGCGGACGGCGTGCGGCGATCGCTCGAATTCTCGCGCTCGATCCTGGTCGACCTCGACAAAGTCGATCGCGCCGCTCTCTCGCGCGAAAACCAGGTCGACTACGGCATCCTGCGTAATCAGGTGCGCTCCGACGTCTGGAGCAGCGAGACGCTGCAGAGCTGGGCGTGGGACCCGACCTTCTACAGCCAACTCGCAGGCGGCGCGCTGTACGGGCTGATGGCGCGAGAGTTCGCGCCGCTGCCCGATCGCCTGCGTTCGGCGACCGCGCGCATGGAGAAGTTGCCGGCATTGTTCGCGCAGATGCGCACGAACCTCGATCCGAAGCGCGTGCCGAAGATCCACGCGGAAACCGTATCGAAGCAGAACAAGGGCGTGCTCAGCCTCGTCGATGGCTTGATCCTGCCGCATGCGAAGGAACTGCCGGACGCGGATCGCCAGCGTCTCGAAGCCGCCGCGGCGGGCCTGCGCAAGGCCGTCGACGAGCAGCAGCACTGGCTCGACACCGGGCTGGTGCCGAACGCGAAGGGCGATTTCCGCATCGGCGCGAAGTTGTACGACGCCAAGCTCGCGTTCGCGCTGAACTCGCCGTTGACGCGCCAGGAGATCCGCAGCCGCGCCGAAGCCGCGCTGAAGAGTACGCGCGAGGAAATGTACGCGATCGCCCGCACGGTGCTGAAAGGCAAGCGCAATGCGCCCGCGTTGCCGGAGCATCCGACCGAGGAGCAGCAGCAGAAGGCAATCCAGGCGGCGCTCGAACTCGCCTACAAGGAGCGTCCCGCGCGTGGCCAGGTCATCGCGACCGCCGAGGGCGCGCTCGCGCAGGCAACCGCATTCGTGCGCGAGAAGAACCTCGTCACACTGCCCGACGCGCCGGTGAAGATCATCCCGATGCCGGAATTCCAGCGTGGCGTCGCCCTCGCCTATTGCGATCCCCCGGGTCCGCTCGACAAGGGCCTCGACACGTTCTACGCCGTGTCGCCGATCCCGGATGACTGGTCGAAGAAGCAGGTCGACTCGTTCCTGCGCGAGTACAACACGCGCTCGATCAACGAACTGACAATCCACGAGGCGATGCCGGGCCACTACCTGCAGCTGTGGCACGCGAACAAGTATCCGTCCGTGCTGCGCTCGGTCCTGTATTCGGGACCGTTCGTCGAAGGCTGGGCGGTCTATGCCGAGAAGGTCATGGCCGACGAGGGCTATCTAGGCGGCGACCCGCTGTATCGCCTCGTGCACCTCAAGTGGGACCTGCGCGCGATCGCCAACGCGATCCTCGACCAGGCGATCCAGGTCGACGGCATGAGCCGTGACAACGCGATGAAGCTGATGACGGTCGGCACGTTCCAGGAAGAACGCGAGGCCGCCGGCAAGTGGGTGCGCGCGCAACTCACGTCGGCGCAGTTGCCGACCTATTTCGTCGGCTGGCAGGAACACCTCGACCTGCGCAAGGAAGCCGAGCAACGTGCGGGCGCCGCGTTCGACCTGCATGCGTACCACGACAAGCTGCTGTCGTTCGGCTCGCCGCCGGTGCGCTATGCGCGCGAGCTGATGCTCGACTTGCCGATCGATTGAGCCGACGGACCGGTCCTGAACCGTTGGTGTCGAGCGCCGCGGAGCAAAGCTCCGCGGAGTCGAAGCATCGGCATTTTCCCCTGCCCTAGGCTCCAGCGCTGCGCGCCGGCGCCAGGGCGAACGGACTGCCATCACTTCACGTGGATAGTGATCTTCGGCGACACGATCGGCGGGTCGAACTGGACGTGGCGCGCGTCGCCGAGGTCGAGTTGCAGCGTGTGGGTTCCGGGATCGAGGTGAATCGTGTCGCTGGTCTGGGCCGCGCCGTAGTGCTTGTGGTTCGCGTCGTTCGGTATCGGCGCGCCGAGCGGAGGTAGCGACGCGGCGTCGATGAGCAGATGGTGATGGCCGGCCCCGGCCCTGGCGTCGGCGGCAGGCGCGAGCGCGATGCCCTCGACACCGAAAACGACTTCCACGTCACCGCCGACCGTTGCACCATTCGTCGGCGAGACGATGAAGACCTTTGCTCCGGCCGGCGCCTTCTCGCGCGCGAACTCGGGCGCATCCGCCGCGAATGCGCTTGCCGCAACGAGTGCAGACGACAAAAACAGGAATGAGTGCTTCAACATGGTTGCCTCCAGGAGTCGGACGACCCGGCGATCATAGCTGCCCGGACCGATACCGCTGGTAAATGGCAGCAACGTCCCCACTTGTCCCCGGCCCCACCCGACCCGGATCCCCATGAGCGACCCCGCAAGCAACGGCACGATCGCGATCCTGCGACGCCTATGGCCCGAGGTCTGGCGCTATCGCGGGCGTGTCGGTACCGCGCTGGTGCTGCTCGCGGCCGCCAAGCTCGCCAACGTCGGCGTGCCGCTGGTGCTCAAACGCCTGATCGACGCGCTCGACCTAGCGCCGAAACCGCTGCTGATCCCGCTGGCCCTGCTCGTCGTCTACGGCGCCCTGCGCATGTCGACCTCGCTGTTCCAGGAGCTGCGCCAGATCGTGTTTGCGCGCGTGCTAGCGCGTACCTCGCGCAACATCACGCTGCGCGTGTTCGAACACCTGCACCGGCTTTCGCTGCGTTTCCACCTCGACCGCCGCACCGGTGGCGTCGCGCGCGACGTCGAGCGTGGCATGAGCGCGACTTCGGACCTGCTCGACTGGACCATCTACACGATCCTGCCGACCCTGCTCGAAGTGCTGCTGGTCTGCGGCATCCTGATCGCGCGTTTCGACTGGACCTTCACCGCGATCACGCTCGGCACGCTGGTCGCCTACATCGTGTTCACGTTCTCGATCACGGAATGGCGCATGCGCTACTACCGCGCGGCCAATGCCGCGGACACAGAGGCGAACGAACGCGCGGTCGATTCGCTCCTCAACTACGAGACGGTCAAGTATTTCGGCAACGAACACCACGAGCAGGCCCGCTACGACGCCAGCCTCGTCAAGTACGAGGAAGCGACCGTAAGGAGCATGAAGACGCTCGCCGTGCTCAACGTCGGCCAGGCCGCGATCGTCGCGCTCGGCCTGACCCTGCTGCTCTGGCGCGCCTCGATCGGCGTGATCGCCGGCACCATGACGATCGGCGATTTCGTGCTCGTCAATGCGTTCCTGATCCAGCTCGCGATCCCGCTCAACTACCTCGGCATGGTCTATCGCGAGGTCAAGCAGGCGCTGACGAACATCGAACGCATGTTCGTACTGCTCGGCGAGGCGCGCGAAGTGGAGGATGCTGCGGGGGCGCCCGCACTCGCGGTGAACGGCGGCGACGTGCGCTTCGAGGGCGTCGGCTTCCACTACCAGGTCGAGCGGCCGATCCTCGCCGGCATCGATTTCCGCATTCCGGCCGGCCACACGCTCGCGGTCGTCGGCACCACCGGTGCCGGCAAGTCGACCCTCGCGCGCCTGCTGTTCCGGTTCTACGACGTCAACGCGGGGCGCATCACGATCGACGGCCAGGACATCCGCGCCGTCACGCAGCAATCGCTGCGCGCGGCGATCGGAATCGTGCCGCAGGATACCGTGCTGTTCAACGACACGATCTACTACAACATCGCCTACGGCCGCCCCGGTGCGACCCGCGACGAGGTCGTCGCGGCAGCCAAGGCCGCGCATGTGCACGCCTTCATCGAGTCGCTTCCGCAGGGCTACGACACCGGCGTCGGCGAGCGCGGCCTCAAGCTTTCCGGCGGCGAGAAGCAGCGTGTCGCGATCGCGCGCACCCTGCTGAAGAACCCGGCGATCCTCGTCTTCGACGAGGCGACGAGCGCGCTCGACACGCGCACCGAGAAGATCATCCAGGGAGAACTCGAGGGCATCGCGCGCGGGCGTACGACCCTGGTCATCGCGCACCGCCTGTCGACGATCGTCGACTCCGACCAGATCCTCGTGCTCGAACACGGCCGCGTGGTCGAGCGCGGCACCCATGAGGAATTGCTCGCCGAACAGGGGCGATACGCGCAACTGTGGACGATGCAGCAGCGCGAGCGCACCAGCGCAGGCGAGGTCGCGGCACCCGTCCAAGCCTGACACTCAGGGTCACATTCACGCCCCGAAACGAGAACTGGTGCACAATCGTGTTTCAACCGCCAACGCAACGGAGCCGGCATGCTCCTTGCTTCAGGCGCAGTGCTCGCTTTGCCTCTGGAATGCCCCTTGAACGCTCCCAAGACCCACACCCTCCACATCGTCGGCGCGCCCGCCGATGTCGCCGCCCGCATCACGGCATTGCTCGACGAACTGCGCACGCGCTTCGACGCTCGCTGGCGCACCGCCGACTACGCCAGCGCGGAGTTGCTGCTGATCCATACCGATTCCGTCTACGGCCACATGGACTGGCTCAAGGCCGAAGGCAACGGCCGCCTCGTCGCCGCACTGACGTCGACACCGGATGCCTACGCGTTCGGCGTGTCCGCACCGGTCGCGCCGGCCGACCTCGTCTCGATGCTGAACCGCGTCGGCGCGCATCTCGCCGGCGAACCGCTGCCGGCAAAAGCACCGGCCGCGAAGGCTTCCGCTGAAACGCCAACATCCGCACCAGCCGCCACCGCCCGCGTTGCGGAAACCAAGGCAACGGTGCCGATGGCCGCGCCGCCAGCACCTGCGATGGCGTCCACGCACGTGCCCGACAACACCAGCGGCGCGAGCCTGCTCGATCTGATCAATGGCAAGACGCCGATGTACGGACGCCTGCACCTGCAGGCAAGCGGCCTGCCCGAGCTGTACATCGACACGCACGACCAGACCTGGCATTCCGCGGCGAGCCTCAAGGGACTCACGCCATGGTGCACACGCGCATTCGGGCACGGCGAGGTGAAGGTCGTCGGCGAAGCCGACTACACCCGCCAGACCGCCACGCTGCCGTCGCAACCGCTCGCGCGCCTGAAGTGGCTGGCGCATCTCGTGCGCAGCGACGGTGAGCTCGAAGCCGGGCTCGACGCCAATGGACGCTACAAGCTCTCGCGCTGGCCGCAGAGCGAACGCGAGTTCCCCAAGCACTTCCGCATCGCGACCGTGATGCTCAAGCAGGCAGGCACGGTAGATGAAATCGCGGCACAGGGCGGTGCCGGCGCCGCCGATGTCGCCAACTTCATCAACGCCTACAACGCGCTCGGTTACATCGATCGCGAGGACCATTCGACGGCACCGGGCGAGTCGCGTGGCGGCGGTCTGTTCGGCCGGGTAAAAAAAGCGACGGCTGCGAGTTGACGAACGGGCAATCGCCCACTATTCTCTCGCGCTCCCTGACGGGGCCATAGCTCAGCTGGGAGAGCGCTTGCATGGCATGCAAGAGGTCGCCGGTTCGATCCCGGCTGGCTCCACCAAGTTTCGGTTTTCCTAAGCGTCCCCATCGTCTAGAGGCCTAGGACACCGCCCTTTCACGGCAGTAACAGGGGTTCGAATCCCCTTGGGGACGCCAATAGGTGAAGGGCGAAAACGCACAGGACGTGCGTAACAGCAAGTACAACGCGGAGCGGTAGTTCAGCTGGTTAGAATGCTGGCCTGTCACGCCGGAGGTCGCGGGTTCGAGTCCCGTCCGCTCCGCCATATACCCGCCGGTTTGGAGACCTGAAGTCTCCAAACCGGTTTCTTTATGCCTGTCGTACGGCGATTCCGCTGGCCAACGGATTCTGCGCGTTAACCAAATCCGAAGGCGCCCGCGGTTATGGTCACCTTCCCGTGGCGGCCGCGCGCGGGCCCGCTGAGAGAGCGCGCCGGGGACGCGGCGCCGTCGCGGACCACTTTGTCTTTCGCGATCAGCGTGCGTCGCCGGGCGGCGACGGTTCGATCGTACCGATCGAATGCCCCTGCTCGGCGAGGTATTCGAGCCAACGGTTGAGGAACGAGCTCATGCGCACGCGTCGCTGGAAGATGCTGCGCGCGGGATGCAGCGGGCCGATCGCGCGCACGAGCCGGCGATCGGCACAGCAGTCGAGCACTTCCGCCATGTGCGCGTCGTGGTACATGCGCAGTTGCGCAGACGGCGACGGTTCGCCGGTGGCGCCGTCGACGAATTGGTAGGTCAGGTGCAGGTCGAGCGTGTAGCGATGCCGTTCGAGCACGTCGAGGCGCACGTCGAGACCGTCGTCGAGCGACGACACGTAACGGCCGATCGCGAGATCCTGCGGCGCGAAAAGGCGCGCGAGCCGGTGATAGTTCTCCGAATACAGTCCCATCAGCCATGAGAAGCGGCTCGGCAGCAGGGATTGCGGGCGTTCGAGGACGACGGACATGGACCGATCATAGGCGGGGTGGTAGCGAGCGCCTAGTCTTATGCGCGCGCCCGCTGGACGGGTAAGATGGGGTTCCCCGCCGCGCGCGCAAGCCGCCGGTTTTCCTGCGCGAAACGGCACCCTTCCTGCCGGTGCTTCCGCCGAACCTTCCTCGCGTTGGCGCTTATGGCGGGCAAAAGCCGGGTTTGGTCACAGGCTCGCTCAGAACATGTGCTTCTCGATGCCAAGTTCCGAGAGGATCTTGCTGGCGATCTCCTCGATCGACGTGTGCGTGGTGTTCTGCACCGGGATGCCATCGCGGCGGAACAGCTTGTCGGCCTGTTCCAGTTCCCAGCGGCATTGCTTGAGTTCGGCGTACTTGCTGCCCGGGCGACGCGCTTCGCGCACCTGCGCGAGGCGCTGCGGTTCGATCGAAAGACCGTACAGGCGTGCGCGGAACGGCACCAGCCGCTTGGGCAGTTCGAGCCGTTCGAGATCCTCCTCTGTCAGCGGGTAGTTCGCCGCCTTCACGCCATAGTGCAGCGCCATGTACAGGCAGGTCGGCGTCTTGCCGACGCGCGAGACGCCGACCAGGATCAGGTCGGCGTCGGCATAGTTGACGTCGATGCCATCGTCATGGGTCAGTGCGTAGTTCGTCGCGTTGATACGCGCTTCGTACTCGGTGAAATCGGTGAGCCCGTGCGCCTTGCCGACGCGCGGCGAGCGCATCGTGCCGAGTTCGGCCTCGAGCGGACCGAGGAACGGCGCGAACACGTCGATCATCAGCGCGCCACTCTCGGCGACGACGTCGCTGAGCTTCTGGTCCATGATCGTGTTGACCACGATCGGGCGGGCGCCACTTTGCGCGAACGCGGTCTTGATGCGTACCGCCGCCGCGCGCGCCTTGTCCTCGGTGTCGACGAACGGGATGCGGAAGGTGTCGAACTCGATCGAATCGAACTGGGTCAGGACGCTGTGTCCAATCGTCTCGGCGGTGATTCCGGTACCGTCGGAAACGTAGAAGATCGTGCGGCGCATGGGCTCCCCGGGGCGTCATCGGGACTCGAAAACCGATCGTGTCCCGGCTTTCGCCGGGACGACGGAAGGTCTTTCGAGATTCCCTTTCGAGGGCGAGTCTACGGGAAGCCGTCGTATTTCCGCTCCCCCGCGCGGCGCCAGCCCATGCATCGGTCTCTCCACGGCGCTCCAGCTTGCCCGAATCGCCGCAAAGCCCGAAAATTGCGCGCTGCCGCAAAGCGGCCTTCACTTCCCACGGAGTAATCCCTTGAGCGACCTCGTTCTCTGGCTCGAAGACCTGCGCATGACCGACCTCGGCAAGGTCGGCGGCAAGAATGCGTCGCTCGGCGAAATGATCGGCAACCTCGCCAAGCTCGGCGTGTCGGTGCCCGGTGGTTTCGCCACCACCGCGCAGGCGTTCCAGGACTATCTCGAAAAGAGCGGCCTCGCCAGGCGCATCCAGGACCGCCTCGCCACGCTCGACGTCGAAGACGTCGACGCGCTGGTCAAAGCCGGCACGGAGATCCGCGGCTGGATCGTCGAGACCGCCCTGCCCGCGGAGCTCGATGCGGCGATCCGCGGTGCCTAC
Organism: Dokdonella sp.; assembly: GCF_044227025.1. Taxonomy (GTDB): domain Bacteria; phylum Pseudomonadota; class Gammaproteobacteria; order Xanthomonadales; family Rhodanobacteraceae; genus Dokdonella_A. Next base: position 119,790 of record NZ_JBGAFX010000002.1, on the reverse strand, counting down.
GCGAAGCTCTGCACGGATGCCGGCTCCGCCGACATCGCGGTTGCAGTCAGGTCGTCGGCGACCGCCGAAGACCTGCCGGATGCGTCGTTCGCCGGCCAGCAGGAAACCTTCCTCAACGTCGTCGGCATCGAGGACGTGCTGCACAAGGTCAAGGAAGTGTTCGCCTCGCTCTACAACGATCGCGCGATCGCCTACCGCGTGCATCACGGCTTCAAGCACGAGGACGTGTTCCTCTCCGCCGGCGTGCAGCTGATGGTGCGCTCGGACGTCGGCGCCTCGGGCGTGCTGTTCACGCTCGACACCGAATCGGGCTTCCGCGACGCGGTGTTCATCACCGCGAGCTACGGCCTCGGCGAGATGGTCGTGCAGGGCGCGGTCAACCCCGACGAGTTCTACGTGTACAAGCCGACGCTGCGCGCCGGCAAGCCGGCGATCCTGCGCCGCCAGATCGGCTCCAAACAGCAGCGGATGGTCTATTCGAACAAGCCGGGCGAGCGCGTCACGATCGAGGAGACTCCGGCGACGGATCGCGCGCGCTTCTGCATCAGCGACGCCGACGTGCACGAACTCGCCAAGCAGGCGCTGGTCATCGAGCAGCACTACGACCGCCCGATGGACATCGAGTGGGGCAAGGACGGCAACACCGGCAAGATCTACATCCTGCAGGCGCGACCGGAGACGGTGAAGTCGCGCGCGCGTGCGACGCAGATCGAACGCTTCCAGCTCAAGTCGCGCGGCCCGGTGCTCGCAGAAGGCCGCTCGATCGGCCAGAAGATCGGCGCCGGCAAGGCGCGTGTGATCCGGTCGATCAAGGACATGAACCGGGTCCAGCCGGGCGACGTGCTGGTCGCCGACATGACCGATCCCGACTGGGAACCGGTGATGAAGCGCGCCGCCGCGATCGTGACCAACCGCGGCGGCCGCACCTGCCACGCGGCGATCATCGCACGCGAACTCGGCGTGCCGGCCGTGGTCGGCACCGGCAATGCGCTCGACAGGATCACGGACGGACAGGACGTGACCATCTCCTGCGCCGAAGGCGATACCGGTTTCATCTACGAAGGCCAACTCGCGTTCGAACGCATCACCGCCGATCTCGACTCGATGCCGCCGGCGCCGCTGAAGATCATGATGAACGTGGCGAACCCGGAACGCGCGTTCGACTTCGCGATGCTGCCGAATGCGGGCGTCGGCCTCGCCCGCCTCGAAATGATCATCGCCAGCCACATCGCGGTGCATCCGAAGGCGCTGCTCGAATACGACCTGCAGGATGCAGAAACGAAGCGCCTGATCGACGAGCGCAGCGCCGGCTACGCCAGCCCGGTCGATTTCTACGTCGACCGCCTCGCCGAGGGCATCGCGACGATCACCGCCGCGTTCGCGCCGAATCCGGTCATCGTGCGCCTGTCCGACTTCAAGTCGAACGAGTACGCGAACCTCATCGGCGGCAAGCGCTACGAACCGCACGAGGAGAACCCGATGATCGGCTTCCGCGGCGCGAGCCGCTACGTCGATCCGTCGTTCGCCGACGCGTTCGCGCTCGAATGCCGCGCAATGAAGAAGGTGCGCGAGACGATGGGCCTCGCCAATGCGTGGGTGATGATCCCGTTCGTGCGCACGCTCGGGGAAGGCCGCAAAGTCATCGAGGTGCTGAAGAAGAACGGGCTCGTGCAGGGAGAAAACGGGCTCAAGATCATCATGATGTGCGAGGTGCCGTCGAACGCGCTGCTCGCCAACGAATTCCTCGACATCTTCGACGGCTTCTCGATCGGCTCGAACGACCTGACCCAGCTCACCCTCGGCCTCGACCGCGATTCTTCGATCGTCGCCAACCTGTTCGACGAGCGCGACCCGGCGGTCAAGAAGATGCTGTCGATGGCGATCCAGACCGCGAAGAAGAAAGGCAAGTACATCGGCATCTGCGGCCAGGGTCCGAGCGACCATCCCGACCTTGCCGAGTGGCTGATGGACCAGGGCATCGAGTCGGTGTCGCTCAATCCCGATACCGTGGTCGACACCTGGCTCAAGCTGGCCAGGCACAAGGCGGGTTGAGCGAGAATCCAGCGAGCCGCGCAACCGTCCCGGCGAAAACCGGGACCCAGCGCCTTCCGGACCCCGCATCAGGCATCGGATTTCGGCCTCCCCGCATGGTCCGAATCCGGTAGTCTTCGCCACGCATTCCACAAGGAGACGTGCGATGAAGATGCATCGAACCATGTTCATGGGCCTCGCAGCGCTTGCCGCGAACACGGCCCACCCGCAGATTGCGGCGTCGACCTCCGCCAGCGCGGAATCGGACAAGAAGACGTTCTACGAAATGAGCGCGGACGGTGCGATACAAATCGCACCGGATGGTCACGTCAGCGACTACAAACTGGATGGCACTCTCCAACCCGCTGTCGCCGCTCTCGTCAAGCGAGCCGTCATGGGCTGGCAGTTCGAGCCTATCGTCATCGACGGAAAGGCGGTCGTCGCAAAGACCGCGATGCACCTCAACCTGCGCGCCGAACCGGTGGAAGGCAAGGACGACGAATTCAGCGTGCACGTCGCTTCGATCAACTTTGGAGACCCGGCACGCCGTGGCATCGGCAAGGCCCCGCAATATCCGCGCAATGCGGCCGGGGCACGACTCGGTGCGTACGTCGTCCTGTCGGGGCGCCTGGACGAGAGCGGCAAGGTCGCTGAAATCTATCCGTACCAGACCAGCCTCGATGCGCGAGCCAGCAACGAGAAGCAAGCCGAGAAGTGGCGGCGCGAATTCGAAACGGCAGCGATCAACGCTGCGAAGACATGGCAATACGACCTTACTGAGATCGTCGGCGGCCGCGCAACCGGCGCCTATGTAGTGATCCCGGTGAGATTCTTCATGTCGCCATCTCGGGTTACTCGCGACAGGAATTGGCGCGGTTATGAAGCGGGTCCGATCCATCCCGCGCCATGGGCGAGCTCGCAAGACACCAATCGCATTGCGCAGAACCAGGACGGCGCGATTTCGACGTCTTCGCGCTTCCACCTCAAGGACGACGTGATCGGCAAGGCGCTCTGAGGGCAACGGAGCTCCGCTCGCGATTCCTGTCGGGTCGCGGCCATGTGCATGGCCCTGTTTAATGTCCATGCGAACCGTTCATGAGACTCCGGTCACACCAAATCCGCCTTTCGCTGCCACGCAGCATTACTTTCGTCATGGGCACTGCTACGGTGCCGCCCGCGCCAGAAACCAAGAGAGGGGTTTCACGCGCGATCCGGGGAGGGATCGATGTTGACCGGGAACAGGCGCGGGGGCGCCTGCCCCCACGCCTGCGCCTGGCGCATGCGATGCCGCCCTGGTGACCATGTGGTGACGCCGTCTTCAAACCGCGGCGAACACCACCATCCGTCATCTGCTGGGGAGTCAATCTGTGATCAAGTCAACGCGCCGCCTGACGGCGGCAGTTTCGCTTTCACCGTTGTTTCTTGCGATGTACGCCGCTTCCGCGTCCGCCGCAACCGTGGTCGACGTGCACGGGCACGATACGAAGGTACTGAATTCAACCTATGTCCGCGCAACGGCCGGCATGGGTGCCGCCACCGCCGCGAACGAGCGCCATGCCGAGCTGCTGGGCCTCGAAAGCCAGTCCGCCTTGCAGCAGCTCTCCGTCGTCGATGATGCCGACGGCGTCAGGCACTATCGCTACCAGCAGACTTTCCGCGGCATCCCGGTGTGGGGCGAGCACGTTGTCATCACCGAAAACGCCAGGGGTGAAGTAATGAACCTGTTCGGCCGCCAGATCAACGGCCTCGGCGCCGATCTCGGTTCCGCCAGCGCGACGCTGACCTCGGCAAAGGCCCTCGTGATCGCCAAAGCAGGCCTGAACAAGGCCATGCGCACGGAGCGCGAGGAATCGCGCCAGATGATCTATGTCGACGACGCCGGCAGTGCGCGCCTCGTCTTCGTCGTGTCGTTCTTCGCCGACAAGATCGATGGCGGCCAGCCGAGTCGCCCGATCGTGATCATCGATGCCCAGAGCGGCAACGTGCTCAAGCGTCTGGAAGGACTGACCACCGCACAGGTCGGCACCGGCCCCGGCGGCAACGCGAAAACCGGCCAGTACGAATGGGGATCGGGCGGCAAGTACGGCTTCCTCGACGTCGCGCAGAGTGGCACCACCTGCACGATGAACAACACCGACGTGAAGACGGTGAACCTCAACGGCGGCACCACCAGCACGACCGCGTTCTCGTACACCTGTCCGCGCAACACAGTGAAGTCGATCAACGGTGCGTACTCGCCGCTCAACGACGCGCACTTCTTCGGTGGCGTGATCCAGAACATGTACAGCTCGTACATGGGAGTGAAGGCGCTGACGTTCCAGCTGGTCATGCGCACGCATTACAGCTCGAGCTACGAGAACGCGTTCTGGGACGGCTCGACGATGAGCTTCGGTGACGGCGCCAGCACGTTCTATCCGCTGGTCAGCGTCGACGTGGCAGGCCACGAGGTCTCGCACGGCTTCACCGAGCAGCACTCCAACCTGACCTACTCCGGCCAGTCCGGCGGCATGAACGAGGCGTTCTCGGACATGGGCGGCGAAGCGACCGAGTACTACTGGAAGGGTACCAACGACTTCCTGGTCGGCCCGGAAGTGTTCAAGGCCTCGGGCGCGCTGCGCTACATGTGCAACCCGACCCAGGACGGCGGCTCGATCGACAACGCAGCGAACTACACCAGCTCGCTCGACGTGCACTACTCGTCCGGCGTCTACAACAAAGCGTTCTGCACGCTGGCGAAGACCGCCGGCTGGGACACGGTCAAGGCGTTCAAGTCGTTCGCGCGCGCGAACAGCCTGTACTGGACGCCGTCGAGCACGTTCAACAGCGGCGCCTGCGGCGTCGAGACGGCAGCGACCGATCTCGGGTTCGTCAAGGCCGACGTCACCGCGGCGTTCACCGCCGTCGGCGTCAGCTGCACCGGTGGTGGCGGTGGCGGCGGCGGTACGCCGACCGCGCTGACGAATGGCGTTGCGGTCACCGGCATCTCGGGCGCGAGCGGCAGCGACAAGCTCTACACGCTCGATGTGCCGGCTGGCGCGACCGGCCTCAAGTTCGTCACCTCCGGCGGTTCGGGTGATGCCGACCTGTACGTGAAGTTCGGCTCCGCACCGACGACGTCGACCTACGACTGTCGTTCGTGGGCGAGCGGCAATGGTGAAACGTGCAGCATCGCGACCGCGCAGGCCGGCAAGTACTACGTGCTCGTGCATGCCTACAGCACGTTCTCCGGCATGAGCCTGACCGGCAGCTACACGGCGGGCGGTGGCGGTGGCGGCGGCGGTACGGTCCTCACCAGCGGCGTGCCGGTCACGCTCCCCTCGCAGGCCTCGGGCACGACTTCGGCGAACTACACGCTGGTGGTTCCGGCCGGCAAGACCAGCGTGGTGTTCACGATCTCCGGCGGCACCGGTGATGCGGACATGTACGTGCGCCGCGGCAGTGCGCCGACGACGTCGACCTACGACTGCCGTCCGTACACCTCCGGCAACAGCGAAACATGCACCTTCAATGCACCGACCGCCGGCACGTACTACGTGAACGTGCGCGCCTACGCGGCGTATTCGGGTGTCAGCCTGAAGGGCACGATCTCGCCGTAATCCGATCGTTCCATGGCACTACGCGACCCCGGCCTCGCGCCGGGGTCTTTTTATGTCCATGGATGGACGGTATGCCGGGAATGCAGGAGCAATTCCCGGCATGTCCATGGATGGACGGTATGCCGGGAATGCAAGAGCAATTCCCGGCATGTCCATGGATGGACGGTATGCCGGGAATGCAGGAGCAATTCCCGCATGTGGATGGACGGTATGCCGGGAATGCAGGAGCAATTCCCGGCATGTCCATGGATGGACGGCATGCCGGGAATGCAGGAGCAATTCCCGGCATGTCCATGGATGGACGGCATGCCGGGAATGCAGGAGCAATTCCCGCATGTCCATGGATGGACGGTATGCCGGGAATGCAGGAGCAATTCCCGGCATGTCCATGGATGGCCTGAACACCGGCCCGCTGGCGCTCCCCGCCAGCGAACACTTCCCACATCCATGTGGGTCGAAAATGCAGGAGCAATTTCCGGTGTCCCCCACGCTGCCTCGCACGGCGGAATTGCAGGAGCAAATCCCGGCAGGCCAGGATGGCTTGAACACCGCGTCCGCTGGCGCTCTCGGTGCCGGTCACGCCCGCCCCGGCTGCGACTGAACTCGCACTTCGCCGTCGACCTACGGCGCCGGCTCGCGATACACGGCACCGTCCTTCATCACGAAAATGGGCTTGCCCAACGCATCGATCGACGTGCTCGGATCGCCTTCGAACGCGGCGAGATCCGCGCGCAGTCCGGGAACGATGCGCCCGAAGCGATCACCCTGCCGCAGGATCTTCGCCGCACCGTCGGTCGCAGCGTGCAGCGCCTGCGCCGGCGTCATGCCGTAGCGAACCATGAGTTCGGGCTCGCGCGCATTTTCACCATGGGCGAACACGCCGACGTCACTGCCGTTGCCGATGATGACGCCGACGCGCAATGCCGCACGGAACGCGCGTTCGGATTCGCGCATGCGCGGCGTCGGTTCGCCGCCGGGTACGTAGTGCTCGAAGTATTCGCCGATCGCCATGACCGCGGCCAGTGTCGGCTCAAACGCGACACCATGGCGTTTCATCAGCTGCAACGTTTCGTCGCTCGCCGCGTCGCCGTGTTCGATCGTATCGACGCCGGCCTCCACCGCCATGCGCACGCCGGCGTCGCTGCCGGCATGCGCCGCAACCGGACGACCGATGCGATGCGCGGCCTCGACGATCGCCTTCGTTTCCGCGAGGCTCAGCGTCGGCATCGTCTCGCCGTTCGGTCCGACGCGATAGTCGGCGTAGAGCTTGATCCAGTCCGCTCCGCGCGCGGCCTGCTCACGCACCGCGCGCGCGGCTTCGTCCACGCCACTGATCGCTTGCGCGCCTTGCGGCAGTTCGAGATCGGGGCGGAAGCCGCGCGGCCCCGGGCCATAGCTCGAACTCGCGACGATCGCACGTGTCGCGACGAACAGGCGCGGGCCGGGAACGAGGCCTTCATCGATCGCGCGCTTGATCGAAACGTCGGCGTAACCCGCGCCTTCGGTGCCGAGGTCGCGTAGTGCGGTGAAGCCTGCAAGCAGCGTCTGTCGCGCATGCACGGTCGCGAGCACGCTGCGGTAGTCCTGCGGTTCCTTGAGGACCTGGTCGTTCCATGGAGTCTCATTGTACGGATGCAGGAACAGGTGCGAATGCAGGTCGATCAAACCGGGCGTCAGCGTCGCCCCTTTCAGGACGATCCGGCGCGTACCGGATGGCACCGCCAGGCGCTCGACCGGACCGATCGCCACGATGGCGCCATCGTGCACATGGACGGCCAGGCCGTTCTCGCTGCGATCGGTGGTTCCGGTCCAGACACGATCGGGAATCAGCAGGACATCCGGCGCGCCGGCGGACGGCTGGGCAGCCACGAGGCAAGCGAGTCCGAACAGGACTTCCAGGTGAAGCATGCGCATCGGATTTCCCTCGGCATCGGTGAGAACCGGACGGACCGCCAATGATCCGGCGCCTTCGCCTATTCTCGGCGCAGCACGCGAGGGCCGGCAACCAAGCCCCTCGGTGCGAATCGCGCACTGCCGCTACAGCAAATTCGCCTCGCCCAGTCGGGCGTGCCACTGTACGGCGTCGTCCTGCAGATCGTGGATGCCGGTGATCTCGCGCAGGGCCTGATAGGCCCATGCGACGGACTGCCGGTCCGCATTCGCATCCGCGGCGATCGCGTAGAGGCCCGGAACCGCTTCGTAGCGTTCGGCGACATGGAACGTGCCGGACTGTGCAAGCGCGCAGAACGCGCGTTCGCGCACGATGGCCGACTTCTCGCGCCCGGCGACATCGAGCAAGGGAGCGATGCTCTCGACCCCGCCGAACTTCGCCAGCGCATCGACCGCCCAGCGGCGCAGCGATTCGTCACCGGTGTGCAACGCGGACAGCAGCTCGCGATGGATCCGTTCGCGATCAACGCCACGTGCCCCGATGATCGCGACGTTCCACAATGCCCACGCGCCCGAACCTTGCGGATCGTTCGCCATCTGCTGCAACAGTCGATCGACCTGCGCGACCGACTTCTCGAGGTCGTATTCGGCGAGGTACACCTCGAAGCTCGCCATGCGCACCTCGATCAATGGCGAATCGCCGGCGGTATTGATCAAGGTCTTGAGCCTGTCCGTCGGTTTGAATGTACCGCGCCAGGCCTGCGCGTTCTGCATCACGTACTCGGACGCGCCTTCCCGGCGATTGATCGCAAGTTCGAGCGCATGCTCGACTTTTTCCTGCGGTGGCAGCGATTCGACCATGCCGGCATAGAACGCGTCGAAGCGTGGTTCGGTCGACGCACCCTTCTCGAACAAGGGCTCGGCGATCGAGCGCAACTGCATGATCGCCGCACTGCGCAGAGCGGGGCTGGCCGCGAATGCGCCCACGGTGGCGAGGCCGAGCAGGAGCAGCAACCAGCGTTTCATCCGAATTCTCCCGAGCAGGTGGCGACAGTATGGCGGGAACATCATGACGGGAAGCGAGCGCCGCAGTGGCGATCTGGAGGCAAACGCGGATGTGCGACCTGCGGGGTTGGGTGCGCTCGCCGCGCGCGCCGGCAGGCGTGCGCATGCCCAGGCGACGACCCGCTATGCTGGCACGGTCGCTTCTGTCGGGGAATGGATGGACCGCAATGACATCGGCCTGCAGTTGCACGACTACGCGAGTGCCGAACTCGCCCGTGCGATCGCCTGCCTCGGCTGGCGTGGCTCGCGCTTGCATGCGGGCGTGCACCAGGCACGCAAGTCGCTGCGCCGCACGCGTGCCACGCTCGCACTCGGCGCAACGCTGCTCGGTCCAGGCGCGCGCCTGATCGATCGCGAACTGCGACAAGTCAATTGCGGGTTGTCGAAGCTGCGCGACGCCCATGCGCTCGCAGGCGTTCTCGATTACCTGCTCGGCAGGCACGCCGACGATGCGCAGGCGCTTCTCCTGCTGCATCGCGCACGCCGTGCCGCGATGCGCGATCGTGCTGCCCGCGCCCGCAAGGTCCTGGCTAAGGATCCGCAACTGCGCGCACGGCGTGCACTGCTGGCAACCCTGCTGGCTGCGCTGCACGGATTGCCCTGGCACCTGCTTGATGCCGATGCCGCGGATGCTGCATTGCTGCACAGTCGCGTGCGCGCAGATGCCGCCAGCGCGAGGGCGGCGGGCAGCGGCGATGCGGACGATTGGCACCGATGGCGCCGACGCGCACGACGCCTTTCGCAACAACAGCGCGCGCTCGACGATCGCGCGGCGAAAGCGGACAAGCACGACAAGCGCCTGGCGGTCCTGCTCGGCCACGCCCAGGACTACGCGCTGCTATGCGAGCATTGCGGCCGTGGCTCGCCCTTCACGCCTTCGGACCGCGCCTCGTTGCGTGCGCTGGCGGAACAGGACCTCGGACGACTGCGCACCCGCATCGCGCAATTCACGCGCACGCCGATCGCGCCTGCCAGCGAAGCCTGACGGGCTTGCGTTACCGTACGAATGTACGTACATTCGCGCCATGGACGATCTGCGCCTTACTGCCGCCCAACAACGCGTACTGGATTGCATCCGGTTCCATCTGGAGCATCATGGGCGCGCACCCACGCTGCGCGAAATCGCGGAGAATCTGGGGCTTGCAAGACATAGCTCAGCGCAGGATCATGTAGAGGCCCTGGTTCGCAAAGGCGCCCTGGAGCGCCTGCCCAACCATCGTGGCCTGCGTCTCCCGCATCGCTTGCGGGCGCCGGCGGCAACCCAGCTACCCCTCGTCGGCCGGGTTGCCGCCGGCAGCCCCATCCTCGCCACGGAAAACATCGAGGCGCAGCACGGCGTCGATCCCGCGCTGTTCCATCCGCGCGCGGATTACCTGCTGCGCGTCGTCGGCCTCAGCATGCGCGATGCCGGCATCCTCGATGGCGACCTGATCGCGGTGCATCGCACACCGAGCGCGGAACACGGCCGCATCGTCGTCGCGCGACTCGACGACGAAGTCACGGTCAAGCAGCTCGAACACCGCGGCGGACGCGTGCGCCTGCTGCCCGCGAATCCGGATTTCGCGCCGATCGAAGTCGATCCCCAGCGTCATGCCTTCGCGATCGAAGGCATCTACGTCGGCCTGATCCGTCCCGATTCCTCCCCCCGACTCCAGCGACAAGGATGAGCCGCGATGTTCACATCGACTCCTTTCGACATCCCTGCTTCGTCCGCGGCTGACAGCCCGGTTTTTTCTCCTGCGCCGATGCCGCTGGCGACGACACCTGCCGTTTCCACGCGACCGGTCCGCCGTAATGAAGCCGCGCTCGCCGATGTGTTGCGCCATCCGGCCGTCTGGCGACGCGGTGCGCTGCCTGCGCTTGGCGGCGATGCCCTGTCGACCGGCCTCGCTGCCCTCGATGCGCTGCTGCCCGGTGGCGGCTGGCCGCGGGGTGCGCTCAGCGAGATCCTGATCGGTCAGGACGGCCTCGGTGAATGCAGCCTCGTGCTGCCCGCCCTTGCGACGTTGACGCGCGCGCGTCGACGCGTCGCATTGATCGCACCTCCCTACATTCCGTACGCACCGGCGCTGGCTGCCGCCGGCGTCGATCTTTCGCAGATCGTGCACATCGACGCGGCCGCGATCGACACACACTGGACCGCCGAGCAATGTCTGCGTGCCGGTTGCTGTGGCGCCGTGTTGAACTGGCTGCCGCAGGCCGACTACCGACAATTGCGCCGGCTGCAGCTCGCCGCCGAAACCGGTGGCGCGATCGGCTTCGTGTTCCGGCCGCTCGCGGCCGCGCGCGAAACGAGCCCGGCTGCGCTGCGCCTCAAACTCGTCACGGGCGAACAGGGCCCGCGCATCGAGATCATCAAATGCCGCGGCCGCCTCGAATCCGCGCAGGCGATCCGGCTGTCCGCCTGAATCGTCGAGGCATGCGTGTCCTGGGCCTGCCTGCGATTCACGCAACTGGCGTCGGAGGCGATCCGCGCTGGCGCGGATGAAGCCGAAAGTCGCCGACCGTTCGCGGTCGTCGATGGCCCATCGCAGCGGCGACAGGTCGTGCTAGCGAACAAGGCCGCCAGCAAGGCGGGCGTGCATGCGGGACAGGTTCTTGCGAGCGCGCAACTGCTCTGCCCTCGCCTCGCCTTCGCCGCGCGCGACCAGGGCGCCGAGCGGCAGGCGCTCGAATCACTGGCCTCGTGGGCCTATCGCTACAGCGCCGAAGTCAGTCTCTTGGTGCCGGACACCTTGTTCGTCGAAGTCGGCGCCAGCCTGAGCCTGTTCGGCGGCTGGCCGGCACTGGAGCGACGAATGCGCACGGAACTCGACCGCCTCGGTTTCAGCTGGTCGCTCGCAACCGCCCCGACCGCCACCGCGGCACGCGTGTTCGCGACCTGCGCAACCGGCATCGCGATTCCGGCGCTCGCCCAGCTTCCACTCGCGCTCGCGGCGGCGCCGCTGGTCGCGAGCGGCCTCGCCGCGAAGACCATCGGCGCCCTGCATGGCATGGGCCTGCGCACGCTCGGCGACCTGTTCCGCCTGCCGCGCGCGGAGCTCGCGCGGCGCATCGGCCAGGATGCGCTCGACCATCTGGACCGCATGTGCGGACGGGCCGCGGAAACCCTGCCGCGCTGGCAACCGCCGCAACGCTACGAACGCCGGATCGAGTTCAACCACGGCATCGAATCGCATGTCGCGCTGGCGTTCCCGCTGCAGCGCCTGATCCGCGAGTTCTCGCTGTTCCTCGCCAGCCGCGACGGCGGCGTGCAATGTTTCGACCTGCGCCTCGGGCACGAGCGCGGCGCGAGCACGCGCGTCGGAATCGGCCTGCTGGCGCCACAGCGCGATGCGGCTTCGTTGTTCGAGCTCGCGCGCACGCGGCTCGAACGCATCGAACTCGTCGCACCGGTGCATGCACTCGACCTGATCGCCGACGACCTGCCGCCATTGTGCCCGCTGCATCGCGACCTGTTCGACAGCCATCGCCGCGAACAACTCGGCTGGCCGGCGCTGGTGGAGCGCCTGCATGCGCGACTCGGTGACAACGCCCTGCACGGACTCGCCAGCGTCGCCGACCATCGCCCCGGTCGGGCCTGGCGTTTCCTGCCGATCGCTGCGAATGCGCCGTCGACTGCGGGCGTTTCCGCCACGCGACCGTTCTGGTTGCTGCGACGCCCGCTGCCATTGCGCGACGGCCCGCGCCGCATCCTCGCCGGTCCCGAGCGCATCGAGAGCGGCTGGTGGGACGAGCGCGACCAGCGCCGCGACTACTACATCGTCGAGACCCGTTCCGGCCAGCGTGCCTGGGCGTTCGTCATCGCAGGAGGCGCCGCTCACGCGACGCACGGATGGACCCTGCACGGCTGGTTCGCATGAGCGAGCCATCACGCCGACCCAGGCGCCGCCGCCTACGCGCGCCGATCGAGCCGGGCTTGTCGACCCGCCCCGAGGACGATCCGCGCAGCAGTCCGCCACGGGCGCAGCATCGCGCCTCCCTCGTCGAAAACCCCGGAGGAGCGACGGCAGCCACAATGCGCTCCCTGGAAGGAACAATTCCCGCAAAGCCCACCGAGGCGCAGGCGCGCTATGCGGAACTGCACTGCCTGTCGAACTTCTCGTTCCAGCGCGGCGCTTCGAGTGCGCTCGAACTGTTCGAACGCGCGAAGAAGCTCGGCTACGACGCGCTGGCGATCACCGACGAATGCTCGCTCGCCGGCATCGTACGTGCACTCGAGGCAAGTGACGAAACGGGTTTGAAGCTGATCGTCGGCACCGAAGTGCAACTCGACGACGGCCCCAGGCTCGTCCTCCTCGCGGCAAACCATGCCGGCTACTCGGACATCTGTCGTCTGATCACCATCGGCCGCCGCCGCAGCGCCAAGGGCGAATACCGCCTCGCGCGCAGCGACGCCGAACGCATCGGTGACGGCGTGCTCGTGCTGTGGATTCCCTCGTCGCGCGACACCGCCACGCTCGACCAACAGGCCGAGTGGATCACGCGCAATTTCCGCGGCCGTGCCTGGCTCGCGCTGGAACTCCACCGCGGCGCCGACGATACATGCCGGCTCACGCAGCTGCACGCACTCGGCACGCGCCACGACCTGCCGCTGGTCGCCAGCGGCGACGTGCACATGCATGTGCGTCGGCGTCGCGCGCTGCAGGACCTGATGACCGCGATCCGCCTCGGCTGCCACGTCGCCGATGCCGGCCATGCCCTGTTCCCGAATGGCGAGCGCCACCTGCGTCGCATCGACGACCTGCTGGCACTGTATCCACGCGACGCGCTCGCGGAAACATTGCGCATCGCCATGCGCTGCGACTTCGACCTGCACGGACTCGACTATCGCTATCCGCGCGAACTCGTGCCGGACGGCCTCGATGCGATCGGTCATCTGCGCGACCTGACCTCGCGGGGCATGGCGCGACTCTGGCCGCGCGGAATCCCGGATGCCGTGCGCACCCAGGTCGAACGGGAACTCGTGCTGATTGCCGAGCTCGGCTACGAGCATTTCTTCCTCACCGTCGAGGAAATCGTCGGCTGGGCGCGCAGGCAGGAGCCGCCGATCCTGTGCCAGGGCCGCGGTTCCTCGGCCAATTCGGCCGTTTGCTACTGCCTTGGCATCACCGCGGTGAACCCCGAGAACGGCAACCTGCTGTTCGAGCGCTTCCTGTCGAAGGAACGCAAGGAGCCGCCCGACATCGACGTGGACTTCGAGCACGAACGACGCGAGGAGGTCATCCAGCACGTATTCGAGAAGTACGGCCGCGACCGCGCCGCGCTCGCCGCGACCGTGATCAGCTACCGCAGCAAGAGTGCGGTGCGCGACGTCGGCCGCGCACTCGGCGTGCCGGACGACCAGCTCGACAGCCTGAGCGGGATGTATTCGCGCATCCGCAGCGGGCAGCCCTTCGACACGGTGCTGCGCGAACGCGGTTTCGATCCATCCAGCCCGATCCTGAAAAAGCTCTTCGCGCTTGCCGGCGAACTGCGCGGCTTCCCGCGCCACCTGTCGCAGCATGTCGGCGGTTTCGTGATCTCCGAGCAGCCGCTGCACCACCTGGTTCCGGTCGAGAACGCGGCGATGCCGGGCCGCACCATCATCCAGTGGGACAAGGACGACCTCGAGACGATGAAGTTGCTGAAGGTCGACGTGCTCGCGCTCGGCATGCTGACCTGCATCCGCAAATGCCTCGATCTGCTGCACGAACATGGCCTCTGGCGACATCCGTACAACGGCGCGCGGCCACTGCTGCACGACATTCCGGCGCACGATGACGATCATGTCTACGCCATGATGCGCGCGTCCGACACGGTCGGCGTGTTCCAGATCGAATCGCGCGCACAGATGTCGATGCTGCCGCGTCTGCGGCCGCGCACGTTCTACGACCTCGTGGTCCAAGTCGCGATCGTGCGCCCCGGCCCGATCCAGGGCGACATGGTCCATCCCTACCTGCGCCGTCGCAAGGGACTGGAGCCGATCGACTATCCGCAATCGAAGTTCGAACGCGACAGCGGCACCGATGCCTCGCAGGTGCACGAAGCACTCGGCCGCACGCTCGGCGTGCCGATCTTCCAGGAACAGGTGATGAAGCTGATCCAGATCGTCGCCGGCTTCACGCCGGGCGAGGCGGACCAGTTGCGCCGCGCGATGGCTGCATGGAAACGCCGCGGCGGGCTCGGACAGTTCCGCGACCGCATCCGCGACGGCATGCTCGCGCGCGGCTATGAAGAGGCGTATTTCGAGCGCATCTTCCAGCAGATCCAGGGCTTCGGCGAGTACGGTTTCCCGGAATCGCATGCGGCAAGTTTTGCGCTGCTGGCGTATGCCTCGTCGTGGCTCAAGCACTACCATCCGGCCGCCTTCACCTGCGCCCTGTTGAATGCGCAGCCGATGGGGTTCTACCAGCCCTCGCAACTGGTCCAGGACGCACGCAAGCATCGCGTGCAAGTACTGCCCGCCGACGTGAGCGCGAGTGATCGGGATTGCACGCTGGAACCGGTGTCGTCAGCGCAGGGTGACGATCCGGTCGCGCTGCGTCTCGGCCTGCGCCAGATTCGCGGCATGTCGGAAGACCTCGCCGCCCGCCTCGTCGACGCGCGCCGCAACGCGCCATTCAGCGACGTCGCCGACCTCACCCGACGCGCGCGCGTCAATGCATCCGAACGCGCATGCCTCGCCGATGCGGGCGCGCTGCAGTCGCTCAGCGGAGACCGCTATCGTGCACGCTGGGACAGCGCCGGCGCGGAAATGCCGATGCCGGTGCTCGCCGCGGCGACGATCCGCGAGACAACGGTGGATTTGCGCAAACCCTCGTTGCGCGAGGACGTGATGGCCGACTACGCTACGCTCGGCCTGTCGCTGACCGCGCATCCGCTCGCGCTCGTGCGCAGGGAACTCGCGCGCCGGCGCGTGTCACCCGCGCACCTGACCACCGATGCGGCGAACCGTGGCAAGCCGATGCGCTGCGCCGGTCTCGTCACCGTGCGCCAGCATCCGGGCACCGCGAAAGGCGTCACCTTCGTCACGCTCGAAGACGAAACCGGCATCGTCAACGTCGTGGTCTGGCGCGCACTCGCCGAGAAGCAGCATCGCGTGCTGCTCGAATCGACCGTGATGGCCGTCGACGGCATGCTCGAGGCAAGCGAAGGCGTCCACCACCTGATCGCCAGGCGCCTGCACGACTACAGCGCGTTGCTGCCCGAATTCGCGTTCGCGTCGCGGGATTTCCATTGAAGCTGCCGGGGCCGAGGGCTGATGGCTTCACTTCTTGCGGGAGCGATGCAGGCGCGACCAACGCGCGCGGATGCCGGAACCGGCACCCCGCGCCACAAGGTCCGTCAGGGTGCCTCCAGGGTCCCCGCGATGCGTCCCAGGAAAGGCCGGTAGTAGCGCAGCTCGGCGATCGAATCGCGCACGTCGCTGAGCGCGGTGTGGGCGGAGTCCTTGTTGAAGCCCTTGCTGACTTCAGGCGCCCAGCGTCGCGCCAGTTCCTTGATCGTCGACACGTCGAGGTTGCGGTAGTGGAAGAACCGCTCCAGTCGCGGCATCAGCCGGTAAAGAAAGCGCCGGTCCTGGCAGATCGAATTGCCGCACATTGGAGACTTGCCCGCCGGCACCCATTGCACGAGGAATTCCATCGTCAGCGCCTCGGCAGTGGCGATGTCCACTTCGGACTCGATCACGCGCTGCCACAGGCCGGACTTTCTGTGCTGGTTGCGGTTCCAGTCGTCCATCGCCTCGAGCCGCTCCGGCGCATGCCGGATCGCGAACTCCGGTCCGTCGGCGAGCGGGTTGAGATCCTTGTCGGTGACGACCGTCGCGATCTCCAGGATCGAGTCGTTGTCCGGATCGAGTCCGGTCATCTCCAGATCGATCCAGATCAGGTTGTTCTCGTCCGGCGTTCGCATGCGTGCATCCCAGATCGTATGGCGTTGCAGTCTAGGCAAGCCGTGGCCAGTTGGAAACCCTGCGCTATGCTGCGGCCGATGACGCAGACCTTCCTCTGGCACGACTACGAAACCACCGGCGCCGACCCGCGCCGCGACCGCCCCGCCCAGTTCGCTGCGATCCGCACGACGCTGGATCTGCAAGCGGTCGGCGAACCGGTCTCGATCTTCTGCCAGCCGGCGCCCGATGTGCTGACCCATCCGGTCGCCTGCCTGATCACCGGAATCACGCCGCAACAGATGCAGCGCGACGGCGTGATCGAAGCAGAGTTCGCCGCGCGCGTGAACGAGCAAATGGCCGAGCCAGGCACCTGCAACGTCGGCTACAACTCGTTGCGTTTCGACGACGAGATCACACGCAACCTGCTCTACCGCAATTTCCATGACCCCTACGAGCGTGAATGGAAGGACGGCAACTCGCGTTGGGACCTGATCGACCTTGCACGCATGAGCTATGCGCTGCGACCGGACGGGATCGAATGGCCGCGTCGCGACGATGGCAGCCCGAGCTTCCGCCTCGAGCACCTGGCCGCCGCGAACCGCATCGCACAGGCGCGAGCGCACGACGCGGTCTCCGATGTGGAGGCCCTGATCGGCCTCGCGCGCCTGCTGCGCCTGCGACAGCCGAAGCTGTGGCAGTTCTACTTCGATCTGCGTCGCAAGCAGCGCGCGTTCGAACTGCTCGACGTTGCGCGCATGACGCCCCTGCTGCATGTCTCCTCGCGCTATCCGGCCATCCGCGGCTGCATTGCGATCGTCGCGCCGCTGGCGCAGCACCCGACCCAGCCGAACGCGGTGATCGCCTATGACCTTGGCGTCGACCCGGGCCCGCTGCTCGAACTCGATGCCGAACAGATCGCCGACCGCGTGTTCACGCCACGCGCCGACCTGCCCGAGGACGTCGAACGCATTCCGCTGAAAGCGATCCACGCGAACCGCTCGCCGGCGATCGCCCCCATGAGCGCATTGAAGGGCGCGGACCCGGCGCGCATCGCACTGGAACCGGAGCGTGCATTGGCCAACCTCGAACGCCTGCGGGGCATCGAAGGCCTCGGCGAAAAACTCCAGCGCGTGTTTGCGAGCGGTCAAACGCACACCGCCGCGCTCGATCCGGAGCTGGCGTTGTACGACGGCTTCCCGTCCGACGCGGACAAGCGCCTGTTCCGCACGGTGCGCGAAACGCCGCCGGAGCAGCTCGGCTCACGTGCATTTCCGTTTCGCGACGCACGCTACGTGGAGCTGCTGTTCCGCTACCGCGCGCGCAATTGGCCGGAAACGCTCGATCCAGCCGAACGCGAACGCTGGGACGAATTGCGCCGCCGCCGGCTCGATACCGCATCACCGCTGACGACCATCACGCGCGAGGAAAGTCTCGCGCTGATCGGACGCATGCGCGTGGATCCTGCGACGCTGCCGGCACAGGTTCCGCTGCTCGATGCGCTCGAAAGCTGGGCGCGCGGACTGCTGTAGTGTGTCGGCCCTCGGCCGTCAAGCCATCGCGGCTACCGCCGCTCCTACAATAGCCCCTCCCAGCCTGGACCTCCGCCTTGTCCACCACCTATTTCTCCCCGGCAACCTTCAAGTTCCTGCGCGATCTCGCCAGGAACAACAACCGCGCGTGGTTCGCCGCGAACAAGCCGCGTTACGAGGACGTGCTGCGCCAGCCATTCCTGCGCCTGATCGGCGATCTTGCGGCGCCGCTCGCGAAGATCAGCGCGCACTACGTCGCCGATCCGCGGCCGCAGGGCGGATCATTGTTCCGCATCCATCGCGACACGCGTTTCGCCAACGACAAGACGCCGTACAAGACCTGGGCGGGCGCGCGATTCGCGCACGCGCGCCGGCGCGAGATCGAGGCGCCATCGTTCTACCTGCACATCCAGCCCGGCGACTGCTTCGCGGGCGGTGGCATCTGGCATCCCGAACCGGCGACGCTGAAGAAGATTCGCGCATTCCTCGAGGAAAATCCGGCCGCGTGGAAGAAGGCAGTGCACACCAAGGCGTTTCGCGAACGGTTCGAGTTCTATGGCGAAAGCCTCACGCGTCCGCCCCGCGGCTTCGATCCCGCGCACGAACTGATCGAAGACCTCAAGCGCAAGAACTTCGCGACCGGCCAGTCGTTCACCGATGCGGTCGCCTGCTCGGACGAACTGCATCCACGCATCGTCGACACGTTCAAGCGCGTGGCGCCGATGGTCGACTACCTGTGCGCCGCGGTCGAGCTCGAATTCTGATGCATCGCCTGCGCGGGACCATGCACCGCACCGTCGCGCCTGAATGACCAGCGCGACGATACCCGCGCGCCGCCTCGCCGGGTTTTACCTCGCCTACTTCGCCGCGCTTGGCGCGTTCTCGCCGTACTGGAGCCTGTTCCTGAAGGCGCGCGGACAGGATGTCGCGGCGATCAGCGTGCTCATGAGCCTGTGGTACGGCACGCGCATCGTCGCTCCGAGTGCGTGGAGCTGGCTCGCCGGTCGGTCGAAGCGGCCGATCCACTGGCTGCGTGGCGGCTGCGTGCTCGTCCTCGGCAGCTTCCTGCTGTTCCTGCTGCCGCTCGGTTTCCATGGCCTGTTTGCCGCGATGTGCGTGTTCTGTTTCGCCTGGAACGCAGTGTTGCCACAATTCGAAGCGCTGACGCTGTCGCACCTCGGCGCGCGCAGCGAACGCTATGGCCGCATCCGCGTTTGGGGCTCGATCGGCTTCATCGCGATCGTCGCCGGTTTCGGCTTCGCCCTCGACCGCCTGTCGATCGACTGGCTGCCGTGGTTGATGCTGCCGCTGTACGTCGGCCTCGTCGCGAGCAGCTTCGCGAACGACTACGGCGCTTCGGCACGGACGCCGATCCACGGCGGCGGCGCGACGTTCCGCACGCAACTGCTGCAGCGCGAGGTCATCCTGTTCTTCGTCGTCACCCTGCTCGCGCAGGTTTCGTTCGGACCGTACTACACCTTCTTCTCCCTCTACCTTGAACACCACGGCTATCGACCATCCACGCTCGGCGCGTACTGGGCCATCGGTGTCGCCGCGGAAATCGCCTTGTTCTTCGCTGCGGCATGGATTTTTTCGCGACTGGACGCGCGCAAGGTGTTGTTGTTCGCGTTGGTGTCGGCCGCACTCCGCTGGTGGGTCACCGCCCTGCTGCCGGAAAACGTTCCGTTGATGGTGCTCGCCCAGACCACGCACGCACTCAACTTCGCCGCGTTCTTCGCCGCCTGCATGCAGTTGCTGGTGCGCTGGTTTCCCGGGCCCGCGAATGCGCATGCGCAAGGCATCTTCTACGGTTTCTCCTCGGGCCTCGGCGGCGTGCTCGGCGCCTGGCTGGCGGGCGCGTTGTGGCACGTCGATGAAGGGCGCGCCGCCTTCCTCGCTGCCGGCGCGGTCGCCGCGTTCGCGGCGGCGCTGTGCGCGCTTTCCCTGCGCGCGTCGATACGCGGCCCGGCCTGAATCCGGACATTGCTGCACCTGCAAGATTGACGCGGGGTTTCCACAACGATACCTTCGTCAATACGCATCCGTACGGAGCTGGGGAGAGCCCCGTCCGGCCAGCGTTTTTCTCCGTTAACGCTCCGGTTCGTCACTGACGACCGCAGGGACGCGTTGCGCCACGATGGTCCGCGGGCCCGATTCGACTGCACGCCCTGCCGTGCGGTCGTTGGGAGAGGACATGCTACGCATCGCCTTCGCGCTGTTGCTCGCAGCAGCCGCCAGCAACGCCTACGCGGCCACCGCCACCACCGGCGTCGCCTTCGTACATGGCACCGGCAGCCAGACCGACGCCTACAACGACTACTGGCAGCCGACGATGGTCAACAACGTCAGGAACGGCCTGGTCAACCGGAACAACTACGTCGTCATCAACTGCGATTTCAGCCAGTACATGTGGGACAGCCGCGCCGCCGGCTGCCTCGCCACGCAACTGACGAGTTTCCTCGCCACGCACAACGTCACCGACCTCGTCGTCATCACGCATTCGAACGGCGGCAACGTGATGCGCTGGATCCTGTCGAACCCGACCTACGACAGCCGCTATCCCGCGATCATCAGCAAGGTGCGCTGGGTCAATGCGCTGGCACCATCCAGCGCGGGCACGCCGCTCGCCGACGCCGTCATCGCGGGCAACGTGTTCGAGAACGCGCTCGGCTGGCTGCTCGGCTACCAGAGTGACGCCGTGCGCCAGCAGCAGCGCAGCTGGATGGCCTACTACAACCAGAACAATCTCTATGGCACAGCCGGTCGGCCGGCGCTGCCGAAGGGTTTCTGGGACGTGATCGGCAGCGATGTGGAGACCGCGGTATGGGACTCGGACAGCTATTGCGGCGGCTACTCGCTGAATGTCGGCCTCGAAGTCACCCAGGCATGGCTGTCGAGTTGTTCCGATGGATTCATCGAATGCACCAGCGCTGCCGCCGCGGGCCGGGTGTGGTTCTACGACACCGCACGCATGGCTGGCGGCGAACCGCTCAGCCACAACCAGAGCCGGCGCGCGTGCTTCGGCCTTGACACCATCCTGCGCAACGACCTGTGAGGAAAACGACCATGCACAGCCACAAGCAGCGTCCACTCTCCCGCGCGGTCGCAATCACCCTCCTCGGCAGCCTCGCGTTCGCAGGCAACGCATTCGGCGCGCAGGCATTGCGCCTACTCGCGCGTACGACGAATGATGAGGTTCCGGCAGCCCTGAGCACACCGGCATCCGGCAAGTTCGCCACCGCGCATCTCGATCGCGCGCCCGTCGCGGTTTCGTGGGCACTCGATGCAACCCAGGCGCTCGATGCGCGTCCGCAGGCATTCATCAGCGAGAGCCGTGAATACTGGATCGACGCGAGCGAATCCGAAATGCAGGCGGGCCTGCCGCTCGCGCTGAGCGCGCCGGGCGCGGTGATCCGCATCAGCCCGCACGGCGGCGCGACCCGCTCCGCAATCGCGATTTCCGATGTGCAGCTCAGCATCGCCGGGCGTCGCCTCGACAATGCGGACGCGCTGCGCGGCCTCGCCAGCGAAGACGAATTGCGCGCCGCCGGCATGGACGCGCCGCAAGGGAGTGTCGCGTTGCGCCTCTCCGATTCAGTCCCGACCGGCAATGTGCGACTCGCACTGCCGAGCGCTCAAGGCAGCTATCTCGTGCATGTGCACGAACCGGCGAGCACGCTCGTGCTCAAGCTCGGCGCGGAGCGTGACAGTGTCGTCGGTACCGAACCGCTGCGCATCCGCGCATCGCTCGCAGGCGCGACGTTGCAGCGCATCGGCGGCATGATCAGTGCGCCGGACGGCTGGAGCCAGGATGTCTCGTTCGCCCGCCAGGCCGATGGCAGCTACCTTGCCAGCGTCACACCGGACCTCGCCCACGCCGGCGGTCCCGGACTGTGGGAAGTGCACGCGTTCGCAGTCGCGGGTGGCAAGCTCGCGGTTCCGCGCGACGCGCGCACGGCGTTCGCGGTGAACGTGCCGGTCGCGCGTTTCGATGGCACCGTCACACGCAACGACAGCGCCGGCCAGCGCGAGCTCGCATTGCGCGTCGGCGTCGAGACCGCCATCGCGAGTCGTTACCAGGCGTCCGCGGTGCTGTACGGCACCGGTGCGGACGGCCAATTGCATCCGGCGGCGATCGCGCAATCGGCAGCCTGGCTCGAACGCGGCAAGGGTGGACTCGAGCTGCGCTACGATGCGGCCAGCCTCGCGACCGCACTCGGTTCGCCGTGGGAACTGCGCGACCTGCGCCTGACCAACCAGGCCGACATGGGCGTGATCGAACGGCGTGAGCGCGCGCTCGTGCTGCCCTGATCCTGCTCGAAGGCATGGACGCGTAGGGGGCGGTACGCGCGCAAGCGCGTGCCGCCGACAAATGCCTCGCGGAAGCATGGCGGGCCTCGCGCTTCGCGCTCGACCCGCCCTACGCGTCGGCAAATCCGAACGCGAGCACGTCGCCAATGTCGTCGGTACCCGCCAGGCACATCAGCAGGCGCTCGATGCCGAGCGCCACGCCGGCGCATGCGGGCATCGCTGGCAGTACCGCAAGCAGGCGCTGGTCGAGCGGAATCGTGCGTTGCCCGCGCTCGCGCCTGCGCGCATTGTCGTTCTCGAAGCGCGCGCGCTGTTCGACGGCGTCGGTCAGCTCGTGGTAACCGTTCGCGAGTTCATGCGGACCGAGATAGAGTTCGAAGCGTTCCGCGACCGGGAAATCGCCGGCTCGAATGCGCGCGAGGGCGGCCTGCGTCGATGGAAAGTCGCGCACGACGGTAATCCGATCGTGCGGAAAGGCCGGCTGCAGCCGGTGCGTGATCAGGAGGTCGAGCCAGTCGTCGCGACCGAGTCCATCGCCTTCGATCCGCACGTCCGCGAGGGGCGCGCGCAATGCATCGATCGGGGCCGTGAACGGATCGATGTCGAGCCCATCGACGAACAGCTCGCGATACGTGCAGTGCACGATCTCGGCTCGATGGCCGAACGCACCCAGCGCAGCGAGCACGAGGTCCACCGTCTCGTCGATCAGGCGCAGGTGATCCCAGCCCACGCGGTACCATTCGAGCATCGTGAACTCGGGATTGTGGCGCCGCCCCGCTTCGCCATCACGGAACACGCGCCCGAGTTCGTAGCAGTCGCCGATGCCTTCGGCGAGCAGGCGCTTGAGCGGAAATTCCGGCGACGTGCGCAGCCAGCGCTCGCGCGAGCCGCCGTCGACGCGCCCCGAAAAACTCGTGACGAAGCTTTCGATATTGGGCTCGGTGTTGCCCGCTTCGGAAAGGATCGGTGTCTCGACTTCGAGCACGCCGCGCTCGGCAAAGAATGCGCGGATCAACGCGTACGTCCTTGCGCGCAATTGGAACGCCGCACTTCGCGCCGACTCAGCCATCGTGCCTGCCGAGAAAATCGAGCAATGCCTGCTCATCCCAGATCTCGACGCCAAGCTCCTGCGCCTTGTCGAGTTTCGACCCCGCTTCCGTACCGGCGACGACGAAACTGGTCTTCTTCGAAACACTGCCGGCGACTTTCGCGCCGAGTCGTTCGAGTTTTTCCTTCGCCTCATCGCGGCTGAGCGCCGCCAGCGTCCCGGTCAGTACGACGGTGCGGCCGTCGAGCGGGCCGGCAGTCTGTTCCGACACGGCCGGCATCGACGAAAGCAGGCGCGCGCGCACATCGGCGCAACGCATGAGCAGCGCCCTGCCTTCGCTGCTTTCCAGCCAGTCGCGCACGGCGAGCGCCGATTCCTCGGGCAGGCCGGCAGCGGACAATGCTGCCACGTCGGCATCGAGCAGCGTATCGATCGTTTCGAATGCAACGGCTACCTGCTCGGCGCGCTTTGCCGTCAGCTTCGGTATCTCGGCCTGCGCCAACACCTCTGCAAGACCCAGCGACGTCGCGAGCTTCGACGACGGCTGATGTTCGTCCGAAATCTCGACGCCGCCTGCGAGCAGGTCGTCGATCACCCGCTGGTTGCCGGGTTGCTGGAAGAACGAGTCGACCGCGCGCGCGACTTCGCCGCCGATGTCGGGCACGAGCTTGAGGATCGGCCACGGCAGGTGGCGGATCGATTCGAGTTCGCCGAACCAGGTCGCGAGTGCCTTGGCCGTGCTCTCGCCGACATGCTCGATTCCGAGCGCGTACAGGAAGCGCGCGAGCGTCGCCTTGCGGCTGTGCGCGATCGCATCGAGCAGGTTCTCCGCCCACTTCGTGGCGACCTTGCCGGCCTTGGCCCCACCCTTGAGCGCATGTGCGGGCGTGGTGCCGTCGCGCTCGTCGGCGCGGCGTTTCATCTCGAGCAGGTCGTCGAGGGTGAGGCGATACAGGTCGGCCACCGATTTCACGTAACCGAGATCGCCGAGGTCCTCGATGTAGCGCTCGCCGAGGCCGTCGATGTCCATCGCCCGGCGCGAGGCGAAGTGGAAGAACGCCTGCGTGCGTTGCGCCGCGCAGGTCAGTTCGCCGGTGCAGCGCGCGACCGCTTCGCCCTCCTCGCGCACGATGTCCGATCCGCAGATCGGGCAGTGCGTCGGCATCCGCCAGGGCCGCGCGCCGGCGGGGCGATGCTCGAGCACGACGCGCGCGACTTCCGGGATGACATCGCCGGCGCGGCGCACGATCACGGTATCGCCGACGCGCACGTCGAGGCGCGCGACCTGGTCGGCGTTGTGCAGCGTCGCGTTGGTCACGGTCACTCCGCCGACGAACACTGGCGCGAGTCGCGCAGTCGGCGTCGCCGCGCCGGTGCGCCCGATCTGCACGTCGATTGCGGCGACGGTCGTCTGCTGCTCCTGCGCCGGGAACTTGTGCGCTATCGCCCAGCGCGGCGTGCGCCCGACGAAGCCGAGCTCGCGCTGCGCGGCGAGGTCGTCGAGTTTGTAGACGACGCCGTCGATGTCGAACGGCAGCGCATCACGTTGCGTACCGATGCGGCGGTAGTAGTCGAGGCAGCCCTGCGCGCCACGCGCCGTCGACGCGAGCTCGCTCACCGGGAAACCCCAGTCGCGCAGCGTGCGCAGCACCGCGGAATGCGAATTCGGCAGGTCGGCGCCTTCGACGACGCCGAGCGCATACGCGTAGAACGACAGCGGCCGTTGCGCGGTGATGCGCGGGTCAAGCTGGCGCAGGCTGCCAGCCGCGGCATTGCGCGGATTGACCAGCGCCTTGATAGCGCCGTCGGAAGCGCGCGCCCTCTCGTTCCAGGCCTCGAAGCCTGCACGCGGCATGTAGACCTCGCCGCGCACTTCGAGCACCGCAGGCCAGCCCTTGCCGCGCAAGCGCAGCGGCACGTCCTCGACCTTCCCGCTGCGCAAGCGCAGCGGGATTGCCTTGATCGTGCGCAGGTTGGAGCTGACGTCCTCGCCTTCTTCACCGTCGCCACGCGTGGCGCCCCGCACGAATACACCGTTTTCGTAGCGCAGGCTGATCGCGAGACCATCGAACTTCGGTTCGACCGAGAACAGGGCATCCGACACGCCCAGGCGCTGCTCGATCCTGCGCACGAAATCCTTCACCTCGTCGTCACTGAAGGCATTGCCGAGCGACAGCATCGGGATCTCGTGACGGACCTTGGCGAATGCGCCGGACGGTGCGGCGCCCACGCGCTGCGTCGGCGAATCCGGCGTGGCGAGCGCAGGATGTTCCGCCTCGATCGCCTCCAGCTCGCGCATCAAGCGGTCGTATTCGATGTCGGCGATATCCGGCTCGTCGAGCACGTGGTAACGGTAGTTCGCTTCATCGATGCGCGCGCGCAGCTCGGCGGCGCGGCGGGCGGGGTCGGCGTGGGTGGCGGTCATGCGGTCGATTTTAGCGGCTTGCCGCACGGCGGCGTGACGGTGGCGGCCCGGTCACGGCAAACTGCGCGACAAATCCGCGCGAGGACACCACGATGGCGAAGAAGGGCTGGGCCGCGTTTCCGCATCCGGACAAGGGCTTCGACTATGCCGGCGACAAGCTCGCCAAGGCGTGGAAGGACCTGCATGCCGGCGACCAGGAGCCGTTCCCGGACGAGAAGCACGTCGCCGCCCTGCTCAAGGCCAACCCCAAACTCGGCAAGGATGCAAAAGCGATCGCGGGCGAGCTGCAGGATGCGTGGCGTGCATTCCACCGCGGCGATTTCCAGCAGGCGTACGAGGCCGGCGTCGCGCTGAAGGCGCTCGGCGCTTCCGTCGCGGTGAAGGCGGGCGGCATCCACGCGACCTACCTGCTCGACGACGACAAGGCGAAGACGGCGCGCTACGAAGAACTGATCGGACTCGCCGAGGCAGCCGTCGCCGCACTGCCGTCCGAAGCGAACAGCCACTACCGCCGCGCGTTCGCGATCGGGCGGCTCAGCCAGACCATCTCGATCACCAAGGCGCTCGCGCAGGGGCTCGCCGGCAAGGTGCGCGAATCGCTCGATGCGACGCTGGAGCGCGCGCCGAAGCACGCCGAGGCGGAAACCGCACTGGGCCTCTACCACGCGGAGATCGTCGGCAAGGTCGGCGGCATGCTCGCCAAGCTCACCTACGGCGCGAGCGCCACCGAAGCCGAGAAGCATCTCAAGCAGGCGTTGAAACTGACCCCGGCCTCGCCGATCGCGTGGGTCGAATACGGCAACGGCCTGCTCCTGCTGCATGGCGACAAACGCGAGGACGAAGTCGCCGAAGCCTGGGACAAGGCGGCGAAACTGAAGCCGCGCGACGCGATGGAAGCGCTCGACGCTGGTTGGGCCCGCGAGCAGATCGAGTAGCGCATTCGCCCCCGTTTCGATGCAACGCCGCATGGCCGGCGTTGCCGATCCTGTTAGGATCATCGGTTTGCGGAGAGTCGAGTTCAATGCGCAAGACCTTGCTCGCGCTGGCGATCGCCGGCGGCTGTACGTCCGCAGTCCACGCCGACGAATGGTTCATCGAGGCACACTATCCGGACCATGCAGCACTGGTGCGCGGCGCGGCGCTGTTCCAGCACGTGATCGTCGATGCCGAGCGGCAGGTCCTGCGCGTGGACACGGACGACGAAGGCATTCGCCAGCTCGAGGACGCGGGGCTCTCGGTGTCCGTCGATGCCGCCGACACGGCACGCCTGCGCGCGTTCTACGCGCGCATGCAGGACGCGATCCAGTCGCGCCAGGTGCAGGAAACCGAGGGCGGTTACCCGGGCATTCCCGGCTATGCCTGCTACCGCACCGTGGAAGGCACCTACCAGACGATGGATGATCTCGCCGCGACGCAGCCGGGGCTGGCCGAAATCCACGCGATCGGCCCGAGCTGGCAGAAGACGCAGAATTCGGCCACCGGCTACGACATGCGCACGTTGCGGGTGACCAACCTCGCCACCGCCGCGGCAGATCCCGATCGCCCGAAGATGGTCGTGTTCGGATCGATCCACGCGCGCGAATACACGCCGGCCGAGTTGCTGACGCGCATGGCCGAATGGCTCGTCAGCGGGTACGGCACCGATCCCGAGGCGACCTGGCTGGTCGACCACGTCGATTTCCGCTTCGTGCTGCAAGCCAATCCGGACGGCCGCAAGAAGGCCGAAACCGGTATTTCGTGGCGCAAGAACACCGATACGACGAACGGATTCTGCAGCGGCACGCCAGGCGCGAGTTCGCAGCCCGGCATCGATCTCAACCGCAATTTCCCGTTCCACTGGAACACGACCGGAGGCCAGGGGTCGAGTGGCACCAAGTGCAACCTGACCTACCGCGGCCCGACCGCTGCGTCGGAACCGGAAACGCAGAATCTCGTCGGCTACGTCGCCGGCACGCCCGGCGGCAACGGCACCTACAGCGGCGGCGCATTGCCCGATCGCCGTCCCGACGACGTCAGCACTGCGTCACCGGACGACTACGCCGGCCTGTTCTTCGACATCCACAGTTATTCACAACTCGTGCTGTGGCCGTGGGGCGACACGCCGAGCGCGGCGCCGAACCGGACGCCATTGCAGACGTTCGGCCGGCGCCTGGCATGGTTCAACGACTACACGCCGGAACAATCCGATTCGCTGTATCCGACCGATGGCGCGACCGACGACAATTTCTACGGCACGCTCGGCGTGCCCGCGTACACGATCGAACTCGGCGTCCAATTCTTCGAGTCGTGCAGCACCTTCACGTCGACCACGTATCCGAAGAACTTCGCGGCCTTGCGATACGCCGCGCGTGCGGCCGCGGCACCGTATCGCCTGCCGACCGGTCCGGATGCATACGGCATCACGGCGACCACGCCGACGACCGGCGCCGGCGGGCTGTATACGACGGTGTCCGCAACCATCGACGACCTGCGCTACAACCAGACCAACGGAACCCAGACGACGTTCACGGTTCGCGCGGCGAACGCGTACGTCGACCGGTTGCCATGGCAAGCCGGTGCCGTCGCCATTTCCCTTTCGGCAAGCGATGGCGTGTTCAATGGCAAGACCGAAACGGTGGGCGGTGACGTCGCTCTCGCCGGTCTCGCGCCCGGTCGCCACATCATCTATGTGCAGGGCGTGAATACGGCGGGCGGTGGCAGCGGCACGCCCGGCACACCAAACGCGGTGTTCGTGGATGTACCGCAAGCACCCACCATGGTCATCGCGACACCGCAGATCGTCGGCAACGGCTCGATCGATCCATCGACGCCGCAATCGGTGACTTCGGGGTCGACGCTGGCGTTCACGCTGACGCCCGGGGTCGGCCAGCACACGGGCACCGTCGGCGGCTGCCCCGGCACGTTCGCGGCTCCGGTCTTCACGGCCGGCCCGCTGGTTTCGAACTGCACGCTGACCGCGACGTTCGAGCCGGACCAGTTCACGATCGGCGGCACCGTCAGCGGCCTCGCTGGCGCCGGCCTCACTCTTTCGCTCAACGGCAGCACATTGCTTCCGGTGCCGGCCAGCGCGACCGGCTTCGCATTCCCGGGCACGTTGCCGTATGGCTCACCCTACGACGTGACGATCGAAGCCGTGCCACCCAACCAGGCCTGCACGATCACCCGCGGCAGCGGCACGGTGGAAGCGCAGGTCAGCGACATCGCAGTGAGTTGCGGACCGGATGCGAACGACATCATCTTCCGCAACGGCTTCGATCCGTCAATGCCGTAAGCGAAAAAGGCCGCGCATGTGCGCGGCCTTTCCGTAGCGGCGTCACGCCGCGCCCGGTTACGGGTTCTGGTCCTGCAATCTGCTTTCGGAGATCGAGATCTTGGTCGACTTGCGCAGGGCCGCGACGAAATCATGCGTCGCCGCCGCGCCAATGCCCTGTTGCAGGGTGTTGCGTGCGGCTTCGCGCGTCTTCGCATCGAGTGCCGTCGTCGCGCCGTCGGTGACCGCATCGAGTTGCACCAGCGCGTAGGCATCGCCGCCAAGATCGACCAGGCGATAGCTCGGCTTGTCCGCTTGCGCGCGCGGCATCGCGAACACGGCAGTGACCAGCTTGCTGTCGAGGTTCGCTGCCTCGCGTCCGATGCCCTTCTGCTCCTCGACCTTCTGGCCGGCAGCCACCGTATCCAGTCCCTTGGCCGGGCCCAGTTGCGCGAACAGGGCCTCGGCACGTTCCTTCGCCTGCTTGCTGACGCGCTCGGCAACGATCCGTGCACGCACGGTCTCGCGCACTTCGTCGAGCGGCCTTGGCGTCGTCGGCTTGTGTTCGGCGATGCGGATCACCGCGACATGGTTGGCGCCGAGATCGATCGGCTCGGAATTGTTGTTCTGCACCAGCACGCTGTCACTGAAGGCGGCCGTCGCAATGGCCGGGTTCGCGGCAATCCCATCGCCACCGGTGCGGCCGAACAGCGCGGTCTTCTGCACGGTCAAGCCGAGATCCTTGGCGACCGGCTCCAGCGTCGACGGATTCTGGTAGGCCAGATCGGTCAGGCGCCCCGCCTTCTCCGAATACACGCGCTCGCGCTCACCGTCGGTGTATTCCTTCGCGAGCTCGGGCTTGACCTCCTCGAAGCTGCGCGTCTTGCCCGGGCGCACGTCACGCAACTCGATGATGTGGTAGCCCTCGCTGCCGAGCACCGGCGCGGACACTTCGCCTTTGCCGAGCGAAAACAGGGCCGTCTCGAACGCTTCCTCGGTCGTGCCCTTGTCGAGCCAACCGAGGTCACCGCCCTGGTTCTTCGAACCGAGGTCGGCCGAGTCCTGCTTGGCCAGCGTGGCGAAGTCCTTGCCGTCCTTGAGCTGCTTCTCGATCTCCTGCGCCTTCGCCAATGCCTGCTTCTGGTCTTCGGGCGAACCCTTGCCATCCACCTTCACGAGGATGTGGGAGGCGAGGCGTTGCTCCGCGTTGACGTATCGGGCCTTGTTCTTCTCGTAGCGATCCTTCAGCACGGCATCATCCGGCGCCTGGTCGATTTCGAGCTTGGATGCGTCGAGTTCGACGTATTCGAGCGCGACGCGCTCCGGAACCATGAACTCGGCCTGATGCTGCTTGTAATACGCGTCGATGTCCTCGGCCTTGACCTCGGAGGTGTCGGCCACCGGCTTGTCGAGCTTCACGTAACGAAAATCGCGGCGCTGGTCACGCAGGCGGATGTACGCATCGACTTCGGCGTCGGTGGCGCTGGAAGTCGCGGCGATCTGCGCCGGCAGCTCGCGGATGCCGAGGTCCTGGCGCACGCGCTCCTCGAACGCGAGCGGCGACATGCCGTTGGAAGCGAGCACCTGGCGATACTGCTCGGCATCGAACTTGCCCTCGTTCTGGAACGCGGGGATCTTCAGGATCTCGTCCTGCACGCGGCGGGCCGGGATGTCGATGCCGAGCTTGTCGTTCGCTTCGAGCAGCACCTGCTCATCGACCATCTGGTCGAGCAGACGGTGCTTGACCTCGGGTCCCTGGAACATCGAGACGTTCGCTGCCGGCCCCATCGCCTGGACCATGCGCTGCACGTACTGGTTGAAGCGTTCGGTGAACTGCTGCTGGCTGATCTCGGCCCGGCCGACCTTCGCCACGCTCGTGTTCGTGTTCGAGATGAAATACGACTCGATGCCGAAGAACGAAAAGCCGATGACGATCACGCCAAGGACGATCTTCACCAGCAGACTGGATTTCTTTCCGCGAAGGAGCTGCAGCATGGATTCGGAACCTGTCCTGTTTGGACCGGCCGTTCACGGGCCGGTCGGAATCGGCGATTTTACCGCGTTAAGCAACCGTGCGTCCCGCCTTGGCGCAAACGACAAGGGCGCCCCATGGACGCCCTTGCCGGATCAAGGATGGACTCGGGTGTGGAGGTTGCCGACATGCGCCAACCCGCCCTCGATGATGGTGGGTGCTGAGGGTTTCGAACCCCCGACCCTCGCCTTGTAAGGGCGACGCTCTACCGCTGAGCTAAGCACCCGTTTTCGTGCCGGACCCGCCTGCAAGCAGGCAGGGCCGCGAATCTGTGTATCAGTTCAGTGCGTCCTTCAATGCCTTGCCGGCCTTGAATGCGGGAACCTTGGACGCCTTGATCTTGATTTCCTCGTTGGTGCGCGGGTTGCGCCCGGTACGCGCGGCGCGCTTGCGCACGACGAACGTGCCGAAGCCAACCAGGGAAATGGAATCGCCTGCCTTCAGGGTCTTCTTCACCACATTGAACATCGCCTCGATGGCGCGCTCGGCGTCGGCCTTGGTGAGTTCGGACGCGTCCGCGACCGCGGCGGTAAATTCGGCTTTATTCATGTAGGACTCCTGCACGGGGCGCCGCCCCGCAGAATTTGGTTGAGTTCGAAACGCGCATGCGCGGAGCTCGATGCTCCTCGAGTCGGCGCGTCTCGCTACCCCGCAGTCGCCCGGACGTAGACGTCACCTGGACCGCGGCGCGCCCTTTATACCAGCGCCCCAGAGGCCACGCAACGCGCCCACGGCATATTTTTGGGCATTTCAAGAGGATTCGCGGGGATCGCAACGCGCTGAGCCGCGCACTCCGGCGCGCGGCCCGCAGATCATCCACGATCAGTGCGGACGCACGCCACTTTCGGGTGCAATCTCCTCGCGCGCCCGTGGCGCATCGCCTTCGACCTTGGTCGTCGGCGCGAGCGGCCGCTCGAGGGCGATGTCGAGGACCTCGTCGATCCAGCGCACCGGATGGATGTCCAGCGAGGACGTCACGTTCTTCGGAATGTCGACGAGATCCTTGCGGTTCTCCTCCGGGATGATCACTGT
Source organism: Dokdonella sp. (assembly GCF_044227025.1). GTDB lineage: Bacteria > Pseudomonadota > Gammaproteobacteria > Xanthomonadales > Rhodanobacteraceae > Dokdonella_A. Next base: position 87,705 of record NZ_JBGAFX010000002.1, on the reverse strand, counting down.
CGTGATGCCGCCTCGGTGCGCCGCAAGCAGCTTCTCCTTCAGGCCGCCGATCGGCAACACGCGACCACGCAAGGTGATCTCGCCGGTCATCGCGACTTCCGATCGCACCGGCACGCGGGTCAGCACAGAAACCAGCGCCGTGCACATGGCGATGCCCGCGCTCGGACCGTCCTTCGGCGTGGCGCCTTCCGGCACATGCACGTGCACGTCGAGCTTCTGGTGGAAGTCCGGATCGATGCCGAAGCGATCGGCGCGCGCGCGCACGACGCTCAGCGCCGCCTGGATCGACTCCTGCATGACGTCGCCGAGCTGGCCGGTGTGGATCAACTTGCCCTTGCCGGGCACGGTCGTCGCCTCGATGCTGAGCAGGTCGCCGCCGACCTCGGTCCAGGCGAGGCCGGTGACGAGGCCGACTTCGTTCTGCTGTTCGGCACGGCCATAGGTGAACTTGCGCACGCCGAGATAGTCGTCGAGGTTCTTCGCCGAGACGTTGACCTTGCGCTTGCGATCCTCGGCGCCCTTGCCCTTCTTCGCCGCCTTCGCCGCGGCGAGGCTGAGTTCCTTGACCACCTTGCGGCAGATCTTCGAGATCTCGCGATCGAGGCTGCGCACGCCGGATTCTCGCGTGTAGTAGCGCACGATGTCGCGCAGCGCGTCTTCGGAGACAGACAGCTCGGCCGCCTTAAGGCCGTTCGCCTTGAGCTGCTTCGGCACGAGGTAGCGCTGGCCGATGTTGAGCTTCTCATCCTCGGTGTAGCCGGGGATGCGAATGACTTCCATGCGATCGGCGAGGGCCGGCGGAATGTTCAGCGAATTCGCGGTCGCGATCCACATGACTTCGGACAGGTCGACGTCGACTTCGAGGTAGTGGTCGTTGAACGTGTGGTTCTGCTCGGGATCGAGAACTTCCAGCAGCGCCGCCGAGGGATCGCCGCGGAAATCCATCGACATCTTGTCGATCTCGTCGAGCACGAACAGCGGATTCTTTGTTCCCGCCTTGGCGAGGTTCTGGATGATCCGCCCGGGCATCGATCCGATGTAGGTACGACGATGCCCACGGATCTCCGCCTCGTCGCGCACCCCGCCGAGCGACATGCGGATGAACTTGCGGTTGGTCGCTTTCGCGATCGACTGGCCGAGCGAGGTCTTGCCCACGCCCGGCGGGCCGACCAGGCACAGGATCGGTCCCTTCATCTTGTTGACGCGCTGCTGCACCGCGAGGTATTCGAGGATGCGTTCCTTGACCTTCTCGAGGCCGAAATGATCGGCATCGAGAACGTCCTCGGCGCGCTTGAGGTCACGCCGCACCTTGGTCTTCTTCTTCCATGGCACGCCGAGCAGGCAGTCGATGTAATTGCGCACGACCGTCGCCTCGGCCGACATCGGCGACATCTGCTTGAGCTTGTTGAGTTCGGTGCGCGCCTTGGCCTCGACCGCCTTCGGCATGCCGGCGGCAGCGATCTTGCGACCCAGCTCCTCCAGTTCGTTCGGCGCGTCCTCGGTGTCGCCGAGCTCCTTCTGGATCGCCTTCATCTGCTCGTTGAGGTAATACTCGCGCTGGCTCTTTTCCATCTGCGACTTGACCCGGCCGCGGATGCGCTTCTCGATCTGCTGCACGTCGATCTCGCCGTCGACGAGGCCGACCAGAACTTCCTGGCGGTCGGCCACGTCGACCGTTTCGAGCACGCGCTGCTTCTCCGCCACGCGCACCCCGATATGTGCGGCGATCGTGTCGGCGAGGCGCGACGGGTCCTCGATGCCGGCCAGCGTCGCCATCAATTCGGGCGGAATCTTGCGCGACAGCTTTACCAGTTGCTCGAACAGGCTGACGAGCTGGCGCCCGATCACCTCAACTTCGCGTTCACTGCGCGTATAGGCCGCATCAAGCACGCGCGCGTGCGCAACCATCAGGCCATCGCGCTCGCCGAACGCGGCGATCTCGGCGCGATCGGTGCCTTCGACCAGCACCTTGATCGTGCCATCCGGGAGCTTGAGCAGCTGCAGCACGCTGGCGATCGTGCCGATCGTGTAGAGGTCGCCGACCGCCGGCTCATCCACGTCTGGGCTGCGCTGCGCGACCAGCAGGATCTTCTTGCTGTCCGCCATCGCGCTTTCCAGCGCTCGCACGGACTTCTCGCGCCCGACGAACAGCGGGATCACCATGTGCGGGAACACCACCACATCGCGAAGCGGCAGCACCGGCAACTCGACCGGGTCGGTGTTCGTCTTCTGGAGCTTGATCGGCTTGTCGGTCATCGGCTTTGATGGGACTGGAATTTTCTGGAAACGGACACGCGGGAAACACCGCGCCACGCGAACACGAACGCAGCGTGGACCCACGCCACTGTATCGTCAAGTGAGGATTCGTCGCGGCTTTTGCAAGCGCCGGCGGAGGGACGACCTGCGTGCGCGGCGCAGCAGCGCCGCGCCGGCTTCATTCGGACGCGGCGCGGTTCTGCATGTTGCCGCGATAGATCAGGTACGGTTCGGCCTGCCCGCCGATCACCGCCTCGTCGACAACGACCTTGCTGACGTGCTCAAGCGACGGCAGGTTGAACATCGTGTCGAGCAATACCTGTTCCAGGATCGTGCGCAGGCCGCGCGCGCCGGTCTTGCGCTTGATCGCCTTGCGCGCGATCGCAGTCAGCGCGTCGGGGCGGAACTCCAGTTCCACACCTTCCATTTCGAACAGCTTCTTGAACTGCTTGGTGATCGCGTTCTTCGGTTCGGTGAGGATGCGCACCAGCGCCGCCTCGTCGAGTTCCTCCAGCGTCGCCACGACCGGCAGGCGGCCGACGAACTCGGGAATCAAGCCGAACTTGATCAGGTCTTCCGGCTGCACGTCGGCGAGCAGCTTGCCGGTGTCCGACTGGCGATCCTTGCTGCGCACTTCGGCGTTGAAGCCGATGCCGGTCGCTTCGGACCGTTGCAGGATGATCTTTTCGAGGCCGGAGAACGCGCCGCCGACGATGAACAGGATGTTCTTGGTGTCCACCTGCAGGAATTCCTGCTGCGGATGCTTGCGCCCGCCCTGCGGCGGCACCGAGGCGACGGTTCCCTCGATCAGCTTGAGCAGCGCCTGCTGCACGCCTTCGCCGGACACATCTCGGGTGATCGAAGGGTTCTCGCTCTTGCGCGAGATCTTGTCGATCTCGTCGATGTAGACGATTCCGCTCTGCGCCTTCTCGACGTCGTAGTCGCACTTCTGCAGCAGCTTCTGGATGATGTTCTCGACGTCCTCGCCGACATAGCCGGCTTCGGTCAGCGTCGTCGCGTCGGCAATCGTGAACGGCACGTTCAGCAGGCGCGCGAGCGTATCGGCCAGCAGGGTCTTGCCCGAGCCGGTCGGACCGACCAGCAGGATGTTCGACTTGGCCAGTTCGACGTCGTCGTTGCGGCTGCGCGTCTCGAGTCGCTTGTAATGGTTGTACACGGCCACCGCGAGCACCTTCTTGGCGCGCGCCTGTCCGATCACGTACTGGTCGAGCACGTCGAGGATCTCGGCGGGCTTGGGCAGGTCGCTGCGCGCACTGGCCGCCTTCTCCTCGAGTTCCTCGCGGATGATGTCGTTGCAAAGCTCGACGCATTCATCGCAGATGAACACGGAGGGGCCCGCGATGAGCTTGCGGACCTCATGCTGGCTCTTGCCGCAGAACGAGCAGTAGAGAATCTTGCCGTTGTCGCCCGATCGGCCCTGCCGGTCGTCAGTCATGCCCCGCCTCGGAGTTTCGCCGCAATTGCGGGCGCAGGATAGCACAGCGCGACCGGACGCTTCGTCCGGTCGCAAGGGATGTCAAAAAGCGTGAAATGGCGCCGATCTTGCGCTATCAGGCCGCAACCGGCGCTTCGCCAGGACGACGTTCGAGCACGGCGTCGATCAGACCATAGGCCTTGGCATCGTCGCCGCTCATGAAGCGGTCGCGCTCCATGTCGCGCTCGACCTGCTCGAGCGGCTGGCCGGTGTGCTTGACATAGATGCCATTCAGGCGCCCGCGAAGGTAGAGGATCTCGCGCGCCTGGATCTCGATGTCGGTTGCCTGCCCCTGTGCGCCGCCAGACGGCTGGTGGATCATCACGCGCGAATTTGGCAGCGCGTAGCGCTTGCCCTTCGCACCCGCCATCAGCAAAAGCGATGCCGCGCTGCACGCCTGCCCGATGCACATCGTGCTGACGTCGCAGCGGATGTACTGCATCGTGTCGTAGATCGCGAGGCCGGCTGTCACCACGCCGCCGGGACTGTTGATGTACAGGTTGATGTCCTTGTCCGGGTTCTCCGACTCCAGGAACAGCAGCTGCGCGACGATGACGTTCGCCATGTAGTCGTCGATGGGACCGACGACAAACACTACGCGCTCCTTCAGCAGGCGCGAGTAGATGTCATAGGCGCGCTCGCCACGCGAGGTCTGCTCGACCACCATCGGAACGAGGTTGAGGCCGGTGGTGGGTCCGCTCGTCGGCGGCATGATCAGGCTGGACATGGCATTTTTCTCCGAGGCGCCGGTGCGCTCAGGCGCCCGGCCGCATGACTTCGTTGAAGCTCAACGACTGCTCGCTGCACTTGGCGTGGTCGGCCATCCACTCGACGACCTGATCCTCGATCACGCGATTCTGCAGCGCGCTCATCAACTGGGGGTCGCGCGTGTAGAGTTCAACGACCTGCTCCGGCTCCTCGTAGGTCGAGGCGATCGTGGCCAGCGTTTCCTTGACGCGACTCGTGTCGAGACGGATGTTGTTCTGGCGCGCAAGCTCGGCGATCAGCAGGCCGGCACTGACGCGTCGACGTGCAGTCGGCAGGAACTGTGCGACCGCATCCTGCGTTTGAGCGCCCGCCTGGCGCGCGAGCATGCGTGCCTCGTTCTCTATCATGCCTTGCGGCACTTCGAGCTCGGGGTGCGAATCGACGAGCTTTTCGAGCGCAGCCGCCTTGAGGCGCCCCATGAGCACACCCTTGAGTTCGCGCTCGAGGTTGGCACGCACGTCCTCGCGGAACCGCTCCAGTCCACCTTCCTTGACCCCGAAGCTGGCCGCGAACGCGCCGTCGACGGCCGGAAGCTGGGCTTCCTGAACGCGCACGATCTTCACGTTGACGTCGGCGGACTTGCCGGACAACGCAGGCGTCCGCACCGCGGCCGGGAAATCGATGTGAGCACTGAATTCCTCACCCGCCTTGTGGCCGGCGAGCTTGTCCTCGAGTTCCTTCGAATAGGCGCCCGAACCGAGGATCGCGCCGACGCGGTCGGTGCCGCTTTCCGGATGGCGGAAGCCCTCGCCTTGCGCCGAATACTCGAACAGGACCATGTCGCCGTCCTGTGCCGCGCGCTCGACCTGGTTCCAGCTGCGGCGCTGCAGGCGCAGCGTCTCGATCATCTGGTCGATATCGGCGTCGGTGACGCTGGCCACCGGCTTGACGATCTCGAGGGCACCGATGTCGAGCTTGCCGATCTCCGGCAACACTTCGAACGTCGCGGTGTATTCGATCTCGCCGTTCTCCGGACGGCCGGTCGTCGCGATCGACGGCTGCACCGCCGGACGCAGCTTTTCCTGCGTGACCGCTTCCTGGAAGCTCGAGCCGATCATCTCCGACAGCGCTTCGTTGCGGATCTGGCTGCCATAGCGCTGCTCGATCACCTTGGTTGGCACCTTGCCGGGACGGAAACCCTTCAGGCGCGCGCTGCGACCCATTTCCAGGATGCGCGTGCGGATGGTGTCCTCGAGACGCTGTGCCGGCAGGCGGATGGTGAGCTTGCGGCCGAGCGAGCCGACATTTTCGATCGAGACTTGCATGGTGTTCCTCGGGATCATTGTGCTGATGGCAAGACCGGGTATCGTGCCATGATTCGCGGAAAAACGGTCACGGCGAAGCGCCGCGGACTGGGTCGCCCCAGGCGGTCGCTGCGACAGGCTCGTTGCGGAGGGAGTGGTGCGAAAGGAGAGACTCGAACTCTCACGGGTTACCCCGCCAGAACCTAAATCTGGTGCGTCTACCAGTTTCGCCACTTTCGCCCGGATCGGCCCGTCGCTCGCGCGAAGGCTCTTCCGGGAGCCGGCGCGCATGCGCCAGGGAAATATTGGTGGGCCGTCTAGGATTCGAACCTAGGACCAAGAGATTAAGAGTCTCCTGCTCTACCAACTGAGCTAACGGCCCACATTGAAACGCTGGATTGTAACGAAATTGGGGTGGACGAGGGGACTCGAACCCCCGACAACCGGAATCACAATCCGGTACTCTAACCAACTGAGCTACGCCCACCATTGAAGCTGACTACGCTTCGGTTCCATCCGTGGAGCGCGCCCGCTCGGCTTCCTGCCTCGCCCTCACGCGGTCCGGTGACCGCGCTCGACCAACTGAGCTACGCCCACCATTGAAGCTGAAAACGCTTGAGCTGGTTCGTCTCACCTTGCAATGACGCCGGCAACTGGCGCGCCCGACAGGACTCGAACCTGCAACCGTCGGCTTAGAAGGCCGATGCTCTATCCGATTGAGCTACGGGCGCATCGTCAGCCGCATTGTCGCAGGCATCACGGCGTACCGCGCGCATCCTGCCCTGTCCTGCGAGTCGAATGGTCGGGGTAGAGGGATTCGAACCCCCGACATCCTGCTCCCAAAGCAGGCGCGCTACCAGACTGCGCTATACCCCGTCGCTATCACTGATTTCCGCAGACACGAAGTCGTCGAAAAGGGTCAGCGATGGTACGAAGCTCGGTCCTTGGCGTCAATCCGGCGGTGTCGCAGCAGGGTTTGCATTCCGCTTGCGCCAACACCGTATCAACTGAAACAAAAAGGGTGCCGAAGCACCCTTCGTGTACAAAATGGCGCGCCCGGAGAGATTCGAACTCCCGACCACCAAGTTCGTAGCCTGGTACTCTATCCAACTGAGCTACGGGCGCGCGCTGAAACCTGTGTCCACCGCCGTTGCCTGGACGGCCGCCGAGTATAGCACCCCGCGATTCGCCCGGACCAGCGCCGGAAAGCGCGCGATTATTCTGATCACGATCGCGCGCGTCAACCTTTTTCTGCAACATCCGTCGTTGCCGGCGCGAAGCCGTTCAGAGACTGCCCAATTTTACGCGAACCCTGGCCACGCGGTGTGCGAGCGAAACGCCTGCCAGTTCGCGTTGAGCGCAGCGAGCGAAGTCGAAACGCCGACGCCGTCTTCGCGACGTGACGGAGGGATTGCTCGGCTCATCCTGCGCCTCGCCCCTGCGCGCTGCGCGCTGCGGGGCCAGCCTTCGGCTGTCCGAATTCGTTCCCGACGAATTCGTCGAACCAGTCGCTTCTGCGAAGCAACCGGTTCTTCCACCCTCTCTCTCCGCCATATACGCAAAACGCCCTTCGGCTTCGACGCCGCCTTCGCGCCGTGACGGAGGGATTGCTCGGCACATCTTGAGCCTCGCCCCTGCGCGCTGCGCGCTGCGGGGCCAGCCTTCGGCTGTCCGAATTCGTTCCCGACGAATTCGTCGAACCAGTCGCTTCTGCGAAGCGACCGGTTCTTCCACCCTCTCTCTCCGCCATATACGCAAAACGCCCTTCGGCTTCGACGCCGCCTTCGCGCCGTGACGGAGAGATTGCTCGGCTCATCCTGAGCCTAGCCCCTGCGCGCTGAGCGCTCCGGGGCCAGCCTTCGGCTGTCCGAATTCGTTCCCGACGAATTCGTCGAACCGGTCGCTTCTGCGAAGCGACCGGTTCTTCCACCCTCTCTCTCCGCCATATACGCAAAACGCCCTTCGGCTTCGACGCCGTCTTCGCGCCGTGACGGAGGGATTGCTCGGCTCATCCTGAGCCTCGCCCCTGCGCGCTGCGCGCTCCGGGGCCAGCCTTCGGCTGTCCGAATTCGTTCTCGACGAATTCGTCGAACCGGTCGCTTCTGCGAAGCGACCGGTTCTTCCACCCTCTCTCTCCGCCATATACGCAAAACGCCCCACTAGGGGGCGTTTGCGAATATGGCGGAGAGAGAGGGATTCGAACCCTCGATAGAGCTTTTGACCCTATACTCCCTTAGCAGGGGAGCCCCTTCGGCCTCTCGGGCATCTCTCCGGGTTTCAATGATCGCGGCGTCCGATCGAACCGGGCGCGGGCGAGCCGCGGAGAATAGCGGTTGCGATCGCGCGGGTAAAGCTCAACCGCCCGAGCCGTCCGGGGATTCCTCGCCCGGCGCGAGTTCGCGCTTGATCCGCTGATAGATTTCCTCGCGATGCACTGCGACGTCTTTCGGTGCATTGATGCCGATACGAACCTGATTGCCTTTGACGCCAAGCACGGTGACGGTCACCTCGTCTCCGATCATCAGCGTCTCGCCGACGCGGCGAGTCAAAATGAGCATGTGGCTCTCCTTAGTACGTGTGCCGGTCCGATGGCTCTCCATGCGCCTTGCCATCACCCCGCGCATGAAAACCCCGGGGACCAAGTGGCAGCCTCCCTCGCTGCCCTTCCCCTTGTTTGCCCAACTCGACGCTCTTTTCGCGACTCGCGAGCCGCCATGGCGCCAATACCAGGTCGCCCGATACTAACCAAGCCCTCCCGTACGCGCAATGAACCCAAGTCATGGGCGAGCGGACATTTTCTTCACGTTTACATGTGCGCCGCGAGCCACTCCGGCAACGCGGCAAGCGCTGCGTCCAGCGCGGGAGAATCGACGCCACCGCCCTGCGCCATGTCGGGTCGGCCACCACCCTTGCCGCCAATCTGCGCGGCGACATGTGCAACGACATCGCCCGCCTTGACCTTGCCAAGCGCGGCGCCATGCACGCCGCCGACGAGCGCGATCTTGCCGTCGGCGGCGGCGGCGAGCAGCACGACGCAATCGACGAGCTTCTGCTTGAGCGTGTCGACACCGTCGCGCAGCGCCTTTGCGTCGAGGCCATCGACGCGCGCCGCGACAAGGTCGATGCCGTTGACGCGCCGTGCGGTCGAAGCGAGATCCTGGGTCGCCGAGCTGGCCGCCTTCGCCTTGAACGACTCGAGCTCGCGTTCGAGCTTCTTCTGGCGCTCGAACAACTGGCGCAGCTTGTCGACGATCTCCGGGCCGTTCGCCGACAGCAGCGCGCCTATCTGACCGAGGCGCGCCTCCTCTTCGGCGACGTGCGCGATCGCGGCGGCACCGGTCACTGCCTCGATACGGCGCACGCCGGCCGCGACACCGCCTTCGCTGACGATCTTGAACAGGCCGATGTCGCCGGTGCGTCCGACATGGGTGCCTCCGCAGAGTTCGGTCGAGAAGTCACCCATCTTCAGCACGCGAACTTCGTCGCCATACTTCTCGCCGAACAACGCCATCGCACCGTAGTCGAGCGCGGCCCGGTAGGCCATCTCGCGGACCTCGGCCACCTCGTTGCGGCGGATCTCCGCATTGACCATGTCTTCAATGCGGCGCAGTTCGTCGGCGGCGATCGGCTGGAAATGCGCGAAGTCGAAGCGCAGGCGGTCGGGCGCTACCAGCGAGCCCTTCTGCTGCACATGCGTCCCGAGTTCCGTGCGCAGCGCCGCGTGCAGAAGGTGCGTCGCGGAATGGTTCAGCACGATCGACTGGCGACGCGCGGCATCGACCTGCGCCGCCACCACGGCGCCGTTGCGCAGGCTGTTGCCGCCCCAGCGACCGAGATGCGCATGGAACACCCCGCCGAGCTTGATCGTATCGGCAACTTCGAAGCGGCCTTCGGCATTCGACAACGTACCGGTATCACCGACCTGGCCACCGGACTCGGCGTAGAACGGCGTGCGCTCGAGCAGCACGACGGCCTCCTCGCCATTGGCCAGCGCGTCGACGGCCTTGCCATCACGCACGATCGCGACGACCTTCGCGTCGCCCGTGGCCAGCGTGTCGTAGCCCAGGAACTTCGTCGGCGCGAGTGCGCTCGCGACCTCGGCCGGCAACGTTGCCTTGCTGTCGAATTGGCTGGCCGAGCGCGCGCGTTCGCGCTGCCGCTCCATCGCCACCTCGAAGCCCGCCATGTCGACGATGAGACCGCGCTCGCGCGCGATGTCCGCGGTCAGGTCGACCGGAAAACCATAGGTGTCGTAGAGGCGGAATGCCGCTTCGCCCGGAATTGTCTTGCCGGATTTCCTCGCGACGTCCTCAAAAACCTTCATGCCCTGCTCCAGGGTCTCGCCGAAGCGTTCCTCTTCCGCTTTCAGCGCGCGCTCGACCAGCTCGCGCTTCGCCACGAGCTCGGGATAGGCGTCGCCCATCACCTCGACGAGGGTGCCGACCAGCGCATGGAAGAACGGTTGCTTCTGGCCCAGCATGTAGCCATGGCGCAGCGCGCGCCGGATGATCCGGCGCAGCACGTAGCCGCGTCCTTCATTCGACGGCAGCACGCCATCGACGATCAGGAACGAGCAGGCGCGGATGTGGTCCGCGATCACGCGCAGGGACTTGTTTTCGACATCGATCGTGTTGGTCAGCTTCGCTGCGACCTGGATGAGGCGCTGGAACAGGTCGATCTCGTAGTTCGAATGCACGTGCTGCAGCACCGCCGCGAGCCGTTCGAGGCCCATGCCGGTGTCGACGCACGGCGCCGGAAGTTTTGCCAGCGTGCCGTCGGCAGCGCGGTCGAACTGCATGAAGACGAGGTTCCAGATTTCGATGTAGCGGTCGCCGTCCTCGTCCGGCGACCCTGGCGGGCCGCCGGCGATGTCGGCACCGTGGTCGTAGAAGATTTCGGTGCACGGTCCGCACGGACCGGTGTCGGCCATCTGCCAGAAGTTGTCCGACGCGTACGGCGCGCCCTTGTTGTCGCCGATGCGCACGATGCGTGCGGCGGGCACGCCGATGTCCTTGTTCCAGATGTCGAATGCTTCGTCATCGGTGTGGTAGACGGTGACCCAAAGCCGCTCCTTCTCCAGCTTCAATACGCCGGTCAGGAATTCCCATGCCCAGGCGATCGCCTCGCGCTTGAAGTAGTCGCCGAACGACCAGTTGCCGAGCATCTCGAAAAACGTGTGGTGGCGCGCCGTGTAGCCGACCGAGTCGAGGTCGTTGTGCTTGCCACCCGCGCGCAGGCAGCGCTGCACGTCGGCCGCTCGGACGAAGCCGAGCTTCTCGCTGCCGAGGAACACGTTCTTGAACTGGACCATCCCGGAGTTCGTGAACAGCAGGGTCGGGTCGTTCGCCGGGACCAGCGAACTCGACGGCACGATCGTATGGTTCTTGGAGCGGAAGAACTCCAGGAATGCGGAGCGGATTTCGGAGGTTTTCATGGGCGGGATCGGGACGGAGGCGAAAGGCGGACACGCCGAAGATGCGGTCCGGAATTCGAGTCATCAATCCAACTCTTCGCCCGGATCGTCCACTTCAGCGCGCGTGACGGCGCGTACTGTCGCCGGATCGAAGCCGCGGCGCAAGAGAAACCCGGCGCGGGCCGCGCGTTCTTCGTGATCTGCAGCGGCGACCGAACCGTGGCGCCGGCGCAACTGGGCCGACGCAATGGCGGCCCAGTCGACGTCAACGCCCGCGACGGCTTCGCGGACCGTCGCATCGGTCATGCCATGCGACTTCAGCTCCGCCTGGATGCGTCGCGGGCCATATCCTTGCGCCGCGCGCCGGCGCGCGAGGCTCATGGCGAAGCGATCGTCACTCTGGTACTGGCGTTGCTTCAGCTGCTCGATCACCGGAGCGGCTTCATCCGCCTGGTGTCCGCGCAAGGCCAGCTTGGTCTTCAGCTCCCGTGCCGAATGCTCGCGCCGCGCGAGCAGGCCGAGCGCCTTGTCGTAGACGCTGCGCGCATCGGCCTTCGGCTTGCGCGGCAACTCAGGCCTCTTCGACCTCGACCGCCGGCAACGGCGAGGTTCCGCCCTTGGCCAGCAGCTTCGCGCGCAGTTGCACGTCGATCGCGTCGGCGATTTCCGGATGCTCCTTGAGGTAAAGGCGTGTGTTGTCCTTACCCTGGCCGATGCGGTCGCCGTTGTAGCTGTACCAGGCACCGGACTTGTCGACCAGGTTGTGGGCAACGCCAAGTTCGATCAGCTCACCTTCACGCGAGGAGCCTTCGCCATACAGGATCTCGAATTCGGCCTGACGGAACGGTGGCGCCACCTTGTTCTTGACGACCTTGACGCGCGTCTCCGATCCGATCACTTCCTCGCCGCGCTTGATCGCGCCGATGCGGCGGATGTCGAGGCGCACCGAGGCATAGAACTTCAGCGCGTTGCCGCCGGTGGTCGTCTCCGGGCTGCCGAACATCACGCCGATCTTCATGCGGATCTGGTTGATGAAAATGACCAAGGTGCCTGACTTCTTGATGTTTGCGGTCAGCTTGCGCAGCGCCTGGCTCATCAGGCGTGCCTGCAGGCCGACGTGCGAGTCGCCCATCTCGCCTTCGATCTCCGCCTTCGGCGTGAGCGCCGCGACCGAGTCGATAACGACGACGTCGACCGCATTCGAGCGAACGAGCATGTCGGCGATCTCGAGCGCCTGTTCTCCGGTATCGGGCTGCGAAACCAGCAGGTCGTCGACGTTGACGCCGAGTTTCTCGGCATAGCTCGGATCGAGCGCGTGTTCGGCGTCCACGAACGCGGCGGTACCGCCGTTGCGCTGGCAGCTTGCGATCACCTGCAGGGTCAGGGTGGTCTTGCCGGACGACTCCGGGCCGTAGATCTCGACCACGCGCCCGCGCGGCAGGCCGCCGATGCCGAGCGCAATGTCCAGACCGAGCGAACCGGTCGAGACGACTTCGATCGCCTCATCGACCTTGTCGCCCATGCGCATGACGGCGCCCTTGCCGAACTGCTTCTCGATCTGGCTGAGTGCGGAGGCAAGTGCCTTGCGCTTGTTGTCGTCCATCGTGTGAATCCTCTGTCGTTGATGGCGGCGAGCGTGCCGCTGCTACGTCTCAGTCGCTAAGACGCAAACGCAAGCATGCGCCGATTGAGCGCGATTATCCCACAGCAAGGCGCGGCCGCTATCCGCAGTTTGCGCATCAGCTCGTAAGAATCCGCCGCACGCCATCGAGCGCGGCACCGACGGTCTGCCGCCGCACCGCTTCGCGATCGCCATCGAAATGGAACAGCTCCGCGCGCGCATAGCCGCCGCGCCGCTTCCAGCCGATCCAGACCGTGCCGACCGGCTTGTCCGACGTGCCGCCACCGGGTCCGGCAACGCCCGTCACCGCGACCGCCACGCCCGCGCCGTAGCGCGCGAGCGCGCCCGACACCATCTCGACGACCGTGTCATGGCTGACCGCACCGGTCCTTTCGAGCGTCTGCGGCTGCACGCCGAGCAACGCCTCCTTCGCCTCGTAGCTGTAGGCGACCACCCCGCATTCGAACCAGGTCGAGCTGCCCGGGACGTCGGTCAGCACCTTGGCGATCCAGCCACCCGTGCACGATTCCGCTGCAACGAGTGTCTGACCGCGTGCGATCAGACATTCGGCGACCGCTTGCGCGAGTGCGTACAGGCCATCGTCGCTGGTCAACCGGGGTGCCGGCATGGAGCGCTCCATCGTGGAGCGGCGATGATGCCATATCGACCGGAGCGACAGGCGCGGGCGTCATCACGAGACCGGGAAACCTTCAGAACGCATGATCGAAACCCACCTCGCCCTGCACCGCGACCTGGTAGGCCGACACGCGCCGCTCGAAGAAGTTGGTCAGCTCCTGCACGTCCTGCAGCTCCATGAACGGGAACGGGTTCCGCGCGCCGTAGCGCGACGGCAGCTGCAGCGTCGCGAGGCGCTGGTCGGCGATGTATTCGAGGTACTGGCGCATTTCCTTCAGGGTCATGCCGACCACGCCGCCGCCGAGCACGTCTTCGGCAAACGCGCATTCGCACTCGACAGCGTCGGCGATCATGGCGCCGACCTGCGCCGCCCATTCCGCATCGAACAGGTACGGCTCTTCTTCGCGCACCGTGCGCAGCACCTCCAGCGCAAACCCCATGTGCGCGGACTCGTCGCGGAATACCCATGCGGTGCCGGCGGCGAGACCCGGCAGGAGGCCGCGTGAACGCAGGAAATACACGTAGGCGAACGCACCAAAGAAGAACAGGCCTTCGATGCAGGTCGCGAAGCAGGTCAGGTTCAACAGGAAGCTGCGCTTGTCCGCATCGGAAGCCACGCGATCCAGAGCATGGACCGAATCGATCCAGCGCTGGCAGAACGCTGCCTTGCGCCGGATCGACGGGATGTTCTCGACTGCGGCGAACGCCTGCGCGCGCCGCGCCGGCTCCGGGATGTAGTTGTCGAGCAGGGTCAGGTAGAACTGCACGTGCAGCGCTTCCTCGTACAACTGGCGCGACAGGTACATGCGCGCCTCGGGCGCATTGATGTGCCTGTACAGGTTGAGCACGAGATTGTTCGCGACGATCGAATCGCCGGTCGCGAAGAACGCGACCAGGCGTTCAATCAGGTGGCGATCCGCTGGCGTCATGCGCTGCGCAAGGTGACCGAGGTCGATCTGGAAATCGATCTCCTCGACCGACCAGGTGTTCTTGATCGCGGCGCGATACATCTCGTAGAACTGCGGATAGCGCATCGGACGCAGGGTGAGGTCGAAACCGGGGTCGAGCAAATGACCGCTCACTGGCAGGCCTCGCACGTCTCGGGATTTTCGAGCGAGCACACCATCGCTTGCGCATCCGTATACGCTTTCGCGGGCGCGGCCCCGACGGTCGCTTTCGCAATCCGCGTCGCCGGTCTCGAGCGCAGGTAGTAGGTCGTCTTCAGGCCCTTCTTCCACGCGTACATGTACATGCTCGAAAGCTGGCCGATGTTCGGATTCTCGATGAACAGGTTGAGCGACTGGCTCTGGTCGATGAATGCGCCACGATCCGCGGCCATGTCGATCAGGGCGCGCATCGGCGTTTCCCACACCGTGCGATAGATCGCGCGCAACGCCTCCGGCAGTTGCACCAGCGCCTGCACCGATCCTTCGGCGAGCTTGATCGCATCGCGGACTTCGGTCGTCCAGAGACCAAGACGCTTCAGTTCGCCGACGAGATAGCGGTTCACCTGCAGGAAGTCGCCGGACAGCGTCTCGCGCTTGAACAGGTTTGATACCTGCGGCTCGATGCACTCGTAGCAACCGGCGATCGAGGCGATCGTTGCGGTCGGCGCTATCGCGATCAGCAGCGAGTTGCGCAGGCCGTATGCCTTGATCTCCGCGCGCAAGGCATCCCAGCGCACGACGTCGCGCGGCACGACGCTCCACGAATCGAACTGCAACTCGCCATGCGCGGCGCGCGTCTCCGCAAACGCAGGGTGCGCGCCCTTCTCGCGTGCGAGTTCGAGCGAGGTGCGCAGCGCCCAGTAATAGATTTCCTCGGATATGCGCGCCGACAGGGCGCGCGCCTCGGCGCCGTCGAATGGCAGGCGCAGCGCGAACAGCACATCCTGCAGGCCCATCAAACCGAGGCCGACCGGACGCCAACGCAGGTTCGACGCACGCGCGCTGTCGATCGGGTAGAAGTTGAGGTCGATCACGCGATCGAGCTGGCGCACCGCAACCTGCACCGTGACGCTCAGCTTGTCGAAGTCGAACTCGACGCCGTCGTGGTGCTGCGCGAGATTGATCGAACCGAGGTTGCACACGGCGGTCTCGCCATCGCTGGTGACCTCGATGATCTCGGTACACAGATTGGACAGGTGCACCGTATTGCCGGCTTTCGCGGTCTGGTTGCTGGCGCGGTTGCAGGCATCCTTGAACGTCATCCAGCCATTGCCGGTCTGCGCAAGCGTGCGCATCATGCGCGCGTACAGGTCGCGTGCCTGCACCGTGCGGCGCGCGAGACCACGCGCTTCCGCCTGCGCGTAGGCCTGGTCGAACGCCTCGCCCCACAGGTCCGGCAGTTCCGGCACATCCTTCGGATCGAACAGCGACCAGCGACCGTCGTCGTCGACGCGGCGCATGAACAGGTCGGGGATCCAGTTCGCAAGGTTCAGGTGATGCGCGCGACGCGCGTCGTCTCCGGTGTTGTCGCGCAATTCGAGGAAAGCCTCGATGTCCGCATGCCACGGTTCGAGGTACACGCAGGCGGCACCCTTGCGCTTGCCGCCCTGGTTGACCGCCGCGACCGAGGAGTCGAGCGTCTTCAGCCACGGCACGATGCCGTTGCTGAGCCCATTGGTCGAACGGATCAACGATCCTTCCGAGCGCACGCGGTGCCAGGCGAGGCCGATGCCACCGGAGAACTTCGACAGCAGCGCGACGTCGCGGTACTTGGCGTAGATCGCCTCGAGCGAATCCTCCGGCGAGTCGAGCAGGAAGCAGCTCGACAACTGCTCGTGGCGCGTGCCGGAATTGAACAGCGTTGGTGAACTCGGCACGTAGTCGAGCCGCGCGAACAGGCCGTACAGCTCGATCGCATCCGCTGCGCTTTCGCTCAGCGCGCAGGCAACGCGCAGCCAGAAGTGCTGCGGCGTCTCGATCACCTGACGCTGGGTCGGATGCTTGAGCAGGTAACGGTCGTAGAGCGTGCGCAGGCCGAAATACTCGAAGCGCTGCGTGTGCTGCGCATCGACGGCATCGTTGAGCTTGCGCGCATTCGCTTCGACGAACGCGAGCACGCGCTCGTTGATCAGGCCGGCGTCGTAGCCGAGGCGGATCGATTGCGAGAACGAATGCACCCCCTGCCCCTGCACTTCCTTGTCGATGTAGCCGGCGAGCAGACGCGCGGCGACCTTCGAGTATTCCGGTTCCTCGGCGATGAACGACGCCGCGGTGCGGATCGACAGCTCGTCGAGCTCGCGCGTGGTCGCGCCGTCGTAGAGGCCGGCGATCGTCTTCAGCGCGACACGCATGGGATCGACGTCGGCGAGGCCCTCGCAGCAGCGCGTGACCGCACGCACGATCTTGTTGAGGTCGACCGGCTCTTGCGCGCCCGAGCGCTTGGTGACCAGCATCGACACCGGCCCGGCGTGCGGCGCGGTCAGCTGGAATCCGGACTGGTCGGGTTCGGCAACCGCGGACGCGACGGCTTCGACGACTTCTGGGCGGGACATGGCAACTCTCCTTCGCGAGCGGTGACGCGCAGGAGAACCGCACGACGGCGCACGGCATGAGACGCGCGGCCGCCGGCGTCGCTCCCGCGAGCGAAAGAAGGACCTTGCGGAAATGCCAGACGAAAGCGACGCGGACACTCCGATCGGAGGCGCGACGACTTTCGGCGTGCCCCTCCCACGAGGGCCTTCGAGCCTGCATCGCGCCTTGCGGCGCAACGGTCGAGGCGGTATTCGGACTGGCGGGTCGAGGGCATGCCCTCGTGACTCCCGTTCACCGTTGCGGGGCAGTTCCGGATTCGCACCGGATTCCCTCGTCGGCCTTTCGGCCTTCGACCCAGATGTTGTGCTGGGCGCCGTCGACCAACCCAAGATATTCGATCCCGGTCGAATGATCAAATGCGCGATCGAGGGTTCCGTATTAAGGCTTTCGCCCTGCTTCGGCGTAACAGGAGGTATCCCACGGAGAATCGACATGGCCCGCCACACACTTCTTGCCACCCTGCTGCTGACGACACTCGCGGCTACCGCCCGTGCCGACATCCTGATCGGCAGCTACGGCAGCGGTATCAGCAACGAGTCCCTGCGCGCATTCGCCGACAATGCGAATGGCGACGTGGCGCCGATCCGCGTCCTCGGGGGGCCGAACTCGACCCTGATGGCGCCTGCGGGTGGAGCGTTCGATGCTCGCGAGGGTTCTGTCTTCGTCGCCGACTTCTGGGCGCAGGCGATCCGCGTGTTCCCGGCGTATGCGGACGGCGACGTCGCACCGCTACGCGTGCTCGACGCGCCGATCCTCGGCCAGGTACGCACGCTTGCACTCGATCCCGTGCACGGCGAGATCATCACGACGACGAGCGGCTGTTGCGTCGCCGGCTTCGCGCTCGACGCCAGCGGCAGCAGTGCACCGCGGCTGCACTCGCTGAACTGGGGTGGCGGCGCGGGCAGCGTCACGCAATTGAACTATCCACCCTCTCTGGCCTACCTCGCATCCAGCGATGAAGTCGCGGTGGCGGACAGCGACTTCGGTCCTTCCTACGCGCCGAAGGTACTCGTCTTCAATCGCGCCGATGACGGCAACACCGCACCGAAGCGCGTCCTCAAGGGCAGCCAGACCGGTTTCGGCAACTGGGTCGCAGGCGTCGCCTGGGATGCCGGTGCCCACGTACTTTACGTTGCGGCGAGCACCAACAATCCCGACTCGACGACCTCGGCTCGCATCCTCGCGTTCGACGACCAGGCGGACGGCGATGTCGCCCCCCTGCGCACGATCGGGGGCGCCGCGACGCAACTCAACCTGGGTGTCGGCGCGCACGTGCAAGGCCTCGCGATCGATCCGATCGGCCGCCGCGTGATCGCCAGCATCAGCGCCGACACCGACGCACTCGCCAACAAACTGCTGGTATTCAGCCTCGACGACGACGGCGATGTCGCACCGATGCAGGTGATCGCCGGCGCCCAGACCGGCATGCTAGCCATCGGTGCGCCGATCTGGGTGCCGACCGACGCGATCATGCACGACGGATTCGATTGACCTGTCGACCCGGCGACGAGCCGGCCGCTGCCGGGACGAACGACGGACCGCTCGGCGCATTCGTGCGCCGGCGAAGTCCTCGATCGGCGGCTGCGCCGCGGCGATGTCGTGATCCCTGACGATCGCGCCGAGACAACGCCTGCACCCTCAGCCGAACTGCACGGACAGCATCGAGACGGACCCGCCATCCATGCCCTCGACAGGAAACGTCACCGGGTCGCTTTCTTCGCTGGCACCGAGTACGTACAGCAGCGGCAGATAATGCTCGGGAGTCGGTACCGAAAGTTCCGCGTCCCGGCCCAGCGACTCGTAGGCCACCAGCGGCTGATGGTCACCCTGCAACACCAGTTCGCGTACTTTCCCTTCAAAGCGCAACCCCCAGTCGAACGGCGCGGCCGGACGGCTGCCCCAGGCATAGGTGTGCAGGTTGTGCACGATGTCGCCGCTGCCCGCCAGCAGGATCCCTTCGTCGCGCAGCGGGCGCAGCATCCGGCCCAGGCCGTAGTGGAAAGATGGTGGTTGCGATTCGTCGATGCTCAGTTGCACCACCGGCACGTCGGCGGCAGGAAACACGTGCCGCAACACCGACCAGGTCCCGTGGTCCAGTCCCCACGGGATGTCCGTGCGCACGGCCAGCGGATGCAGCAGTTCACATACGCGATGCACCAGGTCCAGATCGCCGGGCGCGGGGTACTGCACCTCGAACAACTCGCGCGGGAAGCCGCCGAAGTCGTGGATCGTACGCGGGGATTCCGTCGCGGTCAGCGCGGTAGCCGGGAGGTACCAATGCGCCGAGATGGACAGTACTGCGCGCGGCCGCGGCAGATTCCGCCCGAGCGCCGCCCAGCCGCGGGTCCATTCGTTGTCCTGCAGCGCATTCATCGGATTGCCGTGACCGAGGAAGATCACCGGGAAGCGGGAACTCATGGCATGGCCTCTGGCGGAGAGTGCGGCCATGCTATCGCTCCACGGGGCCGCCGGCTCCGAACTGCTGCGCGCGCAAGCCCTCCGGCGTGATCGGCACTCCGCCGGGGGCAATCGGCACCGCAGTCGCCCAGCAGCAGCTGCACGGCGCCCCGTGCTTCTGGAACTCGCCGCCGATGAACACCGGCACCGGGCGAACGCGCTCCGATGATCGGCAGGCGGAGCCGATCGTTCGCGCCGACGAACTCGACCGGAGGTCGTCGCCCGGCAGTACGGCCACGCTAGACTACGCGGCCAGCCAGCGAGGCCGGAACGGATGTCTGTCGTCGACAGCTCGCAACACACCCCACTCATGCGTCAATACTTCGCCGCCAAGGCGGAGTTTCCGGACACGCTCGTGCTGTTCCGCATGGGCGACTTCTACGAATTGTTCTACGACGACGCACGCAAGGCGGCGCGTCTGCTCGACATCACGCTGACCCAGCGCGGCGCATCGGCGGGCGCGCCGATCCCCATGGCCGGCGTGCCGTACCATTCGGTCGAAGGCTATCTCGCGAAGCTCGTGAAGCTCGGCGAGTCGGTCGCGATCTGCGAACAGATCGGCGATCCAGCGCTGGCGAAGGGGCTGGTCGAACGCAAGGTCGTGCGCGTGGTCACGCCCGGCACGGTCACCGATGCCGCGCTGCTGGAGGAGCGCCGCGACAACCTTCTGCTGGCGATTGCTGCCGGGCGTTCGAACTACGGCCTCGCCTGGATCGATCTTTCGACCGGGCGCTTCCTGCTCAGCGAAGTCGCCGACGCCGAAGCGCTCGCGGCCGAACTCGCGCGGCTGACGCCGGCCGAAACCCTGGTCGGCGAGGATGTCGCGTGGCCGAACTTCGTCATCGCCCTGCCCGGCTTGCGCAAGCGTGCGCCGTGGCACTTCGACATGATCACGGCACAACGTGAACTCGCGCGCTTCTTCGGTACGCGTGACCTGTCCGGCTACGGCGTGGATGGACTGCCGCTCGCGGTCTCTGCGGCTGGTGCACTGTTGGGTTACGTCGAGGAGACGCAGAAATCCGCGCTGCCGCATCTCGCCGGACTCGCAGTCGAGAGCGCCGACGAGACCGTGGCGATGGACGCGGCGACGCGGCGCAACCTCGAACTCGACACGCATGCAAGCGGCAATCGCGACGTCACCCTGCTCGGCGTGCTCGACCGCTCGATCACGCCAATGGGCGCGCGCCTGCTGCGCCGCTGGCTGCACCGCCCGTTGCGACGGCGCGAGGTCCTGCAACGCCGTCAACACGCCATCGAAAGCCTGCTCGACCAGCGTGGATTCGAGCCGTTGCGCGAGATCCTGCGCGGCGTCGGCGATCTCGAACGCATCCTCGCGCGCGTGGCGCTGCGGTCGGCGCGGCCACGGGATCTTTCGACGCTGCGCGATGGACTGGTACTGGCGCCTCGATTGAAGCAGATGCTCGCTGCCTGCGACAGTCCGCTCCTGCACGACCTCGTCGACCGCCTCGGCGAACATGCCGGCACCGCGGCGCATCTTGCCGACGCCGTGGTCGAGTCGCCGCCGGCGATCGCGCGCGACGGCGGCGTGATCCGCGCCGGTTTCGACGCCGAACTCGACGAACTGCGCCTGCTGTCGACGAATGCCGACCAGTTCCTGGTCGATCTGGAGGAACGCGAGAAAGCCGCCACCGGCATCCCGACGTTGAAGGTCGGCTACAACAGCGTGCACGGCTACTACATCGAGATCAGCAAGGCGCAATCGGACAGGGCACCGACCCACTACACGCGGCGGCAGACGCTGAAAGGCGCCGAGCGCTACATCACCGAGGAGCTCAAGGCGTTCGAGGACAAGGTGCTCAGCGCGCGCGAGCGTTCGCTGATGCGCGAGCGTGCGCTGTATGACGCGTTGCTGGACTTGCTGCTCGCGCGCCTCGCACCGTTGCAGGCAGCCGCTGCCGCCATCGCCGAACTCGATGTGCTCGCAAATCTCGCCGAACGCGCCGATGCACTGCGCTGGAACCGTCCCGCGCTCGTCGACGAGGACGGCATCCGCATCGTGCGAGGTCGCCACCCCGTGGTCGAGCAGGTGCGCAGCGAGCCGTTCGAGCCGAACGACCTCGCGCTAGGCGAGGGTCGCCGCATGCTCGTCATCACCGGACCGAACATGGGCGGCAAGTCGACCTACATGCGCCAGGCCGCGCTGATCGTGCTGCTCGCGCATATCGGCAGCTTCGTGCCGGCGGACGCGGCGACAATCGGTCCTGTCGACCGCATATTCACCCGCATCGGCGCCGGTGACGACCTCGCGCGCGGCCAGTCGACGTTCATGGTCGAGATGAGCGAGACCGCCAACATCCTCCACAATGCCAGTGCGTCGAGCCTCGTGCTGATGGACGAAATCGGTCGCGGCACCTCCACCTACGACGGACTCGCGCTCGCGCGTGCATGCGCGGTGCACCTCGCGACGACGAATCGTGCCTACGCATTGTTCGCGACCCACTACTTCGAGCTGACCGCACTCGCCGGCGATTTCGACGACATCGCCAACGTGCATCTCGACGCGGTCGAGTACGGTGACCAGCTCGTCTTCATGCACGCGGTCAAGGAAGGCCCGGCCAACCGCAGCTTCGGCCTGCAGGTCGCCGCACTCGCCGGATTGCCCAAGGCGGTGATCGGTGATGCGCGGCGCACGCTGGCAGAACTTGAACGCGGCTCGCACGCCAGCGCGCCCGCAACCGCGCGGAGCCGCGAAGCATCGCCGCAACTCGGCCTGTTCGCACCATCCGTTCCATCCCAGGCCGAGCAGGCGCTGCGCGACCTCGATCCGGATGCGCTGTCGCCGCGCGAAGCACTCGATATGCTCTACCGACTCAAGCGACTGGCGGAGTGAAGCCGCATGCACGCCCTTCCGCGCAACTTCCGCGCGGACGGCCCTTGCCTTCACCGTTCGCGCTGAATGCAGGCCGACCGCCGTAGTCGAAGCGCTCTGGACAATGCCGGCATGCGCGTTCGACTCGCACCCCTGGCCTGCGCCCAGGGTGAGCGGGGACTGTCGACGCAGCGCACACGCTGATCGCGACGCCGCTTCACTCGGGCGCGCCGTCCCCCGCGGCAGGACGCACTACATCGCGTCGATGTCACCGAGCGCGCGGATCAGGCGGCGTGCGCGCTTGTCCGGCTTGGTCGGCGGCTTGGCGTAGCCTGCGCCGGTGAGTCGGCGTTGTTCGGCAGCGGCGTCGCGCGCGGCACGGCCGGCCTCGGTTTCGCGGTACAGCTTTTGCGCGATGCTCGCCGGTCCGCGCGCCTCGCTGAGCGCGAGCACGTCGATCTCCCAGCGTTCCTCGCCGCGTACGATCCGCAGGCGATCGCCGACCTGTACGCCACGCGCGGGTCGGGCAGCGCCGGTCTCCAGTTCGATCTTGCCGCCTTCGATCGCCTGCTTGGCGAGCGAACGGGTCTTGAAGAAGCGCGCGGCCCACAGCCAGATGTCGAGGCGGACCGCGGCCGGATCCGGCCCAGGCGCTGGTCGATGTTCGTGTTTCATGCGCGCATGATCGCGCAAGCGCATGCGAACCGGTAGCGCGTCGATCAGGGTTTCGCGAGCGGTTCAATGCCGCGTTCCCGCAAGCGGCTCGCGAGTTCGGCGCTCGCGGGCAATGCGAGCCCGCCGTAGTGCGCATCAAGTTCGGCCAGCCTGCGCGCGGCTTCCTTGAGGTCACCCGCGTCGAACGCCGAACGCGCGTCGGCATTTGCCCGCGCAATCTCGACGCTGCGCTGGGCACGGCAGCCTTCGGCATCGCGCGTCTCGATGCGCGGTGCATCGAGTGCCTGCAACGCGTGCTCGAACGTGCGCGCATCCGCCGGCTGGTGGCCGCCGTCGCGAATCGGCAGGTCGACGAGGTTGGAAACGCAAAGCGAGTGCGCGGACGCATGACTGCGCCGGTCCGTACTGGCCGCGGCTTCGTCGCGCGTTCCAGTGACATAGACGAGGCGCGTGCCGCGCTCGAACTGTCCAAACAAGCCCGCGTCGGGCAGCGGCACCTCAGGCGACCCGAACGGATCGCTGCCTGCATTCAGCAACGCGCCGCGGAACACGTCCGGAAACGCAAGCGCGACGCGCATCGCAACGCGCGCTCCACCGGAGAATCCGCCGATGTACACCCGCTGTGGATCGAGCGGATAGCGCTGGCGCACATTCTCGTAGCCCGACAGTGCCAACGGAACGCGGCGGCCGAGCACGTTCTGTTCGTTGCCGGAACGTTCGGCGGTGACCGCGATAAGCTGTTGACGACGGAGCACCGCCAGCCATTCACGCGGCAGTCCCTGCGCATCCCACGGCGGCACGAACACCAGCAGGCCGTAGCCAGCCGCGGGCGCCGCGCCGTCAGGCACGTACAGCTCGAACCGCTCCTGCGCGAGATCGATCGCCAGGGTGTCGGTCGAACCGCGCGCCTTGGCGAGTTGCTCACGCAGCGCCTGCGCGAGCAGAGGGCTGAACATGCGTTCGAGCAAGGCCTCGTTGCGCGCGAACGGCGCAGGCTGGTCGAACACCAGGTCGTGCTGGACCGCCGCGGAACATGGTACGGCGGCCGCAGCGCAAAGGACGGCGAGACGGCGAGCGAAATGTAGGGGCATCCACACCTCCAACGGTGTTCCAGTAGACACCGGCGCCACCGCGGGCGCGCGACGCGCGCAACGCCCCGACGCGCGCCGAAGGCATTCTGGCGGATCGTGCCGGAATCACGTTCCCTGAACGCCAACCGCTTGTCCGATAATTCAGTCGCTTGTTGCGCACCATTCGTGTATGGTGCGCGGTGTTTGTTGCGCCGCCACGCGGTTTTCCCTCTGGAACGTGATCCTGATCGCTGCCTCTTCGGCTTAGATCCACGCTCCGCGCCGATCGGCTTTCGTCGCAACCAATCCGGAATCGCCGGCCACCACGGCCCGTCGATCCGCCATCTTCGACCCTGCAGCGCGGTTCTATGGGAACGCTCCGGGTTCGCGCCGATCCTCACCGATCGGTGACCTGCGTCCGAGCGACCGGGCTCCCGCCAGCATTGGCCGGAGCACCTGCCTGCGCGTGACGCTCCCAACACTGGAGTTGTCCAAAATGTCTTTTGAATCCTTGGGCCTTGCGCCCGCGCTGCTGCGCGCGCTGACCGAGCAGGGCTACACCAATCCGACCCCGATCCAGACCGCGGCGATTCCGCCGGCGCTGGAAGGCAAGGACCTGCTCGCCGGCGCACAGACCGGCACCGGCAAGACCGCCGCGTTCGCGCTGCCCCTGCTCGACCGCATCTACGTCAGCGACCGCAAACCCGCGCAGCCGAAGACGCCGCGCGCGCTGGTGCTGACGCCGACGCGCGAGCTCGCTGCACAGGTGCACGAAAGCGTGCGCGGTTACGGCAAGCACCTCGGCGTGCGCGCGACCACCATCTTCGGCGGCGTCGGCATGCAGCCGCAGGTCGAAGCGCTTCGTCGCGGCGTCGAGATCCTCGTCGCCACGCCGGGCCGCCTGATCGACCACATCCAGCAGCGCAGCGTGAACCTGTCGCACATCGAGGTGCTGATCCTCGACGAGGCGGACCGCATGCTCGACATGGGCTTCCTGCCCTCGATCAGGCGCATCCTCGGCCATCTGCCGAAGCAGAACCGCGTGACGTGGCTGTTCTCGGCCACGTTTGCGCCGGAGATCAAGGCGCTCGCGAATGAATTCATGCGCTCGCCGGTCGAGATCCAGGTCGCCAAGCCGAACAGCGTGGCGACCACCGTCACGCATCGCGTGCATCCGGTGGATGCGACGCGCAAGCGCGACCTGCTGCTGCACCTGCTGCAGAACGACGCGCGCCAGACGCTCGTGTTCGGGCGCACCAAGCACGGCGCGGACAAGCTCGCGCAGATGCTCGACAAGGCTGGCCTGCGCGCCGCCGCCATCCATGGCAACAAGAGCCAGGCGCAGCGCACGCGCGCATTGAAGGACTTCAAGAGCGGCAAGGTCGCCGTGCTCGTCGCAACCGATATCGCCGCGCGCGGCCTCGACATCGACCAGCTGCCGATGGTCATCAACTACGACCTGCCAATGGTCGCCGAGGATTACGTGCACCGCATCGGCCGTACCGGCCGCGCCGGTGCGGAAGGTCTGGCGATCTCGCTCGTCTCGCACGAGGAAGACGGCCTGCTGCGCGACATCCGGCGCCTGCTCAAGCAGGACATCGCGGTCGAGGCGATTGCCGGCTTCGAGCCGTCGCGCCCGCTGCGGGTGGACGATTCCGCGCGCTCGCGACCGGTGCAGAACCAGCGTCCGCCGCAGCGCCATGCGCGCCGCCCGCACGCCGGCAGCAGCAACGGAAACGGCACCGCTGCCCATCCGGGTGCGCGCAACCGCAAGCCGCAGCGCGGCGGTGGCAGCCAGCGCAACTCCTCGCGCCCGGCCTGATACACCCGTTCACGCTCGACGAAAGGCCCGCCTCGGCGGGCCTTTTTTATGTCCATGGATGGACGGTATGACGGGAATGCAGGAGCAATTCCCGGCATGTCCATGGATGGACGGTATGACGGGAATGCAGGAGCAATTCCCGGCATGTCCATGGATGGACGGTATGATGGGTCCGCGGATGCTCCCGGCATCCGCGAACACTCCCCACATCCCTGTGGGTCGGAATGCAGGAGCAATTCCAGGCATGCCATGGATGGACGGTATGCCGGATCCGCGGATGCTCCCGGCATCCGCGAACACTTCCCACATCCCTGTGGGTCGGAATGCAGGAGCCAATCCCGATATGTCCAAGACTGATCGCAAGCGCGCATTGGCGGAACGATGTGCCCGCTAGTGTGTCTGCTCTAGGCGAAGCCGAAATGATCGCGGTCACTCGCGGCGAATGCCGCATCCAGTGGAGGACACGACGATGGCCAAGCCCAAGCTCAAGGCGCGCACCAAGGCAGCAGCAGCGGAAGCGACCAGGGATGCCCGCGGCATCAGCAAGACCGTGATGGATTCCGCCCAGCAGATCTGGCTCGCCGGCCTCGGCGCGTTCGCCAAGGCTCAGGAAGAAGGCAGCAAGCTGTTCGAGGCGCTGGTCAAGGAAGGCACCGCGCTGGATGCGAAGACGCGCAAGTTCACCGAAGCGCGCGTCAACGAAGCACGCGGCAATGTCGAGAGCACGCTCGGTCAGGTGCGCGAGCGCAGCCAGGAAACCTGGGACAAGCTCGAGAAGGTGTTCGAGGATCGCGTCTCGAAGGCGCTCGGCCGTCTCGGCATCCCGGGCCACGCCGATCTCAAGGCCCTGTCGTCGCGGGTCGACGCCCTCTCGCGCGAAGTGAAGAACCTCGGCGGCAAGCCGGCCACGGCCAAGCGCCCGGCGGCGAAGCGCGCATCGAAGAAATAAGCCGGACAACCGGATGCGCCTCGCCTGCAATGGGCGAGCGCGCGTTCAAGCCCTGCCCCTTCAAGGCAGCGTCCTGCGCCTGTCCGCAGGGGAAGGGTTGGGTGGTGATGGCGGGAACGCCGATGCGGGAACAGGAGCATCGCGGCTTCCGCCGCTCGCACAGGGCGAGAGGAGCATCGAGGCTGAAGCCGCTCCTCCAACACCGGGGGCGATGCCCGACGGCTTCGCATGAGTGCGCCCAGCCGCCTCTGCACAAATCATCCCTGGTGCGGTCCCGCTCGCCATCCATGGCTCGCCAGAAATTCCTGCAAGCGCTGCCGGAGGGCAGCGCATGCGTTCCCGAGCGCTTCGGAACAAACCATCCGTGGTGCGGTCCCGCTCGCCATCCATGGCTCGCCAGAAATTCCTGCGCACGCTGCCGGAGGGCAGCGTGCAAACGCAGGAATTTCTACCAATGCACTCCTCGCATGAGGGATGCGAATGCGACCTGCTCGGCGGTCGGTTCGGCTTCTGAACGCCCTTTCATGCCTTTCGCAGCCTGCGAATCGGGGAACAGGCGGAACGCGGTGTTCATGACGATCTCGTATACGCGCGGGGCGAGCGCGTAAAACACTTGTGCGAACGTGCCGAGGCGGGTCGCGATGCGTACCGGGCGTTGGACGATCGCCTCGATGATGATGTCGGCGGCTTCGTCCGGCGACAGCGTGGGCACCGACTCGTACATCTTGGTCGGCGCGATCATCGGTGTCTTCACCAGCGGCATGTTGATGGTGGTGAAGCTCACGCCGTTGTCGGAATACTCCGCCTGCGCGCAGCGCGAGAACGCATCCAGCGCCGCCTTCGAGGCGACGTAGGCCGAGAAGCGCGGCGAATTGGTCAGCACGCCGATCGACGAGATGTTGATGATGTGTCCGCGATAGCGCTCGGCCATGCCGGGCAGCACGCCCATGATCAGGCGCAGCGCACCGAAGTAGTTCAGCTGCATCGTGCGCTCGAAATCGTGGAAGCGGTCGAAGCTCGCGCTGATCGCGCGGCGAATCGAGCGGCCCGCGTTGTTGATGAGCACGTCGACCTGCTTGTGGTCGGCCAGCACGTCGGCGACGAACTTGTCACACGAGGCCAGGTCGGCGAGGTCCACCTGGTAGGTGTGACACACGCCGCCCGCCGCCTCGATCTCCTTTTTGGTCTCGGCCAGCTCTTCCGCGCCGCGTGCGCAGATGACGAGCTTCGCGCCCGCTGCGGCGATCTTCAGGGCCGCCGCCTTGCCGATGCCGGACGAACCACCGGTGATGACGACCACCTTGTTCTTGACCTTTCCGCCGAGCGAATGATCGACGAACAGGTCCGGATCCAGGTGGCGTTCCCAGTAGTCCCACAGGCGCCAGGCGTAGTCGTCGAGCTTGGGCAAGCGGATCTTGCTGCCCTTCAGCGCGCGCTCGGTCTCGCGGCAGTCGAAGCGCGTCGGGTAGTTGACGAACTTCATCACCGACGCCGGGATGCCGAGGTCGCGCAGCAGCACGTTAACCACGCGCTTGACCGGTGGCAGGCTGCCGAGCGCGGCGCGGATGCTGCCGGGAATGAAGCCGAACATGCGTGCGTCGAGGCGCATCGTCATCTGCGGCGCGTGGCCCGCGCGTGCGAACAGGTTCAGCACTTCGCCGATGCGGCGCGGCGCCGGGTCGGTCAGGTGGAAAGTGTGGCCATCGAGCCCCGGCTTGTGCGCGATGTGGTCCATCGCCGCGGCGACCCAGTCGACCGGCACCAGGTTGAGGCGCCCGCCCTCGAGTCCGATCGTCGGCATCCACGGCGGCAGCGCCTGGCGCATCTTCTTGATGAGGCGGAAGAAGTAATACGGCCCGTCGATCTTGTCGATGACACCGGTGCGCGAATCGCCGATCACGATGCCCGGCCGGTAGATGCGATACGGGCGCTTGCTGCCCTTGCGCACGAGGCCTTCGGAATCGTGCTTGGTGCGGAAATATGGATGATCCAGTTCCTCTGCCTCGTCGAACATGTCCTCGCGGAACACGCCCGGATACAGCCCCGCGGCGGCGATCGAACTCACATGGTGGAAGCAGCCGGCCTTGATCGCCTCGGCGAAGTCGAGCGCGTTGCGCGTGCCCTCGACGTTCGCGGTGATCTGGCTCGCCTCGTCGGCGGCGAGGTCGTACAGCGCGGCGAGGTGGAAGAAATGCTTCACCTTGCCGGCGAGTTCCTTCTGCGCGGCCGGCGCGACGCCGAGCCTCGGCTTGGCGAGATCGCCAACCACCGCAACAAGGCGGTCCTCGTCCGCACCCAGTTCCTCGCGCAACGTCTTGAACTTCGCCAGCGATTCCTTGCGCACGAGGCAATGGATCGTGCCTTTGCGTTCGAGCAGGCGTTCGAGCAGATGGCGTCCGATGAAGCCCGTCGCACCGGTCACGAAATAGGTCATCGCCGCCAACTCCCCCGCCGTCGTATTGTCGGCCAAGCATAGCCCTGCACGAGCGCTGATGGCTACGCTCGAAACCTCGGGAGTGCCTGGCAGTGCACCCATGCGCGATCGATGCCGGGGACCGCGCCGAGCGCGGGTCGCTTGCAGGGCGGGCTCGTGCAGGGACCATCTTGCAATGGTCCGATTGACCGCGCGCGGGTGCGCTGTTGTAAGCTCGGCATCCACCCGACGCGAAGTCACCGGTACAGCCATGGCCGACCTCAAAGCCCGCTTCGAAAAAGCCGCCGAAGACATCAAGAAACTGTCCGAGCGACCCGACAACGACACGTTGCTGAAACTGTATGCGTTGTACAAGCAGGGTTCGGACGGCGACGTCTCGGGACCGAAGCCGGGCTTCTTCGATTTCGTCGGGACCGCGAAATACGAAGCATGGGCCAAGCTCAAGGGCACCAAGGCCGAAGACGCGCAACAAAAATACGTCGACCTCGTGAAGAAGCTCGGCGGCTGAATCGCCTGCGCCGCGTTACCGTATGAGCCCACCCCGTGGGCGACCCACCAATGTTTTGTCGCGCACAAGGTGCGCTCCTGCCTCGCGCACTGCCGCGCGCCTCCCGACGCGATCGACCCATGGCACGCCAGACCCGCGAGCGCATCCTCGAAACCAGCCTCGCGATGTTCAACGCGCAGGGTGAGCCGAACGTCACGACCAACCACATCGCGGACGAACTCGGCATCAGTCCCGGCAACCTGTACTACCACTTCCGCAGCAAGGACGACATCGTCGAGCACCTGTTCGCGCGCTACGAAGCGGGCGTCGGCGAGGCCCTGCTGCTGCCGGATGGCCGCGCCCCCAACCTGGAGGACATCTGGCTGCAGCTGCACCTCGTGTTCGAATCGCTGTGGGGCTATCGCTTCCTCTATCGCGACCTGGTCGACATCCTCGCGCGCAACCGCAAGCTGAAGCTGCGCTTCGCGCGCATCATGAATCGCGCCTCGACCAGTGCAACCGACCTGCTGCGCGGACTGGTGCGCGCCGGCGTGATGCGCGCCACTGCCGACGAGATCCACGCGCTCGCCGAAAACATCCTGCTGGTAGCCACATTCTGGATGAGTTTCGACGCCGTGCGGGGCGGCAAGGCCGAGGCTGGCGAAGCCGACCTCAACCGCGGCATCCACCGCGTGATGATGTTGATTGCACCGTTCCTGCGCGATGCAGAGCGCTACCACCTCAACACGCTGGCAGCGACCTATGTACGGTGACGCGCCTCGCTGACGCCCGCATCCGGGTGCGCGCAGGCTTCCCGGGTCAACGAGCGCCTGCGAGGGTGACGATAAACCGCACGTGCCCGTCTCCAGCCGGCTCGCACATCGCGTCACCCCCATGGCGGCGCGCGATCTGGCGCACGAGGGCAAGTCCTAGCCCGGTGCCGACCTGGTCGCTCTCGCCATTGCGGCGGTAGAACGGTGCAAACAGGCGCTCGCACTGGTCCGCAGGCAGGTCGCGTCCTTCGTCGCTGACGACGATGCGTGCGCCGCCGTCATCGCCACGCGAGAGATGCACGCGGGTCGGCGGAACGCCGTGCCGCCGCGCGTTCTCGAGCAGGTTGCGCAGCAGGCGGCGCAAAAGGCGCGGGTCGCCGCGGAGTTGCATCGGCGTGCCGTCAAGTTCCGACTCGGGATAGCGTGCACACTCCTCTGCGGCGAGCGCGAGCAGGTCGATGTCCTCGACCACTTCGGTCGCCGCCACCGCGTCGAGGCGGCTGGCGAGCAGGATCTCGTCGATCAGCGTGTCGAGTTCGGCGATGTCACGATTGAGGCCGGTCCGACGCGCCGGGTCCGCGGACTCCTTCATCAGCTCGACGGCCATGCGGATGCGCGTGAGCGGAGTGCGCAGTTCGTGCGATGCGTTCGCCAGCAGCGACTTGTGCGCGCCGACGAGTTCGTCGATGCGGCCTGCGGCGCGGTTGAAGCTCTGCGCCAGGCGTGCGATTTCATCGTTGCCCTCGACCGCGACGCGCGTCGACAGCTGCCCCGCCCCGAGCGACTCGACACCGGCCTGCAGCCGCTCCAGGCGCCTGGCGAGATGGCGCACGATCGGAAACGCGGCGACGCCGACAGCAAGCGCGATGACGAGCAGCATCACCAACAGCACGTATTCCGGGCGGCCGTGGATGATCGGCACGCTCGCGAGCAGGCGGCGGCCGTCCGGCAAGCGCAGCGCCCAGACCATATCGCCGTGCGCGTGATGCGCGGCGTGCGCGTCGTCGGCGGGCAACGGCGGCCCGATTGCGGCGAACCGTGTGCCGTCGCGCGCCTGCAACACCACGTCGGCATCGATCCCGGCCACGAGCTTGCGCAGCGACGCCTGCTGCTGTTCCGCCGTCGCCGTGGCCGGTGCGAGCGCGTTCTGCAGCAGGCGCTCCGCCGCGTGGTTGTCATGCAAAGGGACGATCCACAGGTGCCACACGCAGCCGGCGACGATCGCGAACACGAACAGGCTGCCGAGCAAGGCGAAATAGAAGTGCAGGTAGAGGCGTGACATGTCAGTCCTGTGCGCGCGCGAACACGTAGCCGGCGCCGCGTACGGTGATGATGCGCCGCGGCGCCTTGGGATCGTCCTCGATCGCGGCGCGGATGCGCGAGACGTGCACGTCGATCGAGCGGTCGAACGCGTCGAGCTGCTCGCCCTTGGCGAGATCCATCAGCGTCTCGCGCGTCAGCACGCGCCCCGCATTCTCGGCCAGCGCAACCAGCAGGGAGAACTGGTACCCGGTCAGCGTGCACGGCTTGCCGTCGAGGCGCAGGGCATGCGCCGCGCGGTCGATCTCCAGGCGGCCGAACTGCAGCGGCCGTTCGAGCGGCAGTTGGCCGCGGCGGCGCCGCAGGATCGTGCGCAGCCGCGCCAGCAGCTCGCGCGGCTCGAACGGCTTGGGCAGGTAGTCGTCGGCACCGAGCTCGAGGCCGACGATGCGATCGGTGGCCTCGCCACGCGCGGTGAGCATCAGGACCGGCGTATCGGAGGTCGCACGCAGGCGGCGGCAGAGGTCGAGCCCGTCCATGTCCGGCAAGCCGAGGTCGAGCACGAGCGCGTCGAACTCGACCGCGGCGAGCTGTTCCAGCGCGTCGGCACCGCGCGCCGCGAGGCTGACGCGAAAGCCCGCCTGGCCGAGATATTCGTGCAGCATCTCGGCCAGGCGGGGGTCGTCTTCGGCGATCAGGATGCGTTCGGCCATGTCGGCAGGCACTCTAGCAGTATGTCGAGAAAGCGCGATCCCGCGCTTTCCCGAATCAGCGAGTCCGGCGCATGTCCGGACTCGCGTCCGCCGAATCAGCGGATCCCAGCGTTGACTCGCGAGCGATCCATCCATGGATCGCGTTGGCAGGCTGTTTCCCGACAGCCTGCCAGCGAACTGCGCTTGCGCTTGCGCTGGCGAGGCAGGTCGATCACTCGTGCGCTTCGGCGTGCATCTGCGTGATGCGCGCGACCAGCGCCTTGCGCTGCTCCGGCGTCAGGACGTCGGCGACGTCACCGACCAGCCGCGCGACGCGCTGGGTCACCTCGTCGGCGAGGCGCATGTTCTCGCTGCGCACGCGCTCGATCGCATCGCGGTCGATGCGATCGGCGCCGAACAGCGCGAGCATGTCGACGTGCGCGGCACGGAACCTTTCGTGCAACGGCGCGCATTCGGCGACCGCCTGCTTCACGAGCGGATCGATCTGCGCCTTCTGCGCATCGGTGACGTCGATCTCGCTGTAGATGTGTTGCAGCATTTCATCGACGTGCGCATCCATGTCGGCCGCCGTCATGGCGCGGCCGCCGTGATGCCAGCCACCGCCTCCCGCGGTGTGCGCGATCGCGGTGACACCGGCGGTGACGGCAACACCGACGACCAGCGCCAGCGCCGCGAGGCGCTTGAACAGGGGGCGCACGCGATGCGTGGACTTGTTGGAGGTATTCATCAGCAGGACTCCTTGGGAAAGGGCGAATGCCCGATGAGGAGTCTGCTCGTCGGTGGTTGGGGGCGTTTGTCGCGTGGGTAAAGATTTATGAAGCGCGCGCGTGGAGCAATGCCATTGCTCGCATCACGTCACGCGCAGGCGTGCGCTGGCGACAGCTCGTAGGTAGACCGAAAGGAAGGCCGTGACGAATGGCGAGCCGGAGACGATCAGCGCCAAGGCGACATAGATGAGCGAAAAACGAGAGTCGACACTCGGAACCAGTGGAACCAGCATGACCAGCGGCAAGCCCACGAGGCGGCGACGCGCAAGCAGGGACGCTCCGATCGCAATGATGAGGCAAGGAATGGCGGCATGCAGGCGCTCGCCAAGCGTGAATCGGCCAGGCGGCACCACATCGATGAGAAACACGCCAACGGCGCTCAAGGCGGCCAACCCCCACAAGAACCAGGCCATCGCATCGGAGAACCGAAACAATGCCCGCGTCAGTTTTCGGAAGAAACCAGGCGTTGGCGATCGCATCCGAAGCAAAATGATCCCGGTGTGCTTGACGCAGAAAGATCGCATCTGCGGCCCAATGGAAGTAGGCCGCCGCTCTGTCCGCTGCATGGTCAGTACAGCTTGATCTCGAGAATCAAATCTGTCTTGCGATGGGAAATGCCCAGTTCCTTCAAATTGCGAGCGAGGGCTTCTATATCCTGATGCTTTCGACCGCAGGTGAATTGGCTGTCGACTACCCGTTCCCAATAGAACGTCGCCGGAACGACAACATGTGCAATTTCGCGATACTGAAAAGCCTGCCGCCAAGTCCCGCCATCCATGGTTGTCGTATCCAGCAACTCATGTTCCTCTGGAAAGCCCGAGGTCCAGTACGTCAGCCAGTGCTCCAAACTCGAAAACGTAGTCCACGCGCACCAGGATTCGCTGTCCCACGGCAGCGACGATCCTCTTCCAAGCACACGACGTGCTTCACGAAAGAACATCCTCCAGTCGCCATCGTTCATCAATACATCTCATCGGGCTTGCGGGCGCGGCATTGCGAGATGATCAGCCCTTACCGCCCCGGACGGATCTGGTTGCGCTCCTGCTGGCGATCCCATGCACGCAGTTCGTCGCGGATGTGCGCGATGCGCTGGCGACCGAGCGCATTGCGGCCTTCGTCTAGGACCTGTGCGTCGAGCAGTTCGGCGAGGCGCTGTGCGGTCGGCAGCAGCATTTCCCACGCATCGAGCGCCGGCAGCGGGCCGGGCAAGGTCATGAACAGGGTCACGCCGGGCGTGCGCACGCTGTCGAGCTGGGCCATGTCGAAGTTGCCGGGCTTGACCATG
Source organism: Dokdonella sp. (assembly GCF_044227025.1). Taxonomy (GTDB): domain Bacteria; phylum Pseudomonadota; class Gammaproteobacteria; order Xanthomonadales; family Rhodanobacteraceae; genus Dokdonella_A. Next base: position 53,211 of record NZ_JBGAFX010000002.1, on the reverse strand, counting down.
TTGGCCATCGAGAACACCGGGCCGTCAGCCTTCTTGCCGAGCACCAGGCGGTGGAAGATGCCCATGTCGCCGAATTCAAGGCCGGCCTTCTCGGCGGCGACGACGACGTCGGGGCCGGCGAGCAGGTCGCCTGCACGCGCGGCGACGAACAGGGTGACGATGCGTTCGATCGACTGTTCGGGACGCTTGCCGACGGCCGATCGCGCGGCGCTGCGCACGCTCGGCGGGATGTCGCGGGCGTCGAACGAGTCGACCTGCGAGACGTCGAGCTCGCCCTGCGTCGGCAGCGCGTCGGGGTCGCTGAAAGTCGGTTCGACGCGTTCCTGCTCACCGCCGCTGCGCCGCGCCGGACGACGCTCGCCCTGCTCGGGCTTCCTCGGTCGGCCGAACACGTAGATCAGCAGGAGCACGATCGCACCGAGGACGATGAGCGGGATGCCGACGGACGCGTTCCATTCCATGATGCTCGCCTTGTGTCGTTGAGGGGCGCCGCGGTCAGGCCGCGCCTGCAAGTTTAGCCGCTTCGGCGAGGTCGACCTGCACCAGTCGCGAAACCCCCGGTTCGCGCATGGTTACACCGCACAATTGCTTGGCCGCTTCCATCGTCGCCTTGTTGTGGGTGACGAAGATGAACTGCACCTGTTCGCTCATTTCCGAAACGAGCGAGGAGAAGCGGCCGACATTCGCTTCGTCGAGTGGAGCATCGACCTCGTCGAGCAGGCAGAACGGCGCCGGATTCAACCGGAAGATCGAGAACACCATCGCCACCGCGGTCATCGCCTTCTCGCCGCCGGACAGCAGCGAGATCGAGCTGACGCGCTTGCCGGGCGGTCGAGCCATGATCGTCACGCCGGTCGAGAGCAGGTCGTCTCCGGTGAGCTCGAGGTGCGCGTGGCCGCCGCCGAACAGGCGGGGGAACAGCTCCTGCACGCCGGTGTTGACGCGGTCGAACGTCTCCTTGAAGCGCGAGCGCGTTTCCTTGTCGATCTTCTTGATCGCGCCTTCGAGCGTCTCCAGCGCGGTGCCGAGGTCGGTCAGCTGGGCGTCGAGGTAGGTCTTGCGCTGCGACTGTTCCTCGTATTCCTGGATCGCGGCGAGGTTGACCGGTTCGAGGCGGCGGATCTTCTGTTCGAGTTCGCCGAGGTCGCTCTGCCATTGGCTTGCATCGGCTTCGCCCGGCAGGGTCGCGATCAGCGTCTCGTATTCGAAGCCGGCCTCGACAATTGCGGCGCTCAGCGCCTGCGCGTGCAGGCGATGCTCCTGCTCGCGCAGGCGCAGCTGCGAGACTTCCTCGCGCTGTTCCTGCAGGCCCTGCTCGAACCGGTGGCGTTCCTGTTCGAGGCGACGCAGTTCGGCTTCCTGCTCCTGCTGTGCCTGACGCGCCTCGACCATCTGGCGATCCACCTGCAGGCGCTGGTTCAGGTAGGTCTGGCGTTCGCCCTCGAGGCCGGCCAGCGGATCGTTGCTCGAAAGCAGGCGCGAGGCGATCTCGCTGCGGCGCGTTTCGAATTGCGCGAGCTGGCCGTGCATGCGCTGCAGCGACTGCTCCAGCGCGGCGACCGCGGTCCGCCGCGACTCGGTCGACAACGCGACCTGGTGCGCGGCATCGCGTGCCTCGCGCGCGTTCATGCGCGCTTCCTCGCGCGCCTCGAGCAGCTTGCGGCGCTCGCCGTCGAGCGCGAGGCGATGCTGTTCGAGCTCGCTCATGTGGCTGATCGCGGTTTCCAGACGGCCGCGCGCCTCGCGCGCCTGCTCGCGATCGGTTTCGAGCTTGGCGTGGACTTCCTCGAGTTCGGCCGCGACGCGGTTCAGGCGCTCGTGCGCGCTGTCGATGCGGCCGCGCTGGCTCTGCAGCTGGCCGCCGACTTCGGCCAGGCGGCGATGCGCGGTGTACAGATCACGCTGTGCATCCTCGCGCGCGCGATCCGCGTCGATGCGTTCGAGCTTGCCGCGGTCGAGTGCCTCGGCATGCGCATCGATCTCGGCTTCGAGCGCAGCGATGCGCTCGCCGAGCTCGCGGATCTCGCGTTCACGCGCAAGCACGCCGACCTGGGCTCCGGCGCCGCGCTGCACGCGCAGGAAACCGTGCCCGAACCATTCGCCGTCGGCGGTTACGATCGATTCGCCGGGCGCGATCTGTGCGGCCTGCGCACGCGCTGCGGCGAGATCGCCGGCAACGCGGACGCGTGCGAGCATGGCACGCGCCGCCGCTGGTCCACGCACATGCGCGGCAAGCGTGCCGGCATGCGCGTCGGAACCGTCTGCGGCACGCAGCAGCACGAGGTCGGCTTCGCCGAGCGAGCCGAGGTCATCGATCAGCGCGGACGGATCGTCCACCAGCACCGCTTCGAGCCAGCCGTCGAGCACGGATTCGACCGCGCGCTCCCAGCCGGCATCGACCTGCAGCGCCTCGCCGAGGCGGCGTGCGCCGCCGAGACCGAGCTTGTCGAGCCATGTCTTGGCTGCACCGCCCTCGCCGAGCGCAGCGTGCTGCAGCGTCTCGAGCGAGCCGAGGCGACCGCGCAGCTTCTCCAGCTCGCCGCGCTTTCCGCTCAGCATCGTCTGCGTTGTACGTTCGAGTTCGAGCGCGGCTTCGGCCGCGTGGCGGCGTTCTTCCAGCGACGTGGTGTGCATCTCGACCTGCTCGCGCAAGGTCGCGTGCTCGGCATCGAGCGCGCCGAGCGCCTTGCCAAGCTCGTCGATGTTCGCGGCGGCGCGTTCCGCTTCGAGCGTGGCGCGACGCTGGTCGGTGGCGAGCAGTTGCTTGTCGAGATAGTCGAGGCGGGTGCGCTCGATCTCGGCCGCCTGCCCCGCCTGCGAGGTCGACAGCGAGTGCTGGTCCCACTGCGCCTGCCAGTCCGACAGCTGCTGCTCGCTCGCGCGCAACGCTTCGGCGGCGGCTTCGTCGGCATCGCGCAGGGTCGCCAGTTGCGGTTCGGCGTCGGCGAGCAATGCGCCGAGTTCCTCGAAGCGCTGGCGGTCGCCGGCGATGTGCTCGGCCAGTTCGGCGTGCGCGCGCTCGGTTTCGTGGCGCGCGCGTTCCAGCTGCTCGGCCAGTTCCCTGCTGTGCTGGATCTGCTGCTCGACGCGCGCGATCTCGGCGCCGACCTTGTACACCTCGGCCTGCACGGCGTTCATGTGCTCGACCGCGCCGGCGTGTTTCTCGCGCCCGGTCTCGAGCGCGGCCTCGGTGTGGCGCTGTTCGGCAAGCTGCTGCTCGATCGCCAGTTCCGCCTTGCGCAACGCGGCCGAGTGGCGGTCGAGATCGGCTTGCGCGCCGCGCAGGCCGAGCGCCTTGACCTCGGCTTCCTTCTTCTTCTGTTCTTCCTTGAGCCTCTGCCAGCGCTCGGCGGTTTTCGCCTGGCGATTGAGGTGTTCGAGCTGCTTGTCGACCTCGTCGCGCACGTCGCGCACGCGGTCGAGGTTTTCGCGCGTCGCCTTGATGCGGCTCTCGGTCTCCTTGCGGCGCTCCTTGTACTTGGAGATGCCGGCCGCTTCTTCGAGGTGATTGCGCAACTGCTCGGGATCGGCCTCGACGATCTCCGAGATCATGCCCTGCTCGATGATCGAGTAGCTGCGCGGGCCGAGGCCGGTGCCGAGGAAGATGTCGGTGATGTCGCGGCGGCGGCAGCGAACGCCGTTGAGGAAGTACTGCGACTGGCCGTCGCGGCTGACCACGCGCTTGACGGAGATCTCGTTGTAGCTCGCGTACTCGCCGACGATCAGGCCATCGGAATTGTCGAACAGCAGTTCAACCATCGCGCTGCCGACCGGCTTGCGACCGCTGGAACCCGAGAAGATAACGTCGGTAAGCGCGTCGCCGCGCAACCGGCTCGCTGCGCTTTCGCCCATGACCCAGCGGATCGCGTCGATGATGTTCGACTTGCCGCAACCGTTCGGACCGACCACGCCCGTCATGTTGGTCGGGAAGTGCAGCGTGGTCGGGTCGACGAACGACTTGAATCCGGCCAGCTTGATCGTAGTCAGACGCATGCAGCGATTACCTCGGTGACGCGGTCGCGCCGGAGCGCGTGCGGATCTTCGTTCAGTGGAGTTCTTCGGGTGCGCGCGCGTCGATCGCGAGCGCATGGATGTCGGTCTGCATCAATTCGCCGAGCGCGGCATACACCGCGCGATGGCGCGCCAGCGGCAGCTGGCCGCGGAACGCGGTGCTGACGATGCGTACGCGGAAGTGGCCGCGGCCGTCGCGCGCACCGGCATGACCCGCGTGGCGATGGCTCTCGTCCTCGATTGCGAGCTCGCTCGGCGCGAGCGCGGCGACGAGGCGTTCGCGGATCTGTTCCACGCGCATGCTCAAGGCGCCACCCGGCGGAATGGTCGCACGCTGACGTCGGCGTACACGCCCGCGCCGATGTAGGGATCGGCGTCGGCCCATGCGCGCGCAGCGACGAGGTCGTCGAACTCGGCGATGATGAGGCTGCCGGTGAAGCCGGCCGAACCCGGGTCCTCGGCGTCGATCGCGGGGAACGGACCGGCCAGCATCAGCCGTCCTTCGTCGCGCAGGCGATTGAGTCGCTCGAGGTGCGCCGGACGCGCCGCGAGGCGGCGCTGCAACGAATCGGGGACGTCGGTGCCGACGATCGCGTACCACATCGGGAGTGCATCCTGCGGACAAACGTCTATGTTAGCCGAAGCGCCGGGTGGCTTCTCCCTGCCACCAGCCGCGGCGCACCCGTCCAATCGCGCACGCGGCGCGCTCCTGCGGGGGCAACCGCAGGCATCCGGCCGCAAGCATTTGCGCAAAGGCGCATTTCCCCGTACCCTAGGGGCGAATCGAGAGGCCGGGGTCCCGCGCGCGCCGTCGCGGAGATCTTTCCTGCCGGCACCTCCCGACCTTTGACAGGGTATCGCCGACCTCCGGGTTCCGTATGGATCCGGGCGTCCTTCGTTGCAGGCCGCCGCGCCATCGGAACCCCGAGCGCGCCACGCCGCACCGCCGTGATCGTTGCACGACCCGCCGCGCCGTGAGGCACCGGATGGCCGTGGGATCGGGATCATCGGATCCACATGAACCAGACCGCCGAACAGCCCAGCCCAGACATACCGGCCAGCACGTTTCCGCAGGTGCCGCAGCAGCAGGAGATCCCGCTCGCGCTCGTGCGCGGCCAGCCCGTGCTCGAAATCCCGCAGGACCTGTACATCCCGCCGGATGCGCTCGAGGTCATCCTCGACGCATTCGAGGGGCCGCTCGACCTGCTGCTGTACCTGATCCGCCGGCAGAACCTCGACATCCTCGACATTCCGATCGCGGAGATCACGCGCCAGTACGTCGACTACATCGAGATGATGCACGAGATGAAACTGGAGCTCGCGGCCGAATACCTGGTCATGGCCGCGATCCTCGCCGAGATCAAGTCGCGCCTGCTGCTGCCGCGACCGCCGACCGAGGAAGGCATCGAAGGCGATCCGCGCGCGGAGCTGGTGCGCCGGCTGCAGGAGTACGAGCGCTTCAAGAAGGCGGCCGAGGACATCGAGGCGCTGCCGCGCCAGGAGCGCGATTTCGCGATCGCACACGTGGTCGTGGACGACCGCAACGTGGTCCGCCTGCCGCCGCCGGTCGAGTTGCGCGAACTGCTGCTGGCGCTCAAGGACGTGATGAAGCGGGCCGAGCTGTACGGCCACCATGCGATCCAGCGCGATGCACTCAATGTGCGCAGCCGCATGAGCGACGTGCTGAACACGCTCGGCGACGGCGAGTTCCATCGCTTCGAGAAACTGTTCGACGCCAGCGAAGGCACCCGCGGCGTGGTCGTGACCTTCCTCGCGATGCTGGAACTGGCCAAGGAACAATTGATCGAGATCGTGCAGGAGGGATCACTGGCGCCGATCTATGTCAAATCGCTCGCCGTCGCGGAATCCGGCCAGCGCGGCCGCGACACCGGTGAAAACGGCGATTCCGGCGACCAAGGCGATCTTCCACAAAATTGACTCGAGCGATCTTCCATGATCGCAACGACAAAAGCGGCTGTGCGTGGCCGCACTTTTGGACAGCTTCAGGCGATCTTCCTTGATCGCGAAAAACAAAAGCGGCCGTGCATGGCCGCACTTTGGACAGCTTCAGGCGATCTTCCTTGATCGGGAAAAACAAAAGCAGCCGTGCATGGCCGCACTTTGGACAGCTTCAGGCGATCTTCCTTGATCGCGAAAACAAAAGCGGCCATCCATGGCCGCACTTCTCAATGACAAATCACTGAAACAACCTTGATGGAAACATCCCAACTCAAGCGCATCCTCGAGGCCGCCCTGCTCGCGTCCGCGCATCCGCTTTCGCTGCCGCAGATTTCCGGGCTGTTCGACGAGTTCAGCATGCCCTCGCACGACGATCTGGCGAAGGCGCTCGAAGAGCTGCAGGCCGACAGTGCCGAGCGTGGCATCGAACTGGTCGAGGTCGCCTCCGGCTTCCGCTACCAGGTGCGCCAGGACGTGCACCCGTTCGTCTCGCGCCTGTGGACCGAGCGCCAGACGCGTTATTCGCGCGCGCTGCTCGAAACGCTTTCGCTGATCGCCTACCGCCAGCCGATCACGCGCGCGGAAATCGAACAGATCCGCGGCGTGGCGGTGTCGACCCACATCGTTCGCACCCTCGAGGAACGCGACTGGGTGCGCGTGGTCGGCTACCGCGATCTGCCCGGCAAGCCGGCGCTGTTCGGCACGACCAAGCAGTTCCTCGACTACTTCAGCTTGAAATCCCTCGACGAGCTGCCGCCGCTGAGCGAGATCCACGATATCGAGGACCTCAATCCGCAGCTTGACCTCGGCGACCCCCGCGGCGCGATCGCCGCGCGCCTGCCGGTCGACGAGGAGCCCGCTGAAACGGACGCCCGGCACGGCGAAGGCGACACCGACAACACCGCGGTCGACCCCCGCGAATCCACATCCAGCGACGAGCCGCCGAGCGGCAGCGCACACGAAGACACCCCGGAATCCATCGCATGACCACCTCGTCCCGTTCCATCCTCAAGCTCAAACGCACGCCCGACGCGGCGGATGCACCAGCCGTCGAGGAGCGCCTGCACAAGGTGCTCGCGAATGCCGGCCTTGGCTCGCGCCGCATGCTCGAAACGCGCATCGAGGCGGGTGAAGTGCAGCTCAACGGCGCCGTCGCGACCCTCGGCCAGAGCGTTCGCAGCGGCGACCGTGTCGAGATGGACGGCAAGCGTTTCGTCGTCATCGCCGACAACGCCGAACACGCGCAGGTGCTGCTCTACAACAAGCCCGACGGCGTGGTCGCGACGCGCGACGATCCCGAGGGCCGTGAGACCGTGTTCGAGCAGTTGCCGCAGATCAAGGGCGCTCGCTGGATCGCGGTCGGCCGCCTCGACATCAACACGACCGGCCTGCTGCTGCTGACCACCGATGGCGATCTCGCCAATACCCTGATGCATCCGCGCTCGGAGATCGAACGCGAGTACATCTGTCGCGTGCATGGGGAAGTGCCGGACGAAGTAATCGAGAAACTGCGCAACGGCATCGAACTCGAGGACGGCCCCGCGCACTTCGAGGAAATCGCGGTGATCAGCCGCGGCGCAAGCCATTCCTGGTTCCGCGTCGTGCTCCGCGAAGGGCGCAATCGCGAGGTGCGCCGCATGTGGGAATCGCAGGGCCTGATGGTCAGTCGCCTCAAGCGCATCCGCTACGGCAGCGTCGAGCTGCCGCGTGGCCTGTTGCGCGGACAGTCGACCGAACTGGATGCCTCCGAGGTCGCCAGCTTGCGCGAACGCGTCGGCGTGCGCACGCCGGAACCGCGCCTGACGCTGGCGCCGGTGATCGGCCAGCGCCGCGCGGTGCCGACCGAGTTCCGCCCGAATCCGAAGGCACAGCAAGCGTGGACCGGTACGCAGGGCGACGAAGCGCGCGAGTTCGCCGCGTTCGACCGCATCCGCGACGACGGCTGGCGCGGCGCGGCGGCGAAGCCACGCAAGGCGCGCGGCCCGGGTGGTCCCGGTGGCGCGCGTGGCCCGGGCGGCCGCAAGAATGGTCCGCCCCAGCAGCGTGCCGGACGCGGCGGCCCGGGTGGTCAAGCGCGCGGCCAGGGTCCGCGCCAAGGCCAGGGCCAGCGCGGTCCGCGCCAAGGGCAAGGGCAAGGGCACGGTCAAGCGCAGGGGCATTCCCGCGCCCACTACGCCGAACCGGGTCTCAGCCCGGCCGTGCTGAAAAGCTGGTTCCCCGATGCCGCAGGACAGCCAGGCAGCAAGCGGCGCGGCGCGCGCCCGGGTATGGAACAGCCGTATAACTCCGGTCAGTTCCAGCCGCACGGCAACAAGGACGACAACCGCGGCAACCGCGTGCACCCGCAGAATCCGCAGCCTTCGGGGCGTGGCCCGCGTCGCGACGGCAACCAACCGAATGCGAACCCGAATCGTCGCGGCGGCTCGCCCGGCAATTCGGTGCAGGAAGGCTCGCCCTACGGCAATCACGCACCGCGTCCGCAACACGCCAAGGGACCGCGCCCGAACGACGGACGCCGCCCACCGAACCGCGGTGGCTCACCCGGCAATTCCGTGCACGACACGCCGTCGGGCAACCGCGCGCCGGGTGGCCGCAACCGTGGACGTGGTCCGCGCCCGCGCTGATCCGACTACTGCATCCTGCGCAATGCGTGGCGCGCTACAGGGTTCGCTCCTGCAGGCATTCGGGCCATCCATGCGTCAGCCGGAAATCGCTCGTGCATTTCCGGCATTCGGGCCATCCATGGCCGTCATAAAAACGGCGGGCCTCGGCCCGCCGTTTTCTTGTGGCGCTTGGCAATCTCGGATCAATCGAGCTTGAGCGCCTTCTTGTCGCCCGCGCGACGCTTCTGTTCCTTCGCGTCGAACTCGGCCTCGCAACTTCCACGCTTGACCATCTTGCAATCCAGGTAGTCACTGATCTCGACCAGCGCCGCGCCGATCGCCTTGCCTGCCGGCGTATTCTGCTCATGCGCGAGGTTGCCGCCGAAGCCGCCACGGAACACGCCGACCGAAATGCCGCCGCCGGAGCTTCGACCTTCGATCGCGCGCGAGAAATCGACTTCGCCGGTGGTCGCGTTGACCACGCGCACGTCGACGCGGATGTACGCCTCGGACTTCTTGCCGCCGAGCGAAATGCCGCGGAAGCTGAGACCGCCGCCGGTGCTCGCGGTATTTTCCTCGTACGCGGTCACGGTGCCGAACACGAGGTAATCCGCGCCGGTGAGCTGGCCCATCTTGGCGCCGCTGCCCGAGCGCACGCGGCCGGAGGCAGCGAGGTTCTGCTCTTCCATCACCTTCTCGAGCTTGGAGCGCTCGACCACGCGGAAGTCACCGCTGCTGGAAAGCTCGTTGGACAGCATGCCGGCCAGCTCCCAGCCCACGCCACCACTCCACCAGCCTGCGCTGGACTCGTTCTTGAACTCGGCCACACCGATGGCCGGCTTGCCCTGCGCGAATGCGGCGCCGCTGGCGGCGATGCCGGCGATCGCCAGCAGGACTGCGGAAAACGACTTGTTCATTGACTCTCTCCAGTGGATTGGACCCCGACGCCCCCGTCCAGCAAGCCATCCCGGGAAAGACCCGGAACGACCGGTTTCCGCTGGCGGCCCGCCCGCGTCGCCGAAACGATTGATGACATTCTAGCAGGCGAATTTCGCAACGCCGCGGACCTGATCGCCGGGGCCGGGGGGAACTGCATCACGTCCGGACCGTGACTCCAGTAACGGGATTGGAACCGGAAAAGTGACATCCCGGACGTTGCGTGACGGGGAGGAACATGCAGATCGGCCGGGATGTCACCCACAACGCGGGGATCAGAACGCCGGGCCGTCGAACCCGTTGGCGAAAATGCGGTCGGGATCGCCGAGCAGGCGCAACAGGGCGTAGTCGCGCGGAGCGACATTCGGGCGGGTCGAGTAGCCGCCGGCGAGGAGGTTGCCGGACACTTCCACCGCCAGCGCGAACGCCTCGTCTTCGCCCGCCGCGACCTGCACGACCTTGGAGCCCTGATCGCCAAACGCAGTGTCGACAGCGCCGTTCGGCAACCACCGGCCGACGAAGAAGTCCTTGTGCGCCGCACCCGTCGCGCGACTGGTCGCATGGCCGGCGGCGACGATCTTGCCGTTCCCCTGCAAGGCCAGCGCCGCGGGAATATCCTCGTCGGACACGCCGCTGAACTTGATCAACGAGCGCCCGTTGGTGCCGAAGGTGGTGTCGAGCGAGCCGTTCGCGGAAAAACGCATCAGGGTCATGCCGCGGTCGCCGCCCTCGCCCAGCGCGAGGATCTTGCCGTCGGCTGCCAACCGCGCCGATGCGAGGAACGACATGCCGGTCTGCACGCCGCCGGTGTTCGCAGCGGCGATGATCACCCGGCCATTGGTGCCGAACGTGGTGTCGACCGCACCGTTCGCCGTCAGGCGCGCGAGGAACGCACAATTGTTGCCGAAGGTATGCCCCCCGATGACGATGCGATCGTCGGCGCCGAGATTGCCCGCCTGGTCGAGTGCGATCGTGGTCAATACATCGGCGGCCGCGCCGACGAACGGATCGAGCACGACGATCCCGTCACCGCCGCCGAACGTGGCGTCGAGCACGCCGTCCGCGGTGAAGCGCGCGACCGCCACCTGTCCATAGTTGAAGCCGTCGTGGAACACCGGCGTGACCCCGGCGAGAACGATGCGGCCATCGCGTTGCAGCGCCATCGCATAGGCGTTGTCGTGGAAGTTCGCGCCGGCGATGTCGAGCCGGACAAAGCCCTTGCGCGTGTTGCCGATGTCGGGCTCGCCGAAGGACGTGTCACGCGAACCGTCGGCGCGCAGCTTGAGGATGCCGAAATCCGCATGCGACGAAGTCGACAGGCTGCCCGCAGCGAGAATGCTGTTGTCGGACAGCACGCGCAGCGCACGCACTTCGTCGGAGGCGCTGTCGATGTCGATGTGGACGAGGCCACCGGAGCCGAAGCCCGGATCGAGCGTGCCGTTCGGCAGGTAGCGTGCGATCGCCATGTTTTCGCTGCCGCCGCTGCCGGTGATGTTGGTCGCGGTGACCTTGCCCGCGGCCACGACACGGCCATCGCGCATGGGGGCCACGGCAAACACCTGCTCGTCGGTGCCGAAGAAGTCGTTGGTGAGGAATCCGCCCTGCCCGAAACTGCCGTCTACATCGCCCGGATGTGCGGCGAATGCCGGGCTCGTCGCGCTGGCGAGCAGGCTTGCTGTTGCAAGCGCCATGGCCTTAGTACACTTCATGCAAGTCGTTCTCCCAGTTCGTTTCCGGATGGCGCGCGACCGGCAGACCGGTCGATGCGTCGAGGCGTTCATCCATCCAGAACGAAGCCGCGGGGGATTTCCTATCATCGATGTTCGGATGCAACACAGGCGCGACGCATGAACGAGTCCCCGCGGGTCGACGAAGGGCACGAACAGGCCGCGGTAACGCGCCTGCTGCATGCGTGGAACGACGGCGACGCAGCTGCGGCCGAGCGCCTGACCGAACTGGTCTACACGCAGGTGCGCGCGATCGCCGGCAAGCACCTGCGCCAGTTCGGCGGGCGCATGACCCTGCAGCCGACCGAACTCGCGCACGAGCTGTTCCTGCGCCTGATGAATGCCGACGTCGCGTGGCAGGACCGGCGCCATTTCTACGGCGTGGTCAGCGTCGCGATGCGGCGCATCCTGGTCGACGCCATGCGCGCACGCGGCAGCGAGCGACGCGGCGGCGGCGGCATCCACGTGACGCTGTCCGCGGCCGACGAATCGCCTGACGAGAGCGCCGACGGCGACGCCTATGCGCTCGAGGAGGCACTCACGGCGCTGCGCGAAGTCGACGCGCGCAAATGCGAAGTGGTCGAGTTGAACTATCTGCTCGGCCTCAAGCGCGAGGAGATTGCCGAAGTGATCGGCGTGTCGGTGCCGACGATCGACCGCGAACTGCGCTTCGCGCGGGCATGGCTCAAGCAGAAGCTCGCCGCATGAGCGGCTCGCGCTGGGAACGCCTGCAGTTCCTGTTCGACGGCCTGCTCGAACGCGCACCGGCGGAACGCGAGTCGTGGCTGGCCGAGGTCGAACCCGATGTCGACCTTCGCGCGGAAGCGCTCGCACTGGTCGCGGTCGAACGCGATGGCGACGAAGGAATCACGCGCCAGCTGCGCGAGGCCGCCGTGCGCGCGAGCACCGCGCCACCTTCGAGCGGTCGCCAGCTTGGTCCATACCGTCTGACCGGCGAGATCGGCAGCGGCGGCATGGGCACGGTGTTCCTTGCCGAACGCGTCGACCAGAATTTCGACCAGCGCGTTGCGATCAAGCTGCTGCGCGGCCTGCCGACGCGCGAGTCGACCGAGCGCATGCGCCGCGAGCGGCAGATTCTCGCCGACCTCGGCCACCCGCACATCGCGCGCCTGCTCGATGGCGGCACCACCGTCGACGGCCAGCCCTATCTGGTGATGGAATACGTCGACGGCGTGCCACTCAACGAATACTGCCGCGCGCGCGACCTGCCGCTGCGCGAACGCCTGCAGCTGCTGCAGAAGATCTGCGGCGCGGTGCAGTACGCACACCAGCGCCTGATCATCCACCGCGACCTGAAGCCGGCGAACGTGCTGGTGCGCGCGGACGGCGAACCGGTACTGCTCGACTTCGGCATCGCCAAGCTGCTTGGCGAGACCGGCGGCACCGCACAGCAGACCGGCCTGCCCTGGTTCACGCCTGCATACGCGAGCCCGGAGCAGCGCAAGGGCGAGCCGGTCAGCACCGCGACCGACGTGCACGGTCTGGGCCTGCTGCTGTACGAGATGACCAGCGACGCCGTGCCGACGCGCGACGAGTCCGGGCGCCTGCCACCACCGAGCCGCGCCGCCCTGGAAGGCCCGCGCAAGCGCCGCCTGCCGCGCGAGATCGACCTGATCACGGCCAAGGCGACACACCCCGAACCCGAGCGCCGCTACGTATCCGCCTCGGCGCTCGCCGACGACCTGCAACGCTTCCTTCGAGGGCGGCCGATCCACGCCGCGCCGGACCGCCTGCACTATCGCATCGCGAAATTCGTTGCGCGCCATCGCCTCGCCAGCGCGGCCGCAATCGCTGCCATCGTGCTCGCGGGATGGTTCACCTGGCGTCTCGCCGAAGAGCGCGATCGCGCCTTGCGCGCCGAGGCGCTGGCGCAGCAACAGTCGGCGACCGCGAACAGCGTGGTCGAGTACCTCGTCGCGCTGTTCCGTTCGGCCTCTCCCGACGAAGCCGGCACGCGCCCGATTGCGCCGCGCGATCTCGTCGACCGCGGACGCAAGGAGATCGACTCGCGCCTCGCCGATGCCCCTCTGCAGCGGGCGCGCCTCCTCGGCGCGCTTGGCAAGATCTATCTGGAACTCGGCCTGCCGGGTGAAGCCGCCGACAGCCTCGCCGCCGCCGCCGAGCTGGAGCGCAACCACGGCACGCCGCGCCAACGAGCAGCCTATCTCGCCGACCAGGGATACGCGCTGAATCTCGCCGAACGTCCTGGCGCGGCGGAACCGGTACTGCGCGATGGCATCGCCGCGCTCGGCACGGTGGCGCCGCAGGATCGCAAGCTCGCGGCCGAGATCCTTTCCACGCTCGGCCTCTCGCAGGCACGCAACGGCGACGCCAGTGCCGGCATCGCCACCGAGCGTCGCGCACTGGAGTACGCCGCCGCAGCCGAAGGCGAGCACAGCGTCACCTATGCACAATGCCTGTACGCGCTGGCCGAGACCGAAATGCGCAACAGCCGGCTCGACGCTGCCGAATCCGATGCAAGGCGCAGCATCGAGATCATGCGCAAGCAGCTGCCGGACGATGCGAGCGAGGTGATCGCCGCCAAAGGCTTCCTGACCGAGGTGTACGAGCAACAAGGCCGCTACGCGGACGGCGAGCGACTGCTTCGCGAAATGCTCGACACACGCCTGCGCACGCTCGAACCCGGCAGTGCATGGGCGATCACCGCGCGCAACAACCTTGCCCAGGCGATCCAGTTGCAGGGGCGCATCGTCGAGGCGACCGCACTACTGCAGCAGAACGTGGACCTGATGCGCGCGAACCGGCAGGAACAGACGCCGTCATACTTCATCGGCCTCAACAACCTCGCGAGCCTGCTCGAACAGGCGGGTGATTACGCCACGTCGCTGGCGATGTTCCGCGAGGTGTTCGACCGTGCGCTGAAGCACTCCGAGCTGGAGGACGATCCGCGCCTGCCAACCTATCGGCAGAACCTCGGTCGCAGCCTGATGCTGAACGGCAAGCTGGACGCGGCACGCGTGTTGCTCGAAGTGCCGATCGAAGGCAGCACCGAATCGATGGACATCAACATCGAGCGCGCCCGCCGCCTCGCACATCTGGCCGACTGGATGCGTCGCAGCCGTCGTTACGACGAAGCGATGGATTACCTCGAGCAGTCCTCCAGCGCATTCGCGGTGCTGTATCCACCGGCGCACGCGCGCCACGGCGCGATCGCGCGCATCCGCGGCCTGATCCTGCGCGACCGCGGCCAGCTCGATGAAGCCGAAGCCGAACTGCGCCGCGCCGCGGAGATCCTGTCGAAGAGCGCGGGCAGCCAGGCGAATGCGACGATCGAAACCGAACTCCAGCTCGCCGACGTGCTGGCGACGCGCGGCAACCGCGAGGAAGCGAAGGCGTTGTACGACCGCCTGGCGCCGCTGTTGCCGACGCGCTTCGTCGAAACGTCGGCGCTGCGGCGCCAGCACGCGGATCTTGGACGCCGGCTCGGCGGCGAGGCCGGAAGATAGATCCTGGCCACATATCCGGCTCGTGTTGAGCGCAGCGGAACGCAGTTCCGCCAAGTCGAGAACCGCGAAAGTTCCGCGCTCGTCGCCCACGCTCTCAGGCCGGATCGACCAGATCCGCGTACTCGGGGTGACGCTTGATCCATGCCTCGACATAAGCGCACGCGGGCACCACGCGCCAGTGTTCGCGGCGCGCCGCATCGAACGCAGCCGTCGCCAGCGCACCGGCGATCCCGCGTCCACCGACCGCATCGGGCACGCCGGTGTGGGTGATCGTCATGACGCCTTCGCGCAGGCTGTATTCGAGCACGCACAGGACGCCATCGACGCTCGTCTGGAACCGGCTCGCGGCCGCGTTGTGTACTACATCCAGCATGACACTCCTCCGCGATGGGTGCGGCACGCGGTGCCGCCGATCAGGAAATACGTGGTTTTCAATCCTGGTTCCTGTTGGGTGAGTCCTCGCCGCGCCCGAGGATGATGCGCGCGTGGCGCTGATACGTGAAGTACGACCAGATCCACTCGGCCATCACGACAATGCGATTGCGGAAGCCGATCAGGAAAAAAACGTGCGCCCATAGCCAGAACAACCATGCCGGCGCGCCGGAGAAGCGCAGCTTGCCCAGGTCGACGACCGCGGCCATTCGCCCGATCGTTGCAAGATTGCCGTAGTCGCGGTAGCGGAACGGTGTGGTCGCGCCGCCGGCGATGCGCGCGCGGATTGCGCGTGCGACATGCGCGCCCATCTGCTTCGCCGCCGGCGCCACGCCCGGCACGGCTTTGCCGTCCTGGGTGATTGCCGCAAGATCGCCGATGACAAACACCTCCGGATGGCCGGCCAGCGAGAGATCGCATTCGACCTTGACCCGCCCTGCCCGGTCGCATTCCGCACCGAGCTGCGCGCCGAGCGGCGAGGCCGCTACGCCCGCGGCCCACAGCACGGTGCGCGCATCGATGCGACGCTCGCCGAGATCGACGCCGTGCGCATCGATCGCGGTGACGGCCTGTCCGGTATGCACGCTGACGCCGAGCCGTTCGAGCTGGCATAGCGCTCGCTCGGATAAAACCTCGGGCATCGAGGCGAGCACACGCGGTCCCGCCTCGACCAGATGAATGCGCGAACGGCGCGGGTCGCTGTGGCGGAACTCGCGTGGCAACGCGTGCCGCGCGATCTCGGCCAGCGTGCCGGCCAGTTCCACGCCGGTGGGACCACCGCCGATGATCACGAAACCGAGCCATTCGGCTTGCGCGACCGGATCCTCCTCACGCTCGGCCGCCTCGAACGCCTCCAGCATGCGACGACGAATGTGCAAGGCATCATCAAGGGTCTTCAGTCCCGGCGCGTGGCGCGCCCAGTCATCGTTGCCGAAATACGCATGACGCGCCCCGGTCGCGAGGACCAGGTAGTCGTAGCCGAGCGAGCCATGGGCGAGCGTCACGCGGCGTGCGCCGACGTCGATCGACCGCGCTTCGTCCATGCGCACGGTGACAGTGCGCTGTCCACGCAGAATGTGTCGCAGCGGCGCCGCGATGTCCGGGGAGGAAAGACCGGCCATCGCGACCTGGTACAGCAACGGCTGGAACAGATGGTGGTTGGTGCGATCGACCAGGGTCACGCGCACGGGCGCCGTGGCGAGCGCTCGTGTCGCCCACAGTCCACCGAACCCGCCACCCAGGATCACGACATGAGGAAGATCCGGCATTGCGTTGTCTGCACGTTGCGGAGTTCGCGCATTTTGCCCGAACGTCGCGCCCCGGTCAGGTACCGCACTACACAATTCCCGCGGATCGCACCGCATGACATCATGACTTCGCCGCCGCAGCGACCCGACGCGAACCCGACGATGCCTCCGACCCATTCCACGCCCGAACCGTACTCGACCGCCGCCAGTCGCGATTCCCGCATCCGCGTCGGCATCGGCGGCTGGACCTACGCGCCATGGCGCAACAACTTCTATCCCGACAAGCTTGTGCAGCGGCGCGAGCTGGAGTATGCCAGCCGTCACGTCAACACGATCGAGGTCAACGGCACCTACTACGGCGCGCAGAAGCCGGCGACCTACGCGAAATGGCGCAGCGAAACGCCCGATGGCTTCGTGTTCTCGCTGAAGGCACCGCGCTACGCAACCGATCGACGCGTGCTCGCCGATGCCGGCGCGACGATCGGCGCCTTCGTGCACGGCGGCATCGCCGAGCTCGGCGACCGCCTCGGCCCGATCAACTGGCAGTTCACCAAGGGCAAGCCGTTCGAGCACGACGACTTCGACGCATTTCTCGACCGGCTGCCGCGCGAACTCGACGGCATCGCGCTGCGCCATGTGCTCGAAGTTCGCGACCCGAGCTTCCTGTGCGCCGAATACCTCGCGCTGGCCCGCCGCCATCACGTCGCGACCGTATTCACCGACTCGGAGGAATACCCCTCGTTCGCCGACGTCACCGGCGACTTCGTCTATGCGCGCTTGATGGGCACGCAGGCGAAGATCGAAACCGGCTACGCTCCACCGGCGCTCGACGCCTGGGCGAAGCGCGCACGCGAGTGGGCTGCCGGCAACGAACCGGCCGACCTTCCGCGCATCGGCGCGCCGACGCCGTCCGGCAAGCCGCGCGACGTGTTCGTCTACTTCATCAGCGCCGCCAAGGAGCGCAACCCCGCGGCCGCGATGGCGTTGTTGTCGCGGCTATGATTTGAGGCGGCCAGCGCCGCGCGGAAGCCGGGCCTGTCCCATCAGACCCGCTCCCAGGGGTGCATCGACATGCATCCGTCAAGCAGCGCGAGCAAATCCGTGTCCGTGCCGAATGCAGCCGAGTCGATCGACGCCAGCGGCACGGCGGTATGCGAGGTATTGGTGAAAAATGCTGCGCGAAAGCGCGCGACCTCGGCAAGGTCGACCCGCCGCACCTGCATCGGCACGCCGCGGCGGCTCAGGCCTTGCTGCAGCAGTTGCATCGATACGCCCCGCAGCGCCGGCGCATCCGGCCAGACGACCTCGGTTCCATCGAAGAACCCGACGTTCCAGATCGATCCTTCCGCGATCGCGAAGCTCGCGTCGAGGAACAGCGCATCGTCGTAGCCGGCCGCCTGTGCGAGACGCTTCTGATGGAACAGACCGAACGTGCCGACGTGCTTGATGTGCGGCGCCTCGCGCTGGTAGCGCACGCTGCGAACGCGCAACGGTGAAGGATTCATCGGGCGCGCCGGCGCCAGCGAGACGAGCACGTCCAGCGCCGCTGGTTCGAGCAGGCGATCGCGATCGAGCGCGCGCGAGAAGACCGTCACGCGCAGCGAGGCCTGGCCATCGACACCGTCGAGCGCTTCGCGCATCCAGCCGCGTGTCGCGTCGATGTCGAGCGGGGAGGCGAACAGTTCCTGCGTCGCGGCCTGCAGTCGGCGCAGGTGCAGATCGAGGCCACGCACGGCGCCATCGAGCACCTGCATCGAGGTGAAATGACCGTAGTTGAGCAGCGCGAGTGTGCGCAGGTCATCGACGCCCGCAGGCCGGCCATTGAGTTGCACGCGTGGCGTCATCGGATGCCCTCCGGCTGCGCTACGATGCGCATCCCGTTCCGGCCCATTCTCCCAACTCGTGAATCCGCTGTCTCCCACCACCAAGGCGCAGTTGCAGATCCATTTCTGCGTCCTGCTCTGGGGCTTCACCGCGATCCTCGGCAAGCTGATTACACTCGGCGCGCTCGCCCTGGTGTGGTGGCGCATGTTGATCGTGGTCGGCGCGATCGCCTTGCTGCCACGGGCATGGCGCGCGCTGCGCACGATGAATCCACGCTTGGTCGCCTCATATGCGGGCATCGGCGTGCTCGTCGCGCTGCACTGGCTGACGTTCTACGGCTCGATCAAGCTCGCGAACGCCTCGGTCGGCGCGACCTGCATCGCGCTGGCGACTCCGTTCACCGCCCTGATCGAACCCAAGCTCGCGCGCCGCCGCTTTTCGATGCGCGAACTGCTGCTCGGCATCGCGGTACTGCCGGGTGTCGCACTCGTGGTTGGTGGAGTGCCGGCGTCGATGCGCGCCGGCATCGCGGTCGGCACGGTTTCCGCACTGTTCGTGGCGCTGTTCGGCTCGCTCAACAAGCGCCTCGTCGACCACGCCGACCCGCTTGCCGTGACCGGGCTGGAACTCGGCGCCGGCCTGCTCGCGCTGACCGCGCTGACGCCGTTGCTGCCGCATGTGTTCCCTGCCCTCGCCGGCGATCCGTTCGCGCTGCCGGACGAGCGCGACGCCTGGCTGCTGCTCGCGCTCGCGCTCGCCTGCACACTGCTGCCATTCACGCTGTCGCTGATTGCGCTGCGCCACATGAGCGCATTCGCGGCGCAGCTGGCGACCAACCTCGAACCGGTCTACGCGATCGTGCTGGCGGCGCTCATGCTCGGTGAACAGCATGAGCTGACCACGACGTTCTACTTCGGCGCGGCGATCATCGTCGGTGCGGTGTTCGTGCATCCGCTGCTGCATCGTCCGCAGCGGATCAGCCATGCCGAAGTGCTCGGTACGGCGGAAGCACGCAACGTCACGGAATGAATGCTATTCGCGACAGTCCGGCGTGTGTTTCGACGTCGCGGAACTTCGTTTTGCTGCGCGCAACACGATCAATTGAGTGTCCACCATGCGGCGGGCAACGGGTCCGGCGAGCAGGGAATCTAGGAACGAAACAGCGCGCTGCAAGTCGCGGGTGTCCAGCGTGGTGCAGGCAAGCAGGGATCCAGGCTCCTCAATGATTCAGAACAGCGCTGCGACGACCAGCAGGAGTCCGACCAGCGCCACCCCCCAGACCAGCGAGCGCACGAACGGGATGCCGGCTGCATAGATCGGCAGGTACGCGACGCGTGCCCAGAAGTAGAGCTGTGCGCCGAGCGCAGAATGTTCGCTGCCGCGCTGCAGGATGGTCAGCATCAGGACCGCCGCAGCGAAGAACGCGAAGGTTTCGAGAAAATTGTTCGATGCACGTCCCACGCGTCCGGCAACCCCGGCCAAGGGCGCCATGACGGCGTCGCGCGGACCGGCGTTCCACATCAGTCCGCGCTGGCGCGTCGCGAACGTCGCCGCGATGAAGATATGCACCAGACCGAGCACGATGGCCCAGGTCAGCATCTTGAGTTCAATCGACATGTTCGCATCTCCGTGGTGGGCGGGCCGAGGCCGGGGCGACCTCCAGCCTACGCCAGCGGCAACGATCGCTCAAACCAGGCGCCGCAGGATCGATGCGTCAGCGGCGCGACCCGCGCGATGGCCGCACTTCCTCGAGCAGATTCACCAGCATCTGCTTCGCTCGCGGCGACAGCAGGCGGAAGCGTTCAAGCAGGATCTCCTCGGTCCCGTCCTGCGCGTAGACGTCGAGCTTGAGTGCGGGAATCGAATCCGGATGCGGACGACGCTGCCGTCGGTCACCGCGACCGGTGGCCAGCCATTCGAAGCTGAAGCCAGTCGCGGCCGCGATCTCCTGCAGACGCGGCGTGCCGGGGCTGGTGCCGTTGGGGTGTTCCCACTGCGCCGCGGCACTCGGCGTGACGCCGACGCGTTCGGCGAGTGCGCTCTGGGTCAGCCCCGCATCGCGCCGCGCAACGCGGATTCGCCCTGCCAGCTTGAGCCGGCTGTCAGATGCCGTTCTTGAGTTCTTCATGCAGCCCCGATGGATTCAAAGAGAACCTTTACACAACTTCGGCAACTCTAGCAGAGTGTTGAAACATTCATTCCTGCACTTGCTCGAACAGGGGATTCCCCATCATGCCCGCGAAGCCGCGATCCAGCGCCTTCAACCCATTGAAACCGGCATCGAACGCAACCAGGGCGGATCAGCGCGCCAGATCGAACGCGGGGGTATCCCGCAACCAGGTGCGCAACGCCGCCTTGCCGAGCGGTGGACTGATGAAATATCCCTGGGCGAAATCGCAGCCGAAGCGTCGCAGCAGATCAAGCACCTCGCGCGACTCGACGCCCTCGGCAACGATTCCGCGACCCAACTCGTGTCCGAGGTGGATGGTCGATCGCACGATCGCCGCGTCGTGTTCGTTGCTGGCCAGTTCGCTGGTGAACGAACGATCGACCTTGAGCTCCGTGAACGGCAACTGCTTCAAGTGCATCAACGACGAGTAGCCGGTGCCGAAGTCGTCGATCGACAGGCCTACACCGATCTCGCGCAGGCGCTTGAAGATGCCCATTTCGAGCACCGCTTGCTCAAGCACGCTGCTCTCGGTTATCTCCACGGTCAATCGAGCCGGTTCCACACGCGCCTGCGCGAGCGTGCGAGCGATGAAATCGGGCAAGCTGCGGTCGCGCAGGTTGTGCGGCGACAGATTGACGGAAACACCGATGCCGAGGCCGGACTGCTTCCACTCGCTGCAATCGCGGATCGCCGTGCGCAGCACCCAGCGCGCAATGCGGTCGATCAGATCGCTCGATGCGACGAGCGGAAGGAATTCATCGGGCAAAAGGCGACCACGTTCGGGATGGTTCCAGCGGATGAGTGCCTCGACCCGCACGACCGCCCCGCTGCGCAGATCGATCTCCGGCTGGTAGTCCAGCTCCAGATGGCGATCTTCGATGCTGTCGCGCAGTTCGTTCACCAGACGGATGCGTCCGGGTGAATGCTCGTCCTGCTGTGGACTGTAGACCATCGTTCCTGCGCGCGCCGCCTTCGCCGCATACATGGCCACGTCGGCGCGCCGCATGAGCGTGGCCGGATCGGTGCCGTGCGATGGACAGTGCGCGATGCCGATGCTTGCGGATACCACGAGCTTGTGACCATCGATCTCGAAGGCCTGCTCGAGCGCATCAAGCAGTTTTCTACCGGCTTCGGCGGCGGCCTCGGCACTGCCGGGATTGTCCAGCAACATCGCGAACTCGTCGCCACCGAGTCGCGCGATGATGTCCGGCGCAGGCAGGCGGTCGCGCAGACGCGTGCCGATCTTCGCCAGCAATGCGTCGCCGACATGATGGCCGAACGTGTCGTTGATCTCCTTGAATCCATCGAGATCGAGGAACAGCAGCGAGAACTGCATGCCGCGGCGACGCACGTTGAGGATCGCCTGCTCGATGCGGTCGTGCAGCAGGACGCGGTTGGGCAATCCGGTCAACGCATCGTGCAGCGCCTGATGTCGCAACTGTTCCGAGACGCGTTCGAGATCGAGCGTGCGCGTCTGCACGCGCAGTTCCAGCTGTTCGTTGGCGGCACGCAGTTCCTCCTCGAGGCGCTTGCGCTGGAAGAACTCCGGCACGACGCCGGGGCGGCTCCCCGCCGCAGCGCCCGGCCGGACGCCGTGACGTCGCGCATAGTCCTCGAGGTGCGCCTCGATGCGCGCCGGCGGGGCCATGATGAAGCGACAACACTCGCCACCCGCCGCGAGGCATTCGACTTCGGCAGCGACCAGCGGGATTCCGAAACTCTCCTCGCACCAGCCGGATGAGTAGCCGGAGTTCATGATGCAGACCGGCGCGTCGCTACGCTTGTCCTTCGCCAGCCACGAATGCGATTCGAACGAGAACGGATGATCGTAGAGGAGGAAATAGTCCTCGTCGGGCGATGGACGCGACTCCGCGGAAATGTCGACGAAAGCCCAGCCGGAGAACGCGAAATGGATCGGTCCCGCGGAGAGGGTCGCGATCGGATCGCTGACCGCCATCTTCTGCTGGAAACTGCGTGCGTCCGCCTTGCCAATCGCATGCGCAAGGTCGAACAACAGGTTGTTGGCGACGCTGCGCGCTTCGTCGGCGCCCTTGTCCTGGTAGAGCTTCATGACCATTTCGACGAACTCGACCGACAACGACGCGGCGCGCAACAGCACGTAGCGTTCGCCCGCAATCGAGATCGTGGCGGTATCGGGGTGTTCGATGCGGTCGGCGAAGTAGCGCGAGACATATTCCTGCGCGCGCAGGAACGGTTGCTCGAATTGCGCAGGCACATGGACCGTGGTCAGGCGTTCGGGTGCGCCGTCACTGGCGGCCTTGAGGCGTGCGAGCTCCCGTTCCAGCTCGGCGATGCGCGCCCGGCGTCGCGAGGGCGAAAGATCTTCCGCCGGGACGCTGTCGCTGGCCGACTGCGGTTCGGAACCTCGTGTCCCCATGCCCGGCTCGAACGATGTGATCCGGCAGGCAGTGTAGCAGGCGTGCTCACGCCACCACGGGCTGTCGCAGACCCGGGTCGCGTGCCCCTACGGATCTTCAGCGGTATGCCCCGCTCAACGGGGCCGGGATGCCGCGCATCGACGCAGGCCGCCATTCCTGGATCTTGTCGAACGCAAGCGGCAACCCGTAACGATCGACGAAGTCGTCGCCGCGATAGATTGCGTCCTGCCACTCCCCTGCGCGCAGCTTCACCTGCACCTTCTGGCCATTTTCCGGCAATCGGCTGTTCATGGCGTTCCTCCCTGCGTCGATTGATTCGAAATCAACCGTAGTCCGCGCAAGGTGACCATTGCCTGAAGCGAGGATCCGCCGTTACTTGGGCGTTGGGAAAACCGTTGCGTTCAGGCGAACGGATCGCGCAGGACGATGTTCGCGTCTCGGTCCGGACCCGTGCTGACGATCGCGAGTGGGCAGCCTGCGAGTTCCTCCAGCGCGCGCAGATAGGCGCGTGCGGCAGGCGGCAGCCTGTCCCATTCGGTGATGCCGTGGGTGGATTCCTGCCAACCGGGGAATTCGAGATAGACCGGCGTGCACTCTTCCCAGCCGGCGGCGTCGAGCGGCGCGTATTCGGTGCGCTTGCCACGGTACTCGTACGCGATGCAGATCTTCAGCTTGTCCATGCCGTCGAGGATGTCGAGCTTGGTGATGCACAGGCCGGTGATGCCATTGATCGCGACCGCGCGCTTGAGCGCGACGATGTCCATCCAGCCACAACGACGCGGACGACCGGTAGAGGCACCGTATTCCTGACCGCGATCGCGGATGCCCTGGCCGATCGCGTCGTCGAGTTCGGTCGGGAACGGACCGCCGCCGACGCGCGTCGCGTAGGCCTTGGCGATGCCGAGCACGTAGTCGATGTAGTCGGCGCCGACGCCGGTTCCGGCGAGCGCCCCGCCGACCGTCGTGTTCGACGAGGTCACATACGGATAGGTGCCGTGGTCGATGTCGAGCAGCGCACCCTGCGCGCCTTCGAACAGCACCTTGCGACCCTGCTTGCGCAGGTCGTGCAGGATCCCGGCGACATCGGACTTCATCGGCTCGACGTACTCGCCGAACGCGAGCGCTTCGTCGAGAGTCTTCTGGAAGTCGACCGCCTCGACGCCGAGGAACTTCGTCAGCACGAAGTTGTGGTAATCGAGCGCCGTGCGCAGCAGCTCGGCGAGCTGCTTCGGATAATGCAGGTCGGCGACCCGGATGCCGCGGCGTGCGACCTTGTCCTCGTAGGCGGGGCCGATGCCGCGGCCGGTGGTGCCGATCGCCTTGCCGCCGGCCGCCTTCTCGCGCGCCTGGTCGAGCGCTATGTGGTACGGCATGATCAGCGGAGTCGCCGGGCTGATCTTCAGGCGCGAACGCACCTCCACGCCGCTCGCTTCCAGCTCGGCGATCTCCTTCTGCAGCGCGGCCGGCGACAACACCACGCCGTTGCCGATCAGGCACAGCGCGTCGTCGCGCAGGATGCCGGAGGGGATCAGGTGCAGCACGGTCTTCTTGCCCTTGATGACGAGCGTGTGGCCGGCGTTGTGGCCGCCCTGGAAGCGCACGACCGCGCCGATGTCCTGCGTCAGCAGGTCGACGATCTTGCCCTTGCCTTCATCGCCCCACTGGGCCCCGAGAATGACTACCGACTTGCCCATGATGTTCTCGCTTCGGTCCGTACCGCGACTGGTTTCGTCGCAAGGACGCGGATTGTAGTGCCAGTCGCCCAAGATCACACCCGCGGCAGGCGCGAATCCGTCAGCGGAGAATCCTCAGCAGGATCAGCCCCGCGAGCACCATGCCGCCGCCGATCATTCGCAGGGCGCGCGTCTCGATCCGCTGCATCTGCTCGGCCATGCGCTTCCAGGCGTGCGGCGAGGCGAACAGGAACAGGCCTTCGAGCACCAGCACCAGGCACAGGGCAGCGGCGAGGTCGCTGCCCACGCGGTTACTTGCTGTCCTGCAGGTAGTGCAGGAATTCCGATTTCGGATCGAGCACGAGCGTGCCGTTCGAGGTCGAAAACGCCTCGCGGTACGCTTCCAGGCTTCGGTAGAACGCGTAGAACTCGCCGTCGCGACCGTACGCGGACGCGTAGATCTGCGAGGCGGCGGCATCGCCCTCGCCGCGCGTCTTCTGCGCGTCGCGATACGCCTCCGCCTTGATCACCTGCACCTGGCGGTCGGCATCGGCCTTGATCGTGCGCGCCTGCTCCTCGCCCTCCGCACGCAGTTTGCTCGCGACCTTCTTGCGTTCCGACTTCATGCGGTCGTAGACGGAACCGATCACGGTGCCGTCCTCGGGCAGGTCGATGCGCTTGATACGCAGGTCGATCACATCGATGCCGAGCCCCTGCGTCTTGGCATTCGCATCCGAGACCAGATGCTGGGTCACGTCCGCGCGGCCGCCGGAGACGAGTTCCTGCAACGTGCGTGAATTGATCGCGGTGCGCAGGCCTTCCTTGACGATCGGCACGACCAGCGTTTGCGCGTTGCTCTCGTTGCCGGCGGCGGCGACGAAGAACTTGCTCGCGTCGGTGATGCGCCACTTCACGAAGAAGTCGATGTTGACGTCCTTCTTTTCCGAAGTCAGGTAGCGCTCGGGCGCGGAGTCCAGGGTCAGCACACGCTTGTCGAAACGCTGTACCTGCTGCACCAGCGGAATGCGGAAGTGCAGGCCTGGCTTGAAGTCGGTGCGCACGATACGGCCGAATTGCAGCAGGATCGCGGTCTGCCCCTCGCGCACGACGAACATGGAATTCGCCGCGACGAGTACCGCGAGCAGCAGGGCTATGAGGGTACCGGCGCGCATCAGCGGACTCCCTTGCCCGAATCGGGCGTGATCACGGTCGCGACAGGCACGCGCGCGTCCGTCGACCCAGGCAGATTGAGGATGTTCTTGCCCGACGACAGGTCGATCACCTTCGGTGTGTTCGCGACGACCTGCTCCATGGTTTCCAGGTACAGGCGCTTGCGTGTCACGTCGGGCGCGGCGCGGTACTGCTGTTCAACCAGGTTGAAGCGTTGCGCATCGCCCTCGGCGCGCGCAATGCGCTCGGCCTTGAAGCCTTCCGCCTCGGCGCGCGTTCCGGCCGCATCGCCACGCGCCTCCGGCACGACCTGGCTCGCGTAGGCCTTCGCCTCTTCCTCGAGCCGGGACTTGTCCTGCAACGCACTGTTGGCCGCATCGAACGCGTCCTTGACCTCCTGCGGCGGACGCACGTTCTGGAAATTCATCTCGCTGATCACGAGGCCGGCCTTGTACTGGTCGAGCGTCGCCTGCAGCAGCTGCTTGGCCTGCACCATCAATTCGGTGCGCTGGCCGGACAGGATCGTGTCCATGTCGCTGCTGCCGATCACGGTGCGCACGGCGCTCTCCGCGGCCTGTCCGAGCGTGACATCGGGATCGCGCAGTCCGAACAGGTACAACTGCGCATCGGCGATCTTGTACTGCACGTTGAAGTCGACCTGCACGATGTTCTCGTCCTTGGTCAGCATGCGCACCTGGTCGTTTGTCTGCAGAGTCTTGCCAATGCCGACCGGCACGACCGTCTCGATCGGGCGCGGAAACTTCAGGTTGATGCCGGGCGTCATCAGCCGCGAGAACTGGCCGAAGCGCAGCACGACACCGGTGTCGCTCGCATTCACGCGCACGACGCTGTCCCACGCGCACCAGGCGATTGCTGCACCGATCAACGCGACGACGAAGCCGCCATTGCCGCCACCGAACAGGCGCTTCAGCAGGTCGCGCGCACGCGCCAGAAGCGCGTCGAAATCGGGCGACGGACCGCCGCTGCCGCCACTGTTGTCGCGCCAGGGGTCGCGTTGCTTGTTGCCGCTGCCCGGTTCATTCCATGCCATTGCTCACCTCGTTGCGGAACGCGAATGCGCGGTTGGCCTCGATGACCACGCCTTCGATGAAGGTTGGGGTGGGGAGATGCCATCCAGACGGCGATCGAAAACGATCGCCCGCGTCACGCCGCGGACGTCGAAGGATTGTAGGTAGGGGCTTGGGCGGCGGCAAGCAAGTGCGTGCGCAGCCATTCGCCATCGCCACCCGGCAAGCCGAACAGCGGCTCGACCAGCGCACGCGGCGCGTCGATGCGTATATGCCACCCGTGTTCGTCGGCATGCTCACCGGCGACCAGGCCTTGCGCATGCAGGCGCGCTCGCAGGCGCCCGGCATCGGCAGGGAGCAGCAATTCGGCGCGCACGCGTTCGCTGCCGAGTCGGCCGCCGATCGCATGCAGCAGGCCGTCGATGCCGGCACCACTGATCGCCGACACCCACGCCCGTGGCAATTCGCCGCCATCGAGGTAGTCGACCCGCGAGGCCGGAACGGCCCGCGATGGCGGCGCGACACCGTTGACCAGCACTTGCCGATCCCCCTCCTGATCGTCATCGACGGGAAGGTCGGCCTTCAACAAGTCGACCTTGTTGTACACCAGCACCTGCGGCAATTCGTCGGCACCGATTTCCCTCAGCACCTGCTCGACATCGAGGATGCGCTCGTCGCGTTCCGGGTCGGATGCATCGACGACATGCAGCAACAAGTCGGCGTCGCGCGCTTCGGCGAGCGTCGAGCGGAACGCGGCGACGAGGTCGTGCGGCAGGTCGCGGATGAAGCCGACGGTGTCGGCGAGCACGACCGGGCCGCAGTCGAGCCCGTCGAGGCGGCGCATGGTCGGATCGAGCGTCGCGAACAACTGGTCCGCCGCGTATACCGCAGCGCCGGTCAAGGCATTGAACAGGGTCGACTTGCCGGCATTCGTGTAGCCGACGAGCGCGACAACCGGCAATTCGTTGCGCTGGCGCGAGCGGCGGGCAGTGGCGCGCTGCGTCTCGACCTTCTCCATGCGCTTCTGCAATTGCTTGACGCGATCGGCGAGCAGGCGCCGATCGAGTTCGAGCTGGGTCTCCCCGGGTCCGCGGAGGCCGATGGCGCCGCCGCGCTGGCGCTCGAGATGGGTCCACCCGCGCACCAGGCGTGTCGACATGTGCTTGAGCTGCGCCAGCTCGACCTGCAGCTTGCCTTCGTGCGAGCGGGCGCGCTGCGCGAAGATGTCGAGGATCAGGCCGGTACGGTCAACCACACGGCACTCGGTCAGCTTCTCGAGGTTGCGCTCCTGCACCGGGCTTAGCGCATGGTTTACGAGGATGATGTCGGCATCGAGTGCGGCGCGATGCTCGCGCAGTTCCTCCGCCTTGCCGGTGCCGACGAAGTAGCGGGGGTTGGGACGCTCGACGCGCGCCGTCAGGGTGCCGACGACGCTCGCGCCGGCCGAACGCGCCAGTTCGGAGAATTCGTCGAGCGCAAGGGGATCGGCACGGCCCGGCGCCTGCGGTTGCAGCAGGAGCGCGCGCTCGCCTTTTCTGGATCGCTCAAACAGAGGAAGTCACCTGCACTGGCGGACCACACTGAATGCGGCCGGCAGGCCGCATCTTCAAGGTCCGCGTGCCGCTCAGGACTCGCCGCCTTCCTCGTGTGGCTCCGGCGCCGGCGCCGCCACACCGCCATGCACGACGCCGTCCGGCCCGCTGACACGCACGTTGCGCGAAGGAACGACGGTGGAGA
Organism: Dokdonella sp.; assembly: GCF_044227025.1. Classification (GTDB taxonomy): domain Bacteria; phylum Pseudomonadota; class Gammaproteobacteria; order Xanthomonadales; family Rhodanobacteraceae; genus Dokdonella_A. The sequence continues at coordinate 24,807 of NZ_JBGAFX010000002.1, read as the reverse complement.
TCGCGTGCTTGTAGACCATCTGGCTCACGGTGTTGCGCAACAGGACCACGAACTGGTCGAACGACTCGACCGTGCCCTGCAACTTGATGCCGTTCACCAGATAGATCGAAACCGGGATGCGCTCACGTCGCAACGCATTGAGAAACGGATCCTGCAACGACTGCCCCTTGGACATGGTCTTGTTCTCCAGTAGCGAGGTCCCGAATCGGCAAAAGCCGTGCGATGCGCAAGTCAGCCGCGCCCGCCCCCGATTCAATCCGTATTCAGTTTCGACAATCTTAACGAGTAGTCAAGACAAAAGAAAACGACGCGGTGCACATTACCGCGACGGATGTGCGCCAATTCCGGCCAGATGCAGAGCTTCGAGCGCAATTTCGGCCAAACCGTCGCGATCGGGATCGAACCACCGCGCATCCAGTTCGCTGCGCAGCCACGTAATTTGACGTTTCGCGAGTTGGCGCGTGGCGAATATCGCACGATCGCGGAAGGTCGCGGCGTCCTGTTCACCGGCCAGCAGCGGCCACGCCTGGCGATAGCCGACCGCGCGCATGGCCGGCAGGTCGGCCTGCCACGCCGGCAATGCGCGCAGGCGACGCGCCTCGTCGAGGAATCCGTCGGCAAGCATCTGGTCGAAGCGGCGCGCGATGCGCTCGTGCAGCGGTGCGCGATCGACCGGCACCAGCGCGAGTTTCAGCAACCGCCACGGAAGGCGGTCGCCGGGGCCGGACTGCAATTTGGAAAGCGGCTTGCCACTGAGCTCGATCACCTCGAGCGCGCGCTGGATGCGCTGCGCGTCGCGAGGCCGGATGCGCTGCGCCGCGAGCGGATCGAGCTGCTGCAATCGCGCGTGCATGCGCGCCCAGCCGATCGCCGCGGCTTCGCCGGCAAGGCGGCGACGCAGCTCCGGATCGGCGTCCGGCAAGACCGAGAGGCCTCGCTCGAGCGCCCGGAAATACAGGCCGGTGCCGCCGACCAGCAGCGGCACCCGCCCAGCGCGCTGGATTTCGTCCATTGCGAGCAGCGCATCGCGGCGGAAATCGGCGGCGGAATATGCCTCATGCGGCTCGCGGATATCGACCAGTCGGTGCGGATGGCGTGCCAGCGTCGCGCGATCGGGCTTGGCGGCGCCGATGTCGAGTCCGCGGTATACCAGCGCGGAATCGACGCTCACGAGGTCCAGCGGAAAACGCTCCGCCAGCGCGCACGCGAGCGCGGTCTTGCCGCTCGCGGTCGGTCCCATCAGGAAAATCGCCGCTGGTCGATTATCGACGCGGTTCATCAGCTGCCGCGTGAGTGTCGGGGCGCGTATACGCAGCGGGCGGGCCTCACGGCACTGCCGACGACTCCGTCGTCGGAGCCACTGGCGCCGGCGTGTGCATATGGCGCCGCGGCAGCAGCGAAACGTCGAGCAGGTTCTCGATTCGCATGAAGACTTCCGCGCGCGAAAAGGGCTTCTTCATGAAATCGTCCGCCCCGATGCGTTGCGCATAGAACTGTTCGGTCGCCTGCTCGTTGCCGCTCATCATGATGATCGGGATCTCGCGCGTCAGCGGTTGCCGGCGCAACTGGCGCAGGGCCGCGAAGCCGCTCATTCCGGGCAACACGATGTCGAGGAAAACCAGGTCGGGGCGTTCGCTCATCGCGACCTCGATGCCCTTCTCGGCGTCGAACGCCTCCAGCACCACGTAGCCGTTCTGCCGCAGCATGCGCCCGAGCAGCGAGACCACCGTCGTCGAATCGTCCACCACCAGCACGCGCATGCCGCCGCGCGCGTTCAATCTCGCGCCGGAACGGCGCTGAGGCGGCGGGCGCGACGCACTGCCACCCCCCGCGAACAACCGCTTGAAGAAATCCAGAATAGCCATCGACCCCCCGTCGATTCCCTCCAATGCCACTTGCACGGCATATGCCAATAGTGTCTGCGCAATGGAGCGACGGCACAAGCCGACCCGTTCTCAATCCCGCGAGGAGTGCCCGGCGATCCGCCCGCCCGCAGCTTCCGCGCGGCCGTTCGCTCGGTACGCCCGCCTGCTTGCCGGCTCGCCGTATACTTCAGGGCTACGCGCCAGCCGGCGCCGCCAACGGTCATGTCCCATGTCGCAAGCGACGATGAAGGCTCTGGTCAAGCGCGAGGCCGCGCCGGGAATCTGGATGGAACAGGTCCCGGTTCCGGAGATCGGCCCGAACGAGGTGCTGATCAAGCTGGAAAAGACCGCGATCTGCGGCACCGACCTGCACATCTACAAATGGGACGAGTGGTCGCAGCGCACGATCAAGCCGGGGCTGGTGATCGGCCACGAATTCGTCGGACGCATCGTCGACATGGGTCCGGGCGTGCGCGGGTACACCCTCGGCCAGCGGGTCTCGGCCGAAGGCCACCTCGTGTGCGGTGTGTGTCGCAACTGTCGCGCCGGCAAGCAGCACCTGTGCCCTAACACGGTCGGCATCGGCGTCAACCGCAATGGTGCATTCGCCGAGTTCGTGGCGATGCCGTCGTCCAACCTGTGGCCGATCCCCGACCAGATCCCGAGCGAACTGGCCGCATTCTTCGACCCGTACGGCAACGCCGCGCACTGCGCGCTCGAGTTCGACGTGATCGGCGAGGACGTGCTGATCACCGGAGCCGGTCCGATCGGCATCATCGCCGCCGGCATCTGCAAGCACGTCGGGGCGCGCAATGTCGTCGTGACCGACGTCAACGACTACCGTCTCAAGCTTGCCGCCGACATGGGCGCGACGCGAGTGGTCAATGTTGCCAAGCAGTCGCTCAAGGAAGTCGTCAAGGACCTGCACATGGAGGGCTTCGACGTTGCCCTCGAGATGAGCGGCAACCCACGCGCGTTCAACGACATGCTCGACTGCATGTACCACGGCGGCAAGGTCGCCCTGCTCGGCATCCTGCCGAATGGCGCCGGCATCGACTGGGACAAGGTCATCTTCAAGGGCCTGACCCTGCACGGCATCTACGGCCGGCGCATGTACGAGACCTGGTACAAGATGACCCAGATGGTGCTGAGCGGTTTCCCGCTGCAGAAGGTGCTGACCCACCAGATCCACATCGACGACTTCCAGAAGGGTTTCGACCTGATGGACGCGGGCAACTGTGGCAAGGTCGTGTGCTCTTGGAACTGATGCGCATCTGACACCGCCGAAATGCCTTTCCGCCGCATCCGCGATCTGATCGAGGCCGCCCTCGCCGAGCTGCCGCAGACTCCGCTGCTCGCCGCGTTCAGCGGCGGGCTCGATTCGGCCGTCCTGCTGCATGCGCTGGCGCAGTCGGAAAGCGTGCGCGCGCGCGGCCTGCGCGCCGTGCATGTCGACCATGGACTGCATGAGGAAAGCGAGCTGTGGGCGCGCAAATGCCGCGATTTCACCAACGCCATCGGGGTCGAGCTGATCGTGCGCGCGGTCGACGTCGTGCGCGGGCCAGGCCTCGGCCTCGAAGCCAGCGCGCGGCGCGCGCGTTACGCCGCGATCGAAACGCTGATGGCGCCCGGCGAGATCGTCGCGCTGGCCCATCATCGCGACGACCAGGCCGAGACCGTGCTGTTGAAGCTGTTGCGCGGCGCCGGTCCCGAAGGCATCGGCGCGATGCGTCCGCTGCGTCGCCTCGGGCGCGGGTTCGCCTGGCGCCCGCTGCTGTTGTTGCCGCGCGCGGCGCTGCGCGAGTACGCGGAATACCATCAGCTCGGCTGGATCGCCGATCCGAGCAACGCCGACCAGACCATCGACCGCAACTACCTGCGCATGCAGGTGATGCCGCGCATCAGCGCGCGCTGGCCGGAGGCGGAGAGCAGCATCGCGCAAAGCGCGGCATGGGCGCGCGCTGCCGCGGAATTCATCGACGCAGAGGCCGACCGTGCGCTTGCGCGCATCCAGGGTCTCGACCCTTCGACCCTGCACTTCCGCGAATGGCTGGCGCTGCCGACCGCGCTGCGCGATCCGGTGTTGCGACGCTGGTTGCGCGCGCTCGAACTGCCGGAGCCAACCCACTTCCAGGCTGCCGAACTCGTGCGTCAACTCGGTGAAGCCGGCGAGGATCGCCAACCTTGCGTGCGCTGGCCCGGCACCGAGGTTCGGCGCTATCGCGACCTGCTGCACGCGCTGGCGCCGCTGCAATTCCCGCCGCTCGACTGGGTCGCGCCGTTCGACGGTCAGCCACTGTCGCTGCCGCTCGATGTGGGCGCGTTGCATCTGCAGGGCGCGGACGGGTCCGTGCGTTTGCCGGCGCCACTGCAAGTGCGTTTCCGTCGCGGCGGTGAAAGCCTGCGGCTTTCGAGCGGCGGGCGCACGCGCGAACTGCGCGACCTGTTCCAGGAAGCGGGCATTCCGCCGTGGAAGCGCGGTCGCATGCCGCTGCTGTTCGATGCCAACGACAGGCTGGTTGCAGTCGCCGACGTCTGGCTTAGCGAGGCCGGTGCGGAACTGCTCGCGCCACTCGACGCACGCATCGTCTGGACCACGGCCGACAAGGGCGCGCGACCCGGCGGGGGCCATCTGGCGATTGATCTTGCCGATGTGCTGAGCTAGCGTTCGTGCCCATGCCGAAAGTTTCCGCGCAAGATTCCCCCGCCGCCGCCTCGCAAGTCGCCGATTTCGAGAAATCCCTCGACGAACTCGAACAGCTTGTCGGGCGGATGGAGCATGGCGAGCTCAGCCTCGACGAGTCGCTGCAGTCGTTCGAGCGCGGCATCGCGCTGTACCGCAATTGTCAGGGCGCGCTCGATCAGGCCAAGCTGCGCGTGAGCCAGCTGCTTGACCCTGCTTCAGCGGACAGCACGCAACCTTTCGATCCCGACGTGCCGTAGCCTTTGCGATCCTCCCTGATCGCCCACTTCGACCAGGACCGCGTTGCCTTGGGCGCCATCGCGACCAGGGAATCCAGAGCGGTGGCCGCACTTTTCATCAAGCGCGAGCAGGGTCCCGCATCCGTTCGCGTTGGGCGCAGCGAGCGGCAGCGAACGAATTCGAAACGCCGACGAACCCTTCGACTCCGGCCCTGGGGGCCTGCGCTCAGGGCGAAACGGAACCAGATCATCAAGAGCATCCCTTCCTGAGTGAACGACCTGACCCCTGAACTCCTGGCGCTGTCGGCGCGAGCGGACGAAGCGCTCGCGCGCGCGCTCCCCGATGAGTCGCAACCGCCGGTCGAACTGCATCGTGCGATGCGTTATGCGGTGCTCGGTGGCGGCAAGCGCCTGCGCCCGTTGCTCGTGTATGCGACCGGGCATGCATTCGGCGCACCGCTCGGGCGGCTCGATTCCTCAGCCGCCGCGGTCGAGATCATCCATGCGTACTCGCTCGTGCATGATGACCTGCCGGCGATGGATGATGACAACATCCGGCGCGGCCGGCCGACCTGCCACATCGTGTTCGGCGAAGCGATGGCGATCCTCGCCGGCGATGCGCTGCAAGCCCTCGCGTTTGAAGTGCTCGCAAACGACTTCATGCTGGCGGCGGAGCCGGCCAGCCACCTCGTGATGCTGCGAACGCTCGCCGGCGCGTGCGGCTCGCACGGCATGGCCGGCGGCCAGGCGTTCGACCTCGCCGCGGTCGGCAAAGTGCTTTCCGCCAGCGAACTCGAACGCATGCACGTGCACAAGACCGGCGCGCTGATCCGCGCCTCGGTGCGCCTTGGCGCGCTGGCGGCCGGTTGCAATGACGCACGGACTCTCGCCGCGCTCGAGACCTACGGCCATTCGATAGGACTCGCGTTCCAGATCCGCGACGACCTGCTCGACATTGAAGCCGATACGACCCAGCTCGGCAAAACCGCCGGCAAGGACGTCGCGGCCAACAAGCCGACCTATCCGGCCATCCTCGGCATCGAAGCCTCGCGCTCGGAACTGACGCGGCTGACCATGACGGCACTCGACGCCATCGAACCGCTCGCGAATGCGACGGCGCTGCGCGACCTCGCCCGCTTCGTCGCCGAGCGCGCGAGCTGAGTCCGGCACTCGAAGGCGCGCCGGCCTCGCGCGGCCGGCGGCGCGGGATTACCTGCCTATTTCACCAGGCGCAGGGTGAACGGATAGCGGTACGCGATGCCCTCGTTCGCCTTGATCGCGGCGATGATCGTCAGGACGAACCAGGCGACGCACAGAACCGCGCCGATCGGCCATGCGATCAGCAGGCCAATGCCGAATGTGACGATCGAGAACAGCACCAGCGCCGTGAATGCGATCGCGAGCGTGATGTTGAAGTTCAGTGCTTCCTTGGCCTGATCGGCCGCGAACGGCATCGTGTCGCGCTTGACCAGCCACACGATCAACGGGCCGGCGATGCAGCCGATCCCGGTGATGAACGCGCTGAACGCGGAAAGATGACCGATCAGCGCCCAGGTCCGCTCGTCGCTGGACTGGGTCGCAGGCAGCGGCGCCTGCGGTTCGACGTTCGGAGTCGTGGTGTCGTTGTCGCTCATGCGATGTCTCCGTGGGGTGGCGGATACGATATTGCGTCGGGCGGCGGGGAGCACAATAGCGCGGAAGTCACGGCTTCGCCGGCAGATGCCCGGCTCCGTCGCCGGCCGACGCCGGCGCCGCACAGGCACGCGGCTGCCACCGCGGACCGCTATAGAGGCGGATACCGGCGCCGATGGGCACGTCGTCGAGCGAGACGGTCGTCTTTTTGCGAACGACGTTGAGCTTCGCACTCGCCTTCTTCGCATCGACGCGATCGACGATCGCGCGAAGCCATACGTGCGGTGAGGTCGCGCCGAGATCGTCGAGAAACATGCCCTCGAACAACCCGGCATCGCTGCCGGCATCGATGTCGATGCGGTAATGGTGCAGGTTCGCGTCTTCCGGAGAGTACTTCGTCGCCGCCGCGACGTCCGGCCGGGCCGCGACGATCGTCGCAGCGACCGGCACTGCGTGCATGCGACGGCGCCATTCGCCTTCCACGACGGGCAGGCCGCACGGTGGTCTGCCTCTGTCGCGCGGGCGCTGCAGCGCAGTGTCATTCCACATGAACGAGGCGGTGAAACTGTCGAACCGGGTATTCAGTTCGTTGACGATGAAAGCCATCGAACCCTCGGGCACGAGCGCAACCCGATCGTCCCAGCGCACGATCACGAACGCTTGCTGCGCCGGCGTGTTCGGTGGGCGATCCGTGTCGTCGAGGTTGACGATCAAACGGCCATCGCGAACCGCATAGCGGCCCTCGACTCCGAGAGCCACGCCGGCATCAGCCGACTCCTTGTAGCCGACCCAACCGTCGCGGTCGAGCGCGATGTCCAGCCCGGTGTAACCGGTGGACACGGAGTAGATTCCCGGCGAAAGCGCTTCTCCCGCATCCGCATCCAACGCGGCGACAGAGTCACGACGGCGTTTGAACGCGCAGGTATCGACCCACCAGAAGTGTTTCGATCGCTGCTCCACGCACTCCGGTGGCGCCGGCCACTCGATCGTCTCGAGAGCTTCCTCGAGCGTGCTCGCCTGCGTATTCTCCCGCGCAGCGACACTCGCGAGCACGAATATCGATGCTGTGATCAATCCCCATCGCACTCGCGGAAGTCCTTTGGTCGGGAGGCGCAGTCGATCTTTCCAAGGGACGAGCAGGTGCGTCCGACCGTCGCGCCGACCTTGGCAGACAGCTATTCGCCGGCGATGGTCATCCGCTCGAGCAGGATCGAACCGGTCAGGATATGCGAACGCGGATCGACGTCGGCGCCAATCGCAGCGATGCCCTGGAACATGTCGCGCAGGTTCGCCGCGATCGTGATTTCCTCGACCGGATACGCGATTTGGCCATCCTCGACCCAGAAGCCGCTGGCGCCGCGCGAATAGTCACCAGTGATCAGCGAAACGCCCTGCCCCATCAGCTCGGTCACCAGCAGGCCGCTGCCCATGCGCCTGAGCATCGCGGCAAAATCGTCGGTGCCGGATTCGACGACGATGTTCTGAACTCCGCCCGCATTCCCAGTCGACTGCAAACCAAGCTTGCGCGCGGAATAGCTGCCGAGGATATAGCGCTCGAGCACGCCGTCCTTGATCAGGTCCGAATCGCATGTCGCGACGCCTTCCGAGTCGAACGCGGTCGAACCATGCCCGCGCAGGATGTGCGGGCGCTCGACCACCTGCATCCACGCGGGGAACACCGGCTTGCCCACATGGTCGACGAGAAAGCTGGCGCGACGGTACAGCGCACCGCCACTGACCGCGGACAGGAAATGCCCGATCAGGCTGCGCGCGACTTCCGGCACCAGCAGCACCGGGCAGTCGCGGGTTGACAGGCGACGTGCGCCGAGCCGCGAGACGGTCCGCTCGGCGGCCTTGCGACCGAGCTGCGCGGCCGGCATGAAATCGGACGCACGACGCACGCTGTCGTACCAGTAGTCGCGCTGCATGCCGTTTTCGTCCTCGGCAATCAGCGCAACCGACAGCGAATGGTGCGTGCCGCGTTCGGTACCGACAAAGCCGAGCGAGTTCGCATACGCAGTCAGCGAGGCGCCAACCTGCACCGATGCGCCATCGGAGTTGTCGATGCGCGGGTCAAAGCTGCGCCCCGCGTCTTCGATCTCCACACCCAGCGCGATCGCTTCCTCGGGCGTGATGTCCCACGGATGCCACAGGTCGAGGTCGGGGAGCGCCTTCGCCAGCAGGGCCGGATCGGCGAGGCCGTTGGCCGGATCCTCCTCGGTGTAACGCGCGATCGCGCAGGCGTGCTCGACGGTCTGTTCGATCGACTTCGGATCGAGGTCGGCGGTATTGGCAGATCCCTTGCGCCGCCCGAAGTAGACCGTCACCGAGACGCCACGATCGCGCGTGCGTTCGACCGTCTCGACCTCGCCGAGGCGCACGCCGACGCTGAGCCCCAGGTCGATGCTGGCAGCGACATCCGCCTCGCTGGCGCCCTTGCTGCGCGCCAGGCGGATCACGTCTTCGGCGATCGAGGCGAGGCGGTCGAGGTCGGCAGAGCTGGTATCTTTGTGGTTCACGATGGCATTCATTGCTGCATTATCCCGGAAACCGTGATGCACGACCTGCACGACGAATCATCGGACGAGGCCCTTGGCCCAAGCCGAAGCCAGCAACGCCGCGACGCGCTCGATATCCTCAAGCTGGCTGAAACGCTGGCCGCGCTGAGCGAGGCCGAACTGGCGCGCGTCCCGCTCGATGACGAACTGCGCGAAGAGGTCCGGCGCACCCGTGCGGTGTCCTCCCATATTGCACGCAAACGCCAGAACCAGTTCCTCGCCAAGCAGCTGCGAAAGCTCGACGAGGAAGCGGTCGAGGCGATCCGCTACGCGCTCAGCGTCGACCGCGAGAAGGCCCATCGCGAAACCGCGGCGATGCATCGTCTCGAAACCTGGCGCGAGCGCCTCCTCGCCGACGGTGACGACGCGCTCGCCGAGCTCATCGCGCAGCACCCCGGCGCCGACCGCCAGCACCTGCGTACGCTCGTGCGCAACGCGCTTGCCGAACGCAAGGCGAACAAGCCACCGCATGCGTTCCGCGAACTCTTTCGCGAGCTGCGTGAATTGCTCGACGACAGCGCCTGACGCTTGCGTGGGGGCAAATGTCTGCGCGAGCGACACTCTTGACGGAGCGCTGCAGGCACGACCGATGCCCGGCACGAGCCGAATGCCTGCCGCGCCCGCGCTGCTCCTACCAGCAGACCATCACGAGCGTGGCACGGGACCGACGGTGAAGATCGAGAGCGTCATGCGGCGGTGCCACCGACGGTCATGCTGTCGATCTTCAGCGTCGGCTGGCCGACGCCGACGGGCACGCTCTGGCCGTCCTTGCCGCATACGCCGACGCCTTCGTCGAGCTTGAGATCATTGCCGATCATCGACACGCGCTTGAGCACCTCCGCGCCGGAACCGATCAGGGTCGCGCCCTTGACCGGACGCGTGACCTTGCCGTTCTCTATCAGGTACGCCTCGCTCGCCGAGAAGGTGAACTTGCCATTCGTGATGTCGACCTGACCGCCCCCGAAATTCGGCGCATACAGTCCGCGCTTGACCGAGGCAATGATCTCGCCCGGATCGCGCTGGCCGGGCAGCATGTAGGTATTGGTCATGCGTGGCATCGGCAGGTGCGCGAACGATTCGCGCCGGCCGTTGCCGGTCGGCGCCATGCCCATCAGGCGCGCGTTGAGCTTGTCCTGCATGTAACCCTTCATGACGCCGTTCTCGACCAGCACGGTGCACTTCGTCGGGGTGCCTTCGTCATCGATGCTGAGGGAACCACGTCGACCGGCGAGCGTGCCGTCGTCGACCACGGTGACTCCATCGGCCGCGACTTTCTCGCCGAGCATGCCGGCGAACGCGGACGTTTCCTTGCGATTGAAGTCGCCTTCGAAACCATGGCCGATTGCTTCGTGCAGCAGCACTCCGGGCCAGCCCGGACCGAGCACGACCGGCATGTTTCCGGCCGGCGCGGGCACCGCTTCGAGGTTGACCAGGGCGGCGCGCACGGCCTCACGCGCGAATGCCTGTGCGCAGCCATTCTCGAGCAGTTCCGGGAAGCCGTAGCGGCCGCCACCGCCGCTGCTGCCCGACTCGCGCCGGCCGTTCGCCTCGGCGATCACCTGCACGTTCATGCGCACCAACGGGCGCACATCCGCCGCAAGCGTACCGTCGGAGTGCGCGATCAGCACTGTGTCGAGCCCGGCCGCGATGCTGACGATCACCTGCTTCACGCGCGGATCGGCGGCACGGCACGCCGCGTCCACTTCGCGCAGCACGGCGATCTTCGCTTCATTGGACAAGCTGTCGATCGGATCGATCGGCGCATACAGCGCTCGCGTAGTGGCGATCGCCAGCGGCTTGCCGATTCCGTTGGCGCCCGCCTGCGCGATCGCACGCGCGGAACCCGCGGCTTCGAGCAGCGCCGGCAGCACGATCTCGTCGGAGTAGGCGAAGCCGGCCTTCTCGCCGGACAACGCGCGCACGCCGACGCCTTGTTCGATCGAGTGGGAGCCGTCCTTCACGATGCCGTCTTCGAGCACCCACGATTCGCTGCGCGAATGCTGGAAATACAGATCCGCCGCGTCGATCGACGGTCCCATCAGGCGCGTGAACACGCCATCGAGGTCGCCGGCGGCAAGGCCGCCGGGGCTCAGCAGTCGGCGTTCGGCGAGGGTGATGAGGTCGGACATGGGAAGCCGTGATTCGTGATTCGAGAAGACCGTGCGCTGGGGCTGGCGCGGTGCTGCTTTCGCCAAACGCCAAGCCCTGCAAATGGGGCCGCGCATGCTGGACCACAAGCAAACCTATTGCAAACCGTCGTCGTCCGGGTGCGGCGGCAGCACCATCCAGGGCGCGGGCTTGTCCACCCCCGGCTCCTGCGGAGTTCCTGCCGGCGCCGGGGTCGGCTCGTCCGGCAGCTCTTCCGCGGCGGACGGCGCCGCGCGGGGGGAGCGGACCCGCGCCAGTTGGGTGATCTGCGGCTTTTCCCATGACCCCGATACCTTGTAGCGGCGCGCAACCGCCTTGCCGATCGGCTTGTTGAACAAGCCCTGCATGACGAATCCGGCAGCCGCACCAACCGGTCCCGCAGCGAGCGCGCCAACGATCGGCAAGGTCGCGCCTGCATGCGGCGTCACATCCATCAACTGGTCGTAGTCCTTGCTGCGCAGGCCGGTGCGACCGCTTACGACGATGTCGGCCGCGGGACTCTTGATCCTCAGTCCATCGGTATACGCATTGCCGCCAGCGAGGCGAAACGTGCCGGTGATCGAATTGAAACCGAGGCCGGACTGGAAGAAGTCGCTGAAGTCGAGGCTGAGTCGGCGCGGGATCTCGGTCAACGAGAACAAGCCGAACAGGCGCCCCGCGCCGGGCTCCACGTCGAGGATGCGCCCTTCGGCGACATCGATGCCGAGCGTGCCGTCGAGCTTGGCCAGCGCGAACGCGGACGGCGGGCCGAGCCAGCTTGCATCGATCGTCGCCTTGGTGCTGCCACCATCGATCAGGCCAGGAAAACCGAGCGCGTCCATCATGCGGCCGAGACTCTGCGCGCTCAGTTCGATCGACATGTTCGTGCGGTTCTCGATGATGCCGCCGGTCCAGTCGCCGCGAGCGGTCATCTTCACGTTCGGCGACTGCGATTCGAGCGTGTCGACCTGCATGCCCCCGGGGACGGGATGGCTGTCGAACCGCGCCGAACCGAAACTCGCCTTGCCGAGCTGGAAATCCTCGACCGTGAGGTGCAGCGGCGGCAACGCGCCCGGCGCAACGTCGGCGAACGCGCCCGCGTCCGGCGCATCGGCTGGCGCCTCCGGCCAATGCATGCGCGCGAAATGCGCGGTGATGCCGCGCGCGCCGATGTCACCGCGAGGAACCTCGAGGCTGCCGGCAAGCGCGGCGCCATCCAGCGTGATCGTGGTGGTCGCGGGTGCGTTCTCGACCTTGAGACCGGTGTCGTCGAAATGGCGGCCGCCGAACACGAAATCGGCCGCGCGCACGTCGATCGACTGCACGAAGCCGGCGCCGCTGCCCGATTCGACCAGGTCGAGCCACGCGCCCGCATCGAGCCGCTGCATGCGTCCACCGATGACAATGCCGCTCGCGGGCGGGTCCGCGGCCTTGCCGGCACCGAATTGGATGCGCGCGCCGAACGCGCGATCCGGCCCAGGCGCGCGACCCGCAAGGCTGGCGATATCGCCCAGCCGGGCCGTGAACGCCTGCCCCGCGACGGGCAGTCCGAGTTCGAGATGGAACGGCACGCTCGCTTGCACGCTTTTCGCAAGCGGTGCTGGCAGAACGATGGCACTGCCGACGAGCGCGCTGTCGAGACTGAGTGCGCTGCGGGTTGCACCGCCCTCGCCACGCTCGACCGCTACGCGCGCAGTCCATTCCGATTCGCCCTGCACGCTGCCGAGCAGCGGCAGCAGCATCGGCGCATCGGCGAATACGCTGGCAACCGGCCAACTGCCAGCAACGCTCGCCTCGAACGCGTTGCGCGGCTCGCCGACGAAATCGCCGACCGCAATCGTCAGCTTCGCCTTGCGTTCGCGGAACTGCGTGTCGAGCTGGTCGGCGATGAAACCCTTCTGGTTGAAGCGCAACGTGCCGGACGCATCCGTGAAGTGCAGACCGTAGGCGTTGTGGTCGATTTTCGCGCCGACCAGATCGACGCGGCCGTCGAGCGACAGCGCTTCGGTCTGCCGGATCGGCAGATTCAACGTGAACGCGACCGCGCCCCTGCCGCCGACCGCGATGTCCTTCAACTGCTCCTGGTAGCGCTTGCCGATCGGCGTCGCGCGCAGGAAGGCGAGGAGGTTGGCGCCACTGCCCTCCGCCCTGGCCGACACATCGAGCAGCAGCGGACCGAAGTCCTCGATCGACGCGCTCGCCATGCCGACTTTGGTGCCCATCGTGGTGAGCGAGTCCGAATCGACGCGCACGCCATCGTTGATGAACGTCGCAATCGCGTCCATGTGCTCGGCGGGCGGCCACTCGGCGTGGTAGTCGAGCGTGGTGTCGACGACATGCGCCTGCGCAACGAAGCTTCCGCTGCGATCGTGAAATGGCCAATCATCGAGGTCGCCGTGGATTGCGGCGCGCCCTTCGACAATGCGGCCACCGACCAGTGCGCGGTCGAGCCATTCGATCGCCCTGGCCGACATCGAAGTGGTTGGCCAGAACAGTTTCGCGGCGATCACGTCTCCATGCGCGACGAGCGCGGACAGATCGACGCTTGGCCGGCGCCCCGCGACGACATCCACGCTGCCGCGCAATTCTCCGCCATAGCCTTCGCCTTCGAAACCGAGACGATCGGTTTCGATGCGCCAACCCTCGTCGATGCGCCGCGCGACCACGTCACCAGCGAACGTGGCGAACAGGAACGGCCGGCGGAACACGCGCGGATAATCGACACGGATCGGCTTCGGTGGCAATGTCGCCAGCAACGCGTCCGCGTCGCCGATCAGGTCGAGGTCGAGCTGCGCCACGCCCGGGATGGATTCGACGCTCGCGATTTCCACGCCGCGCAGGCGCGCCTCAACGCGATAGTCGTCGCTGCCATTCCAGCCGATATCGGCGTGTTCCAACGTGCCGCGCGGATGCGCGAGGTACAGCCAGCGACGCAATCCGGCCGGTGATGCGCTGGCCAGCATGGCCAGGTCGCCGAGCGGTTCGAGTTGCAGCGCATCGACACCCGCCCGCCAGCGCGGATGGGCATCATCGCCGCGCCGTTCGATCGACAGCCGCGCGGGGGGATCGTTGTTGGCGACCAGATCGACCACGTCGAGCGACCAGCCACCCGCGTCGCGCATCCAGCGCGCGACCAGAGCGAGGCGGTCGAACGCGACACGCGGCTCCGGCGCGAAGGCCTCGCCGAGCGCGACCGCCTGATCCGTCGACAAGCGAAGTTCACGCGCATCCAGGCGCACGCGCACGTCCGCGACCTGCCCTTGCGCAACCTGCGCCCACACCTGCAGCGCGCCATGACCGCCCAGCGGACGCACGCCTGCGGGCGCCATGCCCTGGCCGACACGCGCGAAGTCCACCTCGCGACCACCCAGGTAGATCTGGCCGGAGCGCGAACCGACGTCGAGGTCGGCAACCAGATCGAGCGGCGGCGAGTCACTGTCGGCGCGACGCACGCGTCCGAGCACCCGCACGCCGGCGCCGCGGTTGAGCACCCGCAGCACCGGCGCGACCAGTTGCGTGTGCAGTCCGCGCTCGCTGTCCTCGACCGCGAGTTTGAGCCGGGAGATCTCGAGTGCGCCAAGCGCACCCATCGAAAGCGGTTCGTCGCTCTTCGAGGCACCGAGATCGAGGTCGCGCAGCTTCCACTCGCCGCCTTCGTGCACGAGTTTCAGCTCGACATCGGCAAGCCGGAATTCGCTGACCGCGCGATTGCGCTGCACCAGGGCGAACAGGTCGAAGGCGAGTTCCGCATGAGGAATCACCAGCGTCGACGCCGGCGAATCGCCGCCGATGCGCACGTCGTCGAGCGACAACAGCGGTCCACCACCCATCCAGCGGCCATCCAGCCGTCCGATCGTGACCGGACGACCGAGCCGGTCCGACAGCCAGCGCCCGACCCGCTCCGGATGTTGTGCGAGCCAAGGCATCGCCAACTGGGTGACGCCGGCGAGTACGCCGAGCAGGATCACGCAGGTCGCGGCGATCGCCAGCAGCGCGAAGCGCAGCCGGCGCAGGTGCGCACGCCCGTTGGCGGTCACACGTCCTCCGCGCGGTTACAACAGCACGACATCGTACTGTTCCTGCGAGTAGTGCTCTTCCGGCTGGAAGCGGATCGTCTTGCCAATGAATTCCTCAAGCTCGGCGACGGCCGCGGAGTCCTCTTCGAGAATGCGATTGACGACTTTCGGCGCCGCCAGCACCAGCAATTGCTGCGCATCGAACTGGCGCACCGCGCGCGTGATCTCGCGGAAGATCTCGTAGGTGATCGTCTCGGCCGTCTTCATGCTGCCGCGTCCGGCGCAGGCGGGGCACGGTTCGCACAACTGGCGCTCAAGGCTCTCGGTGGTGCGCTTGCGCGTCATCTCGACCAGACCGAGCGGCGACATGTCGTACACCGTTGCCTTGGCGTGATCGCGCGCCATCGACTTCTGCAACTGGCGCAGCACCTGGCGCTGGTGCTCTTCGTCGGTCATGTCGATGAAGTCGATGATGATGATGCCGCCGAGGTTGCGCAGTCGCAGCTGCCGCGCGGCCGCCTGCGCGGCTTCGAGGTTGTTGCGGAATACCGTTTCCTCGAGGTTGCGCGTACCGAGGAAACCGCCCGTGTTGACGTCGATTGTGGTCATCGCTTCGGTCTGGTCGACGATCAGGTAGCCGCCGGATTTCAGCGGCACATCCTTCTTCAGTGCGTTCTGGATCTCGTCCTCGACCCCGTACAGGTCGAAGATCGGCCGCTCGCCCGGGTAATGCTCCACCCGCTCGGCCAACTCGGGCATGAATTGCCCGACGAAGCGCTGCGCGCGTTCGAGCGTTTCGCGTGAATCGACCCGCACCTTCTCGATCGACGGCCGCATCAGGTCGCGCAATGCGCGCAACGGCAGGCTGAGGTCCTCGTAGATGCGTTCGCCGACGCGCGCGCGCGTCATGTTCCCGGTGATTTCCGTCCACAGCTTGCCGAGATAGTCGATGTCCTCGGCCAGCGATTCGCGCGGCTGCCCTTCCGCGTTCGTGCGCACGATGTAGCCGCGCGTGCGCGCCACCGGCGTCGCAGCCGGCGTTCCGGAAGGCGGCAGGTCGGTGGCGGTGAGTTCGGTGAGGAGTTCCTTCAGGCGCGCGCGCTCGGCTTCGTCCTCGATGCGGACCGATACGCCCAGCACCTTGCTGTACGGCAGCAGCACGAGGTAGCGCGACGGGATCGACAGATGCGTGGTGAGGCGCGCGCCCTTGCTGCCGATCGGGTCCTTGACCACCTGCACGACGATCTCCTGCCCGTCGCGGATGAGTTCATTGATCGGCGGCGTCGGCCCCGGCGCTGCGTCGCCGTTCTCACCTGTCAACGTCGCGTGCGGCCGCACGATGTCCGAGGCGTGCAGGAAGGCGGCCCGCTCGAGCCCGATTTCGACGAAGGCGGCCTGCATGCCGGGCATGACGCGGCTGACCCGACCCTTGTAGATGTTGCCGACGTAGCCGCGCCGGCTCGCGCGCTCGACGTGAACCTCCTGCAGCATCCCGTTTTCGACCAGCGCCACGCGTGTCTCACGCGGAGTCACGTTGATCAGGATTTCTTCGGACATGTAAGGACTTGGAGGGAGAAATTGAAGCGACTTATAGCTTTACGAGCGCCTGCTTGTCGATTGCGCCGGCCGCAATCCCGACAATGTTTGCAAATCAACCTTTCGGGCCAGCGTCAGCGGATCCTTCCCGCGCATGTAGACTGACCGGCTCGATTCCCGAAATTCCCGGTTACCGACGTTGCGTTACCGCACAGGCAACACCCTCATCGACCTCGATGCGCGCGAGATCCGCCGCGGCGACGCGGTTGTCGATGTCGAAGCCAAGGTATTCGACCTGATCGCCCTGCTGCTCGCCCATCGCGATCGGGCCGTCGACAAGCGCGAACTCAATGCGGCGCTGTGGGGCGATCGCCCGGTGACCGATGCGGCCCTGTCCCAGCAACTGCGCAAGGCGCGCCGTGCGCTGGGTGACGACGGTGACGCGCAGCGCGTCATCCGCACGGTGCATGGCCGCGGCCTGCGCTGGGTCGGTCCGCTCGTGGAAGCGATCCAGCCGCCCGCGCCGATCCAGTCGCAGCCACAAGCGGTTGTTTCGCGCAACGTGACAGCATCGCGAGCGCGCCCATGGGCGCTGGCGGCCACCGCCGCGTTGCTGCTCGGCGTGCTCGCCGCCGCCGGCTGGCGCCTGGCGCAGTGGCCTTCGCATGCGCGCGTATTGGCGGGCGTGCGCATCGCGGTTCTGCCGACCGACGACCAGAGCGGTGACGCCAGCCTCGACTGGACCCGCAATGGCCTCATGGGGTTGATGGCGAGCCTGTCAGGCCAGGGCGGCGGAGTCGATGTGGTCGCCGCACCGGATGTGCTCGCGATCGACGCCGGCACTCGCCCGCTCGACGCAAACAGCGCGCAGTCGCTGCGCGCCGCACTCGGCGTGACCCACGTGCTGGCGACGCGCCTGCGGCGGGTCGGTCCGCTGTATGAACTCGACCTGCATTTGATCGCGGCAGGCGCCGCCGAGCGGCAGGAGACGCTGCATGGAAGCGCTCCCGCGCCGCTGGCCGTCGACGCCGTAGCGCAGATGCGGCGCTGGCTCGGCCTCGACCCGCTGCCGGACGTGCGCAACCGCGGTATCGGCAATCCTTTTCTTTCCGAAGCCTACGCACGCGGCCTCGCTGCGCAGTTGCACGGCGACCTTGCCGGCGCACGCAAGTATTTCGAGATCTGCCTCGATCAGGACCCCGGCCTCGCCTGGGCCCGGCTTGGCCTCGCGATCACCCAGGGTGCAACCGGCGATGCCGCCGCCAGCACGGACAACGCCGCCAAGGTTGCCGCTGCCGCGCGCGAACAGGGCAACGAGGAATTGCTGGTGGCGGCCCTGCGCGAGCTCGGCTCGAATGCGTTCCGGCGCGGCGATCTCGATGAAGCCGCGCGCCATCTCGACGCCGCGCTGGCGGACGTCTCGGCCAATCGTCCGCTGATGCTGGTCGACCTGCTCGTCGCAGATGCCTCGATCGAGGACGAGCGCGGTCACTTCCAGCGCTCGCGCGCCCAGTTCGACCGCGCCCTCGCGGTCGCGCGCGAAAGCGGCAATCGACGCGGCGAGGCACTCGTGCTGGTCAATCTCGCGAGTCTCGAAAACGGTGCCGGCGACGCCGCGGCGGCGGCATCCATGCTGCGCGCCGGACTGGACGCCGCGCGCGCCGCCGGTGACGCCTCGATCGAAGGCAACACACTCGCCAATCTCGGCGCCGCCGAAGCGAACCAGGGCCACCTGCTCGACGCTGCGGTGCTGCTGCGTCAGGCGCTCGCGATCGCCCGCAGGCGCGGGGACCTGCAACTGGAAATGCTGACGTCGGTCCAGCTGATCTGGGTCCTCGCACCGTTTGGCCGCGACACCGAAATCGAAAATCTCGCGAAGCAGGTCTCTGCGGCCAGCGAGCGCGAGCACAATCCATACTGGAAGGCGGAACTGGACTGGGCCATCGGATCCCTCGCGGCGCGGCGCGGCGATCGCACGGCTGCGCTGGCGCACTTCGAAAACGCGCGCGGGCGCTACCGCGACGCGGGCATGACCCGCAATCTCGCACCCCTCCTCGCGGACATCGTTGAAGCCGCGACGGCAAACCTCGACGCGGCGCGCGCGCACGAGGCGGCGTCCGCATTCCGCGCGATCGCCGAAGCGGATGTGCGCGCGTGGGGCGCGTGGCTGCCGCTGATCGACGCGCAGTTGCGCCGCGTCGACGGCGATGCATCCGGCGCGCTGGCCGCGCTTGAAGCGCGCCTCGATCGCGCGCCCGACGCGACCGGTGCGGCGGCCCAGGCCAGCCTGTTCCAGCTCGGTCGATGGCAAGTCGCGAACGGGCAACCCGAAGACCTGCTGCTGCGCAGCGCCTGGCAGCCATGGCTCGAACAGCACCCGGACGCGATCGCGCTGCGCGTGGGGGCATTGCACGCGAGCGGGCGCGATGCCGACGCCGCTATCGAGCAAACCCGTCTCGATCGCCTGAAGCAGGCGCCGCAACTCGACCCCGACGCGGAGCGGCAGTGATGAAAATCACGCCTGGTCGCGCACGCGTCATGAATCCGTCAAGACCTGCAGCGAGCCGCTGCGCTGCAATGGCCGCATCTTACCGCTGGAGCCGATCATGAACCGCATCGCCCTCGCCGCCCTGCTGGCCCTCGCAACGTCCAGTGCCAGCGCCGAGCTCGTCACGATCCGCTACGACTTCACCGGCGGCATCGCGAACCGCGAGTTGATGTGGGGCTACTTCGGTGGCGACCGCGGACCGACCACCGGCCGCATCCTGTCGACCACGCTGGTCATTACCGACTACACGACCACCGGCACGCAGGACGCCGCCGACTTCTACTTCACGTTCGACGTGCCGACCGACTCGGCCACACAGCATATCGGCCTGACCGGCACCGGACTCGCCTGGTCCGGTCTGGGCAGCTTCAGCCATAGCTTCACCTCGGACGCCTACAACGGGCAGATCCGGGAAGGTCGTTTCGCATCGGAGTCCTCGGGCGGCGGCGAGTTCAGCGGCGAGACCTATGTCGAATTCCTCGTCGATGCGGACCCGCTCGATTCGATCTTTCCGGACGGATTCGAACCGCTCTAGTGGGCGGTTCGGATGAGGCGGATGGGATCAGTGATCAGGCATTGCTGAAGCGGCGCAGCAACTGCGAGGTTTCGTGCAACGGCAGGCCCATGACCGCGGAATGGCTGCCTTCAAGGCGGCTGATGAAGGCAGCCGCGCGTCCCTGGATCGCATAGGCGCCCGCCTTGCCGAATGCCTCGCCGGTGGCGACATAGGTGGCGATGTCGCCTTCCGACATCTCGGAGAATTCGACCATTGACCGGCTGAGCGCGTGTTCCTCACGACCGGCATTGATGCACCACACTGCCGACAACACGCGATGCCGCTTGCCGGAAAGGCGTCGCAGCATCGCCATCGCATCGGCCGCATCGACCGGCTTGCCGAACACCTCGTCATCGACCACAACTTCGGTATCGGCACCAATCACGATTGCGCCGGGCACTGCCGCGACCTGCAGCAGGCCGGCGCCCGCCTTCTCGCGCGCGACCCGGCTGACGTAACCCTCGGCGGTTTCACCCGGCTCGCGCTGCTCGGGCACGTCGACATCGAGCACGTCGAAATCGAGCCCGATCTGGCGCAGCAACTCGCGCCGCCGCGGCGACTGGGAAGCAAGGAAGAGATGCATCGGGGTCCCGGAATGTGCTGTCCGGGCAGACTATAGCAACGCCGGGGAATCAGCCGACGATGGTTTCGGGGCGGTCGCCGTCGCGATGACGGTCGATCTGTTGCAGGCTCTGGAACGCCTCGCGCTGCATGCGTTCGAGCGTCTTCATGAAGTCCGGAGAACTGGCGTCGAGGTGATCGAGCCCGAGGCTTTTCAGGATGTCATAGCTCATTGGCGGTTCCCCCTGAGAACCCGTCATTCACGTACCTGGAAGCAGCAAATTCCATGCCGATGCGGTCCTCGGGTATTGCACCTCTCGATACGGGCGTATGCGCCGCCATCTGACGCACCCCGCGCGATTCTGACAATCGGCGCAGGCAAGGGCTTCAGCGGCCCGCGCTGCGACGTTCGGCCTTGCAATACGTGCTGCGGCAGGTGCCGAGCCCGGGAATCGCTTTCACGATGCAGGCATCGTCCGATCGCGCCGCCAGCAGTGCACCGAGCAACGGAAACAGGCTGTGCAGGCCGGGAAAGGACGTCGCGCAAAGGTGGGCCAGGCGGCTCATGGGAGGTGCTCGGATTCTCGGATGCAGGTGTGCAAGCAAGGGCCGCGCCAACGCGCGAAACGCTCGCGAAAGACGCGGTGTCCATCCTGTCGACCTGACCCCGGCTGCACGCGCCGGCGCGGCGATCAACCACCGATGATCAAGCCTTCCGAATTCCATCTGCGCGGCGGCCGCTCGGGCGTTCTGTTGATCCACGGCCTGACCGGCACGCCGACCGAGATGCGCTTTGTCGGCAATGGGCTGCATCGAGCCGGCTTCAGCGTGCTCGGCATGCAACTCGCCGGTCACTGCGGCGACGAAGCCGACCTGCTCGCGACCGGCTGGCGCGACTGGCATGCGAGCGTGCTCGCGGCGGCGGCGCGCTTGCGCGAGGACGTCGACCACCTGTTCGTCGCCGGCCTCTCGATGGGGGCCATCCTCGCGCTCAAGCTGGCCATCGACCACCCGGAGCATGTCGACGGTCTCGGCCTGTATGGCACCACGTTCTTCCACGATGGCTGGGCGACACCGCCGATCGGTCGCCTTGCGTTCCTGTTGCCGCTGGTGACCTCGCTGGGCTTCGGTCGCCAGCGTGTCTCCGCCGAAGTCGAACCCTATGGCATCAAGGACGAGCGCATCCGCAAGCGCATCGTCGGAGCGATGCTGTCCGGCGACAGCCAGGCCGCCGGACTCGCCGGTTTTCCGTGGCCGGCGCTGGCCGAATTCCAGCGGCTTTCACGCCACGTGCGCAACCGCATCGGTCGCGTGCGCGCACCATGCTTCGTCGCCCATTCGTCGAACGATGACGTGGCCGGACTGCGCAACGTGCGCGTGATCGAGCGCGGCGTGCGCGCGCCGGTTGAAACCTTGCTGCTCGACAACAGCTACCACATGGTTACGGTCGACCAGGAACGCGCCAGCGTGATCGAGCGATCCGCCGCATTCTTCGAGCGCTTGGCCAGGCAGCGCCCGCTGGAACTGCCGCAGGGCGTGCAACTCGCGACCGCAACCGAGTGATGGCCGGCGAAACGCGCGCCACGGCGCCGGAGTTCCGCAACCTGCTCGAACCGCCTGCGCTCATCGCACATTTCCTTGCGCATCCGCCGGAAGGATTTTCCGTGCTCGCGACGCGCTCGGGCACACCCGCCTTCATCGCACCGTTCGACCTGTTGACGACGGCGGACGTGGCCCTGCGCAAACGCGTGGCCGCGCTGCCTTTGTACCGCTGGTGGGGACGACTGCTGCGACCACGCACCTGTTTCGTCGGCACCACGGTGTCCGAGTACGCCCTGTTCCCGTGTCGTGCCGAAGCAGGTGCGCTCGTCGCCGAGTGGCTTGCCGATCACGCCCGGCGCCGCCCATTCCTGATCGTGAAGGACATTCCGCAACATTCACCGCTGCTCGACCAGGCCAGCAATACGCAGGCGCACGCGATTGCACAGGCCTGCGAGCGGGCGGGTTTCGTGCTGCTGGAGGGCCAGGCGCTGGCGTGGGTACCGATCGATTTCGAGTCCCGCGACGACTACCTCTCGCGCCTCTCGCCCGGCCGACGCAAGGACATCCGGCGCAAGCTGCGCGCGCGCGCAGCGCTGGACGTCGAGGAGATTCCCGCCGGCGCGCCCGCATTCGGCGACCGCGCCCTTCGCGACGAGTTCTACGCGCTGTACCTCGAAGTCTACGCGCAAAGCGAGATCCACTTTGATCGCCTCAGCCGCACGTTCTTTGATGCCCTGCTGCAGGATGCGACGAGCGGCGGCATCGTCTTCGTGTATCGGCAGGCAGGACGCATGATCGGCTGGAACCTGTGCTTCGTCGTCGGCGAAGCGCTGGTCGACAAGTACGTCGGCTTCTCGTATCCGGCCGCGCGCGAACACAACCTGTACTTCGTCAGCTGGATGCACAACCTCGAGTACGCGCGACAACACGAACTGTGCTGCTACATCGCCGGCTGGACCGACCCGGAGATCAAGGCCTACCTCGGCGCGCGCTTCACCTTCACCCGCCATGCGGTACGCCCGCGCAGTCGCTTGTTGCGCGCGATACTGCGCCGCCTGTCCGGGCATTTCGAAAGCGATCGCGCCTGGGCCGAAGGCAAGGCGCTCGAAGGCAATTGCAGAGAAGCCGATGTCGACCGCACCGGTCATTCTTGACTTCGATCGTTCCGTCGGCGCCCTGCCGGGAGCGACGCGCATCGATCTCGCCGGCTGGCAGGAAGCGATCCGCTTCGGTTGCAGCTTGGGCCGCTTCCGCGACGTAGCGCGCGTGATCAATGATTGCATGCCGGCCGACCACGGCTGCGTGTTCCTCGGCAGCGGAGACTTCCACCACCTGACCTGGCCACTGGTCGAACGCCACGCCGCATGCGGCCCATTCGACGTCATCGTATTCGACAACCACCCGGACAACATGCGCTTTCCGTTCGGCGTGCACTGCGGGTCCTGGGTACGCAAGGTCGCATCGCTGCCGTTTGTCGCGCACGTCCACGTCGTCGGCATTTCTTCGGCCGATGTTTCCGCCGCGCATGCCTGGGAGAACCATCTCACCCCGTTGCGGCGACGCAAGCTGAGCTACTGGACAATCGGCGTCGACGCGCGCTGGGCGGCGCGTCTCGGGCTGGCCCACGCGTTCCGCAACTTCGACACGCGCACGGCCCTGCTCGATCGTTTCCTGGACGAGCAACGCGGCTCGACGCGCCCGGTATACCTGTCGATCGACAAGGACGTACTCAGCCCCGACGTTGCGCACACCAACTGGGATCAGGGCCGCCTGCTCGATAC
Organism: Dokdonella sp.; assembly: GCF_044227025.1. Classification (GTDB taxonomy): domain Bacteria; phylum Pseudomonadota; class Gammaproteobacteria; order Xanthomonadales; family Rhodanobacteraceae; genus Dokdonella_A. The sequence continues at coordinate 1,163 of NZ_JBGAFX010000002.1, read as the reverse complement.
CGACCTGTTCGCCGCGATCGAAGCCCTGCACGGCCGCGTGCTCGGCAGCGACATCACCGGCGACATCTCTGCATACCGCTATGCGACATGGTGGAAGCGCAAGCTCAGCGCGTTGGACGAGCAACCCGAAATCGATCCCGCGCGGCTCGCTGGATGGCAGGCGCAGCAGCATGCGTTGAATCTGTCCTTGCTTGCGCGTATCGACGCAGCCCGCCCCAGTTGACGGCGCCGTCGCTCTCGCAGGGCAGAGTGCCATGCTGACAGCGAAGGGAGTTCGCCCCACCCGTTCACGCTGAGCGCAGCGTCCACCACTCCGTTCGCGCTGAGCGCAGCGGCGCAAGCCGCGGAGTCGAAGCGCCTGCGTCACCGCGTTCACCACGATGCCTGCCCTTCGACTCCGGCCTGCGGCCTGCGCTCAGGGTGAACAGAGAAAAAAAAGTCGACACGGAAAGGTGACGTGGGGTGCATCGCAAAGTCCCCAATCCGTTCGCTGAGCGCAGCGTCCCCGACACCGTTCGCGCTGAGCGCAGCGTCCACCACTCCGTTCGCGCTGAGCGCAGCGTCCACCACTCCGTTCGCGCTGAGCGCAGCGGCGCAAGCCGCGGAGTCGAAGCGCCTGTGTCACCGCGTTCACCACGATGCCTGCCCTTCGACTCCGGCCTGCGGCTGCGCTCAGGGTGAACAGAGAAAAAATCGACACGGAAAGGTGACGTGGGGTGCATCGCATAGTCCCCCACTCCGTTCGCTGAGCGCAGCGTCCCCACACCGTTCGCGCTGAGTGCAGCGTCCCCGACACCGTTCGCGCTGAGCGCAGCGGCGCAAGCCGCGGAGTCGAAGCGCCTGTGTCACCGCGGTCACTACGATGCCTGCCCTTCGACTCCGGCCTGCGGCCTGCGCTCAGGGTGAACGGAAAGAAAGACCCAGCGCCGGGAGCGCCGGAAGACCCGGCATTCGGGCCATCCATGTCCTTGCCGGAATTTGCTCCTGCAATTCTCCCCACATGGATGTGGGAAGTGTGCCCCGGCGCCGGGAGCGCCGGAGGACCCGGCATTCGGGCCATCCATGTCCTTGCCGGAATTTGCTCCTGCAATTCTCCCGACATGGATGTGGGAAGTGTCCCCCGGCGCCGGGAGCGCCGGAGGACCCGGCATTCGGGCCATCCA
>NZ_JBGAFX010000007.1:0-269783 GCF_044227025.1 Dokdonella sp. | reverse complement strand
TCTGCGTGTCGGTCAGGCGATCCCCGTTGTCGTAGGTGTAGGTCGTGCGTTGTTCCGCGTTGCCGGTGACGGCGCCGTTCGCTTCCTTCTGTTCGGTGCGGTTGCCGTTGGCGTCGTAGGCGTACGCCGCGTGCGCGATCCCGCTGCCGGCCTTGGCGTGGACGATCGACTGGATGCGTCCGGCGGTGTCGTATTCGGTGGTGCTGGTCTATCCATCGGGCCGAGTAAGGACATGGAGCTTGCCGCTTGGGAAGTAAGCCAGCGCGGTCGTCCCCTGCCCAGGCACCGTGACCGCATCATTCTGGTTCAGGGCGTTGTAGCCCCACAGCGTGGTCGCACCGTCGCTGCTGAGCTGGGTGCGGTTGCCGACCGCGTCGTAGGCATAGACCGCCTGTTTGCCATGCACGTCGGTGTCGGCGTCGAGGCGCTCGAATGCGTCGTAGTGGCGCGTGGCGTGGCGGGTGGTGCCGTTGATCGTTCGTCGATCGCGGTGAGGTTGCCGTTGCCGTCGTGGTGGTACGCGGTGGATCGCCGGCAATCGCGGGCAAAAGCAGCGCCCATCCCGGCCGGAGAAATCGCGTGCTTCCTGCGTACTGCAAGGGGCGCGAACCCCGCGCCTGCCTTGGCCGCCCGCATGAAGTACCTCGTCCTTTCCCTGCTCCTTTCCGCACTCTTCGGCGCGCCGCCCTTGCAGGCGCACAGTGGCCCGCTCGACCCTGCATTTGGCGTTGGCGGCATGCAGCACTACGGCTTCCAGGGGCAGATCGGCCCGAATGGCAATGGCGATTCCGCGCGCGTCGGCTGCCCTGGTCCGAACGGCAGCTTCGTCGTTGTCGGTTCCGCATCCGGCGGCAGCCGCATCGTCACCAACCGCTTGTTGCCGAATGGCGAACTTGACCCGTCCTTCAGCGGCGACGGCAAGGAAAGTTTCGATTTCGACGGCAGTTCCGCCTATGTGAGCTACGCACCGGCGGTATGCCTGCCGACGGGCGATGCGGTGATCGCCCATGTCATCACCGATGGCTCCGGCGAGCAGAACCTGCGCCTGCTGCGCGTCGGGCGCGACACCGGTTTGCCGGTTGTAGGCTTCGGCGTCGGCGGCGTGGTGGATCTGGACCTGGACCAGTACATCGCCGGCCTCGCCAAGGACGAGGTGCCGGTCGGGCTCAACGTGCTCGCCAACGGCGATCTGGTCGTGACCGGTTTCGTCACCCTGCCAAACTCCGTGGTCAAGGCATTCGCTGCCGTGCTCGATGCGGCAGGACACGTGCGCGCGGCGAAGCAGGTGGACTGCTGGGTGGCCAGCACCGCCATGGACGCTTCGCAGGGAGCGCTGTGGGTATTCGGCTCCAGCGGCAATGGCGCCTGTCGCCTGACCCTCGATCGCAACACGCTCGCGCAGAATGATCGGCTGCTCGGGCCAGCGACGCCGGGCCACTATCCCGGCGCTGCACGCCTTGTCCGCGATGGTGTCGTGGCGATGGCGGTAACCCGGTTTGCTCCGAACGGTGGCAGTGGCCTGCGCGCCGGCATCGACGTGTTTCGCGGCGACACGGTCACGCACGTCACGCTGCCGATCCCGGCATCGACCAGCCTGCTCAACGGCGGCGTGAGCTATCCCGGCGTGCAGGTCCTCGCGGGCGGCCGCGTGCTGTACGGGAACACCGCCATGGACATCGCCAGCGGCGCGCCCAATGGTGAGTACTTCGCGCTCGTGCGCATCGGCCGCGATGCCGCTGGCGATGGACTGGAAAGCGCGTTCGGCGGTGGTGGCGTTCGCCTCGCGCGTTTCGAGCCGCAAGCGTCTGCTTGCCAGACCAATGCGCCACGCCAGTATCTGCATCGCATGACGCAGTGGCAGGGCCGCCCCACCTTCGTCGGCAAGGCCGATGCCGACTGCCTTGGCACGAATGCGGGCGAGGACTATCTCGTCGGTCGCATCGAGACGAACTACCTGTTCGCCGACGGGTTCGAATAGAACGGAGTCCGCTCCGCTGCTCCGGTTCGCGTCTCGATGGCCGGCACGCCCGGCTTACAATGCCGGACCGCGGTTGAGGGAAGGCCATGCACGACAGCGACTACCAGCGCCGCAAGGACGCGTACTTCGCCTTGCTTGACCTCGCCCCGGCGGCGCGCGAGGAATGGCTGGACGCGCTGGCGAGCGAAGATGCGGCATTCGCGGCCGACCTGCGCGCGCAGGTTGCCGCCATGGATCAGCCGCTGGCCCTGCTCGACCGCGCCGGCGACGGCGCGGCTTCGCCCGAACTCGCACACTACACGCTGCTGCGCGAACTCGGACGCGGCGGCATGGGCCGCGTGTGGCTGGCCGAGCGCCGCCTCGGCGACGCCGTGCAGCAGGTCGCGCTGAAACAGATCGTGCACGCAAGCTGGGGCGAGGACGACCGCCGCCGCTTCGAACGCGAGCGGCGCATCCTCGCCGGACTCGCGCATCCGAACATCGCCGCGCTGGTCGATGGCGGCAGCGACGCGAACGGCGCACCGTACCTCGCCACCGTGTACGTCGACGGCGAACGCATCGACCGGCACGTCGAGACGAACGCGCTGCCGATCGCCGCGCGCGTGCGCCTGCTGGCGAAGGTCGCGGCGGCGGTCGCCTACGCGCATCGCCAGTTCGTCGTGCATCGCGACCTCAAGCCGGCGAACATCCTCGTGCGCAGCGACGGCGAGCCGATGCTGCTCGACTTCGGTGTCGCGCGCCTGCTCGGCGAGGACGCGATCACAAGCACCGGCCCGAGCCAGATGACCTTGCGCTACGCCGCGCCCGAGCAGGTTCGTGGCGATGCGGCGAGCGGCGTCGGCAGCGACGTGTATGCACTCGGCGTGCTGCTGTACGAAGTGCTTGCCGGCGCCTCGCCGTATGGCGACGTGCGCGACCAGTCCGCCCTGCTTGCGGCGATCCTGCGCGAGCAGCCGCTGCCGCCCTCGCGGCGTGCGCCCGGCATCGACCGCGACCTCGATGCGATCGTGATGAAGGCGCTGCGCAAGCGCGCGGAAGATCGCTACGTCGGCGCGGATGCGTTCGCCGACGACCTGCGCCGCTGGCTCGCGCACGAACCGGTGGAAGCGCGCCGCGGCGAGCGCGGCTACCGCACGCGCGCGTTCGTGCGTCGGCGCTGGCCGTGGCTGGCTGCGGCCTCGCTCGCCGGTGCATTCATCGGCTACCACCTGTTCGCGCTCGACCGCCAGCTCGACCGCACGGAGCGCGAACGCGACCGCGCGCAGGCGCTCGCAGGCTATTTCGGCGACCTGTTCAAGAGCGCGAAGCCGTCCGATACCGAACGCGGCGACATCAGCGCGCGCGAACTGCTCGACCGCAGCGTGAAGAATCTGCGCGACGACACCGCGCGCGCGCCGGCGACGCGCGCGACGATGCTGCTCGCGGCGGCCGATGCGCTCGGCTACCTGGGTCGCAATGCCGAGGCGCGCGACGCCTATGTGGCCGCGATCGACCTGCTGCACGGCCTGCCGGCGCCGGATGCGAACCAGCTCGCGCACGCGCTCAGTGAGCTGGCCAGCAACCGCATCCTGATCGGCGAATCGGCGCTCGCGCGGCAGAATGTCGACGAGGCGCTTGCCATCGTCGATGCCGGTCGCGTCACCGACCCGTATCTGCCGATCACCCTGCTGCAGCAGTCGGCGATGCTGGCCGAAGAGGCGGGTGATCTTGCAGGCGCACGCTCCGGCTACGAGCGCGCGGTCGAACTTTCGCGGCCGCTGCTGCACACGCGCGAAGGCGTGGTCGGCTACCTGGCCGCGCAGACCAACATCGCGACCTGGGACATGCGCGACAACGACGCGCTGCCCGCCGCTGAGGCGCGTCTGCGCGAAGCGCTCGAGGTGGCGCAGCGCGAGCATTTCGAGGATCCCTACAGCGTGTTCCCGATGCGCACCTATCTCGCGCGCGTGCTGTACGACCAGAACAAGCTGGCCGAGGCACGCACAGTGCTCGATCCGGTGCTGCGCGAGGCGCGCGCCTGGTACGGCGCGCAGGACTCGTGGCTGGTCGTGATCTTCTCGCATGGCGCCACGCTGGCGACGCTGGAAGGCCGCACCGGCGAGGCCATCGCGCAACTCGATGCCCTGCTCGCGGGCAGTGGCGGCGCCGGCGAGGATCATCCCAACCGCTGGACCCTGCGCTCGGACCGCGCGATCGCGAGTCTCGCCGCCGGACAATGGACCGACGCGATCGAACGCCTGCAGGCCGTGCTCGACTGGCGCGCGCGCAGCGACAAGCCCGACGGCCCGAACGCACGCTTCGAACGAGCCGCGCTAGCCTACGCGCGTTGCCGCGTGCAGCCCGGCGAGGTGGCGCAAGCACGACTGCGCGAAGCGTTGCAGGATGCGCAGGCTTTTGGCGGCTGGAAGCGCTGGCCCGCGAAGGCCTGGCCGGCCGCCTGCGAGGGCGCATCCGTCGCTGCCGGCGGCTGACGCGGATCCGAATTCCCGCACATGGCCGGCGCGGCAGATGCTTGCCGCGCCGGCGGGTTGCACGCGTACGAAGGCAGCGGAGCGAACTCCATCTGCCGGGCAAGCGGGGGCTATTGCACCTCGGCGGCCAGTTCGGTCGCCGTCATCGGCCCGACCACGTTCGTGTCGGTATGCGACGTGATGAACTGGCGGAATTCGACGCTCGCCTTCGCGCCGATGGACAGCCCCTTGGCGCGCGATGCGTCATCCACCTTCTTCTGCTGTTCTGCCGAAAGCACCGGCCCGACCGCGAGGTAGTCCCACGAGTCGCCATCGGTGTGCGCATACCACTGCGCCTGCGGCACGCCGGCAGCCTTGTCGACCGCATCGCGGGCCGCCATCCACTTCAGGAACTCGACGTGCTTGCCGGGCGCGACATGGTAGATGCCGATGAGCGCCTTGCCGGGTTCCGCGGCGCTGGCGCTGCGCGGGGCGAAGGCGATCATTGCGATGGCGAAAGCCAGCGCAGTCAGAACGGTGGCGCGGATAGAACGATGCATGACGCTCTCCCTTGTCGGACGCAAAGCGGCCCGTCACTGCCGGCTGGAAGGAAGCGGTCGGGGAGCGCCGGCACTCGCCGGCCGCGCTTGAACGGGCCGCAGGAGATTGGACCCGACGCTACGCCTGCACCCGTGCAGCGTCAATGCGCCGTGCCTGACCGATCCCGTACCATGTGCAGTCGCCGCACGTTCGCATCGCGCCGCCCCTTCCACCGCCCTGGATTCCGTCGATGAAATGTCCCTTCCTGCTGCTGGCGCTGTCGGCCATCGTGCCGTTGTCGCTGGTGTCCGCGCAGACCCCCGACCCGCTCGACATCCGCGCCTGCACTGCGATCGACAATGATGCGCAGCGCCTCGCCTGTTACGACAGCGCCACGCACCGCGACGATCGCGAGGCGCAGCGCGCCGCCGACGAACACATGCGCGCGACCGGCGTCTTCACCCAGCCCGACCAGGTGGCGGACGTGCCGGCGTCGGCCCCGCAGCGCTCGCTGCTCGACAGCCGCTGGGAGCTCGATCCGTCGAGCAAGCTCGGCACGTTCAACCTGCGCAGTTATCGCCCGGTCTACGTGATGCCCGTGTTCGCGACGAGCCGTCTCAACACCGCGCCGCACAGCCCGAACCCGAACAACACCGCGACCGAACCCGCGCACCTCCAGAACATCGAGGCGAAGTTCCAGTTCAGCCTGAAGACCAAGATCGTGCAGGACCTGCTCGGCGACGGCGACCTGTGGATGGGCTACACGCAATCGTCGCGCTGGCAGGTGTACAACAACGGCGAGTCGCGCCCGTTCCGCGAAACCGACTACGAACCGGAGGCGCTGCTCGTCTACGGCACCAGCCACGAGCTGCTCGGCTGGAACCTGCGCCTGCTCGACATCGGCATCAACCACCAGTCGAACGGCCGCAGCGATCCGTACTCGCGCAGCTGGAACCGCATCGTCGCCGACATCGGCTTCGAGCGCGGCGACTGGACGCTGATGCTGCGCCCGTGGTGGCGCATTCCCGAGTCGCGCGGGGACGACAACAATCCCGACATCGCCGACCACGTCGGTCGCGGCGAGGTCACGCTGCTGCGCAACTGGAACAACCAGACGTTCGGGCTCACGCTGCGCCACTCGCTGCGTGGCGGCGATGCGAACCGCGGCTCGGCGCGCTTCAGCTGGAGCGTGCCGATCGACGGCAAGCTGCGCGGCTACGTCGAACTGTTCCACGGCTACGGCGAGAGCCTGATCGACTACAACCACGAGGCGACCTACCTCGGCGTCGGCCTGTCGTTGCTGGATTGGTATTGAGCGCGCTGCGGTCCGACGCGCGTCCAAAGATGTAAAGGTGGCGCGCCGTCATTGTTGTCGCGCCTCGATCCCCGTATGCTCGCGTACGCGCAGTCTGCATTGCATTCTGTGCCGGGGTTCGCAGTTCTCGAAACAGGGGATCTTCATGCATTCACAGCAAGTTGCCTTGCGGCGACGGCGGGCGGTCGTGTGCGCCGCGGTTGCCGTGTTCGGAACCGCCTTCACGTCAGCGGTGCCCGCCGGCGACGTCTTCGTCATGCGCCAGAGCCTCGTCGCCAATGGCGGCGGCTTCATTTCCGACAACTGCTACCGATTGCTCTCCGCGATCGGGCAGCCGGTGCTCGGCCTCGTCGGCAACGGCGAGTTCGTCCTGGAGTCGGGCTTCCTCTCCTCCACGCCGTCGACCGACGACAGACTGTTCCGATCCGGATTCGAAACCAGCTCAGGGGCCTGCAAAAAATGAAATCACTTTCTCGCACCAGGAAAAACATCCTTGCAATGGCCCTCGGCTTGTCCTTCGCGCAGGCCGTGCTCGCCGTTCCGCAGACGCCCGAATTCAACTACCAAGGCAAGCTCGAGCAGAACGGCTATCCGGCGAACGGCAACTACGCGATGACGTTCTCGCTGTGGGATGCCGCGACGGGTGGCAACCAGATCGGGGCAACGATTTCCGAGCCCGCATGGCCGGTGGTGAATGGCATCTTCAGCATCAACCTTTCATTCGCCGGTGCGTTCGACAACGAGCAGAGCTGGATCGAAGTCAGCATCAACGGCGCAGTGCTAGCGCGCCAGCCGATTGCGACGGCGCCAATCGCGCAATTCGCATTGAACGGAAATGTCGGACCGGCGGGTCCTGCCGGTCCTGCGGGTCCTGCGGGTCCTGCAGGTGCAGCCGGGCCGGCGGGTCCGGCGGGTCCACAGGGTGCCACCGGCGACGCGGGCCCGACAGGTCCGCAAGGCGCAACCGGTGCACAGGGCGCAACCGGCGCAACGGGCGAGGCGGGCCCGATTGGACCGTCAGGACCGGCGGGTCCGATTGGACCGTCGGGACCCGCGGGTCCGATCGGTGACACGGGTCCGACCGGTGCGGTCGGGCCGCAGGGCGCTACGGGTGCACAAGGTCCGGCGGGTGCGACCGGTGCAACGGGTGCGCAAGGTCCCGCGGGTCCAGTCGGTGCGACCGGCGCGCAAGGTGCCATCGGTCCGCCGGGTCCTGCCGGTGCGACGGGGGCACAAGGTCCTGCCGGTGCAACGGGGGCACAAGGTCCCGCCGGCGCGCAGGGCGCGACCGGTGCGCAAGGTGCGACGGGGCCGGCAGGGCCGGCAGGTCCAGCAGGTCCGGCCGGCAGCGGCAAGTACATCGTCAAGATCAACGGCACGGCGAGCACCTTGCTCACGAGTCCGCTGTACCCGATCAACGTCAGCGGCTACTCGGGAGCGGTCGCGCTGATATCGCCGCAGAGCTACATCATGCAGATCGATGCCGGCGGTACGGTCGGCGGATCGGGCACCGCGACCTACGCGAGTACCGATTGCAGCGGCCCGGCTCTCGTCGTCACCACCACAGTCAATCCGGGTGGGGTGCTCGCACTGGGGCAATTGAACAAGCTCTATTACATCCCGCGCACCGGTGCGACCGTATTGAACAACCCCACACCCGGAAGCCGCTCCAACAATGCCTCCGCGTGCGCGGCCTACACCACGCAGATCACGGGTACGGCGTATTCAGCGCCGCCCAATGCACCTGCCGTGACAGGCATCGATCCACCGCCAGAGCCGATCGCGGTGACGATCGACTACCTCCCCTGATCGCGTAGCGACGTCCGAAAACCGTTTGTGCTGGGCGCAGTCGAACCAGGCGACCCTTCGACTTCGGCCCTGCGGGCCTGCGCTCAGGGCGAACGGAAGGATGGGCTCGCGCTCAGGGCGAACGGATTTCTTTCAAGCCGTTCGTGTCGAGCGCAGCGGAGCGGAGCTGCGCGAAGTCGAAACACCGGCGCGTTGCGCAATGTCTGGAACAGCCCCTTCGACTCCGGCCTTCGGCCTGCGCTCAGGGCGAACGGGAAGGGAGATGGCTTGTGCTCAGGCCTGCCCAGACGTGATCCGGGGGCGAACGGATTTCTTTCAAGCCGTTCGTGTTGAGCGCAGCGGAGCGGAGCTCCGCGAAGTCGAAACACCGGCGCGTGGCGCAATGTCTGGAACAGCCCCTTCGACTCCGGCCTTCGGCCTGTGCTCAGGGCGAACGGAAAGGGAGATGGCTTGTGCTCAGGCCTGCCCCGAACGTGATCCGGGGGCGAACGGATTCTTTCAAGCCGTTCGTGTTGAGCGCAGCGGAGCGGAGCTCCGCGAAGTCGAAACACCGGCGCGTTGCGCAATGTCTGGAACAGCCCCTTCGACTCCGGCCTTCGGCCTGTGCTCAGGGCGAACGGATTCTCTTCATTGACCGTTCGCGCTGAGCGCAGCAGCCGCAGGCTGCGGAGTCGAAGCGTCATCGCCGCTTTCGTTGCGCCGTTCTCGCGAGGTCGTGCACTGCGTCCCAGTCGCCGCGAACCCAGGCGAGCTTCTTTGCGCGGCTCCAGCCCTTGAGCTTGCGTTCCATCGAGAGCGCCTCGTAGCGCGTCTCGAAGGCTTCGGCATGCAACAGGGTCAGCGGACGCCGCGTCGCGGTGTAGGAGCCGCAGGTGCCGGCGTCATGCTGTTGCATGCGCGCGTCGAGATCGTCGGTGTGGCCGATGTACAGACTGCGATCGGCGCACTCGAGAATGTACACGGTGAAAGCCACGACGTTCCTTCGCCCCGAATCTTCCTGTCGTGAGCGTAGCGCGAAAAGGGTTGCTGGTCCGTGCCGAAACCGGGGTTCGATTATGGACAGAGCCCTTCGACTCCGGCCTTCGGCCTGCGCTCAGGGCGAACGGGAAGGGAGACGGCCAGCGCTCAGGGCGAACGGAAAGGCAGACGGCCTACGCTCAGGGCGAGGAGGTTTCGTGCGAACGGTCCTTGAACCCGTTCGTGTTGAGCGCAGCGGTGCGCAGCTCCGCGAATCGAAACACCGTCACAGGTTCTGGTAGTTCGGACCGCTGCCGCCTTCGGGCGTGGTCCAGGTGATTATCTCGTACGGATCCTTGATGTCGCAGGTCTTGCAGTGCACGCAGTTCGCGGCGTTGATCTGCAGGCGCCTGCCGGCGCCGTCGGCGACGATCTCGTAGACGCCGGCGGGGCAGAAGCGCTGGCACGGGTTGCCGTATTCCTCGACGCACTTCGTGATGCAGATGTTGGTGTCGGCGACCTTGAGGTGGACCGGCTGGTCCTCGTCGTGTTCGGTTGCGGCGAAGTACACGCCGGCGAGTCGATCGCGCGGCGCGAGCGTGCGTTCGACATAGGCGGGCTGCTCGTCCGACGGCGCATTCGGTCCTGGCTGCGTCGCCGCCGTCGTCGCATCGAGCATGTGCAGCGAGTTCCAGTCGGCGTGGTTCTTCAGCGTCCACGGCGACAGGCCCTGGGTGACGGTTTCCCAGCCCGCATTGGCGAGGCCGAGCCACAGGCCCTGGTTGAAGCCGGGGCGGATGTTGCGCACCTTCTTCAGCTCCGCGACGACGCGCGAGGCGCGCAGCTTCGCGTCCCACCCCGTGCTCGTCTTCGCGGCGGCGACATGTTCCGCCGCGAGCATCCCCGAGCGGATCGCCTGGTGCGTGCCCTTGATCTTCGGCACGTTCAGCAGGCCGGCCGAATCGCCGATCAGCAGCGCGCCCGGCATCTCCACCTTCGGCAGTGACTGGTAACCGCCTTCGACCAGCGCACGCGCGCCGGCCGAGACGATCGTGCCGCCATCCAGCAGCGGCTTGACCAGCGCGTGGTTCTTGATCTGCTGGAACGCTTCCCACGGACGGAACAGCGGATCGGAATAGTCGAGTCCGCCGACGAAACCGATCGCGACGCGATCCTGGTCGAGGTGGTAGATGAAGCTGCCGCCATAGGTCCGCGTGTTGAGCGGCCAGCCGAGCGTGTGCATGACCTTGCCGGGTTCGGCGCGACCGGCCGGCAACTGCCACAGTTCCTTGATGCCGATGCCGTAGGTCTGCGGGTCGCAGTCCTTGTCGAGTGCGTACTTCGCGATGAGCTGCTTGCTCAGCGAACCGCGGCAGCCTTCGGCGAGCACGGTCAGCGGCGCCTTGATGTCGATGCCCTGGGTGTAGCCGCTCTTGTGCGTGCCGTCCTTCGCCACGCCCATGTCGCCGATGCGCACGCCGCACACCGCACCGTTGTCGTCGAACAACGGTTCCGCCGCGGCGAAGCCCGGATAGATCTCGACGCCGAGCGCTTCGGCCTGCGGCGCGAGCCACGCGCACAGCGCGCCGAGCGAGACGATGAAGTTGCCGTGGTTGTGCATCTGCGGCGGCGTCATCGGCGACTTCGTCGCGCGCGTTGCGTCGCGCAGGTACCAGAACTCGTCCTTCGTCACCGGCACGCAGATCGGCGGCGGGTTCCTGCCCCACTCGGGCAGCAGTTCGTTGAGCGGTTCCGGCTCGATCACCGCGCCGGACAGGATCTGCGCGCCGACCGCGGAGGCCTTCTCGATCACGCACACGCGGATGTCGGGGTCGAGCTGCTTCAGGCGGATCGCGAACGCGAGCCCGGCCGGGCCGGCGCCGACGGTGACGACGTCGTATTCCATGATGTCGCGTTCGCTCATTGGCTGGCTCCCTGGCACTGCGTCGGTGCGCCATTGTCCGGGTTCGGCGCGGGGGCGGCAAACGGCGGGGCAGGTCCGGCCCCGGCCCCCGAGGGAGGCGTGCGCGAGTCACTCGCCCAGAGGGTCGGCTTCTACGAAAGCACCTCGACCGCATCGCCGATTCGCAGGGTACCCCCGCCGCGCGGGATCAGGTTCTGGCCGAAGGTGACGCCGTCGGGTGTGCGTCGATAGGTGGTCAGCGTGCGCAGGGGTTCGCCGGCGGAGTCGCGCTCGCCGCGCTCGAAGTCGACCGTGGTGAACACGCAGCGCGTGCACGGCTTGGCGACTTCGAATTCGATGCCGCCGATGCGGATGCAGCGCCAGCCGTCCTCGGCATGCGGGGCGCTGCCGGCGACGACGAGGTTCGGGCGAAAGCGCAACATCGGCACCGGCTGCGCGAGCTTCGCATTGAGTGCATCGAGCGCGGCCTGCGAGATCAGCAGCAGCGGGAATCCATCGGCGAAACTGACCACGTCCTCGTCGCGACCATAGCGCCCGTCGTACTTCGCCTTGAGGCGGCGCGTGCAGGCGTCGTCCATGTGCACCAGGCGCAGGTCGGCCCCGAGAAACGTCGACAGCCACGCATGCGCGGCGGCGTCGGCAAGCAACGGCGTCACGTCGGCGCCCCACACCGCGGTGTCGATGCGTGCGCCGCGCGGGTCCGGCGCCGCGACGTGCAGTGCCGGCATGCCGGGGGCTGCGAGTTGCAACGCGTTGCCGTCCGGTGTCGCGCGCACGAGCGTGAGGCGCGACAGCTCGCGCCCGGTCACGAACTTGCCGCCCGCATCGACCACCATCCAGCGCCGATCGCCGACAAGCCCACGCGGCTCGACCGTCGCCTGTTGCTGCGGCAATGGCGCGCCGGACTTGAGCGGAAACAGGTTGATCGCGGACAGGTTCGGAGTCATGTGCGGAGTATGCCCGGACCGCCTCGCGAGCGCGCGCTTCGACTCCGCGGCCTGCGGCCGCTGCGCTCTGCGCGAACGGTTGGTGGGATCCGGCGCGAATGGTTGACGGCATCCGACGCGAATGGTTGACGGCATCCGACGCGCACGGTTGTTGGCAATCCGGCACGAACGGTGATTTGCTCCGAACGCAGGCCGCACAACACTCCGTTCGCCACCGATCACGTGCGGGCAGGCTCTGAGCACAGGCCGCACCACACTCCGTTCGCCCTGAGCGCAGGCCGCACCACACTCCGTTCGCCCTGAGCGCAGGCCGCAGGCCGGAGTCGAAGGGTGGTGGACCCTGCCACGGCGCTTCGACTCCGCGGCCTGCGGCCGCTGCGCTCTGCGCGAACGGTTGTTGGCAATCCGGCGCGAAGGGTTGGTGGGATCAGGCACGAACGGTTGGTGGAATCCAGCGCGACCGGTTGGCGGCAATCCCGCGCGAACGGATGAGCTCGCGTCGTATGTGTGTCGCCGCGCCATCGGGCGAGCAACGCGTGCGTGCTAGGCTTGCGCCGCCCCACGAGGACCGCGCGTGTCGAGTCGCCCCGCCATCCAGCGCCACGAGTGGTTCGCGGTCGTCGTCGCGTTCGCGTATTTCTTCTGCGTGCTCGCCGCGTACTACGTGATCCGCCCGGTGCGCGACCAGTTGTCGGCCGCGGTCGGCTCGACCCAGCTGCCGATCTTCTATGCAGCGACCCTCGTCGCGACCCTGCTGCTCGCGCCGCTGTTCGGTGCGCTGGTCGCGCGCTATTCGCGTCGACGCTTCGTGCCGATCGTGTACCTGTTCTTCATCGCCGGCATGATCGCGTTCATCCCGCTGTTCCAGGCGCAGACCTCGATCGACGCGCGCCTGCTCGGCTCCGCCTTCTTCGTCTACGGCAGCGTGTTCAACCTGTTCGTGGTGTCGGTGTTCTGGAGTTTCATGGCCGACCTGTTCGACGCCGAACAGGCGCGCCGGCTGTTCCCGGTCATCGCGCTCGGCGGTGCGGCCGGCGCGATCGCGGGACCGGCGCTGACCAAGGCGCTGGTATTCGTGGTGGGCGTGGCCGGCCTGCTGGTCGTGTCCGCGGTGCTGCTCGGCATCTCGATCGCCTGCATCTACGCGCTGTCGCACTGGTCGATGCAGCATCCGGTCGCCGGCGACGTGCGCCGCAACGAACGCGTGATCGGCGGCGGCTTCCTCGCCGGCGCGATCGAAACCTTCAGGTCGCCGCTGATGCGCCGCTTCGCGCTGCTGATGCTGCTCGGCGACGCGGTCGGCACGGTCATCTACGCCCTGCTGGCCGACTACAGCGGCGCCACGTACCCGACACGCGAGGCGCGCACCGACTTCGCCGCAAGCATCGACCTGTACGCAAACGTGCTGCAGGCGCTGTTGCAGGTCTCGGTCACGCGTGCGCTGATGGTGCGCTTCGGTCCGGCGCCGGCACTCGCGCTCGACGGCATCGTCAAGGCGGTGATGCTGGGCGCGCTGGCCGTCGTCGGCGGACCGTGGATCGCGGTCGTCGCGGTCGTTACGCGCGCGAGCGCCTACGGCGTGTTCAAGCCCGCGGCGGACAGCCTCTACACGCAGGTCGAGGCGGAGACGCGCTACAAGACCAAGAACTTCATCGACACCTCGGTGTGGCGCTTCGGCGACCTCGCCGTGACCACCAGCATCAACGCATTGCGCGCGATCGGCGCGAGCGTGCCGGTGCTGGCGACGCTGGCGATGATCGCCGCGGCGAGTTCGGGTCGCATCGGCTGGATCGCCGGGCGCTCGCTCGAACCGGAAGCGAAACCTCAGGCGCGCGAATAGCTCCACGACACGAGGCGCCCGTCCTTGTACGGCATCACGCCGTGGAATGGGCGCGGATCGGCGTCGAACACCAGCGGCAGGAAGTGGCGATCGCCTTCCCACATCGGCAGCTCGTCGAGACGCGCGAGCTCGACCCATTCGAGCGCGCCTTCCGGATTGGATTCGAGCGGCGTGCCCTCGAACGCGGTGACGAGGAAGATGAAACCGAGCCAGTCCTCGCCGTGCTTGCCGAAGCCGGGCCAGTTGATCGTGCCGCGCAATTCGATCGCAGTGCAGTCGATCCCGGCCTCCTCGTGGATCTCGCGGCGCATGCCCGCGAGCACGTCCTCGTGCGGATCGAGCTTGCCGCCGAGCCCGTTGTACTTGCCGAGATGATGATCGCCCGGCCGCGCGTTGCGATGGATCATCAGCACGCGCGTGCGATCGGGCGAGAGCACGTAACCGAGGGTGGCGGCGATCGGGGTGTAGGGCATGCGGTTCGCGGGAACAAGAAGAAGAACAGCGATCATAGCCGCAGCCCTGCGGCGCGTCGCCGAGTCCTCACCAACACCGTTCGCCAGGAGCGCAGGCCGCAACACACTCCGTTCGCCCTGAGCGCAGGCCGCAGGCCGGAGTCGAAGGGTCATCTGCCCTGCGACGGCGCTTCGACTCCGCGGCCTGCGGCCGCTGCGCTCTGCGCGAACGGTTGGTGGCAATCCGGCGCGAACGGTTGGTGGCATCCGGCGCAGCAAATCCGTTCGCCCTGAGCGCAGGCCGCACCACGAATCGGTTCGCCCCCAGCAAGCGGGAACCCGCGGTAGCGTACAGTGACGATCTTTTCCGATACGACCCGAACATGAGCATCGAGATCATTTCCGAACAGCGCTGCTTCGGCGGCACCCAGGGTTTTTATCGCCACACGTCGAGCGCGACCGGCGGCGCGATGAAATTCGGCGTGTTCACGCCGCCGCTCGCGCCCGGCGCGAAGGCACCGGTGCTGTACTACCTCGCCGGACTCACCTGCAGCGAGGAGACGTTTGCGATAAAGGCCGGCGCGCAGCGCGTCGCCGCCGAACTCGGCATCGCCCTCGTCACGCCGGACACCAGCCCGCGCGACACCGGCATCGATGGCGCCACCGGCGACTGGGAATTCGGCGAAGGCGCCGGCTTCTATCTCGATGCAACCACGCCCGCATTCGCGCCGCGCTTTCGCATGTACGGGTACGTCGTCGACGAGCTGCCCGCATTGCTCGCAACGCAATTCCCCGCGCTCGACACGACGCGCGCGTCGATCTTCGGCCACTCGATGGGCGGGCATGGTGCGCTGACGATCGCGTTGAAGAATCCCGGCCGCTACCGCTCGGTCTCCGCATTCGCGCCGATCGTCGCGCCGATCCAGGCGCCGTGGGGACAGAAGGCGTTCCCGCGCTACCTCGGTGACGACCGCGATGCGTGGCGCGCGTACGATGCGACCGCGCTGATCGAGGACGGCGTCCACTTCGCCGGCACCCTGCTCGTCGACCAGGGTGATACCGACAAGTTCCTCGCCACGCAACTGCGCCCCGAATACCTCGAACGCGCCTGCCGCGCGAACGGCCAGGCGCTCGAGCTGCGCCTACGCGCCGGCTACGACCACAGCTACTGGTTCATCCAGAGCTTCATCGAGGACCATCTGCGCCATCATGCGGGCGCGTTGGCGTGAGGCAGCGCGCCGAAGCGCATCGCGGCTTCCGCCGCTCCCACGGAAGCAGCGCCGCGCGTCATCCCGCTTTGCGGGGCGAGATCCACATCGTGATGTCGGCATCGAACACGACCTCGCCGGCCGCGTTGCGCACTTCGACCAGCGTGTGCACCTCGCTGCCCGCGCCTGTCTCAGCGATCGCGGGCACGCGCGCGGTCGCGGTCATCGCACCCGTTGCCTTCTTCAGGTAGCGCACCGTCATCCCTTTCGGGATCCAGCGCAGCGCATCCGGAATCGTCGCGTCGGTGGCGAGCCCGGCCGCGAGTTCGGCCATGTTGCACAGCGCGATCGCGTGCACGGTACCGATGTGGTTGTGCACGCGGCGACGGTCGCGGATGCGCACGACGCAACGGCCGGGTTCCAGCACGTCGATCATCGGGCGGATCGAGGCGAAGTACGGCGCGCGGAAACAGATCGCGCGCGAGACGAGCCAGCGGCCCGGCACCGAAGTGCCGTAGCGCTGGAACAGACGCAGGGCTTGCGAGCTCATCGGGTTCTCTTCATTGAATGCGCATCGTTTTTGGCCTCCGCTTCAAGGGGAGGGTTGGGTGGGGATGGTGTTCTGTAGCCCCTTCAAGCGGAGGGTCGGATGCGGACGTTGCTATTAGCCCTCCCCGTCAAACGGAACTCGCGTGGGATGGTGTCTCTTAGCCCTCCCCTTCAAGGGGAGGGCTGAAAAGCGCGGCACGCGCATTCGCGCGTACCACCCTACGTGTCGCCTCACGCCACCGAGCGCAGCGACGACGACGACGGCTTCGCGCGCTTGCCTGCCGCGAGTTCGGCCGGATCGAAGTCGTCGACCGAGATGAACTCGAACGCCGCCGCGCGCACGCGCGCGAGCAAGGCGCGCTCCGCCGTGCTGAGCACGCCCTTCGCTTCCGCGTCGGCGAGTTGCGCGTCGTAGTCGTAGCCTGCGAGTTCCCCGGCTTTCGCCGCCTTGAGGAACTTGCGCTCGACCGGCTCGGCCGCGATCACGTCGGGCAGCAGCGCGTTCATGCGACCGATGCTGTTGTTCGGATTCGGCGTGAGATATACCCACTCGGCGAGGCGGTCGCGCGCTTCGCCCGGCGTGCACAGGATCGCCGCGATGCGGTGGCCGAGGCGATCGGACGGCGGCACTTCGCGACGGCCGAACGGGAACACGAGCGCGCGCAGCACCCACGCGACCGGACGCACCGGGAAGTTGCGCAGCACGCCGTCGAGTGCGTTCTGCATGCGGTACACGCAATCGTGGAACGCCCACGCCAGCAGCGGCTGGTCGAGCACCGGACGGCCCTGGTCCTCGTAGCGCTTGAGCATCGCGCTGGCGATGTACAGGTTCGACAGCACGTCGCCGAGGCGCGCGGACAGCTTCTCCTTGAACTTGAGCTTGCCACCGAGCACGAGCATGGACGTGTCCGCGACCAGCGCGAGCGCGGCCGCGTAACGGTTGAGCTTGCGGTAGTAGCGCTTGGTGTACGCATCACCCGGCACGTTGCCGATCTTGCCGAACACGAGGCCGAGCACGAAGCTGCGCACCGCGTTGGAGATCGCGAAGCCGACGTGGCCGAACAGCGCCGCGTCGAACGCCTTCAGCTTCTCGCGGTAATCTGTCAGCTTGAGCGATTCCATCTCGCGCAGCACGTACGGATGGCAGCGGATCGCGCCCTGGCCGAAGATCATCAGGCTGCGCGTCATGATGTTCGCGCCCTCGACCGTGATCGCGATCGGCGCGGTCTGCCAGCCGCGGCCGGCGTAGTTGTTCGGGCCGAGCTGCACGCCCTTGCCGCCGTGCACGTCCATGATGTCCTTGGCGACCTCGCGACCGAGTTCGGTTGCGTGGTATTTCGCGATCGCCGACGGCACCGACGGCTTCTCGCCGCGGTCGACCGCGGCCGCGCTCGCCTTCGACAGCGCGCTGATCGCGTAGCTGTAGCCGCCGATGCGCGCGAGCGCTTCCTCGACGCCTTCGAAGCGACCGATCGCGATGCCGAACTGCTTGCGGATGCGCGCATACGCGCCGCTCGCGACGACGCCGGCCTTGACCGCGCCCGCCGCGTTCGACGGCAACGTGATGCCGCGGCCGATCGACAGGCACTCGACCAGCATGCGCCAGCCCTGCCCCGCCATCGCCTCGCCACCGATCAGCTGCGACAGCGGCACGAACACGTCCTTGCCGCGCACCGGTCCGTTCTGGAACGCCGCGTTGAGCGGGAAGTGGCGACGGCCGTATTCGAGGCCCTTGGTGTCGTGCGGCAGCAGCGCGAGCGTGATGCCGATGTCCTCGACGTCGCCGAGCAGGTGCTCCGGATCGTGCATGCGGAACGCGAGGCCGAACAGCGTCGCGACCGGTGCGAGCGTGATGTAGCGCTTGTCGAACGTGAGGCGCACGCCGAGCACGTTCGCGCCGTTCCATTCGCCCTTGCAGACGATGCCGTAGTCGGGAATCGAGGTCGCGTCCGAACCCGCGTACGGGCCGGTCAGCGCGAAGCACGGAATCTCGCGGCCGTCGGCGAGGCGCGGCAGGTAGTAGTCGCGCTGCTCCTGCGTGCCGTAGTGCATCAGCAGTTCGCCCGGGCCGAGCGAGTTCGGCACGCCGACGGTCGACGACAGCGAACCCGAAATGCCCATGAGCTTCTGCAGCACCGCGGACTGCGTGAGCGCGGAGAAGTCGAGGCCGCCGTATTCCTTCGGGATGATCATGCCGAAGAACTTGTTCTTCTTGAGGAACTCCCAGATCTCCGGCGGCAGGTCGGCGAGCTCGTGCGTGATCTGCCAGTCGTTGACCATCGCGCAGAGTTCTTCGCACGGGCCGTCGAGGAACGCCTGCTCCTCGACCGAGAGTTCGGGCTTGGGCTGCGCGAGCAGCTTCTTCCAGTCCGGCTTGCCGCTGAAGAGTTCGCCCTCGAACCCGACCGTGCCCGCATCGAGCGCAATCTGTTCGGTCGGCGACAACTGCGGCGTCACCTTCTGGAACATCGCGAGCAACGGCGCGCTGAGCTTGCGGCGGCGGAAGTCGGGCAGGTTGAGCGGCACCGCGACCAGCGCGAGCAGCACGAGCGGAATCGCGATCGCCCACGTCGAAGAACCCGCCACGATGCCGACCGCGACTATCGCGACGGCGGTCGCGATCGACCAGGGCAGCAGGCGCACCCGCGCATAGGCGGCGCCGAGCGAAACCAGCAGCGCCGCGAGGAAAGGAAGGAATGCCATCACGTCACGAGTCCTCAGCCAAGCGAAGGGCCATGAGCAGCGGCCCCGATACGTTCAGTATGTGGCGCCATTTCCCGGCAAGTCAATACGCATGCGTATGGAAGGTTTATCCCGCTGATATCATGGGGAATCCCGAGCACGGGCACCGCGCCTTGCTTCCAACTGCCGGAGCAGTCAGGCACACTGGCTGAATGAGCGCAGAGCCGGCCAAGTTCGAACCCAAGGCACGCCTTTCCGCAGCGGACTGGGAACAGGCCGCGCTGGAAACGCTCGCCGAAAGCGGTCTCGCCGCGGTCGCGGTCGAACCGCTCGCCCGCCGCCTCGGAGTCACCAAGGGCAGCTTCTACTGGCACTTCCCCACCCGCGAAGCGCTGATCCAGGCCGCGCTCGACCGCTGGGAGAAGGAAGACGAACGCGACGTGCTCGCCCCGACCGAAGCGATCGCCGACCCGCGCGAACGCCTGCGCGAACTCGTCCGCCAGGTCAGCCACAAGCGCCCCTCGCACGCCGTGCTCGCCGCACTGTTCCGCGCCCTCGACCAGCCACTGATCGGCCCCGTCGTCGAACGCGTCTCCGCGCGCCGCATCGCATTCTTGAGCGAAGCCTTCCGCACCGCCGGCTTCGACCCGACCCACGCCGCCAACCGCGCGCGCCTCGCCTACTCGGCGTATGTGGGATTCGTGCAGCTGTCGCGCATCGGGCAGCCGCGGATGAGCCATGAGGAGTTCGAGGCTTACATTCGCGACTTCATCGAGACGTTGGTACCGCGCTGAACGTGCGTACCGCGTCGACCACGTAGGGCGGGTCGAGCCGCAGAGCGGCGAGTCCCGCCGCGCGATTCGCCCTCGTTCGCGCGCGAGCAGACGCAAATCGGCGCAGATCGTCCACATCACGCGCGCTTCGAGTTCGCCTCAAGCCATTTCGCGTAAGCCGATTCGCTCATCTTGCCGGCAGCGAGTGCCAGCGTGCGGAGCACGGCATCAGCTTCCGTCGCATGGAACTCCAATCCGTTGCGTTCGAGGAAGCCCGCCCCGAGCATGAATCCGGTGCGCTTGTTGCCGTCGAGGAATGGATGGTTCTTCACGATGCCGATGGCATAAGCCGCGGCCATCTCCGCCAGGCCAGGCTTGCGGTAGGCAAAAAGCTGACGCGGCTTGGCGAGCGCGGACTCCAGCAGGTTTTCATCGCGCAGGCCGGCGATGCCCCCGTATTGCGAGAGCATCATGTCGTGCAGCGCAAGGCATTCCGCCGTCGTGAGCCAATACGGCTCCTTCATTTCGCCAGTTCGCGCAACGCGTTGCGATAGCGGCGGTTGAGCGACTCGAACACCGCCATCGTCTTGGCGAATTCCGGATCCGCGGCGCTCAGGCGCACGCCATCCTGCGTCTCGGTCAGCGTGACCGTATCGCCTTCGGACACCTTGAGATGCGTGAGCACTTCCTTCGGCAGCACGACGCCAACGGAATTGCCCACCTTGCGGATTTTCAGTTCGAGGACCATGAGCCTATTGTAGCCACGCGCGTTATAACGTCAAGGAGCCCACCCGCGCGAACGCCTGCGCGAACTCGTCCGCCGAGTCTCAGCGAAGCCTTCCGCACCGCCGGCTTCGACGCGACCCACGCGTCGAACCGCGCGCGGCTTGCGTACTCCGCGTATCCGCCGATGCACCTTGCGGGCAATTCCCGTAGCGAACGGATTTTTGTGGGAGCGGCGGAAGCCGCGATGCTTCGGACCGATCGGGATCACGCCCGTCTGGAATCACTTCCCGCCAATGGACTCATCCGCATCTGGCCGCTCGAATATCAGATCCTGGAAATCCTGCAGCCGGTGCGCGCCTGTCTTTCGATCGCCCGCGCGGTACGCGACAAGCGATTCATCAAGCACCGTGGCCAGGACGCTGTGGAATGCCGGGAATGCCGCTGGCACAGGTAGAAGGATCAGACTCGCCCTCAATATCTCGAACGCCCGATCGAGCGTCATCTGTTCATCCGGCGGCAGAAAGTCCTCTTCCGGGAACCCTTCTGGGCTACGCAGCACGACGTAACCGATGAAATCGTAGAGGCGCGATAGATTCCGAACGCACATTGACATCGGCCACCCGCCTGTTCGATGCGACAGGGCATAGACCAGAGATTCACCTAAAAACGATCTACCGCCGAAGTTCCTGCAATTGGTGGGCCCCGGCTTTGATGTCGCCCGCTCGCTAGGATCCGCGCGCCACATCCAGATCGGCTGAAAGCATCTTGTGGAAATTCGGCTCATGCGGTCGCGGAGGCACCATCCGCATGCCTTCTCGAAGCTCGGCGAACGCGCGGTCAAGGGTCATCTGTTCGTCTGCCCGCAAATAGTCTTCCACGGGGAAGTGGTTGGGCGCTCCGACGACCACATAGGCGGTGAAGTCGTGGGCATCAACTGTCACTTGAGAAGGTCTTCCCATCCCAGGGCCGTCCGCTCTGGCGATTCCGTGGCCATTGCAGCCTCATAGAGCGCTTCCATACTACTTTCCAATGAATCATCACTGATTGCGAACGCTACCGCAGACGCGGCTCGCGCCTGCGAAAACACGACAAGGTATTCGCCAGGCGATGCCGTCCCTCGGTCCGACTCTTCTTGCAACGCGAGGTACCGTTCGTCCCACCTCTCGACAAGCGCAGCGATTCGTTCCGCCAGCCCCTGTGCAGGGCCCTTGTGCCGCCGCAGCAAATCAAGCGCGCCACTGACTTCGTCATCATGCAGACCGGATTCGCGCACGGCAGATCGGCAGGCTTCAAGCACGATGGTGCGCACTTCCTCCGCGGAAGCGCTTGCCAGCTTTTCGGCCAGCCCGGGCGCAAGAGTCTTCAATCTCGTCAAGGGGGAACTCCTGAGTCGGGCCTCGACGTTTTCAGCGGAGTGGCAATCTCGGCGGAGGTCGGATGTATCGCCATTTGGCAGGTAACACACACAGGACGCGTGGCACCAATGGAAATGATCTTGAGATCATTATCCGTCGCATGCGACAGGATATCCGCCTCCGCATGACCAGTACCAACTACGAGCTGCTCCTCGGGTTTCAGCTTGACTCCGGGCCGCAGATATCCTCGAGGTTCGCTGGTTGCAATAAGGACACTGCGATGGCCGGAAGCATCTTCGGCAACGGCAAGAGCCATTGTGATACGTCCTCTGCTGTTCTCGGGAATTGCAGCTCTCAGCTCGTCGATTCTCGACTGGACGATTGAAGACGAGGCTTCGCGCGCAGTCGCCAGATCAAATTGGCCATTAGGGCTGGCGCCCGGCCCCGCTCGCGGCGACGAGAGCGCTGCTTGACCATCGGCGCGCTCAACAACAACTCCCTCCAGTGACGAACCCCCAGACGTCCAAGCTCGAGTCGCCGCCGTGGCGACGCCCCCCAACGCCGCCGCCACTTCAGGGCCGTATAGCGCTCCCGCCTCGGTCATCCGCCCTTGGCGTACGAGCTCGTCGGACTCGACTGACTTGTGCGCTTGGTACTCGACGAATGCGTTCGGACCGCTTCGTATCGCGTCGGCAACGTCGACGACCCCGCTGATGATGGGATCGACAATGTCCTTCGTGTCCCCGACGTCAAAGAACGTTTTCCCCAGCAGGCGCGTGCCCCACTTTGCAACGCCGTAGGCATTGCGAACGATCTGCTTCCCGGCGCCGTAGGCCGCACCAGCTCTGAATCGTTCTGCGGCCACGTGAGCCGCTACTGCTCGGGCAGTTTGCTCCTCATTCCAGCCTTGGCTCCTCGCGACCTGTTCGGGATCGTCGACATCGACTTGCCGCCCTGTCGAATCCGTGTACGTCGCAGGATTGGCGTACGCATAGAGATACCGATGCAAGCTTGGCGGATTCATCGGACTCCCGTTTTCGGGGTCCTCTGTCGTGAATCGACCGATCGTCGGATCGTAGTAGCGCGCGCCGGCGTAGTAGAGACCCGATTCGGGATCTTTGACGTAGCCCGTGAAACCGATCGGTTGCCCATCGTCTGATGGGAGTACCGCGTGGGAAGCCAGCGTTTGCGCGCTATCGAAAGCGCTCGCAAGCGCGAGCATTGCCGCGATCGCCAGCACTATCGATTGACGGGCGCGAACACGTCGTACGCTGTGCATGGCACATTCCCTCCCCGGAGTGCATGGGTATAAGTGGACAATACAATATATGCAGTGGCCACGGAGCCCACAAGGAAGGTGATCGCCTGCCCCTCGCCCGGATCGGCTTCTTGCATCGATCGCGCATCAGCCATTCCCGCGCCCGCCCACTTCGTCCAAGCGCCCGAAAACTCGCGCCGAAACGAAGGCTGCCCTCGCCAGGAATGCGATCACGTCGAAGCGCGCATAGTCCGCTCGATGACTGCCTCGAACATGGCTTCCATCGGCGCGTATTCCCTGTCCATCGCTGCGTGGATGGCACCGATGTACGGCACCGCCGGCTTCGACCCGACCCACGCCGCCAACCGCGCGCGCCTCGCCTACTCCGCGTACGTGGGGTTCGTGCAGCTGTCACGCATCGGGCAGCCGCGGATGAGTCATGAGGAGTTCGAGGCTTATATCCGCGACTTCATCGAGACGCTGGTGCCGCGCTGAGGGACAGCTCAGCGCTTTCCGTAGGCCAATTCGTCCATCATCTCTGCGAATCGCGTCCAGTCGATACGCTTGCTCTTCTGGCGGTTGGCACCGAACCAGTAGATCGCGCCGCGTCCGACTTCGAGCTCACCGAGCTTCTCCTTGCTAGCGAAGATCTCCAGGCGCAACGAAGACTTCGCCTTCACGAGTTCGACGTTGGAGAGTTCGGCGCGGACTTCATGCTTGCGTGCCACCTTCTTCTTCGCCATTGGGCTACTCCACGAACACATGCTCACGGTGGAATTCAAGGAACGCCGCGAGTTGTCGATTGGGGCTGCAGCGCAAGCGTGCAGGGACGGCCAGCCCTTTGCGTTCCGCGGTAGAAAGCGCGCTCGCCACGATCATTCCGCCTTCATCATCGAAAGCAACCAGCCCGGCGTCAAACAGTGCGTCGAGGTTGGCAGCCAGCAGCAGTCCATTGTTCGAATCGAGGCGCTCCCGATCGTTCGATAGCCTCCACGGCTTGCAGTGGGAAGCTCTCAATACTGCGGTAACCGAACACCCTGTGACGGCGCATGCGCCGTCCCACCGCCGAATGAGATCCTGCCGGAATTGGCCTTGGCCAAGGCGAGCATTGATAAGGGTGAGCCGAGTTGTCTCTGGAATGTCTCGCGCTTCGATCTCGGCAATGTCTCGTCGTAGCTCCGCGGACGAACCACTCCATCGGTCGAGCGGAGCCGTCGTCGGCGAGATGCTGCTCCCAGACGAATCCATCGAGTCGCCATCTATGCCTCCGCTGTCGGATTGAGAATTCCGCGGCTCTACAACTCCGACTTCCTCATTCGAACCGGGAGCAAGATCCATGGTGGAGGCGTCAAAACGCCTGAAAGGATATTTCATTTGCGAAAGCAGCCGCTCCGCTCGCTCCAGCAGATCTTCGTCAAAATACTTCCTCCACCTCGTCTCGACGATGATTGCCTCACACGACAAGTCGAGACGCCCAAGCTCCCACAGCTTGCGAAATCCTTCGGACGGCTTTCCACTTGCGAGAATGCGCTTGACGGTACGGAAGCCCCCATCTGCCGCCAAATCCCGCTTGAAGTAGTTTGGGTAGTACTTCAGCCGCTCGGCCTCTTTCACCGCGTTGCCAAGGTGCGCCGTGAATTCCTCATCTTCATGTGCATTCATTGATCTCGCTCCGTCGCTAACGTCACAAGGGCAATGCGTTGAGCTCCGATCGCGCCTCCCGCCAAAGCGGGAAGTGCGCATCCAGCAATGCCACGAAGCGCTCGTCGTGTGTGGGCGCCAGTAAGTGCGCCATCTCATGCACCACCACATACTCAAGCAGGTGGATTGGCTTTTTTGCGAGTTCGGTGTTCAGTCGGATGGTTCCCCGGGTATGACTGCAGCTCCCCCATCTCGTCTTCATTCGCTGCAAATAATATGCATGCACGCGAACGTCAAGAGACTTTTCCCAGCGTTGAATTAGCTCCGGCAACACCGCGTGCAGCTGCGCCTTGTGCCACGCATGCATCACACGCGCCCGCTTGGCTTCATCACTCCCGGGGCGAACCAGGAGCGTGATGCACTTGTGATCTTGGCGCACGCGAGGCCTGGCATCCACATATTGGACGTCGAGAAGGTAACGGCGACCCCAGATGTAGTGGCTTTCCCTTGTGACGTGACGCCGTGGCGATTCGCGCGCCTGCGCATTGAAGGCCGCCTGCTGTTTGCGGATCCATGACAGCCGGGTAATGGCATAGGCGCGCAACACATCCAGGCGCGTTCGGGCCGGGGCCACCAACGTGACCCGCCCTTCCGGCGGATGTACGGACAAGTGCACGTGCTTGACGTCCTTGCGTGTCACCGCGATTTCGACTTCTCCCAATCGCAACGTGTCCATTAGCGATAGCCAGACTGGTTCTTGACCAGCTCGAACAATCTGAGCATCGCCTCGCGGTCGTTACTGACCAGCTTGAGCAAGGTGCTGCGCACGGCCCGCTCTTTGATTTCGTTGCCTTTCCAATCCGCAGGGACGCCTGTGCGCATAGCGGTGTCGATCTTCACGGCCTTGTCTATCAGCTCACTGGCGTGCCAGACCCGTTCTTCCTCGACACGTTCGACATCAGCGGACTTCGCCAGGATGTCCATCAGGTTGCGATAGATCACGACCGCCGCGGGCCTTCCCTGCAACGCTTCGGGCACCTGTTCACCGCCCGACGCATGGGCCGCCAGCCTCTTTGCCAGGTCCTCAGCTTGCGTCAGGAACTCCTCGTAGCTCGCAGAATCGGCGCGCGACTGTCTGATCAACTCGTCCAGCAGGCTGGACATTTCCTTGAAGAAGCGCGGATCGGTCAGGCGTTCCTGGATGATGGCCTTGCGGACATTGTTGATGATGCCCTCAGCTACGGCTTTCCTGCTGGTGCCTTTGGCATTGAGCTTCTGGGCGATGGCGTCGTGGATGCCGGTCTTGACGATCAGGTCTACCAGCGACAGATCGCCCATGTCGCCCAGTTCGCGGGCATCATCGGCCTTGACGTAGCGATTGAGCAAATCGCGCATGTCGCCCTCGAAGGGCTTGATGTCGAACTCTTCGCCGGAGAAATTCTTGATGGCCGCGCGCAGATCGGCGTAGAACGCGACCTCCTTCTCAAGCCGCTCGATCGTGGCGTCGTCGTAGCCGGCGTTCGCCAGCTCGCTGCCGATATCCGCCCACGCCCGGACGAAAGCCGTCACCAGCTTGTAGAAGGAAATGCGCAGCGGTTCAGACTTTTCCAGTGCTTCGGCGTCTTGTGGCTCGCCACAGAAATAGGCGATGTATTGCTCCAGTTGCCGTGGTGCCAGCACCGGCTCGCACAGGTGCAGCAGCGCTTCGCGACTCTCTTCCAGCTTCTTCGCGCCCTCGGCAATCCAGTTTTTCAGGGTGACATTGCCGTCCTGGCCATCCCTCGCATCCACCACCAGCTGGTCGGAGCTGTAGACGGAAATGGCTTCCTGCACCTTGCCGAACAGCTCCTTGAAGTCGACGATGTAGCCGTAGTCCTTGTCGTCGCCGTCCAGCCGGTTGGTACGGCAGATGGCCTGGAACAGGTCGTGGTCGCGCAGGTTGCGGTCCAGATAGATGTAGGTGCAGCTCGGCGCATCGAAGCCGGTCAACAACTTGCTGACCACGATCAGCAGCTTGCAGTTGGCTGGCTCGCCCTTGAAGCGCCGCTTCATCTCGGTTTCGTACTTGTCGGTGCTGTCGAAGTCCTTGAGCACCCAGTTCCTGTAGGTCTCGTACTTGTAGCGGTAGTCGCTGCCCGCCGGCTCTTTCGAGTACTGGCTCTTGTCGGGTTCGAACGAGGTGATGATGCCGACGTGCTTGCCGAAGTCCGTGTTCTGGAACAGCCGGAAGTAGTGGCAGGCGTCGTAGATCTCGTCGGCCACCAGGATCGCGGTACCGCGTCCATCGGACAGACGACGACGCGTGTCGAAGTCCTCCAGGATGCTGTTGATGATCCGGTCCTTGCGTTCCTTGGAACTGAGCAGCTCCTCCATCGTGGCCCAACGCTTGCGCAGGGCGGCCTTCTGGAAGTTGTTCAGGCGCTTGGTCTTCTCGGCGAAGTACTCCTCGATCTTTTTCCTGTTGCCGAGCTTCTGCGGCACCTCACGCGCCTCGTACTTCAGATCCAGCACCACCTTGTCCGCCACGGCCTCCGGAAACTTGTAGGTGTGGATGTAGGTGCCGAACACGTCGTGGGTGGTCTGCTTGTCCTTGCGCAGCAGTGGGGTGCCGGTGAAGCCGATGAAGATGGCATCGCCCAGCCAGCGCTTCATCTGCTTGTTCATGTCACCGCCCTGGGTGCGGTGGGCTTCGTCCACGAACACGTAGAAGCGGCCATGCGCCGGCGGCGGCACGCCGGTGAGGTCGGTGGTGTCGAACTTGTGGATCAGCGCGCACAACAGGCGTGGCCTGGGCGCACCCAGTTTGGCCACCAGATCGGCGCGTGAGGTCACCCGCGTCGAATCCAGCCCGGCGTTCTTCAATACCTTGGTGATCTGGTCATCGAGCTCGTCGCGGTCGGTGATGACCAGGATGCGCGCCTCGGCGTCGTCCTCCAGCAACCACTTGGCCAGCAGCACCATCAGGATGCTCTTGCCGCTGCCTTGGGTGTGCCAGATCACCCCGCCTTCTCGCTTGCGGGTACGCTCTTGCGCGGCCTTGATGCCGGCGTGCTGATGCTGGCGTGGCACCTTCTTGGTGCCGCCGTCGAAGATCACGAAGTGGTAGAGGAAGTCCAGCAGTTGCGCCTTGTTGAACAGCTGCGCCAGTGGCCGATCCAGCAACACTCCGGCTTCGCCACTGGCGAGCCCTGCCTCGTCTTTCCACTGGACGTAAAACTCTTCCGGGCTGCCGACCGTGGCGTAATAGACGCCTTGAGAATCATTGCCCGCCAGCAACAACTGCACCGTGCTGAAGAAGCCTTCGTTGAACGGCTTCTCCTGGTTGCTGATGAGCTGGCGGATGCCTTCGGCCATGCCCACGCTGCTGCGCTTGAGCTCGATGACGGCGATGGCGATGCCGTTGAGGTACAGCACGAGGTCCGGTCGGCGTTCCAGCCCGCCGCGCAGGGTGACTTCCTCGGCCAGGGCGAAATCGTTGTTACCGGCATTGGCCCAGTCGATATAGTGGATCTTGCGGATCGGCTCGCCGAGCGCGGTCTGCACGTCGGCGCCGTAGCGCAGCAGGCCGTAGGTCTTGAGGTTGGCGTCGTAGAGGGTGTTGCCGCTGATCTCGGCGGCCGCCTGCAGCTGGCGCATGGCGGCGGAGATCTGCACGTCGTTGTAGCCGCGCCGCTTCAGATTGGCGGACAGCAGCTCGGGTTCGATGTTGCGGTTGTTATCTTCCTTGCCCCAGTCGCCGAGATACTCATAACCCAGACAGTCCGCGCACGATTTGTCTGTGAACAGCGTGACTATGCGGTTCTGGGTGGTGCGCTCGGCGCGGGGGCGGTCAGGCATCGATGGCCTCCGACAAGACTTCGGCTTCGACGTACTTGCGGAACGAGGCCGTATCCGTGAAGCAGCGATATCCGGCCTGGCTGGCCAGCGTGATCACGGCAGCTTCCTCGTTGAGCAACACCACCGCGGGCTGGCTCAACTCCTCCTGCAATCCCGTTGGCCACGCAAGATCGAATACCGCGATCTGCTCGCCGGTCGCAGGGTCTGCGTAGTCGTAGTCGATCGTGCCACGCGGGAGCCCTTGATCCGCCACCCAAGCATTGAGCGCCTCCAGCTCGGCTTCTTCTGCGTCGCTTTCTACGCCGCTGCCGACGACTGTCCCCATGATCGGCGCGGCAGCGCCGGACAGCCACTTCGTGTCGCCATGCAGCAAGCCTTCCAGCCGCTTGTTCAATTCGGCCGCCAACAGGACTTTGCGCGCCTCCATGAACTCGCGGTAGTTCTCGATCTTCCACAACGCGGGATCCATCGGGATCCACTGCGAGGCCAGTGCGCCAGGGTGCGCCTGCTCGATCTTCGGAAAATAGATCTCGGGCAGCGTGTCACTGATGTCGAGGTTGGTGTCCTTGGTCAGGAAGCAGTAGTTGGCCAGCGCATTGACTTCGGATTTCTTGAACTTGCGCTTGTACAACTGTGCCTTGGGGAAGATATGGTGCACTTCCAGCTTGCTCATCTTGCCGTGCATGTTGGCCCTGAGGCCGATGCCCGAACCCCAGTCGCGCGCTTCGCCGACCCGGGTCAGCATGTACAGCACGGGATAGAAACGCGCGCCCAGGCTCCAGCCGGTAAAGTGCGCGGCTTCCGCACGCAAGCCGCCGTGCCATAGGCGCAACTGCTCCAGCAGTCGGTCCAGATCGCCGTCCTCGATGACACCCAGATCTTGGTCGATAAAAGATTCGACCGAACCCGAGAAACGGCCCCACATGCCGGACTGGAAGTACCAGAACAGCAGCTTGTCGCGGTCCTTCTCGTTCGGCGGCCCCAGCTTCTTCTGCTGGCGCTGGTCGAGGTAGCGGGCCATGACCGGAAAGCCACCACGGGAGAACAGCACCCGGTCGTGGTCCAGGCCAAGCCGATCGGCAATCATGTTCAGGCCCACATCGATCTGCTTGCAGGCGCGCTTGAGAGCATCCTGCACGTCTTGCGGGCCTTGCTCATGCAGGTACAGGAACTTGGCTTCGCCGGTCAGCACGGTGTTTACCGAGCGCAGCAGCCAGTCCAGGCTGAAGTCGTAGCCGTGGTCGTGCCATTCCTTCAGCTTCTTCTTCATCTCGTCGCGGCCGGTCGGCCAGTCGGCGCAGATCTTGGCCAGCGCCAGGTCGCCCTTGGACAACTTGGTGCCGCCACTGTTGACGCGGTTGAAGATGTCCACCACCACGTCCAGCGACTTGTCCGCACCGGTCACTTCCTCGATATGCAGATCGATGTCGGCGATGCCGAGCACGCGACTCAGGCGGGCCACGTAGTCGCCGAGTTTCGGCGCCAGTTCCGGCGTGGACAGTTGGCCGATGTAAGCACCCATGCCGTCGGTGCCGCCCTTCATCAGCGCGGACACATCCACCCACAGCGGGTTGCCCTTCATCTTGGCCGGCTGGTAGAACTCGAACGTCTGCGTGTCCAGGTTGAACCGCAGGCCAGTAAAGGCTTTCGCCTTGCCGTCGAAGAACTTCGGCGGCTTGCCGCGGATTACGCCGTACAGCGAGGTCATGCGCTGCTGGCCATCGAGCAGCAGCTTGACGATGCCGGGCGCCAGCGTGCCATCGCCGCGGTGCGTAGCGCCCATGGATTCGGTGGCCCAGACCAGCAGACCGCCCACCGGGTGGCGCTTGTACATGGAGTCGAACAGTCCACGGACCTGATCGCCGTTCCAGACGTAACCGCGCTGGAATTCCGGCAGAGCCATGTGGCCGCTGTCGATGTGGTCGAGGATGGTTGAAATCTTCATGTGGCGGACTCCCCCTGGCGTCCTTGGTCTAGACCAGCCGGATTCGGCCGGTCAACAATTCTTGCATCATGCCTTGCTTGAGCTGGGCGGTTTTGATGCGCTGGGTTTCGAGCGCGGTGATTTCGGTGTCCATGTCAGTGAGGACGGCGGCGATCGCGGATTGTTCTTCAATGCTCGGCATGAGGATTTCAATACCGGCCAATGCAGATGCCCCAATATGCACAACCGCATCACCTTGCCCTTTGCCGGCCTTCTGCTTTTGGATCGCAGGCTGATTGCACGCATAGCCCATGAAAATCGGATGCGTACCTCTTGGTCGAAGGATCACGATGTCGCCACCAGCGTATGCCTCTAGGTTATCTTTAAACGCTATGCATTTGCCGATTTCCTCTTTGGTTTCGCCGGACCCTGCAAAAAGCAAGTCGCCCTGCACGAGTCTCGTTGCACTCGCGGCAACCTCTTTGGAAATCGATGAGCTGAATTCTTTGATGTAGGAATCGTGCTGCGTATAGATCTCACCGTATCGGACGCAGGGCAGTTCCCCGCTCTTCGCTTCATCTTTGCGGACACCGCTACCCTTCAGAAAGACACCGATTTCGCCCAGCGGCTTTACCTCCCACTCACCGCTAAACCCCAGTAAGCGGCGCTTGCCGGTAAGAAGTTCGTGCATCGCGCCTTGCTTGATGGCGCGCTTCTTGGCGATCAGCGCGTCCTGCGCGGCCAGCAGCGCATCCACGTCGCCGAGCGCGGTGGCGATGGCGGATTGTTCGGAATGCGGGGGAACAGCAACCAAAAAACCTAGCAAGTCGCGTGTGTAGATCGCGGCGACACTGGTGGTGCCGGTTGCGAGCGCCCTCAATCTTGAAACTGCAGCAGCAGAATTTAGCCAGTAGTTGGCGTAGACACTTGAAACAATCTCGGAAGGCTTGAACTCAAGCCGGAGAAGGTTGGAGTTGTAATAGGCCACGGGGAGCTCGTCACGCCAGATCGCCACCTTGCCGACGAGGTCGAGCGTGTTTCGCGTATTGAAGAGCACGTCACCACTAGCCAAGCGGTGTTGTGCCTCAGGGGCCGAGCGTGGGGCAATGTACTCGATGGCAGAAACATCAAAGACGCCCCGTGCGATGTTCCCCATTTTCATCAATGGGAAATCGGTCTCGGCATCCTGGTTCGGATAGTTTCCGCCCAGCCGAGCTTTATCAAGCAAATTGCTGAGCGGCTTTAGATCCCACTCCTTGGGGAAAGCGCCTATTTCGGTTTGTCTGTACCACGCCCTCAGTTCCACGCAAACCCCATCTTCGCCAGATGCCCGGCCACCTTGGCTTCCCATTCCGTCACATTCGCCGCCAGTTGCGGCAGCGGCGTTTCGTAGCGTTCGGCCAGTTCCTTCACCCGCCGCGTCAGCGCCTGCGACACGCGCTCCACCTCGCCGTGCACGGCGGCGGAGAGCGCCGCCAGCCATTTGTCGTCCACCACCAATGTCTGGATTTCCGCCACCGAGAGCTTTGCGTACCTAGCGAAGGCCTTGGCATCCAGCTCCGCGTCCAGCGCCTTGAGCTGCTTCTTCAGCTCGGCTTCCCACTCCGACAGCGCTGACCATTGCTTGAGCGCGGCCAGTTCCTCGGCGTCGTCCTTGGATTTGCCGATCTGCTTGATGCGGCGCTTCACTTCGGCGGCATTGAGCTTGTCGAGGCTGGCGAAGTAGCCGTCTTCACCGCCGTGTTCTTCTTCCAATGTTTCCAGCGCGCTGCTGGCGGTGTCGAGCGCGGTGCTGGCGGCATCGAGCGCCTCTTGCTCGGCCGCGAAGTAGCGCGCCACGATCAGCGGCTTGGGCACCAGGTCGCAGGCCCAGCCCTTGTCCTTGCGCACGCCTTTCTTGTTGGTTTCGACGATGCGCGTGGGCACGGCCTGCCAGCCGTCCGCCGACAGCAGGTAGGCGTCGTCCTGCATCACTTGCGCCCAGTAGTCCATCAGGTGCTGGTAGATGGCGTAGGCATCCAGCAGCGGCGCCTTGGCGTAGGCGGCCAGCAGGCTTTCGGACACGGTGTGGATGAACTGCTTGGGATGGCCGCCCTCACCGAAACCAGCCAGCGTCGGGCGGATGGCTTTTTCCCACTGCGCATGCAGCTCGGCCACGGTGTGGTGGAACGCCTGGAACTCTGCGTGGCCGAGGATGGTCGGTTTCACGTCGGCCTGCGGCAGTTTCAGTTGCAGGTAGCCCTCGCGGCCTGCGCTTTCAAAGAGCGCCGCGCGCAACGCCGGCATCTTGTCCCAGTACGTGTTCAACGCATCTACGTCGCGCTGCGGGATGCCCCCGAGCAGGTGGCCTTCGATGTCCTGCAGGTCTTCGGCTGCGCTGGCGTCGATGTAGCGCGGCAGGTTGAGGTTGTAGTCGTTCTTGGCACTGCGGATCTCGTCGAAGCCGACCATGCGCGCGTAACCGGGCACGTCCTGCGCCTTGCGGAAGGTATCGACGATGCGGTGGATGTCCTGCTCGCGCAGGCGGTTCTTGTTGCCGTCCTTCAGGAAGCCCTTGCTGGCGTCGATCATGAAGATGCCGCGGCGCGCGCTGGCGTTGTCCTTGTCCAGCACCAGAATGCAGGCCGGGATGCCGGTGCCGTAGAACAGGTTGGCCGGCAGCCCGACGATGCCGGCGAGGGTGCCGCTGTCCACCAGGTGCTTGCGGATGGCCGCTTCCGCATTGCCGCGGAACAGCACGCCGTGCGGCAGGATGCAGGCGCCTTTGCCGCTGGCCTTGAGGCTGCGCAGGATGTGCAGCAGGTAGGCGTAGTCGCCCTGCTTGGCAGGCGGCACGCCCCAGGCGAAGCGCTGGTAGGGGTCGGCGTCCGGGGTGAGGCCGCTGCTCCAGGCCTTGTCCGAGAACGGCGGATTGGCGACCACGTAGTCGAAAGTCTTGAGCTTGTCGCCGTCCTTGTACTTGGGGTCGGCCAGGGTATTGCCCGACTGCACGGACGCATCCGGAAAGTCGTGCAGGATCATGTTCATGCGGGCCAGACCCGCGGTGGTGGCCGAGATCTCCTGCCCGTAGAGGGTGATCTTGTTGACTGCTTCGGCGGCAACCTTGAGCAGGAGCGAGCCGGAGCCGCAGGTCGGGTCGTAGGCCGTGGTCTGACGGTTGGTGTTGTGCGGACCGATGCCGATCAATTGCGCGATGGTGCGGCTGACTTCCGCCGGGGTGTAGAACTGGCCCTTGCTCTTGCCTGAATCCTGAGCGAAGTGGCGCATCAGGTATTCGTAGGCGTCGCCGAGGATGTCGTCGTGCTCGGCGCGGTTGTCGGAGAAGTCCAGCGCCGGGTTCTCGAAGATCGCGACCAGGTTGGTGAGCTTGTCCTGGCGCTCCTTGCCTTCGCCGAGCTTCTTGGGATCGTTGAAGTCCGGGAAGTCGCTGTGCGAGAGGCTGCTGCTGTTGGCCTCGATCAGCGGCTGAATGACTTGGGTGTTGATCTTGTCGCCGATGTCCGGCTTGCCCTTCAGGGCCTTCATGTCTTCGAAGCTGGCCCCGGGCGGGATGACCAGCGGCGCGTCCTCGTCGCCAGCGTACTTGTCGCTGATGTACTTGATGAACAGCATGAAGAGTACGTAGTCCTTGTACTCGGACGGCTCCATGCCCCCGCGCAACTCATCGCAGGACGCCCAGAGTGAAGAGTACAGATCAGACTTCTTGATGGGCATTGGATTGATCAGTGATCGGCGCAAGGGAATTCGCGAGGCATGCTATCAGAGGCGCGCAAAGCGATCCTGCCGCCCCTTGCGCTGGACGGATCGACATCAGCACTTCACGCTTGCCCTCGGCATCAATCGGAAGACGGTGGCGCCGGTCAAGGATTTGTCCCCGACCTCGTCGCGATATGCCGGCACCTGCTCAATCGACCGACAACACATTCAGGCGACCTACGACGCGAGCGAGGCACTCCGCCGGCGCTGAACCGCGTTCCGAGAACACCTTGCTCAATGCCCCGTAGTACCAAAGTGTCCCCTCCCTGCCTCCCGTGAAGCGCTCGAAAACCGCCAACCCCACGCGCGGATCCTCCAGGTCCTGCACGATCGCCCGCGCGTTGTGCAGCTTGTCGCAGCACGACACCAGCAGGACGTCGTCGCTCGCGTCGGCGAGGTGCGCGAGGTATCGCCTCTTGCGTCGTGTCCAGTCGGCGCGTTTTTCTTCGGGGCTTTCGTGCTCGGCCTTGCGTTCTGCACTGCCGTCGGTGCAGGCAACGACGATCTCGGCGACGGCAGTTCCGAACTGGTGCCGGATCGCGCTCTCGTGCGCGGCGCCGCAGTCTTCGATGACGTCGTGCAGGAGTCCGGCGATGGCCTGGTCCTCGCTGCCGCCGAATTCGATGACGAGGCTTGCGACGCCGAGCAAATGATAGAGGTAGGGGATGTCGGAGCCCTTGCGGGTCTGGCGCGCATGCGCGATGCGGGCGTAATCAACAGCGCGCGTGAAGCGGTCACTGAGTGTGGTCATGGCCCCTCCGTTGGTTCTCATTATTACTGTGCATTCTTGTCGCAGGATCTGAGATCGCCTTGGGTTCCAATACTCCCGTGCCGCAACGGCGGCACCCCATCCGAGCCATCGGGGCTCGGACGGGAGAGTCCTCAAAATGGGAGAGAGCAACATGCAGAACCTTGTTTCGATGAACCTCACGAACGACCAGCTGGTGGCTGTCGATGCGGCGCTGGATGCGCTGGAGACGAACCTGTCGGAGAAGGTGGCACTGACGGCGAGTCAACGCCGTTCGGTGCCGCGAATGGGCGGGAAGTCGGAGGCGTTCTGCCGCCAGACGTTGTCGCTGCTGACCCAGAATCCGCAGGTGGTCAATCCGAGTCTCGGCCTGGATGGGGCGATGGCGGATCTGGCGGCTCTGGACGTGCTGCGTCCGCGCCTGCAGCGCCTGGGTCGTCTGTCGGAGAGGGCTGCGGATACGGAAGTGGCGCTGGGCAGCGACGTGATGGCAGCGGCGTTGCGCGGATATTCGCTGCTGAAGTTGTCCGGTCGCGGCCAGGGCCTGGAGGCGCTGCGCGCGTCGCTGGGGTCGCGCTTCGTGAAGAAGCCGCGGACGACGCCGGAGGCGAAGGCCGCCTAGCCTCGCTGGCGTAATCTTCCTGAGTCGAAACGGGGCCGCAGTGATGCGGCTTCTTTTTTTGCCTGCGATTCGGCGATCGTTGTTTCGCGGAATCCCCTTCATCCACCACGCCATACGCGTCGATCGCTCCCGCAGGCGGGAGTGACGCGACGGCATCGCCTCGATTGCGCACTCGCGCCGCTCGAACCGGCATCGTTGCCGCTTGAACCGTCTCCCTGATCGGTCGTCCACGCTTCACGGGTGTCGCGACGCGGCAAGGGCGCCGGAGCAAGGCGCAGGCATGCCGCCCAAAGTCGCGACGGATGCGCTCGGAGCTGCATCGATGCTGGGCGCACTCGCATCGCTACCGCTTCAACCGCGCGCAATGCGGGTCGTCGACGCTTCGCATGCGTCCAGAAGCGTCAACGCTGCCGCACGAAGTCGCAAGCGAGCGGTCGTACTCGCGCCGCTGCGGGTCCTCCCGCCTCCGCTCGCGCTTGAAGCCGCGCGGGAACAAGTCTGGATGGCGTCACTGCAGACCCGGCTTTTTTGTCTCAGGATTTGCGATGCACGCGTCGCACCCTTGCGCGCATGAACATACTCCGTGATCCGAGAAGGGACCCGCGCGCGGGCGACGTCGTCTGGTTCAGCTATGGCCGCTCGAAGCCGTGGCAGTGTGCGGTGGTCGATCGCATCGCCGAGGGGCGCGTGTACTACGCGCGCTCGCAGGTCGGTGGTCGCACGGCCGAGAATGTCTGGATCGATCTGGACGGATGGAAGCAGCGTGCGCTGCATGCGCGCCTGCGATTTCCGATCGAGGCGATGCAGCCGCAACGTTGGCCGCGTTACGCGGCGATGCGCGCCGCGTAGGCGTTCGGCGGTGGAGGCGCGTTCCGCTGCCTGATTGCGCACGCGCCTGCACGCGTTCGCTGCGCAGGCACGAGCGCAACGCGGCGTTCATCGTGGGGACGATGGCACGCGCCGGATGTCGAAGTGGCGTCGTGGCCTTGGGGGGATATGGGCCGTGATGGGATCGAACCATCGACCAATGGATTAAAAGACGGGTTTTCCCCGTATTCCACAAATCAGCACAACACGAAAGCCCCTGAAAACAGGGCGCCACTTGCGGGCGGCTTCCGTCCAATGTTGCGGCTTGTGAGGGCGAACTGTCCCCGGAGTGTCCCCACGAACCAATACTCCGACGGAACGAAAGAAAGTGCTTGGCGCGCGCCCAGGAGGGAGTACCCTAAAATCGCGCAAAATCGTTCGTCACCATCGGAGGGAAGATGGAAGACCTTTTCTGTCCAAACAACATTGTCTGGGGCGATGTCGCGACATGGGTTTCAGGCCTTGGCGCATTGGCGGCCGTTATTGTCGCACTGTACCTTGCGGGCGAATCGGATCGAAGGCGGGCCAAGGACCGGGCTCATGCTCGGCGAGTCTTCGCTATCTACATAGCCCAGGAGCTTGGGGACGTAAGAGTTTCGTTGCCCCGAATACGTCGCCGACTGAAGGCGGTCGAAGACCTACAAGATCGGGAATTGGCTGCTTTGAATTGGCCCAGCACAGTGCAGATGATTCGCTCATTGAATCTTCCGCTGCTCCAGCAGTCCGCCGACAAGATCACCCTATTTGACGGAGACACTGCGCGCTTCGTCGCGTCGACGGTAGCTGGCTTGGCCCAGCTCAAAGGCGCCCTCGCGCCGTGGGGCGCGGCAGTGGAAGAGGTCGCTATGGACTCCCACAAGATGTTGCAGCCACTGCGAGGGTTAGTTGCGAATCTCCAGCGGTATGCCAATGGGGCGCATCAGCTCATCTGGCAGGCTGCGGCCTTCAATGATCGGTATCCAATAGACCCCGACACAGAATTGGACAGCTTTGAGCAAGCGCTGATTGCAGCCTATGACCGCTCGGGCGGATCAAAGCCGATAGATTGAACTTGCGCACCTAAGCATCGCTTCCACGTTGGAAGCCTATGGTCGCCACCTTCCCGTCTGGGAAACCCGGCAAGACCTGCTCTGCAAGTTCGGCAACATCGATTGCGGTCTTCAGCTCCAAGGCTCGCGCTATGCGAGCCAGATTTCGTAGGTTCTCGACGCCAACACGCGGGACTTTGCTAGCGATAACCCAGCGCCATTCCGATTGGTCTGGCTTACGTCGCCGAAGTTGAATTGGCTTGTTCTCGAGATCGCTATGCGCATACATTCTATCCCGCGTGCGCATCACTCCTTCATGGACAGATTTCGCCCCCTTCATGTTGGGCATGTATTCGATGGGAAGGCGAGCAGAAAGTTGCGGTGGTCTTGGAGCGCGAGGTGCGCGCTCCTGCGGCACTACGCACCGACAGAAGGGGCGCGCAAATCGGATGATTGCGACTTCAGAGAGACCTTGCGCCAAATACCTATCACCCTGCTTTTCAAATTCGATAGCGCGATCTGCAGCATGAGCGCACTGGCCGAAGTCGCCGTTCGCCACGGCCAGGAACCAAAGCCGCTCAAGAGGGGGTAGGAGCGTTGCGTTTTTTGGAGTCGCCATTGCCACACTCGTTAGCCGACGCGTTTGGATAACCTACCATCATCACGGCTTGATATCAGCGTCTTCGCGGCAGAGTCGTAGACGTCGTCGAAGTCGGCCGGCAGGTGGAATGCTGGAGCAGCGTCGGCAACACACGCAAGCAAGTCGAGCGCTGCGCGCAGAGCTTCGGTCGTAGTCATGGTCGGTTCCCTCGTTTCAGCACCACGTCGGCGCGATGCCATGAAAGCACGGGAGACCTACGGTCGCGCGTCGGGCGCGGCCTACCATGCACGGTAGAAAAAGCGCCCCGACTTCACGCCGGGGCGAATGGCAAATCTCAGGCGACGCGCTGAACGATCGGCGCGCGCGACGGTCGTGGCTTCGGCAGTGCGTTTGCCGATTGCTCGATGACTTGGCGCAGCCATCCAACGCGCTCGGTCGCTTGGCGACGTAGGCGCGCGCCTTGCGGGTCGGCCTTGGCCTGCACGTCGAGCCAAGCGGCCGACGCGACCGGCCCGAGCATTCCGGGCAGCGGGACAGGACTGCGCATCATCGCGGCGAGCAGGCGCGCATGACGCGGGTCGGTCAGCTCGGTCGCGAGCTTCACCAGCGCATCACGGTCGAGCCCGCGCAGCCACATTCTGCACTCGTGATCGACCAGCGCGGCAGCATGGTCGCCAGCGGCCAGCGGCGGCGCGACGGCTTCCTGCGCGTCGCGCGCCTCGAACTCGGCGACATGCCTATCCGCTTCGGACCTGGCACTGGCGAATTCGGCCCCTACGCGCGCGGCGACGCGCTCCGCTTCGGCGTCCTTCCATGCGTCGGATCGGTCGGGATCAGCGCGGATGCGGTCAATCTCGCCGGCCGCTTTCGTCGCCGACCGCACCAGTCGCGCGGCCAAGTCGTACTCGCGCGTGCCGGGTTCCGCACCAATGGGCGCGCGCCAAGCAATGGCGCGGCCCTCAGTGAGCACGATCGCGTCGACACGGCCATCCTCGCCCCGTTGCGCGCGTGCGCCATCCGCTGCGATCGTCACGGCAAAGTTTTCGTTGTGGTCCATCGTTGTTGCCCTCGAATGTTTTCTCGCCGCGATCCGCGCGGCTGCGGTCACATCACACGAATTCGTCTACGTGCTTGGCGAAGTCGTCGCCGTCGCCGGGTGGCGGCAGCGTGAGCCGGGCGCGTTCGCTGTAGCGGGCACGCACCCGCTCCAATGCCTCGGCGTGCGTCTCGTTCGGTCGCTGCGCGCGGATCACGACGCCGTCGCCGTCGCGCTGCGCTTCGAGCCGTTCCAGGCGGGTGCGGATGGTCATGCGTCGATCCTCTGTTCCAGTTCGGTCAATTCGGCTTGCGAGTCGCGTGCAAGGCGTTCCCATGCGTCGGCCGCCATCGGCAGCGGCACGTACAACCCAGCGCCGACGACGCGCAAGCCGTCGACCTTCAGGAACTCGGACGCGCGGGGTCGGGCTTCAAGCGCGGCCAGTCGCCGGCGCAGGTCACGATTCATTGCGGCGCTCCCCTTCCAAGGCCGACAAACGCGCGGCCAGTTCGTCGACTTCGCGCAGCCGGGCGACCGCACCGAGCGCGGCGACCAGCTCGGCAGCTGCATCGCTCGGCAGCTCGCCGCGAGCAGCAGCAGTCACAAGCGCCTGCGCGATCTCTGTTGCGGTCGCGCCGGTCGCGATGCCCGGCACCTCGAGCAGTTCGCGCGATGGCCGCAGCGGCGGCAGGCAACGCGACAAGATCAGCGACGCAGCGGCCACGTCGCCAGCCTTCGCCGCCTCGACCAGCTTGCGCACGATCGCGGGCAGGTCGGCGCCGAGCGCATCGCGCAGGGCATTGCGTCGGTCGGGGATGCCACGTGGCCGTCCTTTCGGATTGCCGCTTGCTCCGGGCTGGAAACCCTTTTGCTTTTTCGTCATGTCGGGTTGCTCTGGAATTGCTTGGATCAGGTCGCATCGCTGCACCACGCGCAGCCTTCGCCGCGGCAGCGCTCGCATCGTTTGCGCGCGTTAGTTCGTCGGTTCTTCGTCGATTCGCAAACTGACGCGAAACCGGGACCGACGCGCACGGAGTGCGTCGGTTCCTTAGGGGGTGCGGGGGATTGACGAACTGACGCAGGGACAATGCGGCGGCGCACATTTCGCTGGTCAGTGCGCACCAGCTCGACCGTCGCGCGGCCATCGGCCAGTAGCGCGCAGACCGCTCGCCAGAACCGGGCGCGCCCGCTGCCGCCGAGTAGATTTTCCGGCAGGCCGAATGCTGACAAGGCGACGTGCCCATTGCTGGGGCCGGTCCGCGACGCGTTCACGGAGTCGCCGCTTGCATGCGCCGCCTGCAACGCGACCAGCACGGCCGCAGCGTCGCCGGCAGCTACCAGCCCAGCGCCCTCGCTCGGCGCGCCGCTGCCGAACGGGAGTAGCACGCCGGCATCGTTGAAGCGGAAACCGATCGGGTCCGCTTTTCGGCACAGATTCGCCTTTTCGTGTCGCAGCTCGATCGCGCCATCCGCTTCGACCAGCGCCAAGCGACTGCGCGCCGAGTTGTGCCATGCGGTCGAGCCGCTGAACGTGTTCCCGTGCGATCCATGCCGTGCCGCTTGCTTGTCGATATGCGCGAGCAGCAGGACAGCTGCCCCGTTGTCGCGTCCGATCTTCGCGAGCGCGCGGACGAACGTGCGCACTTGCCGGCGATCGTTCTCGTTGCCGTCGAAGGCGTCGCTTGCGTTGTCGACAACGACCAACGCGGCGCCGGACGCTGCATCGCGTAGCTGGCGCATGCTCGCGCTGGGTTCCAGCACGGTGCGGCCGTCGACGAATGCCTCGTGCGCGAGCGCGCAGGCGTCGGCCTCGGTGCCATCGAAGATCAGCAGATTCCGTGCGACCGTGCCGACGTCCAGCTCGTAGGCTTCGCAGATCGCGCGCAGGCGCCAACGCACCAGCGCGCCGGGGTCTTCAAGCGTCACGAACAGCGCGCGCCCCTGCGCGACGCTCAGGCCCGCCCACGTCACTCCGGCCGCAATGCTCGCCGCAATCGCGAGTGCAAGCGAACTCTTGCCAGTTCCACCGTGCCCGCCAAGCAGGGTCACATGACCGCGCGGGATGACTGACGCGACGACGAATTGCGGCGGCTCGACCGCGGCGGTCGCAAGGTCGCCGACCTCGACGGGCACAAGCGGCGTCGGACTCGCTTCGGCACGCTCGCCGCGCCTGCGCGTAAGCGAACGATTCAGCCGCTCCAGGTCGCGGTCGCTCGCCTCGTCGATCTCGCGAATGCTTCGCGGCAGTTCGTCGAGGTAGGTCATGCCAGCGCCTCGCGCGCGTCCTGTATCCGCTCGGCTGCAATGCGCACGCGCTCGGCGTCTCCGGCCGCGATCGGCTCGCCTCGCGCCATCGCTTCGGCAGCGACATGGATCACGACGGCCTCGCGTGCGAGCACGGCCAGCGCCGCCGCCCATGCGGCTTGCCGCATCGCTTCGCGGCGTTGCGCGCGCGCCAACGGACCAGACTCGCGCACGGGTTCAGGGAACAGGTCGGCCAGGGTCAGTCCGACCGCGCCCATTACCTCGGCAGCACTGCATCCTGCGAAGCAACGGAGCAGCACGCGGCCGTCGTCGCCCTCGCCGATCGATAGCGTGCCGCGTGAGGAATGGCCGTTCGGACAGTCGGCACGCCAGCCGTTCGGACCGTGTGCCCGCGCGTTGTTGAGCCGGCACAGCAGAGTGTCAACGGCGTTCATGCCACGCGCTTCCTGACCGCGACCCGGCGCCGCTCGGCGAGCAACCGCAGCAGCTCGTCGCAGGCGTCCGCCCAGCCGGGGATCACATCGTAGGCGCGGCGAAGGCGCAGGATGGCGATACGGGCGCGGGTCAGGCCCGCATCCGTGCCGCCGAAGCGCGCCAGCCGAACCGCGCTGCACACGGCGTGCTGATACTCGTCTGCGCTGTGCCGCGGCGTTGGCATGATATGGCCTTCTAGCCATCCGGACCGGCACGAGGTATAATTCGCCCGCGACCCGTTGCCACCGTGCTCGCACTGCCTGCCAGCAGCTTCGACGCCCGCCTCGTGCGGGCGTTGTCGTTTGTGGTCGGTCATGCGGCGGCCTTTGCGCTGCCGCGATGCTCGCGCAGCCACGCCACGAATGCTTGCTCGTCGATCAGGATGCGCCGCCCAATCTGGACGACGGCGGTATCAAGCCCGTTTGTTTCGCGGTTGAACAGCATCCATCGCAGGCTTGCCGGCGTGAATGCAGGGAACTTTTGCGCGAACTGCTCGACGGTCGAGAATTGTCCACTCTCCACGATTGCGACCCTCTTTTGCCACGCGTTGTGCGGGCCTGTGGGTCGTCAATCTATGCAGCTATCCGGTGGCGGTCAGGACGCGCAACTTCCCTACTTGGGCGTCTTGCTTTTCAGGATCGGCAGCGGCATGCCAGTCGGCCAAGAGTCCTTGCGCCATGCGAGCCAATGCTCCTTGACCGGGCGGCTGTCCATTCGCAACTCGTCGGCGGCGAGCTTGTAGGCCTGACTCCATGAGGTCGCTGCGGCGGCATGCCGCAGGACGGCTCTGACCGCCCTGCGCTGCGTGTCCGCAAGCGCACCACGGTCCCAAAACACTGTTGGGTCGTCGCCATCCGCAAGCGCGCGCAAGACGCATACCGCCAAGTTTCGATCATTGCCGCGGAGTGCGCGCACGTCCCCATCCACAAGCGCCTGCGCGACCGCCCGAAGCATGCGCCGCGCGTCGTCGCCCGCGAGCTTGCCGGTCGTCATACTCCTCCTCCGAGCTTCGCCTGATTCATCCGCTCGACCACGCCGCGCGTGTGCCCTTCGGTCAGGTGCGCGTACCGCTTCACCATCGCCAGCGTCTTGTGCCCGAGCACTTCGGCAATCTCGGCAAGCGTCGCCCCGCTCATTGCCAGCCACGACGCCGCCGTGTGGCGAAGGTCATGGAAGCGAAAGCCCTCGATCCGTGCGCGCGCCGTCGCGTCGTTGAACATCTTGTCGATAACCAGCGGGTGCGCGTTGTTGCCGGGGAACACAAGGTCGCAATCCAAGCGGCGCACCTTGGCGAACGCGCGCACGCGCTCCGCAGCGAATGCAGCCAACGGCACGCTGCGACGCTCGCCATTCTTCGTGGCATGGAAGGTCAGGCGGTCGCGTTGTAGGTCAACGTCCGGCCAGCGCAGCCCGAGCAATTCACCTCGACGAGCGCCCGTAGCGAGCGCGAGCACTATCACGGTATGCAGCGCCTCGCTGTGCGCCTTGCACTCGCGCAGCAGCGCGTCGCGCTCGGCATCCGAAAGGAAGCGGAC
This sequence comes from Dokdonella sp., assembly GCF_044227025.1. Classification (GTDB taxonomy): domain Bacteria; phylum Pseudomonadota; class Gammaproteobacteria; order Xanthomonadales; family Rhodanobacteraceae; genus Dokdonella_A. The sequence goes on along the minus strand of NZ_JBGAFX010000007.1, from coordinate 226,686 downwards.
GCGGCCGCGCGGCTCGGTGAACTGGCGCACCTTGCGCGTAGGGTTGTCGTCGATCAATTGGAACTCGCGCACACCGATGTTGAGGCAATGCCGCAAGCTGGCGATGTAACGGTTCGCCGTGGCGGGCGTCATGGCCCGGCGCCGCTTGGTCGTCGTGTTCAAGAGCTTGCTGCGCGCCGCGACGATGCGCGCGGGTGTCACCTCGGCAAGCGTGAGCTTGCCCAACTCGGCACGCCAGACATTCAGGTGCGCGATGCGGGGTGCAGTCGACCGCAGGCCTGCAGTTGGCAGGTACTCGGCAATGTATCGGTCGATCAGGTCGGCAAGCGTGTTGCGCTTCGCCTCGACGTGCTGAAACCAGCGACCGGCGCGGATGGCGGTCTCAGTCTCGGCTGCCCATCGCTTCGCATCGGTGATGCGGTCGAACGTCGCGTCGGCAGGCGGGTACCCGCGCAGGCGAATCTTGACCCGGTACATGGTCCCACTGTCGCGGGTCCGTTTCTCGATAGTCGCCACGGTCCACCCCAACAATTGCCGATTGTGGAGGAGGATTGTCCCTGTAGTGTCCCTGCGAAGCAAATCAGCGCAGGCGGATAGGGCCCAAATCGTTGATTTAATTGGTGGGCCGTGATGGGATCGAACCATCGACCAATGGATTAAAAGTCCACTGCTCTACCGCTGAGCTAACGGCCCGGAAAGCTGCTGTCGCGCCACAGACGCGACACGCGAAGGGCCGCGAATTCTACCTGCCCCGGCGCCTCAGCGGTAGCGCGTGGGGTCGGGCACGCCGGCGTTGCGGAAGCCGTCGGCGCGCAGGCGGCAGGCGTCGCAGTGGCCGCAGGCGCGGCCCTCGGGGTCGGCCTGGTAGCAGGACACGGTGCTGCCGAAGTCGATACCGAGCGCGATGCCGGCGCGCACGATGTCGGCCTTGCCCATGTCGAGCAGCGGCGCGTGGACGGTGAGGTGCGCGCCTTCGACGCCGGCCTTGGTGGCGACGTTGGCGAGCTTGCCGAAGGCTTCGATGAACGCGGGTCGGCAATCGGGATAGCCGGAGTAGTCGACCGCGTTGACGCCGCACCAGATGTCGCGCGCGCCGAGCACTTCGGCCCAGCCGAGCGCGACCGACAGCATGATGGTGTTGCGCGCGGGCACGTAGGTGACCGGGATGCCGCTGCCGCCGTCGTCGGGGACGGCGATGTCGTCGGCGGTGAGCGCGGATCCGCCGATGCTGCGCAGGTCGACGTGCACGGTCTTGTGTTCGATGGCGCCAAGCGCGAGCGCGACGTTGCGCGCGGCGGCCAGCTCCGAGGAATGGCGCTGCCCGTAGTCGACGCTGAGCGCATAGCAGTCGTGGCCGCGTGCGCGGGCCATCGCGAGCGTCACCGCCGAATCCATGCCGCCGGAGACGAGCACGACGGCGCGGTTGTGTTCATTGCCCATCACTGATTCCCTCATTGCCGGGCTTCATGCCCGTATCGCTGTCGCCAGGCATCACGACTGAAGTCGCTCCTGCCGTCAAGCCGTTCGTGTTGAGCGCAGTAGAACGAAGTTCCGCGGAGTCGAAACACCGGATTCTCTCGCATCCTGTGGTCGAACCGTTCGTGTTGAGCGCAGCAGAACGAAGTTCCGCGGAGTCGAAACACCGGATTCTCTCGCATCCTGTGGTCGAACCGTTCGTGTTGAGCGCAGCAGAACGAAGTTCCGCGGAGTCGAAACACCGCAATCCCTCGCATCCTGTGCTCTTCGACTTCGCGCCTTCGGCGCTGCTCAGAGCGAACGGAGTGGTCGAACCGTTCGTGTTGAGCGTAGCGGAACGCAGTTCCGCGGAGTCGAAACACCGGATTCTCTCGCATCCTGTGGTCGAACCGTTCGTGTTGAGCGCAGCGGAATGAAGTTCCGCGAAGTCGAAACACCGGATTCTCTCGCATCCTGTGCTCTTCGACTTCGCGCCTTCGGCGCTGCGCTCAGAGCGAACGGAGTGGTCGAAACACCGCGATCCCTCGCATCCTGTGCTCTTCGACTTCGCGCCTTCGGCGCTGCGCTCAGAGCGAACGGAGTGGTCGAAACACCGCAATCCCTCGCATCCTGTGCTCTTCGACTTCGCGCCTTCGGCGCTGCGCTCAGAGCGAACGGAATTTTCTCGGCTCCCCGCCTTCCCTGCGCTCAGAGCGAACGGAGTGGTCGAAACACCGCAATCCCTCGCATCCTGTGCTCTTCGACTTCGCGCCTTCGGCGCTGCGCTCAGAGCGAACGGAGTGGTCGAACCGTGGGGATGGTGTGGCGTCAGTGCGTCACACCCAAGCACCACGATCCCCATCCAACCCTCCCCTTGAAGGGGAGGGCTTCAAAGCGTCGCGGCTTGCGCCGCTCCGACAATTGCGTGCCTGCTCCGAACCCCTCACCCGCGCCTTCGGCGCGACCTCTCCCGCAAGCGGGAGAGGTGACACATTCAATGCCCCGGCTCCTCGCCCCACAGCAGCTTGTGCAGTTGCATCTGCATGCGCACCGGCAGGCGGTCGGCGAGGATCCATTCGGCGAGTTCGCGCGGCGCGAGCTGGCCGTGGACCGGCGAGAACAGCACCTGGCAGCGCGTGTCGAGTGCGTGTTCGCGCACGCGCGCGACGGCCCAGTCGTAGTCGGCGCGGTCGGCGATGACCGCCTTGACCTGGTCGTGCGGCAACAGGTGTTCGACGTTGGACCAGAGATTGCGTTCGACTTCGCCGGAACCGGGGGCCTTGAGGTCGACCACCTTGCGCACGCGCAGGTCGACGTCGCCGACGTCGATCGCGCCGGAGGTCTCGAGCGAGACTTCGTAACCGGCGTCGCACAGGCGCGCGAGCAGCGCGAGGCAGCGCTTCTGCGACAGCGGCTCGCCGCCGGTGACGCAGACATGGCGCGCGCCGTGACTGGCGACTTCTTCGAGCACGGCGTCGATCGTGCGCCATTCGCCGCCGTGGAACGAATACGTCGTGTCGCACCAGGTGCAGCGCAGCGGGCAGCCGGTGAGGCGCACGAACACGGTCGGCCAGCCGACGGCGTCGGCTTCGCCCTGCAGCGAATGGAAGATCTCGGTGATGCGCAGGCGCTCGGGCGACTGCGCGGGATCGATGGCGGCGTCGCCGGCCGCGACGCCGCGGGCGGCGACGGTCGTCATGACGTGCTCAGTGACGGGTTTCCGTCTGCAGGGCGCGCAGGCGCCCTTGCGCTAGGCGCGCGACGGTCGTGTCGGGATATTTCTGCACGACTTCGTTGAGCGTCGCTTCGGCCTGGTCCCACTGCTTCTGCTCGTACTGGCTGTAGCCGACCTTGAGCAGCGCGTCCGGCGCCTTCTGGCTGTTCGGGTAGCGCTGCAGCAGGGTCTGGAACGATTGCTGCGCGATCTTGTAGTTCTGCGTCACGTAGTACGACTCGCCGAGCCAGTAGTACGCGTTGCCGGTGAGGTCGCTGTTCGGGTACTGCTCGATGAAGGTCTGGAAGCGCTTGGCCGATTCGGCGTAGCGGCCATCCTTGAGCGCGGCGAACGCATCGTTGTAGGTCGAGCCTTCCGCGGCCGGGTCAATCTGCGCAGGCGCGGCTTCCTTCACCGGCACGGGCGGCGCGACATCGCCGGCGACGATCGCGGCGCGATCCTCAGGCGTCAATGCACCGACATTGCGTGCGGGCGGCGGCGCGGGAGTGGCGGCCGGATTGCCGAGATCGACGTCGGGCGGCTGCTCCGTCGGCGCGGGACGGCTTGCGGGTGGCGGCGGCGCGGTACCCGCGCCATGGCCTTCAAGACGGCCGATGCGCGAATCGAGATCGGTGTACTGATCCTTGCTGCGCTGCCTCGCCTCGTCGAGCGCATGCTTGAGCTCCTCGACCTGGCCCTGCAACGCCTGCACCTGCGACTGCAGCGCCTGGTTCTGGTTGACCAGATCGACGGCGCCGTTGCCCTGCCCGTTCGCCTGCTGTTCGAGGCGCTCGATGCGCTCGGCCAGCGACAGGCGCTGCTGCGCCCGGACGGGTCCTGCGAACACGACAACGGCGGCCGTGAAGGCCGCCGTTGCGATCGCACTCGACTTCCAGTGCGCCATTCTTCTTACTTCGCGGTGTAGACGATCTCGACGCGACGGTTCTTCGACCAGCACGACTCGTCGTGCTGACGGCAAACCGGGCGCTCTTCGCCGTAGCTGGTCACGTTGAGCTGGCTGGACGAAGCGCCGGCGCCGCTGAGCGCGCCCTGCACCGCGTTGCCACGACGCTCGCCGAGGCCGAGGTTGTACTCGCGCGAACCGCGCTCGTCGGCATTGCCTTCCAGCGTCACGCGCGCATCCGGGAACTGCTTGAGGTACTCGGCGTGGCAGGCGATCTGCGCCTGGAACTCCGACTTGATCTCGGTCTTGTCGAGGTCGAAGTACACGACGCGCTGGCGCAGGCACGAATCGGTGTCGAGGCTGTCACGCGTGTAGCGGCCGGTGGTGTCGGTCGCGCGCGTTTCGGTCGACGTGGTTTCGACCGGCGGCGTCTGCTTCACCTGCTTCTTCTTGCAGGCCGCAACGCCGGCAACGAGAAGGATCGAGAATACGATACGGATGGTGTTGTTCATGATGTTTCCCTTCTGAACGGGCAATAGATTGAACGCGGTTTATGTTGAAGACTGGCTGACTCGAAAAGCGGCTGCGCGGACTGCCCACTGCCGCCGGCATCAACGTTGCCGGTAGGGTCCCCAGGCGGGTTCGCGCACATCCCCTTCGGCAAGACCCAGACGCTGACGTACCCTTCCATCGGCCGACGCTGCATACAGCACGCCGCGGATGCCTTCGCTGGCGGCGTACAGCAGCATGCTTCCGTTCGGAGCGAAACTCGGGGCTTCATCCTGGCTGCCGGGCGAAACCAGGGTGTTTTGACTGGTCGCTCGGTCGAGGACGGCAATACGATACACGTTTCCGCTGCCCTGCACCATTGCAAGCTTGATGCCCTTCGCATCGACGACGCTCGGCGTGGCGTTGTACTGGCCGGCGAACGTCACCCGCGACGGTTCGCCGCCGCTCGGCGAGACCTGGTAGATCTGCGGCTTGCCGGAGCGGTCGGAGGTGAAATACAGGGTCTGGCCGTCGGGCGCCCAGCGCGGCTCGGTGTCGATCGCGAAATGGCGCGTGACCTGGGTGGTCTGGCGGCTGGCGAGGTCGAGGATGTAGATGTCCGGATTGCCGCCCTTGGACAGGCTGACCGCGAGGCGGTTGCCGTCCGGCGAGAACGCCGGCGCACTGTTGATGCCGCGGCTGCTCGACACGACCTGGCGCGCGCCGGTGCCGAGGTCCTGAACGTAGATCGCCGAGTTGCCGCTTTCGAACGACACGTAGGCGAGGCGCTTGCCGTCCTGCGACCACGCCGGCGACAGCAGCGCCTCGCGCGAGCGCACCACGACCTGCGGGTTGTAGCCGTCGGAGTCGGCGACCATGAGTGCGTACGACATGTTCTTCGGCGGCGTGCCGGTCGCCGTGATGTAGGCGATGCGCGTCCAGAACGCGCCGCGCACGCCGAGGATCTTCTCGTAGACCGCGTCGGCGACCTGGTGCGCGATGTCGCGCAGGCCGCTGCGCTGGCCGCTGATGCTGCCGCTCGCGTGCACCTTCTGGCTGGCCACGTCGAACAGTTCCCACTCGACGCGCAATGCGCCGCCATCGACGTCGCTCATGCGCCCGACCACGAGCCAGTCCTGCTTGAGCAGGCGCCAGGTCGCGAACTTGACCTCGTTCTGGCGGGTCGGGAACTCGACGATGTCGTTCTTCGGCAGGGTGCGGAACTGGCCGGAGCGCGCGAGGTCGGCGCGCACGATCTCGCCGGGATTGGATTCGGGCGGCACGCTGGCGCCGTCGAAGCCGAACGGCACGACCGCGATCGGCAGTGCCGAGGCGTTGCCGTTGACGATGTCGATGTCCAGCTGGGCGTGCGCCGTGCCGAGTCCGCAGACGCCGGCGAGGAGCAACGCCACCCTACCCATGAATCCCGCGAAATTCGTCATCGGCCCTGCCCGTCGTATCGGAAATTGAACTGGATGGTGCGCTGGAACACTTTTTCGTAGCCCTGGTACGGCAGCGGAGATGCCTTCATCACCGCCTGTTCGATCGAGGTGCGCGTGGCCGGATCGGCATTGCACGGCGAACCGTTCTGCACCTTGATCACCTCGCCGCCCGGGATCTGCTCGACCTGCAGCACGCAGGACAAGCCTGGCGCCGCGCCGTCCGGTCGGCTCCAGTTTTGCATCACCGCCGCCTGGATCGCCGCGGCGTAGCGCGCGAACAAGGCATCATCGGTCGCTGCGCGCGCAGCCATCGCCGCGGCGAGTGCGGCCACGCCAACTGCGCGAATCGATCACGCTTCCCTGCGACATGCACATCCTACCCATCGAACCTGAAGGTGAACTTGATATTGCGCTGGAACACCTTCTCGTAGCTCTGGTACGGCAGCGGCGCGGCTTTCATCACCGCCTGCTCGATCGAGGTGCGGGTGACCGGATCGGCATTGCACGGCGAGCCGATCGTCACGCTGATCACGTCGCCACCGGGGATCTGCGCGATGTTCAGCACGCAGCGCAGCCCCGCTGACGCATTGTCCGGCCGGTTCCAGTTGTTCGTCACCGCGGCCTGGATCGCCGCCGCGTATCGCGCGGTGAGGTCGTTGTCCTGGCCGCCGGCGCCGGTGGTCGCCTGTTCCGCTTCGTGCTCGGCTTCCGGCTGCGCCTGCGCGGCAGCCTTCTGGTTGCGGTCTTCCATCTGCGCCAGCGCGTCGCTTGCCTGCTTCACCTTCTTCTCGGCGTCCTCGCGCTGCTTCCTGATGTCGGCGAGCTGCTTCTGCTGCTCCTCGCGCAGCTTGCGCTGCTTTTCGTCGAGTTCGACCTGCTTCTGGCGGACCTTCTCTTCCTGCTCGCGCTTTTCCTGCTCGGCCTTTTCCTGCGCGAGCGCGGCGACGCGTTCCTGGTCGACCTGGTTCTGGCGTTGCAGTTCGTTCGGCGTCTGCGTTTCGGGCTTGGGCGGTTCCGGCTGCGACTGCGGCTTGGGAGGCTCGGGCTTTGGCGGCTCGGGCTTGGGTGGCTCCGGTTTCGCCGGCGTCGGCTTCTGCGCTCCCGCACGCGCCTTCGGCGCGGCCGTCGGCCCGATCAGGGTCGCCTCGATCACCGGCCCCGGCATGCTCACCGGCCGCGATTCGTGCGTCCACCACAAGCCGACCAGCAGGGCGAGGATGCATGCCACGTGCAGCGCCATCGCCAGCGCGAATGCACGCAGCTTGTCGCTGAACTTTTCCATCCGGTCAGTGGACCTTGTCCGCCTGCACCGGCTGGCTCATCAAACCGACCTTCGGTACGCCCGCCGACTGCAACAACACCATCGCCTGGTAGATCTTGCCGTAGTCCGCCCGCTGGTCACCCGCCACCAGCACCGGTACCTGCGGATTTTCCCGGACGAACGCTGAAATCTTCTTGACCAGCGTGTCGGCGTCGATCGGCTCGCGCTGCGAAGCGCCGAGGGTCAGGGACAACTGCCCCTGCTCGTCGACGCTGACGACCGCCGGCTCCTTGTCGTTCTGGATCGCCTTCGCCGCCGATTGCGGCAACTGGATGTCGACACCGAGATTGAGCAGCGGTGCCGTCACCATGAAGATGATCAGCAGCACGAGCATGACGTCGATGTACGGCACGACGTTGATCTCGGCCTTGAGCTTGCGGCGCTTGCGGGATTTCAGGTTCTGCATGCAGGGGGTTCCAACGCAATGCGGGCGTCCGCGGGGTTCAGGCGTCGTCCACGTGCGCCTGGCGCGCGAGGATTGAGGAGAACTCCTCGACGAAGGTGTCGTAGCGCATGCTGATGCGCTCGAGGCGGGTCGAGTAGCGGTTGTAGGCCCACACCGCCGGGATCGCCGCGAACAGGCCCATCGCGGTCGCGATGAGCGCCTCGGAGATGCCGGGCGCGACCATCGCAATGGTCGCTTCCTTGACGTTGGCGAGGCCCTGGAACGCGATCATGATGCCCCACACGGTGCCGAACAGGCCGACGTAGGGGCTGATCGAGCCGACGTTGGCGAGGAATTCGAGGTTGTGTTCGAGGCGGTCGACTTCGCGCGTGGAGGCGACCCGCATCGCGCGCTGCGCACCTTCGAGCAGCGCGCGCGAATCGACGCCGCGACGCTGGCGCAGGCGTGCGAATTCGCGGAAGCCGGCTTCGAAGATCGCGCCGCTGCCGGTGATGCGCTCGCCGGCGCCGGTGATGTCCTTGAACAGGCCGGCGAGGTCGGCGCCGGACCAGAAGCGCTCCTCGAACTCGTCGGCGCTCGCGTTGGCGCGGTCGATCAGCGCCTTCTTGCGGAAGATGATGAACCACGATGCGATCGAGAAGCCGATCAGGATGCCGAGTACGAGCTTGACCGGCAGGCTGGCACCGAGGATCAGGCCGAGGACATTGAGTTCCGAGTTCATGCAGGGGTGATTTCCTGGAGCAGGTGATTCGGGATGGGACAGGGCCGGAAACGCGCCGCGTCGACACAGGCGATCCGCACGTGTGCTTCGACCAGCGCGGCCGGTTCGGGTTCGCGCAGCAGTTGCTGGCGCACGCTGAAACTCGCACTGCGCAGGTTTTCGATCGCCACCGTCGCGCTCAGCAGGTCATCCAGGCGCGCCGGCGCGTTGAACGCGAGCTGCATGCGATGCACGACGAAGACGATGCCGTCGACCTCGCGCAGGTGCTGCTGGACGATGCCGAGGGAGCGGAACCACTCGCTCCGTGCGCGCTCGAGGAAGTGCAGGTAGCGCGCATGATAAACGACTCCGCCCGCGTCCGTGTCCTCCCAGTACACGCGGCAGGGCCACGCAAATGCGGGTTGGAGCCCGGTGGTCGGTATCCGGGCGGCCGTCACGACATCACGCCTTCGGCTCCGGATCGCCTTCGAACAAGTCGGCCGGCACGACGCGGCGCGGCGGCGCGAGGCCGAAATGGCGCCAGCATTTCGACGTGATCATGCGCCCGCGCGCGGTCCGCACCAGGAAACCCTGCTGGATCAGGAACGGTTCGAGCACGTCCTCGATGGTGCCGCGTTCCTCGCTGATCGCCGCGGCCAGCGATTCGACCCCGACCGGGCCGCCGTCGAAGTTCTCGATGATCGTGGTCATGAGGCGGCGGTCGAGCGCGTCGAAGCCTTCGGCATCGACCTTCAGCATCTCCAGCGCGGCGCTGGCGATTTCGCGCGTGATGGTGCCGTTCGCCTTCACTTCGGCGTAGTCGCGCACGCGCCGCAGCAGGCGGTTCGCGATGCGCGGCGTGCCGCGCGCGCGGCAGGCGATTTCGGCGGCACCGTCCGGGTCGCAGGCGATGCCGAGGATCTTCGCGGCGCGGCGCACGATCGCGGTCAGTTCCAGCGGGCTGTAGAACTCCAGCCGCTGCACGATGCCGAAGCGGTCGCGCAGCGGCGCGGTGAGCAGGCCCGCACGGGTGGTCGCGCCGATCAGCGTGAACGGCGGCAGGTCGAGCTTGATCGAGCGCGCGGCCGGGCCTTCGCCGATCATGATGTCGATCTGGAAATCCTCGAGCGCCGGATACAGCACTTCCTCGACGATCGGCGAGAGGCGGTGGATCTCGTCGACGAACAGCACGTCGCGAGGTTGCAGGTTGGTCAGCAGCGCGGCGAGATCGCCGGGGCGCTCGAGCACCGGGCCCGAGGTCGAGCGCAGGTTCACGCCGAGCTCGTTCGCGATCACGTGCGACAGGGTGGTCTTGCCCAGTCCCGGCGGCCCGAAGATCAGCACGTGGTCGAGCGCCTCGCTGCGCCGCTTCGCCGCCTCGATGTAGATGCCAAGCTGCTCGCGCACGACCGGCTGGCCGAGGTATTCGGCGAGCCGCTGCGGACGGATCGTCGCCTCGACGAGATCGTCTTCGCGGCTGGCGCTGGCGGAGGTGATGCGGTCGGTCATGCTTGGGGGGCTAGGGGCTAGGGGATAGGGGCTAGGGGCGAGGGGCGAGGGCTAGGGGATAGGGGCTGTGGAGGCTAGCGCTGGGGCGCGATTATGAGGGGTTATGCACTCGTGAAGGCGCACAAATCCATACAGCGCATGAACGAACAGGATTAATCGCCGCCGGCCGCGCGAGCCCCTGGCCCCTGGCCCCTAGCCCCTAGCCCCCCGTCCCTAGATCTCCACCTGCGTACCCAGCTCGATCAGGCGATTGCCCGGGATCTGGAAGAACGCGGTCGCCGGGATCGCGTTGCGCGACATGAAGGCGAACAGCTTGTCGCGCCAAAGCGCCATGCCGGGACGGTCGGTGGCGACGATGCTCTCGCGGCTGAGGAAGAACGTGGTGTCCATCATGTCGAACGGCGTGCCGCAGACGGTGACGGTTTCGAGCATGTTCGGCACGTCCGGATCCTCGGCGAAGCCGAACCGCAGGGTCACGCGGTAGAACTCGTCGCCGAGCGGTTCGACCTCGACCCGCTCGTCGTTCTCGGCGATCGGCGTATCCACCGTCTCCACCGTGAGCATCACGTTGCGCTCGTGCAGCACCTTGTTGTGCTTGAGGTTGTGCAGCAGTGCGTGCGGCACGCCTTCCTGGCTGGCAGTCAGGAACACGGCGGTTCCCGGCACGCGCAGCGGCGGATGCGCGACGATCGAGGAAATGAACGGCTCCAGCGCCAGACCCCCATGGCGGATCTCGCGCAGGACCAGTTCGCGTCCGCGCCGCCAGGTCGCCATCAGGATGAAGATCACGCTGCCGAGCACGAGCGGGAACCAGCCGCCGTGCTCGACCTTGTCCGCGTTGGCGGTGAGGAACGCGAGATCGACGAACAGGAACAGTGCGCCGACCACGCCCACCTTCACGCGGCTCCAGTTCCACATGCGACGGAACACGATCATCACGAGGATCGAGTCGATCGTCATCGTGCCGACCACCGCGATGCCGTACGCCGCGCCGAGGTTGTCGGAGGAGCGGAAGCCGACCACGACCGCGAGGGTCAGCACGAGCAGCATGCGGTTGATCCACGGCAGGTAGATCTGCCCCATCTGCTCGTGCGAGGTGTGCTTGACCTGCATGCGCGGCAGGAAGCCGAGCTGGATCGCCTCGCGCGTGACCGAAAACGCGCCGGAAATCACCGCCTGCGAGGCGATCACCGCGGCCATCGTCGCGAGCAGCAGCATCGGCACCAGCAGCATCGGCGGCACCATCAGGAACAACGGGTTCTCGGCGGCCTTCGGATCGGCGATCAGCAGCGCGCCCTGGCCGAAGTAGTTGAGCACGAGCGCCGGCAGCACGAAGCCGAACCACGACCAGCGGATCGGCTTCTTGCCGAAGTGCCCCATGTCCGCGTACAGCGCCTCGGCACCGGTGATCGCGAGGATGACCGAGCCGAGCGCGAAGAACGCGGTCCAGCGCGCATGCACGAAGAAGTCGATCGCGTAGTACGGCGACAGCGCGCGCAGCACGCCGGGATTCTGCGCAACGTGCCACACGCCGAGCACGGCGAGCGTGAGGAACCAGACGATCATGATCGGCGCGAACACCGCGCCGACCTTGCCGGTGCCGCGGTTCTGGAATGCGAACAGGCCGACGATGATCAGTGCCGACAGCGGCACCACCCAGTGCGCGAGACCGGGCGCGAGCACCTCCATGCCCTCGACCGCACCGAGCACGGAGATCGCCGGCGTGATCACGCCGTCGCCGAAGAACAGCGCCGCGCCGAACAGGCCGAGCACGACGATCCACCAGCGCGCACGCTGGCTCGAACGCACGCTGCGCTGGGCCAGCGCGGTCAGCGCCATGATGCCGCCCTCGCCCTTGTTGTCGGCGCGCATGATGAAGCCGGCGTACTTGACCGACACCACCAGCACCAGCGACCAGAAGATGCACGACAGCACGCCGAGCACGTTCGCCACCGTCGGCGGCGCGCCGTGCTCGCCGAACGTCTGCTTGATCGTGTACAGCGGGCTGGTGCCGATGTCGCCGTAGACGACCCCGATCGCGCCGAGCACCATCGCGCGCATGCGCGCCTTCGTGTCGCCGCCGCTGTCCTGGCTCATCACTCGATTCTCTCCTCAGCGCAGCGCTGCCTTGAGCGCCTTGCGGATGATCTCTTCGGCACGATCGCCGGGCGCGGCCGCCTCGCGCACGAGGCGCGAAACTTCAGCGGGCTTGTAACCGAGTGTCTGCAGCGCGATGCCCGCCTCGGCCACCGGATCCACCGGGCCGGCAGCGCCACCGATCGCCGCCGGAACGCCGCTGCCGAGTCCGTCGACGCGGTCGCGCAATTCCACCAGCATGCGCTCGGCGGTCTTCTTGCCGATGCCGGGAATGCGCGTCAGGGCGGCGAGGTCGCCGCCCTGGATGAGGCGCGCGAATTCGTCGACGCTGACGCCGGACAGCACCGCCAGCGAAATCTTCGCGCCGACGCCGCTGACCTTCTGCAGCGCGCGGAACAGCGCGCGCTCGCCCTCGCGCAGGAATCCGTACAGCGCGACGGTGTCTTCCTTGACTGCATAGTGCGTGCACAGCGCGACCTCGCGGCCGAGTTCGGGCAGGTCGTAGAAGGTCGACATCGGCACTTCCAGCTCGTAGCCGACCCCGCCGACGTCGAGCACGATCCACGGCGGCTGCTTGGCGACGAGGGCGCCGCGGAGACGACCGATCATCGCCGCCGCCTCCACGCGCCACGCGCGATCCCGACGCGTTGCAGGCTCGAGCGCGTATGCGCGTGTGCGAGCGCGATCGCGAGCGCATCGGCGGCGTCCGCCTGCAGCTTTCCGGTCAACTGCAACAGCAGCCCGATCATGTGCTGGACCTGGTTCTTGTCGCCCGAACCCGTGCCGACGACCGCCTGCTTGACCTCGCGCGCGGCGTATTCGTGCACGCCGACGCCACGACTGACCAGCGCGCAGATCGCCGCGCCACGCGCCTGGCCGAGCTTGAGTGCCGAATCGGGATTGCGCGCCATGAACACGCGTTCGATCGCGGCTTCCTGCGGCGCGTAGTCGGCGACGATCACGCCGATGCCGTCGAAGATGCGCTTCAGGCGATCGGCGAACTGATCGTCCTCGACCACCTTCAGCGCAGCGTGGAACACGTGCGTGGAGCGGCCGGCGGCATCGACGTCGATGATGCCGACGCCGGTGCAGCGGCTGCCGGGATCGATGCCGATGATGCGCACCGCGGAGCCGCGATCGGGGATGGTTGATGGGTGATTCGTCACAGGCGTGCCCGTCGTCGCGTTCCCGATGGTACGCGCAGCGGCAGCGATGTTCGCGATGGGTCGCGCCATGGTGGTCGGCAATCAGCCGCGCGCGGGCGGCACGAAGCGGCCGTCGCGCAGGAATGCGATCGTGAGTTCGGCGACTTCGGAGGAGAACAGCAGGCCGGTGTGCGAGGCGGCCACCGTTCGATGATCGGCGATGCCGGGCAACTGCGTCTCCTCCACCGAAACGGTACCGTCATGCGGGGCCTGCAACGGCCCGAGCGTGACGCCGAGGCCGAACGGCAGGCGCCCGGCGATGACGCCGACGCCGCGCGAGCCCTTCCACGGGTCGACGCCGGTGACGAGCGGCTCGGCGCTGTGGCCGAGCAGCAGGCGACCGCCGGGAAACGAGGTCAGCGCGCGCGCCACCGCACTGCCGCGCAGCGGCGGACCGATGCAGACGATGCGGCCCTTGGGCAGGTCGCGCATGCCACGCGTGGCCTCCAGCGCGACCAGCGAGCCGAGGCTGTGGCCGACCAGGTGCACGTTGCCACCGTCGTACGAACGCATGCGCGCGCGCAGCTTTTCGACCGCCGGGTCGATGCCGCGGAACACGCTGGCGTAGTCGATCGTCTCGACCGTGCAACCGGATTGGCGCAGGCGGCGTGCCAGCGGCAACAACGTGATGCCGCGCATCCAGATGCCGTGCAGCAGGATCACGTGGTCGCGCACGGGCGCGCGCCCGCCGTCGTCGCGCGAGCGCTGCCGGCGCGGCGCTTCGTTGCGGCTGCGCGCGCCGACGCGACTCATTCGGCCTTGCGCTCCGCGATGCGGATGTGGACCTCGGCGAGCTGCGCCTCCGGCACCGGCGACGGCGCACCGGTCATGAGGCACTGCGCCGAAGTGGTCTTCGGGAACGCGATCACGTCGCGGATCGATTCGGTGCCGGCCATCAGTGCCGCGATGCGGTCGATGCCGAACGCGATGCCACCGTGCGGCGGCGCGCCGTACTTGAGGGCGTCGAGCAGGAAGCCGAACTTGGCCTGCGCTTCTTCGGCGCCGATGCCGAGCAGCTCGAACACCGCCGACTGCATCGACGAACGATGGATGCGGATCGAACCGCCGCCGATCTCGTTGCCGTTGAGCACCATGTCGTAGCCGCGCGAGACAGCGATCTTCGCGTTCGCGCGCAGGTCCGCTTCGTCGTCGACCGCGGGCGCGGTGAACGGGTGATGCAGGGCGACGTAGCGCTTTTCCTCGTCGTCCCATTCGAACATCGGAAAGTCGGTGACCCACAGCGGCGCCCAGCCGGCGGCGACGAGGTTGAAATCCTTGCCGGCCTTCAGGCGCACCGCGCCCATGAAGTCGCTGACCTTGTTCCAGGCACCGGCACCGAAGAACACGATATCGCCGTTGCCGGCGCCGACGCGCGTGAGCAGCGCGGCAAACGCGTCTTCCGCGAAGAACTTGCCGATCGGCGAGGTGACCGCGCCCGCGTCGTCGATCTTCGCGTAGGCCAGGCCCTTGGCGCCGTACTTGGCGGCATGCGCGGCGTATTCGTCGATCTGCTTGCGCGACAGCTCGGCGCCACCGGGGATGCACAGCGCGGCGACGCGGCCGCCGGCGTCATTCGCCGCATCGGTGAACACCTTGAACTTGCAGCCCTTCACCTGCTCGGCGACATCGACCAGTTCCAGCGCGATGCGCAGGTCCGGCTTGTCCGAACCGTAGCGGCGCATCGCTTCCGCGTACGTCATGCGCGGGAACGCTCCCGCGAGCTCGACGTCGATGACTTCGCGGAACACGACGCGGATCATTTCCTCGACCGTGTCCTGCACGTCGCGCTCGGACACCCACGCGAATTCCATGTCGAGCTGGGTGAACTCGAGCTGGCGATCGGCGCGCAACGCTTCGTCGCGGAAGCAGCGCGCGATCTGGTAGTAGCGGTCGAAGCCCGCCATCATGAGGATCTGCTTGAACAGCTGCGGCGACTGCGGCAGCGCGTAGAACTCGCCCGGATGCATGCGCGCCGGCACGAGGAAATCGCGCGCGCCTTCGGGCGTCGCCTTGGTCAGGATCGGCGTCTCGATGTCCTGGAAGCCGCGCGCGTCGAGCCAGCGGCGCAGCGCCTGGACGAGCTTGATGCGCGTGCGCATCTTGCGCTGCATGTCCGGCGTGCGCAGGTCGAGGTAGCGGTACTTGAGGCGGATGTCCTCGCCCGGATTCTCGTGCGCGTGGAACGGAAGCGCCTCGGCCTTGTTGAGCAGCTCGATCTTCGTCGCGACGACTTCGACCTGGCCGGTCCGGATCTTGTCGTTGACCGACTGGCGCTTGCGCACGACGCCGGTCACGCGCAGGCAGTCCTCGTAGCCGACCGCGGCGGCCGCGGCGACCACGCCCGCATTCCCGGCCGCATCCGACGGCTCGACCACCACCTGCACGATGCCTTCGTGATCACGCAGGTCGATGAAGCAAAGCCCGCCGAGATTGCGGGCGACGTCGGCCCAACCGCACAGGGTGATGGCCTGGCCGATCAGGGCCTCGTCGACAAGTCCGCAGTAATGGGTACGCATGGAATTCCGTCGGGTGCCGTTCGGCGCGAACAAGGCGCGGAATGCTACGGAGGAAACTGCTGCACCGCAATGCGGCGAAGCGGCGCGCCCATCCGACGCCCTCGCGGAGCCGCAACATCAAACGAAAATGCCCGCCGAAGCGGGCATTTCCGATCCATCTACCCGCCGGAATTTGCTCCTGCAATTCCGACCCACAGGGATGTGGGAAGTGTCCATAAGCGCGGGGAGCGCTTATGGACCGGCATTCGGTCCCTCCATGGACGTCACCGCCAGCGACGCTGGACGACGAACTCGGCCTCGCAGCCCTGGTCGACCCAGATGCCGGCGCGGTTCCAGCCCCAGTTGCGGCCTTCCATGCAGCGCGTCTTCGAGATCTGCTTGGCGATCGTCACGTCGCTGCCACGACCGGTGTCGACCTGGCACATGTTGTACTCGAAGCCGTTGCTGGCACAGCGCACGCGAATGGCGCGATCCCAATCGGGACCCGGCCGCCAGTCGCCATCGCCGCCGGCATATCCGCCGCCGCCGGCATGGTGGCCGCCATGCCGCCCGCCTTCGCCGCCTTTCCAGCGGCGCTGCACGCGGAACACGCCTTCGCAACCCTGGTCGACCCAGATGCCGGCGCGATTCCAGCCCCAGCTGCTGCCTTCGACGCAACGGGTCTTGGAGATCTGGCTGACGAGTCGCACATCGCTGCCGCGGCCGGTATCGACCTGGCACATGTTGTACTGGTAACCCTCGCTCGCGCAGCGCACGTCGATGTCGCGATCCCAACCGGGTCCCGGCTGCCAGTCGTTGTTGTACTGCGCTGCTGCGGTCGCGCGGAGCGCGGACGCGAGTGGCAATGCATCGGGCGCAGCTGCAGCGGATACCGCGCAGACGGATAACGTGAGGGCGATGATTCCGTGGACGGGCTTGAGCATGACCTACTCCCTGGGTTTGGTTGGCTTGTGGATGCCCAGGCAGTCTAGCCCTCGAAACTGAACAGGACCGAAGCAGGGTCAGCTGGCGCTGCCGTCCGCCTTCGGGGCGGGCGCCGGCTTGCTCTCCGTCGCCGCAGCGTTCGCTTTCGCTTCCGGCTTCGCGTCCACCTTCGGAGCCTCGTCCTTGCCGGCGAGGTTGCGCTTGGTGTCGCCCTCCTTCTTGAAGTCGGTCTCGTACCAGCCGCCACCGGCAAGCCGGAACTGCGGCGCGCTCAGGCGTCGCTTCACCTGCGGCTTGCCGCATTCGGGACAGTCGAGCGGATCCGGATCGGACAACTTCTGCAGGCGGTCGAACACGGCCTTGCAGGCGGTGCATTCGAATTCGTAGATCGGCATCTGGACCTCGGTACGACGATGGCGCGGGTTCGCGACTATGCGGATATGCCGCGCCAATTCAAGCCCCCGACCTCATTCGGCGACGAAACCGGCCTTGCGGTGGCTGCCGTCGCAATACGGCTTGTTGCGCGACTGCCCGCAGCGGCACAGGAACGTTTCCGTGACGCGATTGAGGGTATGGCCGGTGCCGCTGACGATTTCCAGGTTGCCGCTGACCTTGAGTGGCCCGTCCTTCTGTGGCTCCGCCCGCAATTCGCCGTCGCGCGACGCCAGCGGCTGCGAGGCGACGACCGCCGGTTCGCCGGTGGCGCTGAAACCGAGGTCGGCATGACTGCCGTCGCACCACGGCTTGCGTTTGGAGGCACCGCAGCGGCACAGGGTCGCGCGCAGGCCATCGTCGACACCGCGCATGCGCAACGGCGCGTTGAATGCGAGCGGACCGTTCTCGCGCACGCGCACGGTGTTGACGATCGGCGCGGCCTCGCCCTCGCCGCCGTCATGGCGTTCGCAGCGAATCGCTCCGGACGGGCAATTCTTCGCGATGCGCATGAGCTCGTCCGCGCTCGCCGCGTCGGGATGGATCCAGTCGCCCTCGACGTTCGGCACGAACACGTCCGGGTGATCGAGCACGCAGTTGCGCGAATGCACGCAGCGCTGCCCGTCGAAATGCACCGTGACCGACTTGCCCTTGACGACCTCGGTTGCCATCGCCGCTTCCTCCGCTCCGCATCGTGCTGCAGGGTCGATGCTTGTCGGCACCGATCGTAGGGCGGGCCTCGGCCCGCCGCAATCGGCCAGGGCTACGCAGCGGTGGGCCGAGGCCCACCCTATGTCTTGCGGAAAGCGAGCTTGCCGCCTTCGGCGTCCACCGCAATCGTGTCGCCCGGCTGGAAACGGCCCTCGAGGATTTCCTTGGCCAGCGGATTCTCGAGCTGCTGCTGGATCGCGCGCTTGAGCGGACGGGCACCGTAGACGGGATCGAAGCCGACGTTGCCGAGCAGGTCGAGCGACTTGTCGGACAGTTCCAGCTTCAGCTGGCGCTCGGCGAGCCGCTTGGCCAGATACCCGGTCTGGATGCGCGCGATCGCGCGGATCTGCGTCTTGTCGAGCGCGCGGAACACCACGATCTCGTCGAGGCGGTTGATGAACTCGGGCCGGAAGTGCGCCTGCACGACGCCCATCACCGATGCCTTCATCTGCGTGTACGCCTGCTCGTCATCGGTGCCGGCGTACTCCTGGATGAACTGCGAACCGAGGTTCGAGGTCATCACGATCACCGTGTTGCGGAAATCGACGGTGCGACCCTGGCCGTCGGTGAGGCGACCGTCGTCGAGTACCTGCAGCAGGATGTTGAACACGTCGTGGTGCGCCTTCTCGACTTCGTCGAGCAGGATCACGCTGTACGGGCGGCGGCGCACGGCCTCGGTGAGATAGCCGCCTTCCTCGTAGCCGACGTAACCGGGAGGCGCGCCGATCAGGCGGCTCACGGAATGCTTCTCCATGAACTCGCTCATGTCGATGCGCACCATCGCTTCGGTCGAATCGAACAGGAAACCCGCGAGCGCCTTGCACAGCTCGGTCTTGCCGACGCCGGTCGGGCCGAGGAACAGGAACGAACCGTTCGGGCGGTTCGGATCGGACAGGCCCGCGCGCGAGCGGCGGATCGCGTCGCTGACCGCGCGCACGGCCTCGTCCTGGCCGACCACGTTGCGATGCAGTTCGTCTTCCATGCGCAGCAGCTTCTCGCGCTCGCCTTCGAGCATCTTCGAAACCGGGATGCCGGTCCAGCGCGCGACGACCTCGGCGATTTCCTCCGCGGTGACCTTGTCCTGCAGCAGGGTGAAACCCTTCGTCTCGGCTTCCTGCGCGGCCTTGAGCTGCTTGTCGAGTTCGGGCAGGCGCCCGTACTGGATCTCGCTCATCTTCGCGTAGTCCTGGCGGCGCTGCGCGGCTTCCAGTTCGAGGCGCGCCGCCTCGATCTGCTCCTTGATCTTCGTCGCGCCCTGCAGGGTCGCCTTCTCCGACTTCCACACTTCGTCGAGGTCGGAATACGCGCGTTCGAGCACGCCGATCTCGCTCTCGAGGTCGGCCAGGCGCTGCTTCGACTCGGAATCCTTTTCCTTCTTCAGCGCCTCGCGCTGGATCTTCAGCTGGATCAGCCGGCGCTCCTTGCGGTCGAGTTCCTCCGGCTTGGAATCGATCTCCATGCGGATGCGCGACGCCGCTTCGTCCATGAGGTCGATCGCCTTGTCCGGCAGCTGGCGGTCCGCGATGTAGCGGTTCGACAGCGTCGCCGCGGCGACGATCGCCGGGTCGGTGATCTCTACGCCGTGGTGCACCGCGTATTTTTCCTTCAGGCCGCGCAGGATCGCGATGGTGTCCTCGACGCTCGGTTCGCCGACGAACACCTTCTGGAAGCGCCGCTCGAGCGCGGCATCCTTCTCGATGTACTTGCGGTATTCGTCGAGCGTGGTCGCGCCGATGCAGTGCAGCTCGCCGCGCGCGAGCGCGGGCTTCAACATGTTGCCCGCGTCCATCGCGCCTTCGGCCTTGCCGGCGCCGACCATCGTGTGCAGCTCGTCGATGAACAGGATCACCTGTCCTTCCTGCTTGGACAGGTCGCTGAGGACGCCCTTGAGGCGCTCCTCGAACTCGCCGCGGAATTTCGCGCCGGCGATCAGCGCGCCCATGTCGAGCGAGAGCACGCGCTTGCCGCGCAGGCCCTCGGGCACTTCGTCGTTGATGATGCGCTGCGCGAGGCCTTCGACGATCGCGGTCTTGCCGACGCCGGGTTCGCCGATCAGCACGGGGTTGTTCTTGGTGCGCCGCTGCAGCACCTGGATCACGCGGCGGATTTCCTCGTCGCGCCCGATCACCGGATCGAGCTTGCCCTTCTCGGACCGCGCGGTCAGGTCGATCGTGTACTTCTCCAGCGACTGGCGCTGGTCCTCGGCATTTTCCGACTGCACTTTTTCGCCACCGCGCACCTTCTCGATGGCCGCTTCGATGTTCGCCTTGGTCGCGCCAACCGCCTTCAGCGCCGCGCCGACCTCGCCCTTGTCGTCGAGCGCGGCGAGCACGAACAGTTCCGACGCGATGAACGCATCGCCACGCTGCTGGGCGAGCTTGTCGGTGAGGTTGAGCAGGCGGTTGAGGTCGTTCGAGACATTGATGTTGCCTTCCTGCCCGGCGACCTTCGGCAGCTTGTCGAGGATCTGCCCGATGCGCGTGCGCAGCGCAGGCACGTTGACGCCCGCCTGCGCCAGCAGCGGGATGGTCGAGCCGCCCTGCTGTTCGAGCAGTGCCGCCGTCAGGTGGACCGGCTCCAGCATGTTGTGGTCGCGTCCGACCGCGAGGCTCTGCGCATCGGCGAGCGCCTGCTGGAAGCGGGAAGTGAGTTTGTCCATTCGCATGGTGGCGGATGTCCTGTCGAAGTTGGAGGCCGCGCGGCGGGCGACCGGCTGGCGACGAAATGGGGTGAACGCGCCCTCGATTCAAGCGAGCATGGTGCTGCGCCGGCAGGCTCCGCCGTCACGCACGGCGCGGGCACCGGCCTACAGGAAGCGTGCGCGCTGTTCCGGCGTCGGCACGAAGCAGGTTGCGTTGCGGCCGAACCAGCGGTAGCGGTGGCGTGCGACGAAGCGGTAGATGCGGTCGCGCAGCGGCTTCGGTATCCAGGCGAGCGCGTGCGCCGCCCTGAAGGCACCGCCGAGACTGCCCACCACGCGGCGAATGGCATCGGTGTCCGTCCATGCCGCGTCGCCTTCGAGCAACAGCAACGAACTCGGATCGTCCGGATCGAGGCCATGCGCGGCGAGCAACGCGCGGCCGGCGGTGGTCTGCATCGCGGCGAAGCGGTAGCGCGCGTCGCGGTCGTGGCGCAGCAGGAAACGCACCCAGCCGCTGCACAGCGCGCAATCGCCGTCGAAGACGATGATCGCCGCGTCGCGCTGCTCAGCCGACATCGAGCCAGCCCCGGTAGTGCACGAGCAGGCCCGCGAGCGGCAGCGCTGCGCGCACCTCGAAATGGTAGTGGCCATCCACCTCGCTCTCGCGTGCGGTGACGCCGACGAACCAGCGCGCCGGCAACGGCACGCCGAGCGCGCGTGCCTGCACGACCGACCATTCGAGGCCGCCTTCGCGCGCGCTCAGGCGGAACACGAACGTGGCCAGGCCAAGGCGTTCGTGCAGCAAGCCGCCGCGCTCGCGCAGGTGCGATGGCATGACGTGGCCGCCGACGTGGCGCGACCAGTGCTCGCCATCGGCATCGGCGGCGATGGCGACCTCGATCGGCACTTGTCCTTCCGGCGGCAGGCGCGTGGCCCAGGCGCACAGCCGCGCCAGCGGATGATGCCCGCGCTCGACCTCGACCTCGCCGCGATAGCGGTGCGTGCCGGCCGCACGATGCAGCCTGCGCACGCATGCGGGCAGCGTCTCGAACGCGCCGCCGAGCAGGCGTTCGAACAGCGCCGTCACGCGATCCAGACCAGCGTCGCGAAGCGGCCTGTGTCGCGTTCGCGCCGATACGAATAGAGGCGTTCGTCGCGGAACGTGTCGAAACCGCCACCCTCCACGCGCGCGACCCCGGCGCCGGCGAGACGCCGGCGCGCGAGTGCCGGCAGGTCGCAGCGCCAGTGGCCCGGTCGGGTTGCGACGAACGCAGCGGCGCTGCCGGCTTCGGCGTCGACGAAGGCACCACGCACCTCGTCGCCGACTTCGTATGACGCGGCGCCGATCGCCGGACCGATCCACGCAAGCAGCCGCGCCGGCGCCACGCGCAACGAGGCGATCGTCGCCTCGAGCACGCCCGCAGCGAGGCCGCGCCAGCCGGCGTGCGCGACGCCGACCGCGCTGCCGTCGTCGGTGCAGAACAGCACCGGCAGGCAGTCGGCGGTGAGCACGGCGAGCACCACGCCCGCCTGCATCGTCACGGCCGCATCGGCTTCGGGTTCCGCCTCGATCGGCATCGCGTGCGCTTCGTGCACCGCAGTCCCGTGCACCTGGCGCAGCCAGCGCGGTGGCGCCGGCAGGCCTGCGCGCGCGATCAGCGCCGCGCGATTCGCCGCAACCGCCTGCGGCACGTCGCCGCAGCGCGTGCCGAGATTGAATCGATCGAACGGCGCCAGTGAATGGCCGGGCATCGCGCGCGTCGTCACGCAGGCACGCACGTTGGACGGCGCGGGCCAGTCCGGGAGGATCAACGCACCGTCGGCCAGCGCCGCATCAGCGTTCACCGTGCTCCTTGACGTCGACCCGCAGCGCGGCGAGCAGGCGCTCCATGTCGGCCGGTCGCTCTGCTTCGATCGTGAGTGGCTTGCCGGTCTTCGGATGGACGAATTCGAGCTTCTCGGCGTGCAACGCCTGGCGCTTGAATGCGCGCAAGGCATCGACGAGCTCCACCGAGGCACCCTTCGGCAGCTTCAGCAGGCCGCCGTATTGCGCATCGCCGACCAGCGGATGCTTGACGTGCGCCATGTGCACGCGGATCTGGTGGGTGCGCCCGGTTTCGAGGCGGCATTCGACCAGGGTCATGGTGCGGAACCGCTCGCGCACGCGGTAATGCGTGATCGCCTCGCGTCCGTCCTCGCGCACCGCCTGCTTCAGGCGGTCGTGCGAATGGCGGCCGATCGGCTCGTCGACGCGGCCACCGGCGACCATCGCGCCATACACGATCGCGGCGTACTGGCGATGCACGTCGCGTTCGGACAACTGCTCGACCAGCGAGGTGTGCGCGCGCAGCGTGCGCGCGACGACCATCAGGCCGGAGGTGTCCTTGTCGAGGCGGTGCACGATGCCGCCGCGCGGGATCTCGGCGAGTTTGGGATCGTGATGCAGCAGCGCGTTCTGCAGGGTGCCGGCCGGATTGCCGGCGCCCGGATGCACGACCAGGCCGGGCGGCTTGTTGACGACGATGAGGTCGGCGTCCTCGTAGCGGATGTCGAGCGGGATGTCCTCGGCCTGCGCACCGATCTCGCGCTCCATCAGCACGTCGAGCGCGACCGCCTCGCCGCCGCGGACGATCTGCCGCGGCGCGGCTGCTTCGCCATCCAGGCGCGCGGCCCCGGCCTTGATCCACGCGGTCAGGCGCGAACGCGAGAAATCCGGGAACAGCTCGGCCAGCGCCTGGTCGAAACGGCGCCCGGCGAGATGCTCGGGAATGGTCGTGTCGAGGCGTTGCGTGTTCAGGTGCGATTCGGTTTCGGTCATTGCAGGCGGGTCCTGCCGCCGCGCGCTACCAGCGCCGGCGACGTTTCAGGTTATGATCGGCGCTTCGCGAGGTGCCCCGAGGCACCGCGGGCCGGCCGATCCGGCGCGCTCCGGCGGCCACGGCCGTGCGGCCTACCCCATCCCGTCCATCATCGCAGAGCCTGCCATCCGCATGCGAGTCTCCCCAAGCTTCCGCTTCATCCTGCGCACCGTGATGCTCGTGCTGATCGTCGCGCTGGCCGGCTGTTCCCTGTTCCATCGCGGCGCCAGGAAGGGCGACCCGATGGACACGATGACGGTCGAGGAACTGTATCGAAAGGGCGTCGACGGCCTCGATGCCGGCAACAACGACCTGGCGATCCGGTCGTTCACGCGCCTGAACTCGCGCTTCCCGTTCGGCCCGTACACCGAGCAGGCGCAGCTCAACCTCGCCTACGCGCAGTACAAGGACGACAAGCCGGACGACGCGTATTCGACCATCAACCGCTTCATCAAGACCTACCCGACCCATCGCCATGTCGACTACGCGTACTACCTGCGCGGGCTGATCAACTTCAACCGCTCGGGCGGGTTCCTCGAGCGCTACGTCGGCCAGGACATGACCAAGCGCGACCAGGCCAACCTGCGCCAGTCGTTCGACGATTTCGGCGCGCTGCTCAGCCGTTATCCGCAAAGCATCTACAGCGCGGATGCGCGCCAGCGCATGGTGGCCCTGCGCAACATGATGGCGCAGGCCGATCTCAACATCGCGCTGTTCTACCTCAAGCGTGAAGCCTACGTCGCCGCCTCGAACCGCGCGAAGGCCGTCATCGAGACGTACCCGCAGACGCCCCAGGCCGGCGATGCGCTCGCGGTCATGGTGCGCAGCTACCGCAAGCTCGGCCAGGACAAGCTCGCCGACGACGCCGAGCGCGTGCTCAAGCTCAACTACCCCGACCATGCCTCGTTGCACGGCAACTGGCCGCACTACCGCTCGAACTGGTGGAAGCTGATTCCGCTGTCGAACCGCGGATGATCTTCGGCGGCACGCGCTGCGCGCGTACCGCCCTGCCGCCGAGACGCCCTTACCGCCAGCCTGACGTAATGGGATAACGGCGCTCGCGACCGAACGCGCGGCGCGACACCTTCGGGCCTGGTGCGGCCTGCTGGCGTTTCCACTCGCTGATGCGCACCAGGCGCAGCACGCGCTCGACCACGGCGGGATCGAAACCGGCGCGCACGATCTCCTCGCGCGACTGTTCGCCGTCGACGTGGCGCAACAGGATCGCATCGAGCACGTCGTAGGGCGGCAGCGAATCCTGGTCGGTCTGGTTTTCGCGCAGCTCCGCCGACGGCGGTCGCGCGATCACCTCCGGCGGAATCACCGGAGCGCCGGCGATCGCGTTGCGCCAGCGCGCGAGCGCGAACACCTCGGTCTTGTAGAGGTCCTTGATCGGCGCGTAGCCGCCGCACATGTCGCCGTAGATGGTCGCGTAGCCGACCGCATACTCGCTCTTGTTGCCGGTCGTGAGCACGAGGCCGCCGAACTTGTTCGACAGCGCCATCAGGATCGCACCTCGGCAACGCGACTGGAGGTTTTCGGCGGCTACGTCGGAGTTGGATCCTGCGGGCGGAGGCGCGTGGGCCGAAAAGGCGGGAGCGAGCGCGTCGAGGAAGCCCTGGAACGGAGTTTCGATCGGAACGGTGATGATCTTCACGCCGAGCGCTTTCGCCTGCTCGTCGGCGAGGTCGTTGCTGAGATCGGAGGTGTAGCGCGACGGCATCCGCACGCCGGTCACGTTGCCGGCGCCGAGCGCGTCGACCGCCACGCTGAGCACGAGCGCCGAATCGATGCCGCCGGACAACCCGATCCAGACCTTGTCGAAACCGTTCTTCGCGCAATAGTCGCGGGTGCCACGCACGATTGCGCGCCACGCGAGCGCGTCGCGACTTTCGTCCTCCTCGGCCGGCCAGGCGACTGGCGAGAAGCGGCGCGTCGACGCGTCGTAGTCGGTGACCAGCCAGTGGTCCTCGAACGCGCGCGCGGCCGCATGCACGTGGCCGTCGCCGTCGGCAAGCACCGAGGCGCCGTCGAACACCACCGCGTCCTGGCCACCGACCGCGTTGAGATAGGCGATGCCTACGCCGACCCCACCCTGCTGCGACTCGCGCACGCGCTGCGCCAGCAGGGCATCGCGCTGGCCGTGCTTGTCGCGCTCGAACGGCGACGCGTTCGGCACCAGCACCAGCTCGGCGCCGGCAGCCAGCGTGCTCGCCAGTGGTTCGGCGAACCAGACGTCCTCGCAGATGATCAGGCCGACCCGGACGCCATCGATCTCGAACACGCAGTCGTCGCGATCCGGGTCGACGTCGAAGTAGCGTCGCTCGTCGAACACGGCGTAGTTCGGCAACTCGCGCTTGCGGTAGGTCGCGGCGACCGTACCATCGCGCAGCACGCTGGCCGCGTTGTAGACGACCGCGCCGGCGGCCTGCGGCCAGCCAACGATCGCGACGATGCCGCGCACGCCGGATGCGATCCGCCCAAGCGCGGCTTCGCATTCGGCAAGGAAGCTCGGTCGGAGCAACAGGTCTTCCGGCGGATAGCCGCTCAGCGCAAGTTCCGGGAACAGCACGACGTCGGCGGCGTGGACCTCGCGCGCCTGTGCAATCAACGCGGCGATGCGTTGCTCGTTGTGCGCGACGGCACCGACCGGAAAATCGAACTGGGCGAGGGCGATGCGGAGCCTGGACATGTGCGGCGACGGTTCACGGAGGCGACGCGGATTGTAAGGCCGCGCCGCCCTCGCAAACCGATGCCGTCACGGAATGCCCGTGACGACGTTGACGATCGCGGTCGCGGTGCCGCCGCGGCCGTCGCTGATGGTGTAGGTGAAGGTCGCCGAGTTGAGGAAACCCGCGGGCGGTATCCACGTCACCGTGTTGCCGGTGATCGCGACCGTGCCGGCCGGCGCACCGTTGGGGTCCACCGGCATGGTGACGCCGATGATCGTCAGCGGATCGCCGTCCGGGTCGGAGTCGTTGGCGAGCACCGGAATCACGGTCTGGTTGAGTCCGCCGGTGTCGGCGACCGCGACCGGCGGCTGGTTCGGCGCCGGCGACACGACCACGGTGACGAAGGCCGTCGCAACGCCGCCGCGCCCGTCGCTTATCGTGTAGGCGAAGCGGTCGAGGCCGTTGAAGCCCGGGCCGGGCGTGTAGACGATCGCGTTGCCGGCAATCGTCGCCGTGCCGTTCGACGCCGGCGTCACGCTCGCGATCACGAGCGGGTCGCCGTCGGGGTCGGAATCGTTCGCGAGCACTGCGATGGTGACCGGCTGGCCGAAGGGCGTCGTCGCGTTGTCATCGACCGCGGTCGGCGGCTGGTTCGTGACCGCGGTGACGGTCACCGAGACAGTCGCCGTCGCGGTGCCGCCACGACCGTCCGAAATCGTGTAGGTGAACGTGTCGACGCCGACGGTGCCGGCCGCGTTCGCGGTATAGGTGATCGACCCACCCGCCACCACGATCGTGCCGAACGTCGGCGGCGTCGTCGCGGTGATCGTCAGTGGATCACCGTCCGGATCGCTGTCGTTCGCCAGCACCGCGATCGCGACCGATGCGGCAAACGTGGTGGACGCATTGTCGTTGACGGCGACCGGTGGCCGGTTCGGCAGTGGCACCACGTTGATCGTGACGGTCGCGCTGGCATTGCCGCCACGGCCGTCGCTGATCGTGTACGTGAAGGAGTCCGGGCCAGCGTAACCGGCCACGCTCGCGTACTGGACCTGGTTGCCGAAGATCGCGACCGCGCCGTGCTGGGGCGCGCCCAGTGCGATCACGGTCAGCGCGTCACCGTCGACGTCGTTGTCGTTCGCGAGCACGTCGATGGTGACGATCTGGCCGGTCGTGACGGTGGCCGCGTCCGGGCGCGCAACCGGGTTGCGGTTCGGCTGCGCGGCGACCGTGATCGTCACCGTCGCGGTCGCGCTGCCGCCCTGGCCGTCCTCGATGGTGTAGGTGAAGAGGTCCGGGCCGATGTAGCCGGGCGTCGGCACGTAGAGGATGCTCTGCCCGGAAATGCTCGCGGTGCCGTGCGCCGGCGCGCCGACGCTCGCGATCACGAGCGGATCGCCGTCCGGATCGCCGTCGTTCGCCAGCACGTTGATCCTCACCGTCTGGCCGAATGAAGTCGCGGCGCTGTCGTCGCGCGCGACCGGCGGCTGGTTCGAAGGCCCCCCACCGACGCTCACCGCCACGTTGGCGCTCGCGCTGCCGCCGCGACCGTCGCTGACCGTGTAGGCGAATGCGTCGGCGCCGCTGAAGCCGGCTACCGGCGTGTAGACGATGTTCCCGCCGGACGCGACCGCGCTGCCGTGCGCCGGCGGCGTCACCGCGCTCACGCTGAGCGCATCGCCGTCGGCATCGGTGTCATTCGCGACCACGTTGATCGTCACGGCGACGCCGGGGGGCGTGCTCGCGCCGTCGGCCTGCGCAATCGGGAAATGGTTGGTGTACTGGCGCGGACCACGCGTCACCGATACCGTCTGCGAGCGGGTGCGGCGATAGCTTTCGACCGTGCGCGGGTGCGCGCTCGATGGTCGCGCAAGCGAGCGCGTGATCCAGGCCGGATCCTGCAACTGCGCGGTCGGTGCGAACGAACTGCTGCGACCGAATTCGTAACGCAGGAAAACCGACAGGCGATCATCACTGCCACTGCCGGCGCCGCCGCTGCGCGCGACATGCTCCGCGAGAGCGGACAGGCCCCAGCCACGCGTGCCGAGCGGCGTGTCGAGGCCGAGCGAGAACGTCGTTGCGCGCGCGCCGTCACCATCGGCCGTGCTGGCACCGCCGTGCACGCGCATCGCCATGGGCTCGAACACATGGCCGAACTGCACCCCGATTTCGGTGCCGTACGCCTTGCTCTCGAACAGCGTGTCGGTGGTTGTGGTCTCGACCTGGGTGTAGGCGCCGATGTCGTCGCTGCCACCCAGTTGGGCGAGATCGTCATGCAAGGCGTGGCCGGCCGCGCGCGCGCCGCTGACCCCGTGCGCGAGCCAGGCCTCGATCGAGTAGTCGCGCCGCTCGACGCCGAAGCCGAGCGTCGCCTTGCGGTCGTGTTGGGCATTCTGGTCGAGCGCGAAGCTGAGGCGACTGACCGTCGCCCGGTCGGGATGCTCGCGCGCAGCGATCGGGTCACCGCCCCAGAGCCAGTTGAAGTCGGCCTGCGCGCCGCCGGCGCCGGCGCGATCCCACCAGATCTGGCCCACGAGGGCGCGGGCGTTGTTGCGCGCGAAAACCCCGAGCAGCTGGCCTTCGGTTTGTCCTTCTCGATTGACGCCGATCGACACGCTGCCGTCGTTGCCGACGTAGCTGAGCGGCACGGACGGATCGGTGACCGACGGCACGCCGTCGTCGTTCGGGTCCTGCGGCAGGATCTGCGCGGAAGCGACCGCGCAACACGCGACAGCGAACAGCAAAACGAGGCGACGGCGCATGTTCTCTCCCCTGGCATGGCGACGCTGGGTGCATCCTACGTCGTTTCGTGCCGGCGATTACATCGCCCGGCAAACGCCGTTGCCTGGAGGGGGGGCGGTGATGGCGCCGGGCCGGGCGAAGAGCATCGCGGCTTCCGCCGCTCCCACAAGCGCAGCAGCGGCCCGGTGCGAGCGGCGGAAGCCGCGATGCTCCTTGCGCCGATGCCCGCGATACCAGCGCACCGGGACAAAGGAATGTCGGACGGGGCAGCAAATGCCCGGAGCATTTGTCGTCCGGTCCCTGGACATCACAAAAGAAAGGCCGCGGATCGCTCCGCGGCCTCGTCGTGTCAGCCGGGCAAGCGGTGGATCACTTCATCTTCGCCGCGAGCGTCTTGCCGAGGTCGGCCGGCGATTTCACGGTTGTCACGCCGGCCTTTTCGAGCGCTTCGAACTTCGCGGCCGCCGTGCCCTTGCCGCCGGAGATGATCGCGCCGGCATGGCCCATGCGCTTGCCGGCCGGGGCGGAGGCGCCGGCGATGAACGCGACAACCGGCTTGGTCACGTACTCGGCGATGAAGTCGGCGGCTTCCTCTTCGGCGCTGCCGCCGATCTCGCCGACCATGATGATGCCTTCGGTCTGCGGATCGTCCTGGAACAGCTTGAGGCAATCGATGAAGTTGAGGCCGTTGATCGGATCGCCGCCGATGCCGATGCAGGTCGACTGGCCGAGTCCGACGTTGGTGGTCTGGAACACCGCCTCGTAGGTCAGCGTGCCGGAACGCGACACGATGCCGACCTTGCCCGGCTTGTGGATGTGGCCGGGCATGATGCCGATCTTGCATTCGCCCGGCGTGATGATGCCGGGACAGTTCGGGCCGACCAGCACCGTATCCGGGTACTGTTGCAGCACGTTCTTCACGCGCAGCATGTCGAGCACCGGGATGCCCTCGGTGATCGCGACGATGACCTTGATGCCGGCGTCGGCCGCTTCGAGGATCGCATCGGCCGCGAACGGAGGCGGCACGAAGATCATCGATGCATCCGCGCCGGTGTCGTCGACCGCGCCCTGCACGGTGTCGTAGACCGGCAGGCCGATGTGGGTGCTGCCGCCCTTGCCCGGGGTCACGCCTCCGACCAGCTTGGTGCCGTAGTCGAGCGCCTGCTCGGAATGGAACGTGCCCTGCTGGCCGGTGAAGCCCTGGGTGATGACCTTGGTGTTCTTGTTGACCAAAACGCTCATGGGAAGCCTTTGAGGACGGCGGGCCGGGGCCCACCCTGTAAGAATGGGTAGGGTGGGCTTGGGCCCACCGCTGTTATGCCGCTTTCTTGACCGAAGCGACGGCCTTCTGCGCGGCGTCGTTGAGATCGTCGGCGGGCGTGATCGCGAGGCCGGAATTGGCCAGCAGCTCGCGCCCCTTCTCGACGTTCGTGCCCTGCAGGCGCACGACGACCGGAATCTTCAGGCCGACTTCCTTGACCGCGGCGATGATGCCTTCCGCGATCAGGTCGCAGCGCACGATGCCGCCGAAGATGTTGACGAGGATCGCCTGCACCTTGTCCGACGACAGGATCAGCTTGAACGCCTCGGTCACGCGCTCCTTGGTCGCGCCACCACCAACGTCGAGGAAGTTCGCCGGCTCGCCGCCGGCGAGCTTGATCACGTCCATCGTCGCCATCGCAAGGCCGGCGCCGTTGACCATGCAGCCGATGTCGCCGTCCATCGTGACGTAGTTGAGGTTGTTGCGGATCGCCGCCGCTTCGGCTGCGTCTTCCTGCGACTCGTCGCGCATCGCGGCCAGCTTCGGATGGCGGAACTCGGCGTTGTCGTCGGAATTGACCTTGCCGTCGAGCGCCATGAGGTCGCCCGAGGCGACGATCGCGAGCGGGTTGAGCTCGACCAGCGCGAGGTCCTTCTCGTTGAACAGCTTGTACAGGCCGAGCATGATCTTGGTCAGCTGGTTCGCCTGCTTCGCATTGAGGCCCATGTCGAAGCCGAGCTTGCGACACTGGTACGGCTGCAGGCCCTCGACGAAGTTCACCTCGATCGTGTGGATGTCTTCCGGGGTGTCGCGCGCGACCTGCTCGATGTCGACGCCACCCTGCGCGGAGGCGATGAACGAGACCGTCTTGCTGCCGCGATCGACCAGGATCGACAGGTACAGCTCCTTGGCGATGTCGGTCGCGTCGGTGACCAGCACCAGATTGACCGGCAATGCGCGGCCACCGGACTGGTAGGTTTCCATCTTGCGGCCGAGCATGCCCGCCGCCGCGGCCTTGACCTCGTCGACCGACTTGCAGAACTTCACGCCGCCCGCCTTGCCGCGGCCACCGGCGTGGATCTGCGCCTTGACCATCCACTGCCCGCCACCGAGCGCCTGGGCGGCTTCGACCGCCTGCTCGGGGGTCGACGCGACCTTGCCCGGCGGTACCGGGATGCCGTACTCGGCGAACAGTTCCTTGGCTTGGTATTCGTGGAAATTCATGCAGGCACCTTGTGCGGAGGGACGCGTGCGCGGCGCGAAGGACACCGCGGCAGCACGATCCGGGGAGCGCGCCGGCGCGAGGCCGGCGAAACGGGGTCGCCTATTCTCGGGGATGGGGACGGGGAAATCAAAACGCACCCCAATCCGTTCGCGTTGAGCGCAGCGAGCGGTAGCGAGCGCAGTCGAGACGCGCGGCGAACCCCCAGCCCCCAAGCCCCCAGCGCCCAGCCCTCATCAGGCTATACTCCGGCCACATGGAACAGACGTGACCGCGGGACCGAACGTGCAAAGCACGGCTGCCTCTCCGGGCGACATCACCCGGCGCGAGCTCTATTTTTTCAATCTCTACCGCTGCCTCGAAGCCGTGGTCTATGCCGGCCTCGTGTTCAGCCCGTTTGCGGTCGAATGGGTGCGCGTGACGCGGCCGATGCTGGGCCAGGTCGCGGCGGTCATCTACATCGTCATCGCGATCGCCCTGCTGGTCGGCACGGAACGCCTGCGCGCGCGCCTCGCCGGCACGATCAGCTCGTCCCTGCTGATCGATATCGTCGCCGCCTCGCTCGTGCTGATCGCACTGTCCGGGCACAGCCTGGTGCCGATGATGTTGCTGGTGAACGTCGGCATCGCTGCCCTGCTGCTGCCGCACCGGGCCTACGTCTTCGCGATGATCGCCGCGATCGGCGTGACGGTTCCCTATCTGTTCGACTCGATGGCCGGCGGACCCGCATCGAGCGGAGTCGAGGTCATCGTCATCGTGGTGGCCTACTTCATCGTCGCGGCCCTGCTGCGCTACCTCGGCGGCCACATGCGCGCGGCCGAGGACCTCGCCGCCCAGCGCGGTGTCGACCTGCTCAACCTGGAGCAGATCAACGACCTCATCATCCAGCGCATGAAGACCGGCGTCCTGCTGGTCGACCGCGCCAACCACATCCTGCGCATCAACGAATCCGCCTGGCACCTGATCGGCAACCCGCCCCCGGGGCAGCGCGAGCTCGGCTCAGTCGCGGCAGAACTGTCGCGGCGGCTGTACCACTGGCGCCATACCGGCAAGTCCGACCAGACCGCGGTCGCGCTCGCGCACGACGTGCCCGAGGTGATCCCGCGTTTCACCCGTCTCGCGCCGAACGACGACACCAACGTGCTGATCTTCCTCGACGACACCTCGCTGCTGTCGCGGCGCGCCGAGGAACTGACCCTGTCCTCGCTGGGTCGCCTGTCGGCGTCGATCGCGCACGAGATCCGCAACCCGCTCGCGGCGATCCGCTATTCGGCGCAGTTGCTGGCCGAGTCGCCCGAACTCAACGCCGAGGACAAGCGCCTCGTCGACATCATCAACAACCACTGCACGCGCGCGAACGACGTCGTCGAGAACATCCTGCAGCTCTCGCGGCGCGAGCGCTCGCGCCCGGAGACGATCGACCTGAACGCCTGGGTGCTCGCGTTCGTCGAGGACTACAAGCAGTCCAACGACCTCGGCCAGGATCAGCTGCGCGCGGTGACCCACAACCGCAGGCTGGAAGCGATGGTCGATCCGCAACACCTGCAGCAGGTGATGTGGAACCTCGTGCAGAACGCCCTGCGCTACGGCCGGCAACCCAACCAGCCGGCGCGGGTGACCGTGGTCGCGCGCCTAGCGGTCGACAAAGGCCCGCCGCTGCTCGAGGTCATCGATCGCGGCCCCGGCATTCCGCCGAAAGTCGCCGCGCAGATCTTCGAGCCGTTCTACACCACGCACGAATACGGCACCGGCCTTGGCCTGTACCTCGCCAAGCAGATGAGCGAGGCGAGTCAGGCTTCGCTCGAATACGTGCCGGTCGCAGGCGGCGGCGCCTGTTTCCGCATCACCCTCACGCCGGCCGGTACCCTGTTGGCCTCGCGCATCACGCCGCAGTCCGCCTGATGGACCGCGCGACGCGAACGCACGGCCTTTGCCTTGGCGCGCCACGCCAATTACTCTTGCGCGATATCCTGCCCCCGCGCGACCGACCCTGACGGCATGAGCAAGCACTACGCACTGGTCATCGACGACGAACGCGACATCCGCGAGCTGCTGACGCTGACGCTCGGCCGGATGGACCTGATCGTCGAGACAGCCGCGACTGTCGCCGAAGCGCGCCAGCGCCTCGCCGACCGCCGGTACGCATTGTGCTTTACCGACATGCGCCTGCCCGACGGCTCCGGCCAGGAGATCATCGCGCTGGTCGCCGCGCAGTACCCGGAAACGCCGATCGCGATGATCACCGCGTACGGCAACGTCGACGCCGCAGTCGACGCGCTGAAGGCCGGCGCGTTCGACTTCGTGTCCAAGCCGGTCGACATCAGCGTGCTGCGCCGGCTGGTCCAGACCGCGCTGAAGCTGTCCGAGGAAAAGCGCGCCGAGCAGTCGAGCAGCGGCAACAAGCTGATCGGCGACTCGGCGCCGATGAACGAATTGCGCGCGACGATCGCCAAGGTCGCGCGCAGCCAGGCGCCGGTCTACATCGCCGGCGAATCGGGCACCGGCAAGGAACTCGTCGCGCGCCTGATCCACGAGCTCGGCCCGCGTGCGGCCGCACCGTTCGTGCCGGTCAACTGCGGCGCGATCCCGTCGGAACTCATGGAAAGCGAATTCTTCGGCCACAAGCGCGGCAGCTTCACCGGCGCTCAGGCCGACAAGGACGGCCTGTTCCATGCCGCCCAGGGCGGCACCCTGTTCCTCGACGAAGTCGCGGAACTGCCGATGCACATGCAGGTGAAGCTGCTGCGCGTGATCCAGGAAAAAGCCGTGCGCCCGATCGGCGCGCGCGCCGAAGTCGGCGTCGACGTGCGCATCCTCTCGGCGACGCACAAGAACCTCGCGCGACTGGTCGAGCTCGGCTCGTTCAGACAGGACCTGTTCTACCGCATCAACGTGATCGAGCTGAAGGTTCCGCCGCTGCGCGACCGCCGCGAGGACATCCCCAAGCTCGCCGGACGCGTGCTCGAACGCCTCGCCAAGGACGGTGGCGGCGCACCGGCGCGACTCGAGCCGGAAGCGCTGAAGTCGCTGCTCGCCTACGATTTCCCCGGCAACGTGCGCGAACTCGAGAACGTGCTCGAACGCGCGGTCGCGCTGTGCGAGAACAACAGCATCGGCGCCAGCGACCTGCGCCTCGTCGCGGGCGAGCGCTCGGCGGCAGCCTACGCGGACGCATGGTCGAACACGCCGACCGGTGCCCCGCAGACGAGCGCATCCTTCGAAGCGCCTTCCCGCGGCGCGGCAGTGCCGTTCACCCCCGAACCGCCGGAAGATGAAGGCTTCCCGAGCGACCTCGCCGCAGCGGTCGCCGAAACCGAACGCGCCGCGATCATGAAGGCGCTCGAGGCCACGCGCTGGAACCGCACGGCGGCCGCCAAGCAGCTCGGGTTGACGCTGCGGCAATTGCGCTATCGGCTCGAGAAGCTCGGCATCGAGTAGGCTCCTGCGATCGATGCCGTCCGGCCGTTGCCGGATCTCCGCAGACGCATTCATCGCCCGCATTGCCGACCCGCCTTTAGCCGATGCGATCGTCCTGCACGGCTCGCGCGCCCGCGGCGACCACCGACCGCGATCCGACACCTTGCCATCTTCGCGCCCCGGGCCGCCGGATTGGCAGCACGTGATTGGATATCGTTGAGGACGCGGACTGAAACGGATGCCCCGCCCTCAATTGCAGGTCCTGCGAGTCGCGCGCGCGTGCCGGGTTTTCCGTGCCGGTTCATTCGCCTATATTTGGCAGACCTCGCCCAGAGATGCATCCATGTCACGCTGGAAGGCCGCCGGAATCCACGTCTCGATCAGCGCCTTGATCGGACTGATCGCCGCGACGCTGATCTTCGGCGTCTGGTATCCGCGCCCCTACAGCCATGCCGCGGGCGCCGACAAGCTGGTCGTGCTCCTGCTCGGCGTCGACGTCGTGCTGGGCCCCTTGCTCACCCTGATCGTGTTCCGCGCCGGCAAATGGGGCATGCGATTCGACCTCACCGTCATTGCGATCGCGCAGGCATGCGCATTTCTCTATGGCACGTCCGTTGTCGTACGCGCACGGCCGGCCTTCGTGGTTGGAAATGTAGATCGCTTCAACCTGGTGGTGGCGAATGACATCGACGATGAAGACTATGCGAAGGCGGTCAAACCGGAATTCCGCGGACCACCCTGGACCGGACCACGCCTGATCGGAGCGCTGCCGCCGACCGACGTGCACGAACGCAACAAGCTCGTCCTCGCCGGCCCTGGCGGCAAGGACATCGATGTTCTCCCGCAGTATTACGTCGACTACGCCGATGTCGCCGCTGCACTTCTGCACAAGGCCAAGCCGCTCGATGCGCTGACAAAACAGCATGCGGAAGCTGCGCCCATCATCGAGTCATGGTTGCGCGACCACCACCGAACAACCGCCGATGTGGTCTGGCTGCCGCTGCAGGCGCCACGGGTCAGCCTCACGATGTTGCTCGACGGAACCAGCGGCCAGCCACTGGATGCCTTGCAGATCGATCCCTGGTGACCAGCGGGCAGCGCGCCCGATACGAAATCCGCGGCGCGTCGCGTATGCTCCGCGAGGTCCAGGGCTGGGGAATGCAAAATGTCTGAAGATCGCGGGTCACGCTGGCTCGGACCGGCTGCGCTATTCGTCTTTGCACTATCAGGTTGCGCCGGGCTGATCTACCAGTCGATCTGGTCGCAGTACCTTGGCCTCTACCTCGGTCACGCGGCCTATGCGCAGAGCCTCGTGCTCGCGATCTTCATGGGCGGCATGGCGATCGGTGCCTGGTGGGCGAGCCGGCGCAGCCTGCAATGGCGCAACCTGTTGCGTGCGTATGCGGCCATCGAACTGGTCATCGGCGTCGCCGCAGCACTATTTCACCCAATCTACCTTGGCGTGACCGGATTCGCCTATGACAGCGCGTTCCCGGCGATGCCGGGAAGCTCGGCGGTACAACTGTTCAAATGGACCAGCGGTGCCCTGTTGATCCTGCCGCAGGCAATCCTGCTTGGCACCACGTTTCCGTTGATGAGCAACGGCCTGATGCGTCGCCTGCGCAAGGGGGACGGCGCGATTCTCGGCGGGCTCTATTTCACCAACAGCATGGGCGCCGCGATCGGCGCCCTGTTCGCAACATTTGTGCTGTTGCCGGCTGTCGGTCTGCCCGGCGCGATGCGCTTCGGCGCCGCATTGAACCTCGTCGTCGCCATCGCCGCATGGCTGCTCGCGCGTTCGCCGGAACAGCCACAGGCGCCGATGGCAACAACCGATACGCCGCAGGATCGCAGCGGAATCGCTCGCCTGCTGCTGGTCGCCGCCTTCATCACCGGCGCAACGTCGTTCGTCTACGAGATCGGCTGGGTGCGCATGCTCAGCCTCGCGTTCGGCAGCACCGTGCACGCATTCGAGCTGATGCTCGCCGCGTTCATTGGCGGGCTCGCCTTCGGCGGCCTGTGGATCCGCAAGCGCATCGACGGCTACGCGCAGCCGATCCGCGTCGGTGGCTGGGTACAGATCGGCATGGGGATCGCGGCGCTGGCGAGCCTGATGCTGTACGACCGCTCGTTCGATTGGGTCGCCTGGTTCATGAAGGCGCTGTCGCGCAGCGACGGCGGCTATACGCTGTACAACTTCGTCACCGCATCGGTCTCAATGCTCCTGATGGCGCCTGCCGCCTTCTTTGCCGGCATGACGCTGCCCCTGTTCACGTTCGCGCTGCTGCACAACGGCGGTGGCGAAGCCAGCGTCGGGCGCATCTACGCGGCCAATACGGTCGGCGCGATCGTCGGTGTATTCGCTGCGGTGCATTTCCTCGTGCCCGTGCTCGGCCTGAAGCTCGCGATGTGCATTGGCGCCGCGGGTGATCTCGCGCTCGGATTGGTGCTGTTGCGCCGGACCGGCGCGTCCGCCCGTGTCCCGGATGCGCGCTACCTGTGGGCGCTCGCCGGCTGCGCGGCGGCTCTGGTTGCGACGCTGACGCTGGCCCGTTTCGACGCGGATGCGATGAGCTCGGGAGTCTACCGCTCAGGTTTCGCAAGGATGGCACCGCAAGGCGTGAAGGTGCTCTCCTACCGGGACGGCAAGACCGCGAGCGTCAGCACGCGCGTCTATCCGAACGGGCTGGTCACGATCAGCACCAATGGCAAGGTCGACGCCGGCATCCAGATGGCGGCCGACGCCGAACCAACGGCCGACGAGAGCACGATGATCCTCGCCGGCGTCCTGCCCCTCATGCACAAGACCGACGCGCGCACGGCGGCCGTCATCGGCTTCGGCTCCGGGCTGACCACACATACGCTGCTCGGCGACCCGCGGCTTGCGAGCGTCGACACGATCGAGATCGAGCCGGCGATGATCGAAGGCGCGCACGTCTTCGGCCAGCGCGTGGCGCGAGCATTCACTGACCCGCGTTCGCACCTGCACATCGAGGACGCCAAGACGTATTTCGCCGCGCATCGCGCGCGCTACGACATCATCGTCGCGGAACCATCCAACCCCTGGGTGTCCGGTGTCGCGGGCCTCTTCAGCCGCGAGTTCTACCATTTCGTGCCGCGCCACCTCGAGAGTGGCGGACTGTTCGTGCAGTGGCTGCAGTTGTACGAGATCAACGAAGAACTCGTCGCCTCCGTGGCCAATGCGCTGTCGGCCTCGTTCCAGGACTACCGGATCTACCTCTCGAACAACACCGACATGCTGATCGTCGCTCGCGCCGATGGCATGGTCGGCGATCTGGACGAAGGCCTGCTGCAGACGCCGGTGCTGAAAGAGGAACTGGAGCGAGTCGGCATTGGCACGAAACAGGACGTGCTCGCACACCAGATCGGCGATCGCCGTTCGCTCGAACCACTGTTCGAGGCGCTGTCGTCTCGCATGACGTCGGACTTCCACCCGACGCTCTCGCTTGAGGCTCCGAAGACGCGCTTCACCGTCACATCGGCAGACGCTCTGCTGCACCTTCCCGTTGCCGACCTGCCCTACCGCGCCGTGGTCGGAAGACTCCCGCCAGCGACGGCGACCGTCGAGAACCCCATTTTCGACTTCAGCAAGAACAGCCACGCCGCCGTCCGCCTTGCCGATGCACTGGAAAGCGGCAAACTTTCCACCCGCATCGAGGACCTGTCCATTTCTTCGAAGATCGCGCTCGCCAGAACGTTGGCCGGTGCGTGCAACGCGCCCGAATCGATGGAAGGGCCACTGGCTGATACGCTCGTTGACCTTGCTGCGCGCACGATCCCGTACCTTCCACGCGAACGTGCGCAAGCGCTCTGGACAAGCCCGACATGGATTTCCTGTGACCACGAGAGCGAAGGTCTGCGATCCTTGCTCACGATCATCTCGGCGCTCGCTCGGCAGGACTGGCCAACCGTGCAGCACTCGGCGGCAGACATCCTGCCGATCCGCAGCCGCAATTGGTCGCTGACGGCAAGAGACTGGTTGCTGCGCGCGGCGATGCTCGGCGCACTCGCCAACGGCGATGCCGCCGCTGTGGAGTCGATTGATCGCTCACTGGGTCGGACGGTGTCGGGCAACGGCATGACGCTCGCGTATCGCGCGTACATGCTGGCGCTGGCCGATCGGGCGCGGCACGAAGCGGCGTCGGACAAGATCGGCGGCCATAAATTGTCAGATTAGGACAATTCCTGCATGCCCTGTCCGGCAAGCTGAGACGTGCATCTCAGGATCGGGACCGGTCTTTTTTTTTTTGTGAGCTGGTCGCTCTTCAGGAGCTTGGCATGGAAGCTGCTATCTCCTACCCTGCGAGCCGTCGATCGCCAGTCAGATGAAGCGATCGCGGAAGCGGGCCCGCCTGGCAAGGTTGGCGGCTCTAGGGGCAAACCGTTACATCCATACCAGAGGATTCACCATGAACAAGATCCAGAAAGGCTTCACGCTCATCGAGTTGATGATCGTGGTCGCGATCATCGCGATCTTGGCCGCGATCGCGCTGCCGGCGTACCAGGACTACATGGTCCGCGCCAAGCTCAGCGAAGTCGTCGTCGCCGGCGATGCCTGCAAGAACTCCATCGTGGAGTTCTACGAGGGCCAGGGCCACGTTCCGCCGAACATTTCGAGCGCGGGCTGCAACAACAACACGACCAAGTACATCGCCAGCACGAAGGTTACCGGTGCTACCAATGTCGGCGTCATCACGATCACGACGACGGGCGTTGCTGACCTCTACACCGCGGGCGGCAAGGCCTACGTCCTGAAGTCGGCACCCAGCGCCGGTACGACCGACGTGCTCGAGTGGAGCTGCAATGCGGCCGCCGGCACGACGATCCCGGCCAAGTACGTGCCGTCGCTTTGCCGTTGATTCGCAAGTAATTGCTTCGAAACGACGCCGCCTTCGGGCGGCGTTTTTTTGTGCCCGCTATCATCGCCAATCTGTAATCCTCGGAGGCCCGATGGATAGACACGTGTACCGGGTGCTCTCCGATACCCGTTTCTGGCTCGCCGCCCTGTGCGCCGCCTGTGCGTGCATCTACGTGCGCGGACTTGGCGGCGACTTCCTGTTCGATGATTTCCCGAACATCGTCACCAATCCTGCACTGCAGTCGATCCAGAATGGCGACAAGCCGGACTGGTTCGCGGTCATGCTCCTGACCGGCTCCGGCTTGCTGCGCCGCCCGATCAGCATGCTGTCGTTCGGCCTCAACGTGTATGGGTTCGGCATGGACCCGTTCGCGTTCAAGCTGGTGAATCTCGCGATCCATCTGCTCAACGGCGTGCTGCTGTACGCGATATTCCACCGTATCGCAAACCGGGTACTCCCGCAGGATGGCGCCTTTCGTCCTGAAGTGCTCGCAACAATTGCGATTGGTGCATGGCTGTTGCATCCGCTACAGGTCAGCAGCGTGCTCTACATCGTGCAGCGCATGAACCTGCTCGCGACGATGTTCACGCTGATGGGCCTGCTGTGCTATGCCGAAGGCAGGTTGCGCATGCTGCGTGGCGAGCCGGGCCTGCTGGTCGGGATCGCGGGCCTGTGCGTATTCGGCCTGCTCGCAGTCTTCAGCAAGGAGAACGGGGCCCTGATCGCGATGTATGCGTTCGCAATCGAATGCCTGGCCTTCCGTTTCGCGGCTTCTGCCGGCAAGCGCAGGATCTTGCTCGCATTCTTCGGCCTGAGCGTCGCGCTGCCACTCGTGCTGTATGCGGCCTACGTCGCCATGCATCCGGAATCCCTCGCATACGCACGCAACGGCTTCACGCTTTACACGCGCCTGCTGTCGGAAGCGCGCGTGCTGTGCGACTACCTCGTCTGGATCTTCGTGCCAATGCCGTCGTTCATGGGCATGTATCACGATGACATTGCGGTGTCGGCGAGCCTGTTCTCCCCCATCACCACCGCGCTGTCGATCGCGTTCCTCGCCGCACTGTGCGCAAGCGCGTGGCTGCTGCGCACGCGCCTTCCCGTGTTCGCCTTCGGCGTCGCCTGGTTCTTTATCGGCCATTCGCTCGAATCGACGATCTTCCCGCTCGAGCTCGTGTTCGAGCACCGCAACTACCTGCCCATGGCGGGCCCGTTGCTGACGGCGGTTTGCCTGCTTGCGTCGGCGCGCGCGCCCTTCTGGCCCTCGCGCAAGGGCCTCGCTGCATTTGCCGCATTCGCCATCGTCCTGCTTGGCGGCATCACGGCCGTTCGCGCGGACAGTTGGGGGAGCGCTCTTTCGCTGGCGCTCGCCGACGTGGCGCACCACCCACTGTCCTCGCGCTCGCAATATGAAGCCGGAAGGGCAATAGCGGCGGCCGCTGCGCGTGACGGAACACTCAAGACAGCCACTCCCGCGGCCATCGCCTATCTGAAACGCGCTGCGGAGCTGGATCCACGCCAGGTGTTTCCGGGCGTGTCGATGATCCTGTTGCGTGGCACCGCCGGCCCGGTGCCACCAGAGGAGGTCGCCGACCTCGCCGTTCGCCTGCGAAACGCAGCCTCGAACGAGCAGGCCAATCCGTTCCTTCAACTGCTCGTCGCCGCATCCGACAGCCAACTCGCACTGACCCCATCGGACGTGGCAACCTTGTTCGACGCGGCGCTGGCCAACCCGCGCTGGCGACCGCAGGTGCGGGCGATGATGTTCAATGACTATGGCGCGTACATTTTCAATGTCGTGCACGATCACCAGGAGGCAGTCCGCCTCACGACGAAGGCGGCCGCCACCGATCCCACCAACGCGTACTTCGAGCTCAATCTGGCCAAGATCGCCCTTGCCACTGGCGACCGGATGACTGCCACCGATCACCTGAAGGCCGCGCAACGCCTCGACAAGATAGGTCTGCATGACAAGGACATCGACGAGCTCAAGCGGCAGATCGGGAACTGATCTGCAACCGCAGCCGACACCTTGTCCGCAGACGACGGCGGAGTTGTCGAGCCGCGCGCTCCAGGTCCTGATGGTCAGCACCTCCTATCCGGCCGACCTCGGGGACTGGAGGGGCTTGTTCATCCGCCACATCACCGATGCGCTCGCGCGCCGCGATGACACCCGACTGCGGGCCTGGTGTCCTCCGGGAGAGATGCCAGGCAACGCCGCATATACGGCAACACCCGACGAACAAAGGTGGCTCGCGCAGTTGATGCAAGCGGGCGGAATCGCCCATCTCATGCGGACCCGCGGAATTCGCGGCCTGGGTACGCCGCTGCAACTCTTGCGCATGCTGCGTTCGCTGTACCGGCGCGAGCGCGACATCGATGTCCTGCATGTCAACT
The DNA here is from genome assembly GCF_044227025.1 of Dokdonella sp. Lineage (GTDB taxonomy): Bacteria > Pseudomonadota > Gammaproteobacteria > Xanthomonadales > Rhodanobacteraceae > Dokdonella_A. The sequence goes on along the minus strand of NZ_JBGAFX010000007.1, from coordinate 184,771 downwards.
GGTTGCAGAACGCACTCGCGCTGCCGCGCAGCGCGACGCCGCTGCTGGTCACCGTGCTCGGCACCGACATGGCCATGCTGCGCCTGCCCGGCATGGCGGCGGCGCTCCGCCGCGTATTTCGCGGGCGAGGCGTCTTCATCTGCCCGAATGCGGCGTGGATGGTGCCCGAACTCGAACGCCGCTTCGGTGATCTCGCTCGCGTGCGGCACGTTCCTTTCGGAATCGATCCGCGCTGGTATGCGGTCGAACGCACGCCCGCGAACCCGTCGCGATGGCTGTGCGTGTCGCGACTCACCAAGGCAAAGATCGGCATGCTGTTCTCTTGGGGAGAAGCGGCATTTTCCGGGACCGATCGCGAACTGCATCTGTTCGGCCCGATGCAGGAACCATTGGCAGTCCCCGAGTGGGTGCACTACCACGGCCCAGCGACCCCGGAAGCCCTTTGCAGCGAATGGTTTCCGACGGCACGTGGCCTGGTGACGCTCAGCGCGCATGCGGAGGGATTGCCACAGGTCATGCTCGAAGCCATGGCAGCGACATTGCCGATCGTCGCCTCGCGCATCCCGGCGCACGTCGACCTGCTCCAGCATGGATCAACCGGCTGGCTGTGCGACAGCCGCGACGGGTTTGCAGCGGCGCTCGGCGAGTTGGAAGACGACGTGCGCAACCACGAGACTGGTTTGCGCGCGCGTGAATTCGTCAGGTCCCGGGTTGGCACATGGGATGATTGCGCGGCACGCTATGCCCACATCCACCGGGAGCTCGCCGCGTCGTGACCGAACCAGGCAACAAGAACGTCCTGCTGCTCGGAGGCGCCGGCTTCATGGGTCGGGCGCTGTGCGCACGCCTGGGCGCGCGTGGCTACGAAGTGCATGTGCTTGCGCGAGGCACCACGCTCGATATCGCCGAAGGCTGCACGGTCCATGGTGGCGGGATGGAAAACACCGAACTGCTGCGGCGATTGCTGCCACGCATGGGGACGATCGTCCATCTCGCCTCGGCAACGACCCCGGGCCTGTCCGCCGTCACGCCTTCGCTCGAGGCGGATCTGAACATCGCCCCGACACTTGGTCTGCTTGGCGAGTTGATCGCACATCCGCACATTCGGCTCGTCTACGTTTCCTCCGGCGGAACCGTCTACGGCGATCCGGGCAGCGGTACGGCCGATGAATCCTCGGAGCTCAAGCCGCTTTCGTTCTACGGCGCCGGCAAGGTCGCGGTGGAAACGTTCCTGCGCTGCTTCCAGCAGCGACAGGGCAATCCGCTCGTGATCCTGCGCCCATCGAACGTCTACGGACCCGGGCAGCCGCGCTACCAGGGCTTCGGTGTCATCCGCACGATGCTGCAACATGCGCTTGATGGCTCGACCATGAGCATCTGGGGTGACGGGTCGACCGTGCGGGATTTCGTCTACATCGACGATGTCGTGTCGGCCATGGAATGCTTCGTTGCGGACGGCGCGCCGACCGGCACGTTCAATATCGGCGCCGGAGTCGGCCACAGCCTCAACGATCTCGTCTCCGTCGTCGAACGCGCCAGCGGCCGGCGGCTGTGCGTACGTCATGAAGCCGCGCGCGGCATCGACGTCCAGCGTATCGTGCTCGACACGCGGGCGATCCGGGAACGCTGTGGCTGGACGGCCGCCACGCCGTTGGAAGCCGGCGTGGTCCACACCTGGCAATGGTTGAGCGGACAATGAACGAGATTCGGGAAAGCGACGATTCAGTGACGTGCGCGGGCTGCGCGGCCAAGGCCCGCGCCGATGTTCCCGCGCACGTGCATCGGGCGCCGCACAACCAGCGCACCTACACGCTGCAGCGATGTCCGAACTGCGAACTGCAGTTCTGGTGGCCCTTGCAGGCGGATCCAAGCGTGTACGAAGGCGAAGGCTTCGAAGCCTACGTCGATTACCACACCGGAAAACGACCGTTCCCGCGTTGGGCGGAACCATTGTTCGCGGCGTTGCCGCCACATCGCGGTCGCGCACTGGACATCGGTTGCGGCGATGGCGCCGTACTGCATCGCCTTGCGCAAATCGGATACGAACCGCACGGCATCGACCTCGATGAAAAGAGCATCGCCGTCGCCCGGGAAAAGTTTCACCTGGCGAACGTCAGCGTATCGACCCTGGATGCGTTCGAGCACGCGTCCGGACTGCGCGGCGAGCAATTCGACCTGGTGACGTTCTTCGAGGTACTCGAACACCAGGACGCGCCGCTTGCCTTTCTCGCCCAGGTGCAGCGGTTGTGCCGCCCCGGCGGAATCGTTGCGGGCAGCGTGCCGAACCGGGATCGATTCCTCGCCCGATTCGATCGCAGACTCGGCGACGGTGACCTTCCACCACATCACTTCCTGTGGTTTTCGCGCGCGGCGCTGGTCCGCCTGTTCGAGCGTGCCGGCTTTACGAACGTGGACGTCACGACGACCGGCGCCCTGCCCTATCGGCAGATCGTGGCCAAGCTCGCTGCGCTGTTCGAACGAAGACTGCGCCGCGTGGCGTCGCTGCGCTGGCTCGTCCTGCCATGCAAGGTACTTGCACCCGCCCTTGCGGTCGTGCCGTGGATCGGAATGCGCCTCGCGCCCTCGCACCTGTTCTTCCGATGCACGGCACCCGCCACCAAACCATCATGAAGCTGGTTTTCGCGGAGCGAACGGAGCGAACAGCAATCCCAGCAGCAGGTCGACGAACAACAGACTGACGCGACCGACGATCGCCATCAGCACGATCGCATCGCTCGGGAAGTCCTGCGCGAACCACGCGAAGACCAGTTCACGGACCCCGAGACCAGAAGGCGTCAGCAGCGAAACATAGCCGACGAACCAGGCAATCATGTAGTAGGCGCACATGCGCATGCCGCCTGCGCCGCCAAGCGGAGCGTACGCCATGCCGATGACGTACCAGCTCGCATAGCAGACGAGCCAGCTCGCAGCGAACAGAAGCAGGATGCGCAGCTTGTCAGCCGGCGCGACGAGCGTGGATGCACGCAGCGAGTCGTCTCCAAAGCGACGCCTCACCTTCGGACCGATCCATGGCAGCGCCGTGAGCAGGCTCGGGGCGCTCCACAGCGGTACGCAGCCGAGTATTCCAGCAACAATCACCAAGCCGCCGACCGGGGGACGAACGAAGAAGGCGATCGTTATCGCCGAACTCCAGAGTGCGAAGTAGGTGGCGAGCAACGTGTGCAGCAGGTTCGCCTGGACCCAACTGCCCAGGGACGCGGTTCGTCCTCCCGCCATCCATTGGTAACCGATTCCCCAGACGCGGCCCGGGAGATGCTTGAACAGCTGCGCGGTGAAATACAGGTGGGCGAGTTCGCGCAGGCGATATCCCTCGACGCGGAATGCCGGCAACAGTCTCGCGAAGGCGAGGAACGTGAACCAGGACGCCACGCCCGCGAGCAACAGCGCCAGGAGCAGGAGCTGCGGATCGATTTCGCGATAATGCGCGGCGATGTCGGGCATCGCCTGCATGAGGAGGCGCACCACCCATGCGACGGCCAGCAGGGTGAGCATCGCTGCGACGACGCGCCACCAGCGCGAACGGCCGGTCATCGGCGGCGCAACGGGCGCGCCGCCGTCGCCGGAAGCGCCACGGCTCAAGTCTCTTTCCACAACAGCCAGATGTATCCAGGGAACATCCTGCGCAGGAGGCCGTACATGGACCGGGCGGCAACGCGCGCGAAACGCGTGCGGAACAGATACGCGGCCTCGTAGCGCTCGGGATCGGACAGCACCTTGCCGGTGTAGTCCTCGATCCGAAATGCGGAGGCGAGATCACGCAACGCCCCATACCCGAGGTGGCGTTCGTAATAGGCCTCGCCCTTGCCTGCCCATCGCATGTAGCGGTCCGCCACGCGCGCAGGCAGCCAGGAAAGAAAGGGCAGACGGTGGTGCTTCTCGATCAGGGCCCAGCGATTCGTCGCCGCGAAGTAGCACACGCCGCCGGGACGGAGCACGCGACGGATCTCCATCATCATTCGCCGCGCGTCGGGCACGTGTTCGTAGACCTGGGAGCAGACGACGATGTCGAACGTCCCGTCGTCGAACGCGAGATTCATTGCGTCGCCAAGCTGGAATCGCAGGTTTTGAGCGGTAATCCGCGACGTCGCCAGCGCGATCGCGGGCTCGTCGATGTCCACGCCGGTCATCGTGCGGACGTGGCCGGCGATGTACTCGTCGATGATCCCGGTGGAGCATCCAAGGTTGAGCGCGTGCGCCTGAGCGAGGGCCGGGCCAAGGGCTTCTCGGAGGACCGCGACCATGGTCGCGGCCTTGCGGCGGCGCTCGTCCAGCGAGTGCATCGACTCGTACATCGTGGAGAAATCGGGTTGATATCCGCGGTTCATGGCTGCCGTCGTCGTGCGCTCGTGCGATCAGGGGCGTGTGGCCGACAGGCGATAGCCGGCGGTCATGGCGTCCCACGACGGCAGCACGCGAGCAGCGATCCACGCCGTACAGTTGACGAGCGGTATGGCGAGCGCCAACAAGGGCAACAGCACGAGGCGCAGATCACCCTGCTCGATGATCTTCGCAACGGCGCCGCCCAGTGCCAGGCTTGTCATCAAACCCGCGGTATCCGCCGAGCCGAGCGTAGGCGTCACGCGCTCGACCCGGAGGCCCGCCGCCTCGACGTCGCGGATCAAACCATGGATCGTCAGACGCTGGTAGTCGTGCGGCGCGTCGTGCACCGGATAGAGAAACGGGAGGCTAAGCAAAACCGTGCCTTGCGGGCGCACCACGCGCGCGGCCTCGCGCAGGGCTTCGCACGGCCGCCGCAGGTGCTCCAGCACCTCGAGCAGCACGACCGTGTCGAACGTCGCGTCCTGCAGCGGCAGCTCGCTGGCGTCGGCGAACAGGTCGGGGCGCGCCCTGTACAAGTCGCGTCCCGTCGCCGGGTAATCCAGTCCAACATAACTGCAGCCCGGTTCCAGCCAACGCTCGATCCAGCGGCTCGCGCAGCCGACGTCGAGTACGCGACCGTGCGCCTGATCGCGCACCCAGCCTCCCGCGATCGCCTCACCGCCGAGCAGCCACTGCGGATGCAAGGGCGTGCGGCGAACCTTCGCAGCCAGCTTGCGCACGTTCATCGACGCGGCCCTGCGGCGGTTGGCACGCCAGCATCAGCCACGATCGTCCCGCCGGTAGGTCAATGCGGTGATCTGCTCCGAAATCAGGCCAATCAAGAACACGATCACTGATGCACTGAACAGCAGCACGCTCATGTTCGTCAGCCGGTGCGCGGTCACGAACGTGTACGCGTAATGGCCAAGGCCGAGCAGGAAGAACAGCGCGCTCGCTGGCGCGAACAGCTTCAAGGGCGAATACAGCGTCGCGATCTTGAAGATGATCAGCAGGAAGCGCACGCCGTCGCGCAGCGGTCGGATATGGCTCTTGCCGATGCGCTTCGCGACCGGAATCGGCTCGTAGGCGACCGCATAGGCGCTGCGGAAGAACGCCATTGTGCAGGTGGTGGGGTAGGAGAACCCGTTCGGCAGCAGGTGCAGGAATTCGCGGAACTTGCCGGCGCGCACCGCGCGGAATCCCGAGGTGAGGTCCTTCACGGCGAAGCCGGTCATGCGCGTGGCGAGCCAGTTGTACAGCGTGTTGGCGAGGCCGCGGCTGACGCCGGCCTGGCCGGACCAGTCGCGCGCACCGACGACCATGTCGAAACCCTCATCCAGTCGCAGCAGCAGGCGTTCGATCAGGACCGGGTCGTGCTGGCCATCGGCATCCATGAACACGAGAATGTCTCCGCCGGCCTCGCGCGCGCCACGCTTTATCGCCGCGCCGTTGCCCATCGAATACGGCTGGCGCACCGAGCGCACCCCGGCCTCCCGGCAGATTCTCGCGGTTTCGTCGGTCGAACCGTCGTCGACCACAAGGATCTCGGCGTCCGGCCTGCTGCGGCGCAGTTTCGGCAGCAGGTCGACCAGGGCGGCCGCCTCGTTCTTCGCCGGCAGGATGATGCTCAGCATGGGTTCCCCGGCCGCAAGGCATGTATTCTGTGAGCTGTCTCCCTATACTGCCCGCAGGGAGTACATTCGGCAATGTATTTGGGGTAGATTCAGCTATAGATACGGGGACTTGCACGGCATTCCTATGGCAACCCAGATGAATACGCCGCCGTTGGCGGGCCTTTCCGGCATCGCCAGGCGCCTTGTCTCCGACGGCGTGTTGGCTGAAGCGGACGCGCGCAAGGCCGTCGACGACGCGTCCAAGGCGAAGATTCCGCTCGCGACGTGGCTGATCGACAACAGCCTGGCGCAGGGCCGCCAAGTGGCGATGGCGTCTTCGGCCGAGTTCGGCATGCCCCTGCTGGATGTCGAGTCCCTTGACTACGCACAGCTGCCGATCAGCATCGTGCGCGAGGATCTGATAGCCAAGCACAAGGTCCTGCCGCTGTTCAAACGCGGCAACCGCCTCTTCGTGGGCGTGTCCGACCCGACCAACCTTCGCGCGCTGGACGAGATCAAGTTCCAGTCGAACCACCTGATCGAACCGATCCTGGTCGAGGAAGGCAAGCTCGAACGCGCGATCGAGCTCGCGCAGTCGGCATCGAGCCAGAACATCACCGACATGGGCGACTCCGAAGGACTGGAGAACCTCGAACTCGGCGCGGTCGACGACGAGGAACAGACCGGCGTCGACGCCACGGGCGGCGAAGACGCGCCGGTCGTGAAGTTCGTCAACAAGGTACTGGTAGACGCGATCAAGCGCGGCGCCTCCGACATCCATTTCGAGCCGTATGAATCCGCCTATCGCGTGCGATATCGCATGGATGGCATGCTGCGCGCGGTCGCCTCCCCACCGATCAAGCTCAGCCCGCGCATCTCCTCGCGCCTCAAGGTCATGAGCGGGCTCGACATCGCCGAGAAACGCGTGCCGCAGGACGGTCGCATCAAGCTCAACCTTTCCAAGACCAAGGCGATCGACTTTCGCGTCAGCACCTGCCCGACCCTGTTCGGCGAGAAGATCGTGCTGCGCATCCTCGACGCCTCGGCGGCGAAGATGGGCATCGAGAAGCTCGGCTATGAGGAAGACCAGAAGAAGCTGTTCCTCGATGCGATCGAAAAACCCTACGGCATGGTGCTGGTGACCGGCCCGACCGGCTCCGGCAAGACCGTGTCGCTCTATACCGCGCTGAACATCCTCAACACCGAAGGCCGCAACATCTCGACGGTCGAGGATCCGGTCGAAATCCGCCTGCCCGGCGTGAACCAGGTGCAGCAGAACACCAAGCGCGGCATGACGTTCGCCGCTGCGCTGCGTTCGTTCCTGCGCCAGGATCCGGACGTGATCATGGTCGGCGAAATCCGCGACCTCGAGACCGCCGAGATCGCGATCAAGGCCGCGCAGACCGGCCACATGGTGCTGTCCACCCTGCACACGAATGACGCGGCGCAGACGATCTCGCGCCTGATGAACATGGGCATCGCGCCGTACAACATCACCTCGTCGGTATCGCTGGTCATCGCGCAACGCCTCGCGCGCCGACTGCACGACTGCAAGAAGCCGCTCGTGCTTCCACCGGCGGCATTGCTGGCCGAAGGCTTCAGCCAGGCCGACATCGATTCCGGCATGCAGTTGTTCGATGCCGGCGGCTGTTCCGGCTGCAACGAAGGCTACAAGGGCCGTACCGGCATCTATCAGGTCATGCCGATGAGCGAGGAGATCCAGAAGATCATCCTCGCCGGCGGCAGCGCGCTGCAGATTGCCGAGGAGGCGCGCCGCGTCGGTATCCGCGACCTGCGCCAATCGGCGCTCATGAAGTGCAAGCAAGGCGTCGTCAGCCTCGCCGAAATCAACCGCGTCACCAAGGACTAAGCCATGGCTACCGCAACCGCCGCAGCACTCAAGGCGAAAGCCGCCGCCACTCAGCGCGGCAAGTCCCGCGCGCAAGTCAGCGAGATGCAGACCTACACCTGGGTCGGTCTGGACAAGCGCGGCATCAAGATCAAGGGCGAGTCAGTCAGCAAGAATGCGAACCTGGTCAAGGCCGACCTGCGCAAGCAGGGCATCAATCCGCAGGTGGTAAAGGCCAAGGCCAAGCCGCTGTTCGGCAAGACCGGCAAGGCCATCAAGGGACGCGACATCGCGGTATTCAGCCGCCAATTGGCGACGATGATGGCCGCCGGCGTGCCGATGGTGCAAGGCTTCGACATCGTCGCGGGCGGCCAGAGCAATCCGCGCATGAAGGACATGCTGGTCGACGTGAAGACGGAGATCGAGGGCGGCTCGGCCCTGCACGAAGCGCTCAACAAGTACCCGGTGCACTTCGACGAACTGTTCGTCAACCTGGTCAAGGCGGGCGAGTCGGCCGGCGTGCTCGACACCGTGCTCGATACGATTGCAACCTACAAGGAAAACATCGAGAACATCAAGGGCAAGATCAAGAAGGCGATGTTCTATCCAGCCGCAGTGTTGTCTGTTGCGGTGATTGTCTCGTGCATCCTGTTGATCTTCGTTATCCCCCAGTTCGAGACCGTGTTCAAGGGCATGGGCGCGGATCTGCCTGCATTTACGCAGATGCTCATCAACATGTCGCGCTTCATGACGTCGTACTGGTGGCTCATGTTGCTGATCTTCGTCGGCAGCATTTTCGGCATCATTACGTTGTACAAGCGGTCCGAGCGTTTCGCGCATTTCGTCGGGCGCATGCTGCTGAAGATTCCCGTCGTCGGCCAGATCCTGCGCCAGTCGGCGATCGCGCGCTTCGCGCGCACGCTCGGTGTGACCTTCCGCGCCGGCGTGCCGCTGGTCGAGGCACTCGACTCGGTCGGCAACGCCACCGGCAGCGTGGTCTACAACGATGCGGTAAAGCGAATCCGCGAAGACGTCGCGGTCGGCCACCAGTTGCAGCTCGCGATGAAGCAGACCAACCTGTTCCCGAACATGGTCACGCAGATGGTCGCGATCGGCGAAGAAGCCGGTGCGCTCGACGCGATGCTGTTCAAGATCGCCGAGTTCTACGAGACCGAGGTGAACAATGCGGTCGACGCACTGTCGAGCCTGCTCGAGCCGATGATCATGGTCGTCATCGGTACTGTCGTGGGCGGCATGGTCATCGGCATGTACCTGCCGATCTTCAAGCTTGGTTCGGTCGTCGGCTGACGCAATCCGCCGTTGCTCGTACCATCTCGGGCCGGGAGCGCATCGGACGCGTCCCGGCCTGCTTGTTTTCCAGACCCGGATATCCATGGATTGCCGATGACCGAGTTCGAGTGGTTGCAAGGCTCGTTGCTGATTCCGCTCGTCAGCGTGCTTGGCCTGCTCGTCGGCAGTTTTCTCAACGTCGTGATCCTGCGCCTGCCGCGCCGGCTCGAGCATGACTGGCGCCAGCAGGCGCGCGAGCTGCTGCAGGATGTCGCCATCAACGAACCGCCGCACGAGGCGTCGGAATCGGAGGCCGCACCGCCGGATCTCGTGTTCACCGGGTCGCATTGCCCGCACTGCAAGCATCCGCTGTCACCGCTCGACAACATCCCGCTGCTGAGCTGGCTCGCGCTGCGCGGGCGCTGCCGCTATTGCAGGACGCCGATTTCGTGGCAGTACCCGCTGGTCGAACTGCTGACGGCGCTCGCATCCGCCCTGGTCGCCTGGCGATTCGGGTACGGCTGGCAACTGGCCGCGGCGTTGCCGTTCACATGGACGCTGATTGCCGCTTCCGGCATCGACGTGCGCACGCAGCTCTTGCCCGACCAGCTCACGCTTCCCCTGCTCTGGCTCGGCTTGCTGGTTTCGCTCGTGCCACTGTTCGTGGCGCCACCTGCGGCGATCATCGGCGCCGCGCTCGGCTATCTCAGCCTGTGGTCGGTGTTCTGGCTGTTCAAGCTTTCCACCGGCAAGGAAGGCATGGGCTACGGCGATTTCAAGTTGCTCGCCGCGCTCGGTGCGTGGATGGGGGCGATGAGCCTGCTGCCTATCATCCTGTTGTCGTCGTTGATCGGCGCGATCGTCGGCGGGTCGGCGCTCGCGCTGCAGGGGCGCGACCGCAGCACGCCGATCCCGTTTGGTCCGTTCATCGCTGCGGCCGGCTGGTCATGGTTCGTGTTCGGCCCGGAGCTCGGCGGGCTGTATTCGCGCCTGTTCGGACTGGCCTGAGCGTGGTCACGCCCGATGCGTGACACTCCGTTCTGCGTGGCCCTGACCGGCGGCATCGCAAGCGGCAAGTCGGCGGTTTGCGTCCGCTTCGCAACCCACGGCGTCGAGGTGATCGACGCCGACGTCGTCGCGCGCGATCTGGTTGCCCCGGGGATGCCAGCGTTGCGCGAGGTCGTCTCGACGTTCGGCGCCGCCATCCTCGATTCGCGCGGCGGACTCGATCGCGCCGCGATGCGCGAGCGGGTATTCGCGGATACGAACGCTCGCCGCAGGCTCGAAGCGATCCTGCATCCGCGAGTACGCGCGGTGCTGCGTGAGCGCGCCTCGGCGGCGCGAGGACTCTACGTGATGCTGGCGATCCCGCTACTGGTCGAGAGCGGCGGTGACTACCGCTGGGTCGATCGCGTGCTGGTCGTCGATGTGCCGCGCGAGGTGCAGCATGCACGCCTGATTGCGCGCGATGGCATCACCGACGCACTTGCCGATTCAATGCTTGACGCACAGGCCAGTCGTAAACAACGACTCGCGATCGCTGACGACGTCATCGTGAACGACGGCACGCTGGCCGACCTCGACCAGCGCGTTGCAGCACTGCATGCAAAATACCTCGCGCTGGCCGGCGATGCTCTCGAGGGCTGAAGTCCGGCTCCGGCCGGGTCAGCCCCAAAACCCGCGGATCGCCGCGATGCCTTGCGCGCCGGCCATCCAGGCGGCGTCGATGTCCTCGCGTTCGAGGCCGCCGAGGGCGTAGACCGGGATCGGCACGTGCGCCACCAGGTCGGCGAAGCGGTCCCAGCCGAGCGCGGTCGAATCGGCGTGGCCCGGGGTCGGGAAAACCGGGGACAGGGTCGCGAAGTCGGCACCGATGCGCACCGCGTGGAGCAGTTCGGCGGCGTCGTGGCAGGAGACGCCGAGCCAGCGGTCGGCGGGCAGCGGCCGCTGCGACAGCGTCGCGGCGATGCGCGCCGGCAGATGCACGCCATCGAGGCCGAGCACCATCGCGAGCTGGGTATCGCCGTTCAGCAGCAGGCGGGTCGCATGCGCCGTGCAGAGGGTGCGGGCCTCGCGTGCGAACGCGGCCAATGCCGCGCGTGGCCAGTGCGGCAAGCGCAACTGGACCATGCGCACGCCACGCCGGCAGGCGCGCTCGATGCCGGCGAGCAGTTCTGCGGAGCTGCCCTGGGGCAGGTCCGGGGTGATCAGAAAACGCTCCGGCAGGCGCAATGCAGCGATCACCGGGCGATCCGCGGGCGGCATCGGCACCTGGTCGAGTGCGGCGAGGTCAACCCAGGCGAACGCCTGCCCTTCGTGTGGATGCAGGGTGCCGGACCATGTCGAGACCTGCCAGACGTCGAGCAGGATGTCCTGGTCGGGATAACGATGCGGAATAGCGATCAGGGGACGCGCCGACTCGACCACGATCCCGAGTTCCTCGCGCAGCTCGCGCGCGAGCGCGTCGACCGCCGCCTCGCCGGCCTCGCACTTGCCGCCGGGGAATTCCCACAGGCCGGCAAGGTGCTTGCCGGGCGGGCGCTGCGCGACGAGCACGCGACCCGCTGCGTCATGCAGCACGCCGGCGACGACGTGGATCGATGCCGGCATGCTGGCGGCCCTCAGTTCAGGCGAGCTTGCCGTGGCATTGCTTGAATTTCTTGCCCGATCCGCACGGACACGGATCGTTGCGGCCGACCTTCGGCGCTTCGCGCAGTTGCGGGATGCCGACGCTGGCTTCGGGCGCGGCCTGCGCGATCTCGTCGTCCGCGGCGAAACCGTCCGCTTCGGCGTGCTGGAACTGCATCGTGCGCGCCTGCGCCTCGGCCTGGCGGCGCTGCTGCTGCTCCATCGCCTCGACTTCTTCCTCGCTGCGGATGCGCACGCGCGCGAGCAGCTGCACGATCTCGAACTTGATCCGGTTGAGCATGCCTTCGAACAGCTCGAATGCCTCGCGCTTGAACTCCTGCTTCGGCTGCTTCTGTGCATAGCCGCGCAGGTAGATGCCCTGGCGCAGGTAGTCCATGCTCGAGAGGTGTTCCTTCCAGCCGTTGTCGAGCACGGACAGCATCACGTGCTTCTCGAGTCCGCGCATGACTTCCGAGCCGAGCATCGCCTCCTTCTCGCGCAGCATGCGGTCGGCCAGCGCGAGCACGTGCTCGAGAATGTCGTCGGCGTCGGCATCGGTCTGCTGGTCGAGCCATTGCTGGAGGTCGGTCTGCAGGCCGAATTCGCTCAAGAGCTCGGCCTGCAGTGCGCCGAGCTTCCACTGTTCGTCGACCGAGTCATGCGGCACGTGGCGTCGCACGACGTCGGTGATCACGTCCTGGCGGATCGTCTCGATCGTCGCGGCGACATCGTTGCTGTCGAGCAGCTCGTTGCGCTGCTGGTAGATCACCTTGCGCTGGTCGTTCGCGGTGTCGTCGAACTCGAGCAGGTGTTTGCGGATGTCGAAGTTGTGCGCCTCGACCTTGCGCTGCGCCTTCTCGATCTGGCGGCTGACCATGCGGTCCTGGATCGCATCGTCTTCCTTCATGCCGAACATGCGCATCAGGCGCGCGACGCCCTCGCCCATGAAGATGCGGATCAGGTTGTCTTCGAGCGACAGGTAGAAACGGCTCGATCCCGGGTCGCCCTGGCGGCCGGAGCGGCCACGCAACTGGTTGTCGATGCGGCGCGATTCGTGGCGTTCGGTGCCGATGATGCGCAGTCCACCGAGCGCCAGCACTTCATCGTGGCGCTTCTGCCATTCCGCCTTGACCCTGGCGCGATCGGCTTCCGAGGCATCCTCGCCCAGCGCCTGCAATTCCGCTTCGAGGCTGCCGCCGAGCACGATGTCGGTACCGCGACCGGCCATGTTGGTCGCGATCGTGATCGCCTTCGGCCTGCCCGCCTGCGCGACGATGTGCGCCTCGCGCTCGTGCTGTTTAGCATTCAGGACTTCGTGCGGCACGCCGGCCTTGTTGAGCAGGCCATCGAGCAGCTCGGACATCTCGATCGAGGCCGTGCCGACCAGCACCGGCTGGCCACGCTCGTAACTTTCCTTGATGTCTTCGACGATCGCATCGAATTTCGGCTGCTGCTTCAGGAAAACGACGTCCGCCTCGTCCTTGCGCACCATCGGGCGATGGGTCGGGATCACCACGACCTCGAGGCCGTAGATCGACTGGAATTCGTACGCTTCGGTATCCGCCGTGCCGGTCATGCCGGACAGCTTCTTGTACATGCGGAACAGGTTCTGGAACGTGATCGAGGCGAGCGTCTGGTTCTCGCGCTGGATCGGCACGCCTTCCTTCGCCTCGACCGCCTGGTGCAGGCCGTCGGACCAGCGGCGGCCGGCCAGCGTGCGGCCCGTGAACTCGTCGACGATGATGACTTCGCCATCGCGCACAATGTAGTCGACGTCGCGCTGGTAGATCGCGTTCGCGCGCAGCGCCGCGTTGAGGTGATGCACGACCGCGATGTGCTGCGAATCGTACAGGCCCTCTTCCTCGCCGATGATGCCTTCCTGGCGCAGCAGCTGTTCGGCGTGCTCCATGCCCTCTTCGGACAGGTGCACCTGCTTCTGCTTCTCGTCGACGTAGTAGTCGCCCGGCTCCGGCGCTTCGCCCGGCTTGCTTTCCTTCGCCTGGCGCGTCATGCGCGGCACGATGCGGTTGACCTTGACGTACAGCTGCGGCGACTCGTCCGACGGTCCGGAGATGATCAGCGGGGTGCGCGCTTCGTCGATCAGGATCGAGTCGACTTCGTCGACGATCGCGTAATGCAAACCGCGCTGGTAGCGCTGCTCGGCGGCCTGCGCCATGTTGTCGCGCAGGTAGTCGAAGCCGAACTCGTTGTTGGTGCCGTAGGTGATGTCGGCGGCATAGGCGGCCCGCTTGTCGCCGTGGTCCATGCCCGGCCAGACCACGCCGACGGTCATGCCGAGGAAGCCGTAGACCTTGCCCATCCAGGCCGAGTCGCGCTTGGCGAGATAGTCGTTGACGGTGACGACGTGCACGCCCTTGCCTTCGAGCGCGTTGAGATAGACCGGCAGGGTCGCGACCAGCGTCTTGCCCTCGCCGGTGCGCATCTCGGCGATCTTGCCACTGTGCAGGACCATGCCGCCGATCAGCTGCACGTCGTAGTGACGCAAGCCAAGCACGCGGCGCGCCGCCTCGCGCACGGTCGCAAACGCTTCCGGCAGCAGGCTGTCGAGCGTCGCGCCGGCGGCGAGGCGCTGGCGGAACTCGTCGGTCCTGGCGCGCAGCTCGTCGTCGGAGAGTGCCTGGTACTTCGGTTCGAGCGCATTGATCTGCGCGACGGACTTGCCGAGCTGGCGCAGCACGCGTTCGTTGCGGCTGCCGAAGATGCGCGTCAGGAAACTGTTGAGCATGGAGGGTCTTCGCTTGGGAATTCGGGATGGCCGCACCGGCGCGGATTCCCCGACGGGATTCGTCCGACGGGAACCGGGCCGTGGCCGGCCTGTGACCGCGGAATGGTTCCGCCGGCAACGGCCAAGCCGCCGATGATACGGCGGCGGCGGCCCGGAACAAACCAGTTTGTGGCGCAGGGCCCCGTTTCAAGCGCCGCGGCGGCGCCGGAACCCCTTCAGGCGCGGTTGGCGCGGGTCGACTTCACGTACACCATCGGATTGACGGCGCGGCCGTTGTACCAGACCTCGAAATGGCAATGCGGTCCGGTCGAGCGTCCGGTCGAGCCGACGTTCGCGATCGTCTGTCCCGCATGCACGCGGTCGCCCTCTTTCGCGTCGATCGCCGAATTGTGCGCGTAACGGGTCATGTAGCCGTTGCCGTGATCGATCTCGACCACGTTGCCATACCCGGTGCGCACGCCGGTGAAGGTGACGACGCCGTCGGCGACGGCGGTGACCGGCGTGCCTTCCGGCGCGGAGAAATCAACGCCCATGTGGATCGCCTGGTGGCCGTCGAACGGATCGGAGCGGTCGCCGAAGCCGGAGGCGATGTAACCCTGTGCCACCGGCATTCCGCTCGGCAGCAGCTGGTTGTCGATCTTGCGGTCGCGCAGGAGGTTCTCCAGCACGTCGAGCTGCGCCTGCTGGTGATCAAACTCGGCGCGCAGGTCGTCGATGCCGTTCTGCAGCGGCAGCGGCATCGTGACGCCGGTCGCCGGTTCCTCGGGGCCGCCGACCGCGGGGTCGGCGCCGAAATCGAATTCGCCGTCGTCGAGCTTGCCGACCTGGGTCAGGCGCTCGCCGAGCGCATTGAGGCGCGTCGCCTGGGCTTGCAGCTGGCCGAGCTGGGCGGCGAGCGCGTCGAGGTTGCGGTGCGAGTCCTGGTCGAGGCCAGCGAGCGCGTTGCGCTGGTCGGCCAATGCTGCACGCAATTGCGCGATTTCATGCAAGTCATGCGCGCGCGGGCTGGCGAACAGCCAGGCACCGGCGGCACCGACCGCGATCAGCACGCTCGCACAGGCGCACAATGCGACCGCGAGCAGGCGCGCGTTGCGCCCGCCGAGGTCGATTCGCAATGGCAGTGCGTGCGCGTTGCGGACGATAATGATGTTCATGCTGCTGCGCCGAGTTCGTGTTCGCCATGCCGCCAGGTCGCCGTCCCCATCCCGCTTCCGCCGAAGGCCCACGGCCCGTGACGGAGTGCATCGCCCTCGACGCGCTCGCGGAACGCGCGCGCGTGCTGGATGCGCTGGATGAAAGACTGCGCCGCCTCTTGCCCGCCGCGACCGCGCGCGAGACGCGGCTCGCGGACGTGCGCAACGGGCGGATTGTCTTCCTGGCGTCGAGTCCGACCTGGGCCAGCCGGCTGCGGCTTCATCAAGCCGACCTGCTGGCAGAGGCCCGCACTGCACTCGGCAGTGGCGTCGAACGTTTCGCCGTGAAAGTGGCGCCCTTGCCGACCGTTCCCCCGGAACCGACAAAGCCGAAACCGCTTTCCGACGCCACCGCACGCCATTTGCGAGCGACAGCGACAGTCCTTCAGGACCCGGAACTCGCGGCCCTGTATCTACGTCTGGCGTCCATCGCCACTGATGATTCCAGCTAGGAGCCGGGGCGGCTCCGTTTCCCACCAGCCCCCTGGCGGAGGCCTTCGATTCTTCTTCTGTCCGCCGCGCCGCCCTCCCATGGGCTAGTGGCGGTCATCATCGGGGTAAACCGACTGCGTCCTGCACAGGCCGGCGTCTTTGCGCCGGTCAAGCCGCACCCTACCGGTACCTGTCATTCCATTTCGCGACGCGGTTCGCCGTTCCAATCTCCGGCGCCACGCGGCACGAATGTTTCACACTGCCTGCGCCGGGTGGGCGTAGGAAATCGGTGCCGCGCTTTCGTCCTCGAAGCTGACCTCTTCCCAGGCGCTGGCGTCCGCCAGCAGGGTGCGCAGCAGCTTGTTGTTGAGCTCGTGGCCCGACTTGTAGCCATAGAACGCACCGATCAGGCTGTGTCCCAACAGATACAGGTCACCGATCGCATCGAGGATCTTGTGCTTGACGAACTCGTCCTCGTACCGCAGGCCGTCCTCGTTGAGCACCCGATAGTCGTCGAGCACGATCGCGTTGTCCATCGAACCGCCGAGCGCGAGGTTGCGCTCCCGCAGGTACTCGATGTCGCGCATGAAACCGAACGTGCGCGCGCGGCTGACTTCCTTGACGAACGAGGTGGTCGAGAAATCGATCTCGCTGGTCGAGGTGCGCTTGGTGAACATCGGGTGGTTGAAATCGATCGAGAAGCCGACCTTGAAACCGTCGAACGGCTCAAAGCGGGCCCACTTGTCGCCGTCACGGACGGTGACCGACTTCTTGATGCGGATGAAACGCTTGGCTTTGGCCTGTTCCTCGATTCCCGCCGATTGCAGCAGGAACACGAATGGACCGGCACTGCCGTCCATGATCGGCACTTCCGGCGCCGACAGGTCGACGTAGGCATTGTCGATACCAAGGCCCGCCATCGCCGAGAGCAGATGCTCGACGGTCGCAATGCGGACATCGCCCTTCACGAGCGTCGTGGAGAGACGGGTATCGCCTACGTTTTCGCAACAGGAACGGATATCCACCGGGTTCGGCAGATCGACGCGGCGGAACACGATGCCGGTGTCGACTGTTGCCGGCCGCAAGGTCATGTAGACCTTGTCGCCCGTGTGAAGACCCACGCCTGTCGCTCGGATGATGTTCTTGAGCGTGCGCTGTCTGATCATTTTTATGATGTGCCCCCTGGGGCAGGAGCTGACAAAACGCCGGCGAGGTTAGCACAGCGACGGGGGCGAGAAAAGTTGAGCGACGTATGGAACCCACACCTCGTCGCTTTTTCGCAACACTCGTGCCGGCCATCCCTGTCCCGGACCTCCGTCGTCCGTCGACGACGATGCCCGCCACCATGACGCCACATGATGGCGGGATCTGGGCGGCGATGTGTTCGAAGCATCGCCGCCAGGGGCGCAGCAACGGTCGCTGCACCCGGATGGGAAGCCGGCTGGAAGCCTGCGCTGCGGCAGGCTCCCGACCGGTCAGTCGGCCTGCCGGCGCAGGAACGCCGGGATGTCGAGGTAATCGCCGGAAGCCTCCGGCTGGGCATGTTCGACCGCATGGCGGATCGGCTGGCCGGGAATGCCGAGATAGTCCTCGACGACCTGGCCGGTCGTGCCGTCGCGCTTGACCACGCGCATCGGCGGACGCGAGGAAACCACGGTCTCCCGCTCGCGCTGATCACGCAGCGGCTGGCGCGCAACTGCCCGGTTGAGGCCGGTCGCAACCACGGTGACGCGCACGTCGTCCTTGAGCTCCGGATCGAGCGCGGTGCCAATGACGACCGTCGCGTCCTCGCTGGCGAACTCGTGCACGACCTGGCCGATGTCGTCGAACTCGCGCATCGTGAGGTTGGTGCCCGCGGTGACGTTGACGAGGATGCCGCAGGCGCCGGCGAGATTGACGTCGTCGAGCAACGGGTTGTTGATCGCCGCCTCGGCCGCCGCGACCGCGCGGTCATCGCCGCGCGCCGTGCCGGTGCCCATCATCGCCATGCCCATCTCGGACATGACCGTACGCACATCGGCGAAGTCGACGTTGATGAGGCCGGGACGCGTGATCAGGTCGGCGATGCCCTGCACCGCGCCAAGCAGCACGTCGTTGGCCTGCTTGAAAGCGCTGAGCAGGGTCACGTCGCGACCGAGCACGGTCAGGAGCTTCTCGTTCGGGACCGTGATCAGCGAGTCGCAGTACTGGCCCAGATCCTCGATGCCCTTGAGCGCGACCTGCATGCGCCGACGGCCTTCGAACGGAAACGGCTTGGTCACGACCGCAACGGTCAGGATGCCCATCTCCTTGGCCAGCTGCGCCACCACCGGCGCGGCGCCGGTACCGGTGCCGCCGCCCATGCCGGCGGTGATGAACGCCATGTCGGCGCCCTGCAGCAGTTCGACGATGCGCTCGCGATCCTCGAGCGCGGCCTGACGGCCGACCTCGGGATTCGCGCCCGCGCCAAGGCCCTTGGTCACGTTCGCACCCAGTTGCAGGGTGAACTTCGCGCCGCTGCTCTTGAGCGCCTGCGCGTCGGTGTTGGCGCAGACGAAATCGACGCCATCGACGCCGGCCTGCACCATGTGGCTGACCGCGTTGCCGCCGCCACCGCCCACACCGACGACCTTGATCACCGCATTCGGTGCCATCTTCTCGACGAATTCGAACATTTCCCATCCTCCGCAAGTGGTTGTTGCCTGACTTTCTTATCGTTCCCGGGTCCGTGACCTTCCCGGTCCGGCCCGTCCTGCCGCGGCTGGCGTGCCGTGGCGGTTACCCCTGCCGTCCTCCATGACGGCAGACAACAGACCGGCTTCCATGCCGGACTTCAAACAAAAGCCTCTGCCGTCCTCCGTGACGGCAACGAACAAACCGGCTTCCATGCCGGACTTTCCAACAGGAGCCTCTCGACTCCGTTGTCACTAGAACTCTCCCTTGAACCAGGTCGAAACCCGGCCCCACAAACCGCCGACTGCCGAGGTGCCGGTCGGCGCATGGCGCGCGACCCCACCACGACTGCCGTACAGCAACAGGCCTACGCCGGTTGCCTGCATCGGACTTGCGACGACGTCGGCAAGGCCCGTCACGTGCTGCGGCGTGCCGAGGCGCACCGGCATGTGGAACAACTCCTCGGCAAGATCGAGCGCACCTTCCATGCGCGCCGCGCCACCCGTCAGCACGATGCCGGCACGCACCAGCTCCTCGCGTCCGCTCCGGCGCAGGTCGGCCTGCACCATCTCGAAGATTTCCTCGTAGCGTGGCTGCACCGCCTCGGCGAGGTTCTGTCGCGCCAGCCGACGCGGCGGCCGGTCGCCCACGCTCGGTACCTGGATCGTCTCTTCCGCGTGCGCGAGCTGCGCCAGCGCGCAGGCGTAACGCACCTTGAGCTCCTCCGCATGCGCGGTCGGCGTGCGCATCAGGTGCGCGATGTCGCTGGTCACCTGGTCGCCGCCGATCGCGAGCGAGGTGGTGTGGCGCAACGCGCCGCCCGTGTAGATCGCGATATCGGTGGTGCCGGCGCCGATGTCGACCAGGCACACGCCCAGCTCGCGTTCGTCCTCGGTGAGTACCGCGCGCGCTGACGCGACCGCAGCCGGCAACAGCTCGTCGACCTGCAGGCCGCAGCGGTTGATGCACTTGGTGATGTTCTGGATCGCGCTCGCCGCACCGGTGACCAGGTGCACGTTCGCTTCCAGGCGCACGCCGGACATGCCGACCGGATGGCGGATGCCTTCCTGGCCGTCGATCAGGTATTCCTGCGGTTCGCGATACAGCACGCTGCGATCGGCCGGAATCGCGATTGCGCATGCGGAGGTCAGCACCGCGTCGAGATCGGCGCCACTGACTTCCTTGTCGCGGATCGGCGCGGTGCCGTGCGAGTTCTCGTCCTTGATGTGGCTGCCGGCGATCGACGCGTAGACCGAACGGATCTGGCAGCCGGCCATCAGCTCCGCTTCCTCGACCGCGCGCTGGATCGAATGCACGGTCGACTCGATGTCGACCACCACGCCGCGCTTGAGTCCATGCGCCGGGTGCGAGCCGATGCCGATGATCTCGACTGCCTCTCCCGGCGTATGCTCGCCGACGATCGAAACGATCTTCGACGTACCGACATCGAGACCGACGATCAGGTTTTTTTCGCTCTTGCGGTTCATGGCAGGCCGGGAATCGGGAATCGGGAATCGGGAGTCGCAACAGCCGCGAAGCGCAGCGAGGCGAACGACGTCATCGGGTCAATCGAGAACGGATGCGAAACGGATCGGGAAGAGGCGGTCTGTGCCTGGCCATTCCCAGTTCCCGATTCCCCATTCCCCGCCGGCGTCGGCGCCGCCCAGCGCATCGAGAACCCGTTCGCGTAGCGCAGGTCGACGTAAGCAGGCGGCTGCGGATGCGCACCGGCGAGACGCGGCCAGACGTCGAGGAACCGTTGCAGGCGCGCTGGCGCGTCGCTGCGTCCGAGTTCGATGACGGTGCCGGATACCAGCTCGATGCGCCAGCCGCCGCGCGGCGACAGCGCGACCGCATCGATGACGAGACCACTGCCGGAGAATTCGCGTTGGCTGTCGGCGTAGAAGCGCAGCACGTCATCAAGGCGATCGTCAGGGCCTGCGAGCCGCGGCAGGCCCTGCAAGCCTTCGGCACCGGCGACACTGAACAGGCGGCCCTGGCGGTTGACCAGGCGTTGCCCGCTCCAGCGCGCATACGGCTGCTGTTCGTAGATGAGCAGGTCGACCGTGTCGGGCCAGCGCTTGCGCACTTCCGCGCGCTCGACCCACGGCAGCTTCGCCAGCGCGTCGCGCACGTTGTCGAGGTCGAGCGCGAAGAAGCCCTTGCCGAGCTGCGGTTGTGCGGCGGCGCGAATCTGCTCGGCACTGACGTGGTTGAACTCGGCGCTCACGCTGAGTTTGGTCACCGGCCAGCGATCGCTCGCGAACCAGCCGTTCAGCACGCCGAGGATCGGCAATGCGACGAGCGTCAGCGCGATGCCCCAGGCGAGCAGTTTGGCGGCCACGCCACCTTTCATGGCGCGCCTCCGCCGGGTGGCGATTGATGATCGGTGATTGGCCGAGCGGAGCTCTTGCCCGTCTTTTCGGAATCTCCAATCACGAATCCCGGGTCACGGCTCAAACTTGTTTCGAGCACGCGCCAGCACAGTTCCTCGAAGCCGATGCCGACCGTGCCTGCCGCTTTCGGCACCAGCGAGTGGCTGGTCATGCCCGGCGCGGTATTCACTTCGAGCAGGTAGTTGCGGCCTTCGCGGTCGCGCATCACATCGACGCGACCCCAGCCGGCGCATCCGGCGGCATCGAACGCGGCGAGCGCGAGCGCGCGGATCTCCGTCTCTGCCGCGCCGTCGAGGCCGGGGCAAATGTACTGCGTGTCCTCGGCGACGTACTTGGCGTGGTAGTCGTAGAAAGCGCCCTTCGGCACGATGCGGATCGATGGCAGTGCTTCGCCGGCAAGAATGCCGACTGTCAGCTCGTCGCCGACGATCATTTCCTCGACAAGCAAATCGCCCGCATAGCGGGCCGCGAGTTCGGCGGCCGCGTCGAGATCGGAGTCGCGGAACACGCGCGACACGCCGACGCTGGAACCTTCGCAGGCCGGCTTCACGATCACCGGCAGGCCGAGTTTCGCGGCGGCCGCGTGCACGTCGGCGCTGCCACCGGCACGCTTGCGCAGGGCGACGAAACGCGGCGTCGGCAGGCCTTCGGCAATCCATACCTGCTTGGTGCGCACCTTGTCCATCGACAGTGCCGAGCCGAGCACGCCCGAGCCGGTGTAGGGCACGTGCAACGAATCGAGCGCGCCCTGCAGGACTCCGTCCTCGCCGCCGCCGTTCTGGCCATGCAGGATGTTGAACACGCGTGCGTAGTGCCCGGCGCGCAAGGCATCGAGCAGAGCCGGGATGCCGTCGACCGCATGCGCATCGACACCCTTCGCGCGCAGTGCGGCGAGCACGTTGCGGCCCGAATCGAGCGAGACCTCGCGCTCGGCGGACTGGCCGCCCATCACCACCGCGACGCGGCCAAACGCCGCCGGATCGATGATCTTCATGCAGCGCCTCGCGATTTCAGGTGACCCGCGTGGGCCAGTTCATTCGCCGCAGCGCCGATGTCGCCCGCGCCGAGCAGCAACAACAGGTCGCCGTCGCGCAGCAGCGGCGGCAACGCGCCTGCGAGGTCCCGTGGATGTTCGACCAGCACCGGATCGACCTTGCCGCGCGCACGCACCGCGCGCGCAAGTGCGCGGCCGTCGGCATTCGCGATCGGCGCCTCGCCGGCGGGATAGACCTCGGTCAGCACGAGCACGTCGGCCTCGGCGAGCACCTTGGCGAAGTCATCGAGCAGATCGCGCGTGCGCGAGTAGCGATGCGGCTGGAACGCGGCGACCAGGCGGCGCTCGGGCCAACCGGCGCGCGCCGCGGCGAACACGGCGGCGAGTTCGCGCGGATGATGACCGTAGTCGTCGACGAGCAGGGCGCTGCCCTGGTCGAGGCGCAGCTCGCCACGCAACTGGAAGCGGCGACCGACGCCCTGGAACTGCGCGAGCGCGTGCTGCATTGCCTCCGGCGGCACGCCAAGCTGCCAGCCGACCGCACACGCCGCGAGAGCGTTCAGAACATTGTGTCGACCCGGCAGGTTCAGACGCACCGCGAACGCCGGACCGCCTTCGGGCAGGTGCAAGGTGAATTCGGTCGCACTGCCCTGCTGGCGCACGTCGGAGGCACGCACGTCCGCCGGGACATCGCCGGTGGCGTTGTCGATGCCGTAAGTGAGCACGCGCCGATTGCTCTCGTCTGCCAGCAGCGCAACCTCCGGGTCATCGATGCACAACACGGCGACGCCGTAGAACGGCAGCCGGTGCAGGAAATCGCGGAACGCCTTCTTCACGCGCTCGAAATCGCCGTCGTAGTTCTCGAGATGGTCGGCGTCGATGTTGGTGACGATCGCGATCACCGGCGACAGCAGCAGGAAGGAGCCGTCCGACTCGTCCGCTTCCGCGACCAGGTATTCGCCGGTGCCGAGGCGCGCGTTCGCGCCGGCCGCGATCAACTGGCCGCCGATGACGAAGGTCGGATCGAGTCCGGCCTCGGCGAGCACGCTCGCGGTGAGGCTGGTCGTGGTGGTCTTGCCGTGCGTGCCGGCAACGGCGATGCCGCGCCGGAAGCGCATCAGTTCGCCGAGCATTTCCGCGCGTGGCACGACGGGGATGCGCCGTTCACGCGCGGCGACCAGTTCCACGTTGTCCGGGCGGATCGCACTCGACACGACCAGCACGTCGGCTTCCGCGACGTTGGCGGCGTCGTGGCCGCGATCGATGCGTGCTCCGAGGCCGGCGAGGCGGCGCGTGGTGGCGTTGTCGGCCTTGTCCGAGCCGGATACGGAATAGCCGAGGTTGCACAACACCTCGGCGATGCCGCTCATGCCGACGCCACCGATGCCGACGAAATGCACGCGGCGGAAGTCCTGCATGATGTCGCCGTGCTGCTTGAGGCGATTCAGTGTCATGCACCGGCCTCCAGGCAGATCTCCGCGATGCGACGCGCGGCGTCAGGCTTGGCCAGCGCGCGTGCAGCATTCGCCATGCGCAACAGGCGCGTGCGCTCGCCAACTTCCTCGAAGGCGGTACCGAGGCGCTTGACGAAATCGTCGCCTTCGGCGACGAGGCGTGCGGCACCGGCCGAAACCATCGCCTGTGCATTCTTCGTCTGGTGGTCGTCGACCGCGTTCGGATATGGCACGAGGATCGCCGGCACGCCAGCCGCCGCGAGTTCGGCCAGGGTCAACGCACCGGAACGGCAGATCACGAGATCGGCCCACGCGTAGGCTGCGGCCATGTCGTCCTCGAACGGGACCACATCCGCTTCGATGCCGGCATTCATGTAGGCCGCGCGCGCCTTGTCGAAATGCCGGGTTCCACACTGATGGCGCACCGACACCGCCAGGCGCGCGCCGCGTCGGCGCAGCACTTCGGGCAGCGCCGCATTCAGGCTTTGCGCGCCCTGACTGCCGCCGAGCACGAGCAGGCGCAACGGCCCTTCGCGGCCGGCGTAGCGCTGCGCGGGCGGCACGACCGCGGCGATCGAAGCGCGCACTGGATTGCCGACCCATTCGCCGCGCGGAAACACGTCGGCGAAACCGGTCAGCACCCGTTGCGCACGACGGGCGAGCAGGCGGTTGGTCATGCCGGCGATCCGGTTCTGCTCGTGCACGATGAGCGGCACCTTCGCCAGCTGCGCCGCGATGCCGCCGGGTGCTGCTGCATAGCCGCCCATCGAGATCGCGCAGCGCGGCGCATGCTGCCTGAGCAGGTTGCGTGCGACGGCGACGCCGCGCGCAAGGCGGAACGGCATCGCCAGCTTGGTCACGAGACCCTTGCCACGCAGACCGCCGATCGGCAGCGTCTCCAGCCGCAGCCGATGCCGCGGCACCAGTTGCGTCTCGAGGCCACCAACCGCGCCGAACCAGACCACCGGGATCTTGCGCGCGACGAGTTCGTCGGCGACCGCAAGCCCCGGGAAGATGTGTCCACCAGTGCCACCGGCCATGATGAGCACGGGGCCCTCGCGGTTGGCGACCGGCGCGCTCATGCGACAACCTCGCGCGCACGGCGCTCGTTGACCAGTTGCATCATCGCGTTGTCGGCGCGCGTGACTTCGTAGCTGACGCGCACCAGCAAGCCGATCGCCGCGCACGTCATCATCACGCTCGAACCGCCCGAGCTGATCAAAGGCAGGGTCAAGCCCTTGGTCGGCAGCACGCCGAGGTTCACTCCGATCGACACCAGCGCCTGCAGCGCGAGCATCAGCGACACCCCGAACGCGCAGTAGCCGGCGAAGTGGCGGTTCTGTTCCACCGCGCGCACGCCGATCACGAAGCCGCGCCCGACCAGCCACGCGAACAGCGCGAGCACGACCACGATGCCGGCCAGGCCGAGTTCCTCGGCCAGTACGGCGAGGATGAAATCGGTGTGCGCTTCCGGCAGGTAGAACAGCTTTTGCACGGAAGCGCCGAGGCCGACACCGAACCATTCGCCACGACCGATCGCGATCAGCGCCTGGGTCAGCTGAAACCCGTCCTTGAACGGATCGGCCCATGGATCGAGGAACGAGGTCAGGCGCTTGACGCGATAGTCCTGGCTCATCGCGAGCGCTGCCAGCACCGGCAACGCGCACGCACCGAGCAAGGTCAGGTTGCGCAGGCGCGCACCGCCGAGCCAGACCATGCCGAGCGTGACCGCCATCAGCAGCGTGGCCGAACCAAAATCCGGCTGCGCGAGCAGCAGTCCGGCAAAGATCGCCGCGATGCCGAGCGGCTTCACCACACCGAGCAGCTTCGTCTGCAGGCCTTCGCGATGGCGCACGAGGTAGCTCGCCATGTACACGACCAGCAGGATCTTGACGGCCTCCACCGACTGGAAGCCGATGATGCCGAAGCGGATCCAGCGTCGCGCGCCGTTCACGCGCACGCCGATGAACGGCACGAACACCAGCAGCAGCAATACGGTGCCGCAGAGCAGCAGCGGTAGCGCATTGCGCTCCAGCCAGGCCAGTTCGATGCGCGTCATCACCAGCGCCGCGACCAGGCCGAGGGCGAGGAATACGAGGTGGCGATAAAGGAAATAGAACGCCCCTATGTGCTGGCCGTCGGCGACCGCGATCGAACTCGACGCGACCATGACCACGCCGAGGCTGGCGAGCAGCATCGCCGCGACGATCAAGCCGAGGTCATAGCGACCCTTGGCGTCGCCATGGCGGGTCGCCTGCTGGTCGTCGTTGCTGAAGTCGAAGAGCAGCATCAGCGCACCTTCAACGTGGCGAGGCCGATCAGCACCAGCACCACGCTGATGATCCAGAAACGCACGATCACGCGCGGCTCCGGCCAGCCCTTGAGTTCGAAGTGGTGGTGGATCGGCGCCATCCGGAAGATGCGCTTGCCGGTCAGCTTGAAGCTCGCGACCTGCAACATCACCGACACCGTTTCCATCACGAACACGCCGCCCATGATCAGCAGCACGACTTCCTGCCGCACGATCACGGCGACACAACCGAGCGCCGCGCCGATCGCCAGCGCACCGATGTCTCCCATGAACACCTGCGCCGGATAGGTGTTGAACCAGAGGAAACCGAGACCGGCACCACCGAGCGCACTGCAGAAGATCGCCAATTCTCCCGCGCCGGGAATCGCAGGGATGCCCAGATACTCGGAGAACACCTTGTTGCCGGCGAGATAGGCGAACACGCCAAGCGCGGTCGATACCAGCACGCTCGGCATGATCGCGAGTCCGTCGAGGCCATCGGTGAGGTTCACCGCATTCGAGAAACCGACCACGATGAAATACGCGAGTCCGATGAACACCACGGCGCCGAGGCCGCTCAACCAGGGCGACGCCGCCATCAGCGTGGCGGCATGCCCGAGCGGGACCTGCACGTGCTTGATCAGTGGCAGGTAGAACGTGGTCGCCGCCGGCGTGTCGGCGCTGAAATAGAGGTACAGCGCGACGCCGAGACCGAACACCGATTGCCAGAAGTACTTCCAGCGCGCGGCGAGGCCGCGGCTGTCCTTGAGCACCAGCTTCTTGTAGTCGTCGTAGAAACCGATCGCGCCGAACGCGATCGTGACGCCAAGCACGAGCCAGACGTAACGATTGCGCAGGTCCGCCCACAGCAGGGTCGAGACCGCGACCGAGGCGATGATGAGCACGCCACCCATGGTCGGCGTGCCGGCCTTGCTCAGATGCGACTGCGGACCATCGCTGCGAATGACCTGGCCGGCCTTCAGCGCGGCCAGCTTGCGGATGATTGCGGGCCCGGCCAGCAGCGACACCGCCAGCGCGGTCAGCGTGCCCATGATCGCGCGGAACGTCAGGTACTGGAACAGGTGGAATCCGCTGATCCATCCCTTCAGCAGCTCGGCGAGCTCAAGCAGCATGACGTTCGCCTCCGTTGCCGTCTGCATCGCCGTGCAACGCCTTGACGACGCGCTCCATCGCCGACGAGCGCGAACCCTTGACCAGCAAAACAACGCCGGCGCGCAGTTCCGCGCGCAAGGCTTCGACCAGCTGCGCCTGTTCGGCGAAGTGCTGCGCGCCGCCACCGAAGGCTTCGACCGCGGCGCGACTGAGCCGGCCGACCGCGCGCAGGCGCTGGATGCCGCTGCGCTTGGCAAGCGCACCTATGTCCGCATGCAGGCGCTCCGCATCGGTGCCGAGTTCGGCCATGTCGCCCATCACCAGCACGCGTTCGCCGGGTTCGGCCGCGAGCGTCGCGATTGCCGCGGCGAACGAACCGGGATTGGCGTTGTAGCTGTCGTCGATGACGATCGCGCCTGATGCATGCAGCTGGCGCGCGAGCCGGCCATCGACCACCGGCGCGGCTTCGAGGCCGGCCTTGATCGTGGCCAGCGGCACGCCGAGCGCGAGCGCGAGCGCACTCGCGGCCAGCGCATTCATCACGTTGTGGCGGCCACGCAGCGGCAGCGCGATTTCCGCCGCGCCGGCCGGCGCGAGCAGGCGGAAGCAGCCGTCGTTGCCGGCGTCGAGCTCGAGGTTCGCGCTGACATCGGCGCGCCGCAGCAGGCCGAACCGCAGTGTGCGGCGCGTGCCCGCGAGCAGGGTGAAGTAGTCGGCGAACGCATCGTCCGCGTTGATCACCGCGACGCCGTCGTTGGGCAGCGCGCGGTAGATCGCGCCCTTGGTTTCGGCCACGCCCTGCAGCGAGCCCATGCGTTCCAGATGCGCGGCGGCGACATTGTTGACCAGCGCGACATTCGGCCGCGCGATGCGCGCGAGGTAGGCGATGTCGCCCGGCTTGCCGGCGCCCATCTCGACCACCGCGTACTCGGTGTCGGCCGGCATCGCCAACAGGGTCAGCGGCAGGCCGACTTCGTTGTTGAGGTTGCCGGCATTGACGTGGGTGCGGCCGTGGCGCGCGAGGATCGAGGCGAGCAGCGTCTTGACCGTGGTCTTGCCGTTCGAGCCGGTGATGCCGATCACGCGCGCATGGCTGCGCGTGCGCAGCATGCGTGCGATTTCGCCGAGCGCCACCAGCGTGTCGGCGACGACCACCTGCGGCACGTCGAGCGGCAACGCGCGCTCGACCAGCAGCGCCACAGCGCCGTTCGCGCGCGCGGCGTCGGCGTAGTCGTGCGCGTCGTGGCGCTCGCCGCGCAAGGCGACGAACAGCGCGCCCGCTGCGGGCGAGCGACTGTCGATCGATACCGCATCGAACGCGATGTCATCGCCCTGCAGGCGACCACCGGTCCAGCGTGCAACGTCGGCGAGGCGCAGGTTCAGCATGGGCGGGCCTCCAGCGCATGCCGCGCAACGTCGAAATCGTCGAACGGAACGCGCATGCCGGCGACTTCCTGGTAAGGCTCATGGCCCTTGCCCGCGACCAGCACCACGTCGCCGGGCCGGGCCGATGCAATGGCGAGCGCAATCGCGGCGGCGCGGTCGCGCTCGATCGTCGCGCGCTGTGGAAACCGCAGACCGGCGACGATCTGCTCGACGATCAGGTCGCCATCCTCGCCACGCGGATTGTCGTCGGTGACGAGGATGCGATCGGCGAGCGACTCGGCGATCGCGCCCATCTGCGGGCGCTTGCCCGCGTCGCGCTCGCCACCACAACCGAATACGCAGACCAGGCGCCCGCTGCAATGCGCGCGCAGGCTGGTGAGCGCCTGTTCGAGCGCATCCGGCGTATGCGCGTAGTCGACCACGACGAGCGGCTGCGCGCCTTCGCCACCGAGCCGGCTCATGCGACCGGCGACCGGATCGAGCACGGCGAGCGCGGCGCGGATCGCGTCGAAGGAAAGTCCGAGACGGCCGAGGCAGGCGGCGACCGCTAGCAGGTTCGACACGTTGAACCGCCCGAGCAGGCGGGTCGCGACATCTCCTTCGCCCCACGGCGTGACGAGGCGGAAATGCAGGCCGGATGCGCGCGTTTCGACCGCGCGCGCGACGACGTCCGCATCGTCGCGTTCGACGCCGTAGCCTACGCATTCGACGCCCGCGGCGAGCGTCGCCACCAGCACACGCCCGAACGCATCGTCGACGTTGATGATCGCCGCCCCGAGTTCGGGCCACGCGAACAGGCGCTGCTTGGCCGCGCCGTACTCGGCCATCGTGCCGTGGTAGTCGAGGTGGTCGCGGGTCAGGTTGGTGAACACCGCGAGCTCGAACGCGACCGCATTGACGCGGCCCTGGTCGAGCGCGTGGGAGGACACTTCCATCGCAACATGGCTCGCGCCCTCGTCGCGGAATTCCGCCAGCAATCCATGCACGGCGATCGCATCCGGCGTGGTGCGCTCGCCCGCGCGAATCGCGCCGTGCAGCCCCGCGCCGAGCGTGCCGATCGTCGCTGCACGATGCCCAGCCTGCTGCAGCGCCTGCGCCAGCAGTTGCACGGTCGAGGTCTTGCCATTGGTGCCGGTGACGCCGACCACATGCAGGGCTTGCGAAGGCTCGCCGAAGAAGCGCGATGCGATCGCGCCGACCTGTTCGCGCAGCCCGTCGATCCAGATCACCGGCGCGCCGTCAGGGTGGCGCACGTCGGACGCGGACGCTGCGATGCCTGCCGTGTCGGCCAGGACCACCGCTGCGCCACGCGCCGACGCCGCCGGGGCAAACGTGATGCCGTGCGCATGCGCACCGGCAAGGGCAACGAACGCGTCGTCGGCAACGACGCGGCGTGAATCGAGGGCCAGGCCGCGCACGACGATGTCGCCGCTCGCGCCGGCGTCGGCCCGACCCTGCAACAATTCGCGCACGCACATGCTTCGCTGGTTCATTCCGGCACACCCTCCGAGTAGTCCGGCTCAGCTTGCGCGCCATCGGGCGCCCGCCGTCCGGTGCGTACGGTGGGCCCGGAATCGGGCGTCGCGGTGTACCAGTTCTGGACATCGTCGGGCGGCACGTCGAGCAGGCGCAGCGCACCGTCCATGACCTTGCTGAAGACCGGGGCGGAAACCAGCGCGCCGTAGTAGGCGCCCTGCGGATCGTGGATCACGACCACTCCGACCAGCCGCGGCTCGCTCGCAGGCACCATGCCGGCGAACAGCGAGATGTATTTCTTCTGGTAGCCACCGCCGATCGCGGTGCGCGAGGTGCCGGTCTTGCCGGCAACGCGGTAGTTGGTGATCGCGGCCTTGACGCCGCCACCGGGCGGACGCACGACGGTCTCCAGCATCCCGCGCAGGGTCGCGGCGATCTGCGGATCGATCACCGCGCGATCCTGCGCCTGCGCACCCTTGACGAACGTCGGCGCGCGCAGGCGGCCATCGTTGGCGAGCGCAGCGTAGCCTTGCGCAAGCTGCAACGGCGTCACGCTGAGGCCGTAGCCGTACGCGATCGTCGCCTGCTCGACCGGTCCCCAGTTCTTCGCGATCGGCAGGTTGCCCGGCGATTCGCCCGGGAAGCCGCAACCGGTCACTTCGCCGAAGCCGAAGCGATGGAACACATCGTACATTTCGTCGCGCCCCAGCGTCGCGGCGATCTTCGCGGCACCGACGTTGCTGGAATAGGTGATGACGCCGGTGACGTCGATCAGGCCCTTGTTGTGCACATCGCTGATGGTGTGACCGTACAGCGTGTAGGTACCAGGCGAGGTGTCGATCGGCGTGTGCGGCTTCCACTTGCCGGTCTCGAGCGCGGCGGAGATCGTGAACGCCTTCATCGTCGATCCCGGCTCGACCACGTCGGTCGCGGCGCGATTGCGCCGATACGCCGGGTCGACGTTGCCGCGCGCGTTAGGATTGAACGACGGCTGGTTGACCATGGCGAGGATCTCGCCGGTCGGCACATCGAGGATCACCATCGAACCGGACGACGCGCGGTGCTCGACCAGCGCGGCCTTGAGCTCGCGGTAGGCCAGGTACTGGATGCGCCGGTCGATCGAAATCGTGAGATCGCGGCCCGGCTTTGCCTCGCGCACCAGCTCGACATTCTCGACCTCGTGGCCGAGGCGGTCGCGGATCACGCGCTTGATGCCCTTCTCGCCGGCCAGCCATTGGTCGAACGCGAGCTCCAGCCCTTCCTGGCCTGCGTCGTCGATATTGGTGAAGCCGAGCACGTGGCCGATGACTTCGCCGCTGGGATAGTAGCGGCGGAACTCGCGCTGGCTCGAAACGCCCGGAATGCCGAGATCGAGCACCGCCTGCGCGTCGTCGGGATTGAGGTGGCGCTTGATGTAGTAGAACTCCTTGTCGGAGCGCTCCACGAGACGCTCCTTCAACGAATCCTCGTCGAGACCGGTCGCCTTGGCCAGATCCGGGATACGCTCGGCGTGCTCGAGCAGTTCCATCGGGTTCGCCCAGATCGACTCCACCGGCGTCGACACCGCAAGCGGCTCGCCATTGCGGTCGAAGATCGTGCCACGCGAGACCGGGATGTCGATGTCACGCAGATAGCGCGCGTCGCCCTGCTCCTGATAGAAATCCTTGCGCACGACCTGCAGGTCGACCGCACGCACGACCAGCGCGCTCGAAGCGAGGCCGAGCACGGCCAGCACGACATACAGCCGCGTGCGCGTGTTGGCCGGTTTCGTGCGCGCGTTCACCGCTTGATCACCATCGTTTCCGCAGGTCCCGGCGAGACCATGCCGAGGCGGCCGCGCGCGATCTGATCGATACGGTTGTTCTCGGCCCAGGTCGCCTGTTCGAGTTGCAGGCGGCCGAATTCGAAATTGAGGTTGTCGCGCTCATTGCCGAGGCGGCTCAACTCGACGAAGGCCAGTCGGCTCTGCTGGCGCGCGTAGACGACGCCGATCGCGCTCGCGATCGTTGCCGCCAGCAGTACCGCGAGGGCGAGGGAGCGCAGGCTCATGCGCGTTTTTCCGCAATGCGCAGCACCGCGCTGCGTGCGCGCGGATTCGCCGCGGTTTCTTCGTCGGTGGCGAACTGCGCGCGCCCGATCGCGATCATTGCGGAGGGCGCAGCTTCCGGCTGCGGCAGACCGCGACGCACCGGCCGCGCGACTTCGCCGCGGATGAACTGCTTCACCGCGCGGTCTTCGAGCGAATGGAAACTGATGACCGCGAGGCGCGCGCCAGGCTTGAGACAGGCCACCGCGGCATCGAGGCCGTCGCGCAGCGCACCAAGCTCGTCATTGACGTGGATGCGCAGCGCCTGGAACGTGCGCGTCGCGGGATGCTTGTGGCGTTCGCGATGACGACCGATCGCGTGGGTGGCGAGGTCGGCGAGCTCGCGCGTGGTCGCAAGCGGCCGTTCCTGTCGAACCTCGATGATTGCCCGTGCGATGCGTCGACTCATCCTTTCCTCGCCAAGCCGCCACAACACGTCGGCGATCTCCCTTTCGTCCGCGACCGCCAACCACTGCGCGGCACTCGTTCCACGCGTCGGATCCATGCGCATGTCCAGCGGACCGTCTCCCTGGAAGCTGAAGCCGCGTTGCGGATCGTCCAGTTGCGGCGACGACACGCCAAGATCGAGCAACACGCCATCCAGTCCCGCGGCCGCTTCCGGCCAGGCCGCCATTGCGGCGAAATTCGAGTGGAGAATGCCGACGCGCGCATCCGCCGCGAATTCCGCCTGTGCGCTCGCGATCGCCTGCGGATCGCGATCCATCAGCAGCAGGCGACCGTCCGGTCCCAACCGCCGCAACACCTCGCGCGCGTGACCGCCGCGCCCGAACGTGCCGTCCAAATACCGCCCTTCGGGTCGAACACGCAGCCCCTCCAGGACTTCCTCCAACATCACCGGCACATGTCGCAGCGGCGCGGCGCTCATCGCTGCGCGCCCGTCACAGCGTCAGCTCGAGCATGTCCTCCGTGATCTGCGCCTCACCGATCGTTTCGCGGATCGTGGCAAGGTGCGCCTGCTCGCTCCACAGCTCGAGCTTGTTGCCCATGCCGAGCAGGACCGCGCGTTTTTCCAGCGCGCTCTGGCTGCGCATGCTCGCCGGCAGCTGGATGCGACCGTTTGCGTCCGGCTCCAGCGCCGCCGCCGCACCGACCAGCTTGCGCTGCAGGTTGCGATGCACGGCCACCATCGACGACAGCCCGTTCACGACGTCACGCACGCGCTCCCACTCGGCCTGCGGAAACAGCCACAGGCATCCATGCTCGAACGGGTTGTAGGTGACCACGAGGCGATTGCCGGATTTCGCGACAAGGTCGCGATGGGCCGCCGGGATGGCTACCCGGCCCTTGTCGTCCAGCGTGACGGCGGTTTCGCCCTGAAACATCGACCACTTCCCACCACAAAAAACCACTTGAACCCACATTAGGCGGCACGCTGGGATGTGTCAAGGAAAAAACGGGAAAAAAACGCTGGCGCCGCAATGATTTGTGATCTTTGCGCGGTTGCCGAACCGAACGGTTTTGATAAGTGTCTTGAGGAACCTTCTTCAACACATTGATGGTGTTGGTCTTGAGGCTTCAGGGCTGCAAGGCATCGAGGGTTTTCGTGGCTCCGGCTCGCAGGAGCTCCCTGGTCGCGACGGGTCTCGACGCAAGGCGAGGACTCGGCAGGCCCCACATGGTGGGCTACGACCGCAATCGCGCGTCTGCTCGGGCGGCGCAGCAACTTTCGCTGCAACGGCGGGAAATTCGTCCGCGACCACCAGGGGAGCGCCGACGCTTGCGCACACGACGCGCGCTGCAATGCCGGTCGCGCGACCGGCATTGCAGCAGAACGAGGGGGAGCCGGCCGATAAGCCGGGTTCTGTCGTGAGCAGCCATTCCTCTAGGCCCTGCGTCGCCGCAGGGCTCGAGCAGCCAACCCGGGAACGACGCGGGCCGCGTCATGGTTCCCCTATTCGGCCTTGCTCCAGGTGGGGTTTGCCGTGCCGGTCTGTTGCCAGACTCGCGGTGCGCTCTTACCGCACCGTTTCACCCTTGCCTGATCCCTTGCGGGCCATCGGCGGTCTTCTCTCTGTTGCACTTTCCGTCGGCTCACGCCGCCCAGGCGTTACCTGGCACCCTGCCCTATGGAGCCCGGACTTTCCTCGGCGCGCAAAGCGCGACGCGGCTGCCTGGCCGGCTCCCTCGCGCAGCGTAACAGGACGCGCCTGCGGAAACGAGCGTAACGGCGTGCGGTGATCGCAGTCGTTTCGACTTCGCTCGCTGCACTCGGTGCGAACGGGGAGGCGGGTCAGGAGCGCTCGTCACTGCGTTCGGCATAAAGCAGTTTGCGCGGCGCACCGCTGATCGCCGCCGCCAACTTCGCCGCACGCGCCGGCGGCAACTCCTCGCGCAACAGCGCGAACACGCGACGCCCTTCGGCGAGTTGCGCGTCCGCGTCATCGCCTTGTGCACCGGCGACGATGACGACGAATTCGCCGCGCTGCTGGTTCGCATCGGCCACCACGCGCGCGTGCACGACACCGAGCGGCGCCGCGATGATCGTCTCGAACAGCTTTGTCAGTTCGCGCGCGAGCGCGGCCTCGCGCGTCGCACCGAACACCGCCACCATGTCGAGCAGCGATTCGACGATGCGATGGCTCGATTCGTAGAAGATCAGGCTGCGCGGCTCCGCTGCGAGTGCCTGCAGCCGCTCGCGGCGCGCGGAGCCCTTCGCCGGCAGGAAACCCTCGAACGCGAAGCGGTCGCTTGGCAATCCGGCCACCGACAGTGCGGCGATCGCGGCACACGGACCGGGCACAGGGGATACCTCGCAGCCGGCTTCGCGCGCGGCGCGAACGAGGCGAAATCCGGGATCGCTGATCAGTGGCGTGCCGGCATCGGACACCAGCGCAACGTCGTCGCCGGCGAGCAGGCGCTCGACGATGCGCTCAGCCTGCTCGCGTTCGTTGTGCTCGTGCAGCGCGAGCGTGCGTGCGCGACTGCCCGCATGCGCGAGCAGTGGCGCGCTGTGGCGCGTGTCCTCCGCCGCGACCAGCGCGACCGCGCGCAACACGTCGCGCGCGCGCGGCGAAAGATCATCGAGATTGCCGATCGGCGTCGCCACGATCCACAGGCGCCCGCGTTTCGGCTGCACGTCCGTCACTCCGTCACTCCTTCACCGCGCCGGCAGCGCGGAGAGCGGCGCGCATCGGCTATCATCCGCAGCGTAGCTCATCGCGCGCAGGGAGTGACCATGAGGCTTCGCAGGTTCCGCGACACCCTGGAGACCGGCGCGATCGTCCGTGGCGCGCTCGTGCTGCTGGCCGCGCTTGCCCTCGCGTCCTGCGCAACCATGGGCGACTTCGGCGAACGCGCCGGCGGTTCCACCGCTGCATCGGCCGAGGCCGGGCACGCCGAACAGTTGTACACGCAAGGTCAACTCGATCAGGCCGCGACCGAATTCCTCGCCCTTGCCGACGCCGCGCGCGGCGATGCGGCCGCGCACTACCGCCTGCGCGCCGCCGAAGTGATGCGCGATCGCGGCGACATCGAAGGCGCGGCGCGCGCGCTCGGCGACATCAAGCGCCGCCGCCTGCACGGCGACGAGGCGCAGCGACTGGACCTGCTCGACGCCGAAATCGCGCTCAAGCATGGCGACCTCGACCAGGCCGAGGCGCTGCTCGCCGGACTTGGCGACAACCCGACCGAATCGGTGCGCGTGCGCGCGCTGGAGCTGCGCGCACGCACGGACCTCGCACGCGGCGACCGCTTCGCGTCGGCGCGCTCGCGCGCAGTGCTCGACCGCGATCTCTCCGGCGCCGACCGCGAACAGAACCGGCGACAACTGGTCGAAGCGCTGGCCGGACTCGATATCGCGACGTTGCGCACGCGCATCGACACGCTGGCCGAGCAGGACGCATTGCGTCCATGGGTCGAACAGACCCTGCGCGGCAAGGGCCAGCCGCTTGCACGCGCGCTGCCCCGGCCAAGTCGCCCGGTCGGCACCGTGCAACCGGGCGGTGGCGGCGCATTGCAGGCCGAAGGGTATTTTCCTCCGCACCGCATCGCGTTGCTGCTGCCGCTGAGCGCGCAGTTCGCGACGGTCGCGCAATCGATCCGCGACGGCTTCCTCAGCGCCTACTTTGCCGATGAGCGCGCGCGCCGCCCGGAACTGCACATCTACGATTCCGGCAAGTCCCCGGCGGATGCGATCGCCGCGTACGAACGCGCGGTCGCCGACGGCGCCGACCACGTGATCGGACCGTTGCAGCGCGAATCGGTCGGCGAGCTGTTCCACCAGTCACTGAAGTCGCCCGTGCTCGCGCTGAATCATCCCGACACCGGCGAAGTCCCGCCGGCGGGCAGCGCCGAATTCGGCCTGCTGCCGGATGCGGAAGGCGCGCAGGTCGCCGAACGCATGCGCGCGCGCGGGATCACGCGCGTCGCCGTGTTCGCCGCCACGTCCGACTGGGCCGAGCGCGCCGCACGCGCGTTCCGTGCGCAGTTCGAGGCGGCTGGCGGCAGCATCGTCGGCGAGACCCGCCTCGCCGACAAGGACGTGAATTTCGCCACCGCGATCACCCAGGCGACCGCCGCGCTCGGCCAGGGAGCGGACGCCGGCGTATTCGTCAGCATGCGGCCGCAACAGGCGCGCCTGTTGCTGCCCCAGCTCAAGGTGGCGAACATCAACCTGCCGGTCTATGCGACTTCGCATGTCTATTCCGGCGAAGCCAATGCCGCACTCGACCGCGATCTCGACGGCATCGAGTTCTCCGATGCGCCGTGGCTGTTCGGGCCGGTGCCGGGTCGCCCGGATCGCAACGCGGTGGCGTCGCGCATCGACAGCGCGAACGGACTTGGCAGCCGCCTGTTTGCATTCGGCATGGACGCCTACGCGCTGCTGCCGTACATGGACTGGCTGCTCGCGCATCCCGATTCCTATCTCAACGGCGCAACCGGCCAGCTGACCGCCGACAGCTTCGGCCGCATCCATCGACTGGTCGGCTGGGCGCGCTTCCAGAACGGAGTCGCGCTGCCGATCGACGGCGCGCTCGACAGCGCGCCGCTGCAGCAATGAATGCGCGACCCGGCAGCGCCACGCGCGAGGCCGGCGCCCGCTGCGAGGATCTTGCCGACGCGCACCTGCAACGCGCCGGGCTCGTGCCGATCGCGCGCAACTTCAATTGCCGCCTCGGCGAACTCGACCTGGTCATGCGCGACGGCGACATCGTCGTGTTCGTGGAAGTGCGCTATCGCCGCAAGGGTGGCGACGGTCGTTTCGGCGACGGCATCGATTCAGTCGGCGCGAGCAAGCGCACGCGACTCGTGCGCGCCGCGGCGATGTTCCTCGCCCAGCACCCGCGCCTGGCCGGATGTGCGTGCCGCTTCGATGTGGTCGCGGTCGCGGGCGATGCCGCCGCGCCGCAACTGGAATGGCTGCCCAATGCCTTCGAGGCCAACTGAGGAATACCGCATGCACCATCGCAAGCGCATCGCATGGCTGTTGTTGCTGCTCGCATTGCCCGTGCTCGGCGGCTGCTTCGCCGCGGTTGTCGGCGGTGCAGCCGTCGGTGCGCGCGCCGCGCACGACCGGCGCGACATC
This sequence comes from Dokdonella sp., assembly GCF_044227025.1. Classification (GTDB taxonomy): domain Bacteria; phylum Pseudomonadota; class Gammaproteobacteria; order Xanthomonadales; family Rhodanobacteraceae; genus Dokdonella_A. The sequence goes on along the minus strand of NZ_JBGAFX010000007.1, from coordinate 147,287 downwards.
GGCAGCTATGTCGACGACAAGCGCATCTACCTCAGCGCCTACGACACGCTCAACAAGGACAAGGAGCTCGCGCTGAAGAATCGCGTAGTCATCGTCGTCTACGACGGCGTGATGCTGCTCGCAGGCGAAGTGCGCACGGACGAGCTGAAGCAGCGCGCGGAGCGCCTTGTCAGCGGGTTCGAGGGCACGCGCCGGATCGTCAACGAACTCGCCGTCGGCGAACCTGTCGGTTTCTGGTCGCGCCGGCGCGACAACACGATCACGCTGCACGTGAAGACGGCGCTGCTCGACCTGACCAGCCTCGAAGGCTTCGACCCGACCCGCGTCAACGTGACCACCGTGCACCGCACGGTCTACCTGATGGGCAAGGTCACGCGCGAGGAAGACGAGGCGGTGACCGGCATCGCGCGCGACGTCAGCGGGGTGGAGAAGGTCGTGAAGCTGTTCGAGTACCTCGACTAGAGGCGACGCCGGCGTGCTCCCGACCAATGCATTGGGTGAATTGCAGGGAATCTTCGCGGCGGACGCGTTGACGACGGATGCCGCCGAATGCCTCGTGTACGGCTACGACAATTCGCGCCGGCAGGCGATGCCCGACGCGGTCGTGTTCCCGACCGCGCATGACCAGGTCGTCGCCCTCGTGCGCGCGTGCCGCACGCATCGCGTTCCGCTGGTCGCGCGCGGACGTGGTACCAACACGACCGGTGCGAGCGTGCCGGCCTCGGGTGGCGTGGTCGCGAGTTTCGAACGCATGAACCGCGTGCTGCGCATCGATGCGGACGATCGCATCGCCGTGGTCGAACCCGGCGTGATCAACGGCGACCTGCAGGCCATGCTCGAAGCGCAACGGCTGTTCTGGCCACCGGATCCGACCTCGGCGCCGTTCTGCACGATCGCCGGCAACATCGCCTGCAATGCGGGCGGCCCGCGCGCGGTGAAGTACGGCGCGACGCGCGACAACGTGCTCGCGCTGCGCGCGGTTGCCGGCAATGGCGAGGACTTCCGGTGCGGCACGCCGACGACCAAGGGTTCGACCGGCTACGATCTCACGCGTTTGCTGGTTGGTTCGGAAGGCACGCTCGCGATCCTCACCGAAGCGACGCTCAAGCTCGTGCCGCTGCCGTCGGCGAAGCGCACCCTGCGCGCGACCTATGCCAATGTAGGCGCAGCCGCGCAAGCGGTCGCGCGCATCATGGCGCAGCCGGTCACGCCGTGCGCGCTGGAATTCCTCGACGACCAGTGCCTCGCACTCGCGCGCACGCACGGGGGCGATTCGATCCCGCTCGCCGGCGCGATGCTCGTCATCGAAGTCGATGGTGAAGAAGGGTCGCTCGCAGCCAGCGCCGATGCGGTTGCGCACGCCGCGCGCGGCGATGGCCTGCTCGAATTGCTCGTCGCCGGCAATCGCGCCGAAGTCGATGCGCTGTGGTCGGCGCGCAAGGCGCTGTCGCCGGCCCTGCGCACGCTGTCGCCGGACAAGATCAACGAAGACGTCGTCGTACCGGTGAGCCGCGTGCCCGAACTCGTCGCCGCCACGCGCGCGATCGCCGCGAAGCATGCGTTGCTTGTCGTCTGCTTCGGCCACGCAGGCAACGGCAACCTGCACGTGAACCTTCTGCCGCGCGACGAGGACGAGAAATCGCGCGCACCGGCCGCGCTCGACGAACTGTTCGACGCGGTGATCCGCCTCGACGGCACGCTGTCCGGCGAACACGGCATCGGCCTCGCCAAGCGCGCGTTCATGCCGCGCGCCGTCGACGCGAACGCACTCGCGTTGATGCGCGCGATCAAGGCGCAGTTCGATCCGGACGGCATCCTGAATCCCGGCAAGCTCCTGTAGCTCCACCAGCGGTCTCGACGTATGCTGGCCGGTGGAAAAAGGGAAAGGGGTCATGTTCATTATCTAGACAAATGAACATGACCCTTTTCACCTTTATCCCAAACCCCTGGAGACGGCCATGATCAAGTACATCGTCGCCACCGCACTCGCCTCGACGGCGTGCCTGTGTGCGCACGCCGTGACCCTCAACCCGCACGGTCGCGGGCAGGTACTGATCTACCCGTACTACACCGTGGAGAACGGCCAGGACACGCTGATATCCGTTGTGAACACGTCCGAGCAGGGCAAGCGTGTGTATGTCCAGGTCCGGGAAGGACGCAACAGCCGCCTCGTCGCGTGGGTCGACGTTTATCTGTCCGCACACGATGCGTGGACCGCCGCGATCACGTCCACAGCGGACGGCGCGAAGATCGTCACCGCTGACGCGAGCTGCACGCGACCGGCGATCCCGACCGAGGGCCTGCCGCTCTCGAGTGACGCGTACACGGGCCACTCCATCGCACCGTACAACGCACCCGACAGCGGCCCGCAGACACTCGATCGCGTGCGCGAAGGCCACATCGACATCGTGACGAAGTACGAATTTCCGCAGGACAGCGACGCCTACCGGGCCATCGCGCCGGCGGTGCCCGGAGGACCGCCGCGCGATTGCAATGCGGTGGCCATCAACGACGTCTCGGAAGTCGTGCCCAGCGACACGCTCTTCGGCAGCGCGGCGATCGTGAACGTCGGCGAGGGCACGTTTTTCGGCTACGGCGCCGACGCGCTCGCAGGCTTCACCGCCACCGCGTTGTTTTTCGGGTCGTCGGCGACAGCAGAGATCGAGATCCTGGGAGCCGCCAATTCGGCCAGCTCTTCTCTCACGGCAACCGCACACGTCGTCGGCGACGACGGTGAGCCGCTTTCGATCGACTACACGCGCGGCATCGACGCGGTCAGTGCCGTCTTAATGGTCGATTCCGCGCTCAACGAATACCTCACCGCGTCGGCGCTCGGTGCCGCGACGGACTGGGTCGTCGCGTTTCCGACCAAGCGCTTCTACACCGACGCGCAGGCGTACCCCGGAGCGCCGCGCGCGCCATTCCCTTCGGCATTCGCGGCCGGTCGCGCCGACGTACGCGTCGACGCGACCTTCCACGACCAGGAAGGCGGCGCGGCCGCGTCGATCCTGCCGCCGAACTGCGGCACGTCGTGCGCGACGAACCTCGCCCCGCTGTCCTACGCGGTCAATGTACTTTCGATCCTGCACGCAGGCACCGACGGCCGCTCTCCGGTACTCGGCTCACAACTCGCGAGCGTGCTGAAGCCGTACACGATGGCCGCATCGCTGAATGATGCCGGCTGGATCTCGATGGACTTCGACAGCGACGCCGAACGACACACGTTGCCGGACGGCCACGCCGGAGACCACACGGTCACGCTCCACGGTTTGCCCGCGAGCGGCTTCATGGTCTACAACATCATCAACGCCAACGCAGCGCCCGGCCGCCTCGCCAACTACGGCGGCGCGTTCACGCATCGCACGGGTGTCGCCTGCAGCGGCATGGGAGTTGCGACCTGCCCGTGATGAAAAGGGTCAGGCTTCATCATCAAGGTGAATGAACCGCCCTTTCCCCCGATTCCGATTGCCAGCGATAGCGAAGGGAGGCATGCGATGTATCGAAGACTACTCATGGCGACGATGGGCGTCGCCCTGGTCGGCGTGACGCACCTGAGCGGTGCGGTGACCCTGAACCCCAACGGCCTCGGCCAGGCGCTCATCTATCCTTACTACACGGTCAACAAGGGACAGGACACGCTCCTCACGCTGGCCAATGCTTCCGACCTCGGCAAGGTCGCGCGCGTGCGCTTCCGCGAGGGCTACAACGGTCGCGAGGTGCTCGATTTCCTCGTGCTGCTTTCGCCGCACGACGTGTGGAGTGCGGCGATCACCGTCGCGGACGCTGGCGAAACGGCGGGCGCGAAACTGGTCACGAGCGACCACAGCTGCACCAAGCCGGCGATCCCCGTCGGCGGCCAGGCGTTCAGCAGTGCAAACTACACCGGCGGCAACGTGTCCCCGTACAACCTGCGTGACAGCGGGCCTCAGACGATCGCGCGCACACGCGAAGGCCATGTCCAGATCGTGGTGAACGGTGACATCGTGCCCGACAGTCCGACCGATCGCATCGTTCGGCACGCGCAGAACGGCACGCCCGGTGCCGGGTCGCCGCTGTGCGCGCAGATTCCTTTCGTGGCTATCGCTGCGGATCTCGTCGCACCGGCGAACACGCTCGGCGGTTCGATCGGTATCGTCAACGTCGCCGAAGGCACGTTCTTCCCGTACGACGCGCTCGCGCTCGCCGACTTCACGCAGAGTACGTTGGCCGACAACGGCTCCTGGGTCGGCTATGACGATCTCAATCGCGCCAATGCGGGCGACGGTGTTCCGTCGGCGACGGTCTTCACCGACCGCGGTGTCGCGACGATCAACTACGCACTAGGCATCGATGCGGTCAGCGCGGTATTCATGGCCGAGAGCGTCTACAACGACGTGCTGATCAACCCCGCACTCGGCGCAGCCACGGACTGGGTACTCACGTTCCCGACGCGACGCTACTACGTCGACGGTCTCGCCTACCCCAGCTCGCCGCGCGCTCCGTTCGGCAGCCGCTTCGAGAACGGCGCGGCGCCGGTGACGATCGGCTGGCACCTGTACGACAACGAAGAACTCTACGTGTCCGATCCGTGCGGCCCGATCTGCGGCGTGCCGCCATCGCCCGCGACGCTGACTGCGCCGTACGAGGTCAACGTGATCGCGTTCAGGCCGTCCGAAGGCGCGCCGGCGACGACCTCGGATGTATTGGGCTCACACCTCGTAAAGACCCTGACAGCGACGTATCCGGACTGGACCTCCGGCCAGGCCGATCTCGACCTCGCCGCGGACGAAAACCAGTCGCTCGCGACGGGCACCCTCAACGGCGCCCCGGTGACCTTGCGCGGCCTGCCGGTCGCCGGCTTCATGGTCTACAACATCATCAACGCGCAGGCGCACCCGGGCCGCCTCGCGAACTACAGCGGCGCGTTCGCGCACCGCAAGCGCGTGACCTGCAGCAGCCGCACCGGCCAGGCCCTGCCTCCCTGCAGCTGAGCCGCGGACCGGGCTTTTCGAGGAATCGACGCATGCGCACCCCTTCGTTCGCTTGCATTGCACTGCTGGCCGTCACAGCCCTTTCGGTCATTGACGCCGAAGCCGTCATGCTCAATCCGCGCGGCCTCGGGCAAGCGCTGGTCTATCCGTACTACACGGTCAATGCCGGCCAGGACACGCTTGTCTCCGTGACCAATGCGGGCGACGTGGGCAAGGTCGTCCGCGTGCGTTTCCTCGAAGGCTACAACCAGCGCGACGTTCTCGACTTCGACCTGTTCCTCTCTGCGCACGACGTCTGGACCGGCGCCGTCAGCAACGATGCCGCGGGCGGCGCACGCCTGGTCAGCCACGACCGCTCCTGCACCCTTCCTGCGCTGCCCGTGGAGGGCGTCGCGTTCCTCACCACAGGTTACGCCGGCGCGCACGCCGACGGCGGACCAAGCGGAATCGAACGCACGCGCGAGGGCTCGATCCAGTTGATCGCGCTCGGCGACGTCATTCCCGGCAGCGCGACGGCGATACGCATCACGCACCAATGGCACGGCCACCCCGGCGACGACACACCTCCAGGTTGCGGCGAGATCACGGAAACGAATGTCGAGGCCGACCTCGACGTACCGGGTGACGACCTGTCGGGCGTCGGTGCGATCGTGAACGTGGGTATCGGCACCTTCTATCCCTATACCGCGGATGCGCTGAGCGGTTTCACGGCGCGCGCGCTCTATGCGCCGCCCTTCACCTTGCCGGATTTGCGTTCCGCGAATTCGAGCGAAGCCACGCGCGGCGTCGCACGTGCCTATGTGTCGACCGGCAAGGGCACACTCGCAATCGACTATGCGCGCGGCGAGGACGCGGTCAGCGCCGTCTTCATGGCACAGGCACTGCACAACGATTTCCTCAACGCGTCCGGCCTCGGCGCGGCGACCGACTGGGTCGTGACGTTTCCGACCAAGCAGTACTACGTTGATAGGCGGTTCGTTGCTGCACCGGCGGCACCATTCGACCAAGCGTTTTCGGCACCCGAACGATCCGACGTCTGGCTACGTGCGAACTTCTTCGACCAGGAAGAACGCGCTTTCACCACCGACGTGCCGCCCGACGGCTGCGGATTCATATGCGTCGGGACATTTCCGCTCGTTCTTCCCTATGCGACCAATGTCGTACGGATCCTGCCGCGGCACACGATCGATCAACCGTCCGAAGTGTTCGGCTCGACGCTGTCGACTGCGCTGCTGCCATATGGCTTTCCGTACGGGCAGGACCTGCCGCCGATCGGTGCGGGCTGGGTCGATCTCGATCTCGCCGGTTACGGCGCCTCGCTCCCGGGCGGACAACTCCCCGCCGACGGTCGCGCCGTCGCACTGAAAGGCCTGCCTGCCACCGGCTTCATGGCCTACAACGTGATCAACGCGAACGCGCAACCCGGCAAGCTCGCCAACTACAGCGGCGTGTACGCGCACCGCTCGATCTTCGCCTGCATCACGTTGCCGGACGGTTCTGCGTGTGAGTAACAAATGGGGTCGGGTTCGTTTGTCAAAATAAATGGATAAATTAACCTGACACCGTTTCCGGGCCTGCACGAAGGGTCAGATCAGCGGCATCGCGCACGCAAGCACGATCGCCGCGTATAAACCCGCGACGACATCGTCGAGCATGACACCGAAGCCGCCCTTGATGCGGCGGTCGGCCCACGACACCGGCCAGGGTTTCCAGATGTCGAACAGGCGGAACAGCGCGAAGCCGGCGAGCGTCCACGGCCACGCTCGCGGTGCGAGGACGAGCGGCAGCAACGCGATCCACTGGCCGACGAATTCGTCCCAAACGACGACGCCGGGATCGTCGATGCGCAATCGCGCGATCGCGACATTCGATACCCATACGCCGAGCGCGAATGCGAACGCAATGACCGCAACATAGGCCGGCCATTCGAGATCGCGCAGCACGAGCCATGGCAGCAGCGCCGCGAGCGAGCCGGCTGTGCCCGGCGCCCGCGGACTCAAGCCGCTGCCCAAGCCGCACGCGATCCAGCCAGCCGGATGGCCAAGCAGGGCACGCCGCTGCGCCGCGTCGAGCTTCATCCGAAATGATTCCAGCCGCCTCGCTCGAACACGAGCTCGCTGCCGTCGCGGTCGAACAGGCGTACGCGCTCGCCCTCGACCACTCTGCCGATGCGCGTCGCGCCGCAGCCGATGCGCGCGAGGTCGCGTTGCACCTCGGTCGCCCGTGCCGGCGCTGCGCAGAATGCGAGCTCGTAATCGTCGCCGCCGGCCGCCTGCAGCACGAGGCGCTCGTCGCGCTCGAACAGTGCAAGCAACGCCGACGAGGAAGGTAGCGCCTCGGCGTCGAGTTCGATGCCGACGCCACTGCGTTCGGCGATGTGGCCAAGGTCGGCCAGCAGGCCATCGGACACGTCGATGCACGCGCTCGCCAGGTCACGTAGCGCGGCACCCGCGCTGACTCGGGGCAAGGGTCGATTCAGGCGCGCCACGAGTGCTTCGCGCGTATCCGCGGGCGCATTGAACAGCTCCGGTGCGCGCGAATCGGCGCGATCGAGGCAGCGCAGGCCGGCCGCCGCATCCCCGAGCGTGCCGGTGACGAACACGAGGTCGCCGGGGCGCGCGCCATCACGACGCAGTGCGCGTCCGCTCGCAATGAAGCCGTGCACGGTCACACCGACGTTGAGCGGGCCACGCGTGGTATCGCCGCCGACCAGCGCGACGCCGTGTTGCGCGGCGAGTTCGGCGAAGCCATCCGCGAACGCGGCGACGAAATCGCGGCTCGCATCCGGCAAGGTCAGGGCGAGCAACGCCCACGCCGGCGTCGCACCCATCGCAGCAAGATCGGACAGGTTGACCGCGAGTGCCTTCCAGCCGAGATCGCGCGCCGACGCGGCGAACGGGAAATGGACCCCTGCAACCAGGGTATCGGTGCTGACCGCGAGGTCGTGTCCGGCCGGCGGCGAGAGCACGGCGGCGTCGTCGCCGATGCCGAGCCGGACGTCGGCACGCGATACGCTGCAGCGCGAACGGATCACTTCGATCAGGTCGAACTCCACGCACCCTCCTTGCGCAGCCGCGGCGCTACTTGCGCGCCGCGTACTCGGCGGAGCGCCAGGACGCCGCGAGCTTGTCGAGCACGCCGTTGACGTAGGTGTGGCCATGGTCGGCGCCGAAGCGCTTGGTCGTCTCGACCGCCTCGTTGATGACGACGCGGTACGGCACGTCGATGCGCTCGCGCAATTCGTACGCGGCAATGCGCAGCGCGGCACGCTCGATCGGATCGACGCGCGCGATTTCGCGATCGAGATACGGAACGATCGCGGCGTCGAGTTCCGCTTGCAGGCGCACGACGCCGCGCACCAGTTCCTCAAAGTATTCGAGGTCGGCGATCTGCATGTCCTGCTCGTGGCGGAACTGGTCGATCACGCCTTCGATGCGATTGCCGCTCATCTGCCAGGCATACAGCGCCTGCAAGGCGCGGCGACGCGCGCGCGAGCGCGCGGCCGGGTCGATGCCCACGGGCGTGCTCGGGTTCGTCGGGTTCGTCACAGCTTCCTCCACAGATCGATCATTTCCAGCGCCGCCAGCGCGACTTCCTCGCCCTTGTTGCCGTGCGCGCCGCCGGCGCGCGCTTCGGCGTCGGCGTGAACTTCGACCGCGAGCACGCCGTTCAGCACCGGAACGCGGTGTTCGAGCGCAACGCGCATCAAACCTTCCGCGCAGCCGTCGGCGACCTGCTCGTAGTGGCGCGTGTCGCCGCGCACGACGCAGCCGAGCGCGAGGATCGCGCTCGCCCTGCCGTCCGCGGCGAGCTTCGCTGCCGTCTGCGGGATTTCCCACGCACCCGGTACGCGCACGACGTCGATCGCATCGTCGGCGACGCCATGCCCGCGCAGCGCCGCGAGCGCACCTTCGACGAGCGTATCGACGATGCGCGGGTTCCAGCGGCTCGCGACGATCGCGTAGCGCGCGTCCGCTACGGGGCGCAATTCACCGACAAGGGTGGGCATTCGAGCACTGGGGGCTGATGGCTGAGGGCCGGAGTTTACGCGGTTGCGCGGGCGCGCGATTGGATGGGCTTGTGGGAGCCACGCCGTCTCCTGCCTCTGCCTCCTGCCCTCAGCCGTCAGCGCTCAGCCCTCGCTCTTCCACATACCCTTCCACCTCGAGCCCGAAGCCGGCGAGGCCGACCAGCTTGCGCGGCGTTCCGAGCACGCGCAGGCGGCGCACGCCGAGGTCGGCGAGGATCTGCGCACCGAGCCCGAGCCGGCGCCATTGCGCGGGCGTCGCTGGCTCGGCGGCCGGCGCGCCGTGCAGGCGAGCGAGCAATCCGTCGGCCGCATTCTCGTCGGCCAGCACCACCACCACGCCGCGCGCTTCCGCGGCAATGCGCCGCAGCGCCGCCGTCACCGTCAAACCGAGGTCGTCGCGCTCGAGATGCAGCACATCCGAGAGCGTGTTGCGCACATGCACGCGGGTCAGCACCGGCGAGCCGTCGTCGATCTCGCCGCGCACCATCGCGAAATGCAGCTCGCGCGCGAGCACGTCGCGGTAGGCGACCAGCCGGAAGCGACCGAATTCGGTTTCGACCATGGCATCGTGCACGCGCTCGACGGTCTTCTCGGTTTCGAGCCGGTAGCGGATCAGGTCGGCGATCGTGCCGATCTTCAGGCCATGCCTGGCGGCGAAGCGTTCGAGTTCGGGGCGGCGCGCCATGGTGCCGTCCTCGCTGAGGATCTCGACCAGCACGCCGGCCGGCTCCAGCCCCGCGAGCGCGGCGAGGTCGCTTGCTGCCTCGGTGTGTCCCGCGCGCGCGAGCACGCCGCCAGGCTGCGCGGTCAGCGGAAAGATGTGGCCCGGCTGCACGATGTCGACCGGCGAGGCATCCGCGCGCACCGCGGTACGGATCGTGTGCGCGCGGTCGTGCGCGGAGATGCCGGTCGTCACGCCGTCGGCCGCTTCGATCGATACCGTGAAATTCGTGTGGTGCGGCGAGGTGTTGGTCTCGACCATCGGCTTGAGGCCGAGCTGGCGGCACCGCGCGCGCGTCATCGACAGGCAGATGAGGCCCCTGCCCTCGCGCGCCATGAAGTTGATGTCCTCCGGGCGCACCTTCGCCGCGGCCATGATGAGGTCGCCCTCGTTCTCGCGGTCCTCGTCGTCGACGATGACGACCATGCGCCCGGCGCCGATGTCGGCGAGGAGTTCGGGAATCGTCGCGAAACTCATGCGTGCAACCTCTCCAGATAGCGCGCGACGAGATCGACCTCGATATTGACCGTGTCGCCGGCGCGACGCGCGCCGAAGGTCGTCGCGGCGAGCGTGTGCGGGATCAGCGTGACGCCGAAGCCGTCGTCGCCGGCCTCGTTCACGGTCAGGCTGGTGCCGTCGACGCAGATCGAGCCCTTGACCGCGACGTAGCGCGCGAGCTCGCGCGGCAGGCGGAACGTCCAGCGCTGCGAGGCGCCATCGTCATCGATGCGGGCGACCGTGCCGACGCCGTCGACATGCCCGGAAACCAGATGCCCGCCGAGGCGATCCGCCAGTCGCAGCGCCTTTTCGAGATTGACGCCATCGCCGACGCGCAACGCGCCGAGCGTCGTGCGGGCCAGCGTCTCCGCGGAAATGTCGGCGGTCCAGTGCGCGCCATCGATCGCGACGACCGTGAGGCAGACGCCGGCGACCGCGATGCTGTCGCCGAGAGCGACGTCGGCGAGATCGAGCGCGCCGGCGTCGATGACGAGGCGCGCGTCGCCGCCGCGCGCCTCGCGCGACGCGATATGGCCTACGGCCTGGATGATTCCGGTGAACATCGATGCTCCGGTCAGTTCGTTTGCGGACGCAGCAGCAGGCGCATGTCGTCGCCGACCTGGCGCTGCTCCGCCACGCGCAATGTCCAGCGCGCCGCCATGTCCGCGAGCGGCGGCAACGCGAGCAGGGGCCGCGCCGAATCGCCGAGCAGGACCGGTGCCACGTACAGCAGCAGCTCGTCGACGAGACCCGCGGCAAACAGCGCGCCACACAGAGTGGGCCCGGCCTCGACCTGGACTTCGTTGATGCCGCGACTGGCGAGCAACGCCATCACGGCCGCGAGGTCGAACCCCGCCGCATCGACGGCGAGCGCGTGGCGCTCGACACGATCCAAGCGGTCGTCGACGACGCGCGCATCAGGCGCGTGCAGCAGCAGGGTCGGCGCGCTGCCATCGAGTACGTGCGCCGCGCGCGGCGTGCGCAACGAGCGATCGAGCACGACGCGCAGCGGCGGTACAAAGCCCTCCCCAAGGGGAGGGTTTGGGTGGGGATGGTGTTCCGACCGCCGTACATCCAGGCGCGGATCGTCGGCGAGCACGGTGCCGCTGCCGGTCAGGATCGCGCAGCTGCGCGCGCGCCAGCGCTGTACATCGTTGCGCGAGGCCGCGGACGTGATCCATTTCGAGCGGCCATCGGCGAGCGCGGTGCGTCCATCGAGGCTCATCGCGAGTTTGAGCCGCAGCCACGGCCGGCCACGTTCGATACGACTGAAGAAGCCGCGGTTGAGCTCGCGCGCGGCGTCGCGCATCAGGCCGACCTGCACCTCGACGCCGGCGCCACGCAGTCGATCGATGCCGCTGCCCGCACGCTGGAATGCATCCTCGCTCGCGACGACCACGCGCGCGATCCCGGCAGCGATCAGTGCATCCACGCAGGGCGGCGTGCGACCGTGCAGGCCGCAGGGTTCAAGCGTGGCGTACGCAGTCGCACCCTCAGCCTGCGCGCCCGCTTCGGCCAATGCCAGCACTTCCGCATGCGCACCGCCGGCTTTCGCGTGCCATCCCTCGCCAACCACGCGATCGCCGTGCGCGACCACGCAACCGACCCGCGGATTCGGGCGCGTCGTGGCGAGGCCACGCGCGGCCAGACGCAATGCGCGCGCCATCAGCGCGTGATCGATGGGGGAAAACGCGCTCACTTTTCCAGCGTCTTCGGCTTCGCTGCCGCTTCGTGGGCCGACGGCTCCGCCGCCCGCTTGCGTTCCTTGCGCGGCGCGATATCGCCGAGCAACGACAACTGCAGGCCTTCGAGCGAAGGCAGGTCGCGCTCGAGCCGCTCGATTTCCTCGCGGAACGCCTGCACGTCCTCGAAGCTGCGATAGACCGAGGCGAAACGGACGTAGGCGACGTGGTCGAGCTTCTTCAGCTCGCGCATGACCAGTTCGCCAACGCGCAGCGACGGGATTTCGCGCTCGCCGCTGCGACGCAGTTCCTCCACCACCGCGCGCACCGCCGCATCGACCTGTTCGCTGCCGACCGGTCGCTTCTGCAGCGCGCGCATGAAGCCGGTGCGCAGCTTCCCTTCGTCGAACGATTCGCGCCTGCCATCGCCCTTGACCACGTTCGGCAGCTTGATTTCCGCCGTCTCGAACGTGTTGAAGCGTTCACCGCACGCCTCGCACTCGCGCCGCCGCCGGATCGTGGCGCCGTCGTCGGACACACGTGAATCGATCACCCGGGTGTCTTCATGCTGGCAGAAGGGGCAATGCATCAGGCGGCCCGCTCGATGCGCGATTGCGCGGCGACCGCGTCGACGAATGCGCGCACCAGCGGCGGGCAGCGCCCGTCGAGCGCGGCGCGCTCGGGCTGGAACAGCGTCGCGACGAAGAACGGGTGGCCGTCGAGCTCGAGCGCACGTACGTCACCCGCGTCGTCGAGCGCGGCGATGCGCAGCGGACCGCCTTCGAGCGCGGCGCGGAATGCCGCACCGAGGCCGTAGCGGCAGTGGTAGCCTTCTTCGATGCGCGCAACGCCGTATGCGCGCGCGCAGCGCGAACCCGCAACCGGATGCACCGCATCGCGCACCTCGACCAGCGCGCAGCTGAGCGGCACGACCACTGCGCGCGCAGCATCCGGGGCCGTCTCGGCATGATCGGCATCGGCCCAACCGAGCACGTTGCGCGCGTACTCGACCACCGCGTGCTGGAAACCGCCGCAGGTGCCGAGGAACGGCCGCTGCGCTTCGCGCGCATGGCGGATCGCGCGCAGCGCACCGTCCATGTCACGGTAGGGGCTTGCCGGCACGCACCAGAGTCCGTCGAACGCCGCGAGGCGCGCCACATCGTCAACCGTGTCGGTGGCAATCCATTCAACGTCGAGCGGCTGCGCGGCGGCTTCGCCCGCGAGCGCAAGCGCGCGTGGAATCGCGCGATGCGCGACGACCATGTCGTCGCGATCGCCGACCAAGCCGATGCGCAGCGCCCGCATCGCCCGCCTCAGCCGTACACCGGGTACTTGCGGCACTGCGCGGTGACCTGTTCGCGCACGCGCGCGATCACGCCGGCGTCGCCGGGCGCGTCGAGCACGTCGCAGATCCAGTTCGCGAGGTCGACGCAATCCTGTTCCTTGTAACCGCGAGTGGTCACCGCAGGCGTGCCGATGCGCAGGCCCGAGGTCACGAACGGCGAGCGCGGATCGTTCGGCACGGCGTTCTTGTTGACCGTGATGTGCGCCTCCCCGAGTGCGGCTTCCGCGTCCTTGCCGGTGACGTCGCGGCCGATCAGGTCGATCAGCATCAGATGGTTCTCGGTGCCGCCGGAAACGATCTTGTAGTCGCGTGCGATGAACGCTTTCGCCATCGCCTGCGCATTCTTCACGACCTGCGCCTGGTATTGCTTGAACGCCGGTTCCAGCGCTTCCTTGAACGCGACCGCCTTGGCCGCGATCACGTGCATGAGCGGGCCGCCCTGGATGCCCGGGAAGACCACGCTCTGCAGCTTCTTGACGAGGTCGTCCGACGCGCCCTTCGCGACGATGATGCCGCCGCGCGGGCCGCGCAGGGTCTTGTGCGTGGTCGACGTCACGACGTGCGCGTGCGGCAGCGGACTCGGGTAGACGCCGGCGGCGACGAGGCCGGCCACGTGCGCCATGTCGACGAAGAACAAGGCACCGACCGAATCGGCGATCGTGCGCATGCGCGCCCAGTCGACCACCTGCGAGTAGGCGCTGAAACCGCCGACCAGCATCTTCGGCTTGTGCTCGCTTGCGAGGCGCTGCACTTCGTCGTAGTCGATCATCCCGTTCGCGTCGACGCCGTACTGCACCGCGTTGAAGATCTTGCCGCTGAGGTTGACCTTGGCGCCATGCGTGAGATGGCCGCCGTGGGCGAGGCTCATGCCGAGGATCGTGTCGCCCGGTTGCAGCAGCGCGAAGTACACCGCCTGGTTCGCCTGCGAACCCGAATGCGGCTGCACGTTCGCGTAGTCGGCATCGAACAACTGCTTGACGCGTTCGAGCGCAAGCGATTCGGCGATGTCGACATATTCGCAACCGCCGTAATAGCGCTTCCCCGGATAGCCCTCGGCGTACTTGTTGGTGAGCAGCGAACCCTGTGCTTCGAGTACGCGCGGACTCGCGTAGTTTTCCGAGGCGATCAGTTCGACATGGTCTTCCTGGCGCCGGCCCTCGGCGGCAATCGCCTTGGCCAGTGCATCGTCGTAGCCGGCAATCGTGCAGTCCTTCGGGAACATCCTGACCTCGTGGGTGGCGAGCGGGAGCGGGACCGCCAAGTGTACCCGCCTGCCCGCGAATGCGGGGTCGAGGGGATATTGTCAAACGTTTGCGTACGATGTACGGTACAACGTACGCAACGCTAGGGGCCTACCATGCCGACCTCCATTCCCCCGTATCCGGGCGCGCTGCTGCTGCGCTGGGCGCTGTGCCTCATCGCGCTCGCGCCGACCGGATCGCACGCCGCCAGTGGTGTCGGCTTCGCCACGATCGAGGCGCGCGATCCGGTTGGTACAGGCGCCCTGCCCGGGATGGTGTTCTATCCGTCCGAGGTCGCCCCCGGAACCACCGTGATCGGCGCCTACACGGTTGCGGCAAACGCAGGCGCTCCGCCCACCCCTGGCGCGAAGCCGCTGATCGTGATCTCTCACGGGCACGGCGGTTCCATGCTCGGCCACCACGATCTCGCGACCGCGCTCGCCCGCGAAGGCTATGTCGTCACCACGCTCGAGCATCCGAAGGACAACTACCGCGATACGACCGGCGCAGGCACGCCCGAAGTGCTCGCCGGACGGCCGCGGCAGGTGTCGGCGATGATCAGCCATCTGCTTGCACAACCGCGCTGGAAGGCGCTGATCGACCCCTCGCGCATCGGCGTAGCGGGTTTTTCCGCGGGCGGCTACACCAGCCTGCTGCTCGTCGGCGCGGTGCCCGCGTTCGAACGCATCAACGGCTATTGCGAGCGCCATCCCGACGACCCGGAAATGTGCTGGTTCGCGCGCCTGTCCGCCGACGAACGCACGCAAAGCCTCGCTGATCTGCATGCGGGCCTGACGCGCTGGGGCGCTACCGCCGATCCACGCGTGCGTGCCGCATTCGTGATGGCGCCGCTCAGCCTGTTCTTCGAGGGGCAAGGTCTGGCGACGACTACCCGGCCCGTTTTCCTCTACTACGCACAGGATGACCATGTGTTGCTGCCGGACGAAAACGCGCTGCACATCCGGCCGCTGCTGAAGAACCTCGTCGACGCCAAGGCCGTCGCGGACGCCGATCACTGGGTTTTCATGGCGCCGTGTACCGCCGCACTCGCCGCGCGCGTGAAGGACATCTGCAACGACCCGCCCGGAGTCGATCGCGCTAAGGTGCATGCGCAGATCGATGCGGATGCGCTCGCGTTCTTCGCCCGCACACTCGCGCCGAAGTCACGCTGATGCCGGCCGCACTCAGCGAACAGGAAATCGAGGCATTCCGCGAGCGCATCTGCGCCGCTGCCGCACGCCTGTTCGTCGACGAAGGCCCGGCCGCGGTGACCATGCGCCGAGTCGCACGGCAACTCGGCTGCGGCACGATGACCGCCTACCGCTACTTCGCCGGCAAGGAACAGATCATGACCGCGGTGCGCACGCGCGGCCTGCATCGTTTCTCCGACGCGCTCGAGCGCGCGCTCGATTCACCCGGCGACGGCCGCACCCGCAGCCGCGCGGTGCGCGATGCCTACATCGCGTTCGCGCGCGCAGACACGGCGACATACCGGCTGATGTTCGAGTATCCGCACGCCGACCACGGCGACCCCGCCTGGCGCGCCGCGCATGCGCGCATGTGGCGCACGATCGCCGCACATGTCGACGTGCTGATCGCCGAAGGCGCGATCGAGGCCGACGCGCCGATCCTCGGCCACCAGATCTGGGCCTCCCTGCACGGCGCGGTGATGCTCGAGATCGCCGGCCTGCTGCCGGCCGGATACGACGCCGCTTCGCTGCATACGCGCACTGTCGCCGCCTTGTTCGAGACCGCGCGGACGAGCCGGGACTGACGCCCGCCGCCGCGCGTGCAGGCGACCAGCCGCAGCAGTCGCAAATCGGCGATAATGCGCGGCTAACCCATCGATTCACCCCCGCTCGCGCCCTGCGGCGCCTGCGCGGTCCACGCCCGGAGCCAGGCATGCAATACATCTACACGATGATCGGCGTCAGCAAGGTCGTCCCGCCCAAGCGCCAGATCATCAAGGACATCTCGCTGTCGTTCTACCCCGGCGCGAAGATCGGCCTGCTCGGCCTGAACGGCGCCGGCAAGTCGACCGTGCTGCGCATCATGGCGGGCACCGACAAGGACTACCAGGGCGAAGCTCGCCCCGAGCCGGGCATCAAGATCGGTTTCCTCGAACAGGAACCGCAGCTCGATCCGGCCAAGACGGTGCGCGAGGTCGTCGAGGAAGGCGTCTCCGAGATCATCGGTGCGCAGCAGCGGCTGGACGAGATCTACGCCGCGTACGGCGAGGAAGGCGCGGACTTCGACAAGCTCGCGGCCGAACAGCAGCGCCTGGAAAACCTGCTGGCGGCAAACGATGCGCATGCGCTGGAGCGCCAGCTCGAAGTCGCCGCCGACGCGCTGCGCCTGCCGCCGTGGGACGCGAACGTGGCCAAGCTGTCCGGCGGCGAGAAGCGCCGCGTCGCGCTGTGCCGCCTGTTGCTGTCCAAGCCCGACATGCTGCTGCTCGACGAGCCGACCAACCATCTCGACGCCGAATCGGTCGAGTGGTTGGAGCACTACCTGCACGACTATCCCGGCACCGTCGTCGCGGTCACCCATGACCGCTACTTCCTCGACAATGCGGCCGAATGGATCCTCGAACTCGACCGCGGTCGCGGCATCCCCTGGAAGGGCAACTATTCGTCCTGGCTGGAGCAGAAGGACGAGCGCCTCAAGCAGGAGGAATCGAGCGAGAAGGCACGCCAGAAGGCGATCCAGCGCGAACTCGAATGGGCGCGCAGCAATGCCAAGGGCGGCCGCAGCAAGGGCAAGGCGCGTCTTGCGCGGATCGAGGAACTGCAGGCGGTCGACTACCAGAAGCGCAACGAGACCAACGAGATCTTCATTCCGCCGGGCGAGCGCCTCGGCAGCCAGGTGCTGGAATTCAAGGGGGTCACGAAATCGTTCGGCGATCGCCTGCTCATCGACGATCTCAGCTTCACCGTCCCGCCCGGCGCGATCGTCGGCATCATCGGCCCGAACGGTGCCGGCAAGTCGACCCTGTTCAAGATGATCATCGGCAAGGAAACGCCGGACAAGGGCGAGATCGTCAAGGGCCAGACCGTCAACATCGCCTACGTCGACCAGAGCCGCGAGAAGCTCGAAGGCAACCACAACGTCTTCCAGGAAATCTCCGGCGGTGCCGACATCCTCAACATCAATGGCATCGAGATCCAGTCGCGCGCGTATCTCGGTCGCTTCAACTTCCGCGGTCCGGACCAGCAGAAACTCGTCGGCACGCTGTCCGGCGGCGAGCGCGGACGCCTGCACCTGGCCAAGACCCTGTTGCAGGGCGGCAACGTGCTGCTGCTCGACGAACCATCGAACGACCTCGACATCGAAACGCTGCGCGCGCTCGAGGACGCCCTGCTCGAGTTCCCCGGCAACGTGTTCGTGATCTCGCACGACCGCTGGTTCCTCGACCGCATCGCCACCCACATCCTCGCGTTCGAGGGCGACTCGCACGTCGAGTTCTTCCCCGGCAACTACAAGGAATACGAGGAAGACAAGAAGCGTCGCCTCGGCGACGAGGCGGCGCAGCCGCATCGGCTGCGCTACAAAAAACTCGTCTGATCGCGGCATCGACCGAGGGGAATGTCGTGACGTTCGTGCAATCGCTGCAAGCTGCCTGGCGCCGCAACGACTCGCTCGTCTGCGTCGGGCTGGACCCCGAGCCGGCGAAGTTCCCGCAATGTTTCGCCGGCGATCCCGATGCGGTGTTCGGCTTCTGTCGCGCGATCGTCGATGCAACCGCCGATCTCGTCTGTGCGTTCAAGCCGCAGATCGCGCATTTCGCCGCGCTCGGCGCTGAGGACGCGCTGCGACGCCTGATAGCGCACATCCATGCGGCGCATCCGGGCGTGCCGGTGATCCTCGACGCGAAGCGCGGCGACATCGGTTCAACCGCACAGAACTACGTGATCGAAGCGTTCGACCGCTACGGCGCCGATGCCGTGACGGTGAATCCGTATCTCGGCCGCGATTCGTTGCAACCGTTCCTCGACCGCGCCGACAAGGGCGTGATCGTCCTTTGCCGCACCTCCAATGCTGGCGCCGGCGACCTGCAGGATCTCGTCGTCGAGGGGCGACCGCTGTACCAGCACGTCGCGGCGAAGGTCGCGAACGAATGGAACGCGAACGGCAACTGCGTGCTCGTCGTCGGCGCGACCTGGCCGCAGCAGTTGCGCGACGTGCGCACGCTCGTCGGTGACGTGCCATTCCTCGTACCCGGTGTCGGCGCGCAAGGCGGCGACGTCGAGGCAGTCGTGAAGAATGGCTGCACGAGCGACGGCACCGGCCTGCTCGTGAGTTCCTCGCGCGCGATCCTCTACGCAAGCGGCGGCGACGATTTCGCCGATGCGGCGCGCAACGCAGCGCGCGTCCTGCGCGACGCGATCAATTCCGTTCGCAAGACGTAGGGCGGTACGCGCGCAGCGCGTGCCGCCGTCGTTGGACGCCGCCGCGAGCCTGCGGCGGGACTCGCGCTTCGCGCTCGACCCGCCCTACGACATGCATCGCGCGCGATCCTCTACGCAAGCGGCGGCGATGATTTCGCCGATGCGGCACGCCGCGCGACACGGGCGCTGCGCGAGCAGATCAACGTCGCTAGCAGCCGCCCGGCGCAGCTTGTGGAAGCGAGCTCGAATCGCTCTTGTCCTAGTCGTCGGCGATTTCGAGTCCCGGGAACAGCGCTTCGGTGTAGCCGAACTTCGTGAAGTCGGTGATGCGCGAGGGGTACAGGCGGCCGACCAGGTGGTCGCACTCGTGCTGGACGACGCGGGCATGGAAGCCTTCGGCGACGCGATCGATCGCCGTGCCCGCGGGATCGATGCCGGTGTAGCGGATCTGCGTCCAGCGATTCACGGCGCCGCGCAATCCGGGCACCGACAGGCAGCCTTCCCAGCCTTCCTCCTGCTCCTCCGACAATGCCGTGATCGTCGGGTTGAGCAGGATCGTGCGCGGCACTGCGGGCGCATCGGGATAGCGTTCGCTGCGCTCGAAGCCGAAGATCACCAGCTGCAGGTCGACACCGATCTGCGGCGCCGCGAGGCCGACCCCGCCGGCATCGTGCATGGTGTCGAACATGTCGGCGATCAGCGCGTCGAGGTCCGCGCTGGCGATCATTGCGGGCGGCACGGGCGGCGCCACGCGCAGAAGGCGCGGATCGCCCATCTTGAGGATTTCGCGAATCATCGGTGCAGAGCCTGGCCTTGTACGCGCGCAATTATCGCGCAGCCGAGCCATCCCGGCCTGCAGCGGCCCGGCGCGAATCCGCCTGCCGCGCCCTTCGATTTCGGCCTGGGGGTCTGCGCCCAGGGCGAACGGATTCTGCAACCCAAGGCTCGGCTCCGGACCGGGCTGGCGTGACGCCCGCCGGGGCTTGTGCTTTGATACCGGGCTGCGGCGCCTGCCGCGGTTTTCGACAAGGGGTAGTGCATGAGTTCCCAACCGGCTGCGGCCGCACCCGTCGCGCAGCTCACCGTCCGCGCCGTGATCCTCTCGGTGATCCTCGCGATGATCCTCGCCGCGGCGAATGCCTATCTCGGGCTGTTCGCCGGCCTGACCATCGCGACCGCGATTCCGGCTGCGGTGGTGTCGATGGCAGTGCTGCGCCTGCTCGGCGGCGGCACGATCCTCGAGAACAACATCGTGCAGACCGGCGCGTCGGCCGGTTCGTCGATCGCGGCCGGCGTGATCTTCACGATCCCGGCGCTGGTCATGCTCGGCGCATGGCAGGACTTCAAGTATTCGTGGGTGCTCGCGATCGCCGGTCTCGGCGGCCTGCTCGGCGTGCTGTTCTCGGTGCCGCTGCGCCGCTCGATGATCGTCGAGGAACCGCTCGCGTTCCCGGAAGGCAAGGCCGCTGCGGAAGTGCTGCGCGCGGGCGAGAATCCGGGTCCGGGCGTGAAGATCCTTGCCGTCGCAGGCGCGATCGGCGCACTGGTCAAGCTCGCCGCCGAGAGCGGCCTGCGGATGATCCCGGACAACGCGGTCGGCTCCGGCTTTATCGGCAAGTACCTCGGCTACATGGGCACGAACCTGTCGCCGGCGCTGCTCGGCGTGGGCTACATCATCGGCCTCAACGTCAGCATCGTCGTCGTGTCGGGCAGCATCCTGTCCTACAACATCGCGATCCCGCTCTACCACGCGTTCTTCATGAACCACGATCCTGCGCTCGCGCTGCAACTGGCCGGCGCCAGCGCGGCGGATGCGGCGGCGATGATCCGTTCGGCGCAGGTGCGCTACCTCGGCGTCGGCGCAATGCTGATCGGTGGCGTGTGGACGCTGTTCTCGCTGCGCAAGTCGCTCGTCTCCGGGATCAAGAGTGGCATCGCCGCCGCGCGCAAGGGCAGCGGTGGCGCGACGATCGCCGAGACCGAGCGCGACCTGCCGATGAAGTGGATGCTGGTTGCGCTGGTCGCATTCACCCTGCCCCTGCTCGCGCTGTACCAGGCGATCGTCGGCATGTGGTGGGTGAGCATCCCGATGACGATCATCATGATCGTCGCCGGCTTCCTGTTCGTGTCGGTGTCGGGCTATCTCGCGGGGCTGGTGGGCTCGTCGAACAACCCGGTCTCCGGGATCACGATCGCGACGATCCTGTTCGCCTCGGTCGTGCTGATGCTGCTGCTCGGTCCCGATTCGAAGATCGGCCCGGTCGCCGCGATCATGATCGGCGCGGTGGTCTGCTGCGCGGCGGCCGTCGGTGGCGACAACCTGCAGGATCTCAAGGCCGGCTATCTGGTCGGCGCGACGCCGTGGAAGCAGCAGTTGATGCTCATGATCGGCGCGTTCTCGTGCTCGCTCGTGATGGCGCCGGTGCTGAACCTGCTCGCGACCGCCTACGGCATCGGCCCGAAGGATGCATTGCATCCGAACTCGCTCGAAGCGCCGCAGGCGATGCTGATGGCGTCGGTGGCCAAGGGCCTGTTCGGCGGCCACCTGCCGTGGGACATGATCGGCATCGGCGCGCTGATCGGCGCCGCGATCATCGCGCTGGACGAGTGGCTGAAGTCGCGCGGCTCGCACTTCCGCGTGCCCGTGCTTGGCGCCGCGATCGGCATCTACCTCCCGCTCGAACTGATGGTGCCGATCTTCCTCGGCGGCCTGATCTCGTGGTTCGTCGAAAAGAAGCATGGCGTGCATCCGCACGACGAGGCCGAGCGCGATCGCGTGCACCGCCCGGGCACGCTGTTCTCGGCCGGCCTCATCACCGGCGAAGCGCTGACCGGCATCCTCATCGCGATCCCGATCGTCGTGTCCGGCAAGGCCGACGTGCTTGCCCTGCCGGAGAAGCTGCACTTCGGCCAGCTCGCCGGCCTCGCCGTACTCGCCGTCGTCGGCTGGCTGCTCTACCGCAGCGCGACGCGGCGCACGGCATAGCCAGAGTCCACTCCGCGGAGGGCGCGGCCTCGCCGAGCCCTCGTGCATCGATTTCGCAGGAGCTTCAATGTTCGCCAGCGCTGCCTTCCTCGTTGCCGCCTCGGTTTTCGGGGCATCGGACATCATCTATTCCGACACGTTCGATCTGAGCGCGGATGGTTGCCCGGACAGTTCTTCACGCCTGTCGATCAGCCGTATCCGTTACCCGAACACCAACAATTCGGTACGGTTGTTCGGTGACCTCACGCGCTTCGAGGGCATCTGGGGTCACGCGACCAGCAGTGACGCGGAACTCGCCTGGCCTGGCGGGAACCAGTACACGTCGGCAATCCTCGACTTCGACAAGGACAAGTTCGTGGCCGCGCGCTTCCACGTGCCACCGGATTTCCCGACCAGCGACTATGGCTTCTTTGTCTACGCGTCCTACTATTCGGGCCCGTTGCTGACGCTGTCGCTGAGCGAGCGCTGCGGCGATTTCGCGCCCGTGGACGCGCGCTGCGTCGCGACGCGCGGCACCGGCGAAATCTTCGAGAACAAGTGGCGCATCGCGCCGAGCGCGATCAATTGCCCTCTGACGCCGGGCGCGGACTATTTCGTCAACATCCGGCTCGCCGACCCGCAGGCGACGGACTGCGGCGGCAACCCGAGCTGCCAACTGGCGATAGGCAACGTGCTTGGCCACTGAAGCGCGCAACTCTTTAACATACGAAATTCGCCGCTTGTTACACTGTAAGGCGCCTGAAACAAGCGATGAGGTGACCCGTGTTCGCGACGAGTGCATTGCTACTCTCCGCCTCCCTGCTCGCTGCGGGCGATGTCGTCTTTAGCGACACCTTCGACCTTTCGTTGGACGGCTGTCCCGACAGCTCGATCCGCGCGTCGCGCGGCGACATCCGCTACCCGACGACCGGCTATTCGTTGCGCCAGGACGTCGACCTCACGCTGTTCGAAAATATCTGGGGCCACTCGAACAACAATGACAGCGTCGTGCCTTGGCCCGGCCGCAACGGCTCCTCGCCGGCGTTGTTGCATTTCGGCAAGAACCAATTCTTCGCGGCGCGATTCCATGTGCCGCCCGGCATCACGACGACGAGCTCAGGGTTCTACGGCTACTCGACCTATTTTTCCGGCCCTTTGATGGAGATCGCGATCAGCACCACGTGCGGCGACTTCCTGCCCGCCAACACGGCATGCGTAAGTACGCGTGGCGCGGGCGAGTCGTTTGGCAAATGGCGTATCTCGCCGAACGTGCAGAACTGTCCGTTGACTCCCGACACCGACTACTTCGTGAACGGGCGTCTCGTCAACGCACAGCCACAGGACTGCATCGGTCAGCCCGAATGCTCGATCGGCTTGAACAGCACGTTCAACAACTGAGTCGCTTCATCGCCGCCGCGCCGACTTGAGCAGCCCGGCAGTGACGAAGTGTGACCAGATTCCAAGCCACACGGCCGCGCGCAGCAGCGGGTTGCGCGCGGCGGGATCGAACTTGGTGAAGTAGCGCCACATGCCCCGGTGCTTGTGGCGCGCGACGAACAGCGGTCGCGCTCGACTGGAGCTGCCCTGCGCATGTGCCACCCGGGTGCCCGGATCGATCGCGACGCGCCAACCGGCGTCGCGCACGCGCCGGCACAGGTCGAGGTCCTCGGCATGCAGGAAGTATCCTTCATCGAAACCGCCGACCCGCTCGAACGCGGCACGCGGCAGGATCATGCACGCGCCGGACACGGCCTCGACCGTTTCGACACCCGCCCCGTTCGCCGGCGGCATTTCGACGCCCTGCCACGCGGGCCAGCGCGCTTCCAGCCGCGCAAGGCCGGTCAGCGTCGCCAGCGCGCGGCGCAAGGTCGGATCGCGGCGCCGGTTGCCGCGCGCCGGACGGCCATCGGTATCGGTGACCTGCACGCCGAGCATGCCGATGCGCGGATCGCTCGACAACGCCGCACGCACGCGCCCGATGAAGTCGTGCGGGGCGATGCAATCGGGATTGAGCAGCACGAACACGTCGCCGACTGCCTGCGCGGCACCGCGGTTGCATGCGGGGCCGAAGCCGAGATTGCCCGCATTGCGCAGTACCCGCAGGCGCGCATCGGCGCGGTGCGCCGCCTCGACCTGCTCCACCACGCCATCGCCCGAGGCATTGTCGACCAGCAGCAGTTCGAGCGGATCGCGCGCTGCCAGGATCGATTCGACGCAGCTGCGCAGCAGGGGGCCGCTGTCGGCCGCGACGACGATGACGCTGGTGAGTCCGGCGATCGACTCCGTACCCACGACGAAGGTCAGACCGCGCCGAGCAGGCGCGCGCCCTGGTCGCGCGCGCACGACCACAACGCGGGCCAGGCCTCGTACGCGCCGGCGAGTTCGGTCGTTTCCTTGCGCAGGCGGGTCGCGCACGCGGCTTCGTCGATGCCTTCCGGCCAGTCGCCGAGGCGCGGTGGCGCCTTCGCGATCAGCGCCTTGCCGTTCTCCTGGATGATCGTGCGCACATCGGCCTGCCAGTACACCGGCGCGTCGGGTGCGCCGTCGTACTGGTTCTGCAGACGCTCGATCAGGTCTGCGCGCGAATAGGCGAGGTAGTCCTGCAACTGGCGCAAGCAGCCGCGCTCGTTTGCTCCACCGATGTCACGCAAGTGTGCGGCAAGCAGGCGCAGGCGTTGCGCCGGGTCATCCGCGTTGAACTGCGGCAATTGCCTGCGCACGAAGTCGGTCACGAAATAATTGAAGCGCGGCGCGTGCGCCGCGAGCGTCTGCGTGGATCGTTTGCGCTGCGACTCCTGCACGTGGCCGATCGCGAGCGGCAGCTCGAGCATGAGCGCCCCGTCATGGCACAGCTCGGCCACGCTCGAGAACAAGGCGTCCTCGCCGCGACCGAGCGGATTCGTGCACGGCAACATGACGCTGTTGTCGAACGCAAACGGACTGAACGTGCCGGCGCCCGCCGCGCGAGCCTGCCGGTAGCCGTACCAGACGCTGCCGCCCTCGACATTGCGCAGGTAGCTGTCGCGATCGCGCGTGAATTCGGCGCGGTCTTCCGGCGACAGATGATACAGCCACAGGCCCGATTCGGAGCGCGCGCTGCCATAGCTGCCATGATGGGTGGTGCGGATCGGTGCGCCGCCATGCAGATGGTCGAGGCGGCTCAGGGTCAGTCCGCGCAATGCAGCCGGCTCGATCGCGTAGCGCCGCGACGAGGTCAGCGCGCCGAGCGGCCGTCCCACCACGTCCAGATGCAATTCGAACGGATCCTCTTCGACCTCCTCGCCGGCACCGAGCGCGTTGTCGATGTTGCGGAAGAAGCGCGTGGTCGACGCCGCCGATGGATTCGGATCCAGGCCTTCGCGCATGTCCTCCAGCCGGCGCAGCGGCAGGCGATGGTCGTCGTCGAGCAGGATCGCGCGCGCGCCTGCCGACAGCAGCATCGCGACGTTCCACGAGCGTCCTCCACCGAAGCGGCCCGGCTCGCTGCCGCCGGCGAGCCACGCCAGGCTTTGCGCCGCCTGCGGCACGGCGCGCGCGAGCGAGTCGAGCAGGCGCTGGCGTTCGGCGGCGCCGATGTAGGTCAGCTTGCAGCCGGTCGCGCGGGCGAATTCGCGCAGCAGGTCGCGATGGCGATTCGCCGCGTCGCGCGAGGTGGAGTCGTCGAGCAACACGTAGTGGCGATTGGCGCGGAAACGCCGTTCGTAATCGGCCAGCGTGGCAAGCAGCCGCTCGACGCGATCCGGACGTTCGCAGGCGCGGATGAACACGGCTCGCAGCGGCTCCGGCTCCGCCGCAGCGGCACCCGCCACACGCTTCAGGAACTCGCTGTCCGACACGAGCAGACCACGCCGGGTCAGGCTCTCGAGCACGCGCACGACGCCTTCGCGCTGCGAGGCAAGCCCGGGGATCGTCGCCATGATGCGCGCGACGTGCTCGTCGAGCGTGCGGAACTCGCGGCTCTGGTCGAGCGCCTGCAGCACCTGGAAGGTCATCACATGCGTCTCGCCGCTGCGCTTGACCTGGAAGATGCATTCGTTGTTCGACAGCGAGGCCACCACGCCGTCCTCGGACGCGTACAGCGGCGCGGCGGGGTCGATGCGCGGCGACGCACCGGGTGTCCCGGCACCGTAGTTGATCTGATAGTTGAATTGGCTGCTCATCGGTCTACCGGTTGCGGCGCCACCAGCGCCAGTCGCGCACAGGCGCGGATGCAGGCTGCGCACGCGACCGTTCGAGTTCGGCCTCGAGCTCGGCGATGCGGGCGCCAGCGCTGATGTTCTTGCGGATTTCGTGATTGTAGTGTGCGTAGACCGATTCCTGGTCGTCACCGAACACGGACAGGTCCGGCAGGTCCGCCGGACACTCACGCCGGGCACACACCGCGACGTAGTACATCGGCGCATGGGCCAGGCCGGGCTGCACGGTCTCGTCGCTGCGCTGCGCGGTCAGCGCCTCGCTCGTCGCCGGCGCGCCATCCAGCGACCAGATGGCCGACTGGAACAGGAGCTTCTGTCCGTACAAGCGTATCGACGGGAAATGCGGACGCAGCAATGCAAGCAGTTCCTCGCGATACAGCTCGCGCACATGGAACTCATTGCGAAAGCCGGCCAGTTCGCTGTAGGTGCGCTTGTCCGGCGAGGAAATGACCAGCACGCCGTCGTCGGCGAGCACGCGCGCGAAGCCCTGCAACAGCTGCTCCTGCGCGGCGAGATGCTCGAGCGTCTCGAACGAGACGACCAGATCGAATGAGCCGTCGGCGAATGGCAGGGAGGTCGCGTCGCCGCATTCGTAGCGCAGGCGCGGCAAGGCCGCGTAGCGCGAACGCGCATGCGCCACGGCCGCCGCGTCGATGTCGATGCCGACCACGTCCGCCGCAACGCTCGACAGCATCGCCGATCCGTAGCCTTCGCCGCACGCCGCGTCGAGCACGCGCCGGCCGACCGCGAGCCGGCGCGCGAATGCATAGCGGTGCCAGTGCTCGTACCAGATCTCGCGCACGCACTCGGGTGTGAAGCGCTCGCCGGTGAAGGGAAGCTGGTCGCTCATGGCCCACCCTCCCGGGCGGGGGAGTGCCAGCGATGCGCCAGTTGCACCAGGCCGAACTCACGCGTCGCGCCACGGATCGTCACGCTGCGCTCGAGCGTGTCGAAGACACGCACGCCTTCGGGGTCCATCGGATGCACGCGCACGGTATAGCTGCCGGGCAGCAACGGCAACGCCGGGAACTCGAGCTCGCAGGCGTATTCGCCGGGCCCGAGCCGAACCGGCACATGCCCGTCCATCTCGCTGCTGACGCCATACACCGGCGTGCCATCGGCGCGCACGATGCCGACCGCGATGCATGGCACGCGATCCTCGCGCGAGCGGATGCGAGCCTGCAAACGCAACGCATCACCGCGCTCCAGCAACAGCGGCGCGGTTGCCGCGTTGCCGTTGAGTGCGACATCGAGCACGCTGAATTCGACGTTGTGCCGATCGGCGTTGTCGATGGCCATGTCAGGTGCCGCTTTGCGCTCGTGCCAGGCGAGATAGGCCTGGGTGACATCGAACACGTCGCCGGTCATCGCGACTTCTCCATCGCGCAGCCAGCACGCATGCCGGCACAGCTTCTGAATGTGATACATGCTGTGCGAAACGAGGATCAGGGTGCCGCCATCGGCAAGGTAATCCTGCATCCACTTCACGCACTTCTTCTGGAATGACTCGTCGCCGACCGCGAGCACCTCGTCGGTGATGAGCAGGTCCGGCTTCAACGACGCGATCACCGCGAAGCCGAGCCGCACGACCATGCCGGAGGAATAGTGCTTCACCGGTTCGTCGATGTAACGGCCGATGTCGGCGAATTCGATGATCTCCGGCAGGCGTCGACGCAGTTCGGCCGCGCTGATTCCGTGCAGCGCAGCCGCCATCGTGATGTTGTCGCGCCCGCTGTATTCGGGATGGAACCCGGCGCCCAGTTCGAGCAAGGCGCCGACTTCACCGTTCACGCGCACGCGGCCGGTGGTCGGCGTGAGTACGCCGGTCAGCAACTTGAGCAGGGTCGACTTGCCGGCGCCGTTCGCGCCGATCAGGCCGAGCGATTCGCCGCGGCGAACCTCGAGGTCGACGTCGCGCAATACACTGATGCGATCCCGATCGGTTCCACTGAACAGCAACCGGCCGAGTGCGCGAATGCGGTCGCTGCTCCGATGCACCTTCGGATAGGCCTTGCCGAGGCCACGCGCTTCGATCAGCACGTTGCTCACAGAAAGTCCTCGAAGTGCGGATCGAGTCGACGAAACAGCCAGTGGCCCAGCAGCAGGCACAACACGGCGGTGGTGAGCGCGATGCCGACCTGCGCCAGTTCGATGCGACCATGGTGGAGCAGCAGGGCGCGGAACGATTCGGCGTAGAAAGTGAACGGGTTGAGGTCGAGCCAGCCCTGGAAGCGATCGGGCAACAGGGTTCGATCGTAGAAGACCGGCGCGGCGAACATCAGCAGCGGCAACAGCTGGCCCAAGGCCTGGATGAGGTCACGCACGAAGACCTGGATCGCGGCACACGCGAGCGCGAGTCCCAGAGCGAGCGCGAACAGCGGCAGGTACAACAGCAGCGCCAGCGGCAGCATTGAGAGGGAAATGCTCTCGCCCAGCAGCCCCATGACCACCACGATGGCGACGAAACCGGCCACATGGATCGCGAAACTCGA
Organism: Dokdonella sp.; assembly: GCF_044227025.1. Lineage (GTDB taxonomy): Bacteria > Pseudomonadota > Gammaproteobacteria > Xanthomonadales > Rhodanobacteraceae > Dokdonella_A. The sequence goes on along the minus strand of NZ_JBGAFX010000007.1, from coordinate 118,759 downwards.
GCACACCGCCGCCACCACCAGCACCTCGCGCGGCAACGCGACTTTGCCGATCAGCGCCGCATTGTCCTGGACCGCGGTGGTCGAACGCAGGATCGCCTCGGCGAAGGCGGTCCACGGCCACAGTGCGGTGACGAGGAACGGCACGTAACCGGGCGCATCCGCGCCGGGGACGCGCGCCTTGAAGATGTGCACGAACACGAGCGAGTAGACGGCCAGTTGCAGCAGCGGTTGCAGCACCGCCCACAGGCCACCGGAGAAGCTGCCCGCGAAACGGTTGCGCAGCTCGCGCTGCACGAAGCGCAGCGTCAGTGCGACCGGCATCACGGGCGCGAGAAGCCGCTGGAACGTCGAGCGCGCGCACAGGATGGCTGCATGGCCATGCGCACGCCGCTGCTCACTTGCCCGCGGGTGAAGTCGCCTCGTCGGCGTAACGCTGGCGCAACGACGCTACCAGAGCCTCATTGGCATCCATCGGCTGGTTGCGCAGCGCGTCGGTGTGACCCTTGACCTGCTTGTCCACGAATTCGCTACGCAGGCGCGCGGCGATCTCGCCCTTGACCTCTTCGAAGCTGCGCTTTTTCGCTTCTTCGCGCTTGACCAGTTCGATCACGTGGTAGCCGAAGCCGGTCTTGACCACCGGCGAAATTTCGTTCGGCTTCATCAGCTCGCCCGAAGCTTGGGCGAACTCCGGCGCGTACTTGCCGCTGGCCGCATCGACGATGACGCCGTGGTTGTCGGCCTTGCTGGGATCGTCGGAATATTTCTCCACCAGGGCGTCGAAGCCGGCAGGATCGGCTTTCGCTTCGACGGCCACCTTGTCCGCCAGGGCCTTTGCTTCTTCGTCGCTGCGCTCCTTGGTGGAGATCAGCACATGCTTGACCGTCACCGTCACCGGCAGCAGGTACTTCTCCTTGTGCGCAATGTATTCCTCGCGCGCCAGCTCATCCAGGTTGGGCACTTTCACGTCGGTACGGAATTGCTGCATGCGGATCTTGGCCAGTTCGGTGTCGATGGCCAGCTCGATCTGCGACTGGGTTGCCGGCGACTTGTCGATTCCCGCGGCACGCGCCTCGGCAGCGAGCTGTTTTTGCAGCAGCAGGTTGGTCAGCAGCGACTCGATGCGATTGGGATTGTCGAAGAAGCCGCGCCGGTCCTTCGCCGGCACGCTCTTCGCGAACGCGTCCACGTCGGCCAGCGTGACACTGACGTCACCCTGCTTGACCACCACCGTGCTGGGTGCTCCGGTCGTCTGCGCGATACACGGTGCGGAAAACAGCAGGGAAGCAATCACGGGCAGGCAAACGCGCAACGACGACATGATGAAACTCCGTATCAGTGGATTCTGGATCGCATTGGAATCGCGACCGCACAAATAGTTTCGCGCCGGCATTGCTGCCGGCGCGAAGGTCAGACCGTGTGGATGTCAGTTCGTGAACGTATTGTTCGTGGCGAGTGTGCAAGCGCCACCACCGCCGCAATCACTCGTCTGCGGGTTTTCCATGCGCATGTTCATGAAATAGTCCTGACCCGGCGTCAGCGGGCAACCATTGAGATTCGGCACGATGCGCCATTTGCCGAACGACTCGCCGCCGTTGCGCGTGGTCACGCACAGCGGATTGACCGGTGCGAAATCACCGCATTGCGTGCTGATAGCCAGCGTGATGGCAGGCCCGGAGAAATAGGAGCCATAACCCAGCCATCCATTGGACGTGGTCGACTGACCGGCGGGCACATGGAACTTTGCCGCAATGTACTGCGTCTTGGGCCAGTTCATGATCGCTGGCTGGGAGCCGGCCCGACCGGGCCAAAGGACGGCCGCGTCCAGTTTGTCGCTGTGGCCCCAGATGTTTTCGTAGGCGCGCAGATCCACGTTGGTGCGCGTGGTGCTCCCCGGCGGAATGTTCGGGTATTGGATAGTTGCCACTGTCATGCGCGACATCGGCGTGGCCGGGCAGTTGTCGGGATCGACACCGCCGCCGACGACAACGATCGCCTGCTGGCTGGTGGCATTGCCAGGGACGGCATTCGAGCAGATGAGCTGCAAGGTGTAGGTGCCGGCCAAGGTCGCCGTCACGCTGCGCGGGGAACCGGGGGAGGTCGTGTCCGTCCAGCCCGGCAGGTTGGCGGAGCTGCCGCTCAGCGAGGCCGTGCCGGTGCAGGAGGTGGCGCCGCTGACCGACCAGCTCACCGAGAACGGCGTACCCACCGTCGCGGTGGCCGGCGCCGTGAGCGCGAAACCGTTCGGCTGCGGCGGTTGCGGGGCGCCAGTGGCGGTGGTTGTGCCCGAGGCCGCGCCGGTGGCATTGGTGCAGATCACGCCGAAGGTATAGCTGCCCGCTGCGGCTACGGTTACCGACGTATTGTGCGAACCCGCACAGGCAGCGCCCGTGCAGGCACTGCTACCAACCGGCCAACCTGCCGCTGATGAACCGCTGTAATAGCAGGCGGTGGCAGCCGCCGCCGCGGACCAGCTGACGTTGAATGCCGTACCCGCCGTCACATTGGCAGGGACCGAGGTAGCCACCTGATAGTCCGCCGCGTTGTTGCCACCGCAGCCGTTGCCCGACAGCGCCACGCCAGTTGCCAACAGATTGACGCCGTCCGGAGCCAAGCGCAGGCCTTGCGAGTCGGTGAGGGCGGTGCAGTCTTGCGACTGCGTCGTGGTCAGCTTGATCTGCACCTGGGCGCTGGCCAGCGGCGCAACAAGTGCGCCGACGACGGCGACGAGGAGGCGGATCGGGCGTTGAAGCTGGAAGCGATGAAACATGGGTTCAAGTCCACGTGCTGCGAGCAGAATTCGTCGCGCCCATTCTACCTCTCCATGCCGGCCGGGGGTATAAAATTGTTGTGAAATGTAGACGGTGCACGGAAGCACCGGGTACGTACAGCGGCGCTTTTCCTCCGCTCCGCGGGCGATTTTGGCATGACGCCTAGGCAGCGGTGGACAGGGCGCAACGGCACCCGTCGGTCTCGACCTGGCCATCGCGCGCGCCCTTGGCCACGCCGCCGGAAAGTCGATCAAGCGTTGCGGCCTTCGGAGACGCCCGCCGCATCCTTCGATCCCGCATCGCTGGAACAGCCGACGCACGTCCGGCGTCTCCATTGCAATCACTTCGCTCGCCGGTGGTCGGCTGACGGGAGGTCTGCCTCAAGGAACGTGCCCGTGCCGGGCGCACCAAAAAAAAAGAGGGGGCCTTGCGGCCCCCTCCGGTGAAACACATCACGTCAAACCATTACGAACAGGCGACACCACCGACGGTGCACGAACGGTTCGCACGGTGACGGAACAGGCTGCCGTAGTTGGCCAGCTTGCCCGGCTGCGCATTCGCATTGATGATGTTGTAGCTCATGAAGCCCGTTGCCGGCAGACCGTTGAACACCACGGCGCCCGTTGCCGGAGCCACAGCCACGCCCGTACCCAGCGCGTGCGGTTCGATCGCGTCGTTCAGGCCGAGATCCAACCAGCCAGCTTCGCCGAGCGGGGTGATGTTCGGACGCAGGTGCGAACCGAACACGCCCGACGGATCGCCAGCGGCGGTGTCGTTCAGGAAGCTGATGACGTTGACTTCGTACGGCAGCGAGGACGGACGCGAGCCGACCGGCGGCGAGAAGCCCTCTTCCGACGTCGTGAAGTACTCTTCCTGGTCGTACAGGCCAATGCCGACGGCGACGTTCGACTCACCCGGGGCGGCGAACTTCTCGACGAACGGAGCGCGCGGCGCAGTGGGGTAAGCCAGCTGGTCGACGTAGAAGCGCTTGGTCGGGAACGTGACAACCCAGTCGGTGTTCGCGCCGAGACCTTCGGAAACGAGGAACTCGTTGTACAGGTGGTCCGTCATGAACACGGCGGACACGGCGTCGACGCCGAGAGCGTAGTCAGCGGTGACCAGCGCGCCGTTCACGAACACGTACGCACGAGCGGCCAGGGCGGACTCGGCCGAGTTCGCGTTCTGCAGCGACGGCTCGAGGGCCGACGAACCGAAGAACAGCGTGGTGGAGGTGAAGCCGTCCACCGCGTCAGCGTTGTAGCCGTGGAACGTGCCTTCGTTGACGTTCACGATCGAGCCCGAGCCGAACAGGCCCGAGGTCGGCGGAACGAGCGCGCCAGCAGCGGCGAGCAGCGTCGGCTTGTCGCACTCCGGCGTGCCTTCGTTCGGGGTACCGGTCTGCGCATGCAGCGTGGTGTCGAACAGGGCGCTGGTCGGGACGATGTCGCCCATCGAGATCAGCTCGAGGTAACCCTCGCGCGTACGAGCGATGGTCTGCGGACCCGCGTCCTTCACATTGAACGGAGCGATCGAGCCGCCCGTGTAGGCCGCGCTCGAGAACGGCTGGCCGCCGGCCGGGATGGCCGGGTAGGTGCAGCTGTGGTCGCTCGTGATGAGCTTGGCGCCGGAGGCATCGTCCGCGCCGGTGGCCGTCACGGCCGCCGTCCACACGTCGTGCGGGGACAGGAACAGGTTGAAGTCGAGCACTTCGCGGCTGTTGTAGCCTTCAAGGAAGCGCACCTTCACGGCCTTGCCTTGGTCCGTGGTGTTGACCACGGAGAACAGGCTGTCCTGGCCATTGTTGACCGTGTAGTACGGGTAGATCAGAACCTGGCCGAGACCATCGGGATTCAGGTCGACGGCATTCGCCAGGCCCGCGAAGCCAGCGACGCCGGCAATACCGGCGACGACGGCAGTCGTCAAGGTGTTCTTCTTCATCGCAACACTCCTAAATTTTGATCACAGGGCTTTTTGCTTTACCGCCGACCCCGCACGTACAACAGGCATACCCCAGAGGGCATGGGCAGGGTCAGGCAACAGCGCCGCCATGTTAAGGCAAAGGAAAGGGCGGTGCAATCCCTTCGACCAACGCCTCAACATGCCAGCGAATTCAATCAGTTGGGAAGGAAATACCAGTTCCCTTGGGAGTATATCCAGATCTCCGCCTGGGTACTGGTGGTTTCGATCGCCTTGCCGCCCATGCCGGGCGTCATGAGCCTGTAGGTGACATCGACCTCGACCTGGCAACGCTCGCCGTCGCAGGTCTTCTGCTTGAACTTCGCACCCTTCCACTGCACCGGCCGATTGTTCATGGCGGCGGCATACGCTTCGCGCGTCTGGGTGGCGCGGTAGCCGGGCGTCAGGTAGTCGTAGGCCTTCTCCGCCTCATGCGCGATCAGGTAATTCCAGCGTTCGACCGAGCGCCGATCGACGCTGTCCGGATTCGAATGATCGGTGCAGCCCGCGGCGACCAGTGCGACAAGTGCGAGCGCCGCGATGCCGAAGATTTGCGGCAGTCTAGTTGTCATTCGGATGATCCTCTTGCGGCTTCGCGTCGTCATGGGTCGGGTATGTTCTTGCGCGTTCGGGTGGTGCGGGTTGCGCTGCGACGGGCGGCGGCGGCGAACTCGATCGCAACGGTTGAAGCGACTCGAACTGGCGCGCGTAGTCCGCGGTCATTTCACGCGCCTCGTCGACGCTCGATATCACGCGCGGCGTAATCAGCACGATGAGTTCAGTGCGGTTCTTGGTCTTGTTGGTCGATCCGAAAAGATTGCGCAACAGCGGCACGCGATTGAGCAAGGGAACACCTGAATCGGTATCGCCCTGGTCATCGCGAATCAGGCCTCCGAGCAGCACCGTCTGGCCGCTCTGCACCGCAACCTGGGTCTGGATCTGACGCTGATTGATCGGTGGATTCGTACCCGCCGACGCCGGGCCCGGATTGCTCACTTCCTGGCTGATTTCAAGATAAACGAGGCCACCCGGATTGACGCGCGGCTTGACGTCGAGCGTGACGCCGGTATTGAGGTACTGCACGCTCGAAAGACCCGAAAGCTGATTCGTGCCGTTATTGACGCCGGTCAGGCCGGTATAGGAAATCTGCTGCACCGGAATCTGCTGACCGACGCTCAGTTGCGCTTCCTGATTGTTGGCTACGACCAGCGAAGGAGCCGACAGCGACTTTGCCTGCCCCGATGTTTCGAGTGCGCTCAACTGCACCTGGAACTTGCTGTTGATGAAGGACCAGAAAATCGTCGCTGGCGTACAACTCGATCCACTGCAGGTCGAGGGCGGCCCGACCGATCCGGCAAGCGCTCCGTGCCGATCGTGCTCGTTCGGGTACGGATACGGGCCGCGTGGATTGTCGTAGGTGCCATTGGCACTCTGCAGATTGCCGAGCCACCACTGCACGCCATACTGCAGCGCACCGGTCAGCGATACTTCGAGAATCCTCGCCTCGATCTGCACCTGCAGGGGAATCACGTCGAGCTTCTTGATCGCAGCTTCGATCTGATCCCATTCGACGGGCTGCGCCATGATCATCAGCTGATTGTTCTCCTCGATCGCCGAGATGCGGATGTCCGAATCCTTGTTGCCACCACTGCCGGTGGCCGCAGGCGTGGCAGCTGGCGTCGCCTTTTCGTCCTTCGCCTGCGGGCGCGTCGAGTTCTGATAGCTCATCGAGCTGCCGCCGCGCCCCCCGATGCCGCCGATCGTGACTGGACGCAGACCCTGCCCCACGCTGCCCGACGTGCTGCTGCGCCGACTGCCGCCCGACGACGTGCCGAGGAAGATCTGGCTGAGATAATCGGCGAGATCCGGCGCCTTCAGGTTTTTCACGTTGTAGACGTACAGCTGCACCGAATTCTCGGCGCCACCGCGATCGAGGCGACGCAACCACTCTTCGGCCTGCTTGAGATATTCCGGCTGCGGCGTAATCACGATCATCGCGTTGGTCTGTTCGATCGGCATGAAGCGGAACATGCCGGCGAGCGGCGACTCGCCCTTGCTGCCGAAGAGCGCATCGAGGTCGGGCATCAGCTTCGTCACGTCGACGTGCTGCATCGTGAACACGCCGACCGACATGCCCTTGAGCCAGTCGACGTCGAAGGTGTCGATCGTGCGCTGGTAGTTGTCGAGCTCGGAGGGATTGCCGGCCATCACGATCAGGCTGCGGTTCGGGTCGAGGCTGACGAATGCATCCGGCTTCGCATACGGCTTGAGCAGTTTCGCCATCTCGCTCGCCGAGATGTAACTCAGCGGAAAGATGCGCAGCGAGTAGCCCGGCTGCTGGGTTGCGCCGACGCGCGGCGTCAACTTGCCGGCGATAGCATCCTTCGACTGCAACACCGTGTAGCGCCCGCCCTCGCGCACCATCGCGTTGCCGGTCCACGACAGCAGCATCTCGAGCACCGGCATCGCGTCTTCGCGGCGGATCGGCTTGGAAGTGGAATAGGTGACGTTGCCGCCGACGTTCGGTGCGATCGTGTAGTTCTCCTGCAGCATGTCGCCGAGGATCGCCTTGACCACCGCCTGCACCGGCTGGTTTTCGAAATTGAACGTGACCTGGCCCTCGCCGCCGCCGCGCGAAGGTACCGGCTGCGGCTTGTAGAACTTGGCGGTGCCGACCTCGATCTCGGGTTTCGGCGGCGGACGGTTCGCATCCGTCTTCGGCGAGATCGAGATCCCGCTTGCGCCGTCTTCGGCCGCGATCGGCGCGGCGGGCTTGAGGATGGTCTCGGCGGTCAGCACGTCGCTGTCGCGCGCAGGCACCTTCACCCCCGGTGAGGCACAGCCGGCCAGCAGCGCGAGGCCGAGGCTCAGCAGGAGGGTCGTCAATCGGGATCGCACGTGGCTCACTCCATCATTCGGTCTATTTCGCGGGCTTCGCGCCATTGCGCAGGCGTTCGGCATCTTCGCGCATCTGCTTGCGACGTTCTTCGATGCGGCGCGCCAGGTCGCTGCTCGCATCCTCGGTTTTCTTCGGAGGCGCCGCGGCGTTCCGCGGCGTAGCGGCCGGCGCGGACGGTTTGCCGCCACGCGCCGGACTCGCGGCACTCGGCTTCAGCGCGGTCTCCAGTTCCACTTCCGCGCTTTCGTTCGCCGCATTCCTGAATACGACCAGGCGTGGCTTGACCTCGACCAGCGTCCAGCTCGCCTGCTCGCCTTCCAGCGGCATTCCGACCTTGAGCGCAACCGCTTGGTTCCGCGCCTTGTCCTGCAACATGGCGACGCGCACGTGGTTCTCCTCGTCGAGGATGACGCCGGTCAGTGCGACGTTCAGCGGACTCGGGGGCGGCGTGTCGGCACTGCCGGCGGCATCGACCGGCGTCGGCATGCGATCGTCGTTGAACAGCGGATGCTCGTCCACGGCGGCGAATGCGGACGCGGGCGGCATCTGCAATGCCTGCTTGTCGATGCTGCCCGGCACCGCATTGCCTTCGCCGCCGCCGTCGTCGCTGCTCCACGCATAGCCGCGGCCGAACCCGGCGTATTGCAGGATCGCGAGCAACACCAGCGCAGCACAGAGGCCGCCGAGGATGTTCGTGGTCAGGCGTGCGGTGCGGATGTTCATTTCGCCGCCTTGCCCGGTTCGCGCAGGTAGCCCGACACGTTGAAGCGCACGTCGAGCGGCACCGCTACGGTCTTCGCGCCCGGCGGCGTGTAGGTCTGCTGCTTGTAGATCATCACCTGGTCGACGAACAGGTACGGCTTGCCGTTCTCGAGGTCGTACAGGATCGCCGCGAGCGGTTCGAGGTCGCACTTCAGGCGCGCTTGCACCGTGACACGCTTGTACAGCTCATCCTCGCCGCCGTTGTAGCTCTGCGTGCTCACGTTCTGGCAGCGAGCTTCGTTCTTGGCGTGGTCGCTCATCGCCGCCTTGAGGCGCTGGATCAGCGCCGCCGACGCCGCATTCGGATCCGTCTCCGACAGGAACGCCTGGTTGCCCTGCTCGTACGCCTTGACTTCGGCGACGCGCTTTTCGATTTCGGGCCGCTCGGCGATCGCGCGACTGAAACGCGCCTGCTGCTCGCGCAACTCCTGCATCTGCCCGGCGATCTCCAGATGCGGCGCGACGAACCACCAGTGGATGCCGACCAGATAGATGAGCGCGAGGGTAATCAGCAGCAGCACCACCGCGAGAAAACGACCGTCCTTCGGCTGGAGTTTACTGTTTGCCATGCGTGACCTCCGCGTCCTTGCGGTTCCCTGCGGCCTCGCCTTCGCGGATTTCGCGCGGGCGCTGCTTGTTCACTTCCCTGCTCTCGATCGGCTCGGGCGTCAATGGGCCGCGCGCGGTCGCGTCGCCCGATGCTGGCCGGGAAGCAGGTGCGCCTGCCGCTGGCGCGGTTTTCGGCGGCGCGGGCACAACGGGCGGCGCGGGCTTCTCGGCTGCGGGCTTCGCCGCCGGCGTTGGCGCAGCGGGTGCCGGCACCTTCGCCGGCGTCGCTCCGGCATCCGCTTTCGCGACACCGTGCGGACTGCATTCCTTGAGGTCGGCGTTGATCTGGAAGCGCTCCTTGCCGGTGCGCGCATCCGGCTGCACCTGGCCCTGGAATCCCGGATTGCCCAGGCACGGCGATGCGCCGAGCAGCGCGATCAGTTTCGCCGCTTCGGTGGCCTGGCCCTGCAACTGCACCTGCTTGTTCTCGATCTGCAGGCGTTCGAGGTAGGCATCCGTCGGCAGGCGCTGGGTGAGATCGTCGAGCAAGGCGATGGTGAGCGGAATCCTGCGCTTCTTGTCGGTGAGGAAATTCGCTCCGGCGATCGAGTCGGCCAGCGTCTTGCGCAGGGCTGCGACCTGGCGCGCCTCGTTGTTGGCCTTCTCGACTTCGGCCTGCATCGACGTCAACGCCGACGCGCGGTTGGCCACCGACTCGTCCATGTTGACGAACAGCAGAATGATCGCGAGTGCGGCGAGACCAAGGTTCAGCGGCAGGCGCATGTCGCGCCTACGCGCGCGCTTTTCCGGTGGCAGCAGGTTGGTCTGGTGGCGCCCCGCGCCGGGCGCTCCCTTCCAGCTGTCGACGCCGTCGAGTTCCGTTGCAGCCGCGGCCAGGGTGGACAATTCCTGGTCGAGCTGGCCGCGCGGAATCAGCACGAGTTCGACCCGTGCATTGCGGCCACTCGCATCGTGGCCCAGCACGCGGCTGTCGAAATACACCTGGTCGGCCTTGAACGGCGTCTGCCGGTCCATCTCGAACGCAAGCACCTGGCGCAGGTTCTCGGTCGCCGCCGCGGGCAGGCTGAGCACGCGCGTGAGCACGCGCTCGGCCGGAATGCAGAAAACGGTGCGTACCTGCGGATCGTCGAGCGCAGCGCGAAGGCGACGGAATTCCGCTGCCTGCGCATCCGCCGGCAGGTCGCGGCGGATGCGCGCGTATTCGCTCGTCGCATCGCCCTTCTCGCGCCACACGACCACTTCCTCGCCCTCGAGGTCGAGCAGCAGGGATTCGGAGCGCTCGGACAGCCGGGCGCGCCAGCGCGCCGGCAGGCAAGCCAGCAGTTCGCGCCCCCACCAGGCGAAGAAGCCCGGCAGCGGTGTCTTGGCAAGGCGCGTCCGCAGACGCGCCAGTTGTCTGTCGAGAGTCGGATTCACGGTCAGGAATTTTCCCCATCGCGCCAGCGCAGAATCACATAGGGCCTGCCGGCCGCATTGATTCCGCCCATGCGGATGGTCGCATCCAGGGTCGTGCTGGCGCCATTCGGCAGCTTTGCACGGGACTTGACACTATACGTGAGGCCCCCGCCGGCTGCCATCGGGATGGACATGCCGGCCTGGGTCGCGCATTCGGGCTGCGGCGGCGCGGCCGGATCGCCCGGCTGGAACGACCGGCGCCATTCGACGATCTGCGCCGAGCAGTCCGCCGAACCACCTTCCTGCGCGTCGAGAACCTCGATCGGCGCGTTCGCGAGATTCGGCACGCCCTGGCCGGAATAGATCGTCAGCGCCGGCTCGACCTTGCTGAACAGTTCGTAGTTCATGCCGAGCACCTGCTGCAGTTCGAGCACCGTGTCGAATGGCGCATTGCGCGGGCCGTAGGAAAGGCCGGCGGCCTTGTACTGCGCAAGCTCGGCGCCGTTCAGGGTGGTGTCGTCGTCCGGGTCGATCCAGTCCTTGATCGCGGCCGCAAGGCCCTGCGCCCGGTCGGGGTCGAGTCCACGCGCGGCGAACAGGTTCGTCAGCATCTGTTCGTTCGGTGCGTTGAGGTCGATCTTGCCGGAGTCGTCGGTGATGCGGACTTCCACGTCGGCATCGCCGAAACCGAACGAATACGGTCGCCCGTCGCCGACCCAGCGCATCATCGGATCACTCTTGCGCAATTCGTACACCGCCAGATCCAGACCGGCCTCCGCCGCGTAACGCGCCTGGGTGGTGTCGAACAGATGACGCGACTGGGTCAGCTCGGTGCGCGCGACCAAGGCGAAGCTGCCCAGCAACACCGACAGCATCGCGACCACCCACAACACCAGCAGGAACGCGACGCCGCGCTCGGGTGCGCGCGGCAATCCCCGCGGAAGCCGCTTCGACGAATTCATTGTGCGGGCACCATCGGCGCGGCGGCGCCGAGTCGGCCCGCCGCGTTCAACTGGCCGGGCGCCGTACGGCGCGCGCCGACATCGAGCATCAGCGGGATCTGCATTTCGGGAAAGTCGACGCGCGCCTGCGGCAGCATGCGCACGACGACGCGCACCATCACCGGTGTCACGCCCGGATCGTCCCACTTGTCGGACCAGTCGGTGAGCTCACCGTTCTCGTCGATCGTGCGGAACTCGAAGCGCCCTTCCTGTATCTGGTCGAGCAGCAGCGAAGGTTCGTTGTCGTTGTTCTTCGCGTCGAGATCGAAGCCGTTGAGCATTTCGTCGCTGAACACGAGCCGGCGCCCGCCGCCGCGGTTGCCGACGAATGCGAGAGTCTGCACATAGGGCCCGCCCTTGGAGAGATAGCCCGGCATCGGCGCGACGAAGCGGATCGTGTCGCGCTCGCCCTCGAACACGAAATTCGAGTTCGTGTGCTTGTCGCGCCCGAACGGCAACGGCATCGCCCGGCTGATCTGGTGGCGCATGAATTCCTGCGCGACGCGCAAGCGGTTGGTGCGATTGATCGCCTGCTCGCCCGAATCGATCGAACGCACGGCTGTGCGGATCGACCCGAACGAGCCGGCGAGCAGCAGCGCGAACAGCAGGATCGCGAGCGTGACCTCGATCAGGGTGAAGCCGCGCGCGCGCATGCGTGCATGCACGTTCATCGCCGGCTGCCCATGCGCGGAAGACGCGGCGCGCCATCGGCCTGGTCAGGCTGCGGATTGACGGCGCGCAAGGTACCGAAGCGGGCGTTGCGGGGCTGCTTGCCGATGCCGCCGCCCCAGGTCACGACGAGGTCGACCTGGTAGAGGTCGAACGGCTGCACCTCGATGCCGCCTCCCAGTCCCGCATCGGCACCCGACGTCGTCGCGGGCCCGGCGCCGCCGCGACCGGCGGCGAGCGCCTGCGGCGGTGGTTCGACATCGTGCGGATCGACTTGCTTGACGTCGAGGCTCCACGAGAACGTGTCGTCGAAGCGGCCACTGCTCTGCCCTTCCTCCACCCGCTCGACCACGCCGACACCATCGAGCTTGGACTGCGCCCACAACGCGGCCATCGTGTAGTCGGACGACTGCCGCGCGTTGCGCATCGCTCCCGCGAGGACCTGCATCAGCAGGCCGATCGAGATCGCGAACACGAGGAACGCCGCGATCATCTCGATCAGGGTGAAGCCGCGCGTGCGACGGGCGATGGGTCGGAGGGAGCGATTCATTGCATCAGTGGACAGCGGGAGGTATGCCGAGTTCGCGCGAGGCTACTCGGGTTTCTCGTCGAGTTCGATTTCGCCGGTCAGCCAGGCGACGTTGACCCGCCATTCGCGCTTGCCCATCAGCACCGAGATATGCCCGCCCGTCGAGCTGCCGTCGGCGAAGAAACGGATGCCGCCCGCATTGGTTCCGGTCTGCTCCGTTTCCGCGGTGGTAAGGCGCATCACCATGTCCTTGGGCAGGCTGACCGCCTTCTTGCCGGGTGCGAGGTAGGAATTGTCGTCGAGGTTCAGCACCAGCACTTGCGGCTTGCCCTTCACGATCGCCTGTCCGCGCGTATAGCGCAACGCCGCGACGAGGTCCTTGCTCGCGGCGCGCACCTTCGCGCTGGCAAGGCTCTTGGACAACGACAGGCTCGCCACGGTCAGGACGATCGCAATCAGCACGATCACGGCGATCATTTCGATCAGGGTGAAACCGCGTGGCCGGGATGCACGCCGCCGGGAATGGAGAATGGGGACTGGCGAATGGCCAGTCAGAGGACGCGGCAGTACGCCACGAGACATCGATTCCCGATCGCCAATTTCCGATTCGCGGTTACTCATGGTCGAGCTGCCGTGGTGCGCATTTCCACCGTCACTTGGACGCGTTGAAGTCCGCGTTCATGTCGGTGCCGCCCTGCTGGCCGTCCTTGCCGAGGAAGATGATGTCGAAGTCGGCACCGCCGTCGCCCGGGACCTTGTACACATAGGCATGGCCGAACGGGTCCTTCAGGTTCGCTTCCTTGGTGTACGGGCCGAGCCAGTTCGAGGCGTTGCCCGGGCGAGTCACCAGGTCGGCCAACTGCGCGGGAAATGCACCATTGTCCATCTGGTAGTTCTGCACTGCCTGCGCAAGATTGCCGGCGCCGACCTTGCCCGCGTTGTACTTCGCGCCGCTGAAGCGGTTCATGATCGGTCCGCTGACAACCGTGATGACGATGCCGAGCAGCACGATCACCGCGATCATCTCGACCAGGGTGAAACCGCGGGCTCGCCGCTGGAGCGTGCGCGCACGCTTGAAGCTGACAGCTTTCATGTTGGACTCCTTCATTGGATCGAACCGGTGAGGCTGAGGATCGGCATGATGATCGCCATCATGATCACGGCGACCACGACGGTCATCAGTACGGTGGTGGCGGGCACCAGTGCGGCGAGCATGCGGTCGAGCGTGTTCTTGACCTCGATATCGAAGGTATCGGCGACCTTCAACAACATCGAGTCGAGCTCGCCGGATTCCTCGCCGACACTGATCATCTGCAGTGCGAGCTTGGGGAAGCGCTTGGACTGCGCCAGCGCATGGCCGAGTCCGCCGCCGGACTTGACCTCGTCGGTGGCCGCGTCGACCGACTGCGCCAGCGCGGTGTTGACCATGACGTTGCGCGCGACGACAAGCCCGCTCAGCAGCGGCACGCCGTTCTTCAGCAGGGTGCCGAGCGTGCGCGACAGGCGCGCGGTCTCGATCTTGCGGATCAGGTCACCGACGATCTTCATGCGCAGGAAGCTCTCGTCGAACTTGAGGCGCGACACCGGCTCCGCCATGCGCTTGCGGAACCAGCTGACGAGGAACACGACGAGGCCGATGATCAGCCACCAGAAACTCTTCAGGGTCGCGCCGACGCCGACCACGATGCGCGTGATCAGCGGCATCTCGACATTCATGTCGGCGAACATGACCTGGAACTGCGGCACCACCACGACCAGCAGCACGAACAGCGAGATCAGCACCATCCCGATCAGGAATGCCGGATAGACCAGCGCATTGATCACGTTGCCCTTCAGAACGCGACTGCGCTCGAGGTAATCGCCGAGGCGCGCGAGCGTATCGCCGAGCGATCCGCCCGCCTCGCCCGCTCGCACCATGTTCACGTACAGGCGCGAGAAATTGCCGTGTTCGGCCTCGAGCGCGTCCGACAATGGCGTGCCCCCGCGCACCTGGTCGCGCACGCGTTCGAGCAAATGCCGGGCCTTCTCGGTTTCGGGCAGGTCGAGCAGGATCTGCAAGGCGCGATCGAGCGGCTGGCCGGCATTGAGCAGGGTCGAAAGCTGCTGGGTGAACTGCACGACCTGCGCATCGCGCAGGGTCGCACGCTTGAACAACGCACCGAACAGGCTGCCCGAATCGCCGCTGTCAGCCTCGCGCACGTCGAGCGGGATGTTGCCGGCGTCCTGCAGCTTGCCGATCACCTCATCGCGCGTGGCGAGGTCGAACTGGCCTTCGAGCGTCTCGCCGGCCGCGGTGACCGCCTTGTAGTAGAACAACGTCATAGGGGCTAGGGGCTAGGGGCTAGGGGCTGGAGCGCGATTGATCAATCTTGGAGTCGAGCGATTTTCTGAGGCCACGGAGCATTCGCCCCTGCTCGTCGCAACGCTCGAGCAACGAGAAAATGTCAGCTTCGCTCATGTAACCCAAGCGTGCAGAAAGCTGCAATTGCGTATCGATTTCTGCGAGGGATCCCATTGCAATAGAGACATAGCGGGCGAACTCCTTCGTGGAGGACCGCGCATGCCCTTCTGCGAGCGATGATGGAATTGAAACGGCGGCGCGCCGCATCTGGCTCGCCAAACCATATTTTTCTATGTCAGGCAATCGCGTGCTCATCGCATAAACCTCTTCGGCCAACTGCATCGCCTTTTGCCAGACCAGCAGATCGCGATAACTCTGAATCATGTGCACCACTCCCGTCCCTAGTCCCTAGTCCCTAGTCCCTAACTCTCCTGCGTCACGCGCAGGACTTCCTCGATCGTGGTCTGCCCCTGCAGCGACTTGACCAGACCGTCCTCGTACATCGTGCGCATGCCTTCGGCACGGGCCTGCTGCTCGATGTCGCCCATGCCGGCGTGCTGCATGATCTGGCGGCGGATCGCGTCCGACATCACGAGGAATTCCATGATCGTGGTGCGACCGAAATAGCCGGTCGGATTGGCCGCACTCGAGCCTGGCTTGTACAGCTTGATGGGGCGCTCGTCGGTGAAGTTTTCGAGATTGAATTCCTTCACCACTTCCGGCAACGCCTCGTACGTTTCCGCGACGGAGCGGTCGAGGCGGCGCACGAGGCGCTGGGCGAGGATGCCGTTCACGGTCGAGGTCAGCAGGTAGTCCTCCACGCCCATGTCGAGCATGCGCGTGATGCCGCCGGCGGCATTGTTGGTGTGCAGGGTCGACAGCACGAGGTGTCCGGTCAGCGCGGACTGGATCGCGATGCGCGCGGTCTCGAGGTCGCGCATTTCGCCGATCATGATGATGTCCGGATCCTGGCGCACGATCGAGCGCAGCGCGTGGCTGAAGTCGAGGCCGATCTGCGGCTTGGCCTGGATCTGGTTGATGCCTTCGATCTGGTATTCGACGGGATCCTCGACCGTGATGATCTTGACGTCCGGCGTGTTGAGCTTGGACAGCGCGGTGTAGAGCGTGGTGGTCTTGCCCGAACCGGTCGGGCCGGTCACGAGCATGATGCCGTGCGGCAGCTCCAGCACGTTGATGAACTTCTGCAGGAACTGGTCGGTGAAGCCGAGCGTGTGGAAGTCGAACACGACCGCTTCGCGGTCGAGGATGCGCATGACTACCGACTCGCCGTGTGCGGTGGGCACGGTCGACACGCGCAGGTCGAGCTCCTTGCCCTGCACGCGGATCATGATGCGACCGTCCTGCGGCAGGCGACGCTCGGCGATGTTGAGCTTGGCCATGATCTTGATGCGCGAGATCACGGCAGCGGTCGAGGCCGCTGGCGGTGATTCGACTTCGTGCAGCACGCCGTCGATGCGGTAGCGCACCTTGAGGCGGCTCTCGAACGGTTCGACGTGGATGTCCGACGCGCGCTGCTCGACCGCACGCTGGATCACCAGGTTGACGAGGCGGATCACCGGCGCTTCCGACGCGAGATCGCGCAGGTGCTCGATGTCGTCCTCGCTGCGGTTGTTGTCGTCGGTGAGGTTCTCGACGATCGTGCCCATCGCCGAACGTCCGGACCCGTAATAGCGCTCGATCAGGTCATCGATCTCGCTGCGCAGGCCGATGTTGAGTTTCACCGCGCGGCCGGTGGCGAGCTGCACCGCCTGCAGCGGAAACGCATCGGCCGGATCGGCGACCAGCAAGGTCACGTCGTGGTCGCTCTCGGCGATCGGGCAGACATGGTGGTGCTTGAGAAAGCGCACCGAAGTCTGCACGTTGGCCGGCGCGGTCTCCGGGAACTCCTTCGCCGACAGCAACGGCAGTTTCAGCAGCTCGGACACGCCCTCGGCCATCTCGCGCTCAGACACCAGCCCGAGGCGGGTCAGCAGCGAGACGAGGCTGCCCGAGGCAGGGTCCTCCTCGTGCAGGCGCCGGCCACGCGCGAGGTCGGTCTCCTTCAGGCGGCCGCGCGCGACCAGGAACTGGCAGATACGCTCATCGAGGCTGACCTCGGCCGCCGGTGGGGCGGCATGTTCTGTCGGGACGACGGCGACCATGGGTTCCTGTTGCGCGAAAGGCGATGGGGGCCGCATTGTTCCACATCGGCGCCCGGCTTCGGTTCATCCTGCCCCATCGGGGCCAGGATCGCCGTTTCTGCCGGTACTGTGACCCTCGCGAGCTGCCGCGGGTTCCCGCTCGCGCCCGACCAGGCGTTCGATGAAATCGCGGTTCAGGCCAATCCACAGGGCAACCGGGACGACAGCCGGCAGGATCAGCGAGGCAAACTGGTAGACAAGTGCGATCGCATCCGGCTTGAGGCCGGCCCTCGCGATCGCCGCGGCTCCCTCGACCCCGGCGTCGAAAGCGATCCGCTTCAGGCTCTCGGCGACGATGCCGAACGCCTGGCACACCCAGATCACCGCCAGCGCGAGCGCGAGTTGCAGCAGCCTGCGTCGCGTGGTCAGCGGCGTCGCCATCGCGAGCCCCGCGAACAGCGGCAGCGAGTACGCGTAGACCATCGGGTTCAAGGTCGGCTCGAGCACGCCGACGCCGCCGGGACCCTCCGGACCTGCCGGCACCGTCACCATCACGCGGGTGCCGAGGCTGACCAGATAGCCGGCGCGCGCGATCACGCGTCCCGCTTCGTCGAGCACCTCACCACCAAGCCTGACGCTCTCGAACAAGTCGCCCCAATGACCGAGCAGCACCTGCTTGGCGAGCAGCATCGACGGCCACACCCACAGCGGCGCACACCAGAACCACACGACGAATGCGAGCGGAAGCCACAATACGGCCTTCAGGCCGAACTCGCGGATCGGCGAGAGCGCCATTCAGCCGACCCACACCCGCGCGTTGCGGAACATGCGCATCCATGGCGAGTCCTCGCCCCACTCCCGCGGTCGCCACGACAGCTGCACGCTGCGGACGACGCGCTCCGGATGCGGCATCAGGATCGTCACGCGACCATCGGCGGCGGTAAAGCCCGCGTTGCCGCCGGCCGAACCGTTCGAATTCAGCGGGAAGCGCTCGGTCGCGCGGCCGTCGTTGTCGACGAAACGCACCGCTGCCTGCGCGCGGCGCAGGTCGGCGGGATGCGCGTAGAGCGTATGTCCCTCGCCGTGCGCTACCGCAACCGGAATGCGCGATCCGGCCATGCCGGTGAACAGGATCGACGGCGAATCGAGCACTTCGAGCGTGACCAGCCTCGCTTCGTACTGCTCACTCGCATTGCGCACGAAACGCGGCCAATGCTCCGCGCCGGGAATGATCGCCTTCAGGCTCGCCATCATCTGGCAGCCGTTGCAGACGCCGAGTGCGAACTTCGAAGGATCGGCGAAGAAACGGCCGAACTCGTCGCGCAGGCGCGCGTTGTAGAGGATCGATGCGGCCCAGCCACGGCCCGCGCCAAGCACGTCGCCGTAACTGAAACCGCCACAGGCGGCGAAGCCGTTGAAATCAGTCAGGCGGCGCCGCTCGGCCGCGAGATCACTCATGTGCACGTCAACCGCATCGAAGCCGGCGCGCGTGAACGCGGCCGCCATCTCGACCTGGCCATTGACACCCTGCTCGCGCAGGATCGCGATGCGCGGTCGCGCGCCGATCGCGATGTAGGGCGCCGCGATGTCGTCCGCCGGATCGAAGCTGAGCTTGGGTGCAATGCCGGGATCGCATTCATCGCAGCGCCACGCGTGCTCGGCATCCGCGGTCGCGGGATTGTCGCGCAGGCGCTGCATCGCATGGCTTGTCTCGGACCAGGCCGCCATCAGCTCGCGCCATTCGCGCTTCAACAACGTCTCGCCATCGAGCGCGAGGCGCAGGCGCAGCTTCTTCGTCGGCGTGCCGATGCGATGCGCGATGTCGCCGATGCCGTGGCGTGCGAGCAGCGCGGAAAACGCCGTGCGATCGCTTGCACGCACCTGCACGAGTGCGCCCAGTTCCTCGCTGAACAAGGAGGCGAGCACGCTGTCGCCCCAGCCGTCGAGCCCGATGTCGAGGCCGCAGTGCCCGGCGAACGCCATTTCGATCAGCGCGACCAGTGCGCCGCCGTCGCTGCGGTCGTGATAGGCGAGCAGCAGGCCGTCTGCATTCGCCTGCTGCACGGCGGCGAAGAACGCCTTGAAGCGCGCGACATCGTCGAGATCGGGCGGCTCGCCGCCGCCGCGGTTGAACGCCTGCAACAGGCTGCTGCCACCGAGGCGATTGCGTCCGGCGCCAAGGTCGAGCAGCCAGAGGTCGCTGTCGCCCTGGTCGAGCACGAGCTGCGGGGTCAGCGCCTGGCGCACGTCGCGAGAACGCGCGAACGCGCTGACGATCAAGGACACCGGCGAAACGGTGCGCTGCTCGCCTGCCGAATCCTGCCAGCGAACCTGCATCGACATCGAGTCCTTGCCGACCGGGATCGACACGCCGAGCGCCGGGCACAACTCCATGCCGACTGCGTGCACGGCGTCATAAAGCGCGGCGTCTTCCCCATCGTGGCCGACCGCCGCCATCCAGTTCGCGGAGAGGCGCACTTCGTCGAGCCTCACGTCGGCGGCGGCCAGGTTCGTCAGCGCCTCGCCGACCGCCATGCGCGCGCTGGCGGCTGCGTCGAGCAGCGCGAGCGGCGTGCGCTCGCCCATTGCCATCGCCTCGCCGGCATAGCCGTCGAAGTCGCTGATCGTCACCGCGCAATCGGCCACCGGCACCTGCCACGGGCCGACCATCGGGTCGCGCGAACACAGGCCGCCGACGGTGCGGTCACCGATCGTGACGAGGAACGCCTTGCTGCCGACCGCCGGCAGGCGCAACACGCGCTCGAGCGCCTCGTTCAATGCGATGCCGTCGACGTCCGGCACGACGTCCATGCGACCGCCGCGGCGATGCGCGTCGCGCTGCATGCGCGGCGGCTTGCCGAACAGCACGTCGAGCGGGAGGTCGATGACGTGAAGCGGTGACTGGTGATTGGTGACTGGTGATTCGGGAGAGCCAGACCGGGAGTCGGTGACGACGAGGCGGCGTTCAGTGGTGGCGTGGCCGACGACGGCGAATGGACAGCGTTCGCGCGCACAGATTGCCTCGAACTCGGCGAGGTCGGCGGGACGCACGCCGAGCACGTAGCGCTCCTGCGATTCGTTGCACCAGATCTGCATCGGCGACAGTTGCGGATCGTCACTCGGGATCGCGCGCAGCTCGATGCGGCCGCCGACGCCGGAATCGTTGAGGATTTCGGGGATCGCGTTGGAGAGGCCACCGGCGCCGACGTCGTGGATCGACACGAGCGGATTGGTCCCGCCGCGCGCCCAGCACGCATCGATGACTTCCTGGCAACGTCGCTGCATTTCCGGGTTGTCGCGCTGCACCGAGGCGAAGTCGAGCTGCTCCGAGCTGGAGCCCGCCGCGACCGACGAAGCGGCGCCACCGCCGAGGCCGATCAGCATCGCCGGACCGCCGAGCACGATCACTGCGTCGCCGTCCTGCAACGTACGCTTGTCGACGTGCGGCGCACGCAGGTTGGCGAGGCCGCCCGCGATCATGATCGGCTTGTCGTAGCCGCGATGCAGTCCGAACACCTCGCCTTCCTGTTCGAACGCGCGGAAATAGCCGCCAAGGCAGGGCCGACCGAATTCGTTGTTGAACGCAGCGCCGCCGAGCGGGCCGTCACGCATGATCTCGAATGCACTGGCGAAACGCGGCGGCAGCGGCCGCTCGCGCTCCCACGGCCGCGCGAGGCCCGGGATGCGCAGGTTCGACACGCTGAAGCCGACCAGGCCCGCCTTCGGCTTTCCGCCGCGACCGGTCGCGCCTTCGTCGCGGATCTCGCCGCCCGAGCCGGTCGACGCGCCCGCGTACGGCGAAATCGCGGTCGGATGGTTGTGCGTCTCGACCTTGATCGCGTACGGCACGTCTTCGGCGTGCGCGCGGAACACACCGTCGGCGGGATCGGCAAAGAAGCGACGCGCCGCATTGCCTGCAATCACCGCCGCATTGTCGTGGTACGCCGACAGCGTATGCGCCGGCGACTGCTGGTGGGTGTTGCGGATCATCGCGAAGAGCGACTTCGCCTGCGCGACGCCGTCGAGCTCGTACGACGCGTTGAACACCTTGTGCCGGCAATGCTCGGAGTTCGCCTGGGCGAACATCATGAGTTCCGCGTCGGTCGGATCGCGTCCGAGCTCGCCGTAACGATCGCCGAGGTAGTCGATCTCATCCGGCGCCAGGGCGAGGCCGAGGCGGGCGTTGGCCTCGTTCAAGGCCGCGCCGGCATCCGTGCCGAGCGCGACGCGCACCAGCGGTTGCACCGCTCCCGCATCGAACGCATGCGCGGCAGCGTCGAGCGTGTCGACGACCGACTGCGTCATCGGGTCGTGCAGGATGCGCGCGAGGCGCTGCCAGTCGTCGCTGCCACGCGCAGGCGCGCCGTCGAGCTCGAAGGCGAGGCCGCGCTCGATGCTCCGGACCGGGAAGCCGCAGCCGACGAGGATGTCGGTCGCCTTGCTCGACCACGGCGAACGCGTACCGATGCGCGGCACAACCCACAGCGACGCCGCGCGCACGGGCGCCGTGTCGGCCTCGATGACTTCGCACAGGTGCGGCAGGTCGAGCGCGGCATCCGGCTCGGCGGCGACGAAATAGACGTGCCGCGTCGCGCGTACGCATGCGCCGGGCAGCTGGCGTGCGAGGTCGGCGTTGAGGCGGTCGACGCGGAACGGGGAAAGCGCGGGCAGGCCGTCGAGGGCGATCATGGCGCGGGCGGCGATGGGGAGCCGCCTATTCTAGCCGATAGTGCTCCGCCAAGGCCCGGCTCTGCGGCCGCTTCGTCCGCGGAAACGACGACGCCCGGCGTGGGCCGGGCGTCGGAGATTGCCACAACGGCTCTAGTTGCCGGCAAGCGCCGGAGCGCTGACGGCCTGCAGCCGCGCGAGCATCTCATCCGGCGGCAGGTAGCCGCCGATGCGCGTGCCATCCGGGGCCAGTACCGTCGGTGTCGCGTCGACACCGACCTTGGTGCCGAGCGTGAACTGGTCGGCCACCGGGTTGTCGCACTTCAGCGGTGCCGGATTGGCGCCCGCCTTGGCGGCGGTGAACGCGGCCTTGCGATCCTTGGCGCACCACACCGAGACCGCCTTGTCGTACGACGGCGTGCCGATGCCGCTGCGTGGGAAGAACAGATAGTCGATTTCGATGCCACGCTGGTTGTACTCGGCGATCTGCGAGTGCAGCTTGCGGCAGTAGCCGCAATCGATGTCGGTGAACACCGTGACCTTGTACTTCGGCTTGCCGGACGGCGCGAACACGATGCGCTTGTCTTCGGGCACCGCATCGACCTTGTGCTTGGTGTCGACCGCGAGACGCGTTGCGGTGAGGTCACGCTTGCTCTTGGTGTCGAACAGCGAACCCTGCAACAGGTACTTGCCGTCATCACTGACGTAAACCATCTGGCCGCCGACGATGACCTGGCGGTAGCCGGGAAGCGGCGCCTGCTCGATCGCGTCGATCTTCGCTTGCGGCACGAGTTCGCTCAGCGCCTTGCGCGCGGCGGCATCGGCAGCCGATTCGGCGGCATGGCCAACGCCGTGGAAGGCGAGAATTGCGGCAAGCGCGGTGCCTGCCTGCTGGAATCGATTCATGACATGCATCCTCAATTCTTGGCGACGCTGGCTTGCGCCATGCGATCGAGTTCGACCGCGAGGCGGTCCGGCGACATCGCAACCTGCGACGGAATCGCGGTGCCGTCCGCGGCGAGCATGGTCGGCGTGCCGCCGATGCCGATCGCCTGTGCGAGCTCGCTCAGCTCCGCCACCGGATTCGGACACGTCGCCTTGCCCGGATCCTGTCCGGCCATCGCGCGCGTGAACGCGCCCGGACGATCCTTGGAGCACCATACGGCCTCGGCCTTCTTGTCCGCGCCGGGATGAATCGACAACGGGAAGAACAGATAATCGACCGCGATGCCCTTCGCGTTGTACTGCGCGATCTGCTCGTGGAAGCGCCGGCAGAACGGGCAATCGACATCGGTGAACACGGTGACGGTGTGCCTGGTTGCCAACGGCGCCTGCGGCGCGAAGACGATGCGCTTGTCCGGGCCGATCTTCGCGAGTGCCGTCTGACGCACCTTCGCGCGCGAGGCCTCGGTCATGTCGCGCTTGCCGGCGACGTCGAACGCCCGCCCGTTCAGCATGTAGCGGCCGTCCTTGCTGACGTAGACGAATTCGCCACCGACGATGGCCTCGTAGAAGCCGGGCACCGGCGATTCCTGCACCGCCTCGACCTTCACATTCGGCGCGAATTGCACCGTCGCCTGGCGGACCGTCTCTTCGGGCGTCGCGGCAAACACCCCGGTGGCCAGCAGCAGGCCGGTTGCAAATAGCGGAAAACGCATGAAGACCTCGCGCGTGAAAAGGAATCGGTCCGAAGGACCGGAGCAGGGGCGATCAGCTTGCGCCGCGCCAGCAGCCGGGAGGAAAGACCCTGCGACGGGCGCCAAGGTTCCCGGGACCAACGACGGATTCTGGCATGCGCGGCCGCCGGCGAACAGTGAAGCAGCTCCCGGGCGCAGGTCAGCCCCGCGGGTGGTGGCGCGCGTGCAGGCGTTTGAGCCCCTCCTTCGCGACCAGGGTGTAGATCTGCGTGGTCGACAGAGAGGTGTGGCCGAGCATGAGCTGCAGCGCGCGCAGGTCGGCGCCATGGTTGAGCAGATGGGTGGCGAACGAGTGGCGCAGCACATGCGGCGAGATGCGCGTGGCCGGGATTCCGGCGACCAGCGCGTGCTTGCGCACCAGCGTCCAGAACATCTGCCGCGTCATTGCAGCGCGCCGGTTGCTGACGAACAGCGCGTCGCTGCGGCCGCCCTTGAGCAGCAGCGGGCGCGCATCCGCGACATAGCGCTGCAGCCAATGCGCTGCCTCTTCGCCAAGCGGCACCAGGCGTTCCTTGCCGCCCTTGCCGAGCACGCGCAACACTCCCTGGCGCAGATTCACCTGCGCCGCGGTGATGCCGACCAGTTCGCTCACGCGCAGACCGGTCGCATACATGAGTTCGAGCATGGCGCGATCGCGCAGGCCGAGCGGCGTATCGGGAGGAACGCGCAAAAGGCTGTCGATCTCGGATTCAGACAACGCCTTGGGCAGGCTACGCGGCAACTTCGGCGCATCGACCAGCAGGGTCGGATCGGCGACAAGCCGCCCCTCGCGCACCAGCAGGCGATGGAAATGGCGCAGCGCCGAGAGCAGTCGCGCATTCGAGCGGGCGCGATATCCGGCACCAGTGCGGCCGCCCGAGCGCGCGCGCGCGCCGAGGTAGCGCTGCAACGATTCGCGATCGGCGTTCGCGAGCGATCTTCCCGCAGCGGCGAGCCAGCGCGCATAGCCTTCGAGGTCACGCCGGTAGCCGGCGAGCGTGTTGTCGGCGAGACCCAGCTCCGACCATGCGCGTTCGAGAAAGAATGCGATCAGGGCGCCATCCGCGCCTTGCACCGCGGGCGGGGGCGGACGCCCGCGCTTGCGGGGCGACGGAGTTGCGACTTCGATCGAACGCTTGGGCAAGGCTCATCCCGTGGTTGTTCGGCTTGCGCGGTCGAGCCTAAACCGCGACGCTAGGCTCCGTCACTTCCGCACCCCGCGATCATGCCTTCGGCAACACCTGCTTCCCTGTGGCTGCGCGCCGCCGCTGTCGTCTACGACCTGTTCCCGCTGATCGGCCTGTGGATGCTGACGGCCGCACTCGCGATGCTCATCGCGCACGGCGACGTCGACGCGGCGCATCCGCCAGCAACATGGCGCGCGCTGCTGCAGATGGCCCTGTTCGCGGTGACCGCGACCTACTTCGTTGCTTCCTGGTCGCGCGGCGGCCAGACCATCGGCATGCGCGCGTGGCGCACGCGGGTGGTGTCGACGGAGGGTCGAGCGCTGCCATGGCCGCGTGCTCTGCTGAGGTTTTCGCTGGCGCTGGTGTCGCTGCTCGCATTCGGCCTCGGCTTCGCGTGGTGCCTGTTTGATCGCCGAGGCCGCGCCTGGCACGACATCATCGCGCGCAGCGAGCTGGTGCGGATCGAGCGCTGAAGCGCCGACGAAGGCGCGAAGTCGAACGCCTACACCGCGAGCGCGCGCGCGACCATCTCTTCGATGGCATCGAGGTCCGGGATGATTGCGCGGTCGTCGCGCACCAGCACTTCGGCGCGCACGCCAGGGGCATGCGGATGCTCGTCGCTGGTCTGGATCAGCAGTTCCTGGGTGATTGTCGTCAGGCGCGGGAAGCCCTGCGCGAGCAGCGCGATGAACGGCATGCCGGAATTGTTGCCCAGCGCCTTCAACACGGCGACGCGGGCATTCGTCCGGCTTTCCTCGGCAAGTTGACCGGTGAGGACCGGGAACGAGAACAGCGGCAGGCGCCAGCCACGCCACGGCAGGCGACCGAGCAGCCATGCCGGCGCATTCGGAATCGTCTCCGGCTTGGTGTAGCTGATCACTTCGGCGACGGTCGCGTTCGGCAGCAGTACGCGACCGTCGGTGATCGGCACCATGACGCCGCGGATTTCGCGTGGTAGTTCAGCCATCTCTTGTCCCCTTCGACGCGTTCCGGCGGAACGCGCCTGCATCGGATCAGCGAAGCGCGTGCGCTCCGCCCCTCATGTACGTTCCGCCATCAGCTTGGCTGCCAGTTCCTTCGGCGTTCCCTCGAAACTGACGAGGCCCGCCTCTTTCACGCCGTCGACCATCGTGCTGACCACACAGCTTTCCGGCGACTGCGCGTAGACCTTGCCACCTTTCTCGACCAGATGGCGGCAGCCCGCGACCGCGTCGTCGGACATGCCCGAGAACACGATCGCACCGGCTTGCTCGCCGTAGCGGTTCGCGACATCCTCGATCACGCGGTCGATCGACGGGCGGTAGGCCGCTTCGCTGGTGTTTTTCTCGAGCAGGACCACGCCCATCGGATCGACTTGCAGCCGGTGCGAGTTGGGCACGATGATGATTTCGCCGTGCGCCACCCGCTCGCCATGCGCAGGCGTGCGCACCGTCATCTGCGTCGCGCGCCCGAGTTGTTTCGCCATCATGTCGACGAATTCGTCGCCCAGATGCTGCGCGAGCAGGAACAGCGCAGGATAGTCGCGCGGGAATTCCGACAGGAATTCGCGCACTGATTCCGGGCCGCCGACCGATGCGCCGAGCACCCACACGGCCTGGATCTTCGCCTTGACCGAATCGGGGTCGAACCAGTTCTCGTGATCGAGGGTTTCGCGCGTCGGCGAGACCGCTTCTTCCAGCGGAATCAGTTCGAGCGACAGCTCCGACAACGATGGAATCGGCGGTTGCTTCGCTTCGTCGCCGCCTTCCGGCGCAAGGTAATCGCTGGCGCTGACCTTTTCGATGCCGAACTGTGCCGGACCGGTCGGGACCGGTGCGGGCGCCGCCTCTTCGGTGAGGTCCTCCAGAGACCACGAATCAGCCAGAGCGCCGATCGCCGGCTTCGCCGGTGGCGGCGCCGGCGCCGCAGTGCCAACGACTTCGTCCAGGTCGAAGTCGAGGTCAAAGCCTGCTGGCAGTTCCATCGCGGCGGAGGGTTCCGCCACTGGCTCGCTCGAACGGATTCCGGCGGCGACCGGGACATCCTCGGGCGCGATGTCGACGATGAATTCGTCGACCGAATCCAGTTCGATCATCGGTTCTGGCGCCCTCACCTCGAAATCGGCGAGCAGATCGTCGATGCCGGAAAGCTCGAGGTTGCCGTCGATGCCATCGATGTCGATCGTCGGCAGCACCTTTTCGGTGCCCCCCTGAAGCGGATCGGAGGGCGCCGCTTCTTGAAGCAGGTCGATGAATTCGGTCGGATCGAACTCGGGTTGCGGTGGAGCAGCCGGTGGCACTTCGACCGGTTCGGATTCGATCGCCATGGCTGGCTTTTCCGCCACGACGGCTTCCGCCACGGCAGGCGCGACCTGGGCGGGCACCTTCGCACGCGCCGGCACGGGCTCTGCGCCGGCGGGTCGCGGCGGGTCGAGATCGGCATCGCCGAGCACCTTCGCCGACAGGTGGCGCACCCAGCGCGCATGGTCCCAGCCGGACAGGCCGCTGCTAACGCCGCTGTCGTTGAAGATCACGGTATAGCGAGCATCGTCGAGCAGCGCGTACACCGCATCCAGGCCCGGATCGTCCTCGTCTTCGAGGTTCACCACGACGACGCTCGCGCGCGATCGTGCGAGGGCGTCGGCATCCAGCGCGCCCGCGACGGCCTCATAGGCGATCGGCGTTCCGATCGCGACGAGGGTTTCGCGCACATGCCGCGACTGCGCAGCGGATTGGTACAACAGTGCAACCGGCATGGCAGATGGACTAGACACGTTCGCGCCTCAGCACTTCCTGCACCTGACGCAGCAGGTCGTCTTCCTGGTAGGGCTTTCCGAGATAGCGTTCGACGCCGATTTCGAGTGCGCGCTGGCGATGTTTCTCGCCGGTGCGCGACGTGATCATGATGATCGGCACCTTGCGCAGGCGCGAGTCGTTGCGCATGTAGGTCGCCAGCTCGTAGCCGTCCATGCGCGGCATCTCGATGTCGAGCAGCATGATGTCGGGCACCGTGTCCTGCAACTTCTCGAGCGCATCGAGGCCGTCCTTCGCGGTGTGAACCTCGAAGTCGGCGCGTTCGAGCACGCGCGTGGTGACCTTGCGCATGGTGATCGAGTCGTCCACGACCATGACCAGCGGCTTGGTGCGCACGTCGACCGGTTGCACCGGCTCCGGCGCCATGAAGGCCGGCAGTTCCTCGACCGTGCCCGCGTCGATGCGCGCGCGCAGTGCGGCCAGGCGACGCACCAGCGGGGCGAGATCGAGAATCATCACGACCGAACCGTCGCCCATGATCGTCGCGCCGAAAATGCCCGGCACCGAACTGACCTGCGGACCGACCGACTTGACGACGATTTCGCGCGAACCCACCACGCCGTCGATGCGCACTGCGGCGCGCTGGTCGCCGGTACGCGTCATCAGCAACGGCACCTGGGTATCGTCGCTGGCCACGCGCGGGCGTGGCACGCCGAGCAGTTGCGACAGCTCGTAGATGACGTATTCCTCGCCCGCATAGGCATGTTTCGGGTTGCCATCGGCGATGCGCTTTTCCAGATCGTCGCGTGCGATGCGCGCTACGCCCTGAACCGACGACATCGGGATCGCGTAGCTGCTCTCGCCGAGCTTGACCAGGATCGCCTGGGTCACTGCCAGCGTGAACGGCAGGCGGATCGTGAACTGCGAGCCCTTGCCGCGCGTCGAGTCGATCGTCAGCGAACCGCCGAGCTGCTTGATCTCGTTGTTGACGACGTCCATGCCGACGCCACGACCCGCGAGCTGGGTGACCTGCTCGGCGGTCGAGAACCCGGTTTCGAGGATGAAACCGTACAGATCGCGATCTGACAGTTGCGCTTCGGGCTTGAGCAGACCACGGTCGATCGCCTTGCGGCGGATCGCGTCGCGGTCCATGCCGCGCCCGTCGTCGGTGATGCGCAGCACGACTTCGGTCGCCTCGCGACTGACCGCAATGTTGACCGTGCCTTCGGGCGGTTTGCCGCCGGCGGTGCGCTCGTCCGGCTTCTCGATGCCGTGCGCGAGTGCGTTGCGCAGCATGTGCTCGAACGGCGCCTTCATGCGCTCGAGCAGGTTGCGGTCCATTTCTCCGTGTGCGCCGTCGACCTTGAGCTGGGCGCGCTTGCCGACTTCCTGCGCCGCCTGCCGCAGGGTGCGGCGCAGGTTCGGCACGAGCGAGTCGAACGGCACCATGCGCGTGCGCATG
Source organism: Dokdonella sp. (assembly GCF_044227025.1). Lineage (GTDB taxonomy): Bacteria > Pseudomonadota > Gammaproteobacteria > Xanthomonadales > Rhodanobacteraceae > Dokdonella_A. The sequence goes on along the minus strand of NZ_JBGAFX010000007.1, from coordinate 90,003 downwards.
AGACCTTCCTGCAACTCCGAGCTCACGCGCGACTGCTGCAGCAGCAGGGTTTCGGACTGGCGCGTCTGTTCGTCGAGGATGCCCTGGATGGACACCAGATCCGAGACCGACTCGCCGAGTGCGCGCGACAGCTGCTGCAACTGCGAGAAGCGATCGAGCTCGAGCGGATCGAACGTGCTCGAACTGTCATGCTGCTCGCGCTGGTAGCGCGCGATGATCTGCGCTTCGGTTTCGATTTCAAGCTTGCGCAGCTGTTCACGCAGTCGGCTGACGGTCTGTTCGAATTCAACCAGGTTGAAGCGGAAGTTCGCGATCTGCTGTTCCAGGCGCGAACGGTAGATCGAAACCTCGCCGGCGAAGTTCACCAGCGAATCGAGCAATTCCGAGCGTACGCGGATCATTTCCTGCGGCGCGTGGACCACTTCTTCCTGGTCCATCGCGGTCAGGTGGCGCGGTGCCGGCGCCGGTCGCGCCGGCTGAGCCGGTGCGGCTGCGGCGGGGCTTGCCGTTTCCGCCGCGGGGCCAGCAACCGCATCGGGAGCGGAGACCGCTGCGCTGAGGTTCTTGCCGGCCACCAGATCCTCGAAGCGCGTGATCGCATGCATCGGCATCGCGATCGCACGACGCTGCGACACGCGCTGGACCAGCACGTGCAGCCGGTCGAAGCCGCGCTCGAGCGACTCGACGGCGACGCGATCCACCGACAGGCGTCCGTCGCCGACCGCATCGACCAGCGATTCCATCGCATGGCTGAGGTCGCCGATCGGTGCCAGGCCGGCCATGCGCGCGCCACCCTTCAACGTATGCAGGTCACGCTGCAACGAGACGATATGGCTGCGCTCGTGCGGCGACTCGCGCAGTCCGGCCACGACCGAATCGGCGTGGTCGAGGATGTCCTCACTCTCCGTGACGAAGATGTCGAGCAGGTCGTCATCCGCATCGGTGGCCTCGAGCGGACCATCAGGCTGCACGTCTTCCGACAACGCGGGCGCCTCATGCCCAGCCAACGGTGCGTGCGCGATCGGCGCCGCCTTTGGCGGTTCGGCCGCACGCGGCGTTTCGACCTTGGCCGGCGGGATGAGGGGCGCCGGCGCGGCAACGGACACGCTGGCGACTTCGGGGACCGCGGGCGCGACAGGTGGTGGCGGCGGTTGCGACTCCGGCTCGGCGACGGGCAACGAATGCTCGACATCGACCGGGGCCTCGACCACGAATTCCGGCATTGAGGCCAATTCGACCGTCTCGTCGTCCGACAACGTGATCGGCGCTTCCGGCTCTTGTTCGACGACGTAGTCGGGAGCCTCGAGCGAGATCTCCTCCATCTGCAGTTCGCCCGGCATCGAGTCGAACGACGCATCGGCAGCCGCCGACGTTTCCGGACGACTGGCCGGCGCGCTCGGCATCTTCTCGAATTCCGCAAGGGCGGCCGCGAGATCGTCGGGAATCTGCGCCTGCGGCGGCAGCTCCTCCGGCAGATCCAGCTGGGCGGCATCGCTCAGCCAGCGGTCCATCTCGCCCGCATCATGTCCAACCGATGGCGCAGCCACGTCGCCGCCGAGCGCGGACGCAGACGTCGCCGACGACGTCGGACGATGCAGATCAGGGTCATCGGTGTACCAGGCCAGCGACGCTTCGGGCTCCGGCAGTGCATCGCGCAATGCCATCATGCGCGCGGTGAGCGCACTGGAGTCGGGCAGTTGCGCATTGCCTGATTCGAGGCGATGCATCACGTCTCGGGTCAACGCCACCGTGTCGCGCATCGCGGCGATACCGTCCGCCCCAGGCAGCGTATCGGCGGCGCGCAAGCGCTTGATGTAGGTTTCGAGAGGGGCCAGCACGTTGCCGATCGACGGGATGTCGACCATCGCGATCGCGCCATTGAGCGTGTGCACCGCGCGCAGCAGCGACTCGCTCGCACGGACCGGCGTCGGCGTGCAATTGGCCAGGTACTCGTCTGCGACGCCGAGGTGGGCCGCGACTTCGCTTTGCAGGATGTCGAACAGGACCGGATCGATGTTCGGCAGCGGCCCGGCGATCACTTGCCCCGAAGTCCGTACGACCTGTTCATCACTTGCGAAGCTCGGTGCCGACACGATGTCGTCATGCAGCGTCGGCATCTCGCGTTGCGGCGCGGGGACGCGGCGGCGCACCACGCGACGCTCGGTGCGCGTGCCGCCCGACGCCGCGGGAACGTAGGCGTCCTCGCCAGCCGCAATACGATCGGCGGCATCCATGATGCCGGAGATGTTCGCGTGCGCGGAATTGTCGCCGCGCAACGCCGCCAGCAGCGCCGGCAGCGCGCCCATGGCCTTGTCGACCAGAGCCAGCACCGCATCGCCGGGGACGATTGTGCGGTCGAGCACGCGGTTGAGCAGGTTCTCGACCTTCCAGCTGAATTCGCCGAGCGTGAGCGCACCGACCAGGCGTCCCGACCCCTTCAGGGTATGGAACGAACGGCGCAGCGGCTTCAGTTCCTCGAAATTCGTGACATCGCGCTTCCACACCGGAAGCTGTTTGGTGAGGTTGGCGATTTCCTCCTCGACTTCCTCGAGGAAGACGTCGCGGATGTCGTCGTCGATCTCTTCGCCGGCGCTGCCCTCGAATCCGGCGAGCGACTGTTCTCCGGCAGGAACCTCTTCCTCGATTTCCTCCTCGATCTCGATCCAGTGCTCTTCGACCGCGTCGGTCGCGCCGGTCTGTGCGAGCTTCAGGCCCGACAGGTCGTGCGCCGCCTGCTCCGGTGTGCGCGCCTCGCCGACAACGAGGTCGTTGAGGTCGCGCCCGGGCAGCACGTCGATGGTCGGCACGCCGAGCGACGCGGTATCCGCCAGGATCGCCGGTTCGCCGCGCGGTTCGTCCGTCGCGGCGCGGAACGTCTGCGCAGCCGGCACCTGCTCGTGCGCGAGCGGGGCGGGCTTCGGCGCCGGCATCTCGCGCACTTCCGCGGGCGGCAACGGCCAATAGCCGAGCGACTCGAGGCTTTCGCGCGCGACGTCGAGGATCTTGTCGCGGTTGCGCCGTTGTTCGCGCGTCGCTTCAAGGTAGTACTCGATCGCGGCCAGCGCATCGGCGAGCTTGTCCATCTGCTCCGCGGTCGGCACGCGCTTGTGCGCGATCAGCTCGACTTCGACGAAGCGCACCAGCGCCGTCATCAACTCGCCCGCATTGGCGAGACCAAGCATGCGCAGCGCACCGGCGATTTCCTCCAGCAGGCGCGGGATCTGCTGCACGCGCTGGTGGTCCCACGGCGACTCGATGAACGCGATGATGTCCTGCTTGGCCTGCTGGATGTTGACCGCGGCTTCGCGCATCAGCGCGTCGAGGATCTTGCGCACCTCGGCCTTCGGCAATTCCAGTTCGCTGGTGCTGCCCGCTTCGCCTTCGCCACCGTCGCCGAGGCGCTCGATGTGGTCATCGAGCGACGCTTCGACGTACAGCAGCGCGCCGGCAACGTCGAGCAGCGACCCTTCGTCGACCGGGCGCCGTTGCTGCGACATTTCCTCGATGATCTCGCGCTGCTCGCCGACCACGCGGCGCGGGACGCCGAGGCCGAGCATGCCGAGCGTGTCGCCGACCCGGTTCAGCACGTCCGCCTGCGCGGCGAGCTCGGACGCATCGGTGCTGTGGCCGCGCAGGAAGATGTCGAGCGCTTCCTTGACCCGGACGAGGTCGTCCTTGATCGCCGCGGAAACCGTGCCGAGCAGATTCTTGTTGCGCCCGGTCATCGAGCCTTGCGCATGCTGCAGTTCGCTTTGCGTCGGCAGCAACGTATCGAGGCGATAGGTGCGGCGAATGAGCGCGCTACGTTCACCGAGCGGCGCGCTGCCGGTCGAACCCGCATGCGCCACGTAGTAGAGGAGATTCTTGGTGAGCTCGCGCGGCGCGCGCGCCGCGAAGCCGCCCTCGCCGACTTCGGCGAAGCGGTGGATTTCGCGATCGACGCGTCCGAACAGGAGCTTGACCGCTACGGTCGGATCGAGCTCGCCGGATTCGGCCGACTCGATCACGCCAGCGGCGATCCACCACAGGCGACGTGCTTCGACCCCATGCGAAATCGAACGCAGCCGGTCGAGCACCTCGATCAGGCGGCGCAGGTGCTCGCCAGCGGACGAGTCACGGAACCACTTCAGCAGCGCGGCCTGGAATGCCAGACGCAGACGCAACGCCTGCGCGCGCAGTTCGTTCTGCGGCAGCGCCACGGCGCTACCAGCAGCCGCTTCCGGCAGCGGCAGGGCGAGGTCGGGCGAGAACAGCGCCGATTCGCTCAGCAGGTTCTCGCCGCGCACCGCACGCAGGTCGTTGAGAAGCGGCAGCAGGACGATCGGAATGTCCTTGTGGCCGCTCTGCAGGCGCTCGAGGTAATCGGGCAACTGCACCATGCCGCGCATCAGCACCGAATAGCCTTCGTCACGCTGCTTGACGGAGTCGGTGACCAGCCCTTCGGCGAGCCGCTCCATGTTCTCCACGACCATTGCCGCGCCGTACAGCTCGACCATGCGCAAAGTGCCTTGCACCTGGTGCAGGTGCTCGGCGCAGACGCGCATCAACGCGCGGTTGTCGGGCTCGTCCACATAGGTCTCGAGCGCCTCGCGCGCTTGCGCAAGCGTCGCATCGAGCGCCGGCTTGACCCAGTTGAGGGCAGTGAATTCGCCATCGTCGTACAGTTTCATGCGTCTAGCCTCGACTGCGACGACCGGCGTGCGCTGCGCGCAACGCGCCGGGCGCGCCCGCGATGGACTGGGGAAGAGTGGTCAGGCGTGGCTTCATGCGTGTCGGCTCATCCCGGCAACTTGAAGTCGGCAACCGATCGGCGCAGGTCGGACGCGAGCTGCGCGAGGTTGCCGATCGACTCGGCGGTCTGGCTGGCGCCGACCGAGGTCTGCGAGGTGATTTCCTGAATCACGTTCATCGTCGCGGAGATGTTCGTCGCGGCGGCCGACTGCTGGCGCGCCGAGGTCGAGATGCCCTGAATCAGGTCGGCGAGGCTGTTCGAAACCGTTTCGATCTCGCCCAGCGCATGGCCTGCATCCTCGGCGAGGCGCGCACCGGAAACCACTTCCGAGGTGGTCTGCTCCATCGAGCTGACCGCCTCGTTGGTATCGGACTGAATCGTCTGCACCAGCGTCTCGATGCGCTTGGTCGCGCCGGAGGCGCGTTCCGCTAGTCGTTGCACTTCATCCGCGACGACCGCGAATCCGCGGCCTGCCTCACCGGCGGACGCGGCCTGGATCGCCGCGTTGAGCGCGAGGATGTTGGTCTGCTCGGAGATGTCGTTGATCAGTTCGACGATCGCGCCGATCTCCTGCGAGGACTCGCCGAGGCGCTTGATGCGCTTGGACGTTTCCTGGATCTGGTCGCGGATGTTGTCCATGCCCTGGATCGTCTGGCGCACGACCTGCGCGCCATTCGCGGCAATCTGCACCGAGCGCTGCGCCACGTCGGCGCTCTCGGCGGAGTTCTTCGACACGTTGTCGATCGAGTTCGCCATGTCGTTGATCGCGACCGAGGCCGAGCTGATCTGGCGCGCCTGGTGCTGCGCGGCGTCGGCGAGGTGCATCGCGGTCGCCTGCGTTTCCTGGGCGGCGGCCGACACCTGCACGGCGGTTTCGTTGATGGTTGTCACCAGGCTGCGCAGCGCCTCCACCGCGAAGTTGACCGAGTCCGCGATCGCGCCGGTGATGTCCTCGGTGACGGTCGCCTTCACGGTCAGGTCGCCTTCGGCAAGCGATCCCATTTCGTCGAGCAGGCGCAGAATCGCGTCCTGGTTGCGCTGGTTGAGCTCGTTGGTCTGTTGCAGGCGGCGACGCTGGTCGCTCAGCAGGTTGAAGCCGAGGAACAGCAGCAACACCATCGCGGCAGCGGCGGCAAGAGCACCGAGCACAGGGCTGGGTGGCTTGTACCAGTTCTGGCTCGACGAACGCGCATCGATGCGTTGCGCCGCGGCGACTGCGCGCAGCAGCACGTCCTGGCTGTCCGTGAACGTCTTGTCGGCGGCGTCCTTGACCGCCTGCAGGTTGCCCGCCGCGTCAACGATGGTCTTGACCGGCTCGGTCACCGACGTCCATTGCTGGGCGACGTCGCCGACGATCTGCTTCGCGTTGGCGTTGTCGAGCGGCTTGATGTTGAGTTCCGGTGCACCCTCGAGCAGACCGGTCACGACCGTCTGGTACAGGCGCGAATCCCGACCGAGGCCGTCGGCGGACGACTGCGTGTCGGCGCCACCGACGAGGATCTTGGTGACGCGATTGCTCATGCGGTCGGCGAGCTGCATCTGGCGCGAAGCGATATACACCTGCGACGCGCTCGCGTTGCGGTCGGTGAGGATGTTGACGACCTCGCTCATGCGCGAGTTCAGCCCCGAGACCTTGTCGATGAAATCCTTCGCATTGGTGTTGGCGGTGAGCACAACCGCCTGGTTGTCGATGATCTTCTTGGCATCGGCCTGCAACAATTCCCACGCCTTGGTAAGGCTGTCGGTCTTGACGTCGATGTAGGACGAGTAGCTCGGCATGCCGGTCTTGTCGCCCTTGCTCAGCGCCGTGACGTAGGCATTGATGTTGTCGCTCGTGCTCTTCAATTCCTGGAATGCGAGCTCGTTGCCGCTCGCCGCTTCGGATGCGTACTTCGCCAGCTGCTGCGAGGACACCTGGATCTGCGTGGTGTACGCGACCGCCTTGCGGTCCTGCACGTTCTGGTAGTACAGCAGCGCGAAGTCGACGATCGCGAACAGGAACAGCGCACCGAGGACGAGGAACAGGACCGAATTGGTCCGCCCGCCGCCGACAGAACCCGACGTAGTGCTCACACTTCACCCCCTATTGCGTTCCACCGCCGACCCGGACGGGTCACCGATGCGGATTTCATGCTGCCGCCTGCTGGAACTGGGTGCTGCGCACCAGCGCCGCCATGCTGAACAGGCCCCACAGCACTTCGCCCAACTGGACATTCTCGCCGACGTAGTGGACGTACTTCTCGTCCGACTCGCCGACTGCCTTGGACAGCTGCTCCTCGGAGAAGCTGCGCTGACCGTGTACTTCGTCGACCATCAGGCCGACGCTGCCGCCGTGCTGGCGTACCACCAGCACGCGCGTCGTATCCGTGTTGGGGCCGTGGCTGGCGCCGATGAAATCGCGCAGGTCGACCACCGGCACCAGGTTGCCACGCACGTTCGCGACGCCGAGCAGCCAGGACTTCGCGCCCGGCACGAGTGTCACGGCGGGTGGCGTCAGGATTTCGTTGACTTCGGCGATGCTGCTGACGAAGTGGCGATCGCCGATGCGGAAGCCGATGCCGCGCCAGAGCCCGGGCGCATCGACCAGTTCCGGCGCACCGGCCGCGTGTTCCAGGCTGCGCCGCTCGTATTCGGCGAGCACTTCGAAAGGAGTGGTGGAGAACCGGTCGGCCATGTCAGCCACCCGCACAAACGCGAACAGCGGCGCGACGAGTGCGTCGCTCCGCGTTTTCGACACCGACCACCTGCATGGCTGCCATCACTTCCCCTTTGATCGAATGGCAATCCAGTGTCACGTTCCGTCGACGTAACGACGGATCGCACCCAGCAATTCCTCGCGCGTGAACGGCTTGGTCAGGTACTGCTCCGAGCCGACGATACGTCCGCGCGCCTTGTCGAACAGGCCGTCCTTCGAGGACAGCATGATGACCGGCGTGCTCTTGAACATCTGGTTGTTCTTGATCAGCGCACACGTCTGGTAACCGTCCAGACGCGGCATCATGATGTCGACGAAGATGATCTGCGGCTGCGTGTCGGAGATCTTCGCCAGCGCCTCGAAACCGTCGGTCGCCGTCACGACCTCGCAACCCTCCTTGCGCAGCAGGGTCTCCGCGGTGCGACGGATGGTCTTCGAGTCGTCGATGACCATCACCTTGACGCCGTTGAGGCCGCCTTCTTTCGTGTCGTCCACCTAACCCCCTCGCCACATCGGATGCCCGCGGCCATCGCCGTGAATTCGGACGCGTCGCCCATACATGCAATCGGCATGCCGGAAAGAACGGACAACGGCGCGCTCGACCTGGCGCACCTTGCGTCCGGAACCCTTATCCAACATAGCTAGCGAAGCTGTCAAGTTGTTGCCGTAAGTGCAGGTTTGGGCAAAAGTTCGCGCTCGCGCAAAGGTATTGGGCGAGCGCTTCGAGTGTAGTATGCAGCGTGCCGCGTGGATGCGACAGACTTCTCGCCCGCCACCCCGCGGCGCGCAACGAAAAACGGCGCAAAGTGACGCTCCCGGCCGCGGAATCGCGGACCGCGCGCGCCATCCCCGATAGGCTCCCGGGCTTCGCCCGACGCATCCCGGAAAACCGCATGCCCTCCAGTCTCGCCGTGCTGATGGACCCGATCGGCACGATCAACCCGAAAAAGGACACCACCCTCGCGCTGCTGCTCGAAGGCCAGCGCCGCGGCTACTCCCTGCTGTACGCGACCCAGGGCGACCTCGCGATCCGTGACGGCGCCGCCTGGGCGCGCCTGGCTCCGCTGGCCGTGCGCGACGATCCGCACGACTGGTTCAGCCTGGGCACGCCAGCCTGGCGGCCACTGGCCGGGATCGATTTCGCGCTGGCCCGCAAGGACCCGCCGGTCGATCCGCAGTTCATCTACGACACGATGGTGCTCGAAGTGGCGCAACGCGCCGGTGTGCAGGTCGTCAATGACCCGCGCGGCCTGCGTGACGCCAACGAGAAGCTGTTTTCGCTGCGTTTCCCGCAGTGCTGTCCGCCGACCGCGATCGCGCGCGATGCCACCGAACTCAGGCGGTTCGTCGCCGAGCACGGCGAGGTCGTTCTGAAGCCGCTGGACGGCATGGGTGGACGCAGCATCTTCCGCTCCCGCCACGGCGATCCGAACCTGAACGTAATCCTCGAAACCCTGACCGGCAACGGTCACGGCTTCGCGATCGCACAGAAGTTCATTCCCGAGATCAGCGCCGGCGACAAGCGCATCCTCATGATCGACGGCGAGCCGGTGCCCTACGCGCTCGCACGCATTCCGCAGGGCGACGACTTCCGCGGCAACCTTGCGGCCGGCGGCAAGGGTGTCGGCGTGCCGTTGTCGGAGCGCGACCGCTGGATCGCCGCCGAAGTGGGCCCGGAGCTGCGCCGGCGCGGCATGCGCTTCGTCGGTCTCGACGTGATCGGCGACTGGCTCACCGAGATCAACGTGACCTCGCCGACCTGCGTGCGCGAACTCGATGCGCAATTCGGCCTCAACATCGCCGGCCTGCTGTTCGACCGGCTCGAAGCCGCGCAGGCAGCGTGATGTCCGATCCGACGACCGGCAATGCCGACCGCCTCGGCGTGACCCTGCTGTTCTCGGTGGTCGCGCACGCGGTGCTCGCGCTCGGCATCACGTTCCAGTTCGAGAAGGCGTCGCCGCGCCTGCCCTCGCTCGACGTGATCCTCGTGCAGTCGGCCAACAGCGAGAAGCCGGACAAGGCCGACTTCATCGCGCAAGCGAGCAACAGCGGCGGCGGCGAATCGGACAAGGCGCACCGTCCCGCGCAACCGCTGTCGAGCCCGGTGCCGAAGGCGACGCCCGGCATTGCCCCGCTGCCGATCGAGGACGGCGCGCCACGACCGACGCCACCGCGACCGAGCGAGATGCTGACCCAGCGCAAGTCCTCCTATACCGTCGCGACGGACCGCCAGGCGCCGGAAGCCACGCCGCAGGACGCCGCCGAGCGCGAAGCCGAGCAGCGCCGGATCGAGATGGCCCAGCTCGCCCAGGAAGTACAGCGCGAGTCCGAGCAGTACGCCAAGCGGCCCAAGCGCAAGTACATCTCGGCGAACACGCAGGAATACGAGTTCGCCGCGTACATGCGCGCGTGGGTCGCGCGGATCGAGCGCATCGGCAACCTGAATTACCCGGACGAGGCACGCCGCCAGCAATTGCACGGCCAGCTCGTGCTGACCGTCGGCATCGATCGCCAGGGCAAGGTCAAGAGCATCGACGTGATCCAGTCGAGTGGGCACAAGGTCCTCGACGACGCCGCGATCCGCATCGTGCGCCTGGCCGAACCGTTCCCGGCGCTGCCCGACAGCAAGGAACACATCGACGAGCTGTACATTTCGCGCACCTGGCAGTTCCTTGCCGGCGAATCCGGCGACAGCCTGCAGACGCGCTGACGCGTCACCCCGCCTTCACGATCGGTCGTGCCGGCTGCCGTACAATGCCGACATGACCGATGCGACCCCGCTCACGAACCAGTTGCTGATCGCAATGCCGTCGCTGCGCGACCCGAACTTCGCGCGCGGCGTCGCGTTCCTGTGCCAGCACGGCGAGGACGGCGCGATGGGCCTGATGATCAACCGCCTGTCCGAGTACCGCCTCGGCGACGTGCTCGCGCAGATGAACATGCATTCCGATCTCGCCGACGTCGCCGATGCACCGGTATTGATCGGTGGACCGGTGCAACCGGAGCGCGGCTTCGTGCTGCATTCCCCCGGCGGCGACTGGGAGTCTTCGTTCAAGATCTCCGAGCAGATCAGCGTTACCACATCGCGCGACATCCTCGTCGCGATCGCGATGGGCAAGGGCCCGCGTCACGCCGTCGTCACGCTCGGCTACTCCGGCTGGAGTCCGGGCCAGCTCGAACAGGAACTGTACGAGAACCACTGGTTGACCGCGCCGGCGGCCGAACAGGTGCTGTTCGAGACGCCGCTCGACGAACGCTGGGAAGCCGCCGCCGGACTCGTCGGCGTGAACCTTTTCCAGCTCGCGAGCTATGCCGGCCACGCCTGAGGATACGGCGCTCGCCTTCGACGTCGGCACCCGCGTCATCGGCGTCGCAATCGGCAACCGCCTGAGCGGCAGCGCGCGCGCGCTCACCACACTCGCACCCGACGACTGGACACGCCTCGACGCGCTTGTCGCCACCTGGCGACCGGATGCGCTCGTGGTCGGCCTGCCGCTGACCCTTGACGGCGGCGAGCAGGCCATGTCGAAGCGCGCACGCGCGTTCGCGACGCAACTTGAACAACGCTACCAGCGCGTCGTGCACCTCGTCGACGAACGCAACACCTCGCGCGAAGCGGCGCGGCGCTTCGCGAGGCAACGCGCCAGCGGCGCGGCAAAGCGCAAGGACGCCGCCGAGATCGACGCACTGGCGGCGGCCATCATCCTCGAAGCCTGGCTGTAGCCGACACCCACCGATACCCGACGGAAGACCGACGATGTCCGAATTGCAAACCGCCGAGGATGCCCGCCTGCGTCACCTGCTCACCCTCGACGGCCTCGGCCGCGCGCGGATCGAGGCGCTGCTCGACCATGCCGCACAACTGCGCTCGCTCTGGCGCGCGGGCGCGCCGCTGCCCGCACTGCTCGATCGGCGCACGGTGGTGAACCTGTTCTTCGAAGCGTCCACGCGCACGCGCACGAGCTTCGAGCTCGCCGCGCGCCGGCTCGGGGCCGACGTCGTCAATTTCGACATCTCCGGTTCCTCGACCAGCAAGGGCGAAACGCTCGAGGACACGCTCGCCACGCTCGAGGCGATGGACGCCGATGCATTCGTCGTGCGGCACAAGGAAAACGGCACCCCGGCGCGCCTCGCCGCACATGCACGACGCGCGGTGGTTCTCAACGCCGGCGACGGCAACCAGGCGCATCCGACCCAGGGCCTGCTCGACCTGCTCACGCTGCGCGACCACAAGGGCCGCATCGACGGCCTGCGCGTCGCGATCTGCGGCGACATCCGCCACTCGCGCGTGGCGCGCTCCGACGTGCACGGCCTGCGCGCGCTCGGCGCTGCGGAAATCCGCCTGTGCGGACCGGCGGCGCTGCTGCCGGACGCGGCGGAGTTTGCCGATTGCACCTTGTCGCACGATCTCGACGCGACACTCGAAGGCGTCGACGCGATCATCATGCTGCGCATCCAGAAGGAGCGCATCGAGCACCTGCCCGGTTTCGACGAAACGGAATACTTCGCGCGCTTCGGCCTCGACCGCCGACGCCTGGCGCGAGCGCGATCGGATGCGATCGTGATGCATCCCGGGCCGATGAATCGCGGCATCGAGATCGCGGCGGATGTCGCGGACGGCGCGCAATCGGTGATCCTCGAGCAGGTCGCGAACGGCATCTTTGCACGCATGGCCGCACTGGCGACGCTGCTGGGACGAGAGCGGAACGGCTGAAACACGAAGCGAATGCGGCGCAGCAAACGGGATTCATGACCGGGTTCCATAACCATCCCGACTGCTCCCCTTCGGGTGCGCAGCGTGCTTCGTGTTTCAGGCTTTCCTGCGCTTGCTTCCCTCCCTCGTGCGCTAGACTGCGCGTCTCGCCCCAGGGGAATTCACCATGCGTACACCGTATCTGCGCGGCGCCGCGCTCGTCATCATGCTCGCCCTCGCCGCCGGTTGCGGCCGCAAGGTCGACGAGAGTGCTCCGCTTGCGTTCGTGCCGGCCGACACACCCTATGTGTTCGCGAACATCGAACCGGTGCCGGAGGCCGCGCTCGCCAACTGGCGCGCGCAGATGCAGGGCGCGTGGCCGCTGCTGGTCGAGACGATGGATCATGCGCTGGCCGAACTCTCCACAAAGCCGGAGAGCGCCGCTGCGGCGAAGGTGATGGCGGCCATCCTCGACGAAGTCCGCAATCGCAACACGCCCGAGTCGTGGCAACAGGCCGGCTTCGATCCGAAGGCGCACGCGGCGATCTACGGCGTCGACCTGATGCCGGTGATGCGTCTGGAACTGTCCGACCCCGAGGCGTTCCGCGCGACGCTGGCGCGTATCGAGCAGAAGGCTGGCCAGGCGCTCGCGATCAGTCGCATCGGCGAGCAGGAGGTGCGCAGCTTCGGCGACGACAAGATGTCGGGCATGCTTGCAATCGAGGGGCGTCACCTCGTCATCGCGTTCGCGCCGGGCGGTGCCGACGAGGCGTCGAAGCGCCGCCTGCTCGGGCTCGATCTTCCGGCGCAGCGTTTCGATGCGCGCGCGCTGGCAGACTTCAACAAGCAGCTCGGGTACCTGCCGTATGGCAGCGGCTGGATCGACACGCGCCGCATCGTGGCGCTCGCCGCCAGCATGAAGCCGGATCAGGCAGGCGAACCGCTCGATGCGACCTGCCGGCAGGAATTCGACGCACTCGCCGCGAAAGCGCCGCGCTTCGGCTTCGGCTATCGCAAGCTCGATGGCGACGGCATGACCATGCACGCGCGCCTCGACCTCGATCCCGCCACTGCGAAGTCGTTGCTGGCGCTTGCGCCATCCCTGCCCGGCAGCGCATCGCCGGATGCGCTGCTCGATTTCGCGATCGCGCTGCCGGTGCTGCGTGCGCGCGACCTGATCGTCGCGCAATACGACGCCCTCGCCAAGGAACCATTCCGCTGCGCGCTGCTCGCTTCGGCGAACACGGGTGTCGCCGAGACGAAGGCGAAGCTCAGCCAGACGATCCCGCCGCCGTTCAGCGATTTCAGCGGCGTGCGCATGACGCTCAGCCATCTCGCTTGGCCTTCCGGCGACGCGACGGCACGGCCGGACGTGGCGGGCACGCTGCTGATCGGCAGCAACAACCCCTCGTTCATGACCAGTCTCGCGCAACTGTCGGTGCCGGCGTTGCAGGACCTCAAGCTCGCCGCGGACGGCAAGCCGGTGGCGATTCCGCCGAACGCCTTGCCGGGCATGCCGGCCAACCTCGACCTCAACGTCGCGCTCGGCACCAAAGTGCTCGGCATCGCACTCGGCAAGGACCAACTGGCGGCCCTGTCCACGGCCGTCACCGCCGCACCGGTCGCGTCGACGACGCTGCTGGAAATGAACATGCGCGGCGAAATCTACGCGACCTTCGCCGACGCGATCGATCATTTCGGGGCGGCACTGCCGGAGGAAACGCGCAAGCAACTGGAGACGCAGCGCAAGTTGTATGCGATGTACGCGCAGTGGTTCCAGCACATCGATGCACGCGTCTCGCTCGCGCCGGAAGGCATCGAGCTCAGTGAAGGCGTGGTATTCAGGCATCCGTGAGGCTGCGCTCAAGCGGCGCTCCCGGAGCTCCGGAGCAAGTCGTCATGCCTTGAGCCGGGCTGGAGTCGTTGCTCGAATGCGTTGAAGTCGTCCCGGCATTCGCCGGGACGGCGGGTCGGAGACCACCTACCGCCCGAGCAGGTTCGCCGCTTCGTCATACAGCGCGCGGTCGGCGCGGTTGAGCGCCTCGATCCGCGCGCGCAGCACGGGTGACAACTCGCGCGCGAGGGCATCGGACGGGTCCGCGTTCTCCGCCGGCAGGCCTTGCGCGCCGATGCCGGTCAGGCGATGGAACCGTGCGATGGATGACTCGGCCTCCTCGGCCAGACCGATGAAGAAAAAATCGCGCGGACGTTTGCCGGCAAAGAAGCGCGTGGCAACATTGCGCATGCGCGGCAGCGCGGCGAACTCTTCAAGGCTGAGGTTCCGCTCGACCAGTCGGCGGCAATCCGCATTGCGCAGGTCGGGGACGCGACGCCAAAGGTGATAGTGGCTCGCAACGCGCTGCGCGGGATCGCGCAGCCATGCGACATGGCGGGTCGCGGAACCGAGGAAATCGTATTTGTCGGCCAGGAAGTGGCCGTGGATGCAATCGTACGCACTCGCATCGAACGCGGTGACGCGCTGCACGCGCGCCGACCAGCGGCGCCATGCGGAATACTCGGCCAGCGGGCGATCGGCGTAGTCGAGCAGCAGGCGTTCGCCGAAATGCTGCTGCAGCAAGCCGCTGAAGGCCGTTCCCGTTTTCGGGACATCCACCGAAATCAGCATGGCGCGCCCTGCGCGCGGCCTGCGTCCGGCGCATCGTTGACGACGCACCAGCGGCGTCCGTGCCAGCCCGGTCCCGCCGCGCCGTCGTCACCGGCCGTCAAAAGGCGCAGCTGCGGGAATCGCTGCAATGACCAGGCGAGCTCGGCTTCGCGCACGCCATGCATCTCGAACACGGTGCTGCGCCGCCACGCCACGCGCCGGAGGAAGTTGAGCCAGCGATTGGACACGCGGTCGAACAAGTGCCCGCGCAGGCTGCGGTCGGGCCCGGTGGTGAACTGGAATACCGCCGCTCCACCCGGCGCGAGCACGCGGAAGAATTCGCCGACATAACCCGCGGCGAGACTCGCCGGGATGTGCTGCAGGGTGATGTGCGAGAACACGAAATCGACGCTCGCGTCCGCCACCGCTTCGAGTCGCGGCGAGGCGTTGACGCGGAACTCGGCGTTGGCGACATCGGCGTTCAGGCGCGTCGCCGCGGCGACCATGCTGGCCGACACGTCGATCCCGATCACGCGCTCGAAATGCGCGGCGAGCGCGCGCGTCAGGCGCCCCGCACCACACCCGAAATCAAGCGCGAGTCCGCGCCTGCGCGGATATCCACTCGGCGCCAGCGCCGCCATCTGCGAGTCGATTTCGACACGCCCGGTCGCGAGGAATTCCTGCGGATTCCAGCGCCCGCCGCGCTTGTCCGCCTGCGACAGCACCGCCCACAGCGGGTCGTCGCGCCCAAGCGTCTCCCAGACGCTTCGAAGGCGGTCCAACTGCGGGGATCGGGGATTGGGGATCGGAGATGGGGAGACAGCAGGCCGCGCAACGCCCGGCGCATGCCCGCTTCTATCGCTTTTCACGAAACTCCAATCCCGGATCCCGAATCACGGCTTGCTCAGGTTTCAACCAGCTCGACCCCATCGAGTCCCTGGCTCAGCGTGTGCGCGTCGCCGCCTTGCGCGAGCTTGATCTTGAGGCGCACCTCGTTGGCCGAGTCGGCGTGGCGCAACGCGTCCTCGTAGCTGATCTCGCCGGCCTGGTACAGCGTGAACAGGCTCTGGTCGAAGGTCTGCATGCCGAGGTTGGTCGATTCCTTCATCACGTCCTTGAGCTTGTGGATCTCGCCTTGGCGGATGTAGTCCTGCACCAGCGGCGTGCCGAGCATGACTTCCATCGCAACGCGGCGCGCCTTGCCGTCCGGGGTCGGGATCAGCTGCTGCGCAACCACGCCCTTGAGGTTCAGCGACAGGTCCATGAACAGCTGCTCGCGCCGATCCGACGCGAAGAAGTGGATGATGCGGTCCATCGCCTGGTTCGCGTTGTTCGCATGCAGCGTGCACAGGCAAAGGTGGCCGGTTTCCGAGAAGTTGATCGCGTGTTCCATCGTCTCGCGCGTGCGCACCTCGCCGATCATGATCACGTCGGGCGCCTGGCGCAGGGTGTTCTTCAGCGCGTTCTCCCAGCTGTCGGTATCGATGCCGAGTTCGCGCTGGGTGACGATGCAGCCTTCGTGCTTGTGCACGTATTCGATCGGGTCCTCGATCGTGATGATGTGGCCGGTCGAATTCTGGTTGCGGTAGCCGATCATCGCCGCGAGCGATGTGGATTTGCCGGTACCGGTCGCGCCGACGAAGATGATGATGCCGCGCTTGGTCATCGCCAGCGACTTGATCACCGGCGGCAGGCTGAGTTCCTCGATCGTCGGGATCTTCGTCTCGATCCGGCGCAGCACCATGCCGACGCAGTTGCGCTGGTAGAAGCAGGACACGCGGAAACGGCCGACGCCGGTCACCGAGATCGCGAACTGGCACTCGTGGGTCTTCTCGAACTCCTCGCGCTGCGAGGGCGTCATCACGTTCAGCACCATGTCGCGCGACTGCTGTGGCGTCAGCGCGTTCTGGGTGATCGGCGTGATGCGGCCGTTGACCTTCATCGACGGCGCGACGCCGGCCGTGATGAACAAGTCGGACGCCTTCTTGTGCGTCATCAACTTCAGGTACGAGGTGAAATCGACGCTGCTGCTCATGGCCTTTCCCCGTGCCGGGACTCCTACCGGCTCGCGGCCATCTTACACCGCGCGGAGCCGGGCGCCGCGGCGATCCGGGCACATTTTGGGTGCGTCACCCGGCGCGCTCAGGCGGCCTGCACGCCGCTGTCGACCGCGTCCCGGTGGTAACGCCCGCGCAGGCGCAGGAACGGCCGCTCGACGAAGGCGTAGGTCAGGCCGGCGATGGCAAGCGTCACCGGCAACGCGACCAGCCCCGTTTCGAGCAGGGCATCCACGGCGAAACGACCGGTGAATGCGAGCGGCAGGTCGTAGCGGACCAGCATCCAAATCACGATGAAGTGGACGAGATAGATCGAGTAGGAGATCTCGCCGATGCGCGCGACCGCGCGCGACCACAGACCGTCCGCGCTGTTCGCGGCGGCGACGTAACCGATCACGAACGCGGCCC
Source organism: Dokdonella sp. (assembly GCF_044227025.1). Taxonomy (GTDB): domain Bacteria; phylum Pseudomonadota; class Gammaproteobacteria; order Xanthomonadales; family Rhodanobacteraceae; genus Dokdonella_A. The sequence continues at coordinate 72,813 of NZ_JBGAFX010000007.1, read as the reverse complement.
ACAGCAGCGCCTCCAGCGTCGGCCAGGCGATCTTCCAGGCCGGTGTCGCCGGCCAGCCGCCGGCGGCATTGAACATCGCCAGCGCGCCGATCACGACCGCCAGCGCCGCGCCCGCGAGCAGCGCGCCGGCGCGCCGCGACAACGGCCAGCTGCGGAACGCCCACGCCGCCCACATGCCGATCAGGAACTGGTCGAGCCGGCCGACGATGGTGAGGTAACCGATGTCGCGCGCGTTGCCCCCCGCGAGCACCGCGACACCGCGGAACAGCAGCAGCACCGCAACGAGGCCGAGCACCTGGCGCGTCCAGCCGCTGCGCAGCACCGGCACCAGCAGCGGGAACAGCAGGTAGAACTGCCACTCGATCGCAATCGTCCACAGCATGCTCGAGAACGGCGGCGTGACCAGAGCGCCCGGCAGGTTGCCGAGTCCACCGATGGTCTGCAGGAATCCGGCCCAGGTGAAGCGATCCGGAAACGCGGCGATGCCGGCGAACACCAGCAGCAGGAACAGCGGATAGGTGCGCAGAAGCCGGTTGCGGATGAAGCCCCAGGCCGAAACACCGCCATCGAGCGCGCCGAGCGTGAGGATGAACCCCGACAGCACCATGAACAGCGCGACCGCGGTGTGACCTTCGGCAAGCGCGGCGAGCAACGGATTGGCGGGCTGCAACCAATGGTCGATGCCGAAGTCCTGCTGGAAGCGCGCGTGGTACGAGAACAGGTGCAGGCCGTGATAGAACACGATCAGCAACGCGGCATACGCACGCAGGTGGTCGACGGCGGGAAGGTAGCGGATGTTCGGGCTGCGCATCGCATCTCGCGTCGTGCGTTCTGGGCGGGCGGACTATAGCCGAGAGCTGCGGACTCCGGGCGCGGCGGCACGCGCTGTGCGCGTACCGCCCTACGGGCTGAAGAGCATCGCGGCTGAAGCCGCTCCTGCGGCGGCAAGATGTCCGGCGTACGCTTCTGCGCGCAGGAGCGCGCTGCTTTCACCGGGGTCCCCTTCGGCAACGGTGAACGGCGGACGAAATAGCCCGCAGGGGCGCGCGCACGACGCGCGCGCGTTCGCCGTCAGCGCACGGATGCGCTGTCGGCGAACCTCGGCCGACGTTCACGCACCCGCTGGGCAGGATGCCCGGCGGACGTTACCGCGGGGGTGTCCTTCTCTTGGGTTACCTTCTCTTGGACAAGCACTGCGCCGCAGGAGCGGCGCGAACAGCGCAGCTGGCCCGAAGGGAGGAGGGCAGGATGCCCGGAGTCACAGAAGGTAACCCGCTCGCATGGATGCGAGCGGAAAACGCAAGGATGCGGGCAGGTTTCCGCGAAAGAAGCACGGCGTCCAGCCGCAATGCGTTCGACTCAGGCGTGACGGCGGAAATAGCCGGTCGCGAGCACGACGAGGAGCAGCGGCGGGATCAGGTTCGCGAACGCCGGATGCAGGCCGTACACGGCACCGATGCTCACGATCGCGCGCTGCGCAAGGTAAAACCCGATGGTCAGCACGATGCCGATGAACAGGCGCTTGGACAGCCCGCCGCTGCGCAGGGTGCCGAACGCGAATGGCATCGCGCAGAACACCAGCACGAGCAGGTCGAGCGGATAGAACACGCGCGCCCACCATGCGTCACGGAAGGTCGATGCATCCTGCTGGCTTCGATCGAGCGCGGCGATGTTCTGGCCCAGATCGCGCAAGGTCATGTATTGCGGCTTGATGATGCTGGTCGCGAGCACGCCGGGATCGAGCGTCGATTGCCATTGCTTCGATGCCTCCTTGCGGCTGGTCGCACTGCCTTCGCCGAATTCGGTCCGGCGCAGGTCGTGCAGGGTCCACTCGCCGCCCACGTGCACGGCCTTGTCGGCAAGCGTCAGCGCGACGAGACGGCCATCCGCATCGAACTCGAACACGCGCACGCCATCGAGGTCGACTTCGCCCTTTCCGCCATGCGTGCGGCCGTGGCGCGCGCCGATCACGCTGCCGCCGTCGCGCGCCCACAGCACGCCGCCGCGCGCGAGCGCGATGTCCTTGGATTTCGCCGCGAGCTGCAACGCCTGCGCCTTGCGCTCGCCGTACGGTCCGAGCGTCTCGCCGAGCAGCACCACGCCAAGCGTGAGCACGCCAAGGCCAAGCACGACCGAGGCGCAGATGCGCAGCTTGGACAGACCCGCCGCGCGCAGCGCGGTCAGCTCGCCGGTACCGGCGAGGCCACCAAGGCCGAGCAACCCGCCGATCAGTGCGGCGTAGCCGAACATCTCGTAGCCGCGCCGTGGCACGGTCAGCAACACGTAGGTGACGGCGCGCGCGAACGTGTACTGCCCCTGGCCGATGTCGTCGAGTTCGAAGATGAAGGTGCGGAATGCGTCGAGGCCGACGATCGTCGCCCAGGCGACCGCGACCGCGCCGAGCACGGCCATCGCGACAAGTCGGTCGACGCGCTTCATGCCGCCCTCGCCTTGCGCGGCGCCTTCAGGCGCTGGCTGCTCCAGATCATCCACGCGGCTATCGCCAGCGCCGGCAGGTACACCCACCACAGGCCGAAGGCGGGCGCGAGCTTGCCCTGGCTGATCCATGCGCGACCGAGCAGCAGGCCGTTGTAATAGACCAGCCACCCCAGCAGCGCGAGCAGCATGCGCGCAAAGCGCGGTTCGCGCGGACTCGATTTCGACAACGGCAGCGCGAGCAGGCCGAGCACCAGCACCGACAGCGGCGCCGCGAGTCTCCAGTGCAGTTCGGAACGCATCAGCAGGTCATCACCGGCGGCGAGCAGGGTCGATGTCGGCGCGCTGCGCTTCTGCGCCGCCTCGCTGTCGTCGCCAACGCTGTCGGGAAGCTTGATGTCGTTGCGTGCGAAGCGCATCAGGCGGTAGTCGTCTTCGCCGAGCTTGCCTTCGACCCGGAATCCGTCCTGCAGGGCGATGTAACGACCGTTGTCGGCGTCGTGGTAGAGGAAACCGTGGGTCGCGGTGATCACGTCGATGCGCGTCTTGCCGGCCTTCGCGTCGGGCCGCTCGCTCTCGATGAACATGCGCTTGAACTGGCTGCCATCGGCGGACATTTCGCCGACGTAGATGACGCCGTCGCGCCCGGGCAATTCGACGAAGCGACCGGGCTCCAGACCGGCGACGATCAGCGAGCGGTTCGCCTCGGTCAACAGTCGCGAGGAGAGGCGGTCCGCGGCGGGGCCGAGCCAGAACGAGATCGCGCCAAGCAGCAGCATCGTCGGCAGCACGAACAACGCGAGCGGACGCAGCAGGCCGACGAGGTCGAGGCCGGAAGACTGCAACACCGCCATCTCGCTCTCGCGCCACAAGCGTCCGTACGCCTGCAGCACGCCGAGCAGCACCGCCAGCGGCATCAGGATCGCCAGCGTACCGACCGTGCGCAGGGCGATCAGCGTGAACAGCAGGTCGGCCGGGATGCGCCCCTTGGCGATCTTCGCCAGCAGGTCCGCGACCGCGCCGCCGACCATCACCAGCAGCAGGATCGCGGTCGCGGCGAAGAACCCGGCGGCCAGCTCGCGCAGCAGGTAGCGATCGACGATGCGCAGGGCAAGCGGATTGTTTTGCCTTAGAATAGTGGGCTTCATGCGCGCTGCGGGTGATCGTGCGGAACGGCTCCATCGACGGCGTCGACCGCATCGTCACCGTACCTCCGACAGTGTAACCGCGCGCGCCCCAGGAACATCGAAACCTGCCGGAAACCGCAATGACCGTCCTGAAGTTCAGCTCCCGTTCCGATGCGCCCGAAAGCGCGACCACTCCCTGCCTCGTCGTCGGCATCTATGAGGAACGCGTGCTCGGCGCCGCCGCGCAGCGGGTGGATGCCGCCGCTGGCGGCGCGATCCGTCGCCTGCTCGAAAACGGCGACGCGACCGGCAAGCCGGGCACCTCGACCCTGCTGTTCGGCCTGCCTGGCGTCGCGGCGGAACGCGTGCTGGTGGTCGGGCTCGGCGAGCAGAAGAAGTTCGACGCAGGCGTCTACCACCGCGTCGCCAACGATGCCGCGCGCGCGCTGAAGGGGCTGCCGATCGCGTCGGCGTACTCGACCCTGACCGAGCTCGACGTTCCCGGCCGCGATGTCGCATGGAAGTCGCGTACTGCGGCGCTCGCCGCCGACGCGCAGGCCTACCGCTACACCGCGACGTTCAAGCCCAAGGACGCGCCGAAGACGCCGCAATTGCAAACGATCGAGTTCAGCGCCAGCGAGGGTCGCGCGCTCGCGGAAGCGGCCGCGATCGCATCCGGCGTGCGTTTCGCCAAGGAACTCGGCAACCTGCCGCCGAACATCTGCAACCCGGCCTGGATCGCCGCGCAGGCGAAGCAGATCGCCGAGCGTCATTCCGGCGTCACCCTCGAAGTGCTCGAGCGCGACGACATGGCCAAGCTCGGCATGGGCTCGTTGCTTGGCGTCGCGCAGGGTTCGGCGAATCCACCCAAGCTCATCGTGCTGCAGTGGAAAGGCAAGGGCGAGGCAAAACCGTACGCGCTGGTCGGCAAGGGCATCACGTTCGACACCGGCGGCATCTCGCTCAAACCCGGCGCGGGCATGGAGGAGATGAAGTTCGACATGTGCGGCGCCGCCGGCGTGCTTGGCGCGTTTCTCGCAGCGGTCGAATTGCAGTTGCCGATCAACCTCGTCTGCATCGTGCCGGCGGTCGAGAACATGCCGGACGGCAACGCGTATCGCCCGAGCGACATCCTCACCAGCATGTCGGGGCTGACCATCGAAGTGCTGAACACGGATGCCGAGGGCCGCCTGATCCTGTGCGATGCGCTGACCTACGCGCAGACGTTCGATCCGCAAGTCATCATCGACGCGGCGACCCTGACCGGCGCCTGCGTGGTCGCGCTCGGCAAGCACGCATCGGGCCTGATGACGCGCGACGACGAACTCGCCGAGCAGCTGCTCGCCGCCGGCAACCAGACCCACGATCGCGCGTGGCGGCTGCCGCTATGGGACGACTACCAGGGCCAGCTCGAGTCGGGCTTCGCCGACATCGCGAACATCGGCGGCAAGTATGCGGGCGCGATCACTGCGGGCTGCTTCCTTTCGCGCTTCACCAATGGCCGCCGCTGGGCCCATCTCGACATCGCCGGCACTGCCTGGGATGAGGGCCGCAAGGGCCTCGCGACCGGTCGCCCGGTGCCGCTGCTGGTGCAGTACCTGATCGATCGCACGCGATGACCGGGGCGGATCCGGCCCAGACCCTGAAGACGCGCGTCATCGCCGCGGGGCTTGGCACGCACGTCGTGCTCGGCGGCATCATGATCGGCCTGTTTCCCGGGATGCTGACCCCGGAAACGTTCCAGGCCACGCTCGAAACCATCCAGGGAACCGGCATCAACCTGCTGTTCGAGGCGATCGCGCTCGGGTTCTGCTTCACCTGGCTGACGCTCGACTCGCGCCAGCTGCAGATCCGTCGTCCGTGGTGGCTCAATCTCGGCATCGTCCTGTTCAAGTCGATCTTCATTCCGTACTACCTGTACAAGACGCGACCACCGGGGCAACGCGGCGCGGCGATCCTCGCCTACTTCGGCGTCTATTTCGGCGCGATCCTCGCAATGAGCGCGGGCGCGATCATCGCGCTGCAACTCGGCGCCGCGCCGATGCCGGCCATCAAGGGACCGTGACCGATGCCACGCGCCGACTTCTACCTGATCGACAAACCGCGCTTCCGCGCCGATCCGCTGCTGCTGGTCTGCGAGCTGGCAAAGAAGGCGTTCGCCGGAGAGCAGCCGACCCTGATCCTCGTGCGCTCGCGTGACCAGGCCGAGGCGCTGGACGAGAAACTGTGGGAGTTCGACGAGAACGCATTCATTCCACACCAGATCGTCGGTGACGGCGAGGACGATGCGATCACCGCGGTGCTGATCGTGCCACCCGATGCGACGACACCCGACCGCGTCCTCGTGATCAACCTGCGCGACGAATGCGCGCCAGGGCTGTTCGAACGCGTATTGGAAGTCATCCCGGCCGACGAGGCGGAACGCGCCGGCTCGCGCGAACGCTGGAAAACCTACAAGGCCGCGGGCTTCGAAGTCGCCAAGCACGACATGTGAGCGCTGCACGTCACTCGAAGCCGTCCGCGAAGATCGAATCGCCGAGCAGGACATCGACCGGAGTCTCGGAGTAGTCCCCCTGCACGCCGTTGCCGAGCTGGCCCTCGCTGTTGCCGCCCTGGCATCGCACTCCCGTGTCGGCGCCGACCGCACAGACGTGCGACGTGAGTACGTAGCCGGCGCCGCCTGCGCTGATCGACGCGGCGCCGGCGAAGCCGCGGTCGAGCGGATTCGCCGATGCGATCGGGAAGATCCCTCCGATCGGGAAGTAATACTCGCCCCAGCAACGCACGCTGCCGCCAACCAGCAGCGCGCAGGAATGGTCGAAGTCCGCGCCGGCGCTGATCGCGGCGACGCCGCTGCCGAGTCCCGACACGGCTACCGGCAGCGGCGACGCGGTCGTCGTGCCGTTGCCGAGCTGGCCATTGCCGTTGTAGCCCCAGCAGACCATGCCGCCGTTCGCGAGCGCGCACGCATGGAAGTCGCCGGCCGCGATCGCCGTCGCGCCGGCGAGAGCCGAAACGTTCACGGGCGTGCGTCGCTCGATGTTGCTGCCATCGCCAAGCTCGCCGTCGTCGTTGTCGCCCCAGCATTTCGCGCCGCCGGTCATCATCAGTGCGCACGTGTGGTACTCGCCGAGCGCGATGGCGGCCACGCCACTCGCAAGCCCGGACACGTCGACGGGCGCGAGCCGCTTGGTCGCCGTACCGTCGCCGAGCTGGCCATGGTCGTTGAGGCCCCAGCACTTCGCGCCGCCTGCCGACGTGATCGCGCAGCTGTGCGACGCACCGGCCGCGATTGCCGCCACGCCCTGCGCCAGGCCGATGACCTGGACCGGTGTCCGGCGCACCACGCCGAATGCGCCGGTGCCATCGCCGAGCTGGCCGTCGTAGTCGATGCCCCAGCATTTCACGGCACCGCCCGTGGTCAACGCACAGGTGTGATCCCTGCCGGCACTGATCGCCCGGACGCCGGATGCGAGGCCGACCGTGCCGACCGGTGCAAGACGCGCCGTCTGCGTGCCGTCGCCGAGTTGCCCGGCGGAGTTGGCGCCCCAGCACAACACGCCACCCGCCGTCGTGAGCACGCAGGTGTGCGCGCCACCGGCGGACACGCGGCTCGTGCCACGCAGGGGCACAGCCGCTCGCGCGGCCGGAAAAGTGCTTGCTGCGGTGACGATGCCGGCGAGCAGGGACGCTGCGATTCGCACGGTGTCGCGAGGCATAGGCATGGTCGCTCCCAGGCGACATTCGATCCGGTCGGACACGACCACCGAATGGTGCGTCGCTTCACGCCGCGCTGCCAGTGCCCCGCGCGCAACCGGAATTACGTGCGGGCGCGAACCATGCCGATGCCATGGCCACGGCGGGCTACGCGTCGTCGCTGCGTGAGACGCCGGAATCGTTCGTCGTACGCGCGGACGGGACCTTACATCCGCGTGCCGAAATAACGGTCGCCGGCGTCGCCGAGGCCGGGGACGATGTAGCCGTGCTCGTTCAATCCCTGGTCGATCGCGGCGGTGAAGATCGGCACGTCGGGATGATGCGCGCGCAGGTTCGCGATGCCCTCCGGACAGCTGACCAGGCACACGAAACGCAGCGAGCGAGGCATGCCTGCCTTGATGCGGTCGAGCGCCGCGATCGCTGAATTGCCAGTCGCGAGCATCGGGTCGACCACGATGACGTCACGCTGTTCGAGATCGCGCGGCATGCGGAAGTAGTACTCGACCGGGTGCAGCGTCGCCTCGTCACGATACAGGCCGACATGGCCGACGCGCGCGCCGGGCACCACGCTCAGCATGCCGTCGAGGATGCCGATGCCGGCACGCAGGATCGCCACCAGCACAACCTTCTTGCCGTCGATGCAAACGCCCCGTGTAGCCGCGACCGGCGTCTCGATCGCGACCTCGCGCAGCGGCAGGTCGCGCGTGACCTCGTACGTCATCAACGCGGACAGCTCGCCGAGCAAGCGGCGGAACTCCAGCGTGCTGGTCGATTTCTTCCGCAGCAGGGTCAGCTTGTGCTGCACGAGAGGGTGGTCGATCACTTCCACGCCTGGCGCCATCGCATTCCCCCGTTCGTTTCCAGCACGATACCGCGTAGGGCGGCACGCGCGTAGCGTTCCGCCAATGGGCTCCACAATCCGCGGCGGCACGCGCGTTGCGCGTACCGCCCCTACGCAGGCGGTCGCGGTGACCCCTGCTAGAATGGCCGACCCCCTCCGGAGAAGGGCCGCGCGACGGCCCGCGGCACGCATGGAAAACAGTTTCGAACCCGGTCAGATCGAGCCGAAGTGGTACGCGCGATGGGAAGCGAACAACCTGTTCGCCCCCGCCGGCAGCGGCGAGCCGTACTGCATCCAGCTGCCGCCGCCGAACGTGACCGGCACTCTGCACATGGGCCACGCGTTCCAGCAGACGATCATGGACGCGCTGGTCCGTTACCACCGCATGCGCGGCTTCAGGACGCTGTGGCAGGGCGGTACCGACCATGCCGGCATCGCGACCCAGAAGATCGTCGAGAACCAGCTCGCCGCGCAGGGCAGGACGCGCCACGATCTTGGCCGCGCGAAATTCGTCGAGCGCGTATGGGAATGGAAGGAGGAGTCCGGATCCACGATCACCAACCAGATGCGTCGCCTCGGCGCCTCGGTCGACTGGTCGCGCGAACGCTTCACGATGGACGAGGGTCTGTCCACCGCGGTGCGGCGCGTGTTCGTGACCTGGTTCCGCGACGGACTCCTCTACCGCGGCCGGCGCCTCGTCAACTGGGACCCGGTGCTGATGACCGCGGTGTCCGACCTCGAGGTCAACAACGAGGAGAAGGACGGCTCGCTGTGGCTGATCCGCTATCCGGCATCCGATGGCGGTGAAGGCCTGGTCGTCGCGACGACGCGCCCCGAGACGATGCTCGGCGACGTCGCCGTTGCGGTGCATCCCGAGGACGAACGCTACCAGGCGCTGATCGGTAAATCCCTCAAGCTTCCGCTGACCGATCGCGAGATCCCGGTCATCGCCGACGACTACGTCGAGCGCGAATTCGGTACCGGCGCGGTGAAGATCACGCCCGCGCACGATTTCAACGACTGGCAGGTCGGCGCGCGCCACAAGCTCGTGCCGATCACGATCCTTGCGCTTGATGCGAAGGTCAACGACAACGCTCCGGAAAAATACCGCGGCATGGACCGCTTCGTCGCGCGCAAGGCCGTGCTCGCCGACCTCGAGGCGGCCGGCCTGCTGGTCGAGACGAAGAAGCACAAGCTGCAGGTGCCGATCAGCCAGCGCTCCGATGCGGTGATCGAACCGATGCTGACCGACCAGTGGTTCCTCGACCTCACGCGCGACACGCTCGCCGATGGTCGACCGGGCGGGCGCAAGGCGATCATCGAGCCCGCGCTCGCCGCGGTGCGCGACGGCGACATCAGGTTTGTTCCCGACAACTGGACCACGACCTACAACCAGTGGCTGGAAAACATCCAGGACTGGTGCGTCAGTCGCCAGCTCTGGTGGGGCCACCAGATCCCGGCGTGGTACGACGAGGCCGGCAACATCTTCGTCGGCGAGGACGAAGCCGACGCGCTCGCGCACGCGGCGAGCCCGCCGGTGGGCGCGTTGCGCCGCGACGAGGACGTGCTCGACACCTGGTTCTCGTCCGCGCTGTGGCCGTTCTCGACGCTCGGCTGGCCGGGCGAAACCCCCGAACGCGCGACCGAATGGGAGCAGTTCAAGGCGTTCGTGCCGAGCAACGTGCTGGTCACCGGCTTCGACATCATCTTCTTCTGGGTCGCGCGCATGGTCATGGCGACCCGGTACTTCACCGGCAAGGTGCCGTTCCGCGAGGTCTACATCAACGCGATCGTGCGTGATGCGGAAGGCCAGAAGATGTCGAAATCGAAGGGCAACACGATCGACCCGCTCGACCTCATCGACGGCATCGACCTCGAGTCGCTGGTGAAGAAGTCGACTGCCTCACTGCTGATCCCGCAGGTGCGCGAGAAGGTCGAGAAGCGCATCCGCAAGGAGTACCCGCAAGGCATCGCCGCGGTAGGCGCCGATGCGTTGCGCTTCACCTTCGCCGCGCTCGCGACCTATGGCCGCACGATCAACTTCGACCTCAAGCGCGCCGACGGCTATCGCAACTTCTGCAACAAGCTGTGGAACGCGGCGCGCTTCGTGCTCATGAACGTGGGAGCGTCAACGGCAGCGATCGTACCCGCGGGCACCACCGAGCCGGTGACCGAAGCGGAGCGCTGGATCCTCACGCGCCTGCACCAGACGCTCGCCGATGTCGAAGCGCATTTCACGACCTACCGCTTCGACCTGCTGGCACAGGCACTGTACGAGTTCGTCTGGAACGACTATTGCGACTGGTTTCTGGAACTGGCCAAACCTGCGCTCAATGGGGGCGACGTGGCAGCCGCGGCTTCGACTCGCCGTACGCTGCTGACCGTACTCGACGCCGTGCTGCGCGCATTGCATCCATTGATGCCGTTCATAACCGAAGAAGTCTGGAGCGAAGTCAAACCCCACCTCGGCATCGAGGCGATCAGCGTCTCCACCCTGGCGTATCCGCGCGCGAGCGACTTCATCGTGGACGAGGCGGCCAGTGCCGAGATCGAATGGCTGAAGGCGGTGCTGACCCAGGTGCGCCGCATCCGCAGCGAGATGAACATCGCGCCGCGCAAGGAGATTCCGTTGCTCTACGCGGGCGGCAACGCCGGCGACCGCGCACGCGCGGGCAAATTCGCGGCGCAGATCGGCTTCCTCGCCCGCGCCGAATCCCAACGCTGGCTCGCAGCCGGGGAACACGAACCCGCGTCTGCTGCCGCCGTCGTCGGCGAGTTGAAGGTGCTGATCCCGCTCGCCGGCCTGATCGACCTCGACGCCGAGAAGCAGCGCCTGGACAAGGAAATCTCCCGCATCGACGGCGAGCGCGCGAAGGCCGCGGCGAAGCTGGCGAATTTCGGTGAGAAGACGCCGGCGGCCGTGGTCGAACAGGAAAAGCAGCGCCTCGCCGATTTCACGGCAACCGAGGCGGCGCTGCGCGAGCAGCTCGATCGCCTGCGCCAGGCCTGATCCATGAACGAGCCGACGCCGAATGCAGAGCATGCATCCGCATCGAAGATCCTGTTCCTGCATCTTCCGAAGACGGCGGGCACGGCATTGCGCGAACTGTTCGCCAGACAGTACGGCGAGCAACACGTGACGCGCCCGCTCGCCGCGCAGCTTCTGCATGAAGCATTGATCCGCTACGCCGACTACGAAGTGATCAGCGGCCATTTCAAGCCCGAACATGGCGCATGCCTGCCGGCTGACCGCCTCACGCTCACGGTGCTGCGCGAGCCGATCGACCGCTTCCTGTCGTACTACTGGTTCCGCAAGCACGACGCCGCAAACGGCGCGGTCGACCCGCGCGTGCGCGAACTTCCGCTCGACGCCTACATCCAGGCGCTGTGCGATGACGACTTGGACGAGCTCAACGCACAGACGCACATGCTCTATCCGATTGGCGCCGATGCGATGGACGCGTTGCCGTGGCCGCAGCAGGCGATGGCCGCCTGCCGCGCGCTGGATGCATTCGACCTCGTCGGCGTGCAGGCTGAGATCGACGATTTCGTGGCGATGCTCGGCGCGCGCCTGGGCTGGCCCGCGGACATGCGGCTGGAACGCGTGAACGTGACGCAGCGGCGTGAACCACATTCGCTGTCGGAGGCTTCCCGGCAGCGCCTGAACAACATCCTCGCACCTGACATCACGGTCTACGCGCATGCGCTGGAGCGTTTCCGCACCCTGCGCCGTGAAGCCATCGCGGGCGGGCCGCGCGTTGCAACGACGGCGACGCGAGCGCGACCGCGCGCGTCGACGCCAACCGCACCGCGCGACATCGGCGATCGCCGCGTCGAGTTTTCCAGCGTCCGCGTCAGCGGCGCGGCCTCCGGCCTGGGCACCGTGATGGTCGGCGAGCAGATGACGATCGACCTCGAGTTCGAGGCGCACCAGACCACCACCCAACTGGCGATCGGCTTCGTGATCCGCGACGAACGCGGACTGCCCGTGTTCGGCACCAATTCACTGCTGCTCGGCCGCACCTGCACGGTCGAGCCCGGTCGATATCGCGTGTCGTTTTCCCTGCTGAACCGGATCGAAAGTGGCAACTACACGATCGACGCGAGCCTGACCCGCAACGGCTCGCCGAATCTCGGCTGCCACCACCTCAAGGAACAGGCATTCCGATTCGACGTCCATGTGCTGGCGACACCGTATTTCCAGGGACGCGTCATGATGGATCCGTCGCTTGAGTTCGCCACGCTGTCCCCGCACGGTCGCATCGACGCACCACCAGCGTCGTACGTGCCGTCGCGCATCGCGCTCTCGGTCGGCCGCTTGAATCCGCCGCTCAAAGATTTCCGCGCGAGCCTGCGCCCGCTGCAGTCGATCGGCAAGACGTCCAGGGGAACCGAGCTGCTGGTCGAACTGGAAATCACCAATAGCGGCGTGCAAGCCTGGCCCGGCGACGGCAAGCAGCCCGTCTGCATCTCCTACCACTGGCTCGACGAAGGGGGCGCGATGATCGAGTTCGACGGCGTGCGTTCGCGGCTGCCACGCGATGTTGCCCCGGGCGAAACGCTGCGTGCAGTCTGCTTCGTACGCGTGCCGCAGTGCTCGGGCGCTTTGCGGCTGTGCTGGACGCTGGTGCAGGAAGGCGTCGGCTGGTTCGACGGTCGATGCCCGGAATCGGCGGTGACGGTGGACGTCGAGGTCGCGTAATCGGTGCCGCAACAGTGGATCACTCCGCGGGGAGCAGCTCGATCGCCATCACCAGCGCATCCTCGCGCCCCTTCTTCGCCGGGTAGTAGTTCGGGCGACGACCGAATTCGTTGAAGCCCATCGAGTCGTACAACGCGATCGCGCGCGGATTGGATGGCCGCACTTCGAGGTAGACGCGCTCGGCACGATGCCAGCGCGCGATGTCGAGCAGGCGCCGGACGATGCGCCGGCCATGTCCCCTGCCGTGCAGGGAGGGCTCGACGCAGACATTGAGGACATGTGCTTCGCCGGCCGCGGTGGACAGCACGCCGTAGCCGATGATCGCATCGGCGTCGACCAGCACCACGCATTCATAGGCCGCGCGCAGGCAGTCGCTGAAGATCGCGCGGCTCCACGGGAATTCGTAGGCGAGCGCCTCGAGCGCCGCGACGCTGTCGAGGTCGTCGGCCTGCATGCGGCGGAACTCGGGTTGTGACTGCTTGAGTATCGCGACCACGCTGGCCGGCTCCGCTCGCCCTGGTGTGCTGTTCCGGCAACGCCGGGATCGGCCGCATCTTGCCACGAAACGCGTGCCGGCTTGCGCAGCACGCTGGTGGCGCGCTTGGGAACCCAGGAACAACTCGCTTTCTTGTCATTTCCGCAAAGGCGGGAATTCAGCGTCTGATCTCCCAGAGGCTTGAAGTCGCGGATCTCCGCTTTCGCGGCGATGACGGCCATTTCCCGGAGGTCCGCTAGGCGCCGTTCGTCCGGCTGAGCTGGCCCGCGATCCGCTTCAGCTCGCTCCATAGCGCGCGCTTGCCGTGTGGATCGGTCGCGAGCAACGCAGGCTCCGCGGTCACGACCCATGCGACTTCGCCCTGGCGCTGCGCGCTCATCGCCGCACCGGCCGCGCGTGCGTGCTTGTCGCCGAACGCGACGAGCGCCGCCGCCCCGGCGAGGACGCGTTCGTCGGCCGTGTCGGCCTGGGTGCACGCAACGCGCGCGAACGCGAGCGCGCGGGTGACCGCAGCGAGCAACACGTTTGCATGCGGCGTCGATCCGTCCGCCAGCAGGACCACGTTCGCTCCATTTGGCGCAGCGACACTGCCCGCTGCGGACGCGGCGACGCGGGTCGGCGCATCGCCCGTACGCGGCGCATAGGCGTCGATGCCCATTTCGGCGAGTCGACGCAGGTCCGCCTCATCCCGCATGCGCGCCTCCGTGCTTGCGCAAATCGTCCTGGAATCGTGCATAGATCGAATCGAGCGCGCGACCGTAGGCATCGACCGTAGCCTTCATGCTGGCGTCTGCGGCCGCCATTTCCGCGCGATAGTAGTCGTCCACCATCGGCGTGCCGTCGCGCGCTTCCGCCCGGAGTTTCAGCGCGACCACCGCATTCCAGCCGCCGGCGAGAGTCGGCACGCGATCGAAGCGCAGGATCACGCCGCTGATGCGCACCGCCGGCCGGCTGGCCGGCAATTCGTCGGTGACCTGCGCCGACAACCGTGTTTCGCGCAGGCTCGCGATCAGGCGGCGCTGCAGGATGCGCACCGGCGGGTCCGTCCACAGTTGATAGTGATACTGGCGCAACTGCTGTGCGTCGGGGTCGAGCGCGTAGATCAACGCCTGATCCGCGTACAGGCCGTCCGCACCGAACGCATCGACCACCAATGGATCGGCGAATGCCGGCGTGGCATGCGGCTCGCCCGGTTGCGGGCGCGGCATGCGGTAGTAGGTGAAATCCGGCACCACCGGCGCACTGCAACCGGCCAGCGCGAACATGGCGGTCAGGATCGGCGCTCGCATCCTCATTGCGGTTCCTCCTCCAGTTTGTCGGCCTTCGGCGCAATGATCAGGCGGTTCGGATGGCTGCGGATCTCGCGGCTGAATTCGTCGAGGTTGCGGCTCGAAGATTCGAGGTGATGGGTGATCACGTCCATCCGGCTCGACAGCGCCTCGAGCACGCTGGAGAGATCCTGCACCGAACGGCGCACGTCCGGCCGGTTGTCCCTGGCGATGGCACCGAGCTCGCCGAGCGCCTGATCGAGCGTGCCGCGCGTCTTGCGCAACTCGCCGCTGAGGCCCTTCACTTCGCCAAGGATCGCGCCGACCAGGGCACGGTTCTCCGGCTTGAGCACGTCGTTGAGCGCGTCGGAGGCATGGTTCATGCGATCGAGCAGCGCACGTGTCTGTTCGAGGATTTGCGGTGTGCTCTTGTCGAGCGAGCCGGTGATCGAATCGACGCGCTGCGACAGGGTCTGGATCAAGGGCGAGATCTGCGTGCGCGTGAGCGTGCTGACCTCGCCGGCGAGTTCGTTCATCGCGGAAAAGATGTCGGCGCCCTCCTCGCCCTTGAGTTCGCCGCCGGGCTTGAGCGTTTCGCGGCTCTTGCCTTCGCGAATGCCGATCGAGACATCGGCAAGCAAGCCGCTCGACTGCAGGCGCGCGGGGCTGTCCAGCGGGATCGGCCAGTCGCGCCGGATCGCGAGCGCGACCTTGTAGCGCGTGCCGTCGGCGTCGCGTTCGGGCGTGATCGCGCCGACTTGGCCGACGCGGTAGCCCTCGTAGAACACCGGTGCGCCGTAACGCAGGCCAGTCACGTTGTGGTAGCGCACGACGTAGTCGCTGCTCGCGACGCCCTTGCCGGTGATCAGGGCGAGACCGACAAGCAGCAGCACGACCGCTCCGACGACGACGAGGCCGACCAGGGTGTAGTTGATGGTGTCGCGTTTCATCGACGGCGCCCCCTCGCCCATGCCGACATCGGCGCAATGTTGGAGCGGCGGAAGCCGCGATGCTTGTTCCATTGGCAAGCGACGAAGGGCACCGCGGCTTCCGCCGTTCCAACAGACAGCCCGCGCATTCTAAGCCTCCTCCCCGGTCAAACGCTTCAGGTACGCATCCGCATCGACCTGTACCTCGCGCGGGCGGCGGTTCAGCAGGTCCTGGATGCGCTCGTTGTCGCTCGCACGCACCGCCGCGACCGGTCCAGTCAGCAGGATCTCGCCTTGGTCGAGCACGGTGATCGTGTCGGCGATCTTGAACGCGCTCTCGAGTTCGTGGGTGACGACGACGATCGTCATGCGCAGGGCATCTCGCAGGCGCAGGATCAGCTCGTCGAGTTCGGCCGACACGACCGGATCGAGCCCGGCCGAGGGCTCGTCGAAGAACAGCAGGCGTGGATCCATGACGATCGCGCGCGCGAGCGCCGCGCGCTTGACCATGCCACCCGACAGCTGGCTCGGCATGAGGTCCTGGAAGCCGCCGAGGTTGACGACCTCGAGCTTGAGGCGGCTCATGATGCGGATCGTCGATTCGTCAAGCGTCGTGTGTTCGCGCAACGGCAACGCGACGTTCTCGCCGACGCTGAGCGAGGTCAGCAACGCACCGCCCTGGAACGACACGCCGATGCGCTTGCGCACATCGAGCAGTTCCCGATCGCTCGCCGTGCGCAGGTCGACGCCGAACAGCCGCACACTGCCCGACAGCGGCCGCTGCAGTCCGAGCAGGTGGCGCAGCAGCGTGCTCTTGCCGGAACCCGAGCCACCCATGATCACGCGGATCTCGCCCGGCGCGACGGAGAAGTCGATGCCGTGCAGCACTCGCCGGCGGCCGTACCAGGCCTCGAGCTTCTCGACTTCGATCAGCGGCGCCGCAGCGTTCATTGATCAACGCCTCCGCTTTGCGCCGTCGCTTGTGCGCGCAGGAGCGCGCTGCCTTTCGGGGTCCCCGTCAGCGACGGTGAACGGCGGACGGAAAGGCCCGCAGGGGCGCGTGCACGGATGCACGCGCGTTCGCCGTCGGCGCAGGAAGCGCTGTCGGCGAACCCCGGCCGACGTTTACGGACCCACGAGGCAGGAGCCTCGTGGGCGTCGCTGTCGGGGTGTCCTTCTCTTTGGTTCCTTTCTCTTGGACAAGCAAGAGAAAGGAACCCGCTCGCAGGGATGCGAGTGGAGCACGCACGGACGCGCGAAGGTCTTCGACGAGACGGTGACGCAAACACGGCAACACCATCCCCACCCAACCCTGCCCTTGAAGGGTAGGACTTGAAAACAGGCGGCTCCGCGCGGATCCCGTTCATCGGTTGAGGAAGAACGAAAAGACCATGTCGACCACGATGATCCAGCAGATCGACAGCACTACCGCCCGCGTGGTCGCGCGGCCGACACCCTCGGCACCACCCGTGACCGAAAAGCCCGTGCTCACGCCGATCAGGGTGATCAGCAGCGCGAACACGACACTCTTCGACAGGCCCTGCCAGATGTCGCCGGTCGACAGCAGCGACATCGTCTGCAGCAGGTACGCGGTCGGGGTGACGTTGAGCGCGGGCGCGCTGTACAGCGCGGCGCCGAAGATCGCGACCGCGTTCGCGAAGATCGTCAACACCGGCAGCATCACCAGCATCGCGACCAGCGCGGGCGCAACGAGATAGCGCACGGGTTCGATGCCGATCACGGCGAGCGCATCGACCTCCTGCGACACCGACATCGAGCCGATGCGCGCGGCCAGTGCGGAACCCGAACGTCCGGCGACGAGGATCGCAGTGATCAGCGCGCCGAATTCGCGCGTGACCGATTTGGCAACCGCAACGACGACCTGCGATTGCGCGCCGAATTCGCTCAAGGACGCGATGAACTGGATGCCGAGCATGAGGCCGACCGTGAAACCGAGCAGGGCGACGATCGGCAACGCATCGGCGCCGATCTCGCGCATCTGGCGCGCGACCGCGGCGAGGCGCACGGGCTGGCCGACACGCCAGCCGGTGAACACGTAGTACAGCGCCTCGAGCAGCAGCATCGCCGCATAGCCGACCCCGGCGAACGCGCCGAGGGTGGCGCGGCCGATATCCGTCAGCGGCCGGGCGAGCGCGTTCACGCGGTGGCGAGCAGCGCGTCCACGCTCGGCACGAGCAGGAACACGCGGTCCAGGCGGGCAAGTTCGAGCACGGCGCGCACGGCATCGCTGGTCGCGACGAGCGCGAAGCGCTTGCCGCGCGTGCGTGCCTGCTGGAAACCCTCGACCAGCGCCGCGATGCCGGACGAATCGATGTAGCTGACCGCCGACAGCTCGACCCCGACCGGTTCGCCACCGGCGAGCGCATCGAGCACGGCGCGGCGCACGTCCTGCGACCACGACAGGTCGACTTCACCGCCAAGGCGGACCAGCACGTAGCCGTCTCCCCTTTCGCTCGCAACGCTGTTCGGATGGATGCTCATGCCTCGTTCGCCTCCTCGCCGACGATGCCCTCGATGCGCTTGCGCATGACCAGGCGGTTGCCGCGCTGGGCGGGCAACGGTTCGATGTGCCAGTCGTCCATGACCTCATCGATCAGGGCGATGCCGAAGCCGCCGCAGCGGGTTTCACCGAGCGGTTGCGGACGCAGCTTGGCCGCCTCGACGCAGGGAGCGCTGTCGACCAGCTCGAACGTGAGCAGCGCGCCGGCGAGCAGGACGCGCACGTCGATGTCGCCTTCGCAGGCGCCCGCATAGGCGTGGCGGATGATGTTCGCAGCGGCCTCGTCGACCGCCAGTACGAGCCGATCGCGCAACTGCGGCTCCACCCCCAGCGTGTCGAGGCAGGCGCGCACCGCGGCGCGCAATTCGCGCAGCGATTCCGCGCGCGCCGGCGCCGTGCGTGCGAGCAGCACTTCCGGGCGCTCCGCACGCGGCGCCTCCACCAGCAGCAGGGTGGTGTCGTCGACGATGCGCAGGCGCTTGAGGTCGGCGAGCAGGCGACGCAGGCGCACTTCGAGCGAGTCCTGCGCGTGACGCGCGATCAGCGTGCGCACGCCGGCGTTGCCGATCGGTCGGCCGTCCTCGTCGCGCACGTCGGTCGCGCCGTCTGAAAACGCGTACAGGGTGCCGCCGGCGAGTTCGACGTGGTGCTCCTCGAAGGCGACGCCCGGGAGGATTCCGAGCGGCGGGCCGCCCGAGGCGTAGTCGGTGAACGCGCCGCCCTGCTGCACGATCACCGGCGGAAAGCCCGCACCGGCGAACTGCACGCGGGTCGCGGCACGATCGCAATAGCCGACCAGCGCGCAGACGAAACGTCCGTCCTGGGTCGTCTCGCACAATTCCTCGTTCGCGCGCGCGAGCCACGCGGCCGGCGCGAGGCCGTCCTTGCCGGCCCAGCGCAGCAGGCTGGCCGCGCGCACCATCAGCAAGGCCGCATCGAGACCCTTGCCGGATATGTCGCCGACGACGAAGCCGATGCGCCCGTCCGCCAGCTCGAAATGGTCGTAGAAATCACCGGAGATCTCGTGCGCCGGGCGGTTCACGCCGATCACCGGGAAATTGTCGCGGCGGCGCTTGGGCAGAAGCGATTTCTGCAGGCGCCGGGCGAGGTCGAACTCGCGCTTCAGGCGCTGCTGTTCGAGCAGGGTTGCGGCCATGCGCGCGCTGTTGATCGCGAGGGCGGCCGGTGCCGCGACCAGATCGAGCAATTCCGCATCGGCCACCGAGAATGCTTCGCCGTCGCGGCGATTGACGATCTCGAGCACGCCGATCGGGCCGGCGGCAGTGCGCAGTGGTGCGCATACCAGACTGCGCGTGACGAACCCGGTACCGTCGTCGGCGGCGCGCCAGACACGCTCGTCGCTTGCGGCATCGACCACGATCTGGGTTGCATTTTCCGCGACCGCGGCACCGACGATGCCTTGTCCCACCGCGAGGCGAATGCCGGTGATGTCGACCGGGCCGACACAGATGCGGCAATCGAGCACGAGCGTGGCGGGATCGAGCAGGAACAGCGAAGCTGCCTCGACCTGCATGAAGTCGACCACGCGGGTGACCGTCTCGGACAAGGTCTGGCGCAGATCCAGCGATACCGCCAGCGCCTGCGACAACTCGGCGAGGAACGCCAGCGTGCCTGATTCGCCCATCGCGGATTGCCCGGCGCCCGGCCGCACCGCACGCACGCCGCTCGCGGCGTGCGCGACGGGTGCGTGCGCGTGCTGCGCCTTCACCCCTCGCTCCGACCCGAGCCGCGCAACGCGCGTTCGCTGCGCTTGCGGCGCAGGCCCCACAGGGTCATGGCCGGCCCCGACAGCACGTACAGCACGGCGATGCCGAACAGCACGCGCGGCGTATCGACCGCCAGCGCGACCAGGATCAACATGGCGGCGGGAATCCAGATGAACGGCACGCGGTCCGACTTCGGCCACGCCTTGAAGCTGAAGTAGCGCACACGGCTGACCATCAGCAGGCCGGCGACGATCGCCACCACGGGCGTGACGAAGTCCATCTCGCTGGCCTTGAATCCGAGCCCGCCCGATTCGATCGCCCACACGAACGACATGCACAAACCTGCCGCCGCGGGGCTCGCGAGGCCCTGGAAATAGCGCTTGTCCGCCACCCCGACCTGGGTATTGAAGCGCGCCAGGCGCAGTGCAGCGCAGGCTGCGTAGATGAACGCGGCGGCCCAGCCGAGCTTGCCCCAGCCCGACCCGTACGCCTTCAGCGCCGACAGCGACCATGTGTAGAGCACCAGCGACGGCGCCAGCCCGAAGCTGACCAGATCGGACAGCGAATCGTATTGCACGCCGAAATCGCTCTGGGTATTGGTCAGGCGGGCGACCCGACCGTCCAGGCCGTCGAGGATGCCGGCGACGAACACCGCGATCGCGGCGTCGGTGTAGTGCCCGCCAATCGCGGCGACGATCGCGTAGAAGCCGGCGAACATCGCGCCCGTGGTAAACAGGTTCGGCAGCAGGTAGATACCGCGCGGCGGCTTGCGCGCGCCGGTCGAAGGTGAGTCCATGGTCGATCAGCGGCAATGTGAACGTCGTTGCCCTGAGTGTACCGTGATCCGCAATCGGGACGCCGGGGCCTCGGGGCAGGAAGGTCTTAAAACCTTTGCCGTTTCCGCCGCAGGACCAAGGCATTGGATCCCGACTTTCGCCGGGATGACGAGACCGCTGCCTTGTTTCGGGGTTTCCCGGCTTGTGTCGCGGCCCAAGTGGTGCTATCCAGTCGGCCCAAGTGCTGCCCCTGGCACGCGTGACAAGATGAAGGGTTACCCCAAATGAGACACAACTGGCTGCTGCTTGCCCTGCTCACCCTCTCCGTTCCGGTCGCGGCCGGGGAAATGTATTCGTGGACCGACGCCAACGGCACGAAGCACTTCTCCGACTCCCCGCCCCCTGCTTCGGTCAAGGCACAGCGGGTCAAGGTCAAGGGTGGCCTGACCTCGAACGAACCGGCCGAGGATGCTGCCAAGGCGGACGAGGCCAAGTCCGGTGGCCCGGCACTCGCCGCGGCGGCCGGCTATTCGCCCGAAGACATCAAGCGCAACTGCGATATCGCGAAGCAGAACCGTGGCGTCGCCGAAGGCACCAAAATCGCCGTCGACGCACAGGGCTATCCGACCGACCTCGATGCGGTGAAAACGCGCCAGTCGCAGATCGAAAAGGCGAACCAGCAGATCAAGCTGTTCTGCCACTGAGGGGCGGCAGGCCCGCGCAGCCTTCGCATCAGCGCGCTGCCCGGCTTGCCATCAGGGTTCGGGGGCGTTTCGACGTCGCTCGCTACCGTTCGCTGCGCTCAACGCGAACGGAATGGGGAATTCGCTGGCGTTAAGCTAAACCGTTCGCGCTGAGCGCCGGCCTGTAGTGAGCGCCGTCGGAGAGGCTGGAAAGGCCGGATAGATATCCGTTCGCCCTGAGCGCAGGCCTGAAAGGCCGGAGTCGAAGGGGCCATCACGGTTGGTGGGCCATTCGACGTCGCTCGCTACCGTTCGCTGCGCTCGACGCGAACGGTTTGGAAACAGCGCTGCTAGAATCGACCGTTCCGCCCTGCTCTCCGGAACGTCATGCGCCTGTCCCGTTTCCACCTCGCGACCGTCAAGGAAGTCCCCGCCGACGCGGAGATCGCCAGCCACCGACTGATGCTGCGCACCGGCATGATCCGCAAGCTGGCCGCCGGCATCTACACCTGGTCGCCGCTCGGCCTGCGCGTGCTGACCAAGGTGGCGAGTGTCGTGCGCGAGGAAATGAACCGCGCCGGCGCACTCGAACTGCTGATGCCGTCTATCCAGCCGAAGGAACTGTGGGAGGAAACCGGGCGCTGGGCGAAATTCGGCGGGCAACTGCTGAAGATCAAGGACCGCAAGGAAGCGTCCTACTGCTACGGCCCGACCCACGAGGAAGTGATCACCGACTACGCGCGCAACGAGCTGAAGAGCTACAAGCAGCTGCCCGTCAATTTCTACCAGATCCAGACCAAGTTCCGCGACGAGATCCGTCCGCGCTTCGGCGTGATGCGCGCGCGCGAATTCCTCATGAAGGATGCGTACTCGTTCCATCTCGGCGCCGACAGCCTCGCCGCCGAGTACCGCAACATGTACGAGACCTACGGCCGCATCTTCACGCGCCTTGGCCTCAAATTCCGGGCTGTACAGGCCGATACCGGCGCGATCGGCGGCAATGCAAGCCACGAATTCCAGGTGCTGGCCGAGTCCGGCGAGGACGCGATCGCGTTCTCGACCGGCTCCGACTACGCGGCGAATATCGAGAAGGCTGAAGCCCTCGCGCCGACGACACCGCGCCCGGCGCCCGCCGCCGCGCTCGAACGCGTCGCCACGCCGACGCAGAAGACGATCGACGAGGTCTGCGCGCTGCTCGGCGTCGCACCCGCGCAGTGCGTCAAGACGATCATCGTGCGCGGCAAGGACGGCCTGGTCGCGCTGTGCGTGCGCGGCGACCACGAAGTCAACGAGGTCAAGGCGTCGAAACTCGACGAACTGCCAGGTGAATCCGTGCTCGCCGATGAAGCGGAGATCGTTCGCGGCACCGGCACCAGACCGGGCTTCATAGGTCCCGCGGGATTGCCGGAATCGATCCCGGTCATCGTCGACCGCAGCGCTGCCGTTCTCGCCGACTTCGTCTGCGGCGGCAACCAGGATGGCACGCACTACAGGGGCGCGAACTGGGAGCGCGATGCACGCGTCACCCGCGTCGCCGACATCCGCAAGGTGGTCGAAGGTGATGCTTCGCCGGATGGTGCCGGGACATTGAAGATCGCGCGCGGCATCGAGGTCGGCCATGTGTTCCAGCTCGGCGACAAGTATGCCGAGGCGCTCGGCGCGACCGTGCTCGACGACGGCGGCAAGGCGCAGGTGATGCAGATGGGCTGCTACGGCATCGGCGTCAGCCGCATCGTCGCCGCCGCGATCGAGCAGAACCACGACGATGCCGGCATCCTGTGGCCGGAGCCGATGGCTCCTTGGCAGGTCGCGATCTGCCCGATCAACGCGGTGCAGAACGCACAGGTGCGCGAGGAAGCGGAAAAGCTGTACGCCGAACTTGCCGAGCGCGGCATCGACGTGCTGCTCGACGACCGCGGCCTGCGCCCGGGACCGATGTTCGCCGACATCGAACTGATCGGCATCCCGCATCGCGTCGTCGTCAGCGAACGCGGCCTCGCCGCCGGCACGTTCGAATACCGGCGCCGCAGTGAAAGCGAGAACCGCATCCTCGCGCGGGACGCGCTGTTCGACGTGCTCGCCTGATCGGCGCTCAGTCGAATCCGTTCTTGAAGATCACATCGCCGATGTACACACCCGTGTTGAGCGCATCGTGGCGATGCTGCGGCCAAGGCATGTTTTTCGCGCTGGCCACACTGTTGGGGAATTTCCACGCGAACAGCGCACCGGTCGACCCTCCAAGGGTCGACGCGCTGCCGACCACGAGTTCGATCTTGCCGTCGCCGTCGATGTCCGCTGCCGTCGGCGTGCTGTAGATCCCCGAGTTCGTGCGCAGTTGGAAGAAGGCCGGGTTGGGCGTGGGCGCGCATGCATCGACGTGGTTGTAGGAGCGCTGGACGCCGTCTCGCGACCATACGCTCACCTGAGTGGCGACGGGCTCGATGATCTCGGGTACGCCGTCGCCGTCGATGTCCACCGCTATCGGCGAAGCAAACGTCGGCCCCCAGTTCACGTCAGTGCTGCACGATCCGGCGGTCATCGGCATTACCGGCCAGCCCGGATAGGCGGTGCCATTGCTGCGGACCACGTGCATGTAGCCATTGACGTCATTGGTCGACGGCGTCCCCGTCTTGATCAAGGTGCTGATGACCGTTTCCAGCTTGCCATCCCCATCAAGATCGACGAGCGCGGGCGACGACGTCCGAGTGCTCTGGCTGGGCATGGAATACGGCCACCCAGCCGGCGTGCCGCCACTGGCATTCCAGCGGAAGAGCGCTTCCGTAACGACCTGCGAATTCCCGCCGGGTGCGCAGGTCGCGAGGTCCCAGCAGCGGCCATTACCGACCGCCACCGCCATGTTGCCGATGCCGTCGACGGGGCCAATCGCCGGCGACGAATACACAACCTCATCGAGCTTGATCGGAAAGCCTGACACTTCACCGGAACCCGTGCCGTGGAACGCGCGGACCTGCCCGCCGACGCGCCGGCCATTCGGAAGGATTCCCTGGCCGCTGTCGATCCCGATGACGACATCGAGGCGACCATCGTGATCGAGGTCGAACAGGGCCGGTGACGACCAGATGGTGTCGATGACATCGTCCGCGACTCCTTTCACCCACCAGACCGAGCAGTCAGGCCTGATCGCGCGGACGTGCGCATCGAAGCTGCCGAATGCGATCTGCATTTCATTGGGGCGCTGTGGATCGAGGTGGCCCAGTGCCGGAGAACTGAATACGCCTCCCGCGTGCGGCGCCGTGTCCAGCGCGGTGAATGAGCACTTCAGAGTCCCGTTGGCGCGAAGCACGTAGACGCCGCCGCCCGGTGCGCTCGGACTTCCGGCGCCGACAACGACTTCCGGAGATCCGTCTCCATCGATGTCGGCGATGGCCGGCTTGCCGGACACTTCGATCGATCCGGTGTGGTACGCCCAGAGGAAAGAACCGTCGCCGTGATACGCGATCACATATCCGTTGGTGGTGCCTACGACGATGTCCAGCTTGGCATCGTTGACGACGCCGAGCCGTGCTACCGCAGGACTCGAAAACCGCACATACCCGACGCTGGCCGGAATCGTTCCCCCAGCGAACTCAACCGGAAATCCGGGGGCGCAAGCCGGGATCGTATTGACCGGACATGCGATTTGCGCAGCGGATGCATGGCCCGTGGAGGCGGCCGCAAGAACGAACAATGCCATCCGGATGATGAAGGCGTTCATGGCAATCCTCACATGCTGCGGCCGGCCCGACGCAGTCTACGACAAGGCGAGTTCCAACTCCCTACGCAGGTCCGAGACGTCCTCGACACCCACCGACAAACGAATCAACCCATCGCTGATCCCCAGGCGCTTTCGATTCGCGGGCGGAATCGACGCGTGCGTCATGATCGCCGGGTGCTCGATCAGGCTCTCTACGCCACCGAGCGATTCGGCGAGGGCGAACAGCTCGCAACGTTCGAGCACCTTGCGCGCCTTGCGCAGGCCGCCCTTGACCTCGACAGAAACGATGCCGCCGAAGCCGTCCATCTGCTTCTTCGCCAGCGCATGCTGCGGGTGCGACTTGAGGCCCGGATAGATCACGCGCTCGATCGCCGGGTGCTTCTCCAGCCAACGCGCGAGTTCGAGCGCGCCTTCGCAGTGCGCGCGCATGCGCAGGTGCAGTGTCTTCAGGCCGCGCATCGCGAGGAAGGAATCGAACGGACCCGCGACCGAGCCGACCGAGTTGTGCAGGAATGCCATCTCTTCGGCCAGATGCGCACTGCCGCCAACGACGGCAATGCCTCCGACCATGTCGGAATGGCCATTGAGGTACTTGGTCGCGGAGTGCACGACGATGTCGGCGCCGTGTTCGATCGGCCGTTGCAGCATCGGCGAGCAGAACGTGTTGTCTACTACGAAGATCAGGCCGTGCTTGCGCGCGAACGCGCCGATCTTGGCGAGGTCGACGAGCTTGAGCATCGGGTTCGTCGGTGTCTCCGCCCAGATCATGCGCGTGTTCGGCTTCAACGCCGCCTTCAGCGCGGCCGCGTCGTTGAGATCGATGAAAGTGAAATCGAGTCCGGCGCTGCGCCTGCGCACGCGCTCGAACAGGCGGTAGCTGCCGCCGTAGAGATCGTCCATCGCGATGACGTGGCTACCCGTATCGAGCAGCTCGAGGATCGTGCCTGCCGCCGCAAGTCCCGACGCGAACGCGTAGCCCTGGCGGCCGCCTTCAAGGTCGGCGACGCATCGCTCGTAGGCCATGCGCGTCGGGTTCTGCGTGCGCGAGTACTCGTAGCCCTTGTGCACGCCGGGGCTGTCCTGCACGTAGGTCGAGGTCGCGTAGATCGGCGTCATGATCGCGCCGGTTGACGGATCGGGGCTCTGGCCGGCGTGGATGGCGCGGGTACCGAGGGCGCGCTGCGATTTCCTGGTGGTCTTCTTCATGGGTTCCGGTCGTCGTTCAAGAGCGGGGTTCTACGAGCAGGTCGAGGTGCGCGGCACCGTCGTTGTTCAGCACGGCGTCCTCGCGCGCCCACCGGCGCATCAGCGCTTCGGGATCGGGGCAGCCCGAGCGCCGGCCGTCGAAATGCAGCACGGTCACGACGCCGTAGTCGAGCAGCGTCGCGGCGTAATCGAGCGGATCGACCTGTGCATTGTCGCGCAGGCACTTGGGATGAAATTCGGTCATCCAGCGGCATCCGGCGCCCGCCCGAGCAGCAGGCAGTAGCGTAGCGCACGTCGTCGAGACTGGCCCGCTCGCTACTCACGGAATACCGCCCGCCATCGCATTCTTCGTCACGATCATGCCGAACGATGTCGACGCGTAGGGACCCAGCCGCAGTTTGAGATGCGTCCTGCCGCGGTAAGGCGGTTCGTCTACGTAGTGGTCCGCCGCGGAATCGCCCAGGTCGAAGTTGAACGGTTCGACGCGATGCCCAAGCGCACGCAGTCGATCGGCCAGCTCCAGCAGGTCGCGCTTGCGATAGACCACTGAGCCCCCGATCTCGATCGTATGCTCGTCCGAGTCGCAGTTGAGCTCGGTGGTGTGCACGGCGACGCCCCCGTCGCGCAGGCAATCCATGGCCTGGATTACATAGTCCACCCCATTCTGCAGGCTGCCCAGATGCTCTAGCGCGCAGGACGACCAGAGGAAATCGAAACCCCGCAGATCGACCGGGATCGCGCGCATGTCCACTTCGCGGAAACGCACTCGCTCGGCGAAGTCCGCCGGCGGACAGAGGCCACGCTGATTGAGCTGGTCAGCGCCGTTTGCATGCTGGTTGGTGTCGACCCAGCCAGCGTCACGCGCGACCTCCTCGCCGATGTCCGAGGCGGTGATCGAGCAATGCATCTTCGCAAACAGCGCGCTCAACGGCTCGGTACCGACGGCGAAGCCGAGTCCGCGCCGACCCTTTTCTAGCATGCCGCGCTCGTACAGTGCCTGCGTGATGTAGCACCACTCCCACAGCTTGCGGTGCAAGCCACCGGGTTTCTCGCGCAGGCTGGCCGCCCAGTAACGAAACGTCGGCGATTCGATCTGCGCTTGGGTGCAGGCCTGGCACATCAACGTCACTACGCCCGCCTCGGAGCACCGGCCCGCATCCACCTTGGTCAGGACCCCATGCCGTTCGCGGAACTCGGTGGACCCCATCAGGTACTCGGCGATCAAGCCCGGAGCCGGCTGATCCTGTGCCACGATCTCGCAGTAGTGACGGAAGCCATCGGGATCCGGCTCGCGCCCCAGCAACAGGCGATAGGCGTGACGCACGTCTTCTGGGGTTGCTTTGAGTCCGCTCATGGGAATCCAGTTGGTTCGGGACGTGCGGTGCACGCCTGGTCGTCAGGTGTAATACGAATCAGCCTGCGCGGCGGCGCAGATAGTTCAGCAGGTCGATGCGCGTGATCAGCCCGACGAACTTCGGTCCGTCGACGACGATCGCGACATGTCCGACCTCGAACACCGGCATCAGTTTTTCGATCGGCGACTTCACGTCGAGCACCTGCAGCTTGCTGACCATCGCGGTCGACACCGGGTCGCGGAAGCGGTTTTCGTCGGCATGCACATGCAGCAACAGGTCCGACTCGTCGAGGATGCCGACGATGCGGTCGCCGTCCATCACCGGCAGCTGGGAGACGTCGTACAGCTTCATGCGGTTGTAGGCCGTCACGAGCAGCTCGTTCGGGCCGACGACGACGGTGTCCCGGTGCGCATACGGGCGCAGGATCAGGTCGCGCAGGTCGCCGGTCGGCTGGCGCTCGAGGAAGCCGTTGTCGAGCATCCAGTAGTCGTTGTACATCTTCGACAGGTACTTGTTGCCGGTGTCGCAGACGAACACGACGACGCGCTTGGGCGTGCTCTGTTCGCGGCAGTATTTCAACGCGGCGGCGAGCAGGGTCCCGGTCGAGGAGCCGCCGAACACGCCTTCCTTCGCCAGCAATTCGCGCGCCGTGAGGAAACTCTCCTTGTCGCTGATCGCATACGCCTTCTTCACGCGCGTGAAATCGCTGATCGACGGCAGGAAATCCTCGCCGATGCCTTCGACCATCCAGCTCGCGGATTTCGTCGACAGAGTGCCTTCGTTGATGTACTGCGCGAGGATCGAGCCGACCGGGTCGGCGAGAATGAATTCGGTGTGCGGCGAAACGCGCGCGAAGTAGCGCGACAGGCCCGTCATCGTGCCGGACGAGCCGCAACCGAACACGATCGCGTCGACCTTGCCTTCGAGTTGTTCGAAGATTTCCGGGCCGGTCGTCTGCTCGTGCGCGAGCGGATTGTCGGGATTGCCGAACTGGTTGATGAAGTACGCGCCGGGCGTCTCGCGCGCGAGGCGCTCGGCAAGGTCCTGGTAGTACTCCGGATGGCCCTTGGCGACATCCGAGCGCGTCAGCACGACCTCGGCGCCCATCGCCTTGAGGTTGAAGATCTTCTCGCGGCTCATCTTGTCGGGCACGACGAGGATGAGCCGGTAGCCCTTCGCCTGCGCGACCAGCGCGAGGCCGAGACCGGTGTTGCCGGCGGTGCCTTCAACCAGGGTTGCGCCGGGCTTGAGCTTGCCGGCCTTCTCGGCGCCTTCGATCATCGAAAGGCCGATGCGGTCCTTGATCGATCCGCCCGGATTGGCGCTCTCGAGTTTCAGGAAGAGTTCGCAACTGCAGGTGTCGAGGCGCTGCGCCTTGACCATCGGCGTTTCGCCGATCAGCTCGAGTACGCTCTGGTGGATCGTCATGCGGGCTCCGCGTGGATGGGCGCGAGCGCGCTGGATGCGGGCCCGACGGCATTCGTCACCTCCGGCTGGAGGCGAGTGCGGAATGATACCCGAGGAGCTTGTTGCCGACTTCGCCGCCGGAATCGCGGCGACGCCGGCAACCGGAATGCGGTCTAGTGCGACGCGGCCCACATCGAGGTGAGCTTGTCCTTCGCGTGCAGCTTTTCTTTCTTCATGTTGTGCAGGGTGACGTCGTCCATCGGCAGGACGCCCAGTTCGGCGTCGCGGACCTTGCCGTCGAGCTCCTTGTGCCGCTGATACAGACTGCGGAATTCCGCGTTGCTCTGCATCAGCGCTTCGACTTCTTTCGGGTTCTGCTCGAACATCAGCCAGTCTCCTCTAGTGCAAAAACCGCAGACGCAAAGGCGCGGCCGCGAGGCCACGCCTTTGCGTTGCGGGACGAGTTGCAGCGAAGTAGCGCGATGGCTCGGAAAGAGCCGCCTGGAACCTGGATACAGCGGGTGCGACGATGAGGCCTACGGATCTTGCTGCGGACGCCACTGCCAGGAAACGTCCGTTCGCACGACCCGTTCCTCGGAGAACCGAGGGAGTGCTGTCCTCTGTCACGGTCGCTGCAGTCATGGGCTAGGCTTTTTGGCCCAAGTGGGTTCCGACGGAACCGGGCCACTTGGGAAGTAGAAGCTACTCCTCCGCCCCCGCCTTGGCAACCGCTGAAATGTTCAAAACGCGTTCGCGCAGCACGCTTCTCGGGAGCGCACTTTATCGTTCAATTACAAAGCGTTGCGACCTGAATCCTGCTCCGCGAGCACATGCGTTCCTTGACCCGTTCGCGCCCGGATCATGTCCGGGGCAGGCTCTGAGCGCAGGCCTGTCCTGGGCGAAGTCGAAGGGCACCCAGGGCCTGGATCGGAGGAGTTATTCGGCCCTCGCCGGCGTTTCGACTCCGCTCGCTCTCGCTCGCTGCGCTCAACGCGAACGGCTCAAGAAACCCCGTTCACCCTGAGCGCAGGCCTGCAGGGCCGAAGTCGAAAGGGCTCCGGGCTCTCGCAGGCGTTTCGGCTCCGCTCGCTCGCGCTCGCTGCGCTCAACGCGAACGGCTCAAGAAACCCCGTTCACCCTGAGCGCAGGCCCGCAGGGCCGAAGTCGAAGGGGCTCTTGGGCTCTCGCAGGCGTTTCGACTCCGCTCACTCGCGCTCGCTGCGCTCAACGCGAACGGATGTGGTGATGCTCTCGCTGCGCCCAACGCGAACGGCTCAAGAAACCCCGTTCACCCTGAGCGCAGGCCCGCAGGGCCGAAGTCGAAGGGGCTCTTGGGCTCTCGCAGGCGTTTCGACTCCGCTCACTCGCGCTCGCTGCGGTCAACGCGAACGGATGTGATGATGCTCGCGGCGCTCAACGCGTACGGCTCAGGGTTTCTTGCCGCCCGCCGCCGGCTTGCCTTTGCCCTTGTCCTTCGTGGGTGGCGTCTTTCCGGCGAGGGATGCTTCCAGTTCGGCTTCCTTCTTTGCCAGGGCGGCCGCACGGGCCTGCGCGGCGGCCATCTTCTTCGCCTGCTGCGTCTCCGCACGCGCGGCCTCGACCGCCTGCGCACCCTCGCTGCGCGCCGCTTCGGCATCGCGGCGCGCATTCTCGGCTTCCTCGGCGCGGATCTGCGCCTGCAGCCGTTGGCGTTCGAGTTCCGCACGCGCCAGCTCGGCATCGCGGCGCGCGAGCGCGAGTTGCAGGCGATCATTCTCGCGTTGCAGTTGGGACTGCTTCGCCTCCATCACTTCCGCTTCGGCCGATGCGCGCGCGGCATCGATGCGACGCTCGGTCACGTACACCCAATGCTCGCGATCGGCGCGGCGCGCTTCCTTGAGACTGGCGAGCGCGATGCGCGCGCGGTCCATTGCGGTCGGCGCGTGCGATGCGAGCACCGGGTCGGTCGCGACCTGGTTGAAGCGGTCGAGCAGGCGCTGGTATTCATCGTCGCGTGCCCAGGCGTTGCCGGCGATGAGCGCAACCAGCAGCAGTGCCACAGTCCGGCAACGGCGGGAGGTGATCTTCATGGCTGTTGCTCCTGCGTTGCGCCTGCGCCGAGGTCCCGATCCATTCCTTCATTCTCCCGCGTGATCCGTTCAACCTCGCTGCGCGCCTTCGCAAGGCGCGCGCGAGCTTGCGCCAGCTCGCTGTCGACCTGCGACTCGGCGGCCAGTTGCGCGGCGACGTCGTAGTCCTGGTCGCGCTCGGCCGCGCGCGCCTGGTCGAGGCGCGAGCTGGCGGCGCGGAATTCCGTCGCGGCGAGTTGCTCCGCGCCGGCCTGACGCGCGGCGGCGAGGGCGCGCGAGGCGGCGGCCATCTGGTCCACCGGCGGCTTGGTCGGGGCGCAACCCGCGGCGACAGCGCAGGCCAGAACCGCGACCAGCGCATGGATTTTTCCGCGTTCTGGTGTCATAACGTGGCTGCTCGCATTCAGGGGTGGATCGTGTATTTTGGGAAGGCGAAGGCCTGTTTGGCAATCGCTGGCAGAATGGCGCATCCAGTGGATCGAACGAGACAAGAGCGAGAACGGCGATGGATATCGGCTATTTCCTGAAACTGATGACGGAAAAGGGTGCGTCGGACATGTTCCTGACCACCGGCGCCCCGGTGAACATCAAGGTCGAGGGCAAGCTCTATCCGCTTGGCAACACCGGCCTGCCGAACGGCATGGTCAAGAAGATCGCTTACTCGCTGATGGACGAGGGCCAGGTGCCGCAGTTCGAGCGGGCGCTCGAGCTCAACATGGCGATCGCGGTCAAGGACGCCGGTCGTTTCCGCGTCAACGTGTTCAAGCAGCGCGGCGAAGTCGGCATGGTGATCCGCGCGATCAAGAGCGAGATTCCGTCGATCGAGCAACTGCGCCTGCCGCAGCTGTTCAAGAACATCATCATGGAGCCGCGCGGCCTGATCCTGCTGGTCGGCGCGACCGGCTCGGGCAAGTCGACCACGCTGGCATCGATGATCGACCACCGCAATTCGAACACCTCGGGTCACATCCTCACGATCGAGGATCCGATCGAGTACCTGTACCGGCACAAGAAGTCGGTGGTGAACCAGCGCGAGGTCGGCCTCGATACGCACAGCTTCCACGAGGCGCTGAAGAACGCGATGCGTGAAGCGCCGGACGTGATCCTGATCGGCGAAATCCGCGACGCGACGACGATGGAAGCGGCGATCACGTTCTCCGAGACGGGCCACCTCTGCCTCGCGACGCTGCACTCGAACAACGCGGACCAGACGATCGAGCGCATCCTCAACTTCTTCCCGGAAGCGGCGCACAAGAACATCCTGATGAACGTCGCGCTCAACCTGCGCGCGGTGATCAGCCAGCGCCTCGTGATGGGCAAGGACGGACATCGCCTGCCGGCGGTCGAAGTGCTGCTGAACACGCCGCACATCCGCGACCTGCTGCGTCGCGGCCAGGTGCACGAGGTCAAGGAAGCGATGGACCGCAGCCTGCAGGAAGGCATGCAGACCTTCGACCAGTCGTTGTACGCGCTGTACAAGGAAGGCAAGATCGAGCTCGAGGAAGCGCTGAACCATGCCGACTCTCGCGATGGTCTCGCGCTGAAGGTGCGTCTGGCCGAAGGCGGCGACTCGCCGATGGCCGAAAACTTCGACATGACGAGCTACTGAGCCGGCGCCGCTCGACGGGGTCGAGCGGCTTCGCCACGCAGTCGTTTCGACTGCGCGCGCTGCGCGCAACGCGAACAGCCCGGGAAATTCCGTTCGCCCTGATCGCACGCCTGTCCTGAGCGAACTCGAAGGAGTTGCGGCGTGCGCGCGACCGGGATTTGGTCGCCGTGTACACTGAGTCGTTGCGCGCGAGGCACGCGTCCGCGCCGCCCACGGAGACTCAATGGTGATGCCAAATGCCGCAGGCTCGCGCCTGCTCGGACTCGATGCCGCTGCCACGCAACGCGTGATGGCGGTGGCACAGGCCCTGGATGGGGGGCGAGCCGGCGAAGCGGGCGATTTGCTGGTTCCCCTGCTGCAGCGCCATCCCGGGCACGCCGAGGTCCTGCGCCTGCATGCGGGCATTCTCAGCCTGTTCGGCGCGCACGACGACGCGATCGCGGCGATGCATCAGGCGCTCGCACGGCGCCCCGAAGACCCGCTCTACCACAACACGCTGGGCAGCATCCTCGCGACCGCGGGCCGGTACGACGAAGCGGCCGAGGCCTTCGCACAGGCGGCACGCCTGAAGCCGGACTTGGCCGGCGCCTGGTACAACCTCGGTGTACTGCTGGTGCGGAGCATGCGCAACGACGAGGCAGCCGAGGCCTTGCGCAAGGCAGTCGCGCTCGAGCCCGGCAATTTCGGCGCCCGCATCCAGCTCGCGGATCTTTTGCGTGCCGAGAATCACGCCGATGCGGCCAACGCGGAATACCGCGCGGTGCTGGCCCAGGCGCCGTTTGCGGGCATGGCCTGGTGGGGGCTCGCGGACCTGCGGACCCATCGGTTCAGCGAATCCGAAGTGCGCGAGCTCGAGGCCGCGGCCAACGACCCGCGCGCGAGTTCGCGCGATGCGATCGCGACCGGATTCGCCCTGGCGCGCGCGCTCGACCAGCATGGGCGCTACGCCGAATCACTCGCCGCAATCGAGCGCGCCAATGTGATCGCGCGTCGGCACACGCAGTGGGACGCACGCGGATTTTCCGCCAGCGTGGCCGCGATCGAAAGCGCGTTCGCGACGGTGCCGGCGTCCGATGGAAACCTCGGCAAGGGCATCGTGTTCGTGGCCAGCCTGCCGCGTTCGGGCTCGACCCTGATCGAGCAGATCCTCGCTTCGCATCCGCAAGTGGAGGGTGCGGGCGAACTGCCGGACCTGCCGCTCGTCATCAACGAGGAATCGCGGCGGCGCGGCGCGCCGCTGCAGCAATGGGCCGTCGGCTGCGGCAAGGACGACTGGCAACGCCTCGGCACGCGCTACATCGAGCGGACCGCGCGCTGGCGGCAACGGCGTCCGGTATTCGTCGACAAGCTGCCGAGCAACTGGTACTACGTCGGCGCGATCCGCGCGATGTTGCCGGCTGCGCGCATCATCCTCGCCCGCCGCGATCCGCTCGAGACCTGTTTTTCCTGCTATCGACAGATGCTGGAGAACAACGAATACACGCGCACGTACCCCGACCTCGCCGCGCATTGGCGCGATTTCGACCGTATCGCGCGTGGTGCGCTCGCGCAGCACCCGACGCATGTCCACGAATGCGTACACGAGCGACTGCTGGCGGATACCGAAACGGAAATCCGGCGCCTGCTCGCTGCGTGCGACCTGCCGTTCGATCCTGCCTGCCTCGATTTCCATCGGACCGAGCGTCAGGTGCGCTCGCCGAGCGCCATGCAGGTGCGCGAGCCGCTGCAACAGGACACTCGCCATTCGCTGCGCTACGGCGCCCTGCTCGATCCGCTGCGCGCGGAACTGGGGCTGCCGCCGTTCGCCGCGACGTGACATCGTCCGCGTCCTTGTGCGCTGCCCATGCGTCCAGGCTGCAGATTGCGGCCCATGGATCGACTGGGTAAGGTGGCGGGATGATTTCCCCGTCCCCTTCGCTCCCCGGGTCCTCCGCCCCGGGAAGCCCACCGCTTTTGCCGGATCGCCTCGCCGGTCTCTCGCCCACGACCATCGGCCTGCTCGCGCAGATGGAACAGTGCGTGCAGGCCGGCGATTTCGCGCGTGCCGAGAGCATCCTCGTCGGCGTGGAGGCGCTGGCTCCGCGACACGCGGAAGTGCAGCGCGCGCGAATCGCCCTGCTCCATCGAGCCGGCCACGTCGCGCAGGCGCGTGCGCTGGTCGAACGAGCGCTGGCGCAGCAACCCGATGATCCGGTCCTCTTGACCGAACTGGCCGAGGTGCTGTTTGCCGGCGGCGACAACGAAGGCGCGTTCGCGGCATTGAGGCGCGTGTGCGAACTGCAACCGGACCAGGCAGCCGGATGGCTGAACCTCGGCAGCCGTTTGAAGGACCTCGCGTGGATCGAGGAGTCGCTGCCGGCGCTCGAGCGTGCTGTCGCGCTGTCGCCCGAAAGCGGGTACGCGCGCACGCTGCTTGCCGACGTGATGGTCCTGCTCGGCCAGTTCCCACAGGCGCGCGAGCAGTACCTGGAAGTGCTGCGCCGCGCGCCGTTCACCGGACCGGCGTGGTGGGGGCTTGCGAACATCAAGACCGTCCGCCTGACGGACGCGGAGACGCGCCTGCTCGAAGCCTTGCTGCGCGAAAGCGGGGTGCGCGAAAGCGATCGACTCGCAATGGGCTGCGTGCTCGCCAAGGCGTACGAGGATCAGGGACGCTACCCGGAGGCGTTCGCGATCCTGACCGCGACGAACGCGCGCATCAGCGAACGAAAGCCCTGGGACGCGGACAAGTTCAGCGCGCTGGTGGACCTCGCGATGGCGGAGTTCGACCGACCACATCAGGTGGCGGATGATCCGCGCCTCGGCGAAGAAGTCATCTTCATCGTCAGCCTGCCACGATCCGGCTCGACCCTTACGGAACAGATTCTTGCCGCCCATCCGGAGGTGGAGGGCGCGAGCGAGCTCGGTGACGTCAGTCATGTCCTGCAGGAGGAATCCGAGCGCCGCGGTGTCGACTTTCCGTACTGGATAACGGCCGCGACCGCCGAGGACTGGAGCCGGCTCGGCCGCAACTATCTCGCGCGCACCGCGCGCTGGCGCACGAAGCGCCCACGGTCCACCGACAAGATGCCGAACAACTGGTATTTCGTCGCGGCGATCATGGCGATGCTGCCGGGGGCCCACATCGTCAATTGTCGGCGCGATCCGGTCGAGACCTGTTGGTCGTGCTTCAAGCAGATGTTCTCGATCGGCAACGAATTCAGTTACGACCTCGGCTATCTCGCGCGGCTCTGGCAGGACTACGACCGCATGATGCGCCACTGGCAACAACAGATGCCGGGGCGCATCCGCGACCAGGTCTACGAGAACCTGCTCGCCGACCCCGAACAGGAAGTGCGCGCACTGCTCGACTTCTGCGGCCTCGAGTTCGATGAGGCCTGCCTCCGGTTCTATGAAGTCGAACGCAGCGTGCGCACGGCCAGCGCCGCCCAGGTGCGCGAACCCTTGCGCCGCAATACGGCACGTACCGCTGCCTACGGGGCGTTGCTGGATCCGCTGCGCAAGGCACTGGCAGCCCCGCACGAATAGCCCTCACGCGGGAAGCAGACGTCGCTCCACTGCCGTGCTCCTTCGCCAAGGTGTAGCACCATCGCTTTCCACGGACATTAAAAAACCGCGCGGCTTTCGCCGCGCGGTTCCAAGTCTTGCAGCAAGTTCGATGGATCAGAACTTGACGGTCACGCGACCCCAGTAGTAGCGGCCGATCGGATCGTAGGTGTTGATGTCGATGTTCGCATTGGTGACCGACTGGTAGTACAGCGGCGGCTGCTTGTCACCGAGGTTGTCGACACCGATGTCAACGCGCGTGTTGATCGGCTCGATGTTGTAGCCGAACGACACGTTGTGGTACACGACCGCCCCGATCGGCAGGTAGCCCTGCGGCAGGCCGCGGAACGCACCAGCGTTGTTCTTCAGGTGGCCGATGTAGCGCTGCTGCCAGTTGGCCGAGAAGTCGCCCATCTGCCACGACACGCTACCCAGTGCACGCCAGCGCGGGAACGAGCCGAACTGCTGGTTGTACGTGCCAGCGACGGACGCAGTCGGATTGGCCGGAACCGCGTTGTCGTACTCGTTGAGGTACGTCGCGTTCAGGCCGAGCGTGAAGTTGCCGAACGAGGTCTCCGGCAGCTTGTACACGCCCGCGAAATCGACGCCCTTCGCGTCCAGACGACCGAGGTTGATGGTCGACAGGCCCGAGATGTTCGTGATCGTGCCCTGGGCGTTGAGGTTGATGTAGCTGCAGTACAGGTTGCTCGGATCGTAGGTGTGCGCGGCATTGCTGCTGTAGCACAGGTCGACGACCGTCTGGCCAGTCGGACGCTGGATGTTGTTGGCCAGGTAGATGCGCCACACGTCAGCACTCAGCGACAGGCCCGGCAGCCACTGCGGGTCGTACACGACGCCGAAGTCGAACGACTTGCCGTTCTCAGGCTGGATCGGGAAGCCCGCGATCGCCGCACCGGTGAAGATCGTCTGCACCTGGGTGTTGCTGGTGGAGCGCGGTTCGTTGAGGGCCGGGTTGAACGTGTACGAATCGTACGAGCTGGTCAGGCCGCGGAAAAGTTCCGTCGTGTTCGGAGCGCGGAACACCTTGCTGACCGTGCCACGGAGCAGCAAGTCCTCGATCGGACGGTACTCAAGCGCAACCTTCCAGTTGTTGGTGCTGCCGAACGTGCTGTACTTCGACCAGCGGTCGCCGAGCGTGACGTTGAGGCTGTGCACGAACGGCAGATCCTTGAGGACCGGCACGAACGCTTCGACGTAGGCTTCCTTCACGTTGTATCCGCCGGTGAACGGAGCGTTACAAAGCGAGGACGAACCGGCCGGGCAAGTACCGGTGACCGGATCGGTGATGCTCACCGTGTCCGCGTACTGGCGCACATAGAACTTGCGGTAGTTCGCACCGGCCGCGAGGCCAACCGAACCCGCCGGCAGGTCGAACAGCGTGCCGTTGACATCGAGGCCACCCTGGCGCTCGGTCTGCAGCGCGCCGTTGTCGACGTTCAGCGAGTAGAAGTTGTGCAGCAGCGTCGCGGTGTTCGGATCAAACTGGTTGAAGATGTTGAGGCAGGTATTGGTGTCGAACGGCACGCCCGCCTGCGGCAGGTTGCAGTTGTCACCCAATGCGCGCGCTGCGGCAGCCGCGTTGAAGTAGTTGACATTGCGGGAAGAGAAGTTGTTGTGGCCGTAGTTCATCCACGCGTCGTACTGCCAACTGGTGTCGAAGATGTTGCCCTTGAGGCCGATGCGGGCCTGGTCGGTCTTCGTGTTGAAGTTGATGATGCGCGGACCGAGCGCGGTCAGGCGCACGCCGAAGTCGTAGCCATCGGCCGAGCCGGCACCGATGTCGACGCCGAACGGGTTGTACGGATTGCCGGCCGTGATCGTGACGCCCGACGGGCCCATCTGGATCGGCAGCGGAGCAAGCTGTGCAGCCGACTTCGTCGAGTTGTGGAAGACCTGCATGTAGGCTTCCATCGAATCGCTGATCTTGTAGTTGCCATTCAGGAAGAAGTTGACGCGTTCCTGCGGCGTGGTGATCAGGTTGACCGGCGCGAAGTTGAACGTGTCACCCGTGCTCGTCGCCGACGCCGGCTCGTAGCAACGGTAGCCCTGCGGGATGCCGCCGCCGCCCGGTGCGCTCGGATCGGCCACGCCATAGCCGTAGTAGCTGCAGTTCGCGAACTGCGGCACGCCGACGAAGTAGCCGCCCGGACCCGTGAACGAACCTGCGCGACGAACCGTCGTGCCGGTGCGGTTGAGGGACAGGGAGAACTGCGAGAAGTCACGGTGACCGGCGAGGATCTGGTCGGTCTTGTTGTAGTCGATGCCGCCGATCAGGCTACCCTTGTCGGACGTCTGGCCGAACGTGATCGAGAAGCCCTTGCGCGCGCCGTCGTCACGGTCGGAGATGCCGTAGTTCAACTGGACTTCCGCGCCCTGGTAATCCTTGCGCGTGATGAAGTTGACAACGCCCGCGATCGCGTCCGAGCCGTACACCGCCGAAGCGCCGTCGGTCAGGACTTCGATGCGCTCGATCGCCGCACTCGGGATCGCGTTGACGTCGCTGTTGGTGATGCGCTTGCCGTCGACCAGCACGAGGGTGCGGTTGGTGCCGAGGCCACGCAGCGAGATGAAGGCACCGCCGGTGCCGCCGCCGTTGTTGACGTTCGGGTTGTTGGCGTTGCCGGCGATCGTCGGCAGCTGCTGGATGAGATCGCCAACGGTCAGCTTGCCGGACTTCTGGATCTCGGCGCGGTCGACCGTGATGACCGGGTTGGACGTTTCGATATCGACGCGACGGATGTTCGAACCCGTTACGGTGATGGTGTCCAGCTTCTGGGTGCTGTCATCCTGCGCGAACGCAGGGGCGGCCGACAATCCGACCACAGCCGTGGTGCCCGCGTACAACGCGTAGCGCACGGCCTTGAAAAGCTCGTTGCTCATAGAATTCATTACACTCTCCAACGTCAGAGTTGTCACAGCTCGGGACATGTGCTCTCCCATTCCCTGGGAACGACCAAAACGGTCCACCAAAACCCTCGGCAGTGGACGATACTAACAAGATTCTTACGCCTTGGGAATCCCTGATCGCGGCCTTAACAATCTGGAAATTCGCTTTCCAGTCAAGAAGTTGGCTCGCGTGTAAAATGCCGCAGCGCAGTGTCGCCGGCACTTGCATCCCGCTGCTGACCGTGCATCCGGTCGGTACGACCAAGTGTGACGGGCTCATCGGAACAACGGGCCGGACGGTTTCGGCGGTGCGGCAAGCGGCGAGACTTCCCGCCGGCGCGGTCAGAGATCCTGACGGTACTGGATGTACGGGGTACGCGCCTGGTTGTCGTTGTCGCGCGCCGAATGGATGGGCGCGGACCAGAGATTCTGTGCGCCGACGCTGAGTTCGCCGCTCCACGGCATCCGCCACGACACACCCAGATCGAGCGTCGTCCAGCGCTTGCCCGCGAGGAGCGGGTCGTCGCTGCTCAGGACGTGACCGACGATCGCCCCGCGCAGCGAACCGGCGTCGAGGCCGAGGCTGAGCGACAGCTGGTCGAGGTCGACGGTCGGAGCCAACGCGCCGAGACCGGCGAACTGGCTGCGGCCATAGCTGGCCGAGATATCGACCGACGCGTCCTCCGCAAACCGCCAGCGACCACGCGCGAACATCGCCGCTTCGTTGCCGAGCGAATACAAGGGAGCATCGGGGAGCGCAAGCGTTGGCAACGCGCCGACGCCGAGGGCGGGAAACTGCCAGGCCTTGCCGGACGTCTGCAACCAGGACAGGCCATAGCTGAGGTCAAGGCCGCTGTCGCCGAGCGCAATCCCCATTCCCAGCGAGCCTGCCAGCGCGCCGGAAGACTGTACCCCGCGCCGATCATCGCAACCCGCTGCGATCGGGCAGAACGACAGCGGATTCGAGGGCGAAAAACCCGCGAACATCGCGTCGAGGTGCAGGCCGTTGGCGAAACGCCAGGTCATGCCACCGGCACCCGCGAAATCCTCCGCGAGGCGCCAAGCCGGGCTCGCAGCATCGGGCCCGCGCAGGGATTCGTTCCAGCCACGCGGCAGCGCGACGACCGCTAGCAACTGGCCGTTTGCACCCGACCAGATCGGCAGCACCGGCGAGGCGCGCTCGACGATGGGGTGCCCGGCCGGGTCGAGCGCGAGCAACTGCTCGACAAGTGGCGACGTCGTTGCGGATACCAGCGACGGCAACGTCTGCGCCGTTCCCGAGAGCGGGATCGACGACAGGGCGAGCGCGAACATGGCGAGGCGCAACTTCATCAGGGCAATCGGACCGAAAGGTAGTTGGTCAGAGCATTTTCGAACGCGGGAGTTCCGCGCAGGATGACGCAGATATCATAGCGCGATTCACGAAAAACTAACAGGGCGGCGCAGCCCTTGACGGGTGTCGGGTACAACCGCAGACCGATGCCCGCCGGCGGCGGCGGGAGCATATTCGACAGCCAACCACTTCCGTCACAACTGCCCTGGGGATCCACATGAAGGCCATGCCCGCTCGAACCGCCCTCGCCGCCGCCCTGACTCTCGCTTTCGCGGCCGCTGCCGGCGCGGCGAGCCCCGTTCCCGCCGCCCGACCCTCGTTGGACGCCATCGAGGCCGGGCGCATGAATCCGGCCGTCATCCTGATGCGCGCAGGCATCTTCGACCCTGTCACCCAGATGCTGGACGCACGCCATGTCGGTGCTGCGGCGCCGGCCGGATCGAACTATGCGATCGTGCAATTCGAACCCGGGCGACTGAAGAAGAGCAAAGCGCTGGTCGCGCGTGGCGCGGAAATCCTCGGCTACGTGCCGAACAATGCCTACTACGTGCGCCTCAACGGTGTGCAGCTCGCAGATCTCGGCGGTGACCCGGACGTGCGCTGGGCCGGCGCGGTCGTGCCCGCGATGAAGCTCGATCCCGCGCTGTGGACCGCGACGCGCGCGACGTCCGCCGCTCTGCAGGCGGACGGCCGCTACGAAATATTGATCCAGGCCTTCGACGGCGTTTCGTCGGCAAGCATCGCGGCGCAGCTGACGAAACGCGTCGCCGGCGTCGAGATCACGATGCGCAGCGAACGCGCCGATGCCGCGCCGTACGTGCGCGCGAACGTCGCCCCCGCGTCGCTCGACGAGCTGATCGAAGCCGCGACCTCGATCGATGGGGTCGCGTTCGTCTCGCCCTGGATCGCGCCGCATACGATGAATGCCGGCGGCATCGGCGCGATCCAGGGCAACCTTACGGGCACCTGCAGCGGCAGCGGGCCGATCTGCGGGGCGACGCCGCTGTTCGACCAGGGCATCACCGGCGGCGGCCAGATTATCGGCCTCGCCGATTCCGGCACCACACCGAACGCCGCATGGTTCGCGACACTCGACAAAGGCAACGGCCCGCACACCGAAGTCACCTTCGCGGAAAATCCGCCGCCGGTGCTGCCCGGAATCGGCACGCTGCATCCGGACAACAAGATCATCGCGTACTGGACCCAACCCGGCGGGCCGACCGACTACGACTTCGTCTCCGGCCACGGCACGCACACGTCCGGAACCCTCGTCGGTGATGCGGCCGGCACGTTCGGCGCGACCACCTACATGCCGTCGACGCCGTACTTGCCCAACCACGATCTCGCGGACGGCATGGCACCGAACGCGCAGTTGCTGTTCCAGGACATCGGTCCGAACCAGGCGACCGCGGTCATCACGCAGGACTTCGAGGGCACGCTCGAACAGGCCTATACCGGCGGCGCGCGCATCCATAGCGACAGCTGGGGTTCCGCCAGTTCCGGCCAGTACACGAGCGAAGACGCCAATACCGATCGTGCAACACGCAAGAACGAGGGGCTTCTGGTTGTCATCGCGGCTGGCAACGACCAGGCCGGCGCGATGGCGGTCGGCTCGCCGGGCAATTCGAAGAATGCAGTCACGGTCGCCGCGCTCGGCCATGCCGGAAGCCTCGCCAAGGCCGGCTTCTCGAACGCCGGCCCGACTGCGGACGGGCGCCAGAAGCCCGACGTCGCCGGCCCCGGTACCGGCACGATCTCGGCGCGCAACGGCACCAGCGTGACCACGACCGTCACTGCACCGCTCACCACGCCCAATTCGGGCACCTCGATGGCGACGCCGACGATCGCCGGCAATGCGGTGCTCCTGCGCGAATACTTCGCCGACGGTTTCTATCCGCGCGGCACCCCCGTCAGCGGAATCCCGTCCGACCTCCTCTTCGCGGACGGCTTCGATGGCGTGTCGCCGTTCACGCCTTCGATCGGACTCGACGCGCTCAATCCGACCGGCGCCCTGATGAAGGCAGTGCTGTTGAACGGGACCGTGTTGACGACGAGCCCGAATACGTTCCCCAACACCGGTACCGGCTGGGGCCGTCCGTGGCTCGATTCCAACCTGTGGTTCAAGGACACGATGCCGAATGGCGACGACAGCCGCCGCCTGCGCGTATTCGAACGTACGAACGCCGCCGGCCTCGAAACCGGCGATATCAACGAGTACACGATCGCGAACGTCGCCGCCGGTGTCGAGTTCCGCGCCACCCTCGCCTGGTTCGATCCGGACGCAGCGGCCGGCGCCGCGTCGACTCTGGTCAACAACCTCGATCTCGAAGTGGTCGGCCCAGGCGGCACCTACCTCGGAAACCATTTCACCGCCAATGTGTCCAGCACCGGCGGCAGCGCCGATGCGAAGAACACGGTCGAACAGGTGCGCTTCACCACTCCGGTCGCGGGCAGCTACCTCATCCGCGTGAAGGCCACCAGCGTTCCAGGCAACGGCCGCGCCGGCAGTGATCGCCAGGGCTACGGTCTCGCCGTCTCTGCCGCCTTTGCCCTGCCCGACCCGACGCCGTTCGCGGCTCCAACCGCGCCAGCCATCGGCAGCAATGGCACCGCGGGCATTACGGTCAACGCGACAACGGGCGCGAGCCCGCAGAGCTGGCAGCTCTACCGCGCTGACGGCACTTGTGCGACGGCGCAGGCAGGCGACTTCCACCTCGTCGCGAACGGCCCCAGCCTGCCGCTGACCGACGACACGACGCAAGGAGGCTACGACTACGCGTACAAGCTGCGTGGCGTGCAGAACGACATCGAGGGCGACGCATCCACCTGCGTCGATGCGCTTTCGCTCGACGATTGCACGCTGCAGCCGACGTTCGATACGCATTCCCTGATAGCCGACGCAAGCAACGCGAGTTGCAGCGTGAACCTGTCGTGGGCCACGGCTACATCGAATTGCCCAGCCGCGCCCGCGGTCACCTACACGCTCGAGCGCGACACCAATCCGTACTTCACCGCGCCGACGCCGATCGGTTCCGCGCTTGCCTCACCCAGCTTCAGCGACAGCGCAGTCAGCAATGGGGCACCGTACTACTACCGCGTCCACGCGGTCGACGGCGCCGGCAACAACTCGGTGACGTCGCTGCTGGCGAACGCGACGCCGAGCGGCGTCGACGGCCCGGACCCCGGCAGCTTCCTCGATGACGTCGATACACACACGTATTTCTCGATGGAGGCACCGTGGCAGATCTCGAACGTGACCGCTTCGGCCGGCGCGTTCAGCTACCACAACGGCGCCGATTCGCCACCGTACCTCGACAACACCTGCGCCAGCATCACCACGCCGTCGATGCTGCTGACCGCGGGCGCATCGTTGAGCTTCCAGGCGAAGTACGACCTGGAATTCGAGTGGGACGGCGTGGTGCAGGAGATCTCGACGGACGGCGGCACGACGTGGAGCGACCTGCCGCCGACCGGTGGCTATCCGAGCAGCTTCGCGCAGACGACCAGCCCGCCCGTCAACGCGTGCGGCTACGTTGCAAGCCATGGCGCATTCAACGGCGTTA
Source organism: Dokdonella sp. (assembly GCF_044227025.1). GTDB lineage: Bacteria > Pseudomonadota > Gammaproteobacteria > Xanthomonadales > Rhodanobacteraceae > Dokdonella_A. Next base: position 28,880 of record NZ_JBGAFX010000007.1, on the reverse strand, counting down.
CCACGGCGGCATCGAACGCGGATCCGAACAACGGTACCGCAGCAGCCGTGTTCAAGCCGTTCACCACGAGTCTTTCGAGCTTCGTCGGCCAGAACGTGAAGATCCGCTGGCGCTTCTCGTCGGATCCGGCCACGGGCTTCAGCGGCTTCTTCCTCGACCAGGTACAGGTCAGCGGCGCCGCCGGCAGCGGCAGCTACGCGTGCACGCCGTGACGTTCCACTGACCGCGCGAGCGGGCTAAGCTTCAGGACGCCGGCGCGGATTTCCGCGCCGGCGTCGTTTTTTCGGAGCGCTTCTCCTTGCCTGCAGCCAGTTCCCGCCGCTCGTGGTCCCGCCGCCTGGTGCGCTGGCTGCTGCTCGCGGGCGTCGTCTGGGTCGTCGGCAGCGTGCTGCTCGTGCTGGTGCTGCGTTTCGTGCATCCGCCGCTGTCGGCGGTGATGCTCGAGGACTGGGTCGCCGCGAAGGCGAGCGGCGACCGCAGTTTCATGCTGCGCCAGCGCTGGGTGCCATGGGAGCATGTCGCGTCGACACTTCCGGTCGCACTCGTCGCCGCCGAAGACCAGCGCTTTCCGGACCACCACGGTTTCGACTTCGAGGCGATCCAGCGCGCGATCGCCGAAGCCGACGACGGCGAACGCCTGCGCGGGGCCAGCACGATCAGCCAGCAGGTCGCGAAGAACCTGTTCCTGTGGAGCGGACGCAGTTTCGTGCGCAAGGGTCTCGAAGCGTATTTCACCGTGCTGATCGAGACGCTGTGGCCGAAGCGGCGCATCCTCGAGGTGTACCTCAACATCGCCGAGTTCGGCCATGGCGTCTACGGCGCCGCCGCGGCCAGCGAACTGTTCTTCCGCACCACGCCGGACCGCCTCGATGCACGCCAGTCCGCCCTGCTCGCGGCGGTGCTGCCGAATCCGGCCCGCTTCCGCGTCGACCGCCCGAGTGCGTACGTACTGCGTCGGGCCGCCTGGATCCAGCGCCAGGCGAACCAGCTCGGCGGCGCCAGCTACCTGCCACAATGAACCGTCATCGGTGATTGACGAAAGTCCGCTAGCATTCGGCCGTTCGCTCCCTCGTCCGGTAATGCCATGCCTGAACTCACCGTCGTCGTACCCGCCTACAACGAAAGCGAGGGCCTGCGCGATTTCCACGCTCGCCTGGCAGCCGTACTCGACGGCATGAACGTCGAATCCGCAGTGCTGTACGTCGACGACGGCAGCCGCGACGACACCTACGCGGTCATGTGCGCGCTGCGCGAAGCCGATGCGCGCGTGTCGACCCTGAAACTCGCGCGCAACTTCGGCAAGGAACTCGCCCTCACCGCCGGGCTCGATCACGTCGAGACTGGCGCCGCCGTGGTCATCGACGCCGACTTGCAGGACCCGCCCGAACTGATTCCGACCTTCGTGCAGCACTGGCGCGAGGGTTACGACGTCATCTACGGGACGCGCGCTTCGCGCGCTGGCGAGACCGGGCTCAAGAAGGCGACGTCCGCCGGCTTCTATCGCGTGATGGAGCGCCTGTCTTCGACGCCGATCCCGCGCGACACCGGCGACTTCCGCCTGCTCTCTCGACGTGCGCTCGATGCGCTGAGCCAGGTACGCGAGCGCCAGCGCTTCATGAAGGGCCTGTTCACCTGGGTCGGCTACCGCCAGTTGCCGGTCGTCTACCACCGCGACCCGCGCCACGCGGGCCAGACCAAGTGGAACTACTGGAAGCTGTGGAATTTCGCGATCGACGGCATCACCTCGTTCTCCGGCGCGCCGCTCAAGCTCGCGACCTACATCGGCCTCGCCACTGCCCTGCTCGCGTTCGTCGCCGCGCTGTGGGTATTTGGCAAGGCATTGCTGTTCGGCGACCCGGTACGCGGCTATCCGTCGCTGATGGTCGTCGTGTTGTTCCTCGGCGGCATGCAGCTGATGGCGCTCGGCGTGATCGGCGAATACCTCGGCCGTTTGTACGTCGAGGCGAAGCAGCGCCCGCTCTATCTCGTCGACGAGTATCATCCGCCGCAGGGCTGACGCGGGCTCGGCCGATCGCGGGGAAACGATGAACATACGAATCAGGTGGCTGACCGCCGCCAGCGTGGCGGTTGTTGCGTGTGTCGGGGTATGGCTTGGCGTGGAGCGCGGCGCGCGGATGTTCGCGCACGCTGACGCGGAAGCCGAAAAAGGACGCTCGCCGAGCGAAGGCGACTACTGGGCGGTGCGCGTGGCCTATGCCGGTGATCCGCAGCGGCTTCGCTTCGAACCCGCATGGCTGCTGGACTCGGCGCGCCAGGATCGCGCGATCGCTTCCGGCGTACCGTCCGGCAGCAAGACCTATCGGCGTTCGGCCGACAAGGCGCTCGCGCTCGACCCGAATGCATTCACGCTGCTCGGGCCGCAACCGCTGACCGGTGAATCCTTCGGCGCAGACCGCGCCGCCGGGCGCACCAATGTCATCGTGAGCGACCCGGATAATGCATCGGTGGCGTGGCTCGGTTCGGACGGTGGCGGCGTGTGGAAGACGACCAACTGCTGCACGCCGAACACCACCTGGACCGTGAAGACCGATTTCCCCGAAATCGCCAGCATGGCGATCGGCGACCTCACGATGGATCCGTCCAACCACGACGTGCTCTATGCCGGCACCGGCGACCTGCGCTACGGCTCGATGTCGTTCGGCGCCGCCGGCGTGCTCAAGAGCACGGACCGCGGCGAGACCTGGCAGTTGCTGGGCGCGAGCGTGTTCAACCCGATGTACGGCCCGTCGGCCGGTGGCTTCCCGCAGTACCAGGCGATCGGCAAGGTGGTCGTCGATCCGAACAATTCGAACAACGTCATCGTCGGCGCGAAGACCGGTGTCTATTTTTCCTACGACGCGGGCGTGAACTGGACCGGGCCGTGCTACACCAATGCGTTCACGAGCGGGGCAGGCGAGCAACGACAGGACACCACTGGCCTGCTCGCGGTGAACCGGGCCGGCGCCACCTGGCTCTACGCCGCAGTCGGCACGCGCGGCAACGCCACGCCGGTGCAGCCGAACCTCAACAAGAACGGCGCCAACGGCGTCTACCGAGCGGTCATGCCCGCGAGCGGATGCCCCGCAGTCGGCGACTGGACCTTGCTCGCGAGCGGCTTTCCCGCCGGCACCGGCAACGGCACGCCGAACACGAGCCGCGGCAGGCTCGAACTCGCGGTCGCGCCGAGCGATCCGCTCACGCTCTACGCGATGTTCTCGAACGTGACCGGCAGCGGCATCCTCGGCATCTACAAGACGATCGACGGTGGCGACTCCTGGACCCAGGTCGGCACGCCGAGCGGCGCCGGCACCCAGATGTGGTACGACGCCGGCCTCAAGGTCTCGCCTACCGATGCGAACGTGTTGTTCGTCAACAGCGTGGACCTGTTCCGTTCGAGCAACGGCGGCTCCTCGTACGTCAACCTGACCCAGGCCTACAACGGTGGCCCGGTGCATCCCGACAACCACGCGACCGCGATCGTCGGCGGCGATGCGAACAAGGTGCTGAACGGCAACGACGGCGGCGCCTACTTCGTCGACAACGCGCTCACCGCGACCGGCGCGTTCGACGCGAACTGGACCGACCTCAACAAGCAGTTGCCGACGATCGAGATCTACCACGGCGACATCAGCGCGAATTTCGCGAGCTCGACCAATGCCGGCGCCGCTGCGGGGTTCCAGGACAACGGCAGTGCGACGGCGCTTTTCGGCGGCTCGCCGGGACCCGCCGCATGGCAGTCGAACAACGGCGGCGACGGCATCGTGTCGCGTATCGAGCCCGTTCTCGGCCAACGCTGGTATTCGTCGATCTACTACGCCAACGTCTTCATGAGCTCGAGCGGTCCGTCCGGCGGGCAGAGCCCGATCAACGGCGGCTGGGGCGGTGGCTCGTCGAGCAGCGGAGATCGCAAGAGCTTCTTCACGCCGTTCGACCTGTATCGCTACGGCACGCTCGATGCGCCCGGCAGCGGCTGCACCAGCGGTGCCGGCTGCTCGCGCATCATCCTCGGCACCTATCGCGTGTGGGAATCGATCCAGGGCGGCAGTCCGACGACCTCGTGGATCGCCAAGACCGGCGACCTGACCAAGAACAACCTGATCGTCGGCTCCGACAACCGCTCCTACATCAACCAGATCCACTACTCGGTCAGCGATCCGACCGTCGCGATGGTCGCGACCAACGACGGCAACGTGCAGTACGTGTTCGGCCTCGGCACCGGCAGCGGCAGCGCTACGGCGGTCAACGTGACCGGCGCGAACGCGGTGCTGCCGAACCGGCCGATCCTCGACGTCGCGACCGATCCGCTCAATCCCCTGCTCGGCTATGCCGCGGTAGGCGGCTTCGGCGCGAATTCGCCGGCGACGCCGGGCCATGTGTTCCAGGTCAGCTGCACCGCGCAATGCGCGAGCTTCAGCTGGGTGGACAAGAGCGGCAACCTGCCCGACATCCCGGCCAATGCGGTGATCGCGAACCCGCACATCCCGAACCAGGTGTTCGTCGGCATGGACTGGGGCCTCTACTACACGGACGACATCAGCGCCGCGACGCCGGTCTGGCAACGCTTCGAAGGGTTGCCGCACGTGATGGTGTGGAGCCTGAACATCGATCGCGGCTTCACCACGCTGGCCGCGTTCACGCGCTCACGCGGTGCGTGGGCCTGGCCGTTGCCCGTTCCACCCGGCGGCGGCGCTGATCTGGCGGTCACCGTCTCGCCGCCGCAAGGCGTGCGTCCGGGCCTGCAGCAACGCTACACGGTCAGCGTGACCAACAACGGCCCCGACGATGCGACCAGCGTGCAACTCGACAGTCCGATGCCCGCGGGTCTGGTGTTCCACCACAACAGCGGCGACTGCACGACCGGTTATCCCTGCGCCTTCGCGACCATTGCGGTCGGACAGACGCGCACGGTGACGACGGACGTCTGCGTGCCGCGCGGCTACGTCGCGCCCGACCCGGCGACGTTCAGCGCGGGCGCAAGCGCGGCGACGGTCGATCCGACCTCGACCAACGACAGCGCGAGCGTGCTCGTGCCGCTGTTGCAGTCGATGTTCGCGGACGGCTTCGACTGCGGCAGCTGAATGCGGATGCACGCGCCGGACACCGGACCGGCGCGTGCTGCGTGGCGGCGAGCACCATTGCACACTCGGCGCTAGACTGCTCCCATGCGGCGCCATCGCCGCGCTGCGCGGAGGCCGCCATGCTCCAGGTCAAGCACCTGCTCGCGGACAAGGGCAACAGGATCTACAGCGTCGCCCCGGACGAACCCGTGCTCGCCGCGATCCGCACGATGGCCGATCACACCATTGGCGCGCTGCTGGTGATGCGCGGCGAGGAACTCGTCGGCATCGTTTCCGAGCGCGACTATGCACGCAAGGTGATCCTCAAGGGTCGCTCATCCAGCGACACGCCGGTGCAGGACATCATGACGTCGCCGGTCATCAGCGTGAACCCCGCCGATACAGTCGACACCTGCATGCGCTTGTGCACCGACAGCCGCGTGCGCCATCTGCCGGTGGTTGAGAATGGCAAGGTCGTCGGCGTGGTGTCGATCGGCGATCTGGTCAAGGCGGTCATCAGCGAGCAGGGTGCGGAGATCGAGCACCTGCAGCGCTATATCGCGGGATAACCTACGCCGCGCCGGGTTGCCGCTCCGGTCGCGCCGCATCGAACGCAGGCAGCGCGAGGCAGCGCTCGTTGATCGCGCCGATCATCGGATACGGCGTCATGTCCACGCCGAAGCGGTTCGCGTTGTAGACCTGGGGAATCAGGCAAGCATCGGCAAGTCCGGGCGTGTCGCCGTGGCAGAACTCGCCGGTCGCGGCATCGGCATCCAGCATCGCCTCGAACGCGCGAAAACCGACCTCGATCCAATGACGGGTCCAGCGCTCGCGCGCGTCCTGCACGGCACCCAGTTCGCGTTCGAGGTACTGCATCACGCGCAGGTTGTTGAGCGGGTGGATGTCGCACGCGACCAGCTGTGCAAGCCCGCGCACGTGCGCGCGGTCGCGCGGCACCGGCGGCAGCAGAGGTTCTTGCGGGCGCGTCTCGTCGAGGTATTCCACGATTGCAAGCGACTGGCGGACCACGCGCTGGCCGTCGACGAGGGTGGGCACGACTTCCTGCGGATTCACCTCGCGATACGCATCGGCGTGCTGCTCGCCGCCGTCCTTGAGCAGGTGCACCGGCCTGAGGGTGTACGCGAGTCCTTTCAGGTTCAGCGCGATGCGCACGCGATAACACGCGCTCGAACGCCAGTAGTCGTACAGCACCAGATCCGTCGTCGACATGCCAGTCCCCGTTGCGCACTCAGCCGCGTGGCGTCTGCTTCGTCATCACCTGTTCGATCGCGCCGAAGATCGTAGCGCCGACGGCGTCGGTGATCTCGATGCGTACCGTATCACCGAACTTGAGGAACGGCGTGGCTGGCTTGCCATCGCGCAGGGTTTCCACCGTGCGCTGCTCGGCCAGGCACGAAGCGCCCTTGCCGGTGTCCTCGTTGGCAATCGTGCCGGAACCGACGATCGTGCCGGCGGTCAGCGGTCGGGTCTTCGCCGCGTGTGCGACGAGCTCGGCAAAGCTGAACTGCATGTCGACGCCGGTCTCGGCTTCGCCGAACCAGTGGCCGTTGATCCACGTGCGCATCGGCCGGTGCAGCTTGTCGTCCTTCCAGTCGGCACCGAGTTCGTCCGGTGTCACCAGCACCGGCGACAGCGCCGAACGTGGCTTGGATTGCAGGAAGCCGAAGCCCTTGGCGAGCTCGCCGGGGATCAGGTTGCGCAGGCTGACATCGTTGACGAGGCCGACGAGCTGGATGTGCCTGGATGCGGTCGCGGGCGCCACGCCCATCGGCACGTCGTCGGTGACGACGATGACTTCGGCTTCGAGGTCGATGCCGTAGTCCTCGCTCGCGACCAGCACCGGATCACGCGGACCGTAGAAGCCGGCACTGGTGGCCTGGTACATCAGCGGATCGACGTAGAAGCTCTCCGGCACTTCGGCGCCGCGCGCGCGGCGCACGCGCTCGACGTGCGGCAGGTAGGCCGAGCCGTCGACGAATTCGTAGGCGCGCGGCAGCGGTGCGGCGAGTGCCGTCATGTCCAGATCGAAGGCGCCGGCCGCATCGCCCGCAGCGAGTTCGGCGGCAAGCGCGTTCAGGCGCGGCGCGGTGTTCGACCAGTCGTCGAGCGCCTGCTGCAGGGTCGCCGCAATCGCTCCCGCGCGCACTGCGTGCTTGAGGTCGCGGCTGACGACAACCAGCGTGCCATCGCGGCCGCCTTCCTTGAGGGATCCGAGTTTCATGGCGTAATTCCGTTGCTGGAGTTGTTCGGGAATTCGATCGCGGGGGCGCAAGTATTCCACGCCGATTCGATCAATAGGAGAGCCGTCACGGCGCACCCGCCGTCGCAATTGGCTTGCGCAGCACCACGACGAGATTGGGGTCGAGCGGCAGACGTTCGGTGCCGTACAGGCGCGAGAGCGAGCGCTCGATCCAGGCGCGCCGCAAGGCCATCCAGCGATGCCGCAATGCGCGCATGACACCCGGCCTGGACGAGACGCGCCGCGCATTCGCGACGCGTACGACGTCGAGCCCGCTCAGGCCCGCCAGATAGTCGATCTTGAACGCGGAGATCACGCTCTTGTGAGTGAAATCGCCATGCTGATAGATGCGCCCGAACGGGCTGTGGCCATTCGGGAAGCGCGCGAGGAAGACGCCGCCCGCTTCGAGCAAGTCGGCGACGTGGCGAAAATTCGCAATCAGCTCGTCGGTATCCCAGTGCTCAAGCACGTCGAATGCGACGATGAGGTCGTAACTCGCCCGCTCGCCGACGAGGTCGGCCAGCGACGCGTTGCGCACGGCATAACCATGATGGTTCGCCGCGTCGAGCATGTCCTGGTTGATCTCGAGGCCGGAGACATCCGCGCCCTGGGCCCTGGCCCAAGCCAGGAAGCGGCCATTGCCGAAACCGATCTCGAGCACGCGCTTGCCGGCGATCTCGATTCCGGCGAATTCGGTCGCGAAATAGCGCGCGTCGCGTTCGCGTGCCGCGAACGCGCCATCCCAGCCCTTCCAGTTCGCGTAGCCCGCGTATGCATCGGTGGGCGCAGCATGCTCGCGGCTCATTGGACGACCGCGTCAGGTGCCGGGAACATGGAAATGCTTGCGCAGGCTGCTCCAGCACGCCTGGTAGTCGCGTTGGCGATGTGCCGCGGCGAGCGCTTGCGCAGTCGGTCGGATCACCGCGCGCGTCTCGAACATGAAGGCCATCGTGTCCTGGATGTAATCGGGCTTCGCGGTGTCGGCGGCGCTCGCCTTCTCGAACGTCGCCGCATCCGGACCGTGGCCGGTGAAGCTGTTGTGCAGCGAGCAGCCGCCCGGGGCGAAGCCTTCAGCCTTGGCGTCGTACGCGCCGTGGATCAGACCCATGAATTCGCTCGCGACATTGCGATGGAACCAAGGCGGACGGAACGTGTCCTGCGCGGCGAGAATCCGCGGCGGAAAGATCACGAAATCCAGGTTGCTGACGCCTTCGTGCTCGCCCGGCGAGTGCAGCACGAGGAAGATCGACGGATCGGGATGGTCGTAGCTGATCGAACCGATCGTGTTGAAGCGCCGCAGGTCGTACTTGTACGGCGCATAGTTGCCGTGCCAACCGACGACGTCGATGGGCGAGTGGCCGATCGGCGCCCGCCAAAGATGTCCCTGGAACTTCGCGACGAGTTCGAATTCGCCTTCGACGTCCGCGAACGCGGCGTTCGGAATGAGGAAGTCGCGCGGGTTGGCGAGACCGTTGCTGCCGATCGGACCGAGATCCGGCAGCTTGAGGAGCGCGCCGAAATTCTCGCAGACATAGCCACGCGCGGCGCCGTCCGGCAGCGTGACGCGAAAGCGCACGCCACGCGGGATCACCGCGATCTCCTGCGGCTCGATGTCGAGCACGCCGAGCTCGCTCTCGATGTGCAGTCGGCCTTGCTGCGGCACGATCAGCAGCTCGCCATCGGCGTCGTTGAACCAGCGTCCCTGCATGTCGCGATTCGCCGCATACAGGTGGATGCCGACGCCATGCTGCGCGGCCGGCGAACCGTTGCCGGCCATCGTGAACAGGCCCTCGACGAAATCGACCGGTCGTTGCGGCAACGGCAGCGGGTTCCAGCGCAACTGGTCCGGCGTGACCGGACCGTCGCCGAAGTCGTTGTGGAAGGCCGGCTGCGTGAACGGTTCGAACGCACCGTGCATTGCCGCGGGCCGGATTCGGTACAGCCAGCTGCGGCGGTTCGCATGCCGCGGCGCGGTGAACGCCGTGCCGGACAACTGCTCGGCGTACAGGCCGTGCGCGACGCGCTGCGGCGAATTGCGCCCGACCGGCAAGGTGCCGGCGATCGCCTCGCTCGCGAATTCGTTGCCGAAGCCGGATTGGTAACCGTTGCTTGCGATCGTCATCGTCGGACCCTTCCGGCTGCGCGTTACAGCACGCCGCGCTTGATCTGATCGCGTTCGATCGATTCGAACAGCGCCTGGAAATTCCCTTCGCCGAAACCTTCGTTGCCCTTGCGCTGGATGATCTCGAAGAAGATCGGGCCGATCGCGTTCTGGGTGAAGATCTGCAGCAGCTTGCGCGTCTTGGTCTCGGCGTCGGCATCGATCAGGATCTTGTTCCTGGCCAGGCGCGCGACGTCCTCGCCATGGTTCGGCACTCGGATGTCGATCACGTCGAAATACGTGCTCGGCGTGTCGAGGAACTCGACCCCGGCCGCGCGCATCCTTTCCACCGTCGCGTAGATGTCGTCAGTGAAGCACGCGATGTGCTGGATGCCCTCGCCGTGGTAGGCGTCGAGGTATTCGTTGATCTGCGACTTCGGGTCGGAGGATTCGTTGAGCGGGATGCGAACGATGCCGTCGGGCGCGGTCATCGCCTTGGACACGAGACCGGTCTTGGCGCCCTTGATGTCGAAGTAGCGGATCTCGCGGAAGTTGAACAGGCGTTCGTAGTAGTCCGACCACTTCTGCATGTTGCCGAAGTAGAGGTTGTGGGTGAGGTGGTCGATGAAGGTCAGGCCAAAGCCGGCCGGATTTTGCTCGGCCCCCTCGATCGCCACGTAGTCCTGCGCGTAGGCATCGCCGTCGCGGGGCACCAGGTACAACATGCAGTCTCCGATGCCCTTGACCACCGGCACATCGATCGCACGGCTCGCCGCCTTGTGCGCGACGCGCTCGCCACCGTTGGCGAGCACCTTCGCCTCGACCTCGGCGACCGGCCGCGTGAAACGCACCGCGAAACCGCAGGCGCACGGACCGTGCTGCGCGGCGAAATCGGCCGCGAACGAATCCGGATCCTCGTTGACGAGGAAATTGACGCCATTCTGGCGATACACGGTGATTGCGCGCGCACGGTGCTTCAGCACCGCACTGAATCCCATGCGCTTGAACAGCGCGTGCAGCTCGCTGGCGCGACCGGCCGGCGCGGCGAACTCCACGAACTCGAAACCGTCGATACCCATCGGGTTGTCGAACGTGGTGACCTGCATGCCGAGGTTGGGCTGGGCGTTCATGGCGTCTGCTCCGGCTGATCCGAGCGTGCTAAGATAGTTTCAATTGAAACTTGATTCAAGCTGCGCCGCCACATGGCCGACCATCTCCCACTCGAACTCGAGCGTTTCCTGCCTTACCGCCTGTCGATCCTGTCGAACCGGATCAGCCAGGCGATCGCGCGCGAGTACCAGGACCGCTTCGACCTCTCTATGACGGAATGGCGCGTGATGGCCGTGCTCGCGCGCTACGACGGCGACGGCCTTTCGGCGAGCGAGGTCGCCGGGCACACGGAAATGGACAAGGTGGCGGTCAGTCGGGCCCTTTCGCGGCTGGTCGCCGCGAAGCGGGTGTCGCGCCGCACGCATGACGGCGACAAGCGTCGTTCGGTGCTGCGCCTGAGCACGGCTGGCTGGAAGGTGCACGACACGGTCGCGCCGCTGGCGCGGGCGCACGAACGGGAACTGCTGGCACTGCTTGGCGCGGACGAGCGCCGCGCACTGCAGGCGATCCTCGACAAGCTCGCGCCGGTGTGAAATGCGGGGATTCGTGATTGGCGATTCGGGAACGCGACGCAGGCAAGCGATCGCGAATCCCGAATCCCGAATCTCCAATTCCGGCGCTACTTCACGCCGTGCATCAGTTTCTGGATCAGCGGCGCGACCAGGAACAGCGCGACGCCGCCGACCATCAGGATCCAGAACCCCTGCGTGTAGCTGGCCAGCGCCGATCCGGTCGTCATGCCCGATTCGCCGCTCGCATGGCTGGCGAAGATTCCGGACAGGTTGTTGCCGATGCCGGTGGAGAGGAACCAGCCGCCCATGCCGAAGCCGACCAGGCGCACGGGTGCAAGCTTGGTGGTCATCGACAAGCCGATCGGCGACAAACACAGCTCGCCGACGGACTGGATCACGTAAACCATGAACAGCGTCCAGAACGGAATCTTGCCGGCGACCACCATGCCCGAGAGCGCCGCCATCAGAAGCAGGAAGGCGAGGCCGTTGAAGATGATGCCAAGGCCGAACTTGCGCGGAATGGACGGGTTGTAGGCGCCCATCTTCACCCACATCCACGCGACCAGCGGCGCCAGCGTGATGATCGCCAGTGAATTGACCGACTGGAACCAGCCGACCGGGAAGATCCAGCCGCCGAAGTCGCGATTGACGATCTGCTCGGCGAGGAAATTGAACGAGCTGCCCGCCTGTTCGAAGAAGCACCAGAACAGGATGTTGAAGGTGAAGATGATCAGCATGGCGATCGCGCGATCACGCGCGACCTTGCCGTCACGGATGCCCTCGACGAGCAACATCGCGCACAGCGCGAGGAACAGTGCGGTCAGCACCATCTGCAGCTTGGCTGCATCGATCGTGAGCAGGGCGTAGTAGACCGGCGCCGACACGAGGCAGAATCCGAGCACATAAAGCATCTTCAGCCCGCCGCCATCGCCCGCGGGCGGCCGGCCGATGTCGCCGAGCTGGCGACGGCCGAACCAGAACCACACCAGGCTTATGAGCATGCCGACGCCCGACGTGATGAACACGATCTTGTACGTCGGCATTTGCGGCGAGCCGCCGAACATGTGCTCGGCCATCCAGCCGGTCAGCAACGGCGCAATCATCGCGCCGAGGTTGATGCCCATGTAGAACAAAGTGAAGCCGGAATCGCGGCGCTCGTCGCCTTGCGCGTAGAGCTTGCCCACCATGGTGGAAATGTTCGGCTTGAACAGGCCGTTGCCGGCGATCACCGTCGCCAGCCCGAATTTGAATACATGTTCGTCCGGGAACGCGATCATGAACAGTCCGGCGGACATCACGATCGCGCCCATCAGGATTGAACGCTGGTAACCGATGATCCGGTCCGCGACATAGCCGCCGAAGATCGCCGCCGCATACACCAGCGCCAGGTAGGCGCCGTAGATGCGGCTTGCCGGCGCCTGACCCTCGCCGCTGCCGTCGTAGAACTGCGCCACGATGTACAGCGTCAGCGCCCAGCGGATGCCGTAGAACGCGAAGCGTTCCCAGAACTCGGTCATGAACAGCATCCACAGCGGCGCCGGATGACCGAGCCTCTGCGGGAATTGGGGCGGTGCGGCGGGCGCCGCGGCGCGGGCGTTGGACATGGATTCCCCTCGGATTTCTGCTGATATCGCCCACGTTTAACCGCTGGCAGCAGCGACGTCAAACCGCAGCGCAGCGGGACGCGCCGGTCGGAAGCTGTTATGCGCCCGGCGCCGGCGCGACGCCGATCTCGGTGCGCACGTCGATCAGCTCCGGGAAGAATGTCAGGTCGAGCGCCTTCTTCAGGAATGCCACGCCGGACGAGCCGCCGGTGCCGCGGCGGAAGCCGATGATGCGTTCGACCGTCTTCATGTGGCGGAAGCGCCAGAGCTGGAAGCTCTCCTCGATGTCCACCAATTGTTCGCACAAATGGTATTCGGGCCAGAACTCGCGCGCGTTCTCGTAGATGCGCTTGAACACCGGCACCAGCTCCGGCGTGCGCTCGTGCGGCAGGCTGAAGTCGCGATCGAGGCTTTCGGCCGGGATCGCATGACCACGCCGCGCGAAGTAGCGCAGGACCTCCTCGTACAGGCTCGGCGCCTCGAGCGCTGCACGCAGTTGCGCCTGTGCAGCCGGATCGTGGTCGAACACCTTCAGCATGCCGGCGTTCTTGTTGCCGAGCAGGAACTCGATCGTGCGGTACTGCTGCGACTGGAAGCCCGACGCCGGCCCGAGCACGTGGCGGAACTCGAGGTACTCGGAAGGCGTCAATGTCTCCAGCACGCCCCATTGCGCGAACAACTGCTGCTGCACCTGCTTGACGCGGGCGAGCACCTTGAGCGTCGCGTCGACATCGTCGGCGCGCAGGCGTTCGATCGCCGCAAGCAGCTCATGGATCATCAGCTTCATCCACAGCTCGGCGACCTGATGCTGCACGATGAACAGCATCTCGTCGTGGTGCGGCGGCCTGCTGAGCGGCTTCTGCGCCGACAACAGCACCGGCAGCTGCAGGTAGCCGCCGTAGGTCGTGCGGTCGCGCAGGTCGAGTTCGATGCCTTGTTCGATCGGGCGCAGGTTGTGCGGTTCGTTCATCGCATCGTCTTGGCTCGCGGGGAGCTGGCCAGTTTACCCCGCAACCCCGCATGTTGCGCCGGGCCTTGCGGTCACGCGGTCGTCTTGCTTACTGTTCGGGTCCCCTGCCGCGGCCGCAACCGGCCCATCCGGCAGCGAATTTTTCCCGTGCGCTGATGCGCCGTGCGACACCGCAACGGAGGCTGTCTTGCCCATCGCCGCCACCTTCGAAATCGAATACCTGCAATACCTCGACGCCGACGGCAAACTCGTCCGCGACGACCTGCCCGCTATCGCGCGCGACATCCGCCAACTGGTCGACCTGTACAAGCAGATGCTGTTCGTGCGCGTGTTCGACGCCAAGGCGGTCGCACTGCAGCGTACGGGCAAGCTCGGCACCTATGCCTCCTGCCTCGGTCACGAGGCGGCACATGTCGCGATCGGCAGCGCGATGCAGGAGGACGACGTGTTCGCGCCGATGTACCGCGAATATGGCGCGCAGTTCCTGCGCGGCGTGAAGCCACGCGAGGTCCTGCTGTACTGGGGCGGCGATGAGCGCGGCAGCGACTTCTCCGGCCCCGCGCACGACTTCGCCTGGTGCGTGCCGATCGCAACGCAGTGCCTGCATGCGGCCGGTTCCGCGCTCGCGTTCAAGGTGCGCAAGGAACCGCGCGTCGCCGTCACCGTGGTCGGCGACGGTGGTTCATCGAAGGGCGATTTCTACGGTGCGATCAACGTTGCCGGCGCGATGACGCTGCCGCTGGTCGCGGTGATCGTCAACAACCAGTGGGCGATCTCGGTGCCTCGCACGGCGCAGACCGGCGCCAAGACCCTTGCGCAGAAGGGCATCGCCGCCGGCCTCGAATGCCTGCAGGTCGACGGCAACGACCTGATCGCGATGCGCACGGCCATGGACTACGCGGTGAAGCGCGCACGTCACGGCCACGGCGGCATGGTGATCGAAGCAGTCACCTATCGCCTCAGCGATCACACGACAGCAGACGATGCGCGCCGCTACCGCCCCGACGACGAGGTCAAGGCCGCCTGGACGCGCGAGCCGCTCAAGCGAATGAAGACCTATCTGATGTCGCTGAATGCGTGGACCGATAAAGAGGAAGAGGACTGGAAGACCGACTGCGCGGCCAGGGTCGACGCCGAGGTCAACGCCTACCTCGAGACGAAATCGCAACCGACCGAGGCGATGTTCGACTACACCTGGGCCGAACTGCCCGCGGACATGGCGGCGCAGCGCGCGGCCGCGCTCGCCACGGACAAGTCCCATTGACGTTGCGCGGTTCTTTTTTCCTCCGCACGAGCGGAAGCTTCCATGAACAGTGCGGGCATGGATGGCCGCTTCCTGACTCCCGCGATCATGGACGAGCGCACAGGTAACCCAAATGGCACAGATAACCCTCATCGAAGCAGTGACCCAGGCGCTCGCCTACGAGATGAAGCACGACCCGAGCGTGGTCGTGCTCGGCGAGGACGTCGGCGTCAACGGCGGCGTGTTCCGCGCGACACAGGGACTGCAACAGACCTTCGGCAGCGAGCGCGTCATCGACACGCCGCTCGACGAGCTGACCATCGCCGGCCTCACCGTCGGCCTCGCCGCACAAGGCATGAAGCCGATCGCCGAAGCACAGTTCGAAGGCTTCATCTATCCGATGATGGAACACATCGCATGCCACGCGGCGCGCCTGCGCACGCGCACGCGTGGACGCATGACCTGTCCGGCCGTGTTCCGCGCGCCGTGGGGCGGCGGCATCCGCGCGCCGGAACACCATTCCGAGGCAAACGAGCACCTGTTCACGAACATTCCCGGCCTGCGCGTGGTGCTGCCCTCGTCGCCGGGTCGCGCCTACGGCCTGCTGCTCGCCGCGATCCGCGATCCGGATCCGGTGATCTTCTTCGAACCGAAGCGCATCTACCGCCAGTACAAGGAAGAAGTCGCCGATGACGGCGAAGCACTGCCGCTCGACGTCTGTTTCGTGTTGCGCGACGGCAGCGACGTGACGCTCGTGACCTGGGGGGCGCAGGTGAAGGAAACGCTCGAAGCGGCCGACGCGCTCGCGGGCGAAGGCATCAGCGCCGAAGTCATCGACGTCGCGACGCTCAAGCCGCTCGACTTCGACACCATCCACGAATCGGTGCGCAAGACCGGACGCTGCGTGATCGTGCACGAGGCGCCGCGCACTGCGGGTTTCGGCGCCGAGATCGCCGCGCGCCTGGCCGAGCACGCGATGTACGACCTCGTCGCGCCGGTCGAGCGCGTGACCGGTTACGACACGCATATCCCGCTCTACCGTCTCGAGATGAAATACCTGCCGAGCGTCGATCGCATCGTCAGTGCGGCCAAGCGCACGCTCGCTGTGAGCTGACTTGGAATACCGATGATCTACGCCGCAGGGCTCCTGGCAATGTTCTGCATAGTCAATGCCCTGTGCTATGGCATTGCCTATCTCGGGATACTGCCTCTGACGACTTGGCACTTGGCGAATTGTCTCAACCGATCTGCCACATGCTCCGTCTCGGCGAACGTGTTGTCCTGCTGGTGGCTTGCGTATCCTGTAGTCGTCCTTGCCGTCACCCTGCTCGTCAATCAGATCTTCATCCTCCATCAATCGAGACCGCACGCATGACCACGATCGCGAACGTCCTCGTCGGCATCGTCGCCCTGCTGCATGTCTACTTCCTCGTGCTCGAGATGTTCCTGTGGACCACGCCGACCGGGCGACGCGTGTTCCGCACCACGCCGGAGTTCGCGCAGGCGTCGAAGGCGCTCGCGGCGAACCAGGGGCTCTACAACGGGTTTCTCGCCGCGGGTCTCGTCTGGGGCCTCGCCGCGGGTGCCGGAGGCTTCCACATCAAGCTGTTCTTCCTGTCGTGCGTGATCGTCGCCGGCCTGTACGGCGCGTGGACGGTCAGCCGCAGGATCCTCTACGTGCAGGCGTTGCCGGCGTTGGCCGCGCTCGTCCTGCTGCATTTCCCCTGAGCGCGCTGCTCCGCGTTACGCAACCCACGGATCGATCATGGCCGACATCAAGACGTTCTATCTCCCCGACCTCGGCGAAGGCCTGCCCGACGCGACGATCGTCGAATGGCTGGTCCAGGTCGGCGGCACCGTGAAGCTCGACGAACCGATGGTGTCGATGGAAACCGCGAAGGCGGTGGTCGAAGTGCCATCGCCGTTTTCCGGCAAGCTGGTCAAGGTGCACGGCGACGCGGGTGACATCATCGTGACCGGCGCCGCGCTCGCGGAATTCGAACTCGATCCGAAACTGCCGCAGCGCGCGGAAGCCGAATCAACCGGCCACCACCACGCGCCGCCCCCGAAAACCGCAGCAACGGACGCGCCGACGAAAGGCGCCGGCAGCGAAGCGCCCGACCACAAGGGCGTAGTCGCCTCCGACGAAGGCGGCGAAATCGTGAGCGGCGGCAAGGCGCCGCGCGCCGACGAAGGCACCGTCGTCGGTGCGATGCAATCGAGCGACCGCGTGCATGCGGAACAGGCGACCAGTGTCGGCGGCGTGAAAGCGGTGCCGGCGGTGCGGGCACTCGCGAAGAAGCTCGGTGTCGATCTCGCGCGCGTCACGCCGAGTGGCGCTGGCTCCGTGGTGACCCTGCAGGATGTGAAATCCGCGGCCGCGGCGGGGACCGCAAGGATCGGCACAGCTCCCGTGGGAGCGACTTCAGCCGCAGTCGACAGGCCGGGTTCGAAAAACGCCGCGGCTGAAGCCGCGCCGACGGGGACGACTGCGCAGCAACGCACGACGCTGTCGGCCGCGGGCAAGCCGATGCGCACGACACCGCCGACGGTCTCGGCAACCGGCCAGCCGGAACAACTCAAGGGCGTGCGCCGCAACATGGCGCGCGTGATGGCGGCCGCGCACGCCGCGGTCGTGCCGACCACGCTCTGCGACGACGCCGACATCCATGCCTGGCTGCCCGGCAACGACATCACCGGCCGCCTCGTGCGCGCGATCGTGCGCGCGTGCAAGGCCGTGCCGGCGCTGAACGCGTGGTTCGACGGCGACAACCTCACGCGCACGATGCATCCGCACGTCGACATCGGCATCGCGGTCGATACCGACGACGGCCTGTTCGTGCCTGCCTTGCGCAATGCGGACATGCTCGACGCGATCGGCGTGCGCGCGGCGGTGAACCGCCTGCGCGCGCAGGTCGAGGAGCGTTCGATCCCGTCGACCGAGCTCTCCGGCTACACGATCTCGTTGTCGAATTTCGGCGTTTTCGCGGGCCGCTACGCCACGCCGGTGGTGGTGCCGCCGTGCGTCGCGATCATCGCCGCCGGCAAGGGTCGCCACCAGATGACGCCCGTCATGGGCGGCTTCGAATCGCACCGCGTGATTCCGCTGTCGCTGACCTTCGACCATCGCGCCGCCACCGGCGGCGAAGCCGCGCGCTTCCTCAAGGTGATGCTCGACGACCTCGCGCTGGCGCAATGAAGGCGGCGACCACGCGCGCCGCCGTCGAGGCGGAATTCCCCGGCCTTATCGCCGCCGCGGAAACCGCACGCCTGCGCGCCTACGCGCCACACTCGGACTTCCACGTCGGCGCCGCGCTGCTGTTCGACGACGGTCGCGGCGAACGCTTCGTCGGGGGCTGCAACGTCGAGTCCGACGTCTACGGCCTGACGATCTGCGCCGAGCGCAACGCGCTGTTCGCAGCGGTCGCGCAAGGTCGCGGCGAGCCGCTCGCGCTGGCGGTCGTCGCCGACACCGACGAACCGGTCGCGCCGTGCGGCGCCTGCCGCCAGGTGCTGCACGAATGCGACCCGTTGCGGCGGATGCGCGTGTTCCTCGTCGCCGGCGCGGGCGACGCCGTGCGCGAGACGTCGACGGCGGCACTGTTGCCGGGCGCATTCGTTCTCGACACGGGTGACGCACGGCGACGCAGTCCCTGGCGCTGATCGAACGAGCGGAGAACACCATGCACCACAGCCGCCTGTGCACGCTCGTTCTGGACTGCCGGGTCGACGACTTGGCGCCGGCTGCGGAATTCTGGAGCCGCGCGCTCGGCAAGCCGATCGCAAGCGTCGACCAGGACGGCGACGGTCGCTACGCGGAACTGCAAACGGCGGACGACGAACCGATCATCCTGCTGCAGCGGGTCGCGCACGAATCGCGCGTGCACCTCGACATCGAGACCGACGACATCGACACCGAGGTCGCGCGGCTGGAAGCGCTTGGCGCGACGCGCATCGCGTTCTGCCACGGCCGCTGGTGGGTCATGCAGGCGCCGACCGGGCATCGCTTCTGCGTGGTGAGGCGCCAGCGCGCCCGGTTCGGGCCGCACCTCAACGCGTGGCCCGCATGACGAGGCGGCGAGCTCGTTCAGCGCGCATACTGCAAACGAAACCCGCGCCATGTATGATGCGCGCCCGTTAAATCCATACATCCGTATAGAAGGATATTTGCCGCGATGAGCAACTACCTGTTCACCTCCGAATCGGTCTCCGAAGGCCATCCGGACAAGGTCGCCGACCAGATCTCCGACGCAGTGCTCGACGCGATCCTCGCGCAGGACAAGCGCGCGCGCGTGGCTTGCGAGACGATGGTCAAGACCGGTGTCGCGATCGTCGCAGGCGAAGTCACCACCAGCGCGTGGATCGACCTCGAAGCGCTCACGCGCAAGGTCATCCTCGACATCGGCTACGACAGCTCCGACGTCGGCTTCGACGGCGCCACCTGTGGCGTGCTCAACCTGATCGGCAAGCAGTCGCCCGACATCAACCAGGGCGTCGACCGCAAGAACCCGGAAGACCAGGGCGCGGGCGACCAAGGCCTGATGTTCGGCTACGCGACCAACGAGACCGACAGCTTCATGCCGGCGGCGATCCACCTGTCGCATCGCCTGGTCGAACAGCAGGCGAAGATCCGCAAGAAGAAGAACTCGCCGCTGCCGTGGCTGCGCCCGGACGCGAAGAGCCAGGTCACGCTGCGCTACGAGAACGGCAAGGCGACCGCGATCGACGCCGTGGTGCTGTCGACTCAGCACGATCCGTCGGTCAAGCAGAAGGACCTGGTCGAAGCCGTGCGCACGCACATCATCGATCCGGTGCTGCCGAAGAAGTGGCTGCACAAGGGCACCAAGTTCCACATCAACCCGACCGGCAAGTTCGTCATCGGCGGACCGGTGGGCGACTGCGGCCTGACCGGCCGCAAGATCATCGTCGACACCTACGGTGGCTGGGCGCGCCATGGCGGCGGCGCGTTCTCGGGCAAGGATCCGTCCAAGGTCGACCGCTCGGCTGCGTATGCGGCGCGTTATGTCGCCAAGAATATCGTCGCTGCCGGCATCGCCGACCGTTGCGAGGTGCAGGTGTCGTATGCGATCGGCGTCGCGCATCCGACCTCGATCTCGGTGACCACGTTCGGCACCGGCAAGATCGACGACGGCAAGATCGAGAAGCTGATCCGCAACCACTTCGACCTGCGCCCGTACGGCATCATCAAGATGCTCGACCTCGTGCATCCGATGTACCAGGCCACCGCCAGCTACGGCCACTTCGGTCGCACACCGCAGGAAACGAAGCTCGCCAACGGCGAGAAGTTCACCGCGTTCTCGTGGGAGAAGACCGACAAGGCCGCGGAACTGCGCAAGGCCGCCGGCCTCAGATAGTTCGTGCTCAGCGTGATCAGGGAGGATCGCAAATGAATCGGGCCGCCTTCGTGCGGCCCTTTTCATGCATCCGGCATGGCGGCCTGTCAAAACTCCGCGCTGCGGTGTAAAAGCTCGACGCTCCACTCGCCCGAGCTCGTTCCATGCGCATCGCACGCCTGCTTCGTACCCACCTCCGGCTCTTCACACTCGCGCTCGCCGCCTGCGCAGGGTCGGCAAGCGCCGAACGCGTCGAACCGCCGCTGGAATTGCTGTATGCGCCCGGCAACCTGCTCGTCGCCGGCCCGCTGGTGGAGATCAATCCGGCCGGGCGCCTGGTGTTCAAGCGCAAGGACGTGCTCGGCGGCAAACCGAAACCGCCCGAGCTGATCGACGTGCGTGTGCCGGCGGATATCCTCGCCGACGTGCGCATCGGTGAGCGATATGTCTTCGGCTACACGAACCTGCGCCCCGATCCGCGCCGGCCAACGAGTCTGGTCGTCAATCCGGATGGCGCGGCCCTGATTGCCAGCATCGGACTTGAGCCCGCACTGTTCCGCGACACGCCGGAAGCGCGCGCGATCCTCGCCGCGGGGCGCAGCGAACACGGCCGCGAATCGCGGCACCTGTTCGACCTGCTGCTCAAGGCGCTCGCCGGCAAGGATCGCGCGCTGCAGGTCCTTGCCGCCGGCGAATTCGCGCAGGAGCCCGAATTCGGCGAACGCCTGCGCGAGGACGGCGGCCAGGCGGCGATCGAAAAGGCCGTGCGCGATGCGGCGACGTCGCCGGGGGTGCGAACCACCCTGCTGGTCGCCGCCGCGACGCGCCCGGCGGATTTCGGCGAATGGTGGGCCGACGCCGCGCGCCGGATAGTGGCGGACACGCCCGTGGACGGATATGCTTTCGCGGCTGGAGACCTAGACGGACTGGTCCTCGCGGCACTCGAACTGCTCGACAAGCAGGGTACGGACAACTCCCCGGAGGCGTTGAAGCGCTGGGTCTGGAGTTCGAATCCCCTTCTCGCCGAGAAGTCGAACCTGATGTTGTGGCGGCACTCTCCCGCGCTTGCGCGATCGGCCATCCAGCAAGCGCTGGCCGATCCGAAGCTGCCGGAGAAGACCCGCAAGTTCCTCAACGATCATCTGCGCCGCCTCGACCGCCTCGACGCCGGGTCCACGGCGCGGAAGGACGGAACCGGCTGATCGTCAATCTCCACCGCGGGGCGACGGCCTCCGCTGTGCGGAGCCATCGATTCGCCGTCGCGGTTCTGGTTGGGGAGTTGCCGTTCATGATTCCACGTCGTTCCTTGTCGGTCGCGCTTGGCGCGGCCGTGTCTCTCGCGTTCGCCGCCTCGGCTCCGGCCGGCGGCAACGACCGCGCATCGTCCACGCATCCGGTGGCACCGGACAATGCCGGACCTCGTGTCATGCATGCGATCCGCCACGACGTTTCGGCGCCGATGCGCGACATCCTGCGCAACCTGCCGCCGCCGCAGCCGATGGGCACGGAGGAAGAGCCGTACGCGATCCCGAACATCCTGCTCAAGCTCACCGGTACGCCAACGAAGATGCCGGAGGCGGCGCGCCGCAGCCTGCAGGGCGCGAGCACCAACGTTCCGGCTCCCGCGCTTGACCTCGGTTTCGAGGCGATCAGCGTGGTGACATCTGGTTGTGGATGCCTGCCGCCGGACACGAATGGCGATGTCAGCGACGCGCACTACATCCAGTGGGTGAACTCGGCTTGGCAGGCGTTCAACAAGACCACCGGCTTGCCAGACCCCGCGACGCCTGCACCGGTGCAGGGCAATTCGTTCTTCGTCGGCTTCGGTGGCCAGTGCGAGACGACCAACGCGGGTGATCCGATCGCGTTGTGGGATCCGCGCGCGCAGCGCTGGGTCATGAGCCAGTTCACGACCAACGCGCCTTTCGCGCAGTGCGTCGCGGTGTCGACCTCCAGCAATCCGTTCGGAACCTACAACCGCTACGAATTCCAGTGGCCGAACTTCGGCGACTACCCGAAGATGGCGGTGTGGACCGATGGCACCGGCACGCAGGATGCCTATCTCCTGACCACCCACGAGTTCAACGGCAACAATTTTGCGGGCGCCGCATTCATCGCAATGGAACGCGACAAGATGCTGACCGGCGACCCGGGCGCGGCGGTGATCCGCTTCGGCGGCAACGATGCCTACGGCATCGAGCCGGTCAACCTCATCGGCCAACTGGCGGCACCGAACAACGCCTGCCCGTCATTCGTGCACTACGACACCACCAACAACGACGGCTACCTGTTCTGGGACCTGTGCCTGAACTGGGCCACGCCGGGGAACAGCACGCTCTCCGCGACGCCGACCCACATCGCCGGCACGCCTTTCGCGCCGTATGGTGGCGAGGTACCGCAGCAGGGCACTGCCAGCGGGCTCGACTCGTTCGGCACGCACGTGATGTATCGCGCCAATGCGCGCGCATTCCCGCCCGGCGCGCCGACCAACATCTCGCTGGTCATCAATCATGCGGTGCTCGCCGACCAGGGCCAGGCCGCGGTCAACTGGGTGCATTTCAACCTCGACGACCACGGCGCCAATCCGGCCACGCCGACGCCCCTCGACAAGATACTCGTCGACGAAAGCACCTACTCGCCCGACGCTGAAAACCGCTGGATGGGCGGCATCGCGATCGACGGCAGCGGCAACATCGGCCTCGGCTTCTCCAAGTCGAGCGGCGCAACGCATCCGCAAATCGAGTTCACCGGCCGCACGCTGGACGACCCGAGCGGCACCATGCGCGACGAGACGAATTGCACCGACCTGATCGCGAACGGCTCGCAGACCAGCACCTCGAACCGCTGGGGCGACTACTCGTCGATGAGCGTCGATCCGGTCGACCAGTGCACGTTCTATTTCACCAGCGAGTACTACCCGGCAACCGCGGGCAGCAGCTGGCACACGCGCGTGTGCTCGTTCAAGTTCGCCGGCTGCGGCGATCCGAACTATGCGCTGACCACGACCACGCCCAAGCGCGTCGAGATGTGCGGCGCGACCGCGACCAGCGATCCGGCCTACGCGCTGAGCATCGGCGTCGTGAACGGCTTCACCGGCAACGTGTCGCTGGCCGCGACCGGATTGCCGGCTGGCGCCACGGCGCAGTTCACGCCCAACCCGGTCGCCGCGCCCGGCAGCAGCACGCTGACGCTCGCCGGCGGCATTGCCGCCGCCACCGGCGAGTACACGATCGACGTCACTGGCACCAGCGGCAGCCTTGCGCGCTCGATCGCACTGCAACTCGGCGTATCGGCGATCGGCCCGAGCCAGGTGCAACTGGTCACGCCGGTCGACGTCGCCACCGGCGTGAACGTCTACCCGACCCTCAACTGGGGCCTCGTCAGCACCGATCGCATCTTCGGCGACGGCTTCGACGGCAGCGCGTTGCCACCGCTCCTGCTGCCGCCGGATGCGCTCAGCTACACCGTCGACGTCGCCACCGACGCAGCCTTCACCAACATCGTCGCGACCAAGACCGTGACGACCACGAACTGGACAGTCGACAGGCTCCTGAGTCCGACCACGCAGTACTACTGGCGCGTGACGCCGCACAACTACTGCGGCGACGGCCCGGTGTCGGCGACGTTCTCGTTCACGACCGGCGTGCCGGGCACCTGCCCGGCCGGCACTACCGCCACCACGGTCTACCAGGACGCGTTTGAAACCGGCGCCAACGGCTGGGTCGCGGCCGGCAGCGGCAGCGTCGGCTGGACGCAGGCAGCACCGCCGGCCGGCACCGGCATGAGCACGATCGTCTGGAAGGTGCCGGACAACGCAGTATCGAGCGATCGCATCCTGACCACGCCGTCGATCGCGATTCCCGCTGGCGCCGCCGCGGTGTTCGCCTCCTACGACGCCTACCACAAGGGCGAGAACAATGGCCCGGGCGCATGCTGGGATCAGGGTGTGTTGGAAGCGAGCAACAACGGCACGACGTTCAGCTACCTCGACGGAACGCACATGCTGACTGACCCGTACAACGGTGCCGCATCGAACGACACCGCACTCGGCAACCTGATGAGTTGGTGCTATCCGGGCCCGGCCGGCAATTCGGTGCCGACGCGCGCGGTGGTCGACATGGGCAGCTTTGCCGGCCAGAACATGAAGTTGCGTTTCCGCATGGTCTCCGACGGCAACACCGTCGCACCAGCGCCGAACGGCTTCGTGATCGACAACTTCAAGGTCGACGTCTGCCAGTAAGGTCGCACTCGCGACAACATAAAAAGGGAACGGGCCGCGCAAGCGGCCCGTTCTTTTTGCACAGTTGCCGCACCACCGGATGGTGGTGCGGACCGGATCAGTCGCCGCGGGTGCCGGACGCGATCGCCATGGCACGCAATCCCGCTGCTTGCCGCAGCACCGGCGCGGTGTCGAACCCGTTGGCGAAGATCGTGTCCGAAAGCACCGACTCGTCGACCAGCACGAAGATGTCCGCCACGCCGTTGGTGTCGTCGGGATCGACGTTGCTGGCGCTCGAGTCCCACGCCATCGACAGGCCCGAGGCATTCACGCCGAGCGAGTCGCCCGCCTGCGCGTTGCCGGGCTGGCCGCCGATCGTTCCACTGATCAGCTCGGGTGCCCCGGCGCCCGGCACGAACAGGAACACCTGCGCATACGCGCCGGGCCCGACCCAGTTGTAGTTGCAATGGAACACTACGCTGCCGACGTCGGAGACGGCCGACAGGGCGCAACTGTCGTAGGAACCAGAGGGCAGCAGCGCGGGGCGCGGAATAGCGGTCGTCATACCGGTCTGGCGATCACGCAGATAGACACCGCTGTTGCCGGCGCTGTCGACGCCGTTCGCGTAGCCAAGACCACCGTAGCCCCGGTTCTGGAAACTGACAAAGCGGCCGCTGGGCGAAATCGCCGGCCGATATGCGAACGCGCTCGATCCGTTCGGGGCGGATGCGCTGCGGCTGACCAGCTCGGTCGTGTTCGCGACGAGGTCGCGCACATAAGCCTGCCCGCCGCTGGCGCCGGCTACCATCGCGCTGCTGCAGAGCATCGCGACGTAGCGTCCATTGCCGGACAGTGCACGCCGCTCCAGCGCACAGTTGCCACCCGCAGGGACCGAGGCCATCTTCACCTGCCCGGTAGTCATGTCCTTGACGTAGATTTCTCCCGAGCTGCCGCTCGGTGCGGCACCGCCGCCGGCGAGGCCGGTCATGTTCGCAACGGCCTGGAAGGCGACGTAGCGGCCATCGGCAGAGATGGAGATCGTGTTGTCCTCGGTGCCACTGCTGGCCGGCTGCCCGGCGGCCGTCGCGCTGGCCAGTTCCAGCGCACCGGTCTGGCGATCCTTGCGCAACGCCTGCCAGTTCGGCCCGAAGGTGGTGTTGTTGTAGGTCAGGAACGCCACATAGCGTCCGTCGCCCGATACAACCGGGGATTCGCCGCGGAAAACGCTGCTGCCCTGCGCGGACAGCGCCTCGATCACGCCGGTGTCGAGATCGACGGCGATCGCGCGGGTACCGTTGTAGGTGTCGCCGACCCAATTGTTCGCATTGCTCGCGAAAACCACGGTGCGCCCGCCGGACGATACGTCGACGGTGCGCGACGCGCCATTCGGCTGGATGCCGACTCCAGGCACCAGACGTGCGTAGATGAAGTCGGCACGGGCTTGGCCCGACAGGCCAACCAGACCTGCGAGGATCAGGGCCGAGGCCAGCGGCCGAGCGGCGGATGCGACGTGCATGGCGGACTCCGAGTGAGGGGTTGCTCTCTCCTACGCGGAAGTGGGTCGAATCCCCCAACGCGGCGGATTGCCAGCGCACGAGGATGGGGCTACCGTCACCCTGACCGCGGACATGGCCAAGGCTTCGCCGGTCGCGCGGCGACGAGGGGACACGATCATGTCGAATGAAGCAAGAGCGCCGACCGATGCAGCATCGCCCGCGGACTGGAGCGTCAGCGGGACGCAGAGCGTGACCGCCGCAGGCGTATCGCGGGTCGAGGTTCTCGTGCGCGGCAAGGTCACCGGCGCGGTCGACCGCGGTGACGGCACGGACCAGCTGCGCGTGGCGGTGTGGGATGACGGTCAGGAAAAGGACTTCAAGATCGTGAACATCCCGCTCGGTCGGACCGGCATTGTCAACGTGCGCCTCGGCTTCGAGGGTCGCTACGCGACCGTGGCCGATGGCATCGGCATCGTCGTCACCACCGGTTCGGACGCCGGCGGAGAGCATGTCTTCCATCTGGACCCGTTCGTCCCCGCCCAGGCGTGATCGACCGGGCGGGAGGCAGGCCCGCAAAAGTCGCGATATAATCGGCTGCTCTGCCGAGGGGCGCTGCATGTCGTCCGCATCGCGTTGACGAACCCAGGCTCGGCAGAGCCATTATTTCCAACGGCGCCCGGACCCTCGATCGACCTGCGCAACCGGCAACGGCACCGCGCCGGATTCGATCCCGAACCGGAGCATCAACATGAACGCACAACTTCGAACCTTCTCCAGCGAAGGTGACTACAAGGTCGCCGACATCTCGCTGGCCGACTGGGGCCGCAAGGAACTGGACATCGCCGAGCAGGAAATGCCGGGCCTGATGTCGATCCGCAAGAAGTATTCGTCCGCCAAGCCGCTCAAGGGCGTGCGCGTGACCGGCTCGCTGCACATGACGATCCAGACCGCGGTGCTGATCGAAACGCTCAAGGACATCGGCGCCGACGTGCGCTGGGCGTCGTGCAACATCTTCTCGACCCAGGACCACGCCGCCGCCGCGATCGCCAGGACCGGCACCCCGGTGTTCGCGTGGAAGGGCGAGTCGCTGGAGGAATACTGGGACTGCACGCTCGACGCGGTCACGTTCCCGGGCGGCAAGGGACCCGAGCTGGTCGTCGATGACGGCGGCGATGTGACCTTGCTGATCCACAAGGGTTACGAACTGGAAAAGGGTTCGAAGTGGGTCGACGAACCGTCCTCGTCGCACGAAGAGCAGATCATCAAGAACCTGCTCAAACGCGTCGCCAAGGAACGCCCGGGTTTCTGGACCAACGTGGTCAAGGACTGGAAGGGCGTGTCGGAAGAAACGACGACCGGCGTGCATCGCCTCTACCAGATGGTCGAAGCCGGCAAGCTGCTGGTGCCCGCGATCAACGTCAACGACTCGGTCACCAAGAGCAAGTTCGACAACCTCTACGGCTGCCGTGAATCGCTCGCGGACGGCCTGAAGCGTGCGATGGACGTCATGCTCGCCGGCAAGGTTGCGGTCGTGTGCGGCTACGGCGACGTCGGCAAGGGTTCGGCGCATTCCTTGCGCGCGTACGGCGCGCGCGTCGTCGTGACCGAGATCGACCCGATCAACGCGCTGCAGGCGGCAATGGAAGGCTTCGAGGTCAACACGGTCGAGTCGACGCTCGGACGCGGCGACATCTACGTCACCACCACCGGCAACAAGGACGTGCTCACGCTTGCCCACATGCAGGCGATGAAGGACCAGGCGATCGTCTGCAATATCGGCCACTTCGACAACGAGATCCAGGTCGACGCGCTGAACGCACTGGCTGGCGTGACCAAGATCAACATCAAGCCGCAGGTCGACAAGTACGTGTTCAAGGATGGTCGCGCGATCTTCCTGCTCGCCGAAGGTCGCCTCGTCAATCTCGGCTGCGCCACCGGCCACCCGAGCTTCGTGATGTCGAATTCGTTCTCGAACCAGACGCTAGCGCAGATCGATCTGTGGGCGAACAAGGACAAGTACGAGGCGAAGGTATACATCCTGCCGAAGAAGCTCGATGAAGAAGTCGCACGCCTGCATCTGGAAAAAATCGGCGTGAAGCTGACCACGCTGACCGCCGACCAGGCCGCGTATCTCGGCGTCGACGTGAACGGGCCGTACAAGCCGGACCACTACCGCTATTGATCGCCTCGCCGGTCATGATTTGAACGGAACGGGCGCCGCGAGGCGCCTGTTCTGTTTCGTCGGTGCTATCGTTTCACGATGAGCAAAGATTCCGGCAAGATCCGCTTCGAAGCAAAACTGCAAAGGCCCGCGGAACCGAAGAACGCGGCGTGGTCGTTCCTCGTGCTGCCGAAGGCCGCGAGTGCGAAACTGCCGACACGCAGCATGGTCACGGTCGACGGCACGCTCGACGGCGCGCTGTTCCAGGCAACGCTGGAACCGGACGGCGCGGGCAGCCACTGGCTCAAGGTGGAGAAGAAGTTGCGCGATGCGGCCGGCGCCGAAGTCGGCGCAACGGTCGAACTCGAGATCGCGCCGGTCGCCGAGGAGCCCGAGCCAAAGGTGCCGACGGACTTGCGTTCGGCACTTGTTGCCAATCCCGAAGCGCGCGCGACCTGGAAGGACATCACCGCCGTCGCACGACGCGACTGGATCCACTGGATCACTTCCGGCAAGAAGGCCGAGACGCGCGCGAAGCGCATCGACGTCGCCTGCGACAAGCTCGCCTGCGGCAATCGCCGCGCCTGCTGCTTCGATCGTTCCGGCATGTACAGCAAGGGCAACATGGGCGCCCCGAAGGCCGCGGATTGAGGCTGTGGGAGCAACTGTCTTCACCCAGTCACAGGCATTTTCCATTCGACCTTGTCGCGCACCATGGCGTTGAGTCGGACGAGCAAGACACGCATGCAGGCGGTAATGGCGACTTTGGCGCACTTGCCCAACTGCCGTAGGC